>JADJZR010000031.1 GCA_016715645.1 Elusimicrobiota bacterium | reverse complement strand
ATACTGCTGCATCTGGCGGAATTGGCGGGCTTGGTACTGGCGGCATGGGGTACGGCGCCATCTCAGGCTACCGCCGTTGATCCGTCTCTCGTTGCTCGCGTCAATGGCCAGTCTATGCGCCTGCCAAGCCCCAATCCACTGCCAGCCGACGGCCAGGATACTCAATCGTCCGGACCGTTTGGCTATTAGTCCATCAGATTTCACCTACGGCATCAAATGCCAGGAAGTACTGAAATGAATTGGTTTTCCCAACTGTCCGATGTGTTGCACTCCTGCCGGCCATTATCGGCTATCAAGGCTATCGGAGAGCCATCCCTGGACAAGGCAAAGGTGAGCAAAGCTGGCGGCTATCAGGACCATCATGGGCGGCAAATGGCCAGATTGGCATCCTGTGGCCTTGATTGAAACCACCATCGGCGTGCTCGTTGGGCTGTTTAATCGCACGGGAACCTTTCAGAAATAAGCCAATGGCCAAGCTCCGCCTCATCGTCTATCGTTATGGCGCCATCTTCGTCCATGGCCTCTTAGCGGGCACCCTGCTGGCGCTCACCCTCCACTCAGGCCTGGCTAGTGGCTGTTGCTGACGACCGCCGCCAGGATCATCTGGATGCCATGGCGCACTTGCGCCAGTTGGAGTTGCAGTTAGCGGCCCTCTCACGGGAGTTGGTCGATACCCGCGTGCATAACGCGCATGAGATCGCGGATATCAAGGAAGAGATCGGAAAATTTTGCGAATGGATGCAAAACGACTCAGCAAAATCCGCCTGGTATTATTCCGCCGAGGCCGACTTGCGGCAATTAGTGGAGACGAATCGATGGCTCTCGACAACCAAACGTGTACTGGCGTGGATCGGCGGGGGATTGGTGGGGACTATATTGGTGTGGAACGCCGTCGAAATTTGGATAAGAGAGCATTTATCGTGATGACCATTTACCGCTCCGTGTTTTATGGAATTTTAGCTTTCACTATCATCCTGGCGGGCGCCGTACTCAATCTTACCTATTTCGCCAAAGTCGGTCCCCGCTACACGGCGGACGACGGCGCCCGTGAGAAAGCGGAACGCATCCAAGCGGACAACGACCTGACCGCCCGCATTGATGCCTTGCACTGCAGTGAGTGGAATCAGGAATGAGCTACACCACCGAAGCCGAGCAATACATCCTCTGTGATGAACGCATCCTGATCCAGTTATCAGCGGATGATGTCCAAGCCACCGAACCCGATTACGACATCCTGGCCGAATCCCGCGCCTATGCCGATGCTCAGATTGATGCTCGCCTGCGCCAACGCTACGCCCTGCCACTGGCCAGCGTCCCGCGTGAGATCAAGGACTGGAGCCTCGCCCTGTCGCGCCTGTGGCTGTATCGCCGCCGACCGGAAGGGCAGGAGTTGCCGCCCGCGGTGGTCAGCGCAGCTCAAGAGGCCCTGGACGCCTTGGATGCGGTACGCGACGGCAAGCTGAGTCTGGATCTCCCCGCCCCCAGCGAGACTGCTATTGCTGGCGGACGCTTCCAGGTTACGGCACCCGCCCGTCTGTTCACCGCTGACAAGCTGGCGAGCTACTGATGGCCCTCGCCACCCAAGACTTTATCGATGCCGCCCAGGCGCGCCTAATTGACGATTTTCCAGATTTAATCGTAGAGCTTTTTCCTGCCCGGCCGGAGGACTATCGCCTTAATCACCCAGTCGGCGCCCTGCTGCTGGCCTATCCCGGCTCGCGCTTCGCTGCCACCACCCTCCACGCCCAGTCTGTGTGCCAGGAGCGCACCATCGCCTTGAGCGTGTCCCTGGTCAGCCGTCACTTGTGGGGACCGGATGGCGCCGTCGCCCTCATGGGACCGCCTGCGCCGCCTTGTTGGACTGGCGCCCACTAACTGCCAGCCGGTCACCGCCGTCAGCGATCGACTGCTGGCCGAAAGAGGCCGGCCTCTGGCGGTACGCCGCCGAGCCGCTTGCACCACCTGCGTATCGCTACGCCCTTTACCGCCTGAGGCCGCCATGTCCAAGTCACCCACCCTAGTCCACATCATCAACCGCCGCACCGACTGCCGGGCCTTAGGCCCCTACCGGGTGGACGAAGTCTATGCCGTGGACGCCGCTACCGCCGCTCGCCTAGCACCGCGCGGCTTCGTCACCGCCGAACCGATCCCGGCGACTTCCGCCCCATCTACCCCCATCGAGGATTAAGCAATGTCCGTTACCGGCTCCGCCGTCGTCGTCGGCGTTTACGACGAAGTAACCTACAAGTCCAGCTCCGGCGTCACCAGCGGGCGCAAGGCCTATTTCACCGAATGCGGCCTGGTCGCTTCGCGCAATCTACTGCAGCCCAACACCATCAGCGGCGACCGCTCGCGCGCCCTGCCCCTGATCGGTAATTTGGACGTATCCGGCAGCCTCAATATCGAGGTCAGCCCCGAGCAGGTCGGCTTCTATCTGCGCCATGCCATCGGCGCGCCCACCACCACTGGCGCCGACCCCTACGTCCATACCTTCCGCCCCGGCACCCTCCCAGTCGGCCTCATCGTCGAAAAGAACTGGGTCCCGGCGGGCCTAACCGGCAAGGTCGAACACTTCCTGGGCTGTCGCATCGGCCAGGCCACATTCGACATCCCCACCGAAGGCCCATGCACTCTCAATATGTCCCTACAAGGCGCTAACTACGCCATCGCCAGCGCCCCACTCGACGCCGCCCAGCAGGATGCCGGCCATACCGGCTTCGCCTCCAGCGATTGCACCGTCTTGGTCGGCGGGGCGAGCACTACCTGCGTCAAACAGGCCAGCATCGCCATCGACAACACCCTGGACGGCGACCGCTATTGCATCGGTGGTGGCGGGGTGCGCAAGGATATCCCCGAGGGCTTCGCCGAGGTCACCGGATCCATTACCGCCCTGTTCGAGGCCTTTACCCTGGTCGATGCGGCCATGGCGGGCACCGATACCACCCTGGAACTCCTCATGAGTCGCGGCGACGGCCTCGGATCCGCCGGTAACGAAAGCCTGTCCATCAAGCTCGACCACGCCCGCCTGGCCCTGGCCAGCCCGGCCATCAGCAGCCCCGGCGGCGTCGAGGTGACGTTTGAGTTTACGGGCTATAAGTCCGGTGCCACCGATAAGCCCTGGTGGTCGGCGCTCAAGAACGCCCAGGCCGCCACCACCATCAGCTAAACCGCATCTCCGCGCGTCAGTCGCAGGGTAGAGTTCGTTACCTGCTCCACGAGCGTACCGGCCGCTTTCACTGACCACTCTTTCCACTGACCTGCGAGACACTGACCATGTTCAAAATTCAAACCGATCGCCAATCCTGGCTCACCGTCAAACTGCCCGATCCCGACGGCGAGCAGCGCATCAAGCTGCGGGTGCGGCTCATCACCCACACCGAAAACGCCCAGCGCAAGCACGAGGCCCTGGCCGAGCACATCGCCCGGCTCCAGGAAGACGCCGCCAGTGGCGCCATCGAGGGCGCCGATGCCATGCTCGGGCGCTTTGTGGCGGTGGCTGAGTCAATCACCCCCGAGGCCATTACCAAGGACCTGGATGCCATCGTCGCCAGGGTGACCGACTGGGGCGATATCGGTGATGCCGACGGCCAGCCCATACCCTACTCGCCCGACGCCCTGCGCCAGTTGCTCAATCTCGGCTCCTGGATCGTCAAGGCAGTACGCGAGGCCCTGACCACCCTGGACGACAATGGTCGCCAAAAAAACTGATGGCCTGGCTGCGGTGGCGCCATGACGCCACCCCTGGCCAGGGTCTTAACACCTGCCGCGTCTGTATGGAAGGGCGCGGCGAGCACACCTGGTGCGGTTGTTGTGAAGCCGTGGAACTGTGGCCTGAGAACGTCGCCAGCGTCGATCTTTTCCTGGCGGTCGAAACCCAATGGCAGCGCGCCGGCATGGACGGCACACCCACTGGGCTCGACTATGCCGGGGTGCAAGCGGCGATGCAGTTGCGGGGCGATCCCCCGCGGCTGTTCGACGACGTGCAGATCATGGAGCGGGAGTTCCTGGCCATCATGAGCGAGAAGCGCGCCAAAGCCCCCAAGGCGCCGGTCCAACCCCATCCCAACACCCGGGAGAGAATCAGTCATGGCTAGTGGGCCCCTTACCGTCCAACTGCGGATCAATGCCGATGGTAGCGCCGCCATCGTGGGGCTGCGGCAGGTCCAAGGGGCCTTGGGTAACATCGAGCCAGCGGCCAGGCGGGCGGATGGCGCCATGGCCAGCCTGGCGGGCTCCCCTGGCGGCCTGGCGATGACGGCAGGGGCGGCCCTGTCTGTCTCGGCCTTGGCGTCGTCATTTATGTCGGCCAATCGTGAAGCGGGGCTATTACGCGCCAGCCTGGAGACCGTCACGGGGTCAGTCGCAAAAGCCACCACCGCATGGGAAGTGCTCCAAGGCTTCGCAGCCCAGACGCCCTATAGCCTGGAGCAAGCGGTCCAGGGGTTCATTAAACTGAAGTCAATGGGCCTAGACCCTTCAATGGCCGCGCTCACCAGCTATGGCAACACGGCGGGCGCCATGGGCAAGAGCCTCAACCAGATGATCGAGGCGGTCGCGGATGCGGCCACGGGCGAGTTTGAGCGGCTCAAGGAGTTTGGCATCAAGGCCAAACAAAACGGCGACGAGGTATCACTCACCTTCCAAGGTGTCACCACCACCATTGGCAACAACGCACAGGCCATCGAAAAGTACCTGCTGGACATTGGCAATGTCCAGTTTGCCGGCGGCATGGAACGTCAAGCCAAGACCCTGGAGGGCTCAATCTCCAACCTGGGCGATGCCTGGGATCAATTCTGGGTAAAAATGGGCGACACCGGCCTGACGCAAGGAGTCATCGCCGTGCTCAACGATGTTAGCAGTGGTATCGCCAGCCTGGGCGAGGGGATGACCGGGGCCAATGGGGTGGCCAGCGCCTTCGGGAGCACCATGACCAGCCTGGGTGCGAGCATCGCCACCACCTACAACGAACTGAAGACTGGCGTTTGGTCAGACACCACCACCGCTATCGCGGCCACGGCGGGCGCCATCGGCGGGGCCATTGGCTTGATGACCGCGCTTAGTGCCGCTGTGGGCATCGCTACGGGCGTGTGGGGCGTCTTTACGGCGATCCTCTTGGCCAACCCGATAACCCTAGCCATTGCCGGCATCGGCGCCCTGATTGGCGTCCTGTACACCCTACGCGATGAAACGATCACCATCGGCCAGACGACGACGACGGTCGGGGCTACGGTGTCCGCAGTGTGGGAGACGACCGCCAGTTATTCCGGGGCCGTCTGGGATACCTTCTCGGGTTACGTCGCCGGAGTCTTTAACAGTGTTGTCGCTTATCGCCACATGGCGAGCGCCGTCTTGTCCGCGCGGATAAGTACCATGTCGGGACTAATGTCCGCGACCTCGAGCGCCGTCAACTACGTCATGAACCTGTTCCGCTGGATTGGTCGCTCGGCTGGCGTCCTAGCCGGCGAGATAGCCATGACCTTGGAGTCGGGTTTTAACTTTGATCGCCTCAAGCAAGGACTGGCGGACGAAGCGAAATACACCGACATGCTGGCGAAAGCCGGCAAGCGCGCTGCCGCCGGGATCGCCGCCGCCAGCCAGGAAATCGCCAAGAAAGCCGATAACATCCGCGCCGTCAATCAGGTGGAAAGCGATTACGCCGAGCTTGAGCGCGAATTAGCGGCTGATAATGCCAAAGCCGCCATGGCCGCCAAGCTCCACGCCTTCGAGCAGGCTAACCTGGCCGGCGCCCATGGCAAAGCAGGCGCCGGCGCCAAGGCCGGCGCGGCCGCAGCGAAAGGCGCGGGCGCGGCCAACAACACCGCCGCCAAGGCCGCCAATAAATACGCCAGCGAGCTTGATGCCCTCATCAAGAAATACCTCCCCGCCCGCGATGACGCTGAAAACCTGGCCGAGGCAACCGCCGTTTTAGACAAAGCCATGGCCAAGGGCGACATCACCGGCACCGAATACGGCGAGATGCTGAAAAAGCTCAAAAAGGACTATGACACCGCCGGCAATGCTGCTGAAGACTTGATTGATAAGTATGATCGAGAAGGCGCCGCCGCGCGCACCTTAAAGGAAGACAGTGACGCCCTGAACAAGATCATTGCCGAAGGCGGTCCCGCCGCCGAACGGGCCAAGGTCGCCCTAGAGGAACTTGGGGAGCAGCAAGCCAAAAACGGTAAGGACGCCAACGCCTGGTCCGAAGTCTGGAAGAATGCTGTAAAAAGGATTGATGACACCTTCGCCGGCCTTTGGAAAGACCTATTCAGCGGCACCAAGACCACCCTGGAAAGCCTGAAAAACGCCATCTTATCCTGGCTGGCGGAAGTCGCTCACGCCCTGCTGACGAAACCCCTGGTGGTGGCGATCACCACCAGCATGGTGGGCGGCTCAAGCGTCGCGGGCGCCGCTGGCCAGGCCGCCAGCGGGGAATGTACTTGGCGGCTTCAGCTCCTTTCGCCCATCGGCTCAATGTTTTCTACCGCATTCCAACTGGGGAGCACCTTCTTGAGCGGTGTCGCTGAAGGCGTCATGGGCATGTTTTCAACAAACATGTTCTCAACGATTGGCACCGCATGGGGCGCGGCCACGAGCGGCTCCGCTATGGGCGCCGCCGCTGGCGCGGGCGTGATCGCGGCCTATGCGCTCCCCTTGGTCGCCGCTGGCGCCTTGATCCTTAACAAGTATTTCAAAGACCAGGAACCCAGATACGGCGCCTATGGCGCGACCACCACCGGGCGCACCGATCAATTCGAGGGCGGATTAGGCGTAAAAGGGGCCTTTGGCCTGACGTTTGGCATGAATGATATGGGGACCGCGAATGTAGACCCAGAGGAACAACGGGCTCTGCTAGAAGGCTTCGCCAAGGTTTCCCAGGCCATGGCCGACTTTTACGGAAAGGACGTGGAGGCCGCGGTCAAGGCATCCTTGGAGAAAGCGAGTATGGAAAACTGGGGGAAAAATGGCTTGATGAATTACGCGGCCAATGCCGAGCAGGCGCTTCAGATTGCCTTCACCGATATCATCAAGCACGCCGCCGCCACCGGAGACGCCGTTGCCGTCGTCATGTCCAGCGTAGTCGGCAGTTTGCAGGGCACCATGGAGGATATGGCCAACCAGATCGAGCGCGGTATGCTGGCGGCTAAGGCCGCAGTCGGTATGGCCGAAGCCTTCCAGGGCCAGGAGATGGGCACTCGGTTGGGGCTGGATAATAAGGACACGTTGGGCAACGCTCTGAAGTTAGTAGATTACGCCAACACGATGAAGCAAGCCGGCGAAACCACCGCCGAAGCTATTGGCCGCATGGCCCTCAACCTGACCGGCCTCGACGCCGCCATGACCCTCTCTGGGTTCAAGATTGGCGCCACTGGGCAAGCATTTATTGATGTCGCCAACCAACTGGCCGCAGCCGCCGACGCAGCCGGAATCGGTATGCAGGGACTCTTGCAGCTCCAATCGTTTTATGCCGAGCAGTTTTTCGGACCACAAAAGATATTCGCCCATCAGGCTCATGCCGCCCAGCAAGAGATAGACCGCACGTTCAAGGAACTGGGGCAATCCCTCGTTATCCCCACCGACCGCGAAGCCTTCATGGACTTGGTTGAGGGGCTGGATCTCACCACCGAAGCCGGACGCGCTGCCTATGTCGCCATGATGCAACTCGGTCCAGCATTCGATGCGCTGTTTGATTCACAGGAGAAATTCACTAACTGGATAGATCCAATCGATCCAGCCAAAAAAGCGATGGCGGAGATGACCGATATCTTCAGAAAGTGGGGCATGACCCTGCCAGCCAACAAAGACGCCCTGCTGGCGCTCTATAAATCCGGTAAGCTGACCACGGAGCAAATGGCTATCCTGGGCAGCCACCTGGATGAGCTAAAGCTGCTTTTCCCCGAACTGGCCGACTCTATCTCGAAAATCAAAGGGCCGATAGTTGACTTGACTGATCTCCACATTCGACTGGCCAAGACCCTGGGCAACGAGGCCGGAGCCCTGGCGATGCAACGCCGGCAAGAACTCGACCAGGCGGGGGACGACGCTTCCCGCGCCATGATGCTGATGATCTACGCCGCCGAGGATCTGGCGAAACGGGTGGATGAGAATGGCAAACCAATCGCCACGCCTAACTTCAACACCGCCCTGTTGACCGCCCTGGCCCGCGAAATGGGCAAGGGCTATACCAACTTTGACAGCAACCGCGATAAAACCATCAGTGGGATGGAGCTTACCGACGCCCTGGGTCCATTGGCAGGTAAGGAGGAGATCGCCAGACTGATGGCGGTGTTAGACAAGAACGGCGATGGGCAAATCGGCGCACTGGAGCAACTGCCACTGCTAATTGCCAGCAACCTGGCGCCGCTCTTTGAGAAATTCGACAAGAACAAGGACGGCAGCCTCTCGCTTGAAGAGCTGCGCACGGCACTCAATGGCGTGGTGGATGACAAGCAGCTTAAAGCTATCTACGAACTCCTCGATGAGAACGGCGATGGGCTAATCGATAAGCTGGAGGCGGTGCGGCTCAACCTCTATACCTCGTTGCGCGACGTGGTGAGCGGCTTAGATGCCTCTGGGGACAAGCGGCTGGGAAAGGACGAACTGCTCAAAGCACTGGTCAATGTCAAATATCCTGAGGCGTGGGTCAAAAAGATTTTTGATGTGCTGGACAAAGACCGCGACGGACTCCTCACCGCCGCCGAGTCCGTGGTGCTCTCCGTTGCGAATAGCCTATCCGAAAAGTTCGGACTGGTTGATGCCGATAAGAATGGCCAACTGTCATTCTCGGAATTACAGAAATCCTATAAGGGGATCATGACGGATGCGCAAATCAAGGATTTAATCAAGATCGCCGATGTCAACGGCGATGGCCAAATCTCCATGGCCGAGGCGAGTAATCTCAAGCTGGATATCATTGCCGCCAAGGCCGAAAAGCTCAGCGATGTCGTGAAGGCGGTTGAGAGTCAGAAAACCGCGATGGTGAACAATCTTGGCTGGATCAACAAGACTCTGTTGAACGGATTTGGCAACTTAAGCAGAATACTCACTCCTAAACCCGTCAGCGCCATGGAAACCGATCCTGGTGTCGCCGTCAACAACCTCATCCAGAGCGAAGCCGGCGATAGCGCAGACCTGCGTACAGCCATCGCCCAACTTAATGACGAGCTACAAGCCTTGCGGCAGTCGCAAGAGCGCACCGAGAATGCCCGGCAGGCCACCGCCGCGTCACTGGCCCAAGCGACGGACAGCCTGGCCGCCGCGGTCACCAGCATCCCCTCCCGGATTGAAGTTGAAACCGTCGTTACCAGCCTGGGCGGCGAGGCGGGTTACTGATGCCCCGTACCCTCGACAGCGCCGCGCTGGCGGCCATCGCTGCGCCCGTTACCTCCCCAGGCTACCTGGTCGCTTTCACCAGCGGCGCGGCCATCTTGCGCTATTCCTCGCGCGGTGAGGTCACCCATGACGGCGCAACCTGGCTGGGTGGTGCCCGTATTCAGCGCCAATCGCCCACCGATTGGACTCTTTTCATGCCCAACACCGATAACGCCGCCTCCGCCATCGTCTTAGGCGATGCTTTGGAACAGGCGACAGTGAGCGTCTGGGCCTACCTGGCCAATGCCGTCCCGGCGCAGTCCGTGTTACTTTTCACGGGCTACGTCAATCAGGTGATTCGCGTCACCACCAAGAGTGTCGAAATGAGCCTGGCATCCGTCAGTCTGGGCCGGTCCCGGTTGCCGGATATCATCCTCGCGCCACCCTTGCTCAACTATATGCCGCCTCCAGGCACAGCTATCACCTGGGGCGGCAAGCTATACTACCTGGAGTCTGGATCATGAGTGCTTTCCCCACCCTGTCCCATGATGTCAGCAGCACTCGCGAGCCAAATGACGGCGCCCAGGTGGATTATGGCGACGACGGCACAGCCCGAGTGCGGGTGATGTTCGCGGCCACGCAGTGGGCATTTACCCTGAATCTCAACCAACTTACCACCACGGAACTGGCCACCCTCATGGCTCACTATGCCGCCCATAAAAGCCTGAGCTTCAGTTATACCTGGCCAGAGGATAACACCACCTACACCTGTATTTATGTAGGCTATCCCGCGCCCAAAGTCTCAGCCGCTTACGCGCGCCGGGATGTCACGATCAAGCTCGCGGGGATGGCCGCCTAATGGGCACACGCAGCCGCTCTTGGCAGGACACGCAAACCGCCACCCCACCGCGCACGGCAATCGAGCGGATTGCCTATCGCAATGCCATTATCGCAAGCAATCAGGAAAAGGCCACGGCCACCGTCGCCGCCCTGGGCAGTCGCGCCCCCCTCATCTATGGGCGTGTGCAGACCAAGGGCCTCATTGGCTCCGTGCAGGCCGTACAGTTTGAGGGCGGCTACTATCTGACCATGCTCGCCATGCGCCGGCGAGAGATTACCGCCATTGAGGAGTTAGTGGCCGCGGGCGAGACCAGCAATATCGAGCGATCGGACTACCTGGGCACCGCGACCCAGGGCGTAGACCCCTGGCTGGCCGCGACCGTGCCCGGTTATGCCGACACCCTGCGCGGCACCTTTAACCAACGAGCGATCGCCATCGCCTATAGCGTACTCAAAATTCAGAGTACCGATAATTTCCCAAGCGCCCCCACCGCCGTTATCCGCGGGCTCAAGCTGTACGACCCCCGCACCGGCATCGTCGTCTATAGCACTAACCCCGCCCTGATCCTTGCGGACGTACTGGTGCGCTCCGGAGAAACCATCGACTGGACCGCTTCGCTCCCGGCCATCAATTATTGTGATGAGGAGGTGGGCAGCGCCCCGCGATGGACCTGTAGCCTGGTCATCAATTCGCCTGCTGATGTTTACGATCATGTGGAGATGCTGCGCGCCTATGCTCACTGCCTCATCGATCACACCGCGACTGGCTTGCGCCTGGTGCCCGACAACGCGACCAACGTCTCGCGCGCATTAACCTCCAGCCATATCCTGGCGGGCAGCTTGACGATCACCCGGCCAGCCCGCCGAGAAACACCTACTTATGTGCGGGTGGGGTTTACCGACACCGACCCACCTGCAGGCAAGACCGGCGGCCCCTGGGGCACTGCCTATGCCACTGCCGCCCATGCAGGCTTAGCCACCAACACCGTGCCCTGGATAGAAGGCGCCGTGTCCCTGCCGGGGATTCAGGATTTCCAGGAGGCCAGCCGTAGCGCAATGAGCGACTGAACGCTTACACCCTGCGCAATCTGTATGTTGATTGTACCGTGCGCGACGAAGGCCGGGCCATCTCGGTAGGCGACGCGACACTCCTGACCCACCCGCTGGCTTTGACTGCAAAACGCGTTGCGCGCGCTGACGGTCAATGATGAATCCCTGGCCGGTATCAATTGCGCCTGGAAGAATATGACCCGGCCGTCTATTCCAACGCCATCGCCGCCACGCCCACCTATCCCGATACCGAGTTGCCGTCGCCGTTTGCGGTGCCAGCCCCTGTCAATCTCGCGGCGGTAGCAGAACGATTCCGCCGCCTAGATGGCACCTACGCTACCCGTCTCCGCCTGAGCTGGCAGAATGCCAACTACCCCTATGGCCATCATTTCAGCGTGCGACTGTTGCAAGGCAATACCCTGCGCGGGAGCCATTACGGTCCCGACAACGACGCCATGACCAATGAGGTGACACCGGGGACCAACTACGAAATCCGCGTTTGCACGGGTGGCCGATATCGGCCTGCACAGCTTGTGGACCATCCTCAACTATGGCGTCCCGGTGGGCAATTACCCGCCCACAGACATCATGGCCCTGTGGGCTGTTGAGGTTGGGGGGGAAGTGCGACTGAGCTGGCCTCCCGCCTACGATACCGACATCTGGCGCTATGAAATTCGCGGCGGCGCGTCAGGAACCTGGGACACCGCCCGCCTCATTGATCGCGTGGACGGGTTGCGCTTGATGACCCGCGACGTGCAGCCTGGCCCCTGGCGCTTTTGGATTAAGGCCCTAGATGCTGTTGGCCAGTATTCCACCAATGCCACCTATGCAGATGTCGTCGTCACACTGGATGACAATCAATTTTTCGTCGGGTCCTACACCACCAGTATTGCGGCTGGGGCTGTTAACATCTATAGCAACACTGACCGTTTCGGACAGATGACCGCCTGGTCAGAAAAAAGTGCGGTTACGGTTAACACCCTATGGCCGAACGTGGCTAACACCTACACCAACTTGGCGTGCAGTTATTCAACTGGCGCCAGTTCCAGCTTAACGACCACGACTTGGGATATTGGCACCGCCGGCAGTGCCGACGCTTATAGTGGTACACTGACGGCTGATCTTTCCAGCATTATCGCGATGTCTGGCACTATTACGACCACGCTCCAGGCCAGCCTTGACAATACCAATTGGACCAATTTCACCAACAACCCGATCAAGGCAACGCTGGCCTATGCCAGGATCAATGTCGCTGCCGCTACGGGCAACGGGCTCCTGTTGCGCATTGCACCAACTCTGCGCCTGGACATCAATGCCACTGAAGAATCTGGCCGGGTCACTACCAACGCCAGTGGCGCCAAAACCGTTACTTTGGCCAATTCCTACGCCGCGCGAAGGCGCCATCCTATCTCCTGGCCTGAGTCAGTGCCGTTAACCGCGGTATATGACAATATCGTCTTAGGCACGCCGAGTCGTTTTGATATCTGGCTATTTGATGGCAATGGATCGCAATTGGCAGGCGATGTTAGCTGGCGCTTTCTTGGAGTTTAACCATGGCTTATACCGATTACGTCACCACTACCCCAGACCCCACCACCCAAACGCCGGGGCAGGCATTTACTTCTGACCGCGCCAATCAACTTGCCCTGCGGGACGCCATTGTCGCCGGCAGTGGTTATTTGCCTGGCTGGAGCTGTTATGCCGAGGACAGCAACGGCACCCGGCCGCCCACGACCCCGGACCAGCCGCCACAGTTGCTCTTCAGCAAAGGCACGGAACGCCTGCAATGCGCCCTGACCTGGACAAGCAGCAACGTCACCCGCGTCGTGGTCAGCTATAGCGCCAACAGTGGCAGCACTTATGATGTTGTAAAGGGTGGCTCGACCAACGGCTATTTGAATATTTCCTACGACGCCAACGGCAATTTCCTGTCTGCTGTCTGGTCATAACCGCCCTTCCTGGAGATCATCCATGCTGCCTGCCCTGCTTGCGCTTCCCGGCAAACTCACCACGCTCATGACGCGCCTGACGGATACGCGCGCCACCAAACTGGACAACCTCGACGCAACCATCAGCTCGCGATCAAGCCTGACACAAGCCCAGGCCGCCTCGGGCGTCTGGGCGAGCGCCACCCGCACCCTCACGTCAGCTCCGTCCGTCATCAAAAGTGTGCAGCGCGGCACGATCCAGATAACCGTTGGCACCCAGGCCTGGGTGCTGATTACCCAGGTGGTCCCGGCCAAAACCCTTATTGTTTCCAGCTATTCTGGCCCCTGGGATATCGACGAGAACAGTCGTATTCGACTGAGCCTCACGCTCGATGGGCTCTCCGTGCGTGCCGACCGGACAGGGTCCGTTGGGCAAAGCTGCTATGTATCCTTTGAAGTCGTCGAATTTTATTGAGGCCAACCATGTTTTATTACGTCCTTCTGAATGATGATTTGATCGCCACCGCCGTAGTCGCCACGACGGAATTGGTGGTGCTGCCGGAAGGCGGCATGGCCCTGGATAACTACACCCCCGAAGTGGTGGGTATGCGCTGGACCGGAAGCGGCTGGGCGCCGGGCGATGCCCGTCCCGCCCCCTTGACGCAACTGGCCTTCCTGCGCCGCTTTACGGCCGAGGAGCGCATCGCGTGCCGTGCCAGTAGCGACCCGGTGGTCCAGGACTTCCTGCACCTGCTGGGGCTGGCCCAGGATGTGCGGCTGGATGATGCGGACACGGTGGCTGGGGTGAATTATCTGGAGTCGCTGGGGCTGCTGGCCGAGGGGCGGGCGGCGGCGGTGCTGGCCTGATGCGCATCGTATCTTTTCCCGGTCCTGCCGACCAGCACATAGGGCAGGTAGGGGGCGGCCTGCACGTCGAAGCTCCGCACGGACATCCCCAGGTACTCGGCGGCATCGGGGCGCTGGTAGAGCCTTTTCACGCGGCATCCTCCTTAATCCAGTGCTTCATGCTCGACTCTTCGGCTCGCCGTCTTTTTCCAACGTCTGTTTGAATGCGGTATTGGCCGCGACGTGAAAGACGACGATGCCCTCGGGACGCATAAAGCCAGGGGCGGCCAGGCTGCCGTACTCGCGCAGGTTGTCGAGGGCTTCGTGACACACGCGGGTCGAGAACTCCGACCACCGCAGCTTGGGCACCAGCCGCAGCCCGTCCGGCAAGACCTCCTGCCACTTCTCGATGCGCGGGTCGGCCATGGGGATGCGCTGGGGGGCGTCCCCGTAATTGCACCACCGCACGGTATTGAATAGGCTGAAGCGCTTTTCCTTGAGCCCGTAGTTTCTGTTGATCCCATTTCCCCACCATTCTCCCATGTGCCGACCCGGACCCAGCTTCAGCAGGGTGTCCTTGTTGCCTGCCACCCAGCGGGCAAAGCCGTAGTTGTCGTCTTCGGGGGTGATCCAGCGGGAGCGACTGCCGGCGAAGATGTCGCCGTCTGCGGTAATCAATACCTGAAGATTGGTGCCGTCGATTTTCTCGCGACGATGGCCAGCCGAGACAGCCGCGCGATTTTGGGCGGCGATAAATTCGGCTGCTAGGCCATTGGGATTGCTCCTGAGTGGCGGGCGTACGGGCGGCGGCGAAATCATCGAAGCAGCCCTTAGGAGTAGTACCAGCAGCAGTCACATCCCCGTCGGCATCGGTCAGCCATTCCCATCGGCGAGACAGGCAGGGATGGATTACGGTCGCACTAGGTACAAAATCCGTCCTCATAGGGCCGGCGGTTCTCTTTGGTCGAAATATTCGCAGGTCCGGCAGGATTGGGCGGTCATTGCAAATCCTCTGATAGATGGCGCGGTCACAATAGGGACAGCGCGGCACATAGTCGGCGGGCATACCGCGCAGGATTGGCTCGGTATCAAATGACTGTCCGCACGACGTTTTGAATAGCCCGTCTTCTTCGCTCAAAATGCAAAACTGTTGGGCCGCTTCATACGCCATCTTGTCCGCTGCCATTGCTGCATCCTCTGAATTGAAAAGATGCCCCATCACGACGACCAGGACCGGAGTGTCGCTGGGGCTGCGGGCGGTTTAGCCACCATCCCGCTAACGCATCGAGTTATCCCATGCAATGGCCCGCTCGATCCGGCCTCGCGAATAGCGCCAGGCTGGAATCGCGAGAAGCGTGAAAGGCCACCCTGGCTGCCGGCGCTTATCGACCACTACCGGCTGGTCGCTGAGCTCATCTGCTTACGCAGCCCGCTCACCTCGTGGCTTGCTGTCGCAATTCTTCGCGCTCAAGGCGATGCTGTCTGGAATGGCATGGTGCACAGAGCCAGATAACCGCCAACGGCTGCGAGTAATCGGGATGATGGCCATGGATCTTGACGCCAGTGATTCCGCAGGATGAGCAAGCGGTTGGCTTTAGGACAACGCCAGAACGGACGGCATGATCGAGCAAATTATGGCATTTGCGCTTTTCAGGATTAGCTTTTATCCAAGCCTTCGCATTGGCAAAATTTCGCGAACGATATTCATCGTTATTATGAAATCGGTCACTGTCATATGCCCGGTAATACTCAACCTTCACCAGTCGGTTTTGGATTACGTCCGTTTTTGTGCACTCTTTGCACTTACCAAGTCGCCCGTCCGCCATCCTGGGGTGCTTATAGAAGTCATCCACAGGCTTGCACTCGCCGCACTTAAAGCATTGTTTTTTCATGACTTTCCTAAAAAGGCACGTCGTCATTAAAGTCATCCACTGGTGCCTGGAAATCAACCTTCGGCTTGCTCTGGGCAGGAGCGGAATAGCCACCCCCGCTGTCGTCATTCCGGCCCTTGAGAAACGCGAAATCCGAGACAGCAACCTCAAGCGACTGGCGCTCGCCACCGTCCTTGTCGGTATAGGTGCGCATGAAGGGCTCGCCGGTAATCAGCAGGGGGTCCCCTTTCCTCGCGTACTGGGCCAGCACGTCGGCGCGCTTGCCGAAGAGTGCCGCACGCCACCAGGTTGTCACCTCGTTACCGCCCCGCTTGCGGCTGGTGGCGATACTGAAGTTGGCGACGGTGGTGCCATCCGGTAGGGACTTGGTGTCAACATCACGGCCGAGGTGCCCGACGATGGTCACGCTGGCGAAATTACTCATGTGACGCACCTCCCATAAACTCCTGCTGCCATTCCGCCACCGTCTGCGTCTCGGGACCCGGTTCGGCCATCGCCGCGGCCTCGGCTTCCTGCTGCGCCTTGATCTCCGCCACGCGGGCCTTGTAGGCATCGCTGGCGATCTTCTGATCGGCGATGGCGAGCGAGCTTCGCTGCCTCCACTGAGTGCCTTGAGTCATCATGGAAAGGCTTCGCCACCATCTTCAATACCGTTGCTAAATCCATAACGGGCTTGATTCAGGCGGTGGTTCTGGTTGCTTGGCTTTCAGCTTTGCCTTGATCGCTGGTGCGTGTCGTCGCGTCTTGCTCCTCCTGGCTGGCAATAACGGGGAACCAATCGGCCACCCCTGACATGCCATCTCTGAGACTGGCAAAGATTTTCTTGAGTTGCACCACTTGCGCTGGCTGAATCGACTCCAGGCGTCGTTGAATGCGCGCTTCCAGTTGCGCCTTGGTTACACCAAGCCCCCCAAAAACATCGGCCATCTTTTTGATAGCTTCCACGCAGCGCGGCGCTGGCGCTGAGCGTCACTTCGCATTGCTTGGTAGCTGCCTCGGTCACGTCGCCAGGATGACTGCCAGGATGCAGGCCTGCAGGCGCCTAGCTCCCTGGTTAGCGACCAGTTCATAGATGTCCCATGGCCTTCCAGCTTCTTGTGCCCTGACCTGTGAAACGCAGATGCGGGACCTGGAACACCACCTCGCGCCGCGTATTCGACTCCACATCCCAGGCATAGGCCTGGACGGTCGATTCGCCGTTTGCCTGACTGATCTCACGAATACCAAAATTCATATTTCCCCACTGCTGCGCCATGGCCTCGGCCAGCCTGATGCTGGGTCCGGTGATGTCGGTCCCGCCGCGGAAAGAAGAGAGAGCCGCCGATTCCGCCAGGCTGGCCCGGGCAGTAGGGCGCTGAGGATGTTGTCCATGGCCCGCCGCTGGTCACGGGGATTCGCACGAGCGCTCATCATCGCTGCTTGCACTTCAGCGATGGATCGTTGCTGGTCACTGGCGGCTAAGGCGCCATGGTCGGCTTGACGCGCGCCAGGCTGGGCGGAAAAGGGCTGATATTGCTCATGACAGTCTCTTTCATGTCTTTGGCCATCCGAAGCACTCCAAACTGGCTTAGCGGCGCGCATTTGGCGACGATGTTGGCAAAGGCACCGTCATCAATCATAGGCCGCAGGAAGTTGGCCACTTTTTGCCAATCGGTATGCTGGCTGTCTTTATTCGCCCTGTAAGTGGCCAGGCTCATCTCGCCGTGGCGCACGGTATCGGCATCGGCAATCAGCGGGATCAGGCGGTCTTTGATGGACTGTTCCTCATCAGCAACCTCCTTGCCGCGCCGCTTACAGTCCGAAAGCTGGCAAAGCAGCGCCGGCGGTTTCCATATCCGCCTCCAGGATGCGGCCTCGCTATGGCGCTGCCACCGCTGGCGGCCTCGCCTCGCTGCTAAAGCGGGCGGTTACGCGCCAGAACGTGATCGGTCCAGAAGCGACTGGCCTCGTCCAAGATCATGGCCTCCAGTTCCAGGTCGCGCTTAAGGTGGTAGACCCTAAACTCTTGATTGCCAAATAAGACAGCGATGTCCCACTTGGGGCACCCGGTCAGGGCCATGTAGCAGGCCGTCTGGGTGAGATAAGCCTCGGGCACCTGGTCAGTGCCCGAATCGCCCCAATCACTGCCGCGCCCAGTGGCGAAGGCACTCGCCGTCTTGGCTTCCAGGCCCAAGTCGGTCCTGATCTCCTGGCGATAGCTGGCGCGCTTGGCACCATCTGGCACCACCAGGCGGTCAACGTGGCCGATCAGTGGCGCCGTGGGGTGGCGCAGCATGCTGTTGAAACGCTGCACCTGGCGGCCCGTCTGCTCGCAATACTCGCGGGCGACAAACTCCTCGGCATACAGGCCGAATCTCGTCTGCATGTTGCCCTCAAAGGGAGCAGCCTCGCCCACCTTTTCGAGATAGACCTGATATGGCGTCCGCCAGGGATTGAGCCCGAGGATGGCGCCGATATCGGAACCGCCAAGTCCGGATAGGCGCCCTGGCGAAAGCGCCATGTCATTCATGGTTGTCTCCCATCGACTGGTGTAAACGAATCAGCGCATCCGCCACCTTACCAATCGCCACCATATCCCCGGTGTCGAAGCTCAGATGGCCTGTTGCCTTCAGTGAGCAAAAGGGACCACCGCCCTCGTCATGGGTCGTAATGGTCATGTGACCCACGTCGTGCTTGGCTTCGATCCACACCTTGATGCCGCCGTACACGTAACCCTCTGGCAGGGGCGGGAGACTGTTGATCTTGAGACACTTGCAGATTTTCTTCGGCGCCAGGTCCGTCAGGTCATAGTCGGCCTTGACTTCCTGGCGCTTACCCATGGCGGCGGCGATCTCGCCTACATCGGCGGAGGCCATGGCCACCACGTCGTCATCGTCTGCCTGGGGGAGTGGGACAAACTCGGCCAATCCTTTCAAGGC
>JADJZR010000030.1 GCA_016715645.1 Elusimicrobiota bacterium | reverse complement strand
CCGGCCGACGCAAAAAGGTCCAGTATTCGCAAAAGGGTTTGGGATCGTCCTTGCCGTTGACCACCTGGCCAGTTTTCAAGGAAACCCATTGATCCACTCCGACGGCTTTAATTTTCGCGTGGACAACATCAAAAAAAGGTGTTTGCTCCGCACCCACAATGTCCACACCGGTCACGCGAAGGTCCGCAACGATGTTTTTTTGTCCCATTCGCTGGTGAGCCTGAAACTGAATGTGCCATTGTTCAAATAGGCCGTCGGACACAAAGGGGCGAACCGGTTCCAAATTTTGTTGTGTCCAAGCCTCTTGGGATTTCAGAAACGCCGTTCGAATTCGGTCTTGTAGTTTAACGGGGTCAAATCCGGGATCCCGAACCCGAAACTGGTTAAAAACCTGGATCAATCGGTCTCGATTCTGACGTTGGATTCCCCGAACAATTGTGGACGACATGCGATGATCTTGGACAAAGGAGTGCCCGCGAACAACCAAAAAATAAAAGGCGACCAACAGCGGAATCCCGATCAGCGGATGCCGAAAAAGAAGGAAAAGGATAAACCCTAAAACGTCCCCCTCGCCGCCTCCTCCGCCAAAGGAACCGTTCCCGCCCTCACCCGACAATCCCCCCCCATACCCCTCGCCACCCCCGGCCCTCCCCCATACAACAACCGCCGCCAAGGCCGAAGACAGAACCCAAACCGCGGTAAGAACCCGCCCCATCTTCATGATAAGGGATGCTTATCCAAATCGTCCATAGCGTATTAAGGGGACGTTCTCAACTAATCAACTTACGCATGGGATCAGCAATCGGTACCGCGATCCCCTATTAAGAAGCCGCTGATTGGCCGCAGGCGGAACAGAATTTTGCGCCGGGGGCCATACTCGCTCGGCATTTGGGGCATGTCGGTGCGCTGAGCGGCCGCCCACACTGGGTGCAAAATTTCGCGCCGCTGGGGTTAGCCGTTCCGCACTGACAAGCCACGGGCGACGTTTGCGCGCCGATGGCTTGGCCCATCATTTGGCCCATACCAGCCCCCGCGCCCATCCCCATACCCATTCCTACGCCCAGGCCCATCACGCCCGCGGCGCCGCCCTCGTTGCCCGCCGCTGTCTGGAGCGTGTCGAAGGTCCGCACGGTTCGATACCGCTGTTCGCCCAATGTTTCAAATTCCGCTTTATCGGACAACATTTTCTTTAAGCGTTTGACCGTTTCGTCCTCGGGCGGAACCGAAATGGATTCCAAATAAAAGTTGACCACCTCGATGCCGAACCGCCCGAACTCCCCGCCCACTTTTTCTTTGATCGCCGATGATATTTCGGTCAGGTGCGCGCTGATGGTGAGGAGAGGGATTTTGTCCTGGACCAATTTTTCCGCGATGTAATCTTTGATGTGGGTCATCAAATGGCCGCGAAAATAGTCCAACACCTGGTTCGCGTCAAATACCGGTAGGGTTCCCACCATTGTGGACACGAGTTTTTTCCCATCCATGACTTTCAATCCAAGCTGGCCGAACGCCCGCACCGGAACAAACAGCTGAAATTGGGGCTCTTGAACGGGAATGGGTTCCCGGGTTCCCCATTTAAGGGCCATGTTCACGGCCTTATTGATGTAATAAATTTCCGCCGCAAAGGGCGTTTCATCGCCGAACGGAATATTGACCAAATGTTTAAGGAGCGGGATGTTGGCCGTTTTAAGCGTGTGTGAGCCGGGCCCCAAAACATCCAACACTTTTCCATCTTTCAAGAACAAAGCTTCCTGAGCCTGATTCACAATGACCTGGGTCCCCCACACCAACGCATCCCCCGGCCACCGCCACACAAACACATCCCCCGGTCCGTCATATTTTACGCGATCAATAATGGCCATTTTTGCCTCCAACTAAGTGGTGTGCTGGCCCCCCAGCGATGGGAGGTCTCAGCGATTTAGTGTAATGTCAAAACCAATTAAAATCAAGTAAGTTTAAAAGTGAATTTGTCCAGATCCTCTTTTTATAATTTATAGATCTCAAAAGTTACTGCGCCGCTACGGCCTTGGTTATCAACGCACTGCAACGTGTGTCGACCGATTTCGGGCGTCAGGAAATGGGGGGCCGTGGGATGCCCTTCAAATCGGAGTTTTCCGTCCACAAACCAATAGAGATAGGTGGAATCGGCAAAGGGTTGGGATCGGAGCGGGATTTTCTGTTTGTCAATGGAGAGGTGGGGGTTCAGATAATATTTCTTATCACGCAACGGGCTTACCACGCGAAGGTTCGGGTTGTTTCGGATGTGTTTGAGTTCGCTGGCAGCGACCGCTGGGGGAGCGACATAGTGAATCAGATTTTCCTGGGCCCAGGCCAGAGCTTCCGGGGGATAAACTTCGTACACCACTGTTTTCACCTTTCGCCCTTGCGGATCGGCCACGGCTTTCCCGGTTTTCACATCGATGGTGAACGGCACGAAACGGTCACACGTTTCCATGGGACTGACCCCCGGGATAAAATGGTCCCAGACAGTGTGCTTCGTGTATTTCGAGGGGAGTTTTCCCGACGCGGCACTGACCAACCGGTGCTGGACCCGCGCGGGCCGAGCGAACCAAGTCCCCTTGTTTTCTCCCAACGCATTAAATAATTCAAAGAAGAGGGGCGCCGCCGCCCGTGATCCCACCAGGGCCCGGGACGGGGTCCGGTCGGCGTTGCCCACCCAGACCCCGAGAGTATAAGTGGGGTTATACCCGACGCACAGCGCGTCATAACTTCCGAAAGAAGTCCCCGTCTTCCACGCCAACCGAGGGAGCTGGGCGCTAAATTCCCAACTGCGCGGGATATCCAGGCGGGTTCCCTCGCTCAGCATTTCGGATACCAGATACGCGGCCTCTTCGCTCATAATGCGCCGACCCAATTGAGGGGCGTCGCTGCGCACAGTGCGCAATTCACGCACCCGGCCTTGGTTGCTCAACGCCGTGTAGTTTCTGACCAACTCAAAGAGACTCAAGGCATTGGCGCCCAGGGCCATGGAAAGGCCCACGTCGTCTCCCTTGCGCACCTCAAGGCCCAGGGATTCCGCCAAGGGAATCAGCGAACCGCGATGGATTTTCTGGAGGAGAGCGACCGCAGGCGTGTTGAGCGAACGGGTTAAGGCGGCCTCGGCCGTCACGGCGCCGTGGCAGGTTTTGTGAAAATTTTCCACGTTGTAACCCGCGTAAAAGCGCGGTACATCGTATAACACAGAGTGTGGCGTGATGAGACCTGCATCGATTGCCTGACCGTAAATAAAGGGTTTCAACGTGGACCCCGGCGAACGGGCGATGCGGATCGCGTCGATCCTGTTTTCGTCTTTGTCTCGATAATCGAACCCCCCGATCCACGACACCACGTCCCCCGTATGGTTGTCGACCAAAAGGACGGCAATGTTTTTAATCCCCTGCTCGTTCAGTTCCCGCCGATGACCAGCCACGATTTTTTCAAACACCGTTTGGCGGCCGGGGTCCAGGGTGAGTTCCATCCGACGTTTTCCCCGTTGTTCGGCGAGCGTTGCCAAAGTCAGATGGGGGGCCAAAAGGGGCGGTTGTCGTCGCGGGCCGGAGGGACGAGAAGCGAGAGCCGAACGGTGTTCGGTTTCGGAAAGAGCGCCATGGGCGTACAAACGATTAAGAACTTTATTTCGAACCCGGACCGCCCGGTCCGGGAAAAGGTCAGGCCGGGCGAGGTTTGGATTTTGGGGAATGCCAATTAACAATCCCATTTCTCCAATACTCAACGATTCCGGCGACTTGCCAAAATAATAATAGGCGCCGGACCCGATGCCTTCCAGGTTTCCGCCCATGGGAACCTGGTTTAGATACAGCCCAAGAATTTCGTCTTTAGAATAAGTCCATTCGATCTGAAAGGCCCGAAAAATCTCAACGAGTTTGGCCCTGAACGTGCGAGGTTTTGGTTCCATCATTCGCGCCAACTGCATGCTCACGGTCGATGCTCCCGAAACAATCCGGCCATGGCGCGCGTATTGCAAAAGGCTTCGCAGGACAGAAAAAGGGTTCACCCCAGGATGAACATAGAAATATTTGTCTTCGTAGGAGATAATGAGTTGTCGAAGCCGCAGGGGGATGCGATCGGGAGAAACGAACAGGCGCAGAGTGTCTTTCTCGTTTCGACAAACACCGTTCAACCGCCCATCCGACAAGACCAACGCGTCCGAATATCCCCCTTCCAAGCGGGCACGAGGCAGAGGGAACAAAAGCGACATCGCGACCGCGCCGATCGACAAGGGCCCGATGGCTCCTCCGCAGAGGAGAAGAAGGCGCCGAGTCAGAGCGATTCGCCCGTACGACCCGTTCACCCTATTCGCGGGGAGAAATGAAGAGTTGCCGGCTTTCGGATCGACCGGTTTTTTCCACACGGTACATGTCCTCAGCAAACACGTAGGGAACCCGAAACTCGCCCGGAAACACCGCGCGAAACGCCAGGAAATAGGTCCGTTGACCACCTCGCCCCTGAAAATCGGTAAAAATGAGCACACGATCTTCCCGAATATCTATGTCGTCCTTGGGTTCAGAGGAAGACCCACCCGCCCTCCTTGAGGGCGCCTCCCGTTCCTCATCATCGACGTACCCCCCACCGCCTTCATCCTCCCCTTCCCCTTCTGACGAGCCTTGATCATCGCCGTCTTCCTGATTCCCTTCTTCAGACCCACCCTCGTATCCCCCCTCCGGTTCATCGGTTGGTTCCGAAGACACATCGTTGTCTGGGATCCATTCCAACCCTTCGGTTTTCTTGAGCCGAGGATTTTCAATTTCCAGACCCCCGGCAAACGGAATCACCACAACCACGTTGCCGGCCTGGTTGGTATTCACAATGACTTTTTGGACCACCAGGTCGCCCTGGCGAACGGTCTTGAGGTCCAGCGGATTTCCCTCCTTGTTCAACAGGGTTCGCTCAACCGTGATCCCCGCGCTGGCGGGACGGTCGAAATCGCTTCGTTTCGGATACGCTTCCGAGTAGAGACTGTAGTAGAGGGGCCCGTCCCCCTTGTTGTTTAACGTCACCGTTGCGGCCGCCAGTTCTTTCATGGGAAGCGTCGCTGAGCGACCCCCGACGGGAGTCTCCCGGTCGTTCACTTTGACGGAAGCGTTCACAGCCCGTGTCACATCCTCTTTAAACAATTTCGCAAAGACTTTCAGGATCCAGGCGCTTTCGTGGGTGTTCATGCCGTTGGCATTGCGGGCCTTTTGGGTCAAAGAATCCAGATAGATTTTGAGCGACGGGTGCGACGGGGCCACGTCCAGGAGAGTCGCCGCAAGAATGGCCTGGGCGGAGGTATCGGTCATGTAGGGATTTCCCCACCAGGCGAACTCTTCCGGGAAAACAAGGTCTTTTTTAGACGACAAAAGGGCCATGGCCCCGTCCTTATCCCCAATTTTTCCGTAGGCCGCCGACAGATAAAGCCAGGAAAGGATGTTGTTGTTCTCCTTGAGGAGGTTGGTCTTGGTATACTCCATACTCTCCTTAAGGGCCTTGCCCGCCTCCGCCATAACATACAGCCCATAACAGGCGTTAAAGAGATTTTCGTCCGACAGGTTGGGACGCAAGAGAGAGACCACGTGTTCTTCCAGGTTCTTCAAGGCTCCCTGGTAAACCGCGTCCCTCACCTGATACCCGGACTGGGTCGCCTCCACGAGAAAATGGGTCACGTACGTGGTCAAGTAAGGAGAAGCAAGATAATTGCTCCACAGGTCAAACCCATTGGGTTTGAAGCGGCGCTCAACTTCCGTAATGGCCTCTTTCACAAACGCCTTCTCCCGGGCGGGTCGGTGAAGGAACGGCGCAACCGCCTGGGTGATGGGCCCTATATAAAGTTGAGGGAACGCCACGCTGACTTTCTGTTCGAGGCACCCGTACGGGTAACGCAACAAATAATCAAAATGCCCCATGTGTTCGGCTTCGGGGTAAGCGGACACGAGCAGTTGACCCGATTGGGTTTCTGGATAATTGAGCGAGCCGGTATCCAATCGAACCGACCGCCCCTTCGCCAGGACACCCTGACGGGACACCGTTTCTTTTGCGCTGGCGGGCCGAACCGCTAAATTTTCCCGTTGGGAAATCCGAATTTCTCCCGCTTGAGCCTGAAACACCAACGCCGCGGCACCCAACTCGCCCCCCGCTTCCACGCGAAAATCAAAAAATGTTTCTTCATCCGGTTCCAGCTCCACCTTACGCACAGGGGGGTCTCGCAGGGTTAGGGGACCTTCGGCTTTCACGGTCAACGTGACGGTTTGTTTTTTGCCAGTCTTGTTAAACACCGAAAGAGGGATGTTCAAGCGGTCCTCTGGAGCAATGGCTTGAGGCACAGTGGGCTGAAGAATGACCGGAGAAAAGATCTCCCGGCTTATCTCTTTTTCCCCAACCCGGTCCCCCGAGGAAGCAACCGCCATAAATCGCAAGCTTCCGTTGTAGCCTTCCGTGGGGACGGAGATTTTGGTCACCCCGCCCTGAAGCTTAACGAGCCCGGACCAAAACGCCACGGTTTTACGTTTTCGAAATTGGACGGGATTTAAATGTTTATCACTGGGCACATCCTCGCCTCCGCCCACCGTGAGATCCGATTTCAGATTGGGCAAGGTTCCCATGACAAGGGAAAACGTGTCGAACGAATCCACCGTCAGGCCCCGTTTGCGCATAAAAAAGTTGGACGGGGAAGGAACACTAAACCCGGTGATCGCCAACGCCCCCTCCTCCACCACGGAGAGGGTCACATACCCCTCTTCCACCGACGCTAGAGAACGGACCTCCACTTCAATTGAAGAGTCCGGGCTGATGACGTCAGGGACCCGCAGGTCCAGCTTGAGGCGAGCGCTGTCTTGTTCCACCCGCAGGGGAAGGGCCCCGTAGGCTTTCACCGGCAGGGAAGGATCCGCGTCGTTATAGGTCTTAAACAACATTCCCACCGCGTAGGCGTTGGGAAGAAATTCTTCTTTCACGGGAATTTTAACAACCTGAGCCGAGCGGGTCAGTCGAACGAACTGCCGGTACAAAACCTTTTCCCGTTCAACGGTCAACATGAGAAGCCCTGCCATGGGCGCATTGATCGACAATTCGGCCGTGTCGCCCACCTTATAGGATTCCCGGCCCCATTGAAGCTGAAGTTGGTCGGCCTGTTCCAAATCCACATCTACGTCGCCGGCCCCCGCCACGCTGTATTCGAGGTTGGCGCTCACGTTGTCTTTGCGTTGGGCCACGATGATCTCGTAGGATCCCAGGGTTTCGTGTTTGTAGGAAAAAAGTGTTTTACCTTTGAGTTCCGTGATGTGTTTGCGGAAAACGATGTCCTGGTAGTCCTGGGAATCGTATTTTCCACCGTTTTGCCAGCGGGCTTTTTGATAAATATTGTAGTACCCGTGTCGAACAATAAAGACTTCCACATCCCGCACTGTGACCGGGTTACCCCGCCTGTCCAGTGACGCAATTTCAAAACGGGTGGGGGTTTCCAGGGACGAAAAAGCATCGAGAGTTTGTTTCACTCCCAGGAAATACGGTTTGTCGGCGATTTCCACATTTTTGACCACCGCCACCGCCCGGCCGCCCTTTTCCTGAACCTCGGCGTAAAGCCGAGCGTTCAAGAGCCCGTGCGGAACCGTTTTGTCGGGAATGGGCGTTTCATACTGGATCAGCCCCTGCTCGTCCAGAGACGCATCGGCCAACGTCTCTTTTTGAGTTTGAAATGAAAAGCGGCTATTTTCAAAACGAAAACCCGGATACCCGGACGGACGAAACGATTTGTAAGAAATTTCCGCGTTGGCCGCGACGGGCTGGCCGCCCGCGGGATTGCCGAACAGATTTCGTCCTTGCACCTGAAAGACCAAAGACGTCCCCGGTCGGATATTTTCACTCTTCACATTGATATCGACTTTCAGGGATTGGGGGATGAACTCTTCCACGCGAAACGTTGTCCGCCCCACTTCCAAATCCTTACCCACCAGCAAAGAAACCGAATAGGAACCGGTCCGAGCGCTGGGATTTAAGAGAAACCGTGTTTCACACATCCCCGCGTTGTTCAACGCGGCATTTTCTTCAAAATAATGAGTGGCTTGGGAATCCCGAACCACCCATCGCACGGGCATTTCTTCCACGCGCCCTCCACCCACCTTTTTCACGACCGCGGCCAGGAAAACCTCCTCTCCCGGTTTAAAGAGATCTCGGGCGGGGTAAACAAAGGCTTCCAATGCGCCGACCCGGTAGGGGTCCCCGGCCACATCGGACTTCGTCATTTCGACTTTGGCCTCGCTGAAAAGAAGATAGGCAGTGTCGTCCCCCATTGGGCGGTGAGCATGTAGGGCGTCACCCCAGCTTTTTCGGGGTCGAACGGAATGATCGCAAACCCGGAACTGTCCGTGGGAGCGGAACGAAGAGTTTCCCCTTCCGTATTAAGAAGCGAAACAGTCACTCCCTCCAGCGGATTAAATTTTGTTACAGACCCACAAAACACCAACAAATTTCGGCCATCGCTTTTGACCACCAGGCCCACATCGGTTCCCAACACCCACTTGTCCGCCCGGGCCAGCCCCCTTCGCCTCGAATCTGAAATCGGAACATCCCCTTGCCGTGCTTCTCAATGAACGATTTCAGATTGATCTCGGTCACGTTCGTGGAAAATTCATCAACCACCGGGACCTCGAGGGTCTCGGTGTGAACCGCTTTTCCCATCCCTCCATCGAGTTGGCGCGCCATAAAGGGGATATTGCCCGTTGGGACACGGTAAACGTGAAGTGTGAGCTTTTTCAGGTCGTAGGACTGAACAAAAATGTTCACGTCATCTTTGACTGGAAGCAAACGACCGGGCTGAAGGAATTGGATGCTCCGTTCGGGTTTTTGAAGTGTGAACGTTTCCTCGACCGCATTTTTCAGAGTGCTACCGTCGACCGCCGCCAGGGCTTTGTTCACGCGAACGCGGTAACGACGATTGTATTTGAATCCCCCCGTCACAGAAATCAACGCCGTGTCCACCCGAGGCTGGATCGCCATCCGAGTTGGTTTTTCGCCGCTTTCGTCTTCCACGGACACATAACTGGCCACAAACTCTGGCTGAACCGCTTTGTTAAACCGGAGCGTCAACACAGTGTCTTGACCGCGCCGATCGGTGCGCAGTCCGTCGTATTGAAACGCCGGAATCTTGTCCAAGCGAAGAGATGACTCCCACCCCTTTTCCAGCGCTGTCCCGCTCTCGGCGTTGGGCATATCTTTGTTCACCACGATTTTAAAGTCCTGGTCCTGGTGGTCCTTTCCAATGGCATCGGAAATCAGCCGATAATGCCGACGGTCGGCCCGGGGCACCACCTCAAATGGAAAATCCTGTCCGTCTTTGGTCAAGCGAGCGTAGCGTTTCAGGTCTTCCGCGTCCACGTCGTAGTTGAAGGCCAGGTCCACCACAATGTTCTTTTTTCCAATGTCAAAGATGTAGAAATCAAAATAGACACGGGACTCTTCGATCCGGAACGGTGCGGTGCGAAAACTCCCCGTCCGACCCAATCGCACAGCGCGGCCAAACACTTTTTTAGGAACTTCGACCTTGTAGGCCTGATCGGCGCCCAATCGTTCGTACGGAGTGAATTGAAGTTCCGTTTCCGATGTCCAACGATACTCCCCGGCAATGGGTGGATCGAACATCAGGAACGGTTCGGTCGATGGAACATTCAGAATTTCCCTCTGTTTTCCCTGCAACATGGGCTGGGAAAAGACAACCGAGACCGAGGTTTCCCGGGACGTCTCCCCGTCCGGGGAAATACGGGCCGACAAAATGTGTCGGCCACACCCCTGGAGCGTCAACCACATTCCCAAAGACAGGAGGACTCCGCTCACACACAGAACCACTTGAGTTCGGCGGAAATAATGACCCATGACTATTTACCCCCCATTTCTGTTAGCTTGGCTTCCAGGTCCGAAAAAACCACTTCTGCCCGCGCGGGGACAAGAACTTCTCCCCGATAGACGAGGGGAGCGGCGGGCGAAAGGAGAGTCATGATGGTGTCGTCCCCCTTAAAGGCCACAAGAGATCCCCGCGGAAGCGTCAAACGCGTTCCCGCCACGGTCAGGGGGGTGTCTCTCTTCAAACGTCCCTGAAGATTAATCGGGTAGGCCTGGGGCGGGCCCCCCTTGGGATAATCCAGATACACCCATTCTCCTGGTTCGATGGTAAACGATTCTTTTTCTGGGGTTTGATACACCCGTGATTCGTTCACGTTCGCGTAGATGAGCCGACCCGCCGAATCCCAGGCCAGTTCACGAAGCGCGGCGCAGGAGACGGGACGACCCGGCCAGACCGACACCGAAACACCAACCGAAGAAACTGGAAACCCCGCGGCCACTTTTCCGTCTGAATAAAAGCGAATTTTGGTTCCTTCCGCAAAAAGAATTTTCTCGGTTCCGATCGGGATCTCGGCGTTGGTCAGCAAGACCCCTCGCGCACACCCCCGTTTTCATAAAATCCGATCAAGGCCCGGGGGTCCAGAACCACCTCAGCGCCCCGAACCGACATCCGCCAAGGTAAGCGCGCATAACCCTCGTTCAACCGTCCGTTTTCATAAAACGTCACAGACGAGCCCGGGTTCACTTCCACGGTTCTCTCTCCCATGGCAAAAACGGCCCCCTCCTCCAACGTCCCCGCGGCCAAACGGCCGTTTGAATGGAACCGAACGGCCGTCAATCCCTTCAACGCCACATCTCCCCCCGGGTTCTGTAGTTTCGCCGTGCTGGCCAGACGCCCGGACACCAGGTTTCCGTTGTCGTAAAATTCCAACGGAAAACCGCTGTCCATTCGAACGGTTTGGGCTCCCACACGAAGAGAGCCCGGCCCGTTCAGTTCCCCCCGACGAACCGCGCCGTTGGAATAAAAAGAAATTTTTGTAAATCGTTTGAAGAGACCCTCACCGGTCGATGGGAACGATGTGTTTTCCGCTAATTCGCCTTCCTGCAAAGACCCGCCGGCATAAAACTGAACCTCGGTCCCTTTGGCGAATGTTGCCGTTTTTCCCGCAACCGAAGGGCCGACATCTTCGCTCAACGTCAACGCCGCCACACCGCCGTTGGCGTGGAAAGACACCGGGAAAGTCGGGTCAAAGTGAAAAGGGGTCCCCCCCACCCCCAACGGTTCGGTTCCGGTCAGCCACCCGCGAAGGACTTCTCCTTTCGGGCCAAGAAAAAGTCTCTTTCGGGCCTGAAACGTCCGTTCGGTCTTTCCCAACGGAAAAGACATCTCCGCAGTCAGATAGAGTTCCGTGCGGTCACAGTCAATTTCTCCGTTGGCAAAGAAATAAAGTCGTTTGCCCTTCTTAAACGGGATCTTGTGATCAAACACGTTGAGGGTCATTTCCTGGCCCAAAATTCCTTGCCAGACTTCCCCCGTGTTGTAAAAATAAATACGCGTGCCGGCCAGGAAAGGGATCGTGTTTCGCCCCACCGTGAGCGTCAAGGGCTCTTCCAATAGGACCTGGGTCAATTGAGTGTCCAAAAACCCTTCTTCCGTAAAAAAGAGAACGTTGTCTTTTTTCATCCGGATCGGCGATCGACCCAAGGTCAACGTCACGGGGACCTGAATCAACCCGCTCTTCAACCGCCCGTTCGAATGAAAACGCAGTGTTTGCCCCTTGCTAAAAGGGATCGAAAACCCTCCGACCTTCACGATCTGATCATTGACCAGTTCCAACGTCGTCGCGTCCGTATCGAGGGCTCCCCCTTCATTAAAAAAGAAGGGGCGCTGGCCTTTAAATAAAAATTCGTTCTTGTCGAGTGTGATTTTGACATCATCGGCCACCGGAGCCGAGGCCACCCCTCCCTTCCGATGAAACGTGATCGTCCCGCCGGCCGGAAAAACGTATTCGACACCCCCCATGGTTTTCTTCACTTTTTTGGAGAGGACAAAGGCGGTTCGTTGCACATCCAGGGTTTCATTCTGGTGATACTCTAAAACGGTTCCTTTAACCAAAGGCCATTCGGTTTTACCGACCCGAACGAGGGTGTCTTTCCCCAGAATGAGAGTGATCCGAGTAAAATCCAAAATGCCGTTGGGTTGGAAATAAAGCCGGGTTCCCGCCCCCACGGGGATGGTGTTGGCGCCAAGGGTCAGTTTCATTTCGCCGGACAAGACCACCTCGGTTTCAAGAGGGTCCACGGCGCCGTCTTTGTTAAAAAACACCTGTCGAGGCGCGGCCAAGGGAATGCGCAGAGCGCCCAAATTCATCTCCTGGGGATCGGCCACATCCAGGGAACGGACTTCCCCGGTTTTATAAAAAGAAAGTCGAGCGCCCTCTTTCACTTTCCAGGCGTTCGGCCCAAGAGGAAAGGTTCCATTTTGGCCCAAAGCCAGTTCACATTGGGACAGGTCCAGTTCTTTAAGGCCGTTAAAGATCAGCGTACTGCCCTTGTTGAAAGAAAACGCTCTGCCTTTAATCATAAACGTGGCATCGTCCTTTAACGTAACCGATAGGAGAACAGGATTTTCCTGGGGGGTAAAATCGATCCCCATCCCTTCGGGCAGGGGCACCCGGTGAGCACCCAGGGAAACCAAATTGCCGGGACCACAGGTACCGTGAAGAAGACGACCCTCTTCGGAAAAGGTCAATTCGCTGTCCTTGGCAAAAACAAGGTCAACGCTCTCTCGTATCACCCGGGTAGAATCGCCCAACCGGGCGGAAATCAACCGCCCCTCATCTGTGTAGGTCAAGACGGTCCCAGCGGGAAACTCAATAGATTTAGACCCAACCGCAAGGGAAAGAGGGGCCCCCAAAGTTACGTGTTGTAAGGCCCCCTGGGGAGAAAACACCAAACTATTGCCAGCGGCGATTTTCATCGTTTTTCCGCGGAACGTAAAAGAGGACAGTTCTGCCACATCGAGGCGTGTCTTGTTCACGTCCAAGTCCCCAACCGTGGTTAAATACAGCCGTGTGCCCGCCGCCAGGAGCAAGGGGTTTCCCGCCACGGTCACCGAGGTCGGACGGTTCAGCACGAGCGGCGTTTTTATGACGTCGATATCCCCGCTGTCCAGGAAAAAGAGAGGCGAATCCTTGGCCAAGGGAATACTTTTCCCATGAACCGAAATCTCCACACTTTCCGCGAGAGTTCCCCCTTCGGGCATGCCGTTGGCGTAGAACCGGAGGGGGGTGCTTTTCTTAAACAGGAACCGATTGGGCCCCACAAGAACCGAGGCCTCTTCTGTCAACATGTAACGACTGTCGCGGGGATCCACTTTCCCTTCAAGGTCAAAACGCACGGTGGTCCCCGATTTCACGGCCAACGTCAAAGAATCCAGTTGAATTGTCCCATCCTTGGCCAACACGCCTTCCCGAACGCCGCCTCCCCCATGAAAGAGAAGGGGTTGCCCCTTCGCAAAGGGATAACGATGCCCTCCCACCGAAAGCAACGTTTCTTCACGGGGAATGAAAACGGACCGTTCGTAGTCCCAATCGCCCGCAGGAAGAAAAAACAGGCGGGACGTTTCGTCCACCGCCACGGACCCTCCCGTAATCGGAACCACAACAGCCTCCCCCAAGACAAAGGACCGAACCGCTCCCTTTTCATGAAAAGTGATGTCCGAGCTGATCTTGGCTTTCAAAGTGATCGTTTTAAACGCAAACGAATGGTAACGTGAGAGGGTAAATTCCGAACGGGAAAAATCCACGGTCTGGTTGTCGACAAAGAACAATCGACAGCCTTTTTGGATGGGAACTGTTTGTCCCCCCAGGGTGAGGTCAGCCTCTTGCCGTAAAACAAATATCATTTTTCGAAGATCCAACTCTCCCGATTCCTTAAACTCCAGGAGAGTCCCCGCCGCGACAGGCACGGTTCCCACCACCAAGGGAAGATCCAAATCACGACCCAAAGTTGCCTTTTTCAATAAACCGGTGGAATACAACGTCATCTCTTTTTGTCCCGGAAGCACGAAACGAATATTCCCCTGTGTCACCTCGGTTTCTTTTTCGAGAACCCCGCCCCGCACCCGTCCTTGCCCATCCCGAACAATTTTCTCAAAGGAAGTCCGCTGGCCAAAAAATTCCTCAACTGTCGTTCCCCACCCGGACAAAGGAACCAAGAGCAGGAGAAAAGCAAAGCCCTTCAAAAACGACATAAATCCCCCTTCAGTCCATTGTTCTCAAACGCACTTTCGAAGTATTGCCGAAATTCCCCACAACGACAAGATTGAATTTTCCACCCCCCCCCCCCAAAAAAAAACACGCCGACTCCGTTCGCGTCGACAGCCATGGGCCCGATATTCCGGCGTGGTTCTGGCCGCACGGCAGTGAGCAATGACCCTACACAACCAGGAATGAGGAATACACGGCTGTGGAAATATTATTCTCCCTGCACTTTTCTCACGGTTGCAAGCAAATACGCCATGCATCGTTTTGGGTTGTCGGGTTTTTTGGCGCCGAGGATGGCGCAAGCCTGGCGCACGGCCTTGACCCCTCGGGTTGTTTCCAGAACCATCAGTTCCTCAATGCCCTTGAGATCTCTATCCTCATAAACCAAGGTGGCCGCCGCCTGAGCGCGTTTAAATTTGTCGTTTCCGTATTGCGTCTCTAACGCGGCCCGTTTCTGCTCCCAGGAGGCAAGGTTGTAGAGCGCGTTGGGGGTATAGATTGCCGGCGAACGGGGCCGATCGTTGTCGGGGCTGGGCAACGGAGCGTGTTCCACTTCCAGCAGATTTTTTCGGCGCAGTTCCAACAGGCCCTGGCGGACAAACCACGCCGACACCCCATGGCGCTCTGCCAACCGTTCCTGACCACCAGACCACCGGGGCCGCAACGGCGATCGGGGCGACTCCGCCAGGTTGATGATCCAAACCACTTTGCCAGCCAAACTCAAATCCCGGTTCCACCCGCCTAACGTGAAATAGTCCAACGGCACATTGACGGTCTCACTGCTTCGCAACAGAGTGCGCACCGCTAACGGTTTTTCGTCCAGTTGAATAAGCCCATAGCGATCCCGTAACTTCCGAAGGGTTTTCATGATCTGCCGCCGAGAGGAGTAGGAACTCATGTACCCAATCCCCAGCCATTGGGCCAAATCGGATCTATCCACCAATGGGGAGCCCCCCTTTTGTTCCTGGTGCAGGATGTAAAGGTAAGTATCCAGCGCCCGTTCGTCGCCTCGGTTCCCCATTCGACCCAGGACACCGTTCGTCAAAAATGCCAAAGGCAGGGACACCCCGGGTGGCTCGGGACTGAGAGGTTCCTGACGCGGAATGGCACGAATGGCGCGGAGGGTATCCCGGGCCACGTCCGTGGACCGGACCAATAGATTGCCCTCTTCGTTGTTGTGCATGGCCGAACCTGACCAATTAGAGGACCCCAACAACACGGTTTCGTTATCGATCACCAACGCCTTTGTGTGAGTGATGGTGGCGGTATAGTCGTAGAAGACAGGGATCCCCCGACTCCTGAAAAAATCGTGAGCGGCGCGGTTTTTGCCCTCCAACGCGTCGTGAATTTCTTCCGCGTCCAACAACACCTCGACTGAAACCCCGCGACCGTGGGCCTGAGCCAACGCCTCCGCCAGTTGAAACACCGCCGATTGGGATTGATTCGTCCGCAAAGAAAAAAGGTAAAGGCACACCGTAACAGACCGCCGCGCGTTGGCAATTTCCGCCATGGCTGTGGAAAAATAGTCCCGCGCCGCCACATACCGCACCTCAACCGCCCACCCCCGGACACCCCAGAACAAAACCAAGCTCCACAAAATCCCAACCACCCGTTTCATAGTTCTCCAGCCTGGGGAATACTGGCGATCATTCCAAGAATGAATCAGGCCCGAAACCGGCCGGAGTCCATGGCTCGGAGCATTTCATCCATGGCCATTTTCACGGCAGGGAGCTTGGGTGAAAGGTCGAAGGGGATTTCAAGTGCCTTCGACAGGGGGGAGAGAGAGGCGAGCGTAACAGCATCGGAAAGGAAAATAGTGGATGGCCGAAAACCATGTTTCTCCAATGAACCAACAATGACATCGGCCAACAAATCGGCGTCCGTCCGAGGAGCCCGGTCCGCGGCCATGTTAAAAACAAACCCGGAAGATTTTTGACAAACCAAGGCGACTTTGACGAAAGAGGGTTTCCCGCCGTCCGAGATGGATTGGGGAGTAAAGGACACGGCCGCCTCCCAGGGGCTGTCAGGTTTAGTGGCTTTGGCAAGGGCCGCCCGGGCCCGGGTGTAGTCAAGCGCCAGGGGCGGCGCAGGCTCCGGGCGGTAAATGGGCCAGGGCTCCCAAGCGGAAAGAAATCCTTGTTCCCCCCGCGAGTACACCAGCACCTCCCCTTGCCTGACGGAAGATTGAACCTCTCGTTTCATGAACAAGTCAAGATGGTGAATGGCGGCGTCCAGAGCGAAAGTCAAAAACGCCGCCTCTTTGGACTCCAGAAACCAAGGAACGTCGCCCGGAGACAAGCTTCGAAATTGCGGCCAATCGGTTTCTCCCCTGAAAGACAAACCCAAGGCTTTGATGACCGACAAATCCTCGGGTTCGAGATCAGCCTTGGCCCCAAACTCCAATTTCAGGCACCGCTGAAGGTAAATAAAATCAAAAGATTCGGGCTCAAAGTGGCCCTCCATCAACCGCCGGTAAAAATCAAACCCTTCCGCCCCCCCATAAAGACAAAACCCAAAAAGCGTTCCGCCGCTTCCCATGAAACAGCCGTACCCCACCTCCCCCGTAACGGGATCCCGAACCCCGATAAGATGGGTATCATCAAAATGCTCCCAAGGCCGCCGGGAATGCACCTTGCCTGCCGATAAATAAAGAATTTTCCAAACAGCCAACGGAACGTCGGGCGCAACGGGTTTCATAGTAACTCCTCAACCCTCTTCTACACATCTTTCACACGAATCTTGTAACTGTTTTTTTTCAACACGCGCTGATTCTGTGTCTCGATAAAGAAACGAATCAGTCCGTCAAGCATGAAACAGCCTCTCAAATCGCTCGCGCAAAACAGGCGAGGTTTTTCCCGCAAAGTTGTCAATCCACTTTTGAATATAACCGCGATCCAACGCTGTTCCGTGCCGTAGCACCACATTATGTGCGTCCAGAAGGTCCTTATCTCGTCCGGCCAGGCACTTCATAACAATGAAATCTTCGGGAGAGGGGATGGAAAACGTCGCACCCGCGAAGGCAACCCGCCGCCGCCGCTGATACATTTCCGCTTCAAAAACCGTGCCGCCAATCAAAAAATCCACATGCACGCCGTCACTTTCAGCGGTGAACGACCGGTTCTCGATAAAATCCTTGATCGCTTGAGCGGGGTCGAATTTCAAAATTCCAGCGGGAAGATGCTCCATCCACCGATGAAATTCTTCTTCGCTGGGGCAGAACACCAACACATCAAGATCGTGGGTCATCCGGGGTTCGCCCAACGCATTGCCCGCCAAACCACCAACGACCAAATACGCAATCCCGCTGGCATCCAGTGCACCGCAAACGCGCAAAACCACCTCTTCGAGTCGATTCAAGACGGTGGCTCCAACCGCTTAGAAAGACCCCGCGGCGCATGATGGCACGTCATGGGAAAATGGCGCTGAAGCTCCATCAATTCAAATCCAATTTTCAATGACTCTTCCGCCGTCATGGCAGCCAATGCCCGAGCCTTTTCCTCATCCTCCCGCCGCCGATGGGCAGCGCGTTCGTTCTCCGACATGGTCAACCATTTGGACAGCCCAATGTGGGTCATTAGGGGCACTATCATAACACACGAGCGAAGGAAAGTGGATTCGATCGACGAGAACGCTCAGCGCATTCGCCAGCGTGTCGGGGCCGAACCGGGGTCAGAACGAGAAGGGCCGTTCGAGTGGCGGCAGGTAGGCCGCCGCGACAAGGACTTCGATCGCCCGCGCCTTGCCGGGCACACGGCGAATGAAGCCGCACCGTTCGAGCCGAACGAGCATCGAGTTCACCGACGGCGCCGTGAGGTTGAAGAATCTCTGCAGATCGGCATGGCTTGGCGCCACACCAGCCCGATTGGCTTCAACGTACTCGCTATGTAAGCGAGGAACTGCCCTTGCTGGCGCGTCGGAGCACCGGCGGGCGCCCTGGCGCCGGGGCCGCCCACGCTGTCTGCGGCGTTGAGCTGGTGTAGCCCTGCGTGGATGGCATCGATTGCGAGCTCCATCGCGGTGCTCGCCTCGAGCGGGGTCTCGTTGATGATGAACCTGTCGTCGAGCACGGCCTCAAGCCGTGCCATGCCCTCGCGCAGTAGCTTTCTTGCCTTGGTCGTGGCGCATCGACGCGGATGGGCCTCGGCGTCGGGGTCCGGGTTCGGGGTGCGAGCAGGACTCATGGCGGGTGTCAGTTGCCTTCTCATCTCAATGTATCTGGGGCGTGTTGATCCACAGCACGAGGGCAATGCCCGGTCCGGGGTTGTGAGAGCGATTCGTCAGATGGTTCTTGAGGAAGAACGAGTCACCTGCGTCAAGCTCGTACGGCGTGGTATCGATGACACGCTCGGTTCGGCCCTCCATCATGTATCCCACGGTCTGACCCCGGTTGGTGATGTTATCGAGTTTCGAGCCACCAGGCTCGATCACGTGAATGTTGTATTCGAGCAGGTTGCCCGCCGCGAAGGGCACCCGGCGCTCGTATGACACGCCGGGGATCGGCGCAACGGCTCCGTCTGAAGCACCGCCCTATGCCCGTGGCGAATCACGACGTCGGGCGCATTGATGGCAGAGCCGAAGAAGGAAGACATCTCGCGACCGAGAGCGGCAACGCCCTTGTGCAACATCGGCGGCGACGGCACGACCCGGCCGCTCTCGATCTTCGAGATCATGCTTTCATTGTAGCTTATGGCCTCGGCCAAGTCGCGCACGCGCTTGCCCGCGAGCAGGCGCGCGTGCTGCACGCCTGCTCCGACAATCAGGCCGTCCGCTGCGTTGTCCGGTTTGGGTGCCGCTCGCGCCCCTACTTGTATGGAGAAAAATTTAGCATACTTTTGTCTGAAAAAGTCGCGTGGGGGGGGGGGGCAGACTCGGTGACGAGACAGGATCCTGTGTGCGCTTTTTTGCTGTGCGGGGTGTTGGGAGTTCCTGGCGCGACGTCTTTTTTTAGCGTTGGCCTTTGTGCAAAGCGCGGGTTCCGCGCTCGAGCGCAAAAATATACGCTCCGGGCTCTGGCGGCCGGTTTAACCCTCTGGAGAGGGAGCATCAATCCCGTCCCAGCGCTCCGCCTCCGGATTGATTTGAGTGTCTATCCCCGCCCCTGGTGGCGCACGACCGCGGTTACGGGTCGCACGGGAGCAAGCAAGCCCCTGGAATTCATGGCGGCCCTTGCATGGCTCCCCATGTCCGGGATTCACGGATGATGTTCACTTCCATCATGTTTAAGAGCCTTACGGTGACGCTTCTCCCGTTGATGAACCGGGCGTCCGCCTAAAACTTCCCCGTGACGTCTTTCACCTCCCGATAAGCCTTGAACCCGACCCCCTTTGTCATCATGAAGTCTTCCTTGGTGATTGGCGAAGCCATCAGGTCCTGGAGACAACGAAATCCGAATCTCTTTTTTAAAACAGTGACCAGTCGCACGGAAAGCTGTCCCCAATTTTTTTCTCGTTCCTTGCGTTCTTTGACCTCTTTGACCATTTGATAGATTCGACCCTGGCTGAGGCCATGTTCTTTCGCCAAGTCAACGGCGTGTCTACCCTCCTTGAGCCCGGCCAGAATTTTCTCGTTGCGTTCCCAGAGGTGTTTGTCATCCCGGCCTTCCTCAGTTCCACCTATTTCTATTCTCATTTTCCAGACCCCGGCGCAGTGGTTTTTCCGTTTCGGACCCTTCCAGGGGCCATCCTCCTCATTGCCACGATCTGCCCTGATCTCCCCGTCCGCGGGTCCCTCCTCTTGTCCCGCGACGACCACGTTCTCCAGACACTCTTGAATCACTCGGTATAAAGCGCTTGTCCAGGGACGGCGCGGAGGATAGACATTCCCTGGCTGAACAACCGGAGAGACCGAAGAACGTCGTGGCCAAGGGGCCCGGCCAGGCCCATGTCGTTGGCGGGTTCAAGGAGAAGAGCACGATCGGCTGCTCTGGACATCCGCAACGTTGAAGAAGGAGCGGGCACACCCGCGGTCCACGGCGGGAAAGCCCAACGTTCCAGAGGTCAACAGAGGTAATCCACCTGGCCAACGATGCCCAGGTCAAACGAACCACCGTTTTAAGCCTGTGCATGGCACGAAGGAAATGTCCGAGGGTTCTCTTGCCAACGTCGGCCCAAGGGGAAGAGGATAGGGCGGGGCGCTTTTCGCCGGGTACGGCGTTCGCCGTCATGTTCCTTACCACATCTGACCCTGAGTTCGCATGTGATCCTCCACGTTGCGCCTGATGATTCCGGCGAGGGTCAGGTTCGTGTTGCCGCGCCAATGCTCGAACGCCCGGACGGAGCGTAACTTCAGCGTGGCCTCCAAGTCCCGGAAGTCCGGGGTCTCTTCCTCAGGGTACAAGGGGAAGTCCTCGACCAGAGGGACGTCTTGCTCGCTCTGGGCCCTCCTCTCGAGGAACTCCTTAACGGCGCGTTCCAAATCTGGGCGCGATCGCACACCCTGGAACTCGCGCCGTAGGAGAGAATCGGCTTCCCGGGGGTCGATCACGGTGACGTCCTGATCAAGCGTGGCCATCAGCTGGTCCAGCGCGCCCTCGTCGGCGGCGAACCACCGGTTGACCACGCGAACCCTCATGGCCACGACATCGGATCCGAGGCGGGGCGCGAAGAACCTCGCTCCAGCGATGGCGCGCTCGATCGAGTTCGTCTGCAACGTCATGCCGCCGGCCTTCGGAAAGCGCATGCGGCCAAGGATGATCGGTCGCCTGTCCTTCGGCACATCGTCATAACCGCCAGCGCCGAACCGAAGCGATGCAGCCTCAGCGTCGAACAGCCAATGCCAGCATCCCTCGTGTGGCACCTCGACCATACACGCGAGGGTTTGAAGCTTCCGGGTAACGAACGAACGGTCAGGGATGATGTAGTACAGCCGCACCGGCTGGAACGGCTCGTTGGTCAAAGTCACCAGCAGGGCGCGTTGCTTCGTCTTCGCAATCACCGTGTTCCTCCTATCTCACACCGAGATTCTGTTGACCGGTCTCGATTGGCTTGAAAACGCGGTCAAGCCTTCCTACCCTGCGGACCAACTCGGAATCTGCTTTGCTGATGCAAACATCCCTTAGATTATCCCATATTCCCCGATTCTTTCCAGGACCAATTAAAGGACGTTCTTTAGACCCAATGCCAGTAACTTAAGCCTCAAAGGGCCCGTCATACCGGCGAAAGCCGGTATCCAGGCAGTGAAATAGTTTCTTAAAATGCCGTTTTACACACTGGCCCCCGGCCGCGCCCACGCGGCATTTCCTGCTAGCGCGGTCAGCTTTCGCCAGGGAGACGATTCTTAAGTTACTGGCATTGGATATTGCTGGCATCTGTCTAGGCGGCTAGGTCAAACTGAGAAAGACCCCAATGGGACTCTCGATCTGTTATTTTTTAATTGTGGAGAGCCTACCAACGACGGCCATTAAGGCCAGAAGGGCGGAGACGAAGGGGCCGGTGGGGAAGTCCCAGCGGAAAGACAGTTCAAAACCGATGGTGGTCACGACCGCTGAAGAAATGACGCAAAAGATCAACAGGCCCCGGATCCGTTTGGCTAACAAGAGCCCGGCCGTGGCCGGGAGAATCAAATACGAGAAGGTGAGCAGAACGCCGAAGATGTGAATCGACAGGGTGAGCGCCGCGGCCAAGAAGACCACAAAAATACCGTTCCATAGACCCGCCCGAACTCCCGCCACTTCCGCCCCCACGGGGTCAAAGGCCAACCACACCCATCTCCGAAACCAGAGGGCCAGTCCCACCGCCGTCACAATGAATAATCCGGCCGCTTCCCATACTTCGATCGAGCCCAACGAAAGAATGTTTCCAAAAAAAACGCCCAACGCTTCGCTTTCACCCCGGGGCGATTTGGAGAGGATTAGAACGGAGAGCGCGGCCCCCAACACATACAGGGTGGCCACCCAACTGTCCGCGGACGTTTTTCGAGAGCGCGACAAAAACGCCAAGGCCATTAGCCCCGCCACCACCAACGCCCAGGACATGGCGCTCGCCCCGGCGTGCAGGCCCAGCACCACGCCGATGACTCCACCCAGGGCCGCCAATTGCGACGCGGCCAAACCGGAGAATGCCACGCTTCGCGTCGCCGAAAAGAGACCGATAACGGACAAGGACGTCCCCGCCAGGAGCCCCGCCGCGAAGGCGGTCCGCATGAACGGCAGGTCCAGGAAACTCATCGCGTCGGCACCACCCAGCGGTGCCCGTGTTGTTCCATGTGGACGAAGGGTACGCCATAGATTTCTTCCAACCGCCGTTGGTTCAAGATTTCCTCAGGTGTCGAAGAGATGACGGTGCCTTGATGGAAAAGGAGAATTCGTTTGGAAAGGTTTAGGGGGATGTGAAGAGAGTGGCTGACGAGAAACACGGTTTTCCCCCCTTCCGACAAACCCGCCACCAGCGCCAGCAAATCCCGCTCCGCCACCACGTCCAAACCTTTGGTGGGTTCGTCCAGCAGATACACGTCCGGCGACTGGGCCAAGGCCTGGGCAATGGCGGTTCGTTGGCGTTGACCGCCCGACACTTCTCGAAGGAGGCGATCCTTAATATCGGCCACGCCGGAACGGATCATGGCCTCGTCGGCGTTTCGGCGGTCCTCGCCGGTCAATTGACCACCCCACCGCAGGGCGCGGGCGGGAAGTTGCACCACATCGGCCACCGTCAACGGCCACAGTAGGTTCATTTCGTCGGCCTGGGGCACATAGGCGAACCGATGGCCCGGCCCGCGACGAACCTGCCCGGACAATGGATGCAACAGGCCCAGGACGGCCCGCAATAAGGTGGTTTTCCCGCACCCGTTAGGTCCCACCAACCCCACGGATTCTCCCACATCGATTTGGAGGTTTACCCCCCGCAAAACGGGGGGTGAACCATATCCCAAATCGGCGTTTTCGAATTGAATCAGTGTCGGCAATTATTTCCCCAGGGCGTTGAGAATGCCCGCCACATTATAATCAATCGCGGCGATGTAGTCCGTCGCCTCCGGCACGGCGTCGGGGACCAACGCCATCACCACCACTTTGGCGCCGGTGGCTTTCGCCAAGGACAAAGGGGTTCGGCTATCGTAGTGGGGCATGGTGAGGATGAGCGGCACCTGGCGCTCTTTCATGAGGGAAATCAATTTGTCCGTGTGTTTGGCTGTCGGCGGAATCCCCGGTTTCGGCTCAATTTCCCCGACTTTGACAAAACCGAAATGGGCGGCGAAATACACCAAGTTTTTATGGTAACTGACGAAGGAGACACCTTTGACCGGAGCCAAACGACTTTCCCATTCCGAGATCTTGGCCGTGAGGCGGCGGGAATACCCGTCAGCGTTCTTGGCGTAAACCGCCGCATTCGACGGGTCCAGTTGGGACATCTTCTTTTCCAGACCTTTGACAACCGACAGAGCGTTGTGCGGGTCCGCCAGGTAATGGGGGTTTCCTCCCGGATGCACGTCTCCCTCCGACCGACTGACAGCCGTCGGCATATCCAACGGAGTGATATACGAAGCCGCGTCCAAAAACCCGTCCGCCCCGAACTGAACCTTGGCGTTGCGCGACGCCTGAATCAAAACCGGCGCCCAGCCGATTTCCAATTCCAGGCCCGTTTGGACGAACAGGTCCGCATCACGCACTTTAATGATCAACGAAGGCTTGGCCTCCACAAAATGAGGGTCTTGGTTCCCCCGCGACAAGCAATCCACTTTCACCTTGTCGCCCCCCACCTGCCGGGCCAAATCCGCCAGGTCCGGCGTCGTGGTCACCACGCGCAACGGCGCGGCCGAGACGAACCCCGCGGCGAACAACAAACCCATAAATAATGAAAACTTCTTCATAGAAACGCTCCTTAGGAAAATCAAGTAACTCACCAGGTCCCTCATCCGCCCCTTCGGACCACCTTCCCCCAAGAGGGGAAGGAAAACAAAGATTTCCCCTCTCCTCTTGGGAGAGGGCAGGGTGAGGGACCGGAGCAGTTAATAATCAAATCTCAAAGATCCCAACGCCCCCCCTCGCTCCCGATGAATTGGGAGCGGGGGAAGGGCTCTTTTAGAACGAGTGGGCCCCGTGGGCGCCGATGGACACCATCCATTGCATGAAGACCTCAGACGCGTGGGTCTGGCCCTCCTCGGTCGCGTAGGAGCCGTTATTGAATTGCAGACGCAGACGGGAGAACTCCGTCGGAGTGAAATCAATCATTCCAGAAGCCTTTCGGCTCGAACCGTAATTTAGGGAAGAACCATCGGGCAGGTCGGACTTGTTGGTCAAGCCCACCTCTTCCCAACGGGCGGCGGCGCGCCAGCGAGGCAGAAACCCGTATCCCGCTTGGACGTAGTAGCCGTCTTGAACATCGACCTGGTGATTGCCCACTAGAGCTGGATTTAAAACGTCTTCAACAACCTCCAGGTTCTTTTTCCTTTTGATGTATTCCCCCTGGAGAAAGAAGTCCCCCCGGCCGTAAGGTTTGGGGCTATTGAATTTGTAGATCAGGTCGGCTCCGTAAAAAGAGTTGTAGCCGTCGTAGAACAGATCGGTTTTCCCGTCCGGTCCAGTTTCCAAACCCGTGTTTTCATCCTCGTCATGCTCTTCTTGATGAACGCCTTTGGTGGCGAAAAGCCCTCCCTGAAGCGCGTGGAACCCCGGCAGGTTGGGGGAAACTTTCAGCCACCCCGTATTGACCCGAGGCCCCTCGTGACGAGGGAGCGGACCGTCGCCGTAATAGGCGAACATTTTTTCGTTATTCCCCTGTAACGACTCCGCGCCGAACAACAGATAGAACGGCGTGGGTGCCAGCCAGGAGAGTTGAAGGCCTTTGTCGTTCAACCCGTGTTCGCCGAGTAGAAGTTCGTAGACAAGCGTTTGGTCAGTGAAGTCCCACTGGTGGGCGTGCTTCGCGTTGATATAGCCAAAGTTGCTGTAGAATTTACCGCCTTTCACCGTCAGGCCCCAGGGGAGGCCGGTGGTTTCGATTTCCGCTGTTTCCAGCTCAGCGCCATCCAGGTCGATGGCCGCGATGGCCGACCCCTTAAAGTATGGATCCACGGCGGCGGAGAACTGAAGTTCCAAGTGCCTCAGATTGAATCCCTCCTCCGTTCCGTGAGCGTGTTCATCCTCATCCGGCGTCCCGTGGGATTCGAAGCCTGAGATCTCCTCTTTAAGGTGGCTGATCCCTTCTTCCGTATCATCGTTCGTATAGAACATATCCACAAGAGCCGACATTTCGGGGTTCATCAACCCAGCCCCGAGAGGGCGTTCAGCCCACGTTTCCAAGGGAGAAAAGAGGGCGACAAAACCAAAACAGATGGCCATACAATAAATTCGTTTCATGAATAACTCCCATTGATAAAGTTTTTCCCCAAACACAGAAATGTCCGGGTTTCGGAATTCAAAAAGATAAAAGGAAGTTTAAAAACAGTTTAAAGGAGGGCCGCGGGGTTGGGAATAATCAAACAAAGTCGGTCGCTCAGGCGGGTTAAACACAAGCACCACCCGACCGGCAAAAATCCAGGATAAATGAGTTGTAGGGGCGGGATCCGTTATGAGGAGGGATCGACCCGATTGGCATATTTGACAAACATCTTGCCCGTCCCCGCCGTGGGATACCGCGTGTGCCAGAGGAACAACTCCAATCAAGAAGGCGGCAAGGATGGCGATAATTGATTTCATAAAAACCTACACACAATCCGGACACAACCCCACAAAAGTGAACTGGTGGGATAGGATTTTAAAACCCGTTGACTGAGCCGCTCGTTCTTCAAGACCTTTCACACCACAGCCAGCCACATCCTGGGTCGACCCGCACTCTCGGCAAACCACATGGTGATGGTGGGGCCGAAACCGGTCCGACAGTTCGTAACGCCGAACGCCACCCGGGGAATCCACGCAATCGACAACCCCTTTTTCTAAAAACAAATCCATGGATCGGTAAATGGACGCCAAATTAATTCCCGTCAACCGAACTTTCTTAAAAACTTCTTTAGCCGAGACCGGCATTCTTTCCCCTTCCAGAAACGCCAAAACAACTTCCCGGGCCCGGGTCCACCTCTGCCCCTGCGCGGCCAGTGCCGTTCTCATGTCGGTTTGAATGCGATCCATGCCACCCAATATTGCAAATGATTCTCATTAAGTCAATCCCTCGACTGGCTCTTCGCGACCCTCCCCATTCAAAGACGCAATAAGGGAATGGCCGAACCGGCCAAGAATTGATACTCTCTTCACATTATGACCGACACAAATCCTGTCCCAACGACCGCTCTGGCCGAACCGAAAAAGAATACCGTGAACTGGGCCATGCTGTGCCACATCAGCGGGCTGTCACTCTATCTGGGCATACCCCTTGGAAACATTATTGTTCCCCTGGTTGTTTGGATTTTAAAGAAGGATCAAGACAGTTTTTTGAACGAGAGCGGGCGCGAAGCGGTGAACTTTCAAATCAGTTATACGATCTACGGCATCATCGCCGGCTTAGCCTGTTTTGTCTTGATCGGTTTTGTGCTCCTCCCGCTCCTCTTGATCGCCCATGTGGTCCTCACCATTATCGGAACGCTTAAAGCCAACAAAAACGAAACGTATCAGTACCCCTTTACCCTTCGCTTCATAAAATAACACCTAGAAAATCCCGTTCAGGTCTCCATCAACGATAGACCGGTGCCAACCGCGGTGTCGAGGTGGCGCACTTTACAAGATTGTTACAAGTTCTTAATCTTTTCTTCTTGGTCCAACTTGTACAATTGTTGGCATGAGATCCATTTTTCCCAATAGAATTTTATCAGTGGTCCTGGCTCTGGTATTTTTTACCGCCAATGGTTTGTTCGCCTATAGTTCGGAATCAAACCTATGGGCCGAACGGCGTAAAGCGGCCAGACGATTGTCGGCCCCCCAGTTCGCATCCACTCCGGGTTGGTTGAAGGGAAATGCGCCTTTGGTTTCCCATCTTCCTGTGGTTGATAAGGTCACCCTCTCCTCGTGCGTGGCCAAGTCCGTCCCACCGGCGTTCCTAAAAGATCATGCCACACTTTTTTCCGCTCTGTCCCCAGCCCACGGCACTGTCCGGAAAGTCACCCTGGGGAAAAAGGGCGGCCCGGTGATCGTCCACATCCAGGACGTGCACATGAACCGGGAAGCCCAGTGGAACATAAGGCATACAGTGCGGTCCCTGCTGGAGGCGAAACAGGTGGATCTCCTGGCGTTGGAGGGATCCACAGAAGAAATGGAACTTCAACCATTCGTGGATTTTCCCCACCGACAGGCCGTGGAGATCACGGCAGATTATTTGCTAAAGGAAAACAAAATTTCAGGCCCCATCCACGCGGCGCTAACCGCCCAGGGCCAACTGCCCAGGATTCTGGGTATCGATGACCCGCTTCACTACAAGGCCAACGTACAGGCCTATATCGATTCTGAACCTCTGCAGGGAAAGGCACGGGACGAGATTAAAACCCAGTTGTCCGCCCTGTCCGCCGAAAAAGCCAAAATCTATTCCCCCGCCCTGCTGGAGTTCGACAAACAAGTCCAGGCCTACCGGTCCGGTACAACGTCCCTGGCAATCCACATCTGTTCCCTTCATAATGTGACCCTTTCCCGTCGATCTGGCACGGGTTTAGACGGAAACCAGGTTCCCTCTTTCCAACACGTTTCACTCTTCCAAAAAGCTCTGACATTGGAAAAGACCCTGGACTTTAAACAAGTCGAACACGAGCGAGCCCAAATGATCGACCGTCTGGTCGAAAAGCTCACCCCCCAGCAAACCCAATCCCTCCTGGCCCAAAGCGTCGCCTATCGGTCCGGCCAACTTCGCTACACGGACTTTTACCAGGAATTGAAGGCTCTGTGCCAAAAAGCCGACATCCGCCTGTCAGATTACCCCGCTATGGACGACTACGTAAAATACGTTCTTTTGGCCGACGGAATCGACGCGGAACGTTTGATGGAAGAACTGGAAAATCTGGAGAAAACGGCCTTTAGCTCCCTGGCCAAAACGGCGGCGGAAAAATCCCTAATCGCGGAAGACCGTCACATCTGGCTGACGGGGAAACTGGTGGACTTCGCATTAACACCAAAAGAGTGGGAAGATCTTCACAACAGTTCCACTCCTATCAACTCACTTCTTAACAGCCCCCGTCTTTCCGACACAGTGTTAGCTGGAACCCGTAAATCTTCATCCCCAAAAAACGATCAAGCCACCCCCGTCAAAACAGACCCCGTCACACGCCTTCCCGCGATACAACGGCTCGACAGTTTTCGGTCGTTCTACCAAGAAGCCAAAGCGCGGGACAAAGCGATGGCCCAACACCTCCTGGAAGCATCGAACTCGGTTTCATCCACACCCCACCGCCCTGTCACCTTGGCCCTTGTAACAGGAGGCTTCCATGCCCCGGGCCTGACCGACGTTCTAACAAAAGCCGGCGCTACGGTCATTTCCTTCGTCCCGAAAATTGAAAAGGTGGACACCGCCCAGGGCTCCGCCTACCTAAGTGCCCGCGCAAAAATAACTTTACATTTTCAGTTGGGCATAATCGTGTAGTTCCACTGTGGCAAAACAGTGTGAAACCGGAGGTTGATCCTGGCCATTTCTTCTTTGGACACACTCACGCCAATGGGATAATCGCCTTCCAGGAGCTTGGCTTTGACGATAAGACCGGTTTTGGTTCTGGTTGTTTGAATGTAATTGAGCATGGTTTCGTAGCTGTCGAGGGGCTGTCCCGCCCAGTTCTTGCTGATCTCACTGAAGAGCCGATGTTCGATGGGGTTCCACTTGGAGGCTCCTGGAGGATAGTGGCAAACCGTGACAGTGAGTTGGTAGGGGTTGCAAAGTTCCGTCTGTAGCCGTTGTTTCCATACACGACTGCGAGACGCATTGCTCCCGCCGCCATCGGCCAGGAGGAGCAAGTGCCTGGTGTTGGGATATCGGCGACATCCTTCGTCTTTCCACCACCGCCGGGTCGCTTCCACGGCAAAGGCAGGTGTATCGTGTGAAATTCAACTGAAATAGAGCCACGATTGGCGGTCACGTCGTAGGTTCCGCGCGGGATTGCAACCCCCTTGGCATCGCGCTTGAAATCATGATCGTTGACCGCAATCGGGGCCTTCTGCCAGGTCTCACCGGGATTCTTGAAACAACCAATCATTTCCTTTTTCTTGGTGTCCACGCTCACGATGGGCCACCCTTGGCTTCGAAAGGTTTGTCTTTGGGTCCGAATGTATTCGAATTGCTGATTTCTCTGTCGGCAGGGAACCGTTGATCGTTTCTTGTGATTGACGCGAAGGGCATAATCCATTTTCTGCAACAGTCGTGCCACGGTCCTCGGACAAATAGGAATTCCCATCTCCCGTAAAGACGCGCTGACCTTTTCGGTTGTCTTGTGAGTCCACCGCAAACCGGTGATCGGATCCCCGGCGGTATCGTTCCCCATCAGGTTTTCCAGTTCCTGGAGGACGTTGGGCGTTTTTTTTCCAGCAAGGGGCGGCCTCCCCCGGGTTTGCGAACCTGATCCAAAAGGGTCTCGCGTTCCAAAAGTTCCCGGCGTCCTCGGGCGATCGTATGGACATCGAGACCTGTCAACGCCGACATCAAGCGATCCCCGCCTCTCCCCAACCTCAGAGATTCCAATCCGCCAAAAAGCCGTCGTTGCTTTTGGTTGAGAAGATTAAAAAACAACAAAAGGACCGTTCGAGCCTGATCCGTTGTGATCGAGGCCGGGTCCATCAAGAGGGTTCCGGCGGTCTCAGAGGAGGCCGGTAGTTGCCGTTTCAGCAGTTGCTGACGACGCCGAACCGGATCAAACGAACAGTACAGATACAGGCTCGACACCTCTACTCGGCCAAGACGATGGGATCGCGCTAAATGCCGTAAAGGCTCTCGTGTTTCGACCCCGAGCTCTTCCGTCAGTTCCGAAGAAAAAAAACCGGCTTCAGAACGTGAGACAAGCGTTTCGGCGGTATCCAAAAGAGACCCGAAACATGAGAAATGCGCTCCCCGGCAGGTCCAAAGGCCTCGGACGTCAAAATCCATAGTCTGTTCCAAAGCATAGTACATTCCACTGTGGGAATAGCTGGTGCGGTAGGGGATCTCCTTGAGTTTACGAAAAACGGTCATGGGGACTTGGGTCCCGAGCGCGTGTTTCATATCGCTCATGGTGACGACTTTCTGACGATGAAAAAGACTGGTCAATAGATTCGTTGGATAGAGGACAGGGCGCATAATGTTATACCTCACCTTTATAAATTATATATGGTTGATTATAACATAACAAGAGGAATGCAATAAAAACGATTTTACCGTTAATTGAATCAAGGGAACTATTGTTTATCGAAGATGGATAATGTTTGAACTAGGCTGGACTATGTAAAGTTGTTTTTGCGCGGGCACTAAGCGTTTTCACCCAAGAGAAAACCCCCCTGGAAAAACTGTTCAACGGTGATAAGTTGTTTTTGGCCGCACCGCCGCTGTCTAATTATTCCAGAACGTTCCTATCATTCTATGCCTGGGCACAGGTTCTGTGGTGGGGAAAAGGCTATGTTAATGAAGAGATCCTTTCCCGGTTGGAAGCCTTAAGGGGAAATGTCGCCAATGTAGGAAAAGACCTTGTGTACAAACGAGGGAAACTCTTTCTCAAAGTGGAGGGAAAGGAAATTCAAGTCATTTCTGAGCAGGGGAAAGTTAATTTCACCCCCTTCATGGGGGGAGTGAAGGACCTTAATAAAATTTCACTCAGAAGAATGATCCGATCCATCATCCAAGAGTTTCCTCAATTTGCGTTAGCCCGAGTTAATTGGATGCTTACAGATTTTGTCTTCATCAATCACAAAAAAAAGAACACCTCATTGGGACCCCTCGTTTTACGAATGTCCGGAATCCAACGTATAGCCTTGGCGTCTGATATTGGGGGTGTTCTTGGATTACTCGTTGGGTTTGCGTTTGGTCTGCCGTATTTTTTTATCACTTGGTTCGGAATTTATTCTTTCGCCCACGCCCTCCAAATCGTTTTAACCCCCCTTGCTCCTGCCATGGTGGACGACAAACGTCTTCCAACGATTCAAGCGCTCGCCATTGAGGGCAGAGAATTCGTCTCTCAAGGCAATTTAATAATGGCTTCCCGGAAATTCGAAGAAGCGGTCACGAAATTTATGGAGTTTAAGGCATTTTCCGGAAATATTGAATCCCTCGGGCAAGAGCTCGCTCTATGGATTAATCAAACCAAAACGGAGGATGTATTTAAAGACAATGTTCCGGCGTTGACGAGTAAGGAAACTGTCTCCGGAGAAATGATTGGGAAGTTACTCCTGGCAAGCCTCTACTTAAGCAGTTCCTTTTTTACCCACGCCGATCACGCTTTTAGTTTTCCAAGCGCCAAAAGAGAGTCACTCCCAAGAGAGGACTTTCCCCTCTTGTCCCAGCTCCGACGGGAAGGGCCCCTTGAACCAAACCCGTTATTCGCTTCGGCTTCCAACCCCATTATTTACACAAGCAATGCGGGGAAACGATATGTAGTGAAATATCTGGGATGGGGTTCCTTTACGGACTTGCTCACTCTCAAACTGTTCCAGCAATTTGGTTTTTCAACAACTGACACACGACATCTTTCAAAAGACCCTGGCCTTGTCATGACTCCGTGGATAGAGGGAACGGTCACTCTGGTTCAATTCATGGAAGACCAACTTGTAAATCCTTTATTTTTTAAAGAAGACTCGATCCGAGATAAACTGCTCCCCACAGCAATTCGAGATGTCCTTGAAAGTTCAAAATTGGCTTCCATGATTGTCGAATACACAGATTTTAATTTACGCAATGTCCTTTTGTTCGTCGACGCAAACGGCAATCTTCTACCAAAACCACCGGTATTTTTCGATTTCGAAAGAACATTCTTCTTCCAAACAATTCAAATCGGGGGACGAGGGGTTGACGGGAAAAAATATCGCGATGGTTTCTCAATATCACATTTCAAGTCGAAACGGGACACAAACCGAATGACCAACGGGGAGCCGTTATTTCATCGCAACGCTGAATTGGGACACATGCGAAGTTTATTTACCATGTTAAAAACCGTTTCAGAAGATGACATTAGAGGAATCGTAGATGATGCCATGGCAGAGTATTATCCCGTTGATCCAATGAAGCATTTAGGAGTAAACAGAGACGAACTGATCTCCAAACTTAATAATGCGATTAAATCCGCGTTAGAATTAGAGAATTCGATTGGCGCGTCCTCGAAAATGATTCTTCACAAGGCCGATAATCAAACAGGCCAAGCCACGGGTTGGATCGGCGTTGGAGTGGCGTGGATTCGAGCTCAGATGGCCTGGGCGTTGGGGGTGGGGCGCGCGGACAAGACAACGAAAAATGAATTCGTGAAAAAGTTCGTCCAGGACCACGCGGCGGAGTCGGAGGACTGGATCAACTTTGTGGTTTCGGTCGCCCTGGGGCTTTGGGCCTTTGCCCTCATGGGTTTTCCAGTTCCGACATTAGACGCGCTCATTTCGCCTAACCTCCTGGCCGTGTTTTTGTGGGCAACGGTCATCGTCCCGGCTCTTTGGCCTGCCCTGTTTCTCCTCTTGCACGTTCTAAGGAAGCAATCCCTTCGAGATCGATTCGGTATCACCCCCGAACCCTCTAAAGCCGCTCGCTTGCTGCATTTTTACGCCGTACCGATCACACTGGCCATGGGCGCGGGGATGGGTTTGGGAACGCTCGGCACCCCCATCTGGGTTGCAGCCATCGCCGTCGTCGGCATTATTGGCATCCCCCACCGCTGGATCCGCAATCGACACAATGAAATAAACCAAGGCACGGCCCGAAACCAATCGGGATCTGTTTGGTCTTTCCTTAATCGGATAAACCACAATGCTCGAGTTCGTGAAGGGTTAGCAGCCATCGGAGTCACATTAGTAATGGGGACCTTCTATTATGTTCTTGGCACTTATTATTCTGGACTTTTTGGGCATCTCTCACGTTTAACCACTCTTTCCATCATTATGGGGACAGGCGTTATAAATGGGGTCACAACGTGGTGGCTGGTCAACCGATGGCAAAACGCCTCAGGTTTGAATCCAGTTTCCTTTTGGCCTGTTTTCCTGACACAACTCATCTTTTTTGGTCCGCTTTTCGGGTTCGTCGGAAATGAGGCCATCCGTCTGATCCCGGGCATTGCTGGTATTGCTCCCCACTGGGTCCAGGCTCTGGTTGGACAGTTTTTAGTGGCCCCTTTTGTTTTCGATCCTCTGAGTTATGTGGTGATGCGCCGGTTCGTTTTTGGGGAAACCAATGGGGATTTATTTAAAGGTCTCAAGAAGAACATGCTTCCCTACGTTGTTCTTAACGCTATGATTTGGACACCCATCGCCGCGCTGGGGCTCTCGTTTCCCAACAACGCCGCCACCAACATCGTGGCCAGCGTCGGCGGAATTTTGGCGGGGGCCATCGGATTGCTTTTCGTGCTTCGAGAACGGCTTCCTGGGTTGAACTTAGATGGGAACAATATCGATAAGATTCGTTTCCCCCCTTTTCGATCCTTTGCCAGACTATTGAGTTGGTTCTTCGATCAGCCTTGGATTCCGAATTACCTCTTAAGTCTCACCGCCCTTGGTTATGGCGCGTTGGCCGGGCTTGTTGTTTATTCGATTTTTCCATTTTCAATCGCTTGGTTCTTCACTACCGCCGTAACAAGCCTTGTTTTATTGGTTTCTTTTAACTCAACTCGTGCATTGAATTACATTATGAACGGACAATTAAAGAAAGAGCCACCACACAATCAATCGCCTGGTGATAACATTCGATACCGCTTAACAAAAAGTGCTCAACCGTTTGTGGATTTTCTTGCGTCTGGCGACGACACCACAGGAAACATACCCGATGTATTCGTTGTCAGTGGAAGTAACGATTTAAAAGCTTACACTGAGTTCGCTAAAGTATGGAATAACATGGGATCGAACATTCCGGTGATTGTCGCGGGGGGGCGTGGGAGTGGGACAATCGTTCTTATTCGAAAATGCCTTTCATTTTACGCCTCGCGCTTAACCTCAGAGCAAAGGAGATTGCTCGAGCAGGCTATTTCCATTGACTCATCAATTACTGAGAGAGAGATCCTATTGAAGGTCGTTTTTCCCTTGGAAAATATTACCGAAGAACAAATTACTAATTGGTTCCTTGAAGAATCACGTTCCTCTCGAACCACCGGGGAAAATATGCAGAATGTGTCTGAGATAATCAAACGGGTCCTGGGCCAAAAGGAAAACCCCTCGGTGGCCCTGGTAAATACCCCGATTTTGCTTCTCCGGCAATCCCTGTATGCAAAGAAAATCTGGAACAACGACCTCAATAACACTTGGGCTATTCGGAGATTTCCCACTTACAGACCAGTTTTATCGGAGATGGAGGACAACGAGTTACTGGAAACTCTGGCCCGGCTTCTCGGTTCACCAGACCCGGACAAATGGGATTTCACCTCAAAAGGGGAACTAAAAGGAGTCCGAGATGCATCGAATGAAAATCCCAGTTCTATTGAAATTGATTTCGACTTTTTGGAAAATATAATTTCTCGCACACTCCCACTTTACAAGGAATTCGTTGATAGTCAGGTCGTCCAATACGATCCCATTGTCAAACTTCTGATTGTTAATAACTCCCGACCCATTATCCAACCGGGAGAAGTCAATGAATTATCGAGAGTTATCGTGTTAGGCTTTCGGCCGCTTCTCTTGGGAGGAGTGGTCACGACTGTCCTTGCCCTGTGGGGGTTGTCCACCTTCGCTGTCCCCGTGGGAGTTATTTCAACTTTGGTAACTCTGGGATGGGAACAGGGATGGTTGAGGGGGCCCACGTTAAGAACCCTTCAAACGGTGGGGTTGATTATGGCTTTGGTATTCTCTCCCTTGGGTGAACCTGCAACAGCAAAGGGGGTCCAGGGCACACCTCCGGTTACTTTATCACCCACATCGAACAATCAACAAACCCCGTCTTATCAGATAAACGCTAATTTGGTCATCCACCCGACCGATCTGGGTCTGGCGGATTTCATGGACATGAAAGCCCGTGAGATTGTTAGTCAGGCCGCGCATGCGACAGCATTAAACCCACCCAACATCAGCCCGTGGTTGCAAGAAGGTAAAGGGATTAACGTGCTTTTCCTTGACAAGCGAAGTGTGTCTGATCCAGCGCGACGGGCCGCATTAAGCACGTTTTTAAAGAACAGACCGAATGTCGTCATCTTTACCAACGATGAGGGATTGAAAGAAGCGGGTGTGGACATCCGCTACAGACCTATGTCATTCTCTGCGATCACGGTTCAGACCGATAAGGGATCCGTCCCTTCGGGGATCGTTGAAGTTTCGATACATAACCTGTCCACCGATTTAAAACCCCTCGGCCAAACCGTGCCTCTGCAGTTCTTCCAAACCACCAGTCTCAACCTGAACGCCAACAAGGACATTGATGCAGATTTAGCTAACCTCACGACCCGGTCCTGGTTCCTCTCTGATACATTTGAAATTCTGGCACCCGCCGGGATGATGGATTGGTCCAAAATCCTACGCACACTCGCCGAAATTGCGCGCCATGCCTGAACAAATCCAAACAAAGTCGAACAGAATTTCCCAGTCCTTGTCGACGAAAAAGACCGGGTGACTTAAGTTTTCGGGCTTATTGCGCGGACTGCTATGGCATTGCCAGGGCGGCCAGGAAAGTATCTCCGTAGCGGGCCAGTTTGGCGGGGCCGATGCCGGGGACGGCCAACATTTCTTCCGGGGATCGGGGGCGGCGTTCCACCAGCGCGCGCAGAACGGCGTCGCTGAACACGATGTAAGCGGGCACGTTTTGGGCGTCGGCCAGGGAACGGCGCAGAACCTTTAACTTCTGAAAGAGAGGATCGTCTTCTTTCTCCAACCTTTCGGGAAGTGAAACAGCGGCGGCCCGGGTTGGGGGAAGGGGCGAAGGGGCCCGCGCCAACAGGTCTTCCAAGGTGATCCCGCGGCAGACGTCGCAGGATTGGCCGCAATTACCGATGGTCTCCTCAAAAACTGCTGACAGCCCGCGGTGGCGGCATTCCCGTCGGTCCGCCCAGCGGAACATCTCCACCGTTTTCTGTTTGGTGGCGGTGACGTGTTGCGGGGTGGCGGTTTCCGACCGAAAGCCGTCGTAGGCCATGACATCGGCCCAGGAATAAAACAAAACACAGTCCGACGGCAGTCCGTCTCGGCCCGCACGGCCGATTTCTTGGGAATAGTTTTCCAGGGTTTTTGGCATGTCCCGATGAATCACGTAGCGCACGTTGGATTTGTCGATGCCCATCCCGAACGCCACAGTGGCCACGATGACGTCGGCTTCGTCCCGAGCGAAAGCGTCCTGGGACCGCCGCCGGTCCGCGTCCGAAAGGCCCGCGTGGTAGGGCAAAGCGCGAACACCATGGGATTTGAGAAAGGAGGCGGTGGATTCCACGGTTTTACGGCTGAGACAATAAACGATGCCGCTTTCCCCCCGATGACCGCGAATGAGGGTCAAGATGTCCTTACGCGTGTTGCGCCCGGCGCCTTTCTTGTAACAGGTGATTTTAAGGTTCGATCGAAAAAAAGATCCTTTAAATCCTTCCGGTTTCACCATCCCCAATTGATGAATAATGTCCGCCGCTACCGCTCGGGTGGCCGTGGCGGTCAACGCCAGAACAGGCACGTTTCCCAGGAGGGATTTCAATCCTTGAAGGCGCCGATAAGAGGGACGAAATTCGTGCCCCCAATGGCTGATGCAATGGGCTTCATCGACGACCAGGAGGCGGATCGGGCATTGGGCGAGAAAATTCCGCAAGTCCCCCTCCAACGCTTCCGGAGCCAAGTAAACCAGTTCCAATTCCCCCCGCCGGAAAGCGTCCATGCGAAGACGGCGCTCCTCGTAATCCACGCTGGAATTGATGACCGCGGCCTTAAACCCGTTTTGGAGAAGGCCGTCCACCTGATCTTTCATAAGCGAGATCAACGGCGAAATCACCAACACAGTGCCCCGAAGAATTTTCGCGGGAATTTGAAAGGTAAGAGATTTGCCCGACCCCGTCGGCATCACACCGATGCAATCATGCCCCGCCAACACCGCATTAATGATTTTTTCCTGACCCGGACGAAAGTCCGCATACCCAAACGTCCGCTTCAAAACGTCCAGAGGTGTTGCGGGCTCAGCTGAAGTAATCATCCCCATCGTTCTCCCGAGGTCAACAGTCGATTTCGCTAAAAAACAGTAACAGCTCAGGCCCCTCACCCTGCCCTCTCCCGAGAGGAGAGGGAAAATCTTTGTTTCCTTCCCCTCTTGGGGGAAGGCCCTTCGGGCCCGGGGCCTATTCGGCCCGTCGCAAACGTGTGCCACTGGCACACGCGACCCCCGAAGGGGCGGATGAGGGGTCTGAGTAGTTACAAAAAATAATGCTATTCATTAGTATATACAGGCGTATAGTATACGATTTTTTTTTCCAAGGCAACTTCGGGCTGTATAAATTTTCCCATCCGTTCCAGTTGTTGCATTTTTTCTTTATGAGAAGGCCTTACAGGCGCGAGGCGAGGTAGAGCGGGAGGAATACAAGTCCGTCGGATCGAAGAACGTTGCGCTGGGAAAGCACATATCCCGTCGGACAACGAAGCTCTTTTTGAAAGAGGTGAAGGCTTCTTAATCGGCCTTTTTCGTGGCTTTTCACTTCAATGGGAACAACGTGATTGCCGCGTTCAACAACGAAATCCACTTCGGCTTCGGATCCAGGGTGAGATCGGTGCCAGGTGTGGAGGCCGTAGGTGTCGTTGGTTGATCGCGCGCAAATGATTTCTTGCGCCACAAACTGTTCCGCCAATCTTCCGTCGGCGACATCGGTTAAATCGGCGTCCGGCGACAGATGCGCCCAGTCGAATCCGATCAGGTTGTGAAGCAACCCGATGTCAAGGAACGCCAGTTTAAAGGCTTTGTCCACGGCGTTGGCCCCCAAGGGAAGCCCCACCGCAGAGGTCGGCCGAATTTTGTGAATAAGCATAGCTCGTTCCAGCGCGAGCAGAGCGCGCCTTACCTGGGCCGATCGGGCTTGGCTGTCGATGGTCGTAAACTTGATGGGCGGGCCCCCCGCCAAAAATCCCATTTTCTCAAAAACGGTTTCGAGAAGCGCCCAGTCCACTTTGGCGGCAAACCTTCGGAAATCGTCCCTGTAACCGCGAACAAGGGTTGTTTCCTCAATGGCCGCGGCGCGAATGTCATTGTGTGCCAAAAACGTTGAAACGACTTTGGGCATGCCCCCCAACTTGTAGTAAAGCTTGAGGTCATTGAGCAGTTCGTGGTGGACAAGATCGGGGAAGGCGGGGGATGTTTCCACGTCAAAGGAATTGACAGCGTCGGCCAGCGTGTTTTTTCCCAGGGCGCCGAGGAATTCCACGAACGAAAGAGGGTGGGCGTAAAGTGATTGAATTCTTCCAACGGGGAGGCCCTGTTCCTCCAAAATAAATTCGATCAGCGATCCCGCAGCGAGCACGACAATGTCGGGTCGGTGTTCGTAAAAGTACCTCAAGGCGGTGATCGCTTGGGGGGCCTTCTGAATTTCGTCCAAAAATAGAACCGTGCGGGGGTCGGAAAAAGAAACAGTGAAGAGCAAGGAAAGTTCGTTGACAATCCGTTGGATGCTCAGGTCTTTTTCAAAGAGTTTGGAAAATTGGGGAGACTCCTCAAAATTAATCGTGACGAGCTTTTTCGATTCCTTACGACACCACTCCGCAACGGCCCACGATTTCCCAACCTGGCGCGCTCCGCGAATAAGAAGCGGTTTTCGGTCCGCTTGCGCGCTCCACTTCGAAAGATCAGAGATAAGCCGGCGTTGGATGTTCATCACATCCAAATTATTTATTTTTTAGACGGTTATTTCAATAGGCTGGTTGCTTTTTTTGCCGGTTAAAAAAACACGGCGTTACAGATCAGAGTGTAACCTGTTGGCATGGATTTACTGGTATTCGACATTGACACACAACGGTTTGTCAAAACAAAACCGGATTTTTTGTAACTACTCAGCGCCAGACTCGGCCAGCTTCCTGGGGCCAAGTCAACTAGGAGAGTCACTTGTGGTCCCCCCTGTTTCAAAGGAGGGGCCAAAGATTTTGTGCCCTGTTTTCCCCCCTTTGTAAAGGGGGGCAGGGGGGATTTGCCGGGGAAGTAACTCAGAAGGCCCTTGAGCAGTTACTTTCATTTAGGGATATTTTCCCGTTTCAGTAACTGTATTCGGCGGACCGCAAAGAGGAGACTGGCGCGCAGGGCGGTGACGGCACGGACAACCACCGAGCGGGCGCGCACGAGCAAGATCAATATCGTCAACAAGAATAGCCCTTTGATCGCCTTCACGAGGAGGCCGTGAACGTGATAGGCTTCCAACGTGACCGGTTCGTGTTCCTGAACCAAAACCTTCGAAAAACGGTAAATCTGTCCGGCGTTGGGGACTTTGATGCGGATGGGAGCCCCGTCGCCCGCGGATTGAGGGCGGTTCACGTTGCCAAAGAAACTGATTTCCCGTTCGACCTGTTGGGCGTAGGCGTTTTCATCGATGCTTTGGGACTCATCGAAATCGCTTCGCATATAATATTGTTGCGATTGTCGGGCCTTGTTCACCCGCGCGTTCTTGTCCGAAGAAGAATAAGAGCCCCGGGATTGAAAGAGCTCGTCGGAAGCCGCCTCCGACAACTGGCGAAGGATGCGCTGTTTCCCCAAAACGATGGCGGAAAGGGGGCGAAGGCCCCCGGCTTCTTTTTCTTTGTCCACCGAGCCGTCAAAATGAAGGATGCTTTGATCCGTAGGGAGGTAAACAGACCAGAGCAATTGACTGATTTTTAAATCCAACGTGGGGATTTCCACACGCTGTACACCCGCGAGGTTTGGACGTCCCAAGTTTTGGAAAAATATAATCTCCACTTCAAAAGGAGTCAGAGCGTCGCCCTCCATGCGGGACCGGTTTAATGGGATAAGGGTTGCGCCTTTCTCGTTTTTTGACGGCCGGACGGAACGGCCTTCCACGAACACCGACCACACGTCCGATCCCGCGGGCAATTTCAACTCAACAAATTGCCGGGCGGTGTTCTTAACGGTCAAGGTCAGGTGAGTGACGCGTTTTCCGTCTTTTAGAAGCAAGGTGACCGCGTTGGCGGAATCCACCACCGATGAGACCACGGCGATTTCTTCGTGGCGTTGGATGTCCAACCCCAACCGGATCGGCGGGCGAATGTATTTGTAAGCGTCCAAAAAGGTTTGGGAAGCCAGTCCCCTCAGCCCGTCGGATATTTCGCGCGAATCCAACCGACTGAGCCCGCTCTTTTCCGACACTTTCACTTCGCCGTTGGTAGCCTTTTCCACCAACAAATCCCCGCTTTCCCGGACTGCGCCCAACACTCGAAACCCCTCAAAGAAGACCGCGCCTCCCTTTTCTTTAAAGGCCCGTTCCATTTTCAGCATCACATGAAACCGTCCCTTGCGCGCGTAGGCGAAAGGAATAAAAAGGGTTCGTTCTCCGTCTCCGCGTTTTTTCCATTCTCCCACGGCTTCGGCCGTCACGTCGAGCAGGGTGTAGCCGTCCGGTAAAACGATCGAAAAATTATTGATGGTGTTTTGAAGAACGTCCAATTCCACCCGGGCGGTAACGCGCACCGCGTCGTCTTGCACCGAAACCGCCTGGTGAACCGTGGCATACACCTTCGCGGGGCCTTTGGCCCGTTCCGGTTCCACGGCGTTCCAGGAAATCGACACACCTTTTGTTTGCGGTAGGCTTGCACGAACACGGGTTCCTTCTTTCCCCGGCGTGGTTTGGACCTGGGAAGCGCCTTCCACCCGGGCGTCCAGATTGGACGCGGCGAGAATCAAATCAATTTGGGTGATGGGGGTTTCGGGTATGTTGAAGTTAAGCCGATAGGGTTCCTTGTCCAACATGGCCGGCAGAGTAAAAACTGCCGTTACCACATGTTCCCCCGGTTTGAGCGCCGTCACCGTGGTGTAACCGTTGTCGTTTTCAATCAAAGCGGGTTTCCCGTCCATTAAGATGTCTTCAAAGGCCATATCCCCGGAAAAAAGCGGGATTTTGGCGGGGATGAACACTGGGTTTTGGCTTAATACTTGGATGTTGATTTTCGCGGTGAGCGTCGTCCCTTTTCGGGTGACCTTGCCGGTGTAGAGGGCTTTGGTCAGAAAGGTTTTCGATTCTTCCCCCGCGGGAATTTTCATGCGGTCCAGAAGATTTTTAAACTCCACCCGACTTAAAGAGACCTGACCATTTTGCAACTGAAACGGAGGCATTTCGTGAACGCCTGTTTGTTTAAGAAGACGTTGAAACTCGTCCCAAGTTAAAAGAATGTTATTTTGGTCCAATTTTAAAAGCTTTTCAAAAGCCGCCCACGGCAAACTCAGTTCCCCCTCGCCTCGGGAAACACTGCTTCCGGTGGTTTTATCCCCAGGGGTTTCGTCCGCAAAGGTGGGGAGAGTGAGGCCCAAAACCAAAATAAATAGAAGAGACGTGAAAGGGTTCATGGTTTTACTCCTTCAGGCTGTTTCCGTTTGAATAGGCCGCGGAAAGTCCATCCCAACAGGGCAACAACCGCCAGGACAAGGATCCCTCCCACCGCTCGCACCCAGGCGGCCATATGGAAAAGGGGCAAAGTTAATAGCCCATTGGGTTCAGGAAGAGTTTTGGTGTAAGTGACGGTGTTTCCAACAGCGGGAACGTTCACCCGCACGGGGAGGATCCCGGCGGTCATCGATGCGGGAACCCCGGCTTGCGCCCCACCCACAGCGGCTTGTGCCATTAACACGGACGGAGGAACCCGCCCGGAAACATCCCTCTTGCGGTCGTGCATCACTTTAGACCCGTTTTCAACAACCTCCATTTCGTCCATTTGGACAGACCCGGATTCTAATTCCATATCCCTTTCTCGAAAATTGTCACTACCGGCTGAGGGTTTCCGTTCTAATTTGCCCCGAAGCAGTCCTGAAACGATCTTTTTATCTTCCAAAAATCCCCGCCGGTTGGGCTCAACCAAAACCGGGGGTTCTTGTTTTTCAAAATCATTCCCCAAATAGAAAAACGTTTGTTCTGGAGGCGTGACCACAGACCAACTGAGCCGGCTGACCAAAACGTCCGGCATGGGAAGCGGAAGGTCCTCACGCCCGAAAACCGAGAGACGTGGGCGTTGCTGGAAATAAACCAGTTCCACGGGAACCACAGCGTTGTCGACCCGGGAGGAACGAACCAAGGGGATCAAGGTTTTCCGACCCTCTCCGCGAACCGGTTTCACCGGTGCCCCGCCGACAAACACGCTCCACAGTTGGGTTCCCTCCGGGAGAACGACTTCCAAAAACTGTTTACTGGACCCACGAAGGAAATAGGTGATTCGATGCACCTGTTTACCGTCCGGACGAACCACCGTTGTGCCTTCAGCCCGGTCAATCACAGCGGGGACCACATTCACCGATTCGTGGCGAGAGAGAGACAAGCTTAAGGAGAACGGAAGACGGGTGTATTTGTAGCCAAAAAGAAGCCGAGCGCTTTGGCCGGTGAGGGTCCTGGGCAATTCACGGAACGGATCTTTTCGGCTCGAGGTTTTCGGTGACGGGGGCGGGCAGTTCCGCGTCGCTGTCAAGTTCCACGCCGATGTGCCCCCGTTGGCGAACCGATCCGCGCACGGAAAGACCGGTGAAGGTGGTGGTGGTTTTCTCGCCCGCCAGGATCCGTTCCATTTCGACAACGAAATTCATGGGCCCTTTGCGAGCCGTGCGAAGGGGGATGAGTAAGGCGGCTTTTTTCCCGGGGATTTCTTGCCATTCCTTGACCGTTTCACCTTTCACATCCAGAACGGAAAAACCCTCCGGCAGGTCCAGCGTGAAGGAGTTAATGGTGTTTTGCAACACGTCCAGGCTCAACCGACTTTTAATCCGAAGGGAATCATCGTGAATCGAGATCAAATGATCCACTTCGGCATAGAGCTGGGCAGGTCCCTTGGCGGTGTCCGGAGCGAGGGGGTTCCATGCGGTGGTCACATAATTTGACGGCGACAGAAGGGACCGAACCCGGGTCCCTTTTGAGTCCGTTGACAGTTCCCGGTGGAGGGCCGGGGTGACCGTGATGTCAAGATTTTTTTCAGGGATCTCCAATATCCATTCGGTCAAGGGGGTGCGGGCAATCGGAATTGTGAGCGACTGGGTCGCGTTGGATTCCGGCACGGGGACCGAAAAACGGAGTTCCACTGTGTGGGAACCGGCCTCGGCCACCGTCACGTGAAGCCGCCCGTTAAGAACCTGGGCCAAGGCGGGCCGGTCGTTTAATTTAATTTCTTGAAACGCCACGGTTCCTGGAAAGAGGTCAACAAGCAACGGCTGGAGAGGCCGCCGAGGAACGTCCACCCGAAGAAACCCCGTAAACACGGCGCTCGAACCCACCAGCTTGCCCCGATAGGATCCTTTGGAGACCGTCGCTTCCACAGAGGACGGGGCGGGCGGAACCAAGCTCTGAACCAACCGCGTGAATTCTTCCCGTGACATTATAACGTCTCCCCCCAACCGCGTGATCTCGGGAATGTTCTTGGGGGCCGTCAGACGCAGAAGCGCCTTGTATTCGTCCCAGGTCAGACGCACATTTTTTGCGTCCAGCTTAAGCACGTCTTGGAGAACTTCCCAAGGAAGACGAAGTTTCGCGTTCGAAGACTTCTCTTCAATTTTGGCGAGGCCGGGAAAACCCGCCCACAATGATAAGAGGATGAGAATAAAGGCCTTTTTCATAGGGTCGCCTTTGAGCTTAATAGAGAAACGTGATGCCGTCAAGGACATTTCGTCGGCACTGGCGATACGACACCGAAGTCTCAATAAAGTTCCCTGATCATCCCCTCCCCCCAAAAAAAGCGCCACGGACGAAGAGGTTATTCCTCATCCGCGGCGCTTGGAAAAAACGTCCCGAAACCCTGGGATTTATTTAACTCGAACGATGGTGACCTTCTTCATGGAAAGATTTTCAATGGGCCGATCGCCACCGTCCCGGGGCGCTTTGGAAATGGCGTCCGCCACGGACTGGCCTTCCACCACTTCGCCGAAGATGGTGTGGCGGTTATTCAGCCACTCCGTCGCCGCCACGGTGATAAAGAACTGGGACCCGTTCGTGCCGGGGCCTGAGTTGGCCATGGCCAATTTGCCTTTCTTGTCGAACTTCAAGGACGGATCAAACTCGTCTTCGAATTGGTAACCGGGCCCGCCTGTGCCCCGTCCCAACGGATCTCCCGTTTGGATCATGAAATCTGGAATAACCCGGTGAAAAATGATCCCATCAAAATAAGGACGCTTTGTTTTCTCGCCAGTTTTAGGATCGGTAAATTCCTTGGTCCCCTCCGCCAACCCCACGAAGTTGGCCACGGTTTCCGGGGCCTTTTCCGGGAACAGCTTGCAGGCGATGGTCCCCATCTCCGTTTCAATCACAGCGTACGTCCCTGCTTCTTTCTTCCAACCGTCAGCGGCCATAAGCGCTCCTGTACTGAAGACTATCGCCAAAGCGGCGATGATTTTATTTCGACTCATAGGTGTTCACCTCGTTGTGGGGGCGGCCCGCCTCTTCCGGCACGTTCGCGGGAGTCACGGTTCCGCCGATGGTTAACAAATTCATGGGATTTTTGGGATCGTTGGTCTGAACGCGGATCTGTTTCATAATCTCGCCTTCCCTGCCCTTCGAATCAAAAGTCACCCGAATCTGAGCCGTCTCTCCTGGCGGGATCAACGTGTTCGTGGGCGTGGCCGCCGTACACCCGCAGGAGCTTTGCACCGACTCAATCCGTAGCGGTTCGTTACCTGAATTCCGAAGCGAGTAGGTGTATGTTGCGGTTGACCCCTGTGGCAAAACTCCGAAATCATAATGGGTCTCGGAAAACTGCCCCTTCGGCCGCGCCCACGCGCTCAACGGCAAAAAGAAAAGAAGAACGATCGCCCATTTCATGTCGCCGCCATTTTATCAAATCAAAAGTTGGATGATTTTCCCAGGCGCGTTCATCACAAAAGATCGGAAAGCGAATAAACCTGGCAAGTGGGACTCTTTTTAAGGTCCGTGATGACCTCGTCCGCGCAGACAAAGACAGGGGCATACCGCATCTGCCCATTAACCTGAAAATTTCGTTTGACGGAGCATTTCCGTCCGGGAGGGCTCGAAAATTCTGTTAAGCTCCCTATTGACGGTAGCCCCGTTCCAACCGGGGAATCCCGGTTAAAACAGGCCAATTTATGAGTAAACCCGTCAATTATTTTTTTATTCGCACTCGTCCACTTTGTCTCACCCAAATAGGAAAATCCGGATTTGAGAGCAATGGTAAAATCAATCTGAATGTTTTTGTCCCAATATTGCCCCACTTTAAAAGGCTCTGCCAACGTCGGGATAATTCGTTTCTTCAAGAACTGTTCCATGGCCAAAGATTCAAACCCTCTTCCCCAAAAGGCATCCAGGGAAGGAGCCACCAGCGAGGAATAAACGAGCCGGGGATCCATGCGTTCCAATGCATTGCCATGGGGGTAAACGAATGTTTTAGGGGACGGTGATGCTTTAATAACTTAGCTAGCGATGGTGACGTGGGATTTATCCCCTCCAAAAACAAAATCGAAAAAAAACCTTAAGGTATAAATTCATCACCGTCCCCTAAACCCCAACTGCCGCCACCAGGTGCTCGTATGCGGTTTTGGTCAGAGCACCCCAGCCAGTTTCGTCAGGCACCTCCAACTCTAATCAAAGCGATCTCTTTTGTACTTCTCAGGATCCCGTGTAATCGCAAAAGCAAGGTCATTAAGGCTGTCATTTTTTTCCTTAAACATGGAAACTTCTTTTTCATTCAGAAGAACCCGAACTCCGTATAGGGCAATATCTCCGCATTCAACTTCTATGAAATAGCGCTTGGTTACCTCATCAAAATATACACCATACATGTGATCGAAGTTGTAATAGAGATCCTTCACGGAAAATCCTTCAAAGAAAGCTCCATCCCGACGAAGTCCTTTGCATAGATTGGATCAACAGCAATTTCGGGCATTCGGCCCTTGGTGTAACCTCCCCACTTAAACAGGGGATTCGCCCCTTCTTCAAAACCACTCGGAAAACGTGCGTTGTGTTGAAGAGGATTAAACACATCAACACGGACAAGAGGCTCATTCCACTGGCCGGGTGGAATACCCAAGGACTTTTTGACCACAAGTGAATCCCCGTTTGCTTTCGCAAGCATCTTGTCCATGGCATCCCGTGTTGTAATGAATAGGCCATCTGGGCGCCCCAGCGGCTTACCATTGCCTACGTATCTCTCATAAACGCTCTTACGAATCAGGAAGGACCCACCAGAGCGAAACTCCTCCAAATGAACTCGAACCCCAGCCATGGGCTCGTTTTTGCATCACCCAGTCCAAGGAAACGATTGTTATATGCCTTTGAACCATATGGGACGTAGAATTTATTATGGGCCACGGCAGACCCTGACAAATCAGTAGGTGTGGCCCGCGCCTGAGGAACGGCCAGCGAAGGCTGTTCCCTCCTTACGAATTCGTATTGGGTCGTTGCCGGGTCGGCCAGGTCGGCCCGGGCGGCGGCTCCGAGACTGCGGGCGGGTTGTGGGGTCAGCGCCGTGGGCTTTTCAAGCAATTTGGAAACGGATCGGGCCACGGTGCGTATAATCGGGGTTCCTTCTCTGACAACCAGGGCCCCCCCGGTCACGGCCACCGTGGCTCCCGCTTCGGCTCGAAAATAGAATTCAGCGAAATTGTCCCCTGCCTTTCCAACAGCCCTTAACTTCTCGACAGGGTCTTTTTCATAAACAACCAGGAAACTGTGAACGGCAAACTCTCTTGCGGGGTGCACACTCTCCATAACAAAGGAGACTGTATCTTCCACGAATCTGGGGAGCACCATCGCCGTGGCCAATACCAGACCACCGCTTCGAATAAGTAAATTGTTGTCGGGATCCGCGAATGCCGACACAGCGGTGTTGGAACGATCGTTCATAGTGGTGGTCCAAACTGGCTTTCTCTCGTCAAAGTTTTTGTAATCCGAAAGATTGACCAGCCGGTCCGTGTTGAGCGTTATCTGGTTGTCTTTAAAGTATATGTACCCGTTGCCGGTGACCTCTGGTCCTGCCTCCCAAAAACCCGGAGTTTCTCGGGGTTTTAAGATCGGGCCTTTCACCGCCGTGTTGGTCAAAACGGCCTGTCCATTTTCAGCGTCAATTCGCCCTACCACTTCCCGTGTGGCAGGCCTCACATGCTCGCCCGTCTTGAGCGGGATGTCCGGCAAAAGGGCAACAAACGTCCCCGCCTGCTCGTCAATGCTCTTCACGGCGATGGCGGTTTCCCCGCCGTTTAAGTGAACCGTCAACCGCAATCCTCGGTCCTCACTAGCGAAAATCGTTCCCTTCTCCATGTTTAATTTTCCACTTCCACCCATCATGACCTTGCCGATGTAAACCGTTGCTCCATAGTTGGGGAACTCCGTTTTGCCGGTCACCGTTAAACGTGTGCCAGACCCAAGCAGAGCTTCGGTGTAAAGGGTTTTTTGCCCTTCCTGGGGCCTATCCTTGGGGCCGGAAACGGAAACCGTCGCCACCTGGCCGGAAGTGAAAACGTATTGATCCCCCTCCTGGTGAACACTGGCGTTGGTCGCGGAGTCAGTTCGTTGCCCTTTGACTTCGAACAGAGCCCCCGTCTTTTGCCGCCACTCGTTGGACTGGCCGGTTGTGAGGGAGCTGGGTTTCGTGCCCGGAATTTCCGTGTGGATCGTTTGATCGCCAGCCAGCTGGGTCACCTTTTCAATTTCGTAGCCGCTTGTGGCTGGATTGGGCAAGACGTTTGTGATATACGCCGTCGGTTCAGCGGTGGGAGATTTAACGGTTTTCTTGAACCGGCCTTGTTCGTCAATGGCAACGGGAATATTTTTACCATCTACTTTGAGCACAGCCGATTGGTTCGCGTCAAAAGACCAAACCCCGTTGGTGTTGCGGAAAGACAAGCCCGTGGTGATCTCCCTGAACGTGTCGTTGCGATAGAGAGCGCCGTATCCCAAAACTGTCTCGTTGCCGCTGGCGTCACCGTTCACGTATTCTTTGAAAGGGGCGGTGGTTTGAATCGTGGGCCCGGCTTGGTGGGTGAGCTTGATGCCGGGGCCGTCCAATTGGAACTTTTCCCCGTCATAAACAAATTGGCCGCTCAAGTAATCGTTACCATTTATCTTGATGGGCAATTTGCCAGGGACAAGAGCCATCTCACCAGATTCAAGTTGTTTAAACTCGCCAACCGTGCGCACGGTGCCGGAAGCAATGGACAGAATTTTGTCGTCACGGTTCAGGGTGATTTGGCCGGTCAGGCGGGTCCCGTCCGGCAGGGTCGCGGTGTTTTCCGTGCGGTGGCCCAGAACAACCCGGTTCCACAGAAACGCGGCCGCCTCTCCGATTTTGTTCGCGACAGTCGAAAAGAACGCCGGAATCGCCTTAACCGCATTGGCAACTCCGCTAAAAAACCCAATGGGTCCCTTCGGTTGTGTGATCGAGGGGACGAATGTCCCCTTGGTTGATTGGACACCGGGGCTTTGGAAGTTTAGATTTCCGATTAAATTCGTTGGCGCTTTAATATCATAGGTTTGAACCACCGGTTTTGGGGAGAAGCTACTGGGGGAAAAAGATTTGTAATTCAGGTCAAGCTTCCCGCTGAACGGAGTGGCGTTGAAACTGCTGTAAGTTCGGAAAGTGTTTTGGAAGGTCAAATCCAAACTAACTTTTGGAAACTGAATCGGCGGGCGAGTGAACGGAGCGTTGTAGTTGAAACTTTCCCGGGCATTAAAATTCCGTTTCCAGGTTTCTTGGGATTGATTAAAAGAGTATGAGTCCGGCCCCCGTTCGTAACTTGAATAGTCGTTATAGGCCAGAAGTAAGTCGGGGGCGAGCAACGAAAAAGATAAAAAAACCACCAGAACTTTACGCATAGGAAACCCCCGCGAAAAGAAGAATAAAGAAGTCTATAAAATATTACCCTTTATGCTGAGGGCAGTCAATTTATTGGCAGCTTGACGCAGGGGACGGAGTACACTAATTGACTTTATCTTAATCGTCGGCTCGGATCAAAATCCACTCGCCAAATAAGTCACTTATTACCTTACGGACCCTAAGTCTTCCCCCGCCGAATTAATCATTCTTACTCAACGTGTTGAGTAATTTCACTCAGTGCGTTGAGTAAAGTTGACAACGGGCCATTTGTCTGCTAGGCTTATTCTATGGCCACCATCCTTCGACCTTTGGTCAATGAACTGACGAAGCGGCTGTCTGAGCGGGAATCGCCCTTGCAAATCGTGGTGGGGCCTCGCCAGGTTGGTAAGACCACCGCTGTACAACAAGTGATTGCCAACTGGAGCGGAATCTCCCACTACGCTTCGGCTGATCTACCTTTTGTTCCAGACCCCCTCTGGATTCAATCCCAATGGGAAATCGCCCGTCGACACGCCCTAGAGGGGAATAAAGAGACTCTCCTTGTTTTAGACGAAATCCAAAAAGTGGACCGATGGGCCGAAATGGTAAAGTCCCTTTCAGAAGAAGATCGACGAAAAGGGCTTCCTTTGAAGGTGGTTTTATTGGGGGCTTCCGCCCTTCAAATTCAAGCGGGGTCCAAAGAAAGTCTTGCCGGACGATTTGAGCTCCATTTTTTCCCCCATTGGTCATGGCCGGAGTGCCGGCAAGCCTTTGGGTGGAGTTTGGATCAGTGGCTCTACTTCGGAGGCTACCCCGGAGCGGCCCCCTTTGTGAACGACCATTCCCGCTGGGTCGACTACATTGTTCATTCACTCATCGAAGCGGTACTATCGCGCGATGTTCTTCAAATGACACGGATCGATAAACCCGCTCTCCTGCGCCAACTCTTTCTTTTGGCGGCTAAAGCGCCGGCCCGGGTGATCTCGTTTAACAAAATGCTCGGTCAACTTCAAGATGCCGGGAACACCGTAACGTTGGCCCACTATTTGAGACTGTTGGGAGGAGCCTATTTGGTCAGCGGCCTCTCCCTCTGGTCGAAGGGCGTTCTCCGTTCAAAAGCCTCCATCCCGAAACTGATCGTCTGGAACAACGCGCTGACGAACGCTCTTTCGTCCTACACCTTTGAAGAATCTCGGAAAAAACAAGAAGAGTGGGGATGGTTGGTTGAAAACGCCGTGGGCGCCCATCTATTGAACTATCGACCAACCACGGCGGAAATTTTCTACTGGAGAAAACGAAACGACGAAGTGGATTTTATAATGGAAAGAGGAGATAAGGCCGTGGCGTTTGAAGTTAAATCGGGCCGGCACACCAACACCCAGGGCCTTGCGGCCTTGAAAAAACAATATCCCTCCCTCAAACCCCTCATGGTGGGAACGGGCGGCATCCCCCTCGAGACTTTTTTTTCAAGCCCCCCTGAAGTGTGGCTATGATCCGCTCTCATCGGTGGAAATTGGCGGCCATGACATGGATGCCGGGGAATTGGCCAAACAAGATAGACAACGGTCCAGAAATGATGTAGTTTTATGGATCATGATCCAGAGACTATTTAAGCCACCCCACCATAGTTTTTTCCTGTTTGGTCCCCGGGGAACTGGAAAGTCAACGCTCCTCAAATCTTTTTTGAGGGGAGAAGGTGTCATGACCCTTGATCTATTGGATCCCGCACAGGAAGACCTCTACGCACGGTCGCCACAAACTTTGAAGGAAAAATGGTCCGCTCTCGAACCAAAACCTTCCTGGATCCTCATTGATGAAGTCCAGAAAGTTCCCCGCCTATTAAACGTGGTCCACCAGATGATTGAAGAGCACGGGGTCTTGTTTGCCCTGACGGGGTCCAGCCCGCGCAAATTGAAACGGGGCGCGGCCAACCTTCTGGCGGGGAGAGCTTTTGTATATTCACTTTTCCCCCTCACGACGGTTGAATTGGGAGATCGGTTTCAGTTGAACGAGGCGCTGGCCTGGGGGACTTTGCCGAAAGCACTTCACCTGGAATCAACCGATGACAAAAAGGAATTTCTACGCGCCTACGCGCTCATTTATCTGAAAGAAGAGATTGTGGCCGAACAAATTGTCCGAAACCTCACCCCCTTTCGGCATTTCCTCGAGGTGGCCGCCCAGTGCAACGGACAAGTCATTAATTACTCTAAAATTGCGAAAGATGTGGGGGCCGATGTCAAAACCGTTCAATCCTATTTCACGATTTTGGAAGACACGCTTGTGGGGATCCGGATCCCGGCCTTCCATCTCTCGGTTCGGAAGAGACAACGCACCCACCCCAAATTTTATTTTTTTGACCCGGGGGTCAAACGTGCGCTTGAACACACCCTGGACCAAGAGCTTTATCCCAAAACCTTTACCTACGGATTTGCCTTTGAACACTTCGTCGTGCTCGAATTACACCGGCTGGCGGATTACCGCCGGTGCGATTGGACATTTTCTTACTTTCAGACCACCGACGGTGGAGAGATCGATTTAGTCATAGACCGACCGGGAAAGACACGCCTCTTAATTGAAATTAAATCCGCAGACCGAGTGACCGAAAGGGATGTGGCGGCCCTCAACCGATTTCAAAAAGCGATCCCGCACAGTGAGGCTTTCTGCCTTTCTTTAGACCCTACTCCCAAAAAAATGGGGGCAACCCTCTGCCTCCCTTGGCAACACGTTCTTCAAAAGGGGTCCCCTTTTTTTTAGCGGGTTAACCTGAAATTTTCGTTTATTTTAGGGGACGGTGATGCTTTAATAACTTAGCGAGCGATGGTGACGTGAAATTTATTCCCCTCCAAAAACAAAATCGAAAAAAAACCTTAAGTTATAAATTCATCACCGTCCCCTAAACCCGCACGGGGTGGAAGCGCATTGCTTTGATCGACCGCCCCGCCCTGGAACGAATCACCATCTTGACCAAGTTAAAGTAACACTTTATAATGGTCAGCATGTACCGCCCCCGCCTCCTCGAGCCCCAGGTTAAAAAAGCCCTCCGCCATTTCTCCGCCCTCGTCCTCACCGGACCTCGACAATCCGGCAAAACAACCCTCCTGACTCGACTCCTTGGAAAAACCCACCGTTACGTCTTGTTGGACGACTTAGACAAAAGCACCCTGGCGGCGGAGGATCCGATGGGTTTTTTGGAACGCTTTCCCCCTCCATTAATTTTGGATGAGATACAAAACGTACCCTCCCTTCTCCCCGTTATCAAGGCCCGGATCGCCGAAGACCCGCGTCCAGGCCGTTGGGTCATTACGGGGTCTCAGAAATTTACGGTGATGAAAAACGTGAGCGAATCCTTGGCCGGACGAACCGCTGTCTTAAACCTACACCCTTTTGCCATTTCCGAAAGTTTTTTAAAAACGCGGCGGCCTCCTCCGGCCAATTGGATTGGATACATAAGATCATTGCTTTCCACCCCTCCCCAAACGGGTCCTTCATCCCCAAACCTAGGGTCCTTTCTTTTGCGCGGGGGCTACCCTGGGGTGGTGGCCAAGAAGAATGTCCCCCTTGACCTCTGGTATTCCAGCTACGTTCAAACGTACATTGACCGCGATGTTCGGGGAAACATCCGGGAGGAGAACCTCCTTGAATTTCAACGGTTTCTCAAACTCCTTGCCGCTCGAACCGGACAAGAGCTCAACCAGGCCTCGATTTCCCGCGACTTGGGGATTACGATTCCTACCCTCCGCTCCTGGTTGTCTCTCCTGGAAGCCAGTTCGTTGATCTTTCTATTGCCCCCCCATCACAACAACTTCGGCAAACGCATTATTAAATCCCCAAAGGTGTATTTTATGGACACCGGGCTGGTCTGTTATCTCGTAGGCCTACAGACTCCCGCGCATGTGCTTGGAAGTCCAATGGCCGGCCCTCTCTTTGAAACGCTCATCGTCTCTAATTTTAAAAAGATGGCGGACGATTTTGGGTTGCGCGACCGCCTTTACTTTTGGCGTAGCATTGATGGTCTCGAAGTGGATTTATTAATTGACCCGGGAGGACCCTTGCTTCCCATTGAAATCAAGTTATCGTCTACGTTGGTGCCGCGGCATTGGCAAAACATCGTGACATGGAGGGATTTATCGAAAAGCCCCAAGGCAGGACTGGTCGTCAGCGGGTCCCCCCAAGTGGGTCCGGTGGGACAAGGCATCACAAACGTTCAGTGGTCTCTTCTTTGACACCGAAACAAAACGTCCTTTAATCGAAACGCAGACCGTGACTTCCGGTTAGGCGCGCCTGGGAACTAAAGTTCCTGATATGAATTTATGAATAAGGCTGGAGAGGAGGGTTTGGTAAAGGCGGCCCGAGCGTATTTCTGATAACGCACAAGTTCGGACTTACTCACCCGTCCCTGATTTAGGCTACATTCTGGCCGGCTTCTTCGTTGCTCCTCGGTTACGATGGCCCGCATCCCCCTTCGGGGCCAGGGCCTGTCCGGCCCGTCGTGGACGCCTGCCACAGGCAGGCACGGCCCCTCGTCGCGCCTCGAACCCAGGCAAAATGGGGCTCCCGGAATGTAGCCTAAATCAGGGACGGGTGAGCAATGCGGTGGGGAAATGCCCTTCCCCCGCACGACACCGCGTCATGGGCGCCATCACCAACCGATTTTTCAAGCGCACAGGACCCAGCTGCAATTCACAGAACAATAAATTTTCCGTTTCAACGGGCATAGGAGATTCTCCTTTTTTTGACCGACATGGATACAACAATCCGGCTGGCGATTTGTTCCCCATTGTAAAATCAAAACAGTCGATTGATCGCCGCAAACCCGCTGAACACTTGGGATTGGTCCACGATGGGGCTCTGGGTGAGTTCCGACGGGAGACGAGAGACATTTCCATTTAAAATGACGCGCCAAGCGCCTTTGAGTTCAATGAAAAGCCCGAGCCCGTATTTCACGGTCATGACCGCCCCGGGATGGTACGCCGGACGGCCCGCTTGGGCTTTGTCATCGGGAACACCAAACTCGTAATCCGCCAGTTCGGCGGCCATCCAGTTTAAACCCACCTGGGGCGTCACGGTAAACAGCCCTCGTTGAAAAGCCTTTTCCAACCCCAAGTCAGCGCTCCCGCCGTTAAACCGATCCAGCATGTCGTGTTCATATCCAGCGGAGAAATCCACTCCCCCGGGTAAAAAGGCTTGCAGCGCCAGGCCTCCCATCAGGGTGTCCTGACGGTTCCCCAACCCCGCGAGAATAGGTCATCGTAGGCGCCCAGTCGGTAATTGCCCGTCACCGCCAGTCCCACCAGGTTGTGCCATTTGAATAACCCGCACTGAAGACCGGGCCCGAAGATCTGAACCCGGTCCCCGATGTAGCTGATGGCGGGAATGGGTTGAACGATCACTCGATCGGACCCGAGATAAGGACTGGTCTGCGTGAGGACACCCACCCCCACGCCCAGCAAGCCCAGTTTTCCAAAGATAGAGCGCAGATTGACATCGAAAACTTTCGTTTCATCGACAACAAGCGTAAACGCCGCCCGAGCAAAGGTGGGGGGCCCCTCCGGCCAATAGTGGTTGGAAAATCCCAACCATTCCCGCGGGATCCCAATGAAGTTTTTGTCCATGAGCCCGTTATTGTTGGCGTCATGGAAAACCACCAACGCATACTCCCCCGCGGGCAAATCGTTAATCGTGGTGGGGGTCCCCCCTCGGTCAACCAAGACAACAACGCGCGCCGGATTCCGCAAATCAACAAACGCGTTGGGCGAATCAAACAACCAAGCGACCACTGCCCCCTCGGCCGGAGGATTATCAATCCGAACTTCAAGTTTTGCCGCCGAAACGGACATCCCCCAAAAAGGACAAAGGGCCAAGAAATGGGTCCTGTGTCTTTTGAAAAACGTATTCCATGGGTCCCCCATCTGTTTCGTTACGGAAGAGTTCCTCCTGCGTAACGCCAGACCATCACCGCGTGACAGAATGTCCCAACCAAAACGAACAAATGCCAAATGAAATGGCCGTAGCGCACACGATCGAAAACCGCAAAGGCAATGCCCAAGGTATACGAAATTCCCCCCGCCGCTAGCCAGACCCACCCGGCGCGCGGAAGACGATCCCACAAAGGCCCGACCGCGCCCAGAATCAGCCACCCCATCAACAAATAGAGACCCATCGACAGTTTCGGATGTCGAACCGTTTCGAACACTTTTAAAAAGACCCCCGCCACGGCCAACGTCCACACAACGGAAAGAATCGTCCATCCCCAGGGCCCCCAAAGCACGCCTAAGGTCAGCGGGGTATAGGTCCCCGCGATGAGAAGGAATATCGCCCCATGGTCAAACATCCGAAAGAGCCGTTTCGCGCGGTTGGGGGCCAGGGCATGGTACAGGGTTGAAGCTGTATAGAGGAGAATCACCGTCGCCGCGAACACCGCCGTCCCAACAAAGACAGCCGAGTTCCCGCTCCGCGCAATAGTGATCAATAAAAACGGAGTGGCCACGAGAGCGCCCAAAAGGCCTACCCCATGGCTCACGCTGTTGGCAATTTCTTCCCCAAGGGACTGGGGCCGTTCCCCTTTCATTCCCCCTCGCCGGGGTGGCGGGGACCGTCCCACCAATCGAACATGTCGCGGCGGAGTTTGGCCCAACCGTGGGTGGGATGCCAAAAGACGATGCCTTCTGGCGGGCGCTTCTCACTCTCGTGGAACCGCTGGAACATGAGGGAAAACAACCCCTCCTTAAACCAAGCGCTGATGTTTTCGAACGTCTTGGGATATTTGTGATAGGACCGATAACTGGCTTTCTCTTTTAAATAATCGAAGGGGATCCAGAGCGGGCGGTCCAATTCCAAGAAGTTGGTTTGAACGTGGGGACCCATGAGCTCGCCAAAATGCTGGCCGTCGGCCGGCAGGGTGTTGCCTCGCTCCAGCCAGTGCCGAACGCCCTGGATGAACCGATTTACATCCAAAGTGTCGGAGGGGCAGAGATTTTTCCGGTTGGTCAGGGCCGCCAGGCGGCCCTTTTCCATCACGACGCTCACGTTGGTGCCATCAACTTTTTCAATGGCCAAAACGTCCGAATCGTTGAACACCCACTCAAAGCCCGGTTCAATCATCGGGGTCACCACATAGGCCCCGTTTCGCATCTCTCGCCGAAACGGGCTCTGAATTTTTGGCATGTCATGGAATTCCATAAAAAGGCTCCCCTGGCGAAATCACGTCAAACCGTGAAATCGGTCTTATTATTTTACATCAACTTTTATGGGAATAGGGTTGAGAACGGTTGGAAACAGCGGCTTACCATGTGGACCATCTACTCCCTTATAATAAATCGTCACCGCGCTCCCGAGTTTGACTGATAAATTCGATTTTTGAGGTTCCCTTCGTCGAAGCGGGGTTTCTGAAACCGGAAATGCAGTTACACGATTTTTGTTTTTTTGTGTTTTTTGATTAACGATGGCTGTTTAAGTTTATGTAATGTTGCCATGTTCGTCAGACTCAATCGCAACTCTCAGGGCAAAGCCCACCTCCAACTCGTGCGCAGTTATCGCGAGGACGGCAAGGTCCGTCAACAAATTCTCTTGACGTTGGGGCGTTTGGACGTTCTTCAATCGACGGAGCAAATTGACAACCTCGTGGCGGCGTTGGGACGATACGCCACGAGGGAAAAGCTGGTGGACCTGAGCAAAGACATCTCCGTTGACCAGGTCTATTTTCTGGGGGCGGCGCACGTGGTGAGGCGGATGAGGAATCTGAGAAAAGTGTAGTGGCACAAAAAATAGCGCCAGTGCTGAAAAGTGTTGGTGGCTAGTTTTTTAAAATTCATGCGTCAAAGTCGGGAATTGATTTGGTCATTGACCGACCGGGAAAGACCCGCCTCTTGGTTAAAATTAAATCCACAGACCGAGTCACCGAAAGGGATGTGGCGGCCCTCAACCGATTTCAAAAAGCGATCCCGCACAGTGAGGCTTTCTGCCTTTCTTTAGACCCTACTCCCAAAAAAATGGGGGCAACCCTCTGCCTCCCTTGGCAACACGTTCTTCAAAAGGGGTCTCCTTTTTTTTAGCGGGTTAACCTGAAATTTTCGTTTAGCTGAGCGTTCCCCCCCGGGAAGGATCGACAATTCTGTTCCAACTATTGTCGACGGTAGCCCCGTGCCAACCGCGGTGTCGTTAGAAACCTCCCCCGTTTGTCGGATGAGGGGGAATCCCGGTTAAAATAATTTACCCTCCCGAAGCCACTGGGAAAATTGCGCCAAAGAGACTCCCTCAATGCCATCCCCCAAGGCCATTTTGGGGCCTTGCGGGTAAACCACCAAACGCCGAGTGAGACCAGGCAACCCCTGAATCGCTTTGAGTCCCCTCACCCAAGAGGGCGACGGACGGGGACCGGATTTAACTTCCACCGCCACGTGCCGCGCCCCCCGGGTGAGCAAAAAATCCACTTCCACATCCGCCGCCTCGGCGGGAGCCCAGTAATGGACATGGTCCGCCGCCGAATTGTAATCCATGGAGGCGCGGATCAGCTGGGCCACCAATCCTTCAAAGAGAGAACCGCGTTCTTCCATCGTCAAAGGACCGTCTTGTCTCTTCATGGCCCGCACCAGGCCCGGGTCACACCAATACCATTTGGGATGCCTTCGTTCGCGAACGCGCAATTTGGCCTCGAACGCCGGCAAGCGAAAACAGAGGAGAGTATCGACCAGGATATCAAGATACCCATGCACCGTGGGGCGGGCCACGGCGGCATCCCGGGCAATGTTGCTGACATTGAGAACCTGACCGTTCAACAAGGCCGCGATGGGAAGAAATCGAGCAAACCCCGGCAGGTTTCGCACCAAGGCTTCCCCCTGAATTTCTTCCTTCAAATAGAGCTGGGCGTAAGAAACCAAGGTTTCCGCTTTCGCGGTTGATCCCAAAACCACAGGCAAGAGGCCGAACCTCAACGCCTGATCCACATCAAATGCGTCGCCAAGTTCCGCCGGCGTAAACGGGTGCATGAACCGTTGAAGGGCGCGCCCCCCCAGCAGGTTCACCCCGGTCCGGCGCAATTTGCGCGCGCTGGATCCGCAGAGGGCAAACCGACGTCCAGAACTTTCAATGGCTCGGTGCACCTCATTGAGGAGGTTGGGCAGGCGTTGGATTTCATCCACCACAATCCAGCGAGAGGGGGGCTGACCGCCCACTTCCGCCTGAAACACAGAAGGGTCGGCAAGACACCTTTGATAGACAGTTTCATCCAACAAATCGACCACATGAGCCTGGGACAGGGATTCTTTAAGCCACGTGCTCTTGCCTGTCCCCCGTGGGCCAAGAAGAAAGAAACTTTGTTTTGGCAATGTCAATGGACGATGAATTTTCATTGCTAATGATCCTGACATATTTCGACGTAATATGTCAACATAATTTCATATCGCTCTTTCGCCGTTACTGACCCGCCCCCCGTTGAGTCTCTCTGTTCTAAAATCGTTGACAGCTTGTTCAAGATATTTTAGACCATCGACGGGGAAACGGGTGATCCGACTTTTTAGGTTGCGATGTCTGCTCAGCCGTCAAGCTTTTCACTGGGACCGGCACCCCCTCCCTGGTCCCCCCTTTTCAAAAGGGGCCCGTCGCGGAGCGACGGGCACTTGGGGCGGTCTCTCCCACGAGACATTTCCGCTAGCGCGGTCACCAGAGACGTTGATGCGGGATGCGGGGGGATTTGCCATGGACTGGCTCTCTTCCTGTTTGGTTCCGGCTTGTCCGGGTTACGTGACAGGGATGGAAGGCGCCTTGAGGAGACCCAGAGAATTTGCGAGGGTGGCCCATTGTGTTCGGGTGATTCCGAACGGTGGTATAAGGACGAGCACGTCGCCTAGGGGGCGCAGCCAGGCCCCTTTCAGCAAGGCCTGGCGGCAGATTCGCGCGCCCATTCGGGCGGAGGCGGGGAACGGACGGTGGGTGTCCTTGTCGGCCACCAGCTCGATGCCGGCCATAAAACCTGCCTGGCGCACCTGGCCGACGTTTGGATGTGCGGCGATCTCCAATAAGAAATCGGTCATCCATTGTCTTTTGCCCGCGAGCCGTTCAAGGGTTTTCTCTCTCTTAAACACCGCCAGGTTTTCCAGAGCCGCGGCGCAGGCCAACGGGTTGGCGGTGTAGCTGTGCCCATGGAAAAAAGTTTTAAAATCTTCGTAACGGCCCAAAAAGGTCTTGTAGATCTTTTGTGTCGTCAGCGTAGCGGCCAACGGCAAATAGCCTCCCGTGAGCGCTTTGGCCACACAGAGAAAATCAGGTCGAACGCCCTCGTGCTCAACGGCGAACATCCGACCGGTTCGACCGAACCCGGTGGCCACCTCGTCAGCGATCAATAGAATCCCGTAGGTCCGGCACAGCCGTTCGAATCCTTTCAAATAGCCCTGGGGCATGACCCGCATGCCCGAGGCCCCTTGAATGATTGGCTCAACAATGGCGGCCGCCAATCGTGACTTATTGCGCTTTTATTAACTTTTCGGCACCCCCCAGGCATTCCCAGCGACAGCCGGTCTCCGCTCGGAAATCCCCCGGGCGCGGGGCGCGGACATTGATGGGTTCGTCCCCAGTTCGAAGTTCGGGTTGAGAGGGCTTTTTGCGAAAGGGGCATCGATAACAATGGGGCGCCGGGGCGAAATGGGATTTAAACAAAAGCGGTCGAAACGTTTTGTGAAAAGCGGCGATCCCCCCCACCGAGACAGCCCCGAGCGTGTCGCCGTGATACGACCCCGCCAAGGCGAGATAGTTGGGCCGATGTTCGCCCCGGTGGGCCCAAAACTGAAAAGCCATTTTGAGCGCCACTTCCACCGACGTGGCTCCGTTGTCTGAGTAGAAAACCCGCTCCAACCCGGAAGGAGCGATATCGACGAGGGCTTTACCCAGCCGCGCCGCCGGTTCGTGCGTAAGCCCCAAAAACGTGGTGTGGGCCATGCGACCCAATTGACGCCGGACCGCCCGGTCCAAGGCCGGGTGTCGGTGCCCGTGGGCCGTGACCCACAGAGAGGAAACGCCGTCGATGTAGGTTCGGCCCTTTGTGTCCGTAAAGGTTGCCCCCCGGGCCGACCGCACCACAATGGGATCGGCCTTTTCCCATTCGGTTTGCTGGGTGAACGGATGCCAAAGGTATTTTCTATCAAGAAAAGCAGGCGATCGCGGGGTCATAAAAAATCAGACTGAAACGCTTTCCACAGAATTCGTCGAACGATTGTTTTCGCGGAGGTTGTCAGAGACCGCGGGATGACGGTCACGGGCCGGTTGGACAATCGACGGATCAGGTCGGCGTTGGTTTTTTCCGAAAGATCCCGGCCGGACGGGTTACTTAACAGAATCCGTTTCACATCGAGGCCCCGTCCCTTAAGGGCCTCCAAAGTCAACAAGGTGTGGTTGATGGTCCCCAACCCGGCCCGGGCCACTACCCAAATAGGCACGTTTAACTGCGCCATTAAATCGGCCACAGAGTAGGGCCCTCCCAGAGGGGCCAAAACGCCCCCGCACCCTTCCACCACAACACAGTCGTGTTTTTTTTGAAGCGTTCGGAGGGCTTTGGTGGTTTTGCTAAAGACCCTTTCAACCATGGTTTTTCCGCGAGCGCCCAACCCAATCTGAGCGCCTGGCGCCAATGGGCGCGGACAGTATAGAAGCGTAGCCTCTTGGGGTGTGCCGTGGCTGCCGGCGGCGCGAACGAGCGCCGTGGCGTCAGCCCAATCTCCCGCGGAAAACGGTTTAAGTACCCCGACGGTCAGACCGGCATCCCGGACCGCCTCGACCAACCGGCAGGCGATAAACGTTTTCCCCACCCCGGTGTCCGTCGACGTGATAAAAAGAGAATTTGCCATGTTAAATTCCCCGTTCAATCTGACCATTCATTTTGATCCACCGGTTCACGACGGCGAGAATCCGATCGATGTCGTCCGGGGTATGGGACGCCGTCACCGAAAAACGCACCCGAGCCGCCCTTTTGGGAACGGTGGGAAACCGAACCGCGGGGGCGAAAACGCCTCCTTCCCACAGAGCCGCCGACAGAGACAACGCCCGTCCATCGTCCCCCAAAATCAACGGCACGATCGGGCCCTTTCCTTTCAAGCCCAGCCCTGTCCACAGACGATCGGATAAAGAAAACAAACGGATCCGCCGATTCTCTTCGTTCTCACAAAAAGCCAATGCCGCCAAAGCCCCGCCCACCGCGCCAGGGGACAACGCGGTGGAATAAATAAACGCCCGGGCCCGATTGATCCCCCACTGGATCAAAGCCGTCGACCCGCACACAAACCCGCCCTGGGAACCTAAGGCCTTTGAAAGGGTGCCCATACACACGTCCACCCGATCAACCACGCCCTGCTCATTGATCCAACCGCGCCCGCCGGGCCCCCAGACGCCCGTGGCGTGGGCTTCGTCCACGTACAGCCGAGCGCCCCGTTTGGCACAGACCGCCGCCAGATCTTTTAAAGGGGCCCGATCACCGTCCATGGAAAACACACTCTCCGTAATCACCCATCGTTCCCCCCCACCCCTCATCCGACCGAGAACATGGTCCAAATGGTCCGGATCGTTGTGGCGAAACACCCGCACATGGGCTTTGGACAACCGGGCTCCGTCCACCAACGACGCGTGGGCCAATCGGTCGAGAAAAACGGTGTCGTCGGCCCCCGCCAACGCGGGGATCATCCCCACGTTGGCGTGGTATCCAGACGGGAACACCAAAGCCGATGGACTCCCTTTGAATCGAGCCAGGGCCCGTTCAAGTTCCTCGTGCAAAGCCAGCGTCCCTCCCATCAACCGAGACCCCGTGGCGCCGATTCCCCACCGGCGTTGGGCCTGGGCGGCGGCCTCGATAACACGAGGATCCTCGGCCAATCCCAAATAATTGTTGGAAGCGAAATTGACGATGTCACGCCCCACGGAACGCGTGTGAGCCGACGGCATGGATTCCACCGTCCGGGGCCGCCGGCGTCGGTTCTCCGTCTCCAAAACCGACAAAGCCGACGTCAGCCTTTGATCGAGCGTATCGGCGATCACGCGGGGATCCCCAACACCACCGCCGCTAACGCGCCCCCAAACCCGAACGATAACGACACCACCCGGTCCACCTCGGCCGACCGAGCTCGATGGGGAACAAAATCCAGTCGGTCGGTTTCCGGATTTTCCAAGTTCAGTGTGGGAGGGAGCGTCTTGTCGCGCAGGGCGAGAAAACAAAAAACGATTTCCACGGCCCCTGTGGCGCCTAACAAATGGCCCGTGGCGCCTTTGGTCGAAGAAACCGGCGGGGGGTTGACCGGAAAAAGGGAGATCAGAGCCTGGGTTTCCAGGGAATCGTTCAACGCGGTCGCGGTACCGTGGGCGTTGACATAATCCACGTCGTCAGTGGATAACCCCGCTTGGTCCAAGGCTTTGCGCAAACACGCCGCCATGGTGCGGCCCTGGGAATTGAACCGCGTGGCGTGATGAGCGTCGGAAGAAAAGTTTCCTCCGGAAATTTCGCCGTATATATCGGCCCCCCGGTCCCGGGCCTGGTCCAGGGGTTCTACCACAAACACGGCGGCTCCTTCGCCGACAACAAACCCGTCCCGGGCCTTGTCAAAGGGGCGAACGATACCTTGCTTGGACAAGACGCCCATTTGTTGAAACGCCGCCAAATAAAGAGGATGCAAGGCGCTTTCGGCCGCTCCCGCCAACACCACATCGGCCCGCCCTTCCCGGACCCAATCCGCCGCGGTCAGCAACGAGTGGGCCCCGGTGGCGCAAGCCGAGGCCACGTTCATCACAACACCCTGGGCGCCGAACTGTGTCGCCACCGCCGCGGCAACGCGCTCGGGTCCGTCCAACGACAACGAACCCGTCAACGAGAGAATGGGTTTGCTGGAACTAACGACACAGGACATCCGGTCGGGATCAACAGATTGTAGACCGCTATCAGCCCAGGCTTCGTGAGCCGCCCGCAACGCCAACTGGATCGTGCGCGCCTGGTCGTTGGCGTCCACCGGGGCCCGGGCACCGCCCAACGAAAACGATGCCCGACCGCCGTCACGAAGCACACGCCAACTGCGTTCCCGGTCGGCCCCCAAGGGACACACCAATCCAATCCCCGTCACCACCGGACGACGCCCGAACCTCATATCAGCCGTGAATCCACGTTGAAAACTTGGCCCGACACGGACCGGTTCTCCGCCACCATCAAAACCAGTTTGGCCAAATCACCCAAATCGGTGGTACGATTTAAAACGTGCTGGGCTTTCACCCGTTCCACCTGCTCCGACGGGATGGATTGGGCGATGGGGGTGGGATGAAATCCGGGAAGAATTGCGTTGACTCGAATATCGAATCGGCCCAATTCCAGGGCGGCCGATTTTGTAAGGGCCAGCAGGCCCGCTTTTGACGCCACATAATTGGCGCACCCAACCGCCCCTTTTAGAGCCAGGACGGAACCGACGTTGATAATGAAACCGCTTTTTTGGCGGGCCATGTGCCGGGCCGCCGATTGCAGGCACCAAAAAGCCCCCGACAAATTAACGTCCAGGACGGCCCGCCACTCCTCCACACTCATTTTCAACAAACTTCGGTCCCGGGCCGTTCCGGCATTGTTGATCAATCCATCTAACCGGCCCCACTTTTCGACCACGCGGTCAGGAAGAGCCTGGGCCTGTTGCGGATCCGAAAGGTCGGCCTCAAAAACCTCCGCCCGCGCGCCCCGTTGGGTGAGATCATTGCGCAAGGATTCGGCCGCTGATTTCCCGCGATGATAATGAAGAGCCACATCGTACCCCGCCCCGGCAAACTCGTGGGCCAACCGCCCCCCAATTCCCCCGCTGGCCCCCGTGATTAAAACAATCATTACTGCCGGGTGGCCCGGGTCACCATCTCCACCGGGTCGGGAAGCGGCCGAGTCGGAGAACCGGGGGCATTGTCTTCACCCTCGATTTCAAACCCCATGTCCAGAATCATTTGCCGGTCCGCCGACGCCGCTTGACCTTTGGTCGTCAAGTAGTCGCCGATGAAAATGGAGTTGGCCACATACAGGCCCAGTGCCTGAAGGGACCTCAAATGCCGTTCCCGCCCCCCCGCAATGCGTATTTCCATGGAAGGGTTCACGAACCGGAACAGACAAAGAATTTTTAAACAATCGGTGGGTGAAAGCTGATTGTGGCGTGCCATTGCCGTGCCGGGGACCGGAATGAGGAAATTGATGGGAATGGAATCTGCCCCCACCTCCCGCAGACGAAACGCCACGTCAATAATGTCGTCTTGGGTTTCCCCCATCCCAAAAATCGCCCCACTGCACGGGGACAACCCCGCCGCTTTTGCCTTCTCAATGGTATCCAACCGATCAGAATGGGTGTGGGTGCGGCAAATCTCTTCGTAATGGCGTTCGCTGGTGTTGAGGTTGTGGTTGTACGCGTCAACCCCGGCGCTTTTGAGGCGACCGGCTTGCCCTTCTTTGAGCAGGCCCATGGACGCACAAACTTCCAAACGGGGATATTTTTCTTTCACTTTCCGAACCGTCTCGTCGAGAGACGCCATTTCCCGTTCGCCCGGCCCCCGCATGGCGGCCACCAAACAAAGGCGCGCCGCGCCTGCCGCCACGGCCCGATCCGCCTGATCCAAAACGTCGTCCGAGCTCAACAGGCGGTATTTTTCAACCGGGGCCTTTGAATCTTTGGATTGACTGCAATAGGAACAATCTTCCGGACACAAACCCGATTGCAAATTGACCAAAAAGTTCATTTTGACTTTTTGGCCGAAATGCTGGTGCCGGACCCGATGGGCTTCGGCCACCACGTCCAACAGTTCGTTTTCCGGCCAATTTAAGACGGCCCGGGCTTCTTCCCGGGACAACGCACCGCCCGCCCGGCTTTTTTCGCCCAGGGCGCGCAGGTCTGATTTTTCTAAAACAGGCATGGGGATCCTCCGTCGATAAGAACGGAAGGTATTCAACCATAGCCGCACCCTATTGTCAACCAACTTTTCCCACTATTCGGTTGACAATAAATCTTACGCGGGCCCGAGCAGGGATTTAAGGATGTCGGTGTTAAGGTATTCGGTTTTGGATCGGGTTTTACGGTACACCACCACAAATTCTAGCCCCGTTAAATAATGGTGGGCGGTCTCCGTGGGTTTCGACCACACCACTTTGCCTACCGCCGAGATGGATCCGCCCTCCATGCCGTGCAAAGACAACGCCAACACCGTGCCCCGGGCCAATTTTTCCGCCAACACCAAACAGGCGCCCGTGGGACTGATGTTGCCCCCCGCCGCTCCGGATGTGTTGACCACCGTCGCGTGAGAGGCCACCAAGGGTTCTTCCGGCAAAATTTTATAGAGGATGGGAACCGTGAGATCGATCCGATGGTAGCGACGGTTTTCCGCGTCTTTCGGAATATCGTCATCGACGGGATCCGCGGAGATCGGCCGCACCGACGGTTTGGGTTCCGCCTCCCGGCGAATTCCATCCATGGTCCAATGGAATTCGTGGGGTTCTTGTGCCGGGTTTGATTTTTCCTTCACGTTCGACCGTCCCTCCTTCACGAGTGGCTCGCCAATTACATACCCCCAAAACAGACTTTGCGCAAGGGAAAAGTGGGGAGAAGGGCCCTCACATCGATTCCGGGGCTTCGACACCCAACAAGGAGAGACCGCTGTGAATGAGGGTCCGGACGCCGTCCACCAGGGCCAACCGGAACAACCGCCGGTCAGGATCGGCCCCCAGGACCGGACAATTCTCGTAAAAACGGTGGAAGTCCCCGGCCAGTTTCATCAAATGTTCGGTTAGGTGATGCGGGGTGAGATCCCGAGCGCATTGGTCCAACACGTCTGGGAACGACGCCAATCGAATCAACAACGCCCGTTCCGCCGGATCCAAAGACTCCGGCCCTGAAAAATCGGGCAAAGCGACATCGTCGGTTAAGAGCCCTCTTTTTTGAGCCTCTCGAAATATCGAATGGCACCGGGCATGAACGTATTTAACATAAAACACCGGGTTGTCGGACGCCTGACGTTTGGCCAAATCCAAATCGAATTCCAGGTGGCTGTTGGGACTGCGCAACGCAAAAAAAAAGCGAGCCGCGTCTTTACCGACTTCATCCACCACATCAGTTAATTTTACAAACTCGCCCGTGCGTGTGGACATGGTCACCGGCGCCCCCGCCCGCACCAAGCTGACCAGTTGGTACAACAAGATCGTCAACCGCTCCGGATCGTGGCCCAGGGCCTGGACCGCCGCCCTCACCCGCGGAGCGTAACCGTGATGGTCCGTTCCCCAAATATCGATCAAGCGCGTGTAACCCCGCCCGAACTTTTCATGGTGGTAGGCCACGTCGGAGGCAAAATAGGTGGGACGTTCATCTTGGCGTTTAAGCACGCGGTCTTTGTCGTCGCCGTATTTTGTGGACAAAAACCACAGGGCCCCGTCTTCGTCTTTCAAATCGCCCCGGGCTCGCAATTGGGCGAACGCGGCGTCGACCCTCCCTTCGTCAAACAACCGGGATTCCGGGTACCACTGGTTATGGGAAACCCCAAACGCTTTAAGATCGCCGCGAATACCGTCCAAAACCAAAGCCAAGGCCTCATCTCGGAAAAACAGAATACCCTCGGCCCGATCGGTCCCTTTCGGAAACCGCCGCATGATGTCCCTCGCCACATCGACCAGGTATTCGCCTTTGTAAAGGTCTTCGACCTTTTTTGCGGTGTAAGCGGCTTTTTCACTCTCCGACAAATAGGTGGGATCCAGCGCGTCGGTCCGCCACATGACCGAAGCCCCCAGGTTTTCCATCTGGTTTCCCACGTTGTTGATGTAATATTCCGTGGTAACGGCGCACCCTAAATGACGGAATATCCGGGCCAACGAATCTCCCAACGCGGCGCCCCGTCCGTGCCCCACATGCAGGGGTCCGTTGGGATTGGCGGAAACGAACTCCAACAAAATTCGTTCTTTAGAAAAACTGTCCTGGCGGGCGTAATCGGCCCGTCGCTTCAACAGAACACGCAATTCGTTCACCAACCACTGGGGACTCATGGTGAAATTCAAAAACCCAGGGCCGGCCGATTCCACCTTTTCAATCACGTTGCCGGGAAGCACTTTGGCAACAATCTCTTGGGCCACCTGGCGCGGTGGTTTGCGCGCCGATTTGGCCAACGTCAACGGCCAATTGGACGCAAAATCGCCCGGCACATTGGCCGGAGGGACTTCCACCAGCGCTTCTCCCAGTGAAACGGGCGGATTCTGTTCGACCGCCCATCGGCCGGCGGCCTCGGCCAACACGCCGCGAACAACGTCTCTCACGGTTTCCTCCTGGCCGACCCCGCTGACGTGTTCCATTTCACGATCCGAGCCGATTCCCACAAACGTTCCAAACCATAAAACCCGCGCGCCACCGAATTCATCACATGCACGACCAAACCTCCATAATCCAATATGCGCCACGGAGCCCGAGACCGCCCTTCCCGACGGACAGACGAACATCCGCTCAATCCTTCAAAGCGTCCGAAATTTCGTCGGCCACCGCGTCGGCCTGGGGCGATGATTCCACCGTGGCCACCAAATAATACTCCGCAAGCGGAGAAAATGCGGAGACATTGTACAATTTAATATCGATGGCTTTTTTGTTTTCCGCCGCGCGGGCCGCCCGCCGGGCCGCCCGGGAATAGGGAGATCGACGAACCATTTAATAATCGATGGCGCCGTGACGTGTTCGGGCCAAGCGCTCTTGGGCCGACCGTTCTTGTCGAAGAAACGCGTTTTCGAAAGCGGGCGCCACCAGGTTCACCACCCCGGCCAACACCCGCCGATGGGTTCCATTAAAACAGGATGAATCCGTTTCGTGCCCCAACACCACATACCCCACCGGTCGACGCTCCCCTGCCACCGGCGCGGCCAACACCGCTCGAAACGCGGGCCACGCCGATCGAGCCGCGCCGTTAAAACGCGGGTCGGTCGGCCAATCTCCCGCCAAAACACATTCCCTTTTTTCCGCCATCCACGCGAACAGCGGGTCCTTTTCTCCCCGGGATCCGCCATGTTGCGTCGGCCAAGACGAATGAGCCTTGAGCTCGTATTCCCCGGAGTACTCGTTCCACAAATAAAAGGCCACCCGAGGGCCATCATCAAAAGCCCGCGCCAACACCTCCGTCAATTGGGCGGCCAGCGCGTCCGCGTTTTCTTGTTGGGCCAGAACACGGCTGACCTCGAAAAGAAGAATCATTTCCCGGGTGGCCTGGCGAAGCCGTCCGTTCAGCGACTGGATAAACGGCACGACAAACCGCAGAGGAACCTGCTCGTCCGCGGTCAGCCAAGCCCGAACGTCCCGGGCCGACAGAGTCACCAACAGGGTGGGTTTCACCGCCACGGCCGACGCCCAGCGGGGAGCGTTTTCCAAAAGAGCCATTTCCCCGAAAAAGTCGCCCGAGGACAATTGGGAAAGGGTTTTGTAGGCGCCGATTTTTCGGTCGATGGCTTTTTGGATGGACACGCGTCCATCAACGATAAAATACAACGCGTCGCCCGTGTCACCTTCAGAGAAAATAACGTGTCCGGCCTCCACCTTTAGCTCTTCCATCCGCGCGACCAATTCCCGTCGGTACCGGTCCGGCAAATCCATGAACAGAGGAAAACCAATTAATCGGTCAGGCGATATCATGGATGCAACCCAAACGGACGTCCAGGAGCCGAGGGACCCGACGCCACCACGATGCCTTCGGTTTGAAGTCGGATTTTTAAATCGTTGGGGTTGGGTGAATAGGAAAGCGCCTCTTCCAACGTGATCTGGTCCCGTGCCAAAGCGGCCAGCAAGGCCTGGTTGAACGACTGCATCTTGTAGTATTCGGCGGAATCTTCGATGGCCTTTCCCAACGCCCCGATTTTGTTGTCTTCGATCAGCTTTTGAACGGTGGGCGTGTTGATCATGATTTCTTGAAGGGCGATGCGCCCCTCCCCCGTGGCCCGCCTGACCAACCGTTGGGCCACCACGCCCAGCAAACATTTGGCCAACTGCAACCGCACCTGGTTTTGCTGGTCGGGAGGAAACGTGTCGATGATCCGATCGATGGTCTGCTTGGCGTCGTTGGTGTGCAGGGTGCCTAGGACCAAATGGCCGGTTTCGGCGGCGTTCATGGCGGTGGTCATGGTTTCGGGATCGCGCAACTCACCAATCAATATGACGTCGGGGTCCTGGCGCAGGGCCCGCCGAAGGCCTTGGGCGAAATCGTGAGTGTCCGTGCCGATTTCGCGTTGGTTGATGACCGCTTTTTTATCCTCAAACACATACTCGATGGGGTCTTCCAAGGTCACGATATGTACCGGTTGGGTTTCGTTGATGTGGTTGAGCAACGCGGCCAGCGTGGTGGTTTTACCCGACCCGGTGGGCCCCGTCACAAGGAAAAATCCTTGCCGGCGTTGGACGATCTCTTTCAAGATCGGAGCCAGGCCCAGGTCTTCGACGGTAGGAACCTTGGCGGGGATGAGACGAAACACCGCGCCCACAGCTCCTTTTTGGAAAAAAGCGTTGCCTCGAAACCGCGCCACGCCCCGCAAGTAAAAAGAGAAATCCAGTTCCCGATCCCGTTCCAAAGAGGCCCGTTGGCCGGAATTAATCATGGCAAACACATATCCCATCACGTCTTCGATCTCCAAAACCGGCTGGCCTTCAACGGGGACAATGTCGCCATGCACCCGCAACAATGGCGGCCGACCGGCTTTTAAATGGAGGTCGCTGGCGCCCCGGTCGTGAACCATTTGCAACAGGTCATGAATTGTCAGGGGAAGGGCCATATCAATACACCGGAGCCCGAGACCCGCCCCGTCCTCCGGCCGCCCGGCCGGTCAAATCGCGCAATTTGTCCGGGTCCGAAGATTTGGCCAGGGCATCATCGAACGAAACCGCCCCTGTGTTCACCAAGTCGGCCATGGCCCGGTCCAAGGGGATCATGCCGAACTTGGCGCCGGTGTCGATGGCGTTGTAGATCATGTGGGTTTTGCCTTCCCGGATCAAATTGGAAATCGCCGGGGTCACCACCATGATTTCCCGAGCCGCCACCCGGCCGCCCCCTTCCATGGCGGGAAGAAGGGTTTGACAGACGACCCCCTTCAGAACTGTCGATAATTGAACCCGAACCTGTTGCTGTTGGTGGGGCGGAAAAACGTCGATTACCCGGTCGACAGTTTGGGCCGCGTCGGTGGTGTGGAGGGTGGCAAAACACAAATGGCCGGTTTCCGCCGCGGTTAAAGCCAGGCTGATGGTTTCCACGTCGCGCATTTCGCCCACCAAGATCACGTCGGGATCCTGGCGAAGGGCGTGTTTGAGCGCGTCGTGAAAACTGCGGGTGGAGGCACCCACTTCCCGCTGGCGGATCACGCATCGTTTGGGTTCGTAGGTAAACTCGATGGGATCTTCAATGGTCAAAATGTGTTGGCGGCGGGCTTGGTTGATGAGTTCGATCAAACACGCCAGCGTGGTGGATTTCCCGGACCCCGTGGCCCCGGTCACCAAAACCATGCCCCGGGGCAAATTGGCGAACTCCAAAATCGCCGGGGTCAGTTTAATTTCGTCGGGCGTGGGAATTTTGGAGGACACCACGCGGATCACGCACTCGATGCCGTTCATTTGCAGGAGCACGTTGACACGAAACCGCGCCAAGCCCGGAATAGAAAACGAGCAGTCCAGTTCCAACTTTTCTTCAAACTTCTGGCGTTGTTCGTCGTAAAGGATGGAATAGATCATCCGTTTGGATTCTTCGGCGGTCAACGCCTCCAGGCCGGCCAACTCGGTCATTTCGCCGTTCAGCCGAACGATGGGGGGCCGTCCAATCAACAGGTGAACATCCGAAGCCCCTTGTTTAACGGCGGCTCTTAAAATTTCGATCATTTCCATGGGTCGGCTCCTTATTGTTTATTGAAATCTTCCCCCAACACCACATCCACATCGTAGCGAAGGCCTGGATCCACGTCCGAATAAAGAGACGTTAGGCCCAACGATTCCGCCACCAACCCGGCCCGATCAAACCGGCCCGACCGGTCGATGGCCCTGCTTTTTTTCTGACGGCCGCTGTAGTTGCCCCACTCCACCACATCAAATCCCGCCGCCCGAAGCTGGCGCACCACCTGGATGGCCAACCCCGCCCGCCCCGAGGCGTTCCAGACCTTGACGGTTGTTTTCCCTGCGTCTGGATCGGTTGAAGGCCCGGGGAGAACCACCGCCGTGGTGGTTGACACAATCACGTTCATGGGCGATGGAACGTCCTCCGTTCCCACCCCGCCCGAGGCGCCCCCCGCCAACTGGCGCAAAACGTACGCGGTCCTATCCGGGTCCATCTCCCACACGGCGCCTCGGGGACGGCCCGGCAACAACACGGTGTTCAGTCGGCGCGACGTGATCCGCCGAGCCTCCATCGAAAAAAAGACCATGTCTAAAAACGACACATTGGTTTGAACCGCTCGACCCGCTTCCCACAAGGCCTGGGGCCCTCGCCAAACAATGGCGGGCGACACCAGCCGATCCACAACCGCGTGAACAAACTCCATTTGACGCAGGATTCGGCCCCGGTCGCCGCTTTTGCCCCGAAACCGCACAAAACCCAGCGCCCGCTCGCCGTCCAGATGATGGACCCCGGTGGTCAAATGAACATGAAACGATCCGGCCTGATCGTCGTAATCCATGGGTTCGTCCACAGTGATTGTCACGCCGCCCAATCGATCCAACATCCGTCGAAACCCGTTAAAATCCACCTGCACATAATAGGCCGGTTTCAAATCCACTCCCGTCCCCTCGAACATCTCGCCGACCGCCTCGCACACGTGGATCGCCGCTACGTGGGCATCGCCCGTTTGGGCGAAGTGATAAGCGAACACCTCGTTTATACGTCGAAAACGATAACCGCGCAAGTCAATTTTTGTATCCCGGGGGATCGACAACAGGTCCAACCGTCCGCCCCGAGGATGGTAGACGGCCACCATCAGGGTATCCGAATGGGGGGATTTTTCGGCCAAGTCCGTCCCCATGACGGCCACAACCACGGGCGTGCCCGACCGCAACGCTTTCGACATCGGTGACACCACCGCGCGATGGGACAAATACAAAACCAACAACACGCCCGACAAAGCGATCCAACGGAGCCAGAGCACAGGTTGTCTCATCAATTCATTCCCCATCGTTTCAAGAGCCGAACAGAGTGGCGAGGCAACGTCCCTCCGCGTTGAAGGACCTCTTCCGATTTATAATAAACGGTGAGACGAAAAGCCCGTTCCAGATTTTTCAACGCCGCGCGACGAACTCGGACTGATTCCGCCCAGGGACGGTCCGGAGAAGAATAGTCCGCCACAAAAATTATTTTGTCCAGCCGCCCCATCCGCCCATGGCCTGTTGTGTGACGGGCCATGGCGTTGAATGTTTGCCGATCCTTGACCCACCCCCGCTGTCGCGCTACGTGGGCGGACACCACTCCGTGCAAGAGGGAAGGGTTCTTTGAAACCATCACGTCTGAAACGCCCGGCACCCGAAGTCTATTTATTTTGGCATAAGCGGACAGACGGTCGGGCCGCCATTCTTTAGCTAAATCGTGATACAGCCCGGCCCGTTCGGCCCGGGCGGGATCGGCTCCGTACCGCCGGGCCAGTTCCATCGCCCAGTGGGCCACCGCCGCGCTGTGGCGGGTCCGACGGGCCGAGAGCCCCGTCGGCAAACGGGGATATAAACCGCGCCTTTTCATTTCAAGAGCCACCGCGGAAGGCACCCAACGCCGAACCGATTTCCCTTGGGCCAGCGCCTCGCGCACACGGGTGGACGAAACAAGGGGTAGTTTTGATCGAAGAAAAAAAGCGGAAGGCCCGCCCCGTCCGGCCGTCCCCGGTCGCCGTCCCACCACCAGAGGGCAACGCTTCGCCAATTCCCGCCACCGACGCCACCGGGTGAAGGAAGCCCAGGCATCTTGGCCCATCACCAGTTCCCACCGTCGATGGGGAAACCGCCGGTGAAGGGATCGGAGCGTTTGATACGTAAACGACGGGCCCGCCCGTCCCAGTTCCCACTTGGCCACGCAAAGACCTGGCACGCCGCGAATGGCCGCGCGAATCAATCGGATCCGATCACGTCCCGAGGCCCGGGGGCCTTCTTCTTTAAACGGGGAACAACCGGCGGGAACCAGATACACCCGTTTCAGGCCGCACTCTTTTAAAGCGGCCCGGGCCAGGGCGATGTGCCCTGCCTGAACCGGGTCGAACGAACCGCCGAAAAAACCATAGGCCGGGCGTCGACCCGGTCGGATGGGGTCGGTCACTCGCGGATGTGGCCGTCGCCACGAACGATGTATTTGGTGGTGGTCAGCTCCCGCAACCCCATGGTTCCCCGGGCGTGCAGTTTTTGCGTGGAAATGCCCATTTCAGTCCCCAACCCCAGCGCGCTCCCGTCGTGCAGACGCGTCGACGCGTTGTGAAACACCGCGGCGGAATCCACGCGAGCCAAGAATTGTTGAGCCGTGTTTTCATTGGCCGTCACAATCGCGTCAGAGTGGTGACTGCCGTGTGCATTAATGTGGGTCACGGCCTCCTCCACCGATTCGACCGCTTTCATGGCCAGTTCCAGGCCTAAAAATTCCGTATCAAAATCGGCCGCAACCGCGGGTGTGACCGCCGCGCCACCCCAGGTTTGGACCTCTAAATCCCCGCGGACAGTGACCCGACTTTCCGCCAATCGGCGCACAATGCGAGGGACAAACGTTTTTCCCACCGCGCGATGGACCAACAGGGTTTCCATCGCGTTGCAAACGCCGGGCCGTTGAATCTTGGAGTTCAACACAATCCGTTCGGCCATGTCCAAATCGGCGTCCTGATCCACATACACCGAGCACAGGCCTTTGCCGTGGGAAAGAACAGGGACAGTGGCCATCTCTCGAATCGCGTTAACCATTTCTTCACCGCCGCGTGGAATGACCAAATCCACAAACGCGTCCATCCTCACCAAGTCGCGGATCACCGAACGGTCAGTTGTGCCCACGAATTGCACCGACTCCCGGGGCAACCCCGCTTTTCCCAAAGCGTCTTTGATGAGATGGACCAACAGGGTGTTGGAATCCACGGCTTCTTTTCCCCCGCGCAACACCACGGCGTTGCCCGACTTTAAACACAAGGACGTGGCGTCCACCGTCACGTTGGGGCGGGCCTCGTAAATCATGGCGATGACGCCCAGGGGAACACGCACCTTTTGAACGCGCAGTCCCGAGGGACTGTCCCATCCCGGATCGTTTTCCGCCAGGGGATCCGACAAAACAGCCACCTCTCGCAGGCCCTGGGCCATATCCATCACCCGTCGGTCAGTGAGGGCCAACCGGTCCAACAGAGCGGGGCTCAAACCCGCCCGGCGACCGGCTTCCAGATCAATTTCGTTGCGGAATAAAATTTCAGCTTTGTTTTTTTCCAAGGTTTCGGCGATGGAGGTCAGGGCCCGGTTTCTTTGCTCCAGGGATGTTCCGGCCAGGATCCGGCTCGCTTCTTTGGCTTGGGCGCATAACTTGATCAGCTCCGTGGTGTAATCGGACGGAGCCGACGTCTGAACCCGCTTTTGCTTCGATGCAACAGATTTTCCATTTTTTTTCATGGTCATTTTATTCCCTCCTCAATGACTTGGCACAACATTGTACCAGACGGGAACGTAAAAATCAGAACAAAGAATGCAACTGTCGGCGCATCATAAGGAATAATTACAGTTTTTGTTAGGACGTCGATAATCCCATTGGACGGGCACGCGCTTTTGGCGCCTCACATCACGAAGACACACCACGATCGTTCATCCGTAACACCGGGGTTTAACGACAATGAAGATCGTGGTGTTGTCCCTGGCTGTCGTTTTCTGTGCCGCCGTGATGCGGGCTGAAAAAAAATCCGTTGTATTCCCCCTTTTGGACAGAACCGCGTCCGCCGCCGTGGCCGGCGATGGGACGGCTGGCCTTTCGGGACTGGACGCCTTGGGAGCCAACCCCGCGGGTCTCGCCGATACGACCCGACAGTGGAACGCCAACTACCGCCAACTTCCCCTTTCCACCCGACTGGCCTCAACGGCCATCGCCCTGCCCCTGGGCCGGTCCCGCTGGACTGGAGCGATTTCTTACTCGGCCCTGTCGTCCGAGGGTCTCGAAAAAAGAGACGCGGCGGGTGCGCGGGGAGGGGAGTTTCGGCAAGAAGACCAAGCGGCGGGGATTCACGTCGGCAGAGCTGTGGAGATGGGGAGCGGTTCGTTGGATCTTGGTATCGGCGTAAAATTTTTAAGTTCACGCATTGATCGCTACAGCGGTTCCGGACTGGCGTTAGACGTTGGTGCGCGAACGCGTTTTTCACAAATTCCCCTCACGGTGTCCGCCTCCCTTCTCAACATGGGCCAAGGTCCCCAACTGATGGACGAACGATCTCCGCTTCCCACGTCTGTGGGCCTCTCGGCGGCGTATCAACCGTCGCGGTCCTTTTCCGTGTTTGGCGGGGCGACCCATTATTCCAATGGAAGTTCATTGAGCTTCTCCGGAGGGGCCGAATATTGGATCGCTGACGTGTTGGCCCTCCGGGGAAGTTACACAGCCGGGTCCGATTCGGAAGGGAACCAAGGAATGGGTCAACTGGTGGGCGGGTTCGGCGTGAAGTTCGGGAACGCCCGTTTGGATTACGCTTTCCAACCCGCGGGTGAGGAGCTGTCCGATGCCGGCGTGGGGGCGACGCAACACGCCACGCTGACTTATGCGTTTTAGCCGGGAGGTAATCTTTCCGTGAAACGATCTCTTGTTTCTCTATTCGTATATGGGTGGGCCGCTTTCTTGATAGCCGCCCCCTTGGCCTTTGCCATGACAAACGGGGGGCCCGGCGCAGGCGAATCTCGGCTTGCGAAAAACCGGATGGTCGTTCGGTTTCGATCGGAAAAAGCCACGGGCCTACTGGACCAAACACCACGCGCCGCCGCCAGCGAACTAAACACGCTCCCCGAACGGGTCCGCCGGTTGCATGCCCGATGGGGCGTGAAAAGCGTGGCCCGGATCCGCAACGAAAAGACCGCCCGTCCTGCCGCGGCGTCCGCCCTTTCCAAGAACACGTCGCAGAAAGAATCGTTGGACCAAGGGTTCCGACGCACGGTTGTGTTGGACCTATCCAATGAAAAGGACTTAACCCGGGCTCTTCAAGACTATCAAATCTCGCCGGATGTGGAATGGGCAAAACCCGCTCTGGTCCTCAACGTGCAGGGCGTTCCCAACGATCCGATGTACTCGTCTTTGTGGGGGATGACCAAAGTGGAAGCCCCTTTGGCCTGGGATCTGGCCACGGGGGCGGGGATTGTGGTTGCCGTCGTGGACACAGGAATTGACACCGGCCACGCCGATCTCGCGACCAACCTGTGGGCTAACCCCGGCGAAATCCCCGCCAACGGCATTGACGATGACGCCAATGGGTTCGTGGACGACGTTCGCGGATGGAACTTCGTATCGAACAACAACACTCCCAACGACGGGCACAGTCACGGATCCCACGTGTCGGGAACCGTGGCCGCGGTGGGAAACAACGGGGTCGGCGTGGTGGGGTTGGCCCGATCGGCCAAAATCATGGCGTTAAAAGGATTGGACGATGACGGAAGCGGATACGACACCGATTTGGCCCAATGCATTCTTTACGCCGCCGACAACGGCGCCCGGGTGATCAACATGAGTTGGGGCGGTCAGGGGGATTCCCCCCTGATCGAGGAAGCGCTGGAATACGCCCATGCCCTCGGGGTTGTGCTCGTGGCCGCGGCGGGCAATGCCAGCGTGGACGCCTCGCTATTTATTCCGGCCAAATACGCGGACGTGATCGCCGTGTCGGCGTTTAATTCGGCCGACGCCATCGCTCCCTTTTCCAATTTCGGTTCAAAAATCGACGTGGCCGCGCCGGGCGTGAGCATTCTCTCAACGGTTCCAGGTGGCTATTACAGTTCGTACAATGGAACCAGCATGGCCGCCCCGCACGTGGCGGGGTTGGCGGCACTTCTCCTGTCTCAAAAACCCGCGCTGACCAACGAACAGGTACGCCAAACCCTTCGGTTGTCCGCGGACGATGTGGGCCCCGCCGGGGTGGACACCCAGGCGGGTTACGGACGCATCAACGCGTGGCGCGCGCTCCAGTTGTCTTCCCCGCCCAACCTTCTAGTCACCGCGCCGGTCCAGTTCGGCGTAGTGGGTAAAAATGTGGACGTGATGGGATCCGTCGATGGGGGCACCTTTGTCTCACGCCAGCTTCAATACGGAGCCGGCTCCGCTCCAAGCGTTTTCACTTCGTTTGCGGGCCCATCGTCGGCGTCCGTGACCAACGGCCGTCTGGGGACCTGGGACACCACGTTACTGTCGGAAGGCCTGTACAGCCTGCGCTTGCTCGTTTCGGGATCCGGGGGTGTTTCGTGGACCCACACGGTTTCTCCGGTCCGTGTGGACCACACTGGGCCTGTGTTTGTATCCGCTTTCCCGGCCTCGGGGATCACGGTGCCGGCTACCGACTTGACCGTCCGCGGGCGAGTGACCGATGCTTACGGTATCGAACGAATGGATTTTCTAGTGGACGGCATCGCAACAGACTCAAAATCACCCAGCGAACCGTCGACTGATTTCGAGGCGGTGTTTCAATGGAACGCCGGGATGGTTGCGCCGGGGTCCCACACGCTGACGTTGTCCGCCCTGGACATGGCGGGCAACACCACCGTTCGGATCATCCCCATCTCTGTCGTTAACGACACCACCCCGCCCACCGTTTCGATCACCAGTCCAATCCCCCTCACGTCCGTGTCGGGAACCGTTCCGATCGCCGCCACCGCCTCGGACAACGTGGCCGTAACGGAAGTTCAATTTCAATTGGACGGATCGGCCCCCTTCTTTACCGATCCCGCGGCTCCCTACCAAACCACCCTAACGACGTTGGGGCTGACGTTGGGCACGCACACGATTTCGGCGGTGGCCGTGGACTCTTCGGGGTTGCGATCCACCCACACGGTATCGGTGATTGTGGTGGCCCATAACCACCCCCCCTCTCTCAGTGCCCTCAACACCACGGTGTCTGCGGGCACCGCGGTTCTGACGTGGAACACGGATGAGCCGGCCGACGGTCGCGTGGAGTACGGGACCTCCGTGGCTTTAGGCCTCACCTCCCCGCTTCAATCGGCTTTGACCCTGACCCACAGCGTCGCGTTGACGGGTTTGCAACCGGCGACGACCTATTATTTCAGGGCGGTCTCCCGGGACGATTTCGGCAACGAGGGATCCTCGCCGGTGGGAACCTTCGTCTCGTCCGACCAAGTTCCCCCCACCGTTGGGATCACGAGCCCTCCCGAGGGTGCCGTCGTGACCGAACGAGTTGAAATCAGCGGTCGGTTTTCGGATGAAAACGCCGTGGACCGGGTAGACCTTCTGGTTGACGATCATTACTGGGCCACGGTTTACGGCGCTCCCGCGCCCCAAGCCAGCATCGGTTCGGCGCGGGACCGGGAACCGGACCCCGAGGTACCGGTCGGGTCCCTATCCCAAAGTTCCCAATGGACCTTCACTTTAAACAGCGTTCAATTAAGCGACGGTCTCCACCGATTGACGGCCCGGGCCTTTGACGAAGCTGGCCATAGCCAAGACGACACACGCCAGATCACCGTGGCCAACGGCCCGCGGGTGGCTTTGTTTGACCCAACGGTAGGCGCCCCCCTGTGCGCGCAACCGGACGCGGTGTGTGCGTCGGGCGGGTTGTTGGAAGCGCGAAGTCAGTTGGATTTATTGCCCGAACCCAACAATCCCAACACGCTGGGGGGCAGCTGCAACGACGGGTCGTCCGGGAAATACCACACCGACGAATCCAACGATTGGTTGCAAGTGTCTTCTATCGACGGCACGCCTCTGACGGCGGGCGGTCTGGTCCGGGTGGACGCCAAGGTCTGGGCCTATTCCACCAAAAACAACTATTTGGATTTGTATGTGACCGGCCGAGTCGCGTCCCCGGTGTGGACCCACGTAGCGACACTGCAACCAATGGAAACCCGGGCCGTTGTTCTGTCCAGTACATTTACCTTGCCGTCGGGGTCGGAGGGACTTCAAGCTGTGCGCGGGGTGTTTCGATACCAAGGGGTATCGTCGGCCTGTTCGTCAGGAGATTACGACGACCACGACGATCTGGCGTTTGCTGTGTTGGCCGGTGGATCCAGCCCGCCGTCCGGTTCGCCGGGCCAGCCGACCATTTCAGCGGCGTATGCCTTACCGCATCCGATCACCGGGTCCAGCGCTCGGTTAAGAGCGGAAACGACGCCGGCCACACGGGTAACGTTCGACATCTATTCACTCACCGGCCAACGGGTTCTTGAAAATCCGCCCGTTCAAACGGTCTCGGACCAAACCTTCGAATACGTCTGGGACACAAAAGATGTGGCGACGGGAACCTATTACTGGACCCTCACAGCTGAAAACGACGGCGAAAAAACCCAAACCACCCAGAAAATTGCCGTCGTAAAATAGCTCCGCGCTCGAAACCCGTGCGGAGTTCTGTCCAGGAAAACCCACGCATTCAGTTCCACGCACTGGCGACGATCGCCCAATTCCAACCGGGGAAGCCCGGTTAAACCGCATTGGGGTTAACTTTAGGACCATTTTGCTCCCGCCACAATGTGCTAAAATTCCGATGGAGTCAAACCGGATGTTTTCAAGGAGGAGTGTATGGGGAGAATGGGATCTGTTGGAGTGGGAGTGGGGTTGGTTTTAATCGTTGCGGGGTGCAGCAAACCGCCTACAAAACAAATGGAGGAAGCGGAAGCGGCCATTACCGCCGCCGATAACGCCGGAGCGATGGCCTATTCCACAAACCAACTGATGGAAGCCCAAGCCGCCCTGGCGGAAGCCCAGGATGCCATCGACGAAGGAAAAAATAGCGCCGCGCGAAAAGCCGCAATTTTAGCCAAAACAAAGGCCGAGGCCGCACAACAAGCCATTGAGTCAGGGAAAATAGCCATGAAAGCAGATATTGAGTTACGTCTGACCACAATTGCTCAGGAATTGGCCGACCTCAAAAAGGCTACCCCGGAAAAAAACCCTCAAAAAAACAAGGGAAGAAAGGAAAAAATCGCGGAAACCGAAAAATATCTCGTCGACATTCGGACCACCTTAGCCGCGGGAAATGTCGCCGAAGCCAATGAGACTCTTCTCCAAGCCGAAGGCGCTCTGATCGAGGCAACCGTAAACGAGGACGATGTCACCACGCCCGCCGAAGAAGAAGGGACAGAACCCGACGAAGAATAATCAGGAGTGGTTAAGCAGTTAGGGGTCAAGTCTTGAATTGTGAATGTGCTTGCGCTGGCCTGGGGATTAAAACCGATAGGCGATGGACATTTGGTGGGATTGGCCCACATCGCCGAGGGGGACGAAGGCATAGTCGATGTTCATCTTTTTGAACCGAACGCCGAGTCCGGCGCTGATCCCCGCGCCGGGGATGTCCGCGCGGGTGGCGTATCCCGCGCGACCGGTCAGACCCATGTCTTTCGTTTTGGCCATCTCGACTTCTGTTCCGACGCCGCCAGAGGCGGGGCCGTCGTTGGGAAAAGCGAGATCGGCGCTGGCAAGCCAACGCGGGCGTATCCTGTAGGCGCCCCCCGCGCGGATCGCGCGGGGAAGTTGTTCCTCCGCCTGGTCGTAGGTCAGCGATCCGAACAGGTTGGTCGCGGTTAACGCGAGTCGAAGTTTCCCTTTCAGATATCCCCTCGAAAGAAGTCCGATGTCAGCGGTGGCGGTGGTGGCGGTTTTCACGATCGTCGATCGCACATATTTGACCGACGCGCCCAGGCGGAAAGATTTGAACGTATGGGCTCCACCCAGGCTGAGCGCCAGGTCGTTGGGGGTGAAGCTGGAGGTGTCGTTGCCGGATCCGTCCGCGCCGGTCAACGTCCCGTGGGTGAGCGAGTGGATCCCCACCGCCCAGGCGTTGGAATCGCCCGCTTTCTGGCCGTAAGCGCCGTAGTTGACCGCCGTGGAGTCGCCGGAAGACCCATGGGTGAGCAGGACCGCCCGTTTTTGAATGCGGATCAGACCGGCGGGGTTCCAAAAGAGCGCGTCAGCGCCGTCGGCCACCGCCGTGTAGGCTTCGCCCATGGCCGAGGCGCGCGGGCTGGGAGACATTTTGAGCACGTTGCCCGAAGAGGTGCCGGGCCCGCCCGCGTGGAGCAGGCCGGTCCACAGGGTGGCCCCGAGAAGCACGAGCCGATTTTTTATCATAGAGGTGCGGGCCCCGATCATCGTTGAACCGCGATCCGAATCGTTTTGGTTCCGGCGCCGCTAGCGACCGCTTGATAGATCCCGCTGGCCACGGATTCGCCGGATTCGTTTTTCCCATCCCACATCGTTCGGCCATCGCTCGCGGGCGGCAATGTCCTCAGCAGTTCGCCGGCCATGGTGTAAATGGTCACGCCGGCGCCGTCGGGGAGGTTTTCGATGACCGCGGACCCTGTTGTGGGGTTCGGGAACGCCCGCACGCGGCTTAGGTCCGCGGCGACCGCGCCAGTGGCGGAGGCAATTTCACTTGAATAACTGGACGTTCCTCCGGCGATCGCCACGGCTTTCACGCGGAAATGGTACGTTTGCTCGGGGTCAAGTTGGTCGATGGTGGCTTGGGTCGCGGTGGTGTTCGCCGCGTCAAAAAAGGTGGACCCGCCATCGTTGCTCTGTTGGAGCACATACACCGTACCCGCCGCGTTTCCCGCCGAGTTCCACGACAGGGTGATCGTGGTGAGGGTGCGGGAAAGGGCTTGAAGTTGGGTCGGGCTGGCCGAAGGCGTCACGGTGGATCCCAGGGCGGTGTAGGCCGAACAGGCGCCGGGGTTGCACGCGCTGACCGAGACGTAATAGCGCGTGTTCGCGGCCAAGCCGGTCACGGTATCGGTGAGGCCCGCGATCCCGGTTTTGCTGATGGGGGAAACCGGCGGAAGCGTGGCGTTCAACGCCGCGGCCAAGATGTAAGTCGTCGCGCCGGTTGCGGCGGCCCATTGGGCGGTCGCCGTGTTGGGGGTGACCCCGGTGATTTGCCCGCTGGCGGGGGCCGGGGGAGGCGGGGTGACGCTGACCGGCCCTGTCGGCGCAGAAGGGACACCTCCCGCGTTTCGGGAAAGGACTCGGAAAAGATACGTTGTCCCTGGCACAAGGTCTGTCCGGGTGGAGGTCAGGTTTGTCCCTGTGTAGACGGTTGTGTAGGTGATCCCGCTGTCCGAACTTTGTTGGAGCAGGTAGGTCGTATTGTTGGGATTGCCGTTGGCTGTCCAGGACAAGATGGCCTGGGTGGCGGTGATTCCCGAGGCCTGAAACCCCGCGGGAACAGCCGAGAGTGTGACGGTCGACCCCAGGGCGGTGTAGGCGGAGGACCCGGCGTTGTTGGTGGCGTTCACTGAGATATAGTAGACGGTGTTGGGCGTGAGGCCTGTCACGGTATCCGTGAGGCCCGCGATCCCGGTTTTGCTGATGGGGGAAACCGGCGGGAGCGTGGCGTTCAACGCCGCGGCCAGGGTGTAAGTCGTCGCGCCGGTTGCGGCGGCCCATTGGGCCTGGACCCCCGTGGCGTTCACCGACGTGATCGCGCCAGAGGCCGGGGCTGATGGCGGGGTGAGCACAGAGTCGGTGAACCACCCCACCGTTTTTTTGCCCCCGATGAACATACGGGTGCCTTGGACGGAGAGACAATGGATATCGTCGCCTCCTGTGGCGGCTGAGGGGTCCCACTGGGTATCCAGAGCACCCACACCCCCCGCGTCCACCGCGGCCAGAAACGGTTTGGCGGTTCCTCCCACCGTTGTAAAATCTCCCCCCAGATACACTTTGTTACCGCTCACCGCAAGGGCATAGACGCGATTGTCAACCGTGGGGGCCCAAGGGTACAACGCGCCGGTTGTCGCATTCACGGCGGCCAGCGTGTTTCTTGGCGTTCCTCCGATCGTTGTGAAATAACCCGCCAGATACACCGTGCTTCCGCTCACGGTCAGAAAGGCCAGGGAGCTGTTCGAGTTGGGGTTCCACGAGTTGTCCAGCGCGCCGGCCCCATCCAAGCTCACGGCCGCCAATCGGTTCCGGGATGTTCCTTTCACCGACGTAAATGATCCTCCCAGGTAGATCTTGTTCCCGCTAACGGCCATTGTGGCGATATTGGAATTCGGGTTGGGATCCCATAGAGTATCGAGGCCCCCCGTTCCCCCCGCGTCCACCGCGGCCAAGTAATTTTGGGGGGTCTCTTTGATCGACGTAAAAAATCCGCCCAGGTACACTTTGTTTCCGCTAACGGTCAAATCGTTCACAGGGGCATTCGCGCTGGGGTCCCATTGGGTGTCCAGCGCCCCCGCCCCGGTCGCATCCACCGCCGCCACATAATTACGGGCTGTCCCTCCCACCTGATTAAAACCACCGCCCAGATACACCCGGGTTCCGCTGACGGCCAGAGCACTGACAGAGGAATTCGCGTTGGGGTTCCATTGGGTATCCAAAACTCCCGTTTCCGCGTCCACGGCCGCCACGTTGTTCCGTGGGAGCGCTCCCAATGAGCCAAAGCTTCCGCCCACATAAATTTTGGCGCCGCCCACGGCCAGAGTCCCCACATCGCCAGTAACGCCTGGATTCCACTGGGGATCGAGCGCGCCGGTCCCCGCGAGGTTCACGGCCGCCGCTCGGTTCCGCGTGGTTCCTCCGATGGAAATAAAACGGCCCCCCACGTGCAATTTGGTCCCACTGACCGCCAGAGCGAGAACTTGGCCGTTTGGGTTGGGAATCCATGTGGGGTCCAGAGTGCCCGTTCCCGCCGCATCAACGGCCGCCAAATAGTTTCTCGCTGTCCCGCCCACCAATGTGAATCGACCCCCCACGTACACTTTGCCTCCGCTGACCGCTAAGGAGTAGACCACATCATTGAACGACGGACTCCACAGAGGCTCCAGTGCCCCGACCCCATCCGCGTTCACCGCCGCTAGATGGTTTCGGGTTGTTCCTCCAACGGTTGTGAAGAGCCCCCCCAGATAGACTTTTCCCCCGCTTACCGCAAGCGTATAAACCGAGAGGTTCGCGCTGGGGTCCCACAGGGGATCCAAGGCCCCTGTCCCGCCGGCATCCAACGCCGCCACGGATCGGCGGGTCGTACCTCCCAACGCACTGAACACTCCGCCCACATACACCTTGCCGCCTGCCACCGCCAGAATTTTGATCTCGCCAGTGGGGTCCGGGGGCATCCATGTGGTATCCAAGGCCCCTGACCCCGATGCGCTCACAGCTCCGACATACCATCGCCTGGACCCGCCTATATTTCTAAAAGACCCCCCCACGTAGACCTTCGTCCCACTGACGGCAAGGGTATTGACAATACCGTCCGCATTGGGGTCCCATAGAGAGTCCAAGGTTCCGTTCGACAAAATGTGGGCGAGGTTGTTGCGCGGCGTGTTGCCCACCGTATTGAAATCGCCGCCGATAAACCATCCGCCGTTGCCGTCCGAGGCGGCCGAATTGACCGTCCCTTCCACCTGGGGAAAGACCGCGTCCTTAGTTCCCAGAATGTTGTCCACCGGGACGCCGCCGCCGGTTAAGGTTCCCACTTGGCTGAACGATCCCCCGAAATAGATGCGCGACCCCGCTTGGACCATTGCATTAACGGTCCCGTCTGTAATGATGTTGTCAATGGTCAGGGTTTCAGGAAATTCAGCGCGAGATGGGCCTGTCCAAAAGAGCCCGACACCAAGAGAGACGAGCCCTTTCGTTCCTAAGAATTTCATTCTTTTGAACATGGGTTATTTTCCTCATCGCCATGTTTGCCTGGCTTTATTGTTGAATGACGGTGTTTTCGCATCTCGCTGAGCAATCCAAAATGCTCATCCAGGCGTCAATGACGGTGCCACGATGGCGACCGGGGATTCCCGTTTAGTCTAGAGCAAGTTTGATTTAATTTCAAGGGGAATTTAACTGTGCTCGGATAAGGAGGGCGTGCCCCCGGGAAATCTTTGACCTCTCCGATCGGCGCAAAAACAGCCCCGCCAGGATTCTCTTGTCCAGTCGCAGTCAGGAAAGGTGAAAAGGACACCCAATAACCTACCTGGACAGGTGGGTCCGATAACGTGGGATACCACGAGATCCGTTGTGGAACGTGACAAAATGGGTGATTTCGTGGCAGGACCGTGGTTGAAGCAATGGCCTATTGCGAGGAATAATGGTTAGCCCTGGGGCGCTAGGATTCGAACCTAGGGATGACGGCTCCAAAGGCCGTTGCCTTACCACTTGGCGACGCCCCAGGGGTAACCACGCAACCCGATCATAGCAAAATTTTCCTTCGGTCAATTAGAGTCGTAGAGGAGATCGAACCAAACGTGAGGATTTTCCGCAACCGGTTCACGCAAACACATTCCCCGCGAAATTAAATGCCAGACATTGATGATTCCTCAAAACCATTAACACCGCCACGCGCACCTGTGGATATCCCACCGGACTGCGACTCGCGACGGGCGACCCAAATTCACATCGATTTTCTGATTTGTCGGGAATACGCAAAATTGTCCCATCCTCACCCAGGACCATCACCCCTCGCCACCGGTAAGGCGCTGTAAATAGTTCCTGCTCTAAAAAGAGGGTAATGGGTCAAGGTGGGGCGTCCGAGGACATGTTTTTACCTCGCGGGCGTTAAATTTCAAATTTCAGCGCCCGCGAAGCGCGTTTCTGATCGAATGGTGTTGCTCTGGGGCTGCATTGTGACAGACCACCTCCTTTTTGTCTTGCGATCAGAACCCGGCCATTAATTGTTGAATGACGCCGGGCGGTTTACGTGTCTTGCCGGTTGACCGTTTTGGGAGGAAGAACGCTTTGTGGGCATTGCCCGCGGCGACGCCGAGGCGGATCCATGATGATTCGTGGTGATTGGTGCGGGCGCGGCAACGGCTGAGGCCATGGCACCGTTTGACGAGGGAAATGAACGCCTCGATGGGAAGGCGTTTGCGGACCATTCGTCGGTAGGCGGGGGTGGTCTCATCGATATTTTTCCCCTTTGGCTGAAGGCCGGGCTGGATGTGGAGAAAGGCGAGCCACTTGACCCATTGACGGGAGAAGAAGCCCCGGTCGGCGAAGAGCTCTTTGGGAAGATGGCCGAAGGTTGATTTGAACCAACGCAGGGAGGAGAGGATCATCGTGGCATCGGAGACATTGTTGTTAAACACGTTGACGACGTGCATGCGTTTTTTGACGAGGGCAAAGAGAACTTTGGGCCCGAACTCTGTGGGGAGCGGGAATTTGCCGCGGACGATGGGGCGGACATGGTCCTTGTGGAAGGAGACGATGCGGCCGGGAATGTGGAGGAGTCCACGACGAACCATGGCTTGCTGGTGAACGACGACCTGGATTTTGGCGATGGCGGATTTCATCTCCTTTAAGAGGAGGTGAGCGTGCTTGTCTTTGGGGCACCTCCTGCCAATGGCCTGGGTGGCGGCCTCATGGAGGTGGCGGAGCTGGCTGAGGTTGCGGCGCAGGAACTGGAACATTTTCCGGTGAACACGGCGTCGGGTTTTCTGAGATGGTTTGGAGAGTTTTGAAAAGGAGACAAAGACCTTGCGAGCGGTGCGGGCGTAGGTGCTATAGAGGGTCTCGATGCCGAAGGTTTTAGCGCGTTGGATGAGGCGGAGGATTTCACGGCGGCAACGGTCCATCAGGCGAATGTCGGTGGGGTAGTGAATGTCGAGGGGAACACAGGTGGTGTCGAGGATGATTTTGTCGGCGCGGCGGTAGGATTTCCCTTGTGCGGCGGCGGTGAGCATTTCCTGAATGAGGGCCATTCCCTGAACGCCGATTCTGGCGCGAAACTGGCTCAAGGCGCTGGCGGGGTGCATGGGGAGGATGGAGGCCTGGGCGGGAGTGAGGCCGCAGAAGAGTTGGGCGTAGAGATTTTCTTTGGCGAGGGCGACGGCGGCGCGGTCGGGGATATTTTTAACGAATTTGAGAATCAGGACAGCGGCTTGAACGCGCAGGGGGGCGGAGGGGCGTCCTCGATCGGGGCTGTAGAACGGGGTGAGAGCCTCAATGCATATTCCACGGCAAACTGACCCACCTGTCCACGCGAAACTGACCCACCGTTCCACGGGAAACTGACCCACCCGCGGAGCGGGCCCCTCTGCTGTTGGACGTCCTGGCTTGAAACGATGATGGGAATCTATACAACTCTCTTTTCCCCAGTGGGAGGTTGTATGCCAAACACAGGTGTCCCATGCGTCAAGTCAGAGATGTTCTCCGTCTGAAATTCGAATGCCATCTGGGCAAACGCCCCATCGCCAAAAGTCTCGGCATTTCCCGAAACACCATCCGGCTCATTCTCAGTCGAGCCGAAAAGGCCGCCGTTGTTACCTGGCCCCTCTCGCCCACCCTCACCGACCAAGCCCTGGAAAACCTCCTGTTCCCCGTCTCCCCGCCGGAAGCTCCCAAGCCGCTCCCCGACTGGAAAGTCGTCCATCAAGAGTTGCAGGACCATAAACGGTTGAACCTGACTCTCAACCAGCTCTGGATCGAATACAAAACTCAGCATCCCGGCGGCTATCTCTACTCGGCCTTCTGTCGACGATACAACGACTGGCGCTCCCGTCGCGACCTTGTCATGCGGCAGTCCCATAAGGGCGGTGACAAACTCTTCGTCGATTACGCCGACGGACTCTTCATCACCAACCCCCAGACCGGCGAAATGACCCTCACCCAACTCTTCGTCGCCGTTTGGGGCGCGTCCAGCTTACCTACGTCGAGGGCCTCTCTGTCCCAGACCCTCCCCGACTGGATCGGCGCCCACACCCGCGCCTTCACGTATTTCGGAGCCGTCCCCCACCTCCTGGTTCCCGACAACCTCAAAAGCGGCGTCCTCAAATCCTGCCTCTATGAACCCACCCTCAACGCCTCCTACCAGGACATGGCCGACCATTATGGCGCCGCTGTTCTCCCCACCCGTCCGCGACGCCCCCGCGACAAAGCCAAGGTCGAAAACGGTGTCCTCGTCGCAAAACGATGGATCCTCGCTGTCCTGCGCCACCGCGTCTTTCATTCTCTTGCCGAAATGAACGCCGCGATCCGGCATCTTCTGAAACCCTCAATGGCCGTCCCCTCCGCAAAATCCAACAGTCCCGCCGCCAGCTTTTCGACGATCTCGACCGCCCCGCCGCCCGACCGCTTCCCAACCACCCTACGAATTCGCCGAATGGAAACAACCTAAGGTCAACATCGACTACCACGTCGAAGTCGATTTCCATTATTACAGCGTCCCCTGCCGCCTCGTCGGTGAAACTGTCGACGCGAAACTCACCGCCTCCACCGTTGAACTCCTTTTCAAAGGCGAGCGCGTTGCCGCCCACGTCCGCTCCCATCAACGCGGGCGCCATTCCACCACCCCGCCCACATGCCCACCGCCCATCAAAACACGCCGAATGGTCGCCCTCACGCCTCTTCGCCTGGGCCAGCCAGGTCGGCCCCAAACCGCCGCCCTCGTCCAAACCATCTTCGATTCCCGCCCACACCCCGAGCGGGGCTATCGCTCCGTTCTGGGGATCATGCGCCTCGCCAGTCCGTCGGCAACGACCGCCTCGAGGCCGCCGCGGCCCGTGGCCTCGCCTATCGACTCACCTCTTACCGCGCCATCTGTTCTATCCTCGACGGTGGCTTCGATCAATTGCCCCTTCGTCCGCCCCGTCCCCGCCTGCCTCGCCGACAACATCCGGGGCGGTGATTACTACATCCAGGGCCTCGCCAACGCCCCAGGAGGCCCGCCAGACCATCTGATTTACAATCAACGAGGGATAAGACCCCTCGATTCCAAACACCCCAGGAGGTTTCACTCATGATGCTCGAACAAACGCTGTCTACCCTGAACCTGCTCAAGCTCTTCGGCATGGCCAGGGGCCTCGACGATCGACTCAAAAACCCGGTCCACGCCGATCTCGCCCACGACGAATTCGTCGCGCTCCTCGTCCAAGACGAAAAATCCCACCGCGACAACTGTCGCCTCGCCCGCCTGCTCAAAAACGCCAGACTCCGGCAACCCGACGCCTGCCTCGAGGACGTCAATTACAAATACCCCCGCGGTCTCCAAAAACAGCTCCTCCTCGAGCTCGCCCACCCGCGCTGGCTCCCCGCCGGACGCAACGTCCTCCTCACCGGACCCACCGGCATCGGCAAGTCCTGGCTCGCCTGCGCCCTCGGCAACTTCGCTGCCCGCCAGGGATTCTCCGTTCTTTCCTTCCGCGCCCCCCGGCTCTTCGAGGAGCTCCAACAGTCACGCGCCGACGGTTCCCGTCTCAAGCTCCTCGCCAAGCTTGCCAAGGCCCAGCTCCTGATCATCGACGACATCCTTCTCACCCCCTTCGCCGATCAGGAGCGCGCCGACTCCCTGAAATCGTCGAGGACCGCCACGGTCGGGCCGCCACCGTCATCACAAGTCAACTCCCAGCTAAAAACTGGCACGCCGCCATGGGCGAACCCACCATCGCCGACGCCCTCTGCGACAGGCTCTTCCACAATGCCTTTAAAATCGAGATGCGCGGGGATTCCTTGCGAACATCCGACGATAAAAAGAAGTCCTGATTACCCAAAATAAAAAACCGGCGCCGGGGGGGGCGCGCCGAAACCCAAAAACCAAGCTATACTTGTCAGGAAACAAAACCATCGTCGCTTCGCTCCGGAAAGCGCGTTCTTCCGGAGGGGTAAAGGGTGGGTCAGTTTCGCGTGGACAGGTGGGTCAATTTGCGTGGAATCCGCACCTCAATGAGGGAATTCCAGCGGATGGCGCGGGAGAGGCGGAGGAGGGGATGTTTTTGGTCATAGATGAAGTCATTGAAGGGAATATCGGCGAGGGAAGACTGGGAATCGGATTTGACGAACATGGCTATTGTCCTTTGGCCAGAAGGGCCTGGGTGTTGAGTTCGAAGATGCGGACGGAAAGTTTTTTCCAGCGATGGTAATGGCGGATGGCCTGGCGGACGGCAGGAACGTGGTGGTCTTGAAGTTTGCGCATGCGTGTTTTTCCGTTCAGTTTAACGGAGAGATACCAGTAGGGGCCATGCTTAAGGCCGCCGGGGCGGCAACGGGGGCAGGCGGGGCGCTGGCAGGGAAGTCGATACCGCATTAGGGTGCCGCGAATGATGGCGGACCAGGGCGGGAGTTTCTGGATCAGGGACGAGAGAGGGTCGGGCATGAGGCCTCCAGGTGTAATATAGTTACTACAGGCACTATAATACGCATAAAAAAAGGCGCTGTCAAGCGAAAAGTGCGCGGAAACTTCAGATTTTTGACGAAAAGGCGTGCAATTCGAGCGAGGAAGGAATGGTGTCCGGCATGATCACCGACGAAGGAACAGGTCTTTTAAGAGCAGGAACTAAATAAATAAACGGTCTATTGGGCCGAGTGGCCGCTCCTACGCGACACTTCCGCTCACGCGGTCGGATTTTGAGCCGAGCCGAAGCGGCGCGAGGCGAGCCTACCGTGTGGTCTGTAAGCCAAGCGGTGCAAAGGCGCAGGCCAAAATCGACCGGCAAGGTGTTTAAGTTATTTCTGCGCAAGCCCTTAAACCTCCGGGTCGTGTTTCATGCGGGGCATAAAAAAGGCCGCTGGTCGGGTGAGGACCAGCGGCGGACGTTTAGGGCGGCCTGTACACCGAGTTCTGTCCACCGACCCAAAGTTACCTTCGGTTCGGCTGACGGACCATTTCTCTGGGCCGGTTCTTGCGAACTGGCTCAAGCGGCGACCGGGGAAACGACGCGAACAGGCGTCAGGACCGAGCCAGTCCCCTTCGTTGGAAGATCTCCCGCGTTTGCCTTTCTCCGGGCGGGGTTTGCCGCGCCCCGTCTCTCGACGGGCCGCCGGGAGCTCTTACCTCCCGTTTTCAACCTTACCACGCGCGCCCAGGAGCCTGTCCAACATAAGCTTTTCGGCTACAAACTCGGCTGTCGGTCGAACCATCCGGTTACTGGGGCCCGTTCGGCCCGTGCCGAAGGTGTGCCACCGACACAGGGCACTATTTGCCAAAAAATCCCTCCGTATCTTCAAGACACGATGTCATTTTTCGGCTTCGGCTCGACATCCAAATTTTCTCTCGAGGTCTTATGTTGGACAGGCTCCTAGGCGCCGTTCGGCGGTGTATTTTCTGTGGCACTTTCCGTCGGGGGAAACGTCGACCCCCGCCTTTCCGTTAGGAAGCGCCCTGCCCTGTGGAGCTCGGACTTTCCTCCGCGACCCTTTTCGTCGCGGCGGTCCGCCGACCCCCCCAATCTATTTTCTGGCCCGATCCAACGCCTGGTTAGCCAACGCGTCGGCCCGGCGGTTGTGCTCGTGACTCGAGCGAGCGATATGCACGAGTTTCACAGTCTTAAACCGGGATTCGTGTTCTTTCACCCTCGCCAACAACAATTTCATTCGGGCGTCTTTAGCCCGATAGATGCCCGTGACTTGATAAACGACAAATTGGGAATCAGTAAAAATTTCAACATGCTGTGCGCCACGATCCGCCAGTTCCGCCAACGCGCGAATAAGGGCTTCGTATTCAGCGACTTGGTTGGTGTTGATTCCAATGCTTTCGCTGATTTCGCCCGCAACGGTTCCCGTCGGATCGCACAACACCAAGCCGTATGACGAAGGACCAGGATTTCCCCGCGAAGCGCCATCGCAATAAGCCGTCCAAACAGAGGTTGAGATCATTGAGGTTGCCCTGGATTCCCCGGCTGCAACGGGGTTGCTGTTGACAGTAATTGGACCAATATTTTTGAACCCTCTCAGACGGATATGTTCCGTCAAACGAATCGTCAGGTTAAGGGAATAAGTTAGTGCGTTGTTTGAACAAATCCGTTAAAGAGAGCCCCTTATTGCGCAGGGGCTTTTGCCTCGGACACGACGGCCGGGCCGGTTGAAGGAGAAACCGAGTCAAGGGACGCCACGGGAGCGACGGGTTTTGCCACGATATAAAGGATTCGCGAACACCCTTCGCAGGTAATAATCTCTTTTTCTTTCATGACCTGGTTCAGCAAATTGGGGGTAATGGCGGTTCGGCAACCGCCGCACACCAAATTATTAATGGGGACAACCGCCGCAAATCCCGGCCGGCCCCGTTGAATGGCCTCGTAACGAGAGCGCGCCTCGGTGGGTAGACCGGAAAAAAAAGCGTCCCGTTCCGTTTTTTTCGTTTCCACGAGAGATTTTGCTTCGGCCTCTTCGGCGTCCAAGGCCTTATCTTGGCCGTCCAGGTCGGTTTTGACTTTTTGGGCCTCTAGTTCCCCTGCCTTGGCGGCCTTTTGCAGGGATTCAATTTGTTCCATGAGGACCAGCACCTGATCCTCCAAAAAAATCTTTTCTTTCTTAGCGGCGTCGATTTCAGATTGGAGCGCGCGATAGGCGTCGTTCGACTTCACACCGTTAAGTTCCAGCGTGTGTTTTCGAACCGCGCCGTCTTTGGCATCAATTTCCAATTCTTTATTTTTTCGACTCAGTTGAGCGTCCACTAGGGCTTTCTTGGCTTGTTCCTGAGCCGCCAGCGCGGCGGCTCGGCGAACAGCGATATCGGCCCGGCGCGGAGAGACCCGATTGACTTGCTGGCGCAAAGCGTCGAGTGCTTTGTCCATTTCTTGGAGACGAACCAAACCGGCGATGACGTCGTTCACGCGTGTCCTTTCGAGACGGAGGATCCGTCCGGTCCGTGGGCGGTATAGGGATTGAACCTATGTCCTTTCGCGTGTGAGGCGAACGCTCCACCGCTGAGCTAACCGCCCACGGGCGGGACGGTTTGTTCATTATATCATTTCGGGGGGAAAACGAATGAGCCCTGGTGGAGTTGAACCACCGTCACCCCGTTATGAGCGGGGCGCTCTAACCGTTGAGCTAAGGGCCCGTTTGGACTCCTCGGACAATGAGTCAACTGCGTGACAAGCCTTTATAGGGCCCGCCCCGAGGGACCTACTCGACGTATTCGCGCAGGAGGCGGCTACGGCTGGGGTGGCGCAGTTTACGAATGGCTTTCGCTTCAATTTGGCGAACCCGTTCCCGAGTCACGTTGAAGATGCGGCCCAACTCTTCCAAGGTGCGAGGATACCCCGTGCCGATACCGAATCTCAGCTTGATGATTTCCGCTTCCCGGTCGCTCAAACTCGCCAAGGCCTTTTCCACTTCTTGCTGGCGAAGGGAATCGTTGGCGGAATGAGCCGGAGAAATATCTCCCTTATCCTCGAGAAAATCCTCGAGGACCGAATCTTCTTCCTCGCCCACCGGGGTGGTCAACGAAATCGGTTCCTGCATAATTTTCAATATTTGCCGAACCTTATCCGACGACAACCGCAACGCCTTGCCGTATTCCTCCACGGTGGGATCGCGTCCGTTTTCTTGGCGAAACTTGCGGCTGACTTTGGTCAGTTTGGAAATCACTTCTTTCATGTGCACCGGAATTCGAATCGTGCGGGCTTGGTCGGCGATGGCGCGGTTGATGCTTTGCCGAATCCACCAGGTGGCGTAGGTGGAAAACTTAAATCCCCGCCGCCATTCAAATTTCTCAACGGCCTTAATGAGGCCCAACCCGCCTTCTTGGATCAAGTCGGACAATTCCAAATTAGAGCCCACGTGTTTTTTAGCGATGGATACCACGAGCCGAAGGTTGGCTTTGATGAGCTGAAGTTTATCGACAAGGATGGCCTCTTCCAACTGGCGAATGCGCGCATCCAAGGCCAACAATTCCTGGGCGGAAATGGGCAACATGCGCGCCATGCGCTGAAGGCGCAATTGAATGGCTTCAATGTTTTGCATGGAACTTTCGATGCCACTGGGCGTGTATCCCGTGAGACGCTGGAACTGAGCGGGGGGCATTTGTTTGGAGACGGTTTTTTGAAACAGCTTTTTGAGCTCGGCGTACGGCAGTTTAAAACGTTTTTCATAACGCTGAATTTCGTCTTCAAATTCCCGAACCTTGGCCCCGACGCTTTTAATTTTATTGACGAGCCGGCGAATTTTTTCCTGGTTCAAGTTCAAGCTGATGATGCGCTCCACGATTTCCTGGCGTTCGCGAGCGATCGCGGCTTTGGCTTCTTCGGTCTTATCGGCGGGCGGATTGGCTTCCAGTTTCAACTTAATTTTATCGATACGAAGCTCGGCCTGAATGATGTATTGAACCACGGCCTTCACACGACGGCGCATGCCCGACAATTCGGACGCTGTCCGCCGACCGCGGGGCATCAGTTCTTTGGGGGTCATTTCGTCGGCTTCGAGCAACTGTTCCCAATTTTGAACTTCGCGATGGGTGATGGGGGATTCCAAAACGACCAGTTTCAACACTTTCTCATTTTCTTTGATATTGCGCGCCAAGGTCACTTCCTGTTCACGCGTGAGCAAAGGGACCTTGCCCATTTCGGACAAATACATGCGGATCGAGTTTTGGGTGTCGAGCTCCAAATCCGGGACACCCATCTCCTCGTGGCTATCTGAACGCGACCGAGTTTCCTCGCCGCGTTCCACCACGTCGATACCCATTTCCTCGAGTTTCCCAAACAAGGTATCGAGCTCTTCGGTTGTGAAGTTGGTTTCGGGGAGCTTCTGACTGATTTCCTCGTAGGTAAGGAAACCCGCTTCTTTGCCATGTTCGATTAAGCCACGCACCAATTCTTGATGGTTGAGTTGTTCGCGCCGATCCAGGGTCATATCACCGGTCCGTTGGACCCGCGCCCGTGGGCGAAGACGCCCGAAGGAGGCGGGTCAAGTTTTGATACCGCAAAATTTTAGCGTCGTCGCGATCCCGACGACCTTCCAGCATATCCAAAACATCTTTCTGCAACGCCGCGCGTTCGCGGCCCAAAGAAGACACTTCCAAACTCTTGACGTGCCGAGCCAAAGCCTCGGCGGAATCAGGAAACGTTTTTCCTTCCAACAAAAGAGCGGTCAGCCAGGGCGCATCGGCCGTTCCGAGGGCTTCCACCGCCGACGCCGGATCCACCGTTCCCCGGGCCTTCCATTGTTCGCGCCAGTGACGAAACACCGCCAAACACCGTGTATCGGAAAACAGCCGATCAAACGCATCTGACTGATCCCAGGGCGCCGCTTCCGCGGCCAAAATCTGCAACACTTCTTCTTCGGCGGTACGCACGCCGTGTCCGGAGGGGCGTGGGGACACGGGCTCGGGTTTAGGCGGTGACCGATCCGCCGAGGCGCCGCCCTGGCGCGCCATTTCCCGCCGCAGGGCATCGGGGTCCAACGACAGCCGACCGGCGGCGCGACGCACCCACTCGTCGCGCAACAACTCGTTGGGCACGGCCGCGATGAACCGAATCAGTTCTTCCGCCCGACGAAGCCGTCCGTGCAGATCGCTGAACCCTTCCAACGACGGTGCCAACGTATCCAACCAATAATCCACCACATCGTGCGCGCCCGCCAACAAGCGCGACAACCCTTCGACCCCGTGAGCCAACACAAACTCGTCGGGATCTTTTCCCCCGGGAACCTGGGCCACCCGGACAAACAGATCTTCTTTTAAAAACACCGCGGCACTGCGCCAACTGGCGTTTTGGCCGGCGGCATCGGGGTCAAAGAGCAACACAGCTTCTTGAACATAGCGTCGCAACAACCGAGCCTGCTCCGCGGTCAATGCCGTGCCCAAAGGCGCGACGGCGGTGGCGGCCCCGGCCTGATGAAGGCCGACCACATCCATGTATCCTTCGACGATCACGGCTTGCCCGCGCGCCCGCAATTCCGCACGTCCGTCATAGAGGCCGTAGAGCTGACGGCCCTTAGTGTAAACAGGCGTATCCGCCGAATTGATGTATTTAGGCCCCGCCTCATCGTCCAAAACGCGCCCGCCGAAAGCCACCGGCTGTCCGTAGGGATCGCGAATCGGAAAAATCAGCCGCCCACCCAGCGGATCCTGGTAACGCCCGGTCCGGTCTGACCGGGCGGCCAGCCCGGCCTTGAGAAGGATCTCGATGGCGACGCCTTTTTTAAGGGCCGCGTCCAAAAAACTATCCCGACGGGGAGCAAACCCCAACTGAAACCGATCGACGGTTTCCGGACGAATCCCCCGCTGGGCCAAATGCCGCCGAGCGGGCTCTGCGTCGGCGGAGCGGCGAAGAGCGTCCCGATAAAACCCGCAAGCCTCGTCCAGAAGAGTTAAGAGCTGGTCACGTTCTTTGGCGCGCCGGCTGGATGCGTCGTCCACCTTGTCCCATTCCAGCGGGATTCCCGCCCGATGGGCCAACTCACGCAGGGCTTCAGGAAACGACAACCCCTCCAACTTCATAACAAACTTGAGGATATCGCCGCCCTCTTGACACGCGCCGAAACAATGCCACAGTCCCTTATCGGGCTGAAAAAAGAACGAAGGGGTTTTCTCGTTATGAAACGGGCAGTTGCCCTTCCAGCGCGCGCCCGACTGCTTGAGGGAGGGCACGGCATCGCGAACGATGGACAACGGGTCCAACGCCAGCTTGACACGTTCCAACGTATCGCGAGAAACGCCCACCGGCTCCGCTCCTTAAAACCGAGTTATCCTCGGTTCGCCCGCGCCATACGCCGACGCAATTTTCGGCGCGACTCAGCCTGTTTGCGTTTACGTTTCACGGAAGGCGGTTCGTAGTATTCCCGCCGTTTAATTTCCTGCATAATGCCGTTGCGTTCGCACTCGCGCTTAAACCGGCGCAGAGCTTCTTCGATGGACTCCCCATCACGCACTTTTACGAAAACCATGGATTAAAACACCGCCTTCCGGGTGAAAAATAAAAGCAAAAAACCCTCCACCGGCCAACCGAGCCGGCAAAAAGGAACTCAAAAACCCAATACATAAACCAAATCGAAAATATTCACAACCCGACTGTCACCACCACTCCCCACCAATTCCACCCCCCCCCCACCCTACTATACCCCACCCCATACAGATTTTTTTCATCCCCACCCAAGCAAACAAGCCGTGTGAAAAAAGGGGCGAACGCCCCCCCCTAGCCGGGGGGCCAGGAGAAACGACGACCCGCTAAAAAGTGAAAGTGCAAATGGCCCACAGCCTGGCCCGCGTCGGGCCCGTTGTTGGCGACCCACCGAAACCCCGACTCATTGACGGAAAAATGGTCCGCCAACCGCCGCACGGTATCCTGAACCCGCGCCAACAAATCTCCCTTGGTCGACTCCAGGTCGGACAACCGAACCACATGTTTTTTAGGGACCACCAACACATGGACCGGCGCGTGAGGCAGAATATCATGAAAAGCCAAAACGCCCTCGTCCTCAAACACCATCCGACAAGGAACTTCTTTCCGGACAATCCGACAAAACAAACACTCAGTCACCGCGGAATTATACTTTCCCTAAAGACAAATGAACAGGGGACACCTCAAACTATATAATTATAAAACCGACACGCCAACCAGTTCTCCTGCCGGGACAGAACCTGGCACAGCCACGCGCAAATAGTTGTCTGTCCAGCCCTCGCCGTTTCCTTCCGCCAAGGCCACCCGACGGGACCCAACGAACCGCCCGCGAAACCGAGCTTTCAGATGATCGGAAAGTCCAATCAGCCGCCGTGTCCGAACCTGCAAAACGGACCGATCCAACGGGTGCAGGTCCGCCGACACGGTGCCTGGCCGGGTCGAATAGGGAAACGCATGAAGGCCCGCCAACCCCAACGCCTCGATGCGCCGATAAGTATTTTCAAAGGCCGCGTCGGATTCTGTTGGAAACCCCGTCAGGACATCGGCGGTCACAGCCACGTCGGGCAAATGACGGCGCAGAGTTTCGACACGGTCTTTATAATCATCGAACCGGTACCAACGGCCCATGGACGCCAACACCTCGTCGTCGGCCGATTGAAGCGGAATATGAAAATGGGCGCAGATTTTATCGGTATCAGCCGCCAGTTGGGCCAGTTTGTCGGGCACTTCCGTGACTTCCAAGGAAGAAAGCCGAACCCGAAACGATCCGGCGAGCGCGACCAATTTTTCCAACAGGGCGGTCAGGTCGCACTTTTTGCCCGTCGGTGTGGCGCCTCGGTAGAGGCCCAACCGAATCCCGGTCAAAACGATTTCGCCATGTCCGCTGTCCACCAGGTCCCGCACTTCGTTGAGGACATGATCGACGGGTTTGCTCCAATAGTCGGGGCGTGTTTGGGGAATAATGCAGTAGCGGCAAGGGGCCTTGCACCCGTCTTGAATTTTGACGAACGCCCGCGCGCGATGAGCGAACCGAGACAACCCCCACACGTCGGGCGCCACTTCAAACCCCAAACAAGCGGGCAAATTTTCTTTGTCTTTATTGGAGTAGACTTCCACGCGCGGAGAGAGATCCGACAGTTCTTTCGGCGCGTGGCTGGGGTAACACCCGGTCACCACAATCCGGGCGGTATCGTTTTCTCTTAATAACCGGCGCACGAACTGCCGACACTCTTGTTCGGCCTTGGCCGTCACGGAACAGGAGTTAACCACGCACAGGTCGGCCCGGCGGTAGTCGTCGGTCGCGACACCGCCGCCCGACTCCAGGCGCGCGCGCAACAGTTCGGTATCGTACTGGTTGGTTTTACAACCAAAGGTTTGAAAAAAAATGTTCACCGAGGCCGAAACCGCTCTCCCAGCGCATACGCCCCGCTGAGCCCGCCCAAAATGGCCACGCCGGTCGAAACAAACGCCACCGGCAAAACAACGATCCAATAGTCCGCCTGGGTCCAGGCCGACCACAACGTGGCGTATTCAACCAAGGCGTGGCGTGTTAACTGAGCCAACCCGACCGGAAGCCCCACGATGATTCCCGACAACCACGCCTGTCGAGACGACACCGCGCCCGCAACGATCCCCGCGGCGAACAGCCCCACCAAAACCCCCGTTGCCGACAAAGTGACAAAAGATCCCGCCGCCACAAAAACCAAGGAAACCAAGGCCGACGTCCCGGCAATCCAGCTCCAGGACCGGCGACCCGATTTAGAAAGTGTCTCGTTAACCAAGGGATTCATAAAGGACCGCGCCGACAACAAAAAGTCCGGCGGTTTCTGTTCGTAAAATTCGAGATCCCAACGACACCGGCACAACCCCCCGCGCGCGAGCGCGGCCCACTTCGTCCGGAGTAAACCCCCCTTCTGGTCCGACAATCATGGTGACAATCATCCGGCTCTCCTCCCGGGCGGCGGTTGATGGGTCCGGCCCTGGCCGTTCACTTGATTTTCCGTCCGCACCCGTCCCGAGCGAAGGATGCGCCGCCAGACGACCCCCCAAAACGGATTTCAAGGATACCGCCTCTTCCCCCTCCCAAGCCAAAAAGGAGGGCTGAGACGGATCCAATCGCTCCACCATCTCGTCAAACTCCAGGGGCCCCGACACCGTCGGCACATCCGGCCGCCCGCATTGGGCCGACGCAGCGCGAACAATTTTTTCCCAGCGGACCTTTTTGGCCGCCGCCCGATCGGGACTCACCCGGGCCACATTTCGACGGGCATGAAAGGCCACCACTTCGCCCACCCCCAACTCGGTGGCTTTTTCAAGAATCCATTCAAACGTGTCCCCTTTGGGGATCGCCTGAACCAACCGAACAAAGGGCCCCCCCGCTGGCGGGGAAGAACGCTGATCCACGATACGCCCGGTGACCCGCCCGGGCGCCACCTCATCCAAAACGCCGTCATACGACCGGTCCACCCCGTCGAACAAGTGAACCCGATCGCCGGATTTTTTGCGCAACACCCGCGCCACGTGGGCGGACTCGTCCGGCGCCAAAACAAACCGACCGTTCGTGACGTTGCGTGGATCAACAAAAAAGTGGGGCATTACTTCCCGAAAGCCTTTTTAAGAAACCCTTCTTCGAAATTGAGTCCTGTTTCACCCATCGATTGGGCCAGTTCAGCCATAAGTCGGCGTTGATCTTTGGTGAGCTTGGTGGGCACGTCGACGATCACACGAACCAACAAATCGCCCCGCCCGCCGCCGTGAAGCGAGGGCATTCCCTCCCCGCGCACCCTCAACAAAGTGCCCGACTGTGTTCCAGCCGGGATATGGATGCGGACTGTTTTTTGAACCGTGGCGATGTCCACCTCGCCGCCCAAAGCGGCCAAGGGGATAGACACGTGCCCCTGCGTCAATAAATTGGCGCCGTCGCGTTCAAACCGAGGGTCATCCTCGATTCGAATGACCACATAGAGGTCACCCGACGGGGCCCCGTGATCGCCGGCCTCACCGGCTCCGGAGACCCGCAAAGCGGTTCCCTCTTCCACGCCAGGAGGGATGCGCACGGTAATACTCTCCGTTTTTCGCACATGGCCCTGACCGCGGCAGTCGGAGCAGGGGCTGTCCACGGTCTTGCCCGCCCCTCGACAACGGGGACACGTTTGGGCCATGGTAAAAAACCCCCGTGTGGCCCGAACCTGGCCCGACCCACGGCAATCGGAACAGGTTTTCACCGACGTTCCCGGTTTAGCGCCGGTCCCACTGCAGGTGTCGCAAGACGTCTGGTGCGAGACCCGCAACGTGGTCTGCGTGCCGGTGAAGGCTTCAGACAACGACACGGTTTGTTCGGCCTGAAGATCGGCGCCCTTGCGGGGCCCACCGCGACCGCGGCCAGCCCCGAACATTTCCCCGAACACGCTGGAAAAAATGTCCCCCACGTCGCCGCCCTCAAACCCCTGAAACCCGCCGGGCCCCGCGCCGCCGGCCCCCGCGGCGCCGGCGTGGCCGAACTGATCGTACATCCGCCGTTTTTCGGGGGTGGACAAGGTCTCGTAGGCTTCGTTTATTTCCTTAAACTTTTCTTCCGAAGCCTTGTTCCCCGGGTTGCGGTCGGGATGGTGTTGAAGCGCCAACTTCCGATAAGCCTGTTTGAGCTCATCGGCGGTGGCGGTTTTCGAAACCCCCAAGACCTCGTAGTAATCGCGCTTGGCCATTCGTTAGGACGGCTTATTATTCTCGTCAACCACTTCCGCGTCAACCACGTTGTCTTTCCCGTTGGAACTTCCGCCCGCGGAACCCGCGGCGCCGGACGTTTCCCCACCGGGCTGAGCCTTAGCGGAAGCGGCCTTGTACACCTCTTCGGCCAACTTGTGCGAGGCATTCAACAGGTCTTCTTTGGTTTTCTTAATTTTGTCCAGGTCCGTGCCTTTCAAGGCCTCTTTGGCGTCGGTCAAGGCCCGTTCGATGGCCATGCGCTCGTCTTGACCCACCTTATCGCCGTGGTCTTTAAGGGCCTTTTCCGTCGAGTAAACAACGGCGTCGGCCTCGTTTTTGGTCTCAATTTCCTGGGCTTTCTTTTTGTCTTCCTCGGCAAACTTCTCAGCCTCTTTGACAAACTTTTCCACTTCATCTTTGGACAGTTTGCTCTTCGCGTGGATGGTGATGTGTTGCTCTTTTTTCGTGCCCATGTCCACAGCCCGCACGTTGAGGATGCCGTTCGCGTCGATGTCAAAGGTCACTTCCACTTGAGGCACACCCCGGGGAGCCGGGGGAATGCCGTCCAGGTCAAAATGCCCCAAGGAGGTGTTGTCTTTCGCCAAGGGCCGTTCGCCTTGCAGGACATGGATCGTCACCGCCGGCTGGTTATCGGCCGCCGTCGAGAACGTTTGGGACTTTTTCATGGGGATCGTGGTGTTGCGTTCAATCAGTTTGGTCATGACGCCGCCGAGGGTTTCCAACCCCAACGACAAGGGGGTGACGTCCAACAACAGGACATCTTTGACTTCGCCGCCCAACACCCCGGCTTGAATGGCCGCGCCCAGGGCCACGCATTCCATGGGATTGACACCACCCTCGATTTTGCGGCCGATGTAACTTTCCACAAACTTCTGCACAATGGGCATCCGCGTGGGGCCGCCCACCATGATCACTTTCGTGACCTGCTCAGCCGAAAGACCGGCGTCTTTCAACGCCTGTTCCAAGGGTTGTTTGCATCGATCAATGATGGGTTGCACCAGCGATTCCAATTTCGAGCGGGTCAGTTTCATTTGCAAATGTTTCGGCCCGGACGCGTCCGCCGTGATGAAGGGCAAGTTGATGTCGGTCTCCAGCACGGTGGACAGCTCAATTTTGGCTTTCTCGGCGGCTTCTTTAAACCGTTGCATGGCCATTTTGTCTTTGCGCAAGTCGATGCCGTTTTCTTTACGAAACTCTTCGGCGATAAAGTCGATGAGCACGTTGTCCATATCGGTGCCGCCCAACTGGGTATCGCCGCTCGTGGACAACACCTGGAACGTGGCCTCTTTTTCGATGGATCCCATATCCATGATGGTCACGTCCAACGTCCCGCCGCCCAGATCAAACACCAAAATTTTCTGGGCCTGGCCCGACTTGTCTAATCCATAGGCCAAGGACGCGGCCGTGGGCTCGTTGACCAACCGCACCACTTCCAACCCGGCAATTTTCCCGGCGTCTTTGGTGGCCTGGCGCTGGTTGTCGTTGAAATAGGCGGGCACGGTGATGACGGCCTTTTCCACCTTGTCGCCCAAATAAGCTTCCGCGTCGCGTTTAATTTTCTGAAGAATAAACGCCGACAACTGTTGGGGCGTGTAATTTTTGCCGTGAATGGAATAGTTGAATTCCTGGCCCATTTTCCGTTTGAAAGCGTAGACGGTGCCTTCCGTGTTGGACACCGCCTGCCGACGAGCGGGTTCGCCCACCAACAGCTGTTCGTCTTTGGTGAACGCCACGTAGCTGGGAAACGCTTTGCCGCCCAGCGTGGTGCCTTCCGCCGACGGAATAATGACGGGTTTTCCGCCTTCCATCACCGCCGCGGCGGAGTTTGATGTGCCCAGATCAATGCCAATAATTTTACCCATGGTGGTTCCTCCTTGTTGCTTAGATGGCCGGAGCGTCGTCGGAATATTTCTCCAACGGCCCAGCGGCCCCTGTTCCTTTTTTCTTTGAAATTTTCACCCGCGCCGGGCGAAACAACAGCCCTTGAAACGTGTACCCTTTCTGGAGAACCGACCGAATTTCACCGTCGGTCCCATCGTCTTCCACAGTTTCAACGGCTTCTTGAACCGCGTGATTGTAAACGTCGCCCACGGCCGCCGACACTTCTTCCAAACCTTCTTCTTTCAACAACCGCTTAAACTCGCCGTAAAGCATGTCCAACCCAAACACCACCGCTTTCAAATCCGGCGCCTGGTGGGCCGCCCGCTCCGCCTGTTCCATCACGTCCATTAAGGAGACCAACCTCAACACAATTTCTTCTTTACCCCACCGACGCGCGTCGGCCTTTTCCCGTTCGGACCGTTTGCGAAAATTTTCAAATTCAGCTTTCAGCCGAAGCAGTTGGTCGTAGTACTCCTCGGATTTGCGTTTGGCTTCGTCCAACGACTGGCGCAAGATGTCCAACTCCGCCGTTTTTAGCTCCACTGCCGAAACGTCCTGGTCGCTCATCGCGGCCGGATCCAGCTCACTCATGGGGACCTCCCACCATCCGATTGAGGGCGGTGGTCACGGCCTGGGCCATTTGGTTGACCAGGTTCATCATGCGGGAATATTCCATCCGCTTGGGCCCGATGATACCCAACACGCCCACCTGCCGATCGCCCAGGGTGTAACAGGACGATATCAAACTGACGTTTTTCATGTCGGGGGACCGGTTCTCCGAGCCAATGCTCACCCGCACCGCCGGAAACCGCGCCCCGGACCCTTGCACACCCCACTCTTCGCGAATCAAATCGCCGAGGGCGCGCTTTTCGTCCAGGACATGGACCAGCTGGCGCAAATCGTCGGGCCCGCTAAACTCCGGCAACGACAAAATATTTCCCGCGCCTTCCACATAGATGTCGGCGCTCTCTCCCGGCGCAAACGCTTCTTCGGTCACGTGCCGGGCAAATTCCAACATATCCATTTGCCGTTGATGAATCGCCTCAATGTGATCCAACAACGTTTCCCGAACCCGCGTGAAAGGTTGGCCCCGAAGACGTTGGTTCAATGTCTGTTCCAAGGGTTCCAACAATTCCCGCGGATAAGGCCCCTCGAACACCACCTGGCGGTGTTTCACCACGCCAGTGTCGCTGACCATCACAGCCAACAAACGGTGCGCGTCCAACGGAATCAGTTCCATGTGTTGCAGTCGGGACTGGTCGACTCCCGGCGCCGTCACAAACCCCGTGTAGTTCGACAACACCGACAAAGTTTTGGACGTGGACAACATCAACTCATTAATTTCCCGAATCCGCGATTCGTGTTCTTGGCGAATGCGCTCTTCTTCTTTGATCGCCAACCGTTGCAGGTCCACCAAACTGTCCACATAAAAGCGGTAGGCCTTGTCCGTGGGCACACGCCCGGCCGACGTGTGGGGATGGGTCAAATACCCTTCCCGTTCCAGTTCTCCCATAACATTGCGAATCGTAGCCGGAGACAAATCCAACGACCGCCCCCCCGCCAGAAAAGCCGATCCCACGGGTTTGCCCGTTTTAATATATTGATGGATCACGGCCTGTAGAAGCCGCCGCTTCCGTTCTTCATGCTCGATGGTCGATAAGGTTCTCATTAATTAGCACTCGCACATCTGGAGTGCCAAAAGTATAACACACCCCCAACCCAATGTCAAACCCCGCCGGAATTCTCCGGCTGTCACTTTGGTGTTAGTTATCCAGTGGAGTCTCATCATTTCGGCACGTTATTGGCCTGGGTAGAAGGGAGTTTGGTCCAGTTTTAGATCTGTTCAGGTGCCTTTCCCTCTCCTCTTGGGAGGCCCCTCACAGAGATCGGGGTGGTTTCCGGCCTAACGGCCTTCAACCATTTCTCGGGCTCCCGCGCCCGAGTCACACCAAACCCTGGGGCGCCAGAGGCGCTGATGCGAGGGCAGGGTGAGGGAAATATTTTTCCGACAACACGAAGGTCCCGCCCCCTCATCCGGTCGTCAGGGACACCGGGGGACCTGAACGGTTACATTGACCGACATTGCTGTCAAACTTTGATGACTGGAATATGGTTGTGGGCGCAGTAACGAATAATTTGGTTGTCCGCGGTGACCAACGGAGCTCCTTCGATATGAGCTGTGGCCACAAGAATCCGATCGGCGGGATCCCCATGAAAACCGGCCGGAAGGCCTGTGGATTCCAGGGCGGACCGAACCGACAAAGGCACAATTCTCACGGACGTTTCGAGCAAAGCCCGTTCCACCCATTGGTGAGGGGTAGGATCCAGGACAAGCCTATTTTTGGCGCACAACATTCCCACTTCCCAAATTGAAATGATGGACAAAAGGACCTGATCGGTTGGGGAAGAAGATTCCAAAATCCGAAGTGCCCTCGTCCCCTTTAAGCGGTCGTCTCCCGTGGCCCACCAGATCCAAACATGCGTATCCAGAAAAACTTTTTCAGCCTTCATCGGCGTCCCACCGTTCTGGGAGAGGCCCCACAATATTTCCCTTAATGGTGGCCGTACCTTTCATCCGGCCGAAAACGGGCCCGTGGGCGGCGGTTTCGATCGGGACAAGCCTCGCCACAGGCCGCCCCCTTTTGGTAATGACATAGGTAGCCTTCTGCTCCCTAACATTATCCATCAACTTCAAACACCGCGCCTTAAACATAGCCGCCGTAATGCTCATCGTTGACCTCCCACAATGTGACCATAGTCATATTACCATGGATTTAAAATGAAATCAAGCCCCCATCGAGTCCCCAAATCTTTAGTTAACGCCCCATGCTCGACAGAGATTTTTCACAACCTCAGTGAACCCCTCACCGGGCCCCCCCCCCTCTTACAAACGAGAACGACGCCAAACCGCGTCGCCTCACCCCAGAGGGGAAGGGAATCAAATATTTTCCCTCTCCTCTCGGGAGAGGGCAGGGTGAGGGAAAAGCACTGTAAGGTTTTGGGCGAGTGGAATCCTCAGTGGTTACGCGCTTTCCAACACCGCGGAAGCGACTTCCAGGAACGTGCGGAATTCATGATGGCGAATCGGATCGCCCTTTAATAAAGCTATCAACGCTTCACGCAACCGCTGGGCCAATTCGCTGTCGTTAAGTTGATCCAAAGCGCTTGGGGGAACGGAAATCGTCGCAGAGACCATCACCGACAAACGAGCGGACGGAGAAATCCGAAATCGGTTAAGAGAATCCAACAACAGCACCGCGTCGAGGACCCCGCCCTGGGCCGCAACTGGTTTATCGATGACATCGACCACGCCGGGCCGAGCCAGCGCGCGAAGTTTGGCCAACACCACCGCGTCTTTTGCGGCCAACACAAGCCTGGGCGCGTCAAGCCCACTGTCCACCCAACCTTGGACGATCTTCGCCGATCGCAACACGTCGTCCAGGTCATGGCTATCGACAGCTTGAACATAAACTCTTTGGCCTTCCTCCGTTACGGGCGTCCCGGTAAAGGAGGACTCAAGCCACCCCACCAACCCGGCGGGACCCGTGGGGAAAGACCCCTTTGGTTGTATTAATAACTCCCGAGCCAAAGCCTTTTCATAAGCCCGGGCAAATCCACGCCGGGATAACTGGGGCCTCACTTCCTGGCCCCACCGGGCTCCCCCCACCTGTTCAATCAGCAAGGGCCCTGCCGGCGGCAACAACATATCCATGGTATTTCGGGCGGCCTTCCGGGCCGAAATCTGGTCCTGAACCATGAAAACGATATCGGTTAACAAATGCCACCCAACAGCAAAGAGTTGGGCGGCGTTTTCCCCGCCCAGAATCTCTTGCACACCGGAAACACCAATGAGCGCATAAGGCAAAGCCAAAAGGTAATGCCAAACAAATTGTCGAATTAGTTGCGCCAACGACATCCCAGGATTTTGCCGAGCAATAATCCAAACATGCGCCAACGAAAACAGGGGAAGAAGGAAAAACCCCATCCCCACCCCGCCCAAAATCGACGCGCTCAGGAGCAGAAACATCGCTTCCACCCCAGCCCCCACGATCCCCACCCCTACACGCCCCGTTCGCAGATAGAGCAGGGAATTGGCCTTCCCCCCCCCATCTCCTTCAGTTTGGGGGATTAGTAAGAGTTCCGAGAGATTAGCCGTTTCATCCACAAAAAAGTCGGCACCCAATGCGACATATTTATCCAGTTGATTTGCCAAATTGTCGTGTTGTAAAACGATTCTTCCATCGAACTCCTTATCGGCTTCAAATGATTTACGAGCATGAGCTTTATTTTCGGAGTCCACCCAAAGAACGACATAGGTTTTTTCTCCAACTAACTTAACAACTACTATTTGCCCAGAAGATCGAATCATGTGTATTTCCCTTTGATTCAAACCATCCCGGGAGTCTCTAACGATACGGCTCTGCCCCGGCAGAGCAGTTTCTTGTTGATTAATCAGGGTTGTGACCACATTCACTATCGCTTTCTTACGCAGGCTATTCTTGGCCACATTTTTTTGAAAGTGTTCTTCGAAGACAACAACCCGATAACCTTTCTTATATATTGGCGCCAGGTCCCCTTCGGACAACTCCGAATCGGGATTTTTCTGCACGTCTTCATTAATAGGCAATAAGTGCCCATCCCCCAGCAAACCGACCAGCCGCTCACGAACGTTAACCGCTTTCTCCTTATCGGACTCAAACGTTCCATCTGCAATGGCCTCACTTGTTGGCAAAGTCCCTCGGTTTCGAATTTCAATATATTTTCTCAAGAAATCAATGCTGTCTTTTTCCAATTCGAGGGCACGGTAATAGTCCAGGAGCTTTTGCGCTGGATTTTCATTGTCTCTGATAAATCCCAGAAGGACTCCCCTCAGCTTCTTCCTAAGGCTATCCAAACCACGATTCGTTTCTTCAACAGGTACAGACTTAATCAACGAAATTCCTTGCATGCCTTTCAAAATAGCTTCTAAGCCGGAACTCACCAGCCCCGGTTCGGATTTTTCCCCAAGGTGACCGAGCCCAAGATCTTCCATTTCCTTCAAGACCAAAGGGAGATACTGATTTATTAGCGAATTAACTGTTAATTTGACCGGCTCGGAATCCGTCTCAGCTTTGGCAAGCCGGACAATTACGCTCAAGGGCGAATATCTAGCACCGTTTTGTTCGATGTCATCGAGAAGAATTTGCACAGAGCTGAGAGGACCTCTTGGAGTCGGCAAGACCGGATTAACTTTCGGGACGACAACGGGTTCTTGACGTGAAACAATGGGCTCGGATTTCGTTTGGACTACCCGCTCGACCTCTGGCAGTCCCCCGATTGGGAGTAATTGAGGTTGATCGAGCGGGGGAGAGGTTCCATATATTCTCTCGAACCGCTCAGAATATGGAATAAAGCTTTTATCGTGTAATTGTTGAAGAAATTTCAAAATCGCATCAACCTGTATTTTCGCCGCCGTTTGCTTATCGATAATTCTTTTGAGAAGATCATCCATGGTGTTAATATTTTCAGTTTGAAGCAAAAGGGGAACCGCCGTCTCAGGAGAACTGGAAACAAATTGTAATTGCCGCCCCAACCAGTAATAAAAAAGAACAACCGCTAGTTCATTTCGGTTATTTTTTCTCAGATCTTGCACAACCTCCAACAGGGCGATGAGCTGGGCCTCTGAAGAGATATTCATTTCTGCAGACAAGGACATTTTTGATAAGGGCCCGCCAGGCCGTACGATGGCGCTGGCAATGCTTTCAATCGTTGGTGCAAAAAGCATTCGGTTGGGCCCCTGAGATAAGCGAGCAAAAGCATGTCCTTTAAGATATTCGACAATGATCTTTTCGAGTAGCATCGCGATCGCTTGTTCATGTCGAGGAAGGTCTTTTTTAAATTTTTCCACCCATTGCCAACGAAAACCCTTTGAGGGGATCAAATCATTTTGTATCCATCTTCCGAAGTGCAGGGAAACATTTGAATGAACACGTGCACTGATCAGACCAAATCCATGATCTATCCTACTTAACCCAGGGTCCGAGTTTTTTGCAAAATCCACCCACCAAATTTCTTGCCCCAAATAGCGGGCCCCTCTCCAACTCTCCGGATTGAAATTAAAATAGGCCGATTCAGAACCATCAGAAAACTCAGCACTCGCATGAAGAGGCAAAAAGAGAGCTGAGTTGATGACATACTTAAGAAGCGCCAGATCGTTAGTCAAGGAATGAACATCCATCAACCCAGGATTGTTGTCACAAAACTGAGGGTTAAGTTCTTTAAGAACGTCCACAAACAACGAAACTTGCTGAAATCGCTTAGTCGACCCAGAGGGCAAACGTTTTAACCATTCTTTAGTCTGATTTAAGAATACCTCTTTATCGTTGTTCATATTTTCAGGGATACGTACTGGATAGGATACAAACTGCGGTTTAGAAACCAAGGAAGAACCCGCCGCCGTAGCAGACAAGGGCAACAGACCTTCAAAACTTTCGCCCTTTCGCCATTTCAAGAAATTGCCGAACGTTTTTTCGTTGTGGGCAAAATGTTTCCACACCCCCAACAGGTTGCCGGCCAACGCAGACAAAAAGAACGCCTTCCATTCTCCCGCCGGCATCCAAGAAAAAAATTGGTCCATGGAAGAGACCAAACCCATCGCCGACGGGGACAACGACAACATGGAAACCACTAACCCCACCCCTGTCAAACCTGCGATGATTAATGCGGGTCGCTTCAAGCCATCCTTTATTGATTGCGAATACCCCTCATCATGCTCTAACTCCAATAAAGCCACCACCGCCGCAACCGCCCCGACCCCTCCCAAGACCAAATAAACCACCAAGGCCATCACAACCCCGCCGCCAAAAGTTGTTGTGACCAGAAACGTCAGAAGAGAGGGAACCAGAATCACCCCCGGGAAAAAATAAAGAACCTGTTCCCGCACCGGATCCCAAAATTTTATTTTGAATGTTGTTACGAACCCCGGCCGTTCGGGAGAAGACTCCACTTGAACCTTTCCCGCTTTGTTAAATACTCGGAACACCAAAGCCCCCGCCCCAACAACCAACAGGGCCTGAGCCACCCCCGCCCCAGCCACAACGTCTTTAATCTGCCCCAGCCCTCCCAACAGGGCATACGTAAGTTGAGGGTCAATTTGTGCCGCCAAAAGCAATCCCAACAACGCCACAACGACCGGCAACTGAATCCGGTGAACTTCCTTTGCAATCGGGTTGGTGCTCAAAAATAATTTTTCCCCCTGGAACAATTTTTCCAGCGGTGTCTTTTCCTGGGAAAAAACGCTCAAGTAGGAACTCCCCTGAGCCAAATCCACTTTCGTAAGTTTAGGCACAAACGAAATCACGGAAACGCCCCGCTGTTCCAACAAACGTGCGACGCCCTCCGCATGAAACCCGCCGGTCACCAACACAGCGACGTCAGCGTCGGCGAGGGCGTTGCCCACATTTACCGCGATGGCCTTGTCCCGGGCCTGGGCTTCCCTGTAAAACGCCTCAAACGAGTCGAGATCAAATTCCCCTTTGCCTTTTCCCCACTCTTCCCACTCCGCGGGAGTGAGCGCGAAATCCACCAACCGACTCGCCAACCACAACCGCCGGGACCGATCCACCAACGCCCTCTCTTCCGGCGTGCGAACCACGGCATCGTAAGCCGCCTTTTCCAAAAGACCGATTTCCGTGAGCAACTGTTCTGATTGAATCCCGTCCGCCAACAACACGTAACGAACGTATTCGTCCATGGCGGGGAACGCGGACAAGGCCACGCCCTTACGGCGGCACAAGGCGGTCAGCCCGGCGTAAAACTCCCCGAACAACCGCCCGCCCGACCGATAGGCCGCGCTTTCCGCCATCAACGTTTCGATTTCGTGGGGGGTGAGCGTTTGGGTCAGTTTTTCGATCAGCCGTTTTCGTTCGTGTTCGACTTGTTTAAAATCCAACGAACGCTCCATCTGGAGCGCCCTTAAAAACAATTCGACGGATGGAAATTTTTTGTCCGTCCCCGCGCTCGCTGACAGGGTTTCCACGTAAGATCCCAACGGAATCCGTTCGGCGCGAAAATCGTTCACTGTTTTGTCCAAGGTGGATAAGGCCGGAGAAAAAACAGACTTTTTATCTTTTTCCATGTCTCGTCGCGCGGCTTCGATGGTCCGACGAACACCGGCCGACTGCCGGGCCGAGTCGCGCACCGCCTGAACGTTGGCCGTGTAATGTTTCTCATCGTCGACGCCCACCAGGCGAGGGAGTTGTCCCTCAAACGTCAGCGCCGCATGAATGGGCCCGGAAATTTTATTTTCTTTCAACAACCAATCCGCGGCCAGTTCCACGGGTTGCCGATGGGGAAAATCCACGAAAGCTTGCAGGTGGATGGTTTCCGTGGACCCTTCCAACGCCACCACATCCACGCGCCCGGATTTTAATAAACCCGCCACAGAGTCCCGGATATTGGACTGGGCTTCGGCATTGTGGTGAACGTCTTGGATGTGAATCACCACACGGTCCATGTCAGATCGCGGGGCAAGGGTGACTTTTCGCACGGTCCCATAAACCGGGGAAAGGGCGTTCAACAAGGCGCGATGTTTTTCCAGGAATTTTTTCGGAACGGACCGTTCCAGAGAAGGTGAGAGGGACGGCCGAAACACCTGAACAGCCGGAAACCGATCGCCCCACGGCGCAGGAGAGCTAGGTGAAACCGCCCGGGAAACCAACGTTCCCGATCGATGCGCCGACCGTTCGGCCCGCCGCTGATCCCAATAATTTTTTTCCGGCTGATTAGCTAAAACGGAATGAGCCCCAACAAAAAACGCCAATCCCCCCGCCCCAACCTGTTTTAGAAAACCGGTTATCTTCATACCCATAGCATACCACAGCCCCCGCGAAGATCCCCGTAAGAACTTGTAACAAAACAGTAAACTTTTTTGCCTCTAAAATAATTGGTAATTAAATGTTTTAAGTTTTATTTATGACTAAAGGTAACTACTCAGGTGTCTTTCCCTCTCCTCTTGGGAGAGGGTAGGGTGAGGGAAACGTTTTTCCGACGATACGAACGTCCATCCCCCTCATCCGCCTCCCCTCCTACAAACGGGGACGACACCTAGCGGCGTCGCCTCCGGGCCACCTTCTCCCAAGAGGAGAAGAAAAACAAAGATTTTCCCTCTCCACTTGGGAGAGGGCAGGGTGAGGGGCCTGAGCTGTTATGACTAAAGAAGGTCAACTGGGTAGGAATCCCGGTTAAGCATTCTCCGTGACGGCCTCTGCGATTTGAAGCATATTCTCAATATCGACAGGGCGCACGGGGCTCCCGAACAAGGCCACCCGAAGGGCGATCGAATAGAAAGAGTTTCCCGATACTGTCCCCAAGGCCCTTTCGACCCCTTCGGAAACACTAATCACAAGCCTCAGAGGAACATTTTGAAGTCCTGAATCCATTCTCCATTTATTAAAATCTTCCTCCAAACGAACCGCATCAAGCTCCACCGAACGCACAATATCGGGATTCCCCTGGGCCATCCGCTCCAGACTTTCCTTCGCAACGGGATCCGCTGGGATAAGACGGAGTTTGAAAGGGACCGCTGACCCGCTCCCGTTTGCCCGATTGAATCTATCGATCAGCGCTTTGGCCTTATCCAAATCCCGTTCAGAAATAATTTCTTCAATGACCTGAATCGCATTGTCTTCTTTGGCCGCCGGTGCGGCTGTTGGGCCCACAGTGGACACTTGATGGAACGACCAGAAAATATCCCCGAACGACGGCAACGGAAGGTCGGCTTTAGTTAATTCTTTCCGATAAGCCTGGACAAACTCATGCCGATATTCAAAATCCTCCCGAAGTCGTTGAGCGGTCTGACGAGAAAAGGCTAATCCCGGAGACAACTGTTCAATAGCCGGCGTTTCAATTTTCGGCAAAAGGAGCGCCCGCACATCGTCCATACTCATTTCTTTCCCCCCGCGCATAAGGCCAGCCGCTTTCACCGCATCTGCCCGGGCCTCATTTTTTACCTGAACGCCACTCCTCCAGTTTTTCCAAACATGAAGCACGACGGAAGACAAAAGAGCCATGTCCACATGAAACACACCCCCCAAAAACGGAAAATCGATAAAAGATGGTATTGTCAAACCCAGAATTCCGAGTACAGCCTGAATCAGAAATGGCAACGCAAAAAGGATCCCCGACCAAATTCGAGCAACCATGCGGCGGGAAAGAATCTCCATCCCTTCCGCCAAAGACAATTGTTTGCGAACAACACGAGGCAAAATGTCAAAGAAAAATTCCACAATCGCATGAGCAGGAGCGAACAACGCCACCACCCACCCAAAAACTCCCTGTCCCAAATCAAAAGACATTGAGAACACGGCCCCTTCCGAAATCGATGCACCCAAACGGTTCCACCAAACCCTAACGTTGTCCAGGGTACGAGCAACACCAAATATTTTTTCCGCAAGCAGAACCCGAACAGCTGCCCGAAAAATCGAATCAAGCAATGACATGGGACGATTGCGGTTTCGATTGGGATTCTCCCGACCTTGTTCTGCCGTATAAAGTGTTAGCAAAACGGAATGAACTTTGTCCTGAAGTAAAGTTTCCAGGGAGAAGCTCATAAACATCTGAGGATCCCCATTTGAAAATTCTCCGGCCGATCTTTTTTCCACGCTTTCAAAATAGGCGGATAGAGCATCATAAAAAATGGCTTGGGATCGATTGGCCCGAAAATGAACCGAAACTTTTTCTATTCCGACCTCTTTCGCATTCTCCGCTGCTGTCAGAAACAATTGGGTTCCAACGCTCATGCCCCGCAATACGTTATGGACGGCCATAAAGGGAATATAGCCGTCGTCTTTTAACAACAAATACCCGTAAATTTTATTGTCTTGATCGACAGCAATAACTGATTTTTTATAAGAAGTTAAGCGAGAAACGATAGTGCTGTTGTTATTCGCCCAACCAATGGTTTGATTCACTTCGATGACACCCCGCGTAATGCTTTCCGCATCTATTTCTTGAACCAGCTGAGCGTATGTCACGATACGGATGTTGGGTTTTATGGGTTTACGGTGCGAGCCTGTGTTAACCACCCCTTGGATTGTGCCAGCCCACCCCCCAGAACCAACGATTGACGTAAGGTCTGAATAATATGGCACGCGATTTCCCGGAAGATGAGCAGACTGAGAACCATAAACAAAATTTTTTCCCAACCCTGGACCATACCCTAATTTCTCAGGAGCTACAATCGCTAGGTTCCGCTCTTCAGCCCAGGATTGCAAATAAGCACCTATTAATGGAACAAAATCATAAACATCTGACGACTTAATAGGACTCATAACAAAGAGTGTTCTATTTGTGAGGTCCACCCCAACGATGATCCTGGCCAAAGGTCTGATGGGTGCGGACGGATCACGAACATAAATAACGTCCACCCAAGGCGAAAGAGGAAAGCCGGCCGCATATTCTTGATAGGATCCTTGCATAAGGTCCAAACAGCTTCCCCCCAGCCGGGACCACCCCAGGTGCAATTGTTCCAATGGGTTCTTTTCCAACGATACATCAACCTCCTTAAAAACACGGCGACCGCCAATATCGATTACGGGAGTGCTCCCGCTTTCCAATCTTCGTTTTCGGATCTCCTCCAAGTGATATCGGGCCCTCGCAACATGACTATTTTGATCAGGGGAGCCAACTGTTTCCAACCAATCACTAGTGTCGGACAAAAGTTTTTCCTGATCTGTGTTGGCAATTTCATGATATCGGGATACGTCATAAAGCAAATCACCTTTTTTATCGGGATTTTTACTCTGAAGTTCATTAATATTCTTCCCCATTTCCCTCCAGTGATTCCAAAACAGTTGATCTCTAAGTTGTGCCTCTCTCAGGAACGCGAGACCGCGCAAAGCAGGTGGCCCTCGGAGACCCGTTCCGCTTTCATCCAAGAGATCGGATGGTAAAACCGGATTCATCTGCCTTGTTTTTTCCCAAAAGGCCGCCGAAGCTTCGTCCACGGTTCCGCCAGAAAGACGAACTTGAAAATAGGATCGGAGCGCTTGATATAAGGGATGTCTCTCCTTTGTGAATTGTTCGTTCCGGGCCACATACAATATAACGTTGACCTCCTTAGGTGTTGGGTTTATCCAATTCGGTTCGACTATTGGCAGGTTAAACAATCCAGCAACTTGGCTCGGAATAATAGCCCTTATTTCCGCGGCCTGACGTTGAGCGAATTGGCTTAGCGAGTGGAATCCATCCGCCGAAGGGCTTGATGCATCGAATCTCTGCAGAAAAACGTGAAGCGCTTTTTCCTGACGCAACAATCGATAAGCATCCCAATCTCTCCCGATCCCCCGAAGGATTTCTCGGACAGCCCCCCAGTACTGCCCCGAGCTTGAATCAGTAGGTGAGGGAGCTTTCTCTGAAAACACCTTGACAGCCGCAGCAAACGGAGCGGAATTATCAAGGAGTCTCTCCACCTGAGGTAACAATTCCCCATAAGAGGGAGACCGTTTAATGGATCGCAATATTTTCGGGTAATCATTTGGTAACCCTTGGCGATGTAATTCAAAATCAAATAAGATGTGAGCGAGAAGATCTTTTGGTCCGGTGTTCCTTTTCGGGATTGTATTTACCTCAAAATAGGACTGATAACACTCCAGGATTAAACCTTCGTCCAAGCGTTCTCCTCCTCCCATTAGGCTCTCAAGACAAAGGCGCGTTAAACCCCCATCACAAACCAAAGGCAGGGAAGGAACATTTCGCAAATACCTCATTATCTCAATTACCTCTCGCCACTGTGGCCGAGTTTTGTCAGATTGTAGAAGGATCTTCGCACACCGGACCGCCGTTGCGGCAAAAACAAAATCATCCTGTTGTTGAATTGAATGGGATTTAAGCAAAGGCCACAGCGAATCAACCCCTTCTGTGAATGCGCCTTTATCGGAACAGAGGACTTTGGCCGCCATCCCGAGACTATTTGCCGACTCGCGACGAACATCCCCATCCGGATCAATTGACGCGATCTCGTAAATAGGTTCCCAGATACTTTCAAGAACCTCACCCCCGCCAATCCGAGTACCCAACTCAGTGATGGCGGGCTCAAATCCCTCCACGGCGGCCTTCCGCACAAGGGGATCTGGATCCATCATAACCTGTTCATAGATCGGCCGGATCACTCGATGCACTTCTAAAGGGGCCCCTTCCTGCCCCCCTAAGACATTCGCTAGCGCGATCGAAAAATAACCGATACTCGACGCAAATCCACTTCGCACCTTCAGGTTCTCACTTTTCAAGCCCGCTTCCAAAAGAGGAAGACAGATGCTTTTTAATTTATTTACCGAACCGTCGTTATTGGCTGACATTTTCGAAAGAGACAAAGCAAACGATCCGATGCTTTTGCCGCCACCATACTTAACGTCCTCATCGGCATTTTCCAATGCCATAGAAAAAAACCGGGACCAATAAATCTCCAAGATTTCTCCCGCGTTTGGTTGTGAACCCAGAGATTCCCCCAAGGTAAACGTGAATAATCCAATATCGTTCGCAATGACATTCGTAACCCCTAACGTTTTGCAACTCAGTGCGTAATCCAGCAAAGGTGCACAAATCTCTGTCAGCCATGAAACGTCCTTTGTCCCGCGGTTCATTCCCACCACCAGGCCTTTAAAACTGTTCGCTCCCGCAATGCGGACTTCCAAATTCCCATCGACGGCAGACCTCATGAACATTGGTCGATATATATTTTTAAAGATCTCTTCACGATCTGCTCTTTTTGCGATGGCGCTGGCAAGCGATTCCAGTGATTTTGTTCCGGCGATTCGAATGTTACCGTTTTGACCTCTATTTAAGGTCTTTTCAACCAACGGTTTCCAGCTCCTTTCCAATGCCTTTCTCTCTTCTGGGCTGTCTCCCGCCAACAAAGCAGTCGCATACCCCCCAAGGCTATTCGCGGCGGATATTTTCACTTCCCAGTGAGTTTCTTTTTGATACGCTTGTTCAAATAAGGCATTCATGGTATTTTCTAATATGATAAGCTCACCTTCTTGCCCGCTCAACACCTTGGCGTAAGCAATGGCGAAAACCCCCAGGTTATTGGCGGCGCCTCGTCGCACCACCCAATCATCACTGGCCAGCGCCATGGAAAAACGACTCAAGCAATTCCTTTCAAAAATCTCACGCGCATTAGATTGTGATTCCAAAATTTCAGACAAAGCCGTTGCATAAGCGCCTAGGGTATTTGCCACGCTATTTCGAATCTTTGCATCAGGATCAACAATTCCACTTTCATAGATGGGGGTCAATTCTTTCTCCAATTGATCCAAGACCTCCGATCTCTCGGATACAGTCTCGGCTAATCCTATTGACCCGGTGAGCTTAATTGATCCCCTGGGATCTCGCTCAACTTGTTCAAAAAGTTGACTCAAAACGTCGTTAGAATCCCCTAGATGTTTCACTCGCTTGCCTAATATTCTTGCCGCGGTGTTCAGAGAATACACTGCGCCGAGAGCAACGTCTTCATCACGATCTCCAAGCGCTCGATTAAAAAGCGGTTTCCACAAATCTTCGATAAATTCCTTCAGATACGATTGATCTCCGCAACTTGTCAACAATAGTCCAAGAGCGCGAGAGCCCGCGCGACGCACATCCACGTCCGGGTCACCCAGTGCTTTTTCAAAGAGAGGGACGACTCTCGTTTTTATAAATTCACTTGGATTATTATTTGAATTTAAAGCCGTCACTAATCCTAAAAGACTTTGCGCGACGCCACGCCGCTCGTACACGTCAGTGCTATCGAATTTCTTCTCAATGGTCAAAAATATTTGCCACTGATAGGCTCTCTTTCCTATGTAATGCATTTCCTCCTTAACAGTGCCGGTGGCCATGATTGGCGATATGGCGTTAAATCTGGAGTGGATCCTTATTTGCGCCAACATAGTTCGGATGGGGTTGAGAAACGAACTTGAAGCCTTAGGCTGAACCTGATGCATTGCCGTTGCGGCGGCTTCGAGAAATGCCAACTGCCAGACTACATCGCTCACGGATTTGATTGTTGGGTGAAAAGTTAACCACCAAGCCTTATTGGCCGCTGACCAAAACGGAAGGCCACTCAAAGGGATGGCTTCAGTAAGCTTGGCAACACGATGGGCCGCGGGGCCGAACCAGGTGTGAAGACGGGCAAAGCCCCGCATTAACCAGTGGGCTATCAATGAAGGAGGAGCAGGACTGAACCCATCGACCGCGAGGATTTCAAAATGGGGGCCTGTTTTGATTTTAATCTGAGTTTTCTTTTCCCCCAGCCTGATTGAGACATTCACACTTCCGTCATCGAGATCTCTCCCTACTTCACTCACTTCAACTTGAACGTCTTCCCCTGTTGTTTTTTTTAGGAAAGAAAGCAACGCTTCCTTTTTTTTAATGGACGATTCATTTCGCTCACTGGTCAAAGCATCCATTCCCGCCACTAAGGGGGGAGCTATCGTCCTTGTCGGGGTGACCGTGTCAGGGGAAAGGAATAGTTTTTCCCCTTGGAACAGTTTTTCCAGCGGAGTTTTCTCTTGGGTGAAAACACTGAGATAGGCGGAGCCTTGGGTTGTGTCAACTTTTTCGATTTTGGGAACGTAGGAGATCACCGCGACCCCCTGGCGGGTCAGTTGCCGGGCAATGCCGTCGGCGTGAAATCCTCCAGTGACCAGAACGGCGATGGGGGCGGTGACAGAACCTGTTTTTGAATGTTTGCCATTGAGGGCGGATAACAGGTTCTGGGCCATGGCCGTGTCTCGGGCTTCGGCTTCCTGGTAAAACGATTCAAAGGTGGCCAGATAAGTGTCTTTTGTGCCGGCCGCTTTGTATTCCTGCCATTCCTGTGGTATTAACGAGAAATCAACCAACCTCGCCGTTAGCCACAGGTGGCGCGACCGGGCCACCAACGCTTTTTCTTCCGGATTTTTGGCCAATTGGCCGTAAGCGCTTTTTTCCAGGGACGCGATTTCGTTTAGCAATTGATCCGCATCAATCCCGTCGACCAGCAGGATATAACGAATGTATTCGTTCATGGCCGGGAAGTCGGCGAGGTGGATCCCCTTTTTTTGACAGGTTTCTTTCAATTGGGCATAAAAATCTCCATACCGAAGTTCCCCCGTGCGGTAGGCAACACTTTGGGCCATCAGACTTTTGATCTCTTGGTTGTTCAGGGAACTTGTAAGTCTGTCAATCAGCCGTACCCGCTCCACTTCCACCTGTTTAAAATCAAGCGTGCGTTCGATCTTTAAGGCATTTAGGAAAAGGGAGACAACTTTAAAATCCGATGAATTTTTTAACGGATGCACCGCTTCTTGCAGGGCGAGGACATAATTGCCCAGGGAAACTTTATCGTTCCGGTAATCGGTGACTGTTTGATCGAGAGTCAGCAGAGCGGGGGAGAAAACGGCTTTTTTTTGTTCATCTAGCTCCTTCTGCTGTTTCATTACTGTCAACCGAGTTTCTTCCAGTTTCGGTGCGGAATTTTTGTAGGCCTGAACGTTCGCGGCATAGTGAACAGGATCATCAATGCCCAGAATGCGGGGAATGTCCCTCTGGGCGGTCATGGCGGCGTGAATCGGGCCGGAAATCTTGTTTTCTTTCAACAAATAGTTCGCCGTTAATTCCACGGCCTTCCGATTCGGAAAATCCACAAAGGGTTGAAGGACAATGTCCTCCGTCGCCCCCTCTAACGCGACGAGCCCCACCTGACCGGAATTCAACAGCCCGGCCAAGGTCTCGCGAATGTTTCCTTGCGCCTCGGCGTTCATGTGAACATCTTGAATGTGGATGACGACCGGTCCCGCGGGAGCGGAGTTCAAGCCCAGAGACACTTTGCGAACTGTTCCATGGGAAGGGGAAAGCGAGGCCAAAAGCTGAGCGTGGTCCATTGTAAAGCTCTTGGGCACCGACCGAGTTACGGTTGGGGAGAGAGAAGACCGAAAAAGTTGGGGCGAAGGAAATTGAGCGGCCAACGAGCCCTCTCCCGACCTTTCTAGGGGAACAGAAGTCAACACCGGAGAGTGTGTGCGCCGCACCGCTTGACGCCTTTGTGCCCAGAAACTTTTTTCCGGCTGATAGGCAAACAAGCTCTGCGTGGCCAACAACGCCACGCTCAATCCCAATGCGGAGATTTTGTCAAGTGGCCAACGGGGGTTCATGCCACAAGTATACGTCATCAACCCGAAAGATCACCTTAAGAACTTGTAAACTATTTGTAAACGCCATTCCCCAAGTTCAATAAGCTAATGCAACAGCCAAAGGGCATAGGAATCCGCTAAAGTGAGCGGACCATGCCAAAAACATTCAGCCACTTAAACGAAGAAGACCGTGACACCCTTGCCATACTCTTCAATCGAGGTCGTACGTTAACGAGCATTGCGCATTTCTTGGGATGGTATTTCTCCGCGAACACTTTCAAACTTTTAGCTTAAGTGGCGGTTTTCTGTCTTTTGCTGTTTTCCAGCGGATCAATTCGGATTGAATATTTCTCTGGATTGTAAATTACTCATACCACATTTTTACAAAAATGCAATTTTAACGTATGAGTTATTTTCTAACTACCACTTTTTCCCCTCTCCACAGGAGCCCGAGATCAAATTCATTCGGGCCCCAACAGGTCCACAAACAGGCGATTGGACAGCCGCCAGCCTGTTCGGGTGGGACGATAGCGTGCGCCATCACGAACCAAAAGGCCGCCACGGACATGGCGGTCAAGGGCTTCCCCGTACAAAGCTAAACCACGGGACGTAGGAACAACCCCCTCTTTGAGCCGCAGGGCCAACATCAGGTTTTCCCCTTCCCGTTGGGCGGGGGATAACTCCACAGTTTCGTGGTCGGACACGCCGCGGGTTTCCACAGAGGTCATGTAGGCTGTCAGGTCGTCGGTATTTGTTTTTCGGCGGGCCCCATCGTAACCCGCCGCCGAAACGCCCAGGCCCAGACAGTCTTGGTTGCGCCAATAACGCAAATTGTGGCGGCACTCAAACCCCGGCCTGGCAAAATTCGATATTTCGTAATGGACATACCCCGCCGATTCCAACAGGTCGGCGGCGGTTTCGTACATGTCCGCTTGCCGGTCGTCGTCGGCCTGAACTCCGGATCGATGAAAATACGTGTGTTCTTCCACCTGCAACCCATAGGTGGAAATGTGGTCCGGCCCCAGGTCTGCCACCCGCCGAAGGGTCGAAACCCACCCGGACACGGTTTGGCCCGGCAACCCAAACATCAGGTCCACATTGAGCGCGTGAATTTTTTGCCGGCGGGCAGTTTTGAACGCGTTCTCAAAATCGTCCCAGGTGTGGGTCCGGCCCAACAGGGCCAGCAACCCCGGCTCGTCAGTTTGAAGGCCCAAACTGATCCGGTTAACGCCCGAAGCAGACCAAGCCACCCACTTCTCTGGTGAAACTCCGTCGGGATTGCATTCCATGGTAACCTCGGCGCCGCTGGCCAGCTCAAAATGACTGTTAACAGCCTGCACCAAATTGGTCCACTCCAACGGGTCCAGGAGCGAAGGGGTGCCCCCCCCCACATAGAGGGTATCGAGCGTGGGCCGGCCCATGATAGACCGCATTTCCCTCTGGAGCGCCGCCAAATAACGCGGGACATCCGCCCGGCGGCCGGGGTAAGCGGCAAAATCGCAAAACCGGCATTTCACCGCGCAAAACGGAATGTGGAGGTAGAGCCCTGTGGAAGACGGAGAGGTCAGCGGATGATTTTCCAACGGGAAAAGGGCCAGTAAAGGATCCACGCTTTCCCCTTCAAGTGCGTGTCGGGCATGGGCCCCCAGAAACGGCCGTCGAACGATCGGTCCCGGTTGTCGCCCATCACGAAATAGCTACGGGGTGGAACCAGCACCGGCCCGAAATTGTCCCGCACAATTTCGCCGCCGGGCGCGCGGTCCAACCGCCGGGTCTCCCACAGTTCTTGAAACCGATCCTTTTCGGCCAAAAGGTCCGCCGGAGGAATTAAATAATCGTCTTCAAACTGGGCGAACGGTTCCGTCAAAACGTTTCCGTTCACAAACACTTTTTTGTCCCGTATTTCGACGGTATCCCCGGGCAAAGCGATGGCGCGCTTGATGAAATCTTTTCCGTAATGGGAACTGGACGTGTTGTCGGTTGGAAACCGGAACACCACGATATCGCCCCGTTGAACCTCACGAAACCGCACCACCCGCCGGCCGGTGTAAGGAACGCGCAACCCGTAAATAAATTTATTAACGAACAGGTGGTCGCCTTCCAACAGCGTGCTCCGCATGGACCCCGACGGAATTTTAAAAGCCTGCACCACGAAATACATGATCACCGACGCCAACAAAATCGCCGAAAAGCCGGTGTCGGCCCATTCCAACGATTCCCGTAACCGAACAGCGTTTTCGTCGGCCAACCAGCGCGCCCGGGGCCGCCAACCGTGCCCCACCACGTATCCGCCCGCGGCCAACACAAGGGGAACCACCAATGACGGGTTTCCCCCGCCAGAACTGGAAAACCAATACCCCGCCAACGCCCCTTCGGCGCACAACAGGCCCGACACCGCCGCCCGGGCCAGCGGGACCGACGATCCCCGAGCCAATTGGCCGGCGGCCACGCCCAGCAATCCCAACCCCACCGCTCCCACGGCCAAGGCGCCGGCCGGGACACCCAACAGTCCCCCCAACGCCACGGAAAAAGTCACAGTTTGCACGGGCCATAAAAACGAAGCCAGGGTAAGAGGTGACGGCAAAACCCAAGCCACCCCCAACAGTCCACCCGCCCCTGCGCACGCCACCCCCAACGGAACGCTCAAGGTGTTTAATTCCCGGTAAGACACCACCAAAAACCCAGCGGCCACGCCCACAAACGCCCAAAACAAACCGTTCAACAAGCACACCCCAACGGGATTGTCCAACCGTTTGGGCACTTTCAAGAACCGTTTAAACGCCAGAGCGTAGACGCCGCTGACCAAAGAAATCCAAAACAGTTTTTCTTCCATTTTTTATTCCTTTTTGTAAATATTCAGACCCTCATCCGCCCTTCGTGGGTCGCGTGTGCCTGTGGCACACGATTGCGACGGGCCGAACAGGCCCTGGGCCCGAAGGGCCTTCCCCCAAGAGGGGAAGGAAAACAAAGGTTTTCCCTCTCCTCTTGGGAGAGGGTAGGGTGAGGGACCTAAGCTGTTAGTCCTTTTTCGAACCGCCGTCGTCACGCCGGAGCACGGCCAAAAACGCCTCTTGAGGGATTTCCACCGCCCCAAACTGGCGCATGCGTTTTTTGCCTTCTTTTTGTTTTTCCAACAGTTTGCGTTTGCGGGTGATGTCGCCGCCGTAACATTTGGCCAAAACATCTTTGCGCATGGCGCGAACCGTTTCCCGCGACACAATGCGGCCCCCCAGCTTGGCTTGGATGGGGATTTCAAACATCTGGCGTGGAATCAGTTCCCGCAACCGCTCGCAAATTTCACGGCCCCGCTGGTGGGCCGATTCGGCCGGAACCACCGACGAAAACGCGTCGATTTCTTCTTCGTTGATCAAAATGTCCATGCGCAACAAATCGCCCGGCTGGTATCCCACATGCTCGTAATCGAACGAGGCGTATCCCTTGAAATGGATTTGAGCGCGTCGTAAAAGTCCACCACCACTTCCGACAACGGGGTTTCGTATTTCAACACCACCCGGGTGGGCGTCAAGTAGCGCATATCGATGAACTTGCCGCGTCGATCCTGGCACAATTGCATGACGGGTCCCACAAACTCCGCCGGTACCACCACCGTGGCCAACACGTAGGGTTCCTCGATGGCCTTGATGTCGCCGTACGGGGGAAACTTGGCGGGGCTGTCGTACTCCATGATTTTGCCGGCCTGCGTGGTCACGCGATAAATCACAGTGGGGGAGGTAACCAAAATATCCACGTCGAATTCCCGCCGGATCCGTTCTTGAATAATGTCCATGTGCAACAGACCCAAAAACCCGCACCGAAACCCGAACCCCAACGCCACCGAGGTTTCAGGCTGGTGAAAAAAGGCCGCGTCTTCCAGATGAAGTTTGTCGATGGCCTTCTTCAAGTTTTCGTAGTCGGCTTGATTGATGGGATAGAAACCGGCAAACACGAACGGTTTCATGTCGCGGTACCCCACGTGGGGGGTGGCGGTGGGCCGAGCGTGTTCGGTAATGGTGTCGCCCACTTTGACTTGGTGGATGTCTTTAATGCCGCACACCACATACCCCGCTTCTCCGGCGGACAACGAATCGGCCTTCACGTATTTCAGTTGAAGGTGCCCCACCTCTTCGACGTCGTTGACGATGCCCTGGGCCATAAACCGAACCTTTTGGCCCGCTTTCAAAACGCCGTCCATCACCCGGGTGTAAACGATGACACCTCGATAGGAATCGTAAATGGAGTCGAACACCAACGCCGCTAGGGGTTTCGCGGGGTCGCCGGCCGGCGGCGGAATTTTTTCGACGATGGCTTTCAAAACCTCCGGCACGCCGCGGCCTTCTTTGGCGCTGACCGGCAAGAAGGGCCCGTCCAGACCCAAAAATTCATGGATTTGATTTTTGACCCCTTCGGCGTCGGCCGACGGAAGATCGATCTTGTTGATGATAGGGATCACCGTCAGTCCCGCGTCGATCGCCAATTGGGCGTTGGCCAACGTTTGGGCCTCAACGCCTTGGCTGGCGTCCACCAACAAAAGGGCCCCTTCGCAAGCGGCCATGGCACGGCTGACCTCGTAGGTGAAATCCACGTGGCCCGGCGTGTCGATCAAGTTCAATAAGTAGGTTTGGCCGCCGTGATTCCACGTCATGCGGACAGCTTTGGCTTTGATGGTGATGCCGCGTTCCCGTTCCAATTCCATTCCGTCCAAAATTTGGGCGCGCATTTCCCGTCGCGGCACCGTGCCGGTTTCTTCCAACAGCCGGTCAGCCAGGGTGCTTTTGCCGTGATCGATGTGGGCGATAATGCAGAAATTGCGGATGCGGGATGTGTCCATGGGAACCCCGGTGGTCAGCGGTTGCGAAACCGGCGCAACAGCGACTGGACGTTGTCACGGGACGGATCTTTCAGGGCGTCCACCACCAGCGCGCGGCAATCGGCGAATTTGCTTTCGCGAATGACTTTTTTAATTTTGGGCACCATCCCCGGCGACACCGACAACTCGTCCAACTCCAACCCCAACAAAAAAGGCGTCAGTTCCGCGTCGCCAGCCATTTCGCCGCACAGGCCCACCCATTTGCCCGCCGCGTGCCCCGCTTGGACCGTTTGGTGGATGAGCCTCAAAATCGCCGGATGAAGCGGCTCATACAGGTGCGACACTTCGTCGTTCACCCGGTCCACCGCCAGGGTGTACTGAATCAAGTCGTTGGTGCCGATGGACATAAAGTCCGCTTCCTGGGCCAAGTAATCCACCACCAAAGCGGCCGAGGGCACTTCGATCATCAAACCCACTTCGATTTTTTCGTCGAACGGCAAATTTTCTTTGCGTAGCTCGTCCATGCACGCCAGGACCAGTTTGCGGGCGGCGCGAAACTCTTCCAGGCCCGACACCATGGGAAACATCATCCGCGCCTTGCCGTGGGCGGAGGCGCGCAAGATGGCGCGAATTTGCGTGCGAAACAAGTCCGGATGACGCAACGCCAACCGAATCCCCCTCAACCCCAAAAACGGGTTGGGTTCCCGCTTGTTCATTTCCGGAAACCCCAGGTCCACCAACTTGTCCCCGCCGATGTCCAAGGTTCTAATAATGACTGGGTGCGGCAAAACCGATTGAACCACTTTGGCGTAATGGCGGTAATGTTCTTCTTCCGTGGGCAACCCGCCGCGGTTGAGATACACGAACTCGGTGCGGTAGAGGCCCACCCCTTCCGCGCCGTTGGCCAGCAGGTTTTTGATTTCGCCGGGCGAATCGATGTTGGCGGCCAACGCGATGCGACGACCGTCGACGGTTTGGGCGGTTTGATCGCGCAGTCGTTCCAAATCCCGTCGTTCGGCGCCGCGGATGTCCCGTTCGCGGCGATAATTGTCCACCACGTCCGGCGGAGGGTTTAAGATCACGGTGCCGGTGGTTCCGTCCAAAATGACCATATCGCCCGGACGCACGTGGCGTGTAATTTCGTGCAAGCCCACCACCGCTGGGATTTCCAACGAGTTGGCCAAAATGGCCGTGTGGCTGGTGCGGCCTCCGATATCGGTGGCGAACCCTTCGGCGAATTGGGCTTTCATGTGGACCGTGTCCGACGGCGTCAAGTTGCGCGCCACAATCACGGACGGCTCGTTTAAATCTTCCAGATCTTGGGGTTGATGGCCCAACAGGTGAAGTAAAATCTTTCGCCCCACGTCCAAGACGTCATGCCGGCGTTCGCGGAAATACTCGTCGGTGGCGGCTTCCAGTGTTTTGACCGCGCCGGCCACCGCCTCCGACAGGGCGTATTCGGCGTTGACCCGGTTGGTGGTGATGTTTTTGACCACGTCTTTGGAAATCAACGGGTCTTCCAAGATCAACAGGTAGGCTTCAATCAGGCGGGCGTGGGTTTTTCCCAGCAATTTCAAAATTTTCTGCTGGGTGCCGATCATTTCTTTGCGTGTATCGGCCACCGCCAATCGAAACCGCGACACCTCGGCCTTGACGGCTTCGGGAGGAACCTGCCAGCGGCCCACGGCCAGGTCCATGTCCTCCAAAACAAAGGCCTTCCCCATGGCGATCCCAGGCGAAGCCGAGATCCCTTTAAAAACGCGGGTTTCGGGAGGTTGGACGGAAGAGGCCACCGGGTTACTCCTCGTGTTCCTGATCGATAAAGAATTGGTTCATGTTGTCCATCAGCGCCTGCTCGTCGGGCCCATCCGCCACCACGGTCAGTTTTGAACCGAACTCGGCCGTGAGTGTCAAAATGCCCATGATGCTTTTTCCGTCGACTTCTTGGTCGTCTTTGCGCAAGGCCACTTCGCTGTCGAATTTCTGAAGCGCGGTCACCAGCGCCGCCGCGGGTCGCGCGTGAAGGCCCATTTTGTTCAACACGGTAAACGTTCGTTCGATCATAGTAAAGTTTTCCCCCACGCAAAGGCCATTGAGAGCCCGGCCACCGCCAGCGCCACAAACGACGGTCGCACGCCCAATCTCAGTGTTCCCCAAAAAAAGACCGTCCACAACAAACCTTGGACGACCGTCATTTCACCTGACGCGATGGACGCGGCCTGCCACACCGCCAAGGCCATTCCCCCCACCGCCAGGTAAGGAAGCATTTTTTGGACACGAAACAAAACCAAATGGGGAACCACTTCCGTTTTCCAACGGTACCCCAACCACAACCCCACGCTCCTGACCCACAGGTGCGGAAGGTTAAAGAGTCCCACAAACAAAACAATCGTCCATCCCGTTGATCGGATCGCAGACCCGTTCAAGACCCAACAGAACACGGCGCAAAAAGGAAGCCAGGTTCCCCAAAAAAAGGACTCGCCCAACGCCGACAACGGGCCGGACATGGCCGACCGGGCGGTGAGGATCGCGTCGCGTTTGGGCCCGCGCCCCTCGGCCAAATCCGTTTCCAAACCGGCCACCACGCCTATCAAAATCCCCGACGCATACGGGTGCGTGCTGAAATACCCGGCGTGGAAGCGGCCCACATAGGCGCGGTCTTCCCGTTTGGGATAGAGCCGGCGAAACACCGGCCAGAGGCTGTAAAGATACCCCAAATTTTGGACCCGTTGAACTGTCCACAACCCTTGAATCAAAAAAGACCGAAAAAAGATCCGAACCAAATCCCGTCGCGGCAACGTCACAGGCCGATCTCCGACCGCCACCACGCGCCGTTACCGATACGTTTCGAAAAATGGTGCAACAACGCCCCCGCCCCCAAAAACGGCCAGAGGGCCCAGGCCTGTTCCAGGCCTTCCTGCCAAGGTCCGGTCACACGGGGGAGCAACTCTTCAAAAAGGGCGCCTCCCAAAGAGTCCGCCAGAAAAAAAAGAACCAAACTTTTCAACACCCACACCACCGCGGCAAAACCCATCCCATAGCGAAGCGGCCCCACCAACCCATGCTCAATACCCGCCAACGCCCGCAACGACAAAACCCTCATGTTACGCCGAACCCATTGATCCGCCTGCCGGCCCAAAACCGCAAACGGGATGGCCAACAAGAAAGCCAACGCCAAGGCTTTTTTCTCAACCGGACCCGACCCCGGCAGAGACCACACCCCCGCCAGAGCCGCCACAAATCCCACGTCCCAGTGCCCCCCCCCCGCCGGAGGGATCATGATCCACAAACATTCGGCAAAAAAACCCAAAGCCAATCCTTCCGCGGGATGGCCGCACAACAACCCCGCCACGCCGCCCATCACCAACGGTCGCGACAACAAAAACGGGCCGACAGCGAAATGGTCCAACGAAAACAAGCCGTAGACCAACGCCATCAACGCGGTCGACATCTTACTTCAGCCCAGGGATCAACTCGTTGAGTGGCACGGGGACATCGCCGGGCAACGGCCGCGTTTCGAATCGGACTCCCCCCTTGACCAACCGAACCAAAAGGGCCCGCTCATCGCCAGAAAACGCCAAATGGGCCGCCACCATGGACCGGCCCGGTGCATCATGAAGACCGCCCAAATTGACCTGGGCAAACGCCACCCCGGCGTCCACCAGAGCGGCCAATTCCTGCAACCCAGGAAGAAGTAACAAAACGCGTTGCGCGCCCCAGGCCCCGGTTTTAAGCGAAGGCACCGCCTGGGCCAACGTCAACACATCCACCGTCACGCCGTCGGGCACCGCCATGCGCATTAAACCCGTTTGAAGAGCGTCGCCCGCGGCCCGATCCGACACCACCACCACCCGTTCGGCCTGAATGACCGGCAACCATCCGCCGACCACCTGGCCATGGATAAGCCGATCATCGATACGAACCAAGACAATGGCCATCTCAAACCCCCGGTAAATGATCGCGCAACCGCTGAAGCGGCCGTTGGGCGCTTCGGGACGCGTCATCGACTAGTTTTTGAGCCAACTGGGCCAGGGGCATGTAATGGCGGTTGGCCAACGCGGTGATCAACATCGGCAAGTTCACCCCGGTCACCAACTCGATCGGGCAATGGGGATCGCGCGCCAAGCGAAGGCACACGTTGCAAGGCGTGCCCCCCAACATATCGGCCAACACCAACACACCCGCCGGAGCCGTCAATTGGCCCAACGCGGACCGCAATCGGGCTTCAAATCCGTCGGGCGATTCGGTCCCTGCAACCCCCAACGCCAAAGCGGACACCTGTTTGCCGACAACATTTTCTGCGCAGGCCAACATCTCCTTCCCCAACCCCCCGTGGGCCACCAACAAGACCCCGATCATATCGCCTCCCGCTCTCGAATCATCGGGCCGAATCCCTATGGTGGACACGCACGTCAAATCGTTTCAGCGCGCGAATCCGTTTGGCCAAAGCTTCGGCAATCGCCACGCTTCGATGACGCCCGCCGGTGCACCCCACGGCCAACGTCAAATAGCTTTTCCCTTCTTGAGAAAACCGATCCAGCAAAAAGCTTAACAGGGGGTCCAGATAGGTTATGAACTTTTTCGTCAACGGGTTTTCCAGGACATAGCGAGCCACTTTGGCGTTGCGACCCGTTAAGTTCCGTAAATCCGCCACGTAGTTGGGGTTGGGCAGAAACCGCACGTCCCACACCACATCGGCGTCCATGGGCACCCCGTGCTTGTAGCCGAACGATTCGACGACCACCGCCATGCCGCGGGGATGACGCAACCCCAAGGTGTTCAACACCATTTCCTTGACTTCGCCAGGGGCCAAATGGGACGTGTCGATGGTCTTGTCGGCCCAAGAAGCCATGTCGTGCAACAGACGCCGTTCCCGACGGACCCCGCTGACCACCGATCCCGCCAACGGATGTCGGCGGCGCGTTTCCGAGTACCGCCGCAACAGAGTCCGATCGTCAGCGTCCATAAAAAGCACCCGGGGAACAATGTTCTGGCGCGCCAAATCCGCCATGGATTTTTTAAACACCCGCCCCGGCACCCCCGTTCGAACGTCGACCCCCACGGCGATTTTGGTCAAGGTCTGGCCCCATTCACGGTAGAGGCGCACCAAAGACGGAAGCAAGGGCAAAGGCAAATTCTCCACGCACACATACCCCCTCTCTTCCAAGGCTCTCAACGCGGTGGATTTCCCCGCCCCGGACAAACCCGTCACGATCACGCAGTCACTGGGGTGGGCCTTTTTCACGATCGCGCCCGGCCGGTGTGGCCCGACATACGCTGGATCAACCGCTCGTTCAGTTCCCGGGCCGAATGTACCCCGTGCTGTTTTAACCGCTGGTTCAAGGTGGCCACTTCGATTAACGCGCCAAGGTTTCGGCCCGGCTGAACCGGCACACGGATTTCCGGAACGGCCACGCCCAACAACGTGGTGGTTTTGTCTTCCAGGCCCAACCGGTCGTATTCTTTTTTTTGGTCCCAGGCCTCCAGATACACGACCAACTCCACCAACGACCGTTTGAGCACCGCGCCCACGCCAAAAATTTTCCACACGTCGATGATGCCCAACCCGCGCACTTCCATGTGATGTTGCACCAGCTGGTGGCCCGACCCCACCAAAATGCCGCCGGGTTTGTGACGCACTTCCACCCGATCGTCGGCCACCAACATGTGGCTGCGTTTGAGCAGTTCCAACGCGCATTCGGATTTGCCGATCCCCGACGCTCCTAAAATTAAAACGCCCATGCCGTACACGTTGACCAAAGTCCCATGCATGGAGGTGGAGGGAGCCAACCGTTCTTCGAGATAAGCCGTGAGCTCGCCGATGAACCGGGCGGTTTCCCACTGGGACTGAAACAGGGGCACCTGATAGCGCTCGCACTGTTCCACCATTTCGCTCACCGGCTCGCGGCCGTGGGTAAGAATGACGCACGGAAGGTCCGGCGTCGACAACAGCCGATCAAAAATTTCCATCCGCTGGGCGCTGGACAGAGTGGCCGTAAACGCCGACTCCCCCATGCCGAACACCTGCATGCGTTCGCCGCGGTAAAACTCAAAAAAGCCCGCGAGGGTTAACCCGGGCCGGTTGATGTCGGCCACGGGGATGGACCGGCGAAACCCGCCCTGGCCCGCCAACAACGACAACCGCAGGGCTTCGGCTTGGCTTTTCCACAATTCTTCCACATACAGCGCCGCCGGCCGGCCGGCGGCGACGTCTTTGTCCATTAGTATTCGTCTTCCTCGCGGATGATCTTCAGGATTTCGTCGGGGCTTTTGGAATCTTTCAGGGCTTGGCGGAAAAATTTGTCTTTCAGCAACCGGGACACTTTCGCCAACGCTTTCAAGTGGTTGCCCGCCGCGTCCGGAGGAGCCACCAGCAAAAACAAAATATGAACAGGCTCTCCATCGAGAGCGTCAAAATCAACCCCCCGCTTAGAAATGCCCAAAGCCGCCGCTTGGGCCTTGATGGCGGGCGCTTTGCCGTGAGGGATGGCCACCCCCTGGCCGATGCCCGTGGACCCTAAGGCTTCCCGCTCCAACAGAGTGCGAACCATGGCCGGAGCATCGGGCAACTTGTCGGCCTTGGCCAGCAATCCGCACAACTCTTCCAAAGCCTCTTTTTTGGAGGTGGCCGCCAGGTCCACCGATACGGCGCCGGGAGCAAGAATGTCGACGAGTTTCATGGAAGGGGCCGCCTTACAGGTTGGGCTCAAGAAGCCCGTAAGTGCCGTCTTGTCGACGATAAATGACGCGGGGCGCGTCGCTTTCATTCAAGAACAGCAAAAAGTCCATATCGGTGTCGCCCAACGCCCGGGCCGCTTCGGCCACGGACAGAATCCGGGGGGTGACCCGGCTGATGCGGGTGATGACGGGTTCTTTGGAGGTGTCGGGAATCGGATCAACGCCGGGCCGCGCCTTTTCGCCGCGACGGCCGCGGACGCGGCGATCTTTTTCCCGCGAAAAGTGGAGCTGCAGTTTTTCGGCGGCCAAGTCGATGGCCGCGTACAAATCGCCGGCCACTTCCCGGGCGCGAAAATCATGGTGGCCCTGGGCGTGGACCACCGCTTCGGCGATGTGCCGATGTTTCTCGACGGCCAAAATCACTTGGGCGCGAAGAACAATCTCGAAGTGCCGGGCAATGCGTTCCAACTTTTTCCGAGCGTAATCGGCCAAGGCCGGGGTCAGCTCGATGTGGCGGGCGGTAATATGAATTTGCATAGGGCGTCCTCAGGATCGGGTTTGTTAAAACGCTAATTTATCATTTCCATCGAGGAACTGTCAATTTTTACATCTTAAACTTGTCTCCCAAATACAACCGGCGGGCTTCCGGGGAGTTCAACAAATCCTGGGCCCCGCCGTGGACCAAGATGCGTCCGGCGTGAATGATGTAGGCCCGATCCACAATTTCCAACGTCGCCCGCACGTTGTGGTCGGTGATCAACAGTCCCAACCCTTTTTGTTTCAGTTGACCCAAGACGTCTTGAATGTCGTTGACGGCCAGGGGGTCGATCCCGACAAACGGCTCGTCCAACAACAGATACCGAGGGTCGGTCACCAACGCCCGGGCGATTTCCGTCCGACGTTTTTCCCCGCCCGACAGAGTGTACGCCATTTGGCGAGACAACCGCGTCAACCCCAAATCCGTCAACAGCGTCTCGCGTTTAGCCGTTCGCTGTTCAGGCATAAGGGGGAGATGTTCCAAAATAGCGTTTAAGTTGTCTTCCACCGACAACCGCCGAAAGATGGAGGGTTCCTGGGCCAAATAGCCCAACCCCGCCCGAGCGCGTTTGAACATCGGCAATCCGGACACATTTTGATCGTCGATCATAATCCGCCCGGCGTCGGGGCGCAACAACCCCACGGCCATATAAAAGCTCGTGGTTTTTCCGGCGCCGTTGGGGCCCAACAACCCCACAATTTCGCCGGGATTCACTTCCACCGTCACGCCGTCGACCACCAACCGTCCGCCAAACGATTTCTTTAAGTTTTCCGCCAACAAAGACACGCAATATCTCCTTTATTTCCACGCCCTCGCTTTTCTCAACCAGCCTCCCGGGGGGGGGGGATGGGGATCAAGCATTTCCCTCTCCTCTCGGGAGGCCGTTCGCAGAGCTCACAGCACCTGGGGCGGCAGAGCCGCTGATGCGAGGGCAGGGTGAGGGACCATGAGCCGTTACTTTATTTGTTCAAACCGAATAAACGCCTTGGCCCGGCGCTCCACCACCACCCGCCTAGCCGCCGGGTGAAAAACAATCCGCTCGCCTTCCAGTTCCCGCTGATCGCGGCCTTGACTCTGACGAGCGTAGGATCGATCCAACGTAGGGGGCAATCCCTCCTCTCCCTCGGCGCTTTCCCATTTCCCCAAAAACACGCCCTCCACCTCAAACCGATCCTCGGGGCCATTGTAATCGGCCCGTTCGCTCCACAATTCAGTGACCCGCGCTGTGGGCGTCGATTCCACGCTTTTGATGTAGACGCCCCCGCGCGCCTGGGCCAATCCAGCGGCGCCATCGGAGACCACGGGCCCCGTCGCCGTGCGGGCGAGGGTGATCACGGGCGCTTCCACGTCCACCACCCCCCCGCGCAAGGTCGGATCGCCGACGGGTGTTCGCCGGGCCCGGGCCGATTTCCCGTCTCCCCACACCGTTCCGGAGGCCAACCGCGTGTCGTACACCGCCCGATCGCCCCACGACTCCCAACGGACAAGATCTCCTTCGCTTTGCCGTCGAAACACCACGTTGCCCCACGCCCGAGCGAAGGCGTTGTTGTCTTCGGTAACCAACCGATCCGCCCACATCGTGTCGGCCCCTCGAACCAAGACCACGTCGCCGGTAAATTCCACCGTGCGTCCTTTACCCAACACCCGCGCCGATCGGCTGGTGATCACCGTTTTGGGCGCGGCCGTGGAGGCGTTCACCGCCGCGCTGTCGGCCGCGCGCGTGACCCCGGCGACCCCCAGGATCGCCCCCACAGCCCACACCCTCGCTCGCGTCATCGTTTTTCAAACCCGCGGCTGTCTTCGTCGGCAATTTCGCCCCGCTGGGAGAAAATGATCATGTCGGAAAGGTCCGACTTCGCTTGCCATCCCACGCCCTTGACGACCGATGGACCCCGGGTCACGGTCACCGGCGCTGTCGACACGAACCGGTCGGATTTTTTATCGTAACGGGCCCAGTCGCTTTCCAGACGAACGCCCTCGGTGGACACCATCACCAACCCACCGCCGGCCCACAAGTCTTTTGTTTCCGAATTCAGCCGCCCCTGGGCCGCCACCACCTCCGACCCCGGCCGACCGTCGTTAAAAAATTGGACCCGGGGACTGACCAAATCCACCCGGTGTTCACGGTCGAACAGTTCTCCCCGGGGAGAACTCAACGCCCATTGCCGACGCAACCCGCTGTAGGCGTCCATCGTGAACTGGCCCAGAATCTGGTCCGGCTGACCACCGGCCGGGGCTTCAACAACGGCACCGGCTTCGCCGACCGGACGGGGCGGGCGGCACGCAAACAGAGCCCCCGCCGCCAGACAGCTAACGGCGATCCGGATATTCAAACCGCTCAATCAAGCGCCCCATTAAACCTTGGGATTCCAACACAAAATCCGCCACGTCGCGAAAAACCCCCCGGCCCCCGGCGGACGGGGTGATCCAGTGGGCGACGCGTTTGATCGCGGGATGAGCGTCCGCGGGGCACACCGCCAACCCCGCCTCGCGAAAAGCGGGCAAATCCACCAAATCGTCGCCGATAAATAAAGTCTCTTCGGGTTTCACTTTGCAACGGGCCATCGTTTCCAGCAACGCTTTTCCTTTGTGATCGCAGTGTTGGTAAAGGGCGCACACCCCCACCTCGCGCGAACGGTCTTTGACTTGCCGGGACTTGCGCCCCGTGATCCAAGCGACTTTAAAGAGACCGTCGAATTTTTTCAGCATGAAAAAAGCGATCCGGTCTTTGACGTTCCAAAACTTGATTTCCTCGCCGGATTCCAGGACAATGATGGACCCTTCCGTCAAAACGCCATCGACGTCCATGGCCAGCAAACGGATTTTTTTCGCCCGCGCCCGCAACGCGCGGGGCGAAAGAAGGTTCTTAGACAATTCCTTCCTCCAACAAATCTTTTTCGTCCAACACGCCCACGGGCCGGCCCCGCTTGTCCACCGCGGGAAAATTGTCCAACCCGAATTTGCGAAACAGGGGCGCCACATCGGCGGCCAGCTCGTCGACCGACACCGTGCGGGGGCGGCGCGTCATAACCGCGCTCACAAGACGCGTCAACAGATCGGGATCGGCCGGCAGTTTTCGCCGCAGATCGCCGTCGGTAAACACCCCCACCAACCGCCCGCGCGAATCCACCACCGACGCGGTTCCCAACCGGGTTCGGGTCATTACAGCCAACGCTTCTTGCACCCGGCGTGTGTGGAGGACCAACGGATTGTCCGACCCCTTGTGCATCAAATCGCTCACCCGCAGGGTCAGTTTTTTTCCCAACGTCCCCGCCGGATGAAGCCGGGCAAAATCGTCCCGGCCAAACCCCCGCATTTCCATGGCCAACAACGCCAGCGCGTCGCCCGCGGCGAGGGCCGCGGTGGTCGAGGCCGTGGGCGTGATGTTGAACGGGCAAGCTTCCCGCGTCACCGCCGTGTTGATGACCAGGTTAGCGGCCCGCGCCAACGGCGAGCGGGGCCGTCCGGTCATGGCGATCAAAAAAACCCCCGTGGACCGAAGAGGACCCAAAATTTTTTTCAACTCTTCCGTCTCACCGGAATAAGAGAGCGCCACCACCGTGTCGCCCGGCAACACCATGCCCACGTCGCCGTGCATGCCTTCCGTGGGATGGACAAAATAAGCGGCGGTGCCTGTCGACGAAAGCGTAGCGGCCAGTTTGCGCCCGATCAACCCCGATTTGCCGATCCCCATCACCACCACCCGACCCCGGGTACGAACCAGCCGTTCGGCCGCTTCGACAAAGGCCCGGTCCATATGGACCGCCTGGTCCGCCACCGCCCGGGCTTCCACGCGAAGAGTCTGACGGGCGCGGGCCAACCAGTGAGCCAGGGATCGGGAAGCGGGTTTCATGGAATTTATTTTTTCAGCCAGGGGGTCAATTCCGCCGGAACATCGCGAAGTGTGTAGGGTTCCGGAAGATGGGACAACCAACGGTCGACGGCAAAATAGAACACGGTTAAAATCAGATAAATCCCAGCCAACGCTTTCAGGTGCCACCGCCAGGTGGGCCGCCAGGCTTCACCGGCCGGCGCCGCGGGGGGCTCGGGCAATTTTGTTTTCGACGTTTTATTCATGGGGCGCCTCTCTAACGAAAAATGTGACCACCCCGGTTCCATATCCACCCCTTCGGTGACCTACCCCAAAATCGGGAAGGGAAACAAAGAATTTCCCTCTCCTCTTGGGAGAGGGCAGGGTGAGGGACCTGAGCAGTTACCGAAAAGTATTTTTCAAAAATCCCCGGGCCTTCACAACCCGGTCAATGGCTTTGAGGCGTTTTAACAAATCGGCCACATGGGCCAATCGAACGGCGTTGGGCCCGTCGGAAAGGGCCTTTTCCGGTTCCGGATGGACTTCCATGAACACCGCGGCCACGCCCACGGCCACGGCCGCGCGGGCCAAGGGGTAAATGAACTCTCTTTGCCCGCCCGACGAAGCGCCCTGTCCTCCCGGCAATTGAACCGAGTGGGTCGCGTCAAACACCACCGGCGCGCCGATGGAGCGAAGGACTTCCAACCCGCGCATGTCCACCACCAAATTGTTGTAGCCAAAGGACACGCCTCGTTCGGTCAGCATGACCCGGTCGGACCCGGCGGCCCGAACCTTTTCCACGATATTTTTAGCGTCCCACGGCGCCAGGAATTGGCCTTTTTTGACGTTCACCACCCGGCCTGTTTTGGCGGCCGACACCACCAAATCGGTTTGGCGGGACAAGAAGGCCGGGATTTGAAGAATATCGGCCACCGCCGCGGCGGCGGGAATTTCCTCAACCGAATGGACATCGGTCAGGATGGGCAAGCCCCACTCCCGCCGGACTTTGGCGAGCACAGCCAACCCCTCGGCCACCCCCGGTCCCCGATACGATCCGGAAGAAGTCCGATTGGCCTTGTCGTAGGACGCCTTGAAAATGACAGGCATTTTAAGAGCGCGGCCAATTTCTCTGAGCCGGGCGGCCACCCGCAACGTCAACGATTCACTTTCCACCACACAGGGCCCCGCGATCAAAACAAAAGGCCGATCGTTGGCCATGCGAATGGATCCCAGAGAAACAGTCAACTGATCAGATTTCATTTTGTCCATTGTAGGTAACGACTCGCCTCCCACTGAATGATCGCCCGCTATCTCCCGCCTTTTCCCTCTCCTCTTGGGAGAGGGTAGGGTGAGGACCCAAGCGGGATTAATTATAGCTTAAATAGAAGAAGACCCCTGCCGGCAGAACCGACAGGGGCCTTCTTTGGAACGAATCCGTTGGTTACAACGGGCGAACGTTGGCGGCCTGCAAGCCTTTGGGGCCTTTGGTCACCTCGAGCTCCACCGCTTGGCCGTCATTCAGGGTTTTGTAACCTTCGCCCTGGATAGCCGAGAAGTGAACGAACACGTCCTCCGCACCACCTTCGGGGGTGATAAAACCAAACCCCTTGGATGCGTTGAACCATTTCACTGTACCTTTCATCGAAACATCACCGTCCATGTAAGATAGTTTCTGAAGCGCATTCCACAGCGAATCTCACGCAGTGACAGCCACGCGGATGTTGGTCACACACGGCTTGTTACGATGATGTTCCACCGACGAACCGGAAGCCAAACTTCAATCTTACGGCCTTCATTATGGCATGTTTACAGAATTTGTCAAGTCTTTTTTTGGGGGGCCCCATATCAAACACCCCTCAATTTATTTGAACTTGGGTCAAACGGGAGCAACCGCAAAACGTAACCCGAGGACTGGAAGGAGGCGATTCACTGTGCCGATTTCTGGGTTCCCCTTTTTCCCAAACATGGAATAAAGGTGCGTCCTTGGGATGTGGGCTCTTTGCGCGATTTGCTGAACGTTTCCATGGGATGCAACAACGTTCCGAATTGCCACAAGGAGATCCTCTTGTTCCCCGGTTTCACTGGCGGCATTAATGTAAGCGGCCGCTTCTTTTGGATCTTTGAGCCGTTTCATCAGGCTCTCGCGGTAATCTTTGTATGCTTTCATTGTGTCCTCCGTTTGAAATCCTCCAGATAGAAATACGCTCGCACGCCGCCCATCTGGGAAGTCATCTCATCGGCTTGACATAACCTTACACTGTCTTGCGGGCACAGCGAATCATGCTGTTAGAGTTCTTTGTCCTTCAAAACGGACAACGTTATAACGCCCTGCATAAAATCGTTCGGTAATTGTTGGATCCAAAGGCCCTGGGTTCATTCCCCACCGAACCCTAAAACAAGCTCGCGTCACAAATAATGGTTCCCTGGTTGCTCCCGCAAATTAACTAAATAACTTCCCCCCCCCTACCCCCCTGGGCCCGTCGCAGAGCGACGTGCACCTGGGGCGGTCTCTCCCACGAGACATTTCCGCTAGCGCGGTCACCAGAGGCGCTGATGAGGCAGGCGCTCCGCCCTGCACCCGGGTCACTTTTCTTTGGCCCCGCAAAGAAAAGTGACCAAAAGAAACGGGCCCCGGCGGCCTGCGCGCGATTTTGTGATGGAGGCTGACCCAACTCCGCATCAGCGCCTCTGGCGCCCCAAGTGACGCGAACTCTGCGAGCGACCCGGCCCTCAAAGGCCTTCGGGCCGGATCGGACAGGGTCAGCCCCGCTATCGTCACAAAATCGTGCTCGTTTTGAATCAATTAAGGTGCTAAATATCGCGAATAGAACACAAGAATCGCGTTCTGGTTATCGCTTTCTAGTTTCAATTCGGACTTGTACGCTTCAAGATCACGCATCTTTATTCGCCCTTCTTTGGTCCACACCACATCGACATCCTGCCTGTTTTCAGAAAAGCCCTTGATCCACCCGGCGGTTTTCATTTTCACCAAAACCGGAATCTCGTCTTTCGGATCGTAATTTTCTTTTGTCATGGTTTACCTTGAAAACAGCAGACTCTCTATATGAGTTTCGGGGTCAATGGCAACAATCTCCTTCACCTTAGGATTAGCCTTTAACGTGTCAAATTCAATTTTTCTCCACACACTACCTTCTCTCACTTCTTGCCCTAACACCACGCGAACTTTACCCGAGACATTATTTGCATAAATCAGCGATACCTCTTCCCATGCCGCTTTGCTCATCGGGTGGTCTGATCCAGGCATCTTAATCCCTTTCGATTTTAACAACCCCTCCAAAGTCGTCCCACCTCTGGATTGGGCTATCTTTGATGCCAACGCTTCGCCGCCAATCCCATTAGTTCTACCTGACCAGAAATAGGCTTCGTTCTTATTTGTGACAAGAGACTTATTTAAATTATTCCAGGTTATCGGCTGACCTTTCCGCGTGTCTTGGATCGAAAATTTAGCGTAATCGGAAGGAATCTCATTTTTTGGGGTTAATTTCTTAGCCTGGGCGCCGGCGTTAATTAGATTGGGGGATGTGAGCGGATCGGAGGTGGATCGGTTTCTTGCGGGGCCGTAGCTGACTTGGACTTCATCGCTTCTTAGGGGGCGGCCGTTTTTGAACCCTAGGTCGTCGGGCATGGTGTTGGGGGAAGTGGGCGGGGCGCGGGACGGGTTTAGCGTGGGATTCTGTGAGGTGGGTTTAACTACTGTGCCATTCGGGCGAACGTACTCGTATGTTGTTAAGGCGGGGTCGGCTAGGTCAGCCCGGGCGGCGGCGCCAAGGCTGCGGGCGGGTTGGGGGCCAGCGCTGTGGGCTTTTCGAGCATATTGGAAACGGATCGGGTTACGGAGCGGACAATGGGGGCTCCTTCCTTGACAGCCAGAACACCCCAGGTCACGGCCGGTATGGCTCCCGCTTCGGCTCGAATATAGAATTCACCGAAATTGTCCGCTGCCTTTCCGGCGGCCCTTAACTTTTCGACAGAGTCTTTTTCATGAACAACCAGGAAACTGTGAACGGCAAACTCTCTTGCGGGGTGCACACTCTCCAGAACAAAGGAGGCTGTATCTTCCACGAATCTGGGGAACAGCATCGCCGTTGCCAATACCAGCCCGCCGCTTCGAATAATTAAATTGTTGTCGGGATCCGCGAACGCCGACAGGGCCGTGTTGTAACGATCGTTCATGGTGGTGGTCCAAACGGGCTTTCTCTCGTCCAAATTCTTGTAATCCGAAAGATTGACCAGCCGGTCCGTGTTGAGTGTTATCTTGTTATCTTTTAGGTGAATGTACCCGTTGCCGGTGATCTCTGGTCCTGCCTCCCAAAAACCCGGAGTTTCTCGGGGTTTTAAGATCGGGCCTTTCACCGCCATGTTGGTCAAAATGGCCTCGCCATTTTCAGCATCGATGCGCCCTGCCACTTCCCGTGTGGCGGGCCGCACATGCTCGCCCGTCTTGAGCGGGATGTCCGGCAAGAGGGCCACGAACGTTCCCGCCTGATCGTCTATGCTCTTCACGGCGATGGCGGTTTCCCCTCCGTTTAATTGAACCACCAACCTCAATCCTCCGTCCTCACTGGCAAAAATCGTGCCCTTCTCCAAGTTCAGCTTTCCATTGCCACCCATCATGATCTTGCCAACGTAAACCGTTGCCCCGTAATTGGGGAACTCCGTTTTGCCGGTCACCGTTAAACGTGTGCCAGCTCCAAGCAGAGCTTCGGTGTATAGGGTTTTTTGACCTTCCTGGGGTCTATCCTTGGGGCCAGACACGGAAACCGTCGCCACCTGGCCGGAAGTGAAAACGTATTGATCCCCCTCCTGGTGAACCGTGGCGTTGGTCGCGGAGTCAGTTTGTTGGCCTTTGACTTCGAACAGAGCCCCTGTCTTTTGCCGCCACTCGTTGGTCTGGCCGGTTGTGAGGGAACTGGGTTTAGTGCCTGGTATTTCCGTGCGGATCGTTTGATTCCCCGCCAGCGGGGTCACTTTCTCAATTTCGTAGCCGCTGGTTGCGGGATGAGGCAAGACGTTTGTGATATACGCCGTCGGTTCAGCGGTGGGAGATTTAACGGTTTCCTTGAACCGGCCTTGTTCGTCAATGGCGACGGGAATGTTTTTGCCGTCCACTTTGAGCACAGCCGATTGGTTGGGGTCAAAAGACCAAACACCGTTGGTGTTGCGGAAAGACAAGCCCGTGGTGGTCTCCCTAAACGTGTCGTTTCGAGAGGGGGCCCCGTATCCTAAAACTGTCTCGTTACCTTGGGCGTCACCGTTCACGTATTCTTTGAAAGGGGCGGTGGTTTGAATCGTGGGCCCGGCTTGGTGGGTGAGCTTGATCCCCGGGCCGTCCAATTGAAACTTTTCCCCGTCATAAACAAACTGGCCGCTCAAGTATTCGTCCCCGTTGATCGTGATGGGTAATTTGCCAGGGACAAGAGCCATTTCACCGGATTCAAGCTGTTTAAACTCGCCGACCGTGCGCACTGTGCCGGGAGCCATGGACAGGATTTTATCGTCCCGGTTCAGGGTGATTTGGCCGGTCAGGAAAGTCCCGTCCGGCAGGGTCGCGGTGTTTTCGGTGCGGTGGCCCAGAACAACCCGGTTCCACAGAAACGAGGCCGCCTCTCCGATCTTGCTTGCCACAGTTGAAAAGAACGCCGGGATCGACTTAACCGCATTGGTAACTCCGCTAAAAAATCCAATGGGTGCCTTCGGTTGTGTGATCGAGGGGACGAATGTCCCCGGTCCCTTGAAATTATAGGTTTGAACCACCGGTTTTGGGGAAAAGCTGCTGGGAGAAAAAGATTTGTAATTCAGGTCAAGCTTCCCGCCGAATTGACTGGTGTTGAAACTGCTGTAAGCTCGAAATGTGTTTTGGAAAATCAAATCCAAACTAACTTTTAGAAACTGAATCGGCGGGCGAGTGAACGGAGCGTTGTAGTTGAAACTCTCCCGTGCATTAAAATTCCGTTTCCAGGTTTCTTGCGATTGATTAAAAGAGTATGAGTCCGGCCCCCGCTCGTAACTGAAATAATCGTTATAGGCCAGAAGTAAGTCGGGAGCGACCAACAAAAAAGATAAAAAAACCACCAGAACTTTACGCATAGGAAACCCCGAGAAAAGAAGAATAAAAAAAGGCTAAAAAATATTACCCTTTATGTTGAGGGCAGTCAATTTATTCGCAGTCCCGGATGTGGTCAATAGCGTATTGAGACCTGGTAACTGGGGTGTCAGAACGCTCATTTTTTAGCCACTCGATACTTCACCGAAAGGGCCCGCTCGGCGGAAACGGACCCGCGGGGCGGGGCCGTGCCGGTGCTCCGGAACAGGGGGGGCTGAGCTTTTCAATAAGTTCGAGAGAAGGTTCAGCTTCAGAAATTTATCCCTTGACATGTCATCATATATGATTACAATAGAGGCATGCGGGGCACACTCTATTACCAAGGAAAGACCTTCACTGTGGAATGGTACCGCGACGCCGCAGGGAAGAGCCTCGCCAAGGATTATTACGATGATCTTCCGGAAGAGGACCAACACCGACTCGATGATATCGTGGCCTCCATGGCGGACAGCCCCATAGGAACGCGGCTTCCAAAAACACTTTACAACGAAGAAGACAGCAAGAACAAAATATACGCGTTCAAACCGCGGGACCATCGGTTTTTTAATTTCATGACGGTTGGAAAACGGATTGTTATTTTGAACGCCTACAGAAAACACGCGCAACAGATGACGAAGAAGGATTTAAATCTTCTGGAGACAGCTGTATCGGCCAAGAATGATTATTTGCGCCGCCTCCAGCAGGGAGGGTGACATGGACAAAGGAACTCTGAATCGGAAACTGGAAAAAACGCAAGAACGGGTGGCCTTCGGGATTCGCAAACACTTTTTCCAGTTGGAAGTTCAAATCCTTCTTGCGCTTGAAGATCGGGGATGGAGTTATGAGGATTTGGCGAAGGCCACGGGCATCCGCCGCCAAAATATTTGGCGGGATCTTAAAAACGGTGGGCTCCATAAGGCAAGCCTTGACCGCGTCTCTCGGTATGCGGAGGCTCTGGGTTTGCACGCCTATTACTTCTTACTGAATACAAAACAAGAAAAGGAAATCCTCCCACGATTGGAACGCGCGCTGGCCTACGCATGATGCTCATGGAAGAACTCGTCACACAACGTCAGGGCGCCGTCCCCGCCGACCCCCTCGTACTTTGAAATCTTAGGTGTGCTGGAATTGTAGTGGCTGTAATCGTTCCCCGTAAAAACCAATATCTCACCATTCGTAAAAATGTCGGTCTGCGTTTTGAAATCCTTTCGAACCTTTTCTTTCCCCAAGGATATCCTGTTTCAAATTTTCGTGACTTTGGGGCGCGGTCGTGACGAACACCCCAACAACGGGGAAACTCGCCAAGACCGCCCCTGATCCGCCCCCCGCGAAACCCGCCAGAAACCCGCACCAGCCCAGCTATTCCTTTTTTTCCGCTAATACAAACACCCCCCCCCAACCCGACCGAAAACTCCCACCCAGGTCTTTCCGGACAGCAGGGCCGAGCTTTTCCGGAACCAACCGAGGACTTGGTTTCGGGACCCTTGGATTTTCATATGGTCGGATATGTTTCTATGTCAGGGGTTTCGCAAAATGTCGTGAGCACCAATTTTGCGGAGAAGAATCGAATCCTCCCCTATCTCAAAAGTCACCCGATGGTTTAGACTCAGTCGCATTTCCCAAATTGTTTGGGTTCCCTTCATTTTTTTAACCTGGAGTGAGGGGTGGGCAGGATTGGATACAAGCAACTCCAGTTTTTGATAGGTGGTTTCCCATTTGGATTGGCGTCTCATGCCGACTTCTTAAAGGAGCGCGTCTCGCCCTTTTTGATCGCCTCGTTCACTTCCTGTTCTCCCTTTTGCCACTCGTTCGTCCAGAACCAGGATTGTTCCTCGTCCACCAGCATCTTAAGGCGAAGCGTCACAACATTCCCCTCAATGATGAACTCCACGAGGATCCCATGCGAGATGGAGCCCCCGCTGGTGTATGATTTGCGTTTAGGGAATCACCTCTCCATAGGGTAATTTTACTAGATTACTATATTACTTGTCAAGGGGAAGGAGCAAGTTCCGGACCTTTGGAAACGGAGTCTCTTTAGCCCTCCGAAGTCGTTGACGAGCGAAAAAAGAATTTCCTTCTCCTCTTGGGAGGGTCGCGGGCGTGTCTCACCCCCTCTCCCAAGAGGAGAGGGAAACAGTTACTGACATCGCCAGGGCCTTCAGCGCACCGGGAAGCCTATCGATCATTTTGAGATTCCCGGATTATCGCGATCAAGTAGGCGATGGTCCGGCGGGGGTTGTCTGGGTTTTTTTGGCTGATCCGGGTCAACGCGGCTTGAATGGAGGGCACACCGAACTGATTTTCCAAATCGATCAAGGTCTTGATGCCGTTGAGATCGCTGTCCTCAAACACAACCCCAACCGCCTCCTGAGCTCGGGCTACTTTTTCAGGGCCATGAACCGCTCTCAGCGCCTCCATCGCTCGGTCCAGCTCCGCCGGATCGTAGAGCTCGTTGGGGGTATAAAACGCCGGATGCCTGGGCGCGGGATCGTTCGAATTGAAGGGAGCGTATTCCACTTCCAACAGATTATTCCGACGCAGATCCATGGTCCCTTGTGTGATAAACCAACTCGAACAGTGATACCGCCGGGCCAACCCCTCCCGCGACCGGGACCAGCGGGGCCTGACCGGAGAAAATTCCGATTCGCCCAATGACATCAAAAAGAGAGCTTTTCCAGCAAAACTCAAACGCCGGTTCCATCCCAACGTCCAATAACTGGACGGAATTCGCACCCACGGCCCGTCGTTCGGCATAAACAGAGTGATGCCAGCGTCCTTTCCATACCCCGTTCGGGCCTCGATCACCCCGTAACGATTTTGCAGTTTGGCCAGGGTCTTGTTGATTTGTCTCCGCGCGCCATGGACTCCCAAAGACGTGATGCCCAAATAGTCGGCCAACCCCTCGTAGGGCACGGAAAAAGTGGGCGACGACACCAACGTCTGTTCCCGCGCCAGAAAAAGAGCGGTATCCAACGCCCGGTTGTCCGCCACCGAAACCATTCGCCCAAAAAGATCTTTGTCTCTTAAAAAGTCAACGGCAATTGGGACGCCCGGGTCCACCTGATCGGCGGACGGGGGGGTCCACGCCCTGGCGCGGATGGCGGTCAAGACCTCGTCCGCGAACGAGGGAGAACGGACCAGAACGTTCGTTTCCACGTTGTCGCGGAGAGCGGAATCGGTCCAGTTCGATGATCCCAGCAGGACGGTTTCACTATCGATGATCACCGTTTTGGCGTGAGTCAGGGTGGAAGGAGAATCAAAGAAAACAGGAATGTTATTGGATTTCAGATACAGCACGGCCGCCGCATTTTTTCCGGCGAGCGGGAGGGAGTCTCCCCCCACGAAATCAATGTTCTGATCCAAAAAAACCTCAACGCGCACGCCCCTGTCCCTCGCCCGAATTAAAGAGCGGGTGAGCTGAAACACCAGCGATTCAAATTGGTTCGGCCGAAGCACGTACAAATACAGACAAACAGTTACCGAGGACCGCGCCCGATCCAGTTCCCGTTGAACAGTGGGAAAATAATCCCGCGAAGCAACGTATGCCACCTTCGCAGATGAGGCAAACCCCAACGCCCCCATCCAGGCAAAAACAAAAAACCAAAACCCTCTGCGCACCCACCCGCGCCCAAACGATTTTGTCGCTTTATTCATTTTTCAAGCCACGGAAACAACGGCCCGGGCGGCGCAGTTGATGAGAGGGAGGTCTTTCGAAACCGGTCATTCCGTTCAATGTCGACATGAGAGCTTCTTTTCCCCCCATGGGTATCCGGCCTGCAAAGCGGTAGCGCTACAGGTCTTACCGGGGGCGCGCCGCAGAGGGTTGCCCCATGCGCAAAGCCCCGTTTCTGACGGCGTCCTGGTCGAAGAGCCCGGTGTCCATCACCCATCCGGTCACCAGGGAGGCGGGGGTCACATCGAAGGAGGGGTTGTAGACAGGCGCCTGAGCCGGGGCCCAGGTCACCGACCCAAAGGCCCCCTGGGCGCCTCGCACTTCTTGAGGGTCCCTTTGTTCGATGGGGATGTCCTTGCCCGATTCACAATGGGGGTCGATGGTGGTATGGGGCCCGACAACATAAAAAGGAATTCCGTGGTAGTGGGCCAACACGGCCACGGCATAGGTGCCGATCTTGTTGGCAAAATCGCCGTTGGTGGCGACGCGGTCGCAACCCACAAAGATTTTTTGGATTTTACCTTGAGCCATGACGGACGCGGCCATGACATCGGCAATCAAGGTATAGGGGACATTTAATTTTCCCATTTCCCACGCGGTCAACCGCCCGCCTTGCAGGAGGGGGCGGGTTTCGTCGACGAACACATGAATTTTCCGACCCAACCCGTGGGCCCGGGCGATCACCCCCAGGGCGGTCCCCACGCCGGCCGTAGCCAGAGCGCCGGCGTTGCAATGGGTTAAAACCCCATCTCCTTCGGCAATCAAAGACGCCCCGATCTCCGCCATTTTCGCGCACAGGTCCACGTCTTCCCAGGCGATGGCCAGAGCTTCGCCCGCGATGGCCTCGGGGTCCGGGTTGGTTCGAACAAATCGCACCATCCTGTCCAAGGCGTTCATTAAATTAACCGCGGTCGGCCGAGCCGCCCGCAATCGGCTGGCTTCCTGGACAAGCACGTCCGCGCGTGTTCCGCGTAGAGCTGTTTGGGCCAAAGAGAGGGCCGCGGCCACACCGATCAACGGAGCCCCCCGGACTTTTAGTGTTTGGATGGCCTCGATCATGTCTTCTGTTGAGCGAACGGGCATCCACGTTTCGGACTGGGGCAACAGCCGTTGGTCAAGAACCCATAAAAAGGGGTCTCCGGATCGGGACCAGCGGAGGGCCGTCGACGAAAAACCGTCCGTGGACCGCGTCACAAAAGACGATCCCCGATTTGCGCTCGCAGGGCCCGGAGGGCCGCCACTTCTTTTTGAGGGAGACTGGAAAGCCCGCCCAACGCCACGGCGGTCGCCAGAATCCGCGCGCAATGTTCGATCCGCTCGATGCCGCGGAAAGCTTCGTCGAGAGTGTCTCCCCAACAGACAGCGCCGTGCCGGGCCAAAATCAACGCCCGACAGTGGGGAAGGTAAGGAACAAGGCCACGGGCCATATCCAAGGATCCCGGCCGAGCGTAAGGAACCACCGGAATTCGCCCCGCCGCCAAAATCACTTCCGGAAGCGACTCAGCGGGCAGTTCCCGCAAAGCCGGTTTAGCCAAAGTCCAAGCGATGGCCGTGGGCGGATGGGCGTGCACAACGGCCCGGGCAAGGGGACAACGCCGATAAATCTCCAAGTGCATTTGCCGCTCACTGGAAGGGGCCCCGGTCAAAACCCGCCCGTCGATATCCATCATCGCCAATTCCCCCGGGGTGAGCGACCCTTTGGCCGTACCCTGAGGGGTGATCAAAATTTTCGTTTTTTCCAGACGAACACTAATGTTGCCATCCGCCGCCGCCAAGAGGTTCTGCCGGTGCAATTCCCGCCCCACCTTCAAAATATCGGCGGCTGGATCAATTGAAACGGTTCGAGCAACTTTTTTATTCACCGGGTCCACCTCTCCCAAAAAATATTTCGACCCATCTTACAACTTTTCAGATGCCGCGACGTTCAGGGGACGGAGTACACTAATTGACTTCCTGGGATAGCCCGATCGAATCCCCCGTTTGAAAGGTCAGTCCCTTTGGAGCGACCTCGGTCTCGAGAGAGATTTAGAGAAACTCACTTAGTATTCTCCGTTTCCGGAATTCGGAACTAGGCGGCGGAAACTACCGCTCGGGCGGCGCGGTCGATGGAACGGAGATGCTCCCGTTTAAGCACAATGCCGGTCAATCCGTTCAATAAAACAATCAGGGCCTCCCGGAACAAGTCGGACCGCACCCCCTGGGCGTCCAGCGCCATCCCCACCGGGGTCACGACACGGCACCCCGTGTATTGAGCAAATTTCACCCCCGCGTTTTCCAGTCGCCGTTCCACCGCCGCCAACCTCGGCACACGATCGGCCCGAGCGGTTCCGCCATCAAAGATCAACCCACCAAACGTGTCAGGCAAACTTAAAACCGCCGCCCGCGCGACTGCGTCGGTCGGCACAAACACCACAACCCCCTCGCCGCCAGGCGAATATCGCTGAACCAAATCGGCAAGGCCGCCAGAGACCATGTCGTTATTCAGATAGACAATAACCAAAGGACGGGATCCCTCGGCACCGGGCATCACACCCGCCGAGACATCAAAAACCTGAGCGCCCCACCCCTTGACCGAGATCAACGCCCGCGCGGCCGCAAACGACAACGGCGCCACGCCCATTGTCGCCATCGCTTCTTTCAGATACCGGTTGAGCCAAACCCCTTCTTCGGAAGAAACCTTCCGAACCAGATCTTGCCCCGCCACATCCAGGCTCAACCTTTGGGCCGAATCGCCCTCCTCCTGCGCCGTTTTCAAAACCACAGCAAATTCACGGGCCGCCAATTTTTTCCGTTCCAAGAAATCCCTGAAACGCACAGAAACATGAATCACAACAACCCCGATCACACCCACAACAATCAACCCAACCGCCGTCATCGCAAAAAGCGAAGGGAAAATAAAACTTGGATCGGTAAAACCTTTAACAAAAATCAATCCAATCACTGAGACAGACGCAAGAACCCCAGGAAGAAGCACAGCCATGTCCGTCAAAACAATGCCCTTTTGGTTACTTGATTTCAGGTTATTGAACCGCGTATTCACATCTATTTCAAACAGAAACATAAATGCCTGTCGGACCTCCATCCCATTACCCAAAAGAAATTTAAAAATACCGCTCCGTTTGTGCCCCTCCACATATTTCCCCACAATGTCTGACAAATCGCCAATGTCCATGTCGAGGGACGGATGTTTCTTTATAATTCTTGCCAGGGTGGGTTCGTGATTCAAGTCGGAAAATGTGATGACTCCGCCGTTTTCCCGCCAGATCCAGTAAGATTTAAGGACATGGAACAAAATTTTTTCATGGTAGGGACGAAAAATCCCCCCCTGAGCAAGTAAGTTTCGCCCGGTTTCACCCAACGTCAGCGCCATAGCATCAGTTTCCTGGAGCGAATAAGTCAGCCCATCCAAGAAATCGAGAATATCATCCCATAGCTTCACCAATTCCTTCTGCTCGGACGTGGCAGAACCCTTTTTTTCCTCTAGAAAATCCCTGGCCGAAAACATGGCACTCCAGTCCCCATCGTTAAGACTCTCCTCCATAAGTTCAAGCAACAGACTGACGGCCCTGCTTTCATCCGTCATGGGATGTTCTTCCATCTCCCTCATTCTTTTATCCAGCCCCGCGACATAGCTCTGCAAGAGCGGGGCATTCATATCCTTACTGTAAATCGTCAAGGATTCAAAAGATGTTCTCGCGCGATCCGTATCCCCCAACGCCAAAAATCGTTCCGTCTCCATGGCCCATTTAAGAACAAAGCTTCCCACATCGTGTTTAAAAGTCACTGTGTCTGTGCGGCCCGATCTTTCAGAACCATCAATATTTTTAACCCATTTGTCCGCATTATGCGTTTTGACCTGTTGCATTGAACTGTGTAAAAAATAACTGCCCACCCACCCCAGGACGAACGATCCAAGATACCCATAAACCGCCCCCATGCCAGTCAGCCATAACGGATCCCACCAAACCAATAAAAGGGTCGGGGCCCAAAAGGCTAGGGCCAACGAAAACCCCGTTAAAAACAAGAAAATTATTGCGGGATCTACATCCGCTGAATTGCGTTCGATCTGAGGATGGGCCGGGCCAAAGACGAAGGCAAGTGCAAACGCGGCAAGAACCGCTCCAACAGCAAGAACCCACCCCCCCACCAAAACCCCGCCCCCCAAGGCAACCACGGCAACCCCCGTCGACAACCCCTGCAACGGAACCTGGTGAACCACCTTCGCTGGAGCATCAGGAAAAAACCTTTTAATAATCCAATCAGAAAGCCCCCACTGCCCCAGAAGGTTAAGCCCCGGCACAAAATAAATCCATTCCCAAGCCGGAGCGATATGTTTCGTATAACGGGAATACTTCGTGCTCCCCACCCCCCATTTGTTTTTCGCTAACAGATCCGCCAAAGAGGCGGTGTTGCCCGAGCCCCCTTTTTTTCCATGGCCCGCCAATACCGGCTTATATTTTCCGAAAACAAACGCGTTTCCAAAACTTGTTGCCTGGGAGGCGGGTGCTAATTTTCTCAACACTTCTGGACTGATTCTTCCTGTCGCATTGTCGGAAAGAGACCCCTTATTTTCCACGGCCACAATGGCAACAACTTTTCTTCTCGCTCCCGACTCCATTGCCTCATCAAACACTCGAAAGAAAAAACGCCCAGCGGCCACACGATCGTAGACGATATTCGATGCCGCTCTTCCAAGATAATCGCGACTGTGTCCGGGATCGAAGACGGTAAGATTTTTTAACTTTTGATGTGTCAGCCCCTTTGTTAAGTACTCTCGCAGTTTGATCATCACGTCCGTTTGGTGATTTATCCAAAAATTATCATCAATCTCAGAGCTCCTAAAAAGAAGAAATCCTTCGATAACGTGAGAATTCCCAGCCTCCACCACTTCATCGCTTTTAATGGAAAGCTTCTTTTCAATCAGGGAGTTGAGCTCCTCGGGTGTAAATCTTCCCAACCTTTGGCGCAAGGACTTTAGTCCCACAGAATCAAAAAGAGTTCCATCGATCCTCCCGTTTTCAATGGACACCAACAACGCCATCTCTTGATCATCAAAACCGAACAAATCCTGAGAGCTTATTACCCACGCAAGATTTTTCTTACTCTCCGGTTGCCCTTGTACGAGCACCGCCCGGGCGGACTGAAGAAATCCATCCAATTCGCTCCTCCTTTGCCCGCCCAAGACCTCCATCAAATCGAACTCAGTTTCAAGTTTTAAAAAGACGCGAATGGCGGCCTCAGGGTTTACAGCGACCGATAACGGAGCCGAGCCCAATTCCTCTACGAAAGCCTTTTCCGCTAATTCCACGAGCAAGTCCTCGACAAGTGAGAGACGATCACTTGCCTCATTTTTTTGGTGTCTCACCGTTCCAGCAAGAGCCCGAAAACCAAGACGACCCTCCGTCCCTTCGAGCTCACGCAACAATCCCTTAAATTTTCCCAATGCCTTCCCTTCCTCCTCACGTGAATACACATCGCTGATCGTTCCAAATCGTTTAATAAATTCAGAAAATGGACGGTCTTCAGTCTCATTACTCCTTGAATAGCGACTTACGATTTCGGCCATCGATGGAGACTTCTTTTTTACGGCGGGCGTAACGGTCGTCTGGGGTATTCCCTGTGATGCCTCCTGCTAAAACAATCGGGTAAGCGGTTTGTAAGTCCCGACGTTCCGAAGATCTAGGCCAACGGGCTTTTAGAGAATAAAAACGTTCTGCTGGTGTGTATAGGTTTTCATCTCGTATTTTCTCTAAGAGGGCTAAAAGTTTTTCGTAGGTATTCAAGTCCCCAGTGAGTAAAGCCTGAAAAATGATCGCCTTGGGATCAGGCTCTGCAGCATACGCTGCCGAATAAACGTTTCGGGGGTAATAGACTCGTTTAACTATCTGGTCCTGCAGAACACCCGCTGAGATCAAATGATGATTTGAATTTGACTGGACCATTGACGCCGTCATACATATTTCCATTAAACCAAAGACGCCTACCAAATGGGCGATGTCGGGCCCTTTTTTTTCGCCGAAATGAAACGCCACATGTTGAAGGTTTTCGATCAATCCGTCCAATGTGGCAGCGAAGGCCAATACACTTGCTGTTGTTGTAAACTCCGGCAAGATCTCACCGGCCTTTTCCCTTTCTTGGATTCTCGTATTCCCCCACTGCATTAGCGGTCCCTCTGGCCTAACAACCGCATCCTGAATTTGGTCCCGGGACACGCCGGACACGCTCACATTATTTTTTAGTGCCGTAAAGATCGCCATTTTCGAGGCGGCCAATTGATAACGAACAATCAAATCCGTTATTCCATAGTTCAAGGCCCAACTGTTGATTCCTTCCCTTTTTTTATCCTGAAAATATCTTTTCACCAATGGAGGGTATTTTGCCAAGACCAATTTTGGTGATCTTCGACTGGCGCAGGGTCATAAAAAATAAATCCGTTGATCCCCCCATGGCGGGGCTCAGGACTCTGGAGGGTTTCCCCTTTTCTGGTTTCACTTGGGCGATCCAGACCGTTTCGCCCAAATAGGTGACCGGAATCCAGGAACCCTTCTGGATCACAAGCAACCCTTCTGCAATACTCGAATCAAAGGGACAACGCCCGGCAGGGATAAAAATATTTCTCCAGATGGCATCGATCATTCGATTCATTTTTTCTTGTTCTATGGCCCAATCGCCTTCCTCATCCGAAGTAATAATCGGCCCATCGAAATCCAAAATGTCTCTCACCCGATCGTCCATTTCCATCGCCATCTCTCGAAGCGTGATGAATGATGTGTAGAGTTCGCTGGCAAGGTCGACCTCTTCGGAACTGGGTGACCCTGTCCGCACGGCCTCCGAACCGGAAATTTCGACGGCCAATTTAATAGATTCAATTAAGGCCTTGTAAATCCCGCGCAGATCCTGCTCGGTAAGTTGGCGCCTAGCGAAAGCCTCTGAGGGCAGAAGATTTTTTTTCTTAACGACAGCGGGAACGGCGAGGCGGCTATTAAAAAAGGGATGGGACGTAAGTACCGCGCTCAAAAAGGCCGCGGCGGCGGCCGCGAGACCCGCGGCCGAGGCTGTCCCCGCCCCTGTTTGGGTTAGGGCCATGACGATTGAAAAGGCCCCGGCCCCAAGCCCCGTAAAGAGAACGAACCCCAGCGCCACAAAGGGGAAATACACAGAGGGAACATATTTTTTATAGGGATCGGGGGTGATGTCTTCAAGATGCCGAAACATCTGTTTGTGGTCCCACATAAACCAGCCAAGGGAAACGCCGCCGGTCACGAAATAGACCCAAGGGGCCACCGGAGAAATACAAGCGTTATAGAGCAAGACACCCAGAATCGGTAGAACGTAATTGAGCTCTTTTCTGATTTGAACGGAATTGACCCTGTCATCCAGCGAAAAATTTTCTTTCAAACTATTTTTTGTTAGAACCCATCGATCCCGAACAACCCGAACCTTCTTTCCCCAAATCCCCCATTTCAAGTTTGCCCCCTCTGTCACTTGAGCGATACCGTTGGGGGCCATTTTTACCGACAGAGAAGCCTCTCCATTCCGTCCGGAGAGCCGCAAGCGAATCTGATCTCCCACAATTTTGACCGCGCCCAAAACGCCCATCCCCCCCAGCGAACTGTAAAGGACCTGGGGGTCCAGATTAAGCGAAAGCCCCCCCAAATAAAGCGCGCCGATCGCCACCAAGAGAGGCAGAAGCGTATGAAGAACCCGAGGAGAAACCGGGTGATAGGCCAGAAACAGTTTTTCCCCCTGATACAACTTTTCAAGCGGGGTTTTCTCCTGGGTAAAAACGGACAAATAAGCGGACCCTTCGGCCACGTCCAACTTTTCGATTTTCGGAACGAAGGAGACCACGGCCGCGCCCCCTTTCGTCAACGTTTCGGTCAACCCCTCCGCGTGGAACCCGCCCGTCACAAGAACAGCGGTTGGCCCCGCGGTTTCCCTCATCGCGCGGAGGAAATGGTCCCCCATCGCCTGATCTCGAAGCGTGGCCTCACGGTAAAAAGTTTCAAACGGTTTCAGATTGTCCCCTTCCGCCGCCCCCCCTAAAAGCCCAGCCTCATAGTCCTCCCACTCCGTCGGGGTCAACCCAAACTCCACCAGTTTTTCAGTTAAATAAAGCTTCCGGGATTGGGCCAGCAACCGCTGTTCATCCGATGTTCGAGCGAGCCGTTGGTAAGTTTTCCGTTCCAGGGAGAGAATGTCTTGGTACAACGATTCCGGACGAATTTTATCCGCCAGCAAAACGTAATGAAGATAGTCGTCCATGTCCGGAAACGCGGCGAGAGAAATTCCATTCTTAACGCACAAACGATTTAATCGGCCGTAAAAATCAGCGGGGCGGACCTGCCCCGCACGATAGGCCAAGGTGACGGCCAAGAGATCTTTTTCCTGGGACAGGGATATTTTTCGGGCCAGCTGTTCAACCAAGGCCGTCCGTTCTTGTTCCACTTGAGGGAAATCCATCGCCCGTTCCATGGCCACCGCCTCGGAATAATGGCGAAGGGTTGGAGAGAGCGGTTCCCCTTTGGAGGGAGAGAGCAAAACCTGAACAAAATCACCCAAAGACAATTGCCGCGCCCGATAAGCCGCCACCTGCCCATCAAATTCGAGAAGCGGAGCCGAGAACACGTTCTTTTTCTCTTGATCCAGAATACGCGCTCTGGCGCGAAGGGAGTTTTGAATTTCGTTTTGCGAGGAAACAGCTTGTTGGTAGGCCTCCACATTGGCGGCGTAGTGAACAGGGTCATCAATTCCGATCACCGGACACAGGGGACCCGCGCCGCTCAACACCGCGTGGATCGGCCCCGAAATTTCATTCTCTTTCAACAGATAATCAGCGGCCTGCCGCACCGCCTGCCGGTTTTGAAAATCCCGGAAGGGTTGCAGAGGAATGGTTCCGTAAGCCCCTTCCAACGCCAAAAGGCCGGCGTTTCCTTCTTCCAACAATCCCGCAACAGTGGCACCAATATTTCGCTGGGCCTCTTCGTTGCGATGAACATCCTGAATATAAACGACAAGGGGGCCAGAAGACGTGAAACGAGGAGGAAACGAAATTTTCCGAATGGTGCCGGGCATTCGCGCGAGGACAGAGAAGAGGGCCTGATTTTTTTCTAAAAATCCCGCCGGAAGGCCTTCCTTGACCGGGCCGGAAAATTGATCTCCCAGAAGCGAAGCCCCGATCGCGGGAATGGCCCCCGCCCTCTGCGGCCAAGAAGCGCCCCGCGCCTCGCCAGGCAAAACCGCCACCGTCGATTCAGAAGACCGATCCCGCGCCGCCCGATCGCGCCGCTCGGCCCAAAAAGTTGTTTCAGGGGAATAGGCAAAAAGACAGTTGGCCCAAAAATACACCCCTCCAAGACCCCCCGCCACAATTTTAAAAAACCGACCCGTTTCCATGCCGCTATTGTATAGACTTCAGATTAAGGCCAGCGTAAGAACTTGTAAATTATTTGTAAACGAGGCTTTTAGAGGGAGTTGGCGAGAGCGGCTTGGACGGTGTTGTTGAGTTGGTTGAGGGAGAACGGTTTGGGAAGGTAGGCTTGAACTTCGCGTCCGATAAACGGGCGCACTTGGTATTCACTGCAAACGGTGCACAAAATAATGGGCAAGTTGGGAAACCGGTGTTTAATGGCGATGGACGTCTCCACGCCGTTCATGCCGGGCATGCGCAAATCCATAATAATCACATCCACCCGCTGAGTTTCCAAAAACATCAGGGCTTCTTCACCCGACGACGCGCCGATCACCGACAACCCCTGTGACCCCAACTCTTCGCTCATCAAATCCCGAATAGCGGCATCGTCTTCCACCACCATCACAACGCCGCTCGCCTCGTTCATTCAACCTCCGAAAAGGGGTTCGTCATCATCCTTCCAGCGTGTCGTGGGTCACCGGCTCAACGGTCACTCCCTGGCTTTTTAACCAGGCCACAGCGGCGTCCAGGGTGGGCTCGTCGCCTTCCAGTTCCAACACGCTTTCCCCGGCCTTTTCCGTTATTTTGGCCCGGCGGACATTAAACACGATGTCGAATTTTTTCGACATTTCCCAGGTGACCGGTTTTTGCACCAGGTCGGACCGAAACACCAAATGCACCCGCCGTTTCACACGACCGGCCATATCACAGTCCCCCGGCGATGGCGGGCACTACGCTGACTTCGGCCCCGGCGGGAACCGCGGTTTTGGCGCCGTCTTTAAACCGAATGTCTTCGCCGTTGACGAACACGTTGATGAACCGCCGAATCTGGCCAGTTTCGTCGCACAAGCGTTCTTTCAGGCCAGGATACTTTTTTTCCAAATCCAAAATGATGTCGAACACGGTTGCGCCGTCCACATCGACCACGGCTTGATCTTTGGTCAGGCGGCGAAGCGGAGCGGGAATACGAACCTTTGCTGGCATAACGAATTCTCCTTAAGGTCGAACGGGCGCGGTCGAGACCCGATCGTAAAGTTCTTTAAACTCGTCCAGGTTGGGCGAAATTTCTTGCATGGGCGACGTACGCCCGGCCACGGCTTCGATGGTTTTGAACCCGTTGCCGGTGATGAAGGCCACCACCAGCTCGTCGGAAGAGATGATACCAGTCCGGGCGAGCTTTTTCAACACGGCGGTGGTCACCCCGCCGGCGGTTTCCGAAAAGATTCCTTCCGTCCGGGCCAACAAACGGATCCCGTCCACAATTTCCGCGTCGGTGGCCGTGTCGGCGCCGCCGTGAGTGTCCTGCACAATCCGGGCCGCGTAGGGCCCGTCGGCGGGGTTGCCGATGGCCAACGATTTGGCGATGGTTTTGGGCCGAACCGGGCGGACAATGTCCGTTTTTTCCCGGATCGCCGTCACCACCGGCGCGCATCCGTCGGCCTGGGCCACCGACATGCGGGTTTTGTGTTTGGGAATCAACCCCAACATTTCCAATTCTTTAAACCCCTTGTGGATTTTGGTCAACAAGGACCCGCTCGCCGCCGGAACCACACAATGGTCCGGCGCCCGCCACCCCAACTGTTCGGCCACTTCAAACCCAAGTGTTTTCGACCCTTCCGAGTAGTAGGGTCGAAGGTTGACGTTCACAAAGGCCCACTTGTACATGTCGGCCACCTCGGCGCACAGACGGTTGACCTCGTCGTAATTGCCCCGCACCCCGACAATCACGGGGTCGTAGATCCCCGCGCCGATCACCTTGCCCAACTCCAAATCCGCCGGCATGAAGACAAACGTGCGAAACCCCGCCGCCGCGCCGTAGGCCGACACCGCTCCCGCCAGGTTTCCGGTGGACGCGCAGGCCACCGTGTCAAACCCCAGTTCCCGCGCCCGCGATAAAGCCACGCTAACCACCCGGTCTTTAAAAGAGTAGGTGGGGTTCACCGCGTCGTTTTTAATGAACAAATTCGACAACCCCAGCTCTTTGCCCAGTCGCCGGGCATGAAACAGCGGCGTCATGCCTTCGTGGATAGAGATCACGTTGTCCGTCTTGACCGGCAACAGGTCCCAGTACCGCCACAGGGTGTGCGGGCCCGACTCGATTTTGCCGTGGGTCAAGGAACGTTTAATAAAGTCGTAGTTGTAATCCACTTCCAAGGGGCCGAAACAGTATTCGCACACGTGAATGGCTTCCGTGGGATACAGCCGTTCGCACTCCTTGCATTTCAACCCTTTCATTTTTTCAGACATAACACCGCCCTCTCAAGGAAGAGAAACTTTGTAACTGCTCAGGTCCCTCACCCTGCCCTCGCTTCGCGGTGCCAATTTGTTTCCTCCTCTTCTTCCTCCCATCAACCCGCCAACCCTTAAAACGCCTTTAAGAAACTTTCCGATGGCCGTTCCCGTTGACGGCCTTTTTTTTTTCTTTAACAAGTTCTGGACGGTCTGGGGGTTGGCCCGCCCGCCGGACCGTTTCATCACCTGGCCCACCAACGAGCCCACCGCCCCGGCTTTGCCGCCCTGAATGTCCGCGACAATTTTGGGATTGACCGCCACCACGTCGTCTATTCACCGGCCGATTTCCGCCTCGTCGTCCACTTGAACGAGCCCTTTGGCTTTGACGATCGTTTCAGGATCACCGCCTTCCGTGAACATGTGGTCGAAGACCACCTTGGCCGCTTTGCTGTTGATTACCCCGTTCAAAATCAGTTTCACCAAATCAGCCAACTGAACCGACGACACGGGCGACTCGTCCAGGGTTTTGCGCTGGGCGTTCAAACGGCCCAACAGTTCCGTGGTCAGCCAATTGGAGAGCGGCTTAGCCGCTTCCCGTCGGGCGGGCGCCTCGAACCGGTTCAGAGCCGTCTCAAAAAAGTCCGCCAACGTTTTTTCCGCCGTCAAAACAGCCGCGTCGTAGGCCGACAAGCCCAAATCCCGCTCGTAGCGGGCACACCGGGCTTCCGGCAATTCCGGCAACGATCGGCGCAGGGTTTCGATCCAATCGGCCGACAGTTCCACCGGCACCAAATCGGGGTCCGGGAAATAACGGTAATCGTGGGCTTCTTCCTTGGACCGCATGGAATGGGTCGCGCCTTCGTCCTGGTTCCACAACCGAGTTTCCTGCACCACCCGCCCGCCGCTTTCCACCACCTGGATCTGCCGGGCAATTTCGTGGGCCACCGCGTCGCGCACACTGCGAAGAGAATTCATGTTTTTAACTTCCGCCCGCGTCCCCAAGCTCGTTTGGCCCACGGGCCGGATGGAGACGTTTGCGTCGCAACGCATGGACCCTTTTTCCATGTCGCATTCCGAGGCGCCCACATACCGAAGCAAGGTTCGAAGAGTGTCCAAATAGTCGCTGGCTTCTTCCGGGGACCGGATATCCGGTTCCGACACAATTTCCATCAAAGGCACTCCGGTCCGATTCAAATCCACCAACGAATAATCCAGCGCCCGGCTCCCCACGGCATGGAGCAGTTTACCGGCGTCTTCTTCCAAATGGATCCGCTGAATGCGCACGGTCTTTTTTTCGCCGGATTTTTGAGGGATATCCAGATGCCCGTTCACGGCCAGGGGCAAATCGTGTTGGGAAATTTGGTAGTTTTTCGGCAGGTCCGGATAAAAATATTGTTTGCGGGCGAACACCGACCGGGGATTGATCCGGCACCCCACCGCCAACGCCGCCCGAACCAGCTCGTCCACGGCCTTTTTGTTCAGCACCGGCAACACGCCGGGATACCCGCAACAGACCGGACAAATCTGGCTGTTGGCGGTTTCCCCGAACCCCGTCGGGCACGAACAAAATATTTTGCTGTTGGTTTTGAGCTGAACGTGCACTTCCAGCCCAATCACCGATTCATACGCCGTCACTTTTCAACCCCTTTTTCCAACTGTTCCACCAGCCGGTGGTCGGACTTGTACGACACCAAACTTTTGGCTTCCATAAGCGACACCCACCGGCAATCCAGCACCTCTTCGGGGTCCCATTCCCCCGACCGTTTCTCGGGATCCATCCGAAACCAATGGACCACTTTATCGACGGCACGCCCGTCCCGCTTAAAAGTGTAGTGGACATCCAAAAACGGTCCCCGCAACCGGCATTGCCAGCCCGTCTCTTCCAACACTTCCCGCAGAGCCGCCTGGTCAGCCGTTTCCCCCGCCTCCAAATGGCCTTTGGGGAACGTCCACACCACCTGGGACATCAAATTTTTCACTTTAATCATCAACACGCCCGCGGGCCCCACCACGATGCCGCCCGCCGACACTTCCCGAACCGGCCCTAGGCCGGTTGAGACGGAATCCGGTTCCATGGGGTGGCCTTTTCATAGGCGGAAGCGGCGGCGAACACAGTTTCTTCATCGAACGGTTTTCCCAACAACTGCAAACCGATGGGCAACCCGTTCGACGTGAACCCACAGGGCATCGACAACCCCGGCAGTCCCGCCAGATTGCACGAAATGGTGAACACGTCGGACAAATACATTTGAAGGGGATCGTCCGACTTTTCCCCCGCCTTAAAAGCGGCCGTGGGCGCCGTGGGCGTGGCGATCACGTCCACCGACTCAAAAGCGCGGTCGAAATCCTGTTTGATCAAGGTGCGCACTTTCTGGGCTTTTAGGTAATACGCGTCGTAATACCCGGACGACAGAGCGTAGGTGCCCAACATAATCCGCCGTTTGACCTCGGGCCCGAACCCCTCGTCCCGGGAAAATTCGTATTGTTCCAACAAAGACGTCGCCCGCGGCGACCGATACCCGTAGCGAACCCCGTCAAAGCGAGCCAAGTTGGCGCTGGCTTCCGACGGCGCGATCACGTAATACACCGACAACCCCGCGTCGGTGTGGGGCAACGACACCTCTTTAACTGTTGCGCCGAGGGATTCCAACGTCGTCACCGCCTGGCGCACCGCCCGGCTCACCTCGGGGTCCATCCCGTCGATAAAATATTCTTTCGGCAGTCCCACCCTCAGCCCCTGGACGCCCCGGCCCAACGCCGCCGAAAAGTCGGGAACCGGCACCCGGGCCGACGTGGAATCTTTTGGATCATGGCCCGCCAGGACTTGTAACAACAGCGCCGCGTCCGCCACCGTGGTCGAGAAGGGGCCGATTTGGTCCAAGGAAGAAGCGAACGCCACCAGCCCGAACCGCGACACACGCCCGTAAGTGGGTTTGAGCCCCACGACGCCGCACAGGGCCGCCGGTTGGCGGATGGACCCGCCCGTGTCCGATCCCAACGCCAAAGGAGCCAACCGGGCCGCCACCGCCGCCGCGCTTCCGCCGGAGGATCCCCCCGGAACCCTCGACACGTCCCAGGGGTTGCGGGTGGTAAAAAACGCCGAGTTTTCGGTCGACGACCCCATGGCGAACTCGTCCAAATTCGTTTTGCCGATAAACACCGCGCCGGCGGCCCGCAACTTTTCAATCACGGTGGCGTCGTAGTTGGCCGTAAAGTTTTCAAGGATTTTGGACGCGCAGGTGGTCTTGGTGCCCGTCACACACAAGTTGTCTTTGACCGCCACGGGAACACCCGCCAACGGGCCCGGGTCTCTCCCCGCCGATACGGCACGGTCCACCGCATCGGCTTGAGCCAGGGCCGCGTCGTCGTTAAAACTCAAAAAAGCCTTGATGGTTTTGTCCCAACCGTGGGCACGATCGAGAAACGATTTTGCCACGTCGCGGGCCGAAAGCTCTTTGGCGCGGACTTTGCGAGCGATGTCTGCCGCGGACAAGGTTTCGAGGTTCATTCGATGACCTTCTTAACCTTAAAATAAATCTCTTCGTGATCCGGCGCGTTGGCCAAAATCGAGGCGGTGTCCGCGAACGGGCGCGCTACGTCCTCGCGCCAAACGTTGGACAAGGGAATCACGTGGGTGGTCGGCGCCACCTGGGCCGTATCGTATTTGGAGAGCACCTGGATGTGTTCCAGAATACGCCCCAATTGACCCAAATATTTGGACCGCTCAGCATCCGTTAACGCCAAACGCGCCAATCGCGCCACATGGTTCACATCTTTTTCGGACAAGGACATAGGAAGGATTCTATCAGATCTTTAAACGTTCTGTTAAACCGGTTCGAAGTTCGCGTAACGGGCCAAAATTTGTTTGCGGGCGCCGGAATCGAACATCACGGTGACCTTCACGTTTTCGCCCGACCCGGACTTGTCCAAAATTTTTCCTTCCCCAAAAATGGGATGGCGCACCCGCTGGCCCGCGCGCAGTCGGCCTGCCCCGGACGCCGCGGACGGCGCCTCCTCGTCGGGATCAAAGGACCCCACCGGCCGGACCGGCGCAACAACGGTTTTTTCCGAACGAAAAAAAGAACCGCCCGCCGCCCCGCCGCCGTGAACACCCAGCGGCACCCCGGCAACGCTGGGGGCCAACCCGGCTTCGGTCACAAACCGCGAGGGCACGTTCCAATGGGACCGCCCGTAAATTTTTCGGGAAGACGCCGACGTGAGCGTGAGCAATTCCCGCGCCCGCGTGATGGCCACGTAGGCGAGACGGCGCTCTTCTTCTAACTCCTTTTCATCAAAAGCCGATTCCCCGATCGGAAACAGCCCTTCTTCCAAGCCGGTCACGTAAACAATGGGGAACTCCAATCCTTTCGCCAAATGGACCGTCATGAGGGTCACCGCGCCGCCGTCCTCTTTAAGAGAGTCCACGCCGGACGCCAAGGACACCTTTTCCAGAAAGGCCCCCACGGTTTTATCTTCCGAGGATTCTTCAAACTCCTTGGCGGCGTTCACCAATTCTTGCAGGTTGTCCAACCGGTGGGCCGCGTCGGGGTCCGAAGCCGTTTGTTCTTCCCAATGGACCCAGTAACCGGCGGTTTCCAAAACCGCTTGGACCATGGCGGAGGCGGTCGCGGTGGGCGCCGCCGCGCGCAGGGCCTTCACAATGTCCAAAAATTTATTAAGGTTCCCTCGAACGCCCGACGGCGTGTCGGGCCGGCGGGCCGCTTCAGCGGCGGATTCGTAAACGCTCACGCCCCGGGCGGCCGCGTCGTTGTCCAGCGCTTGAACCGTTGTTTTCCCAATCCCCCGAGCCGGGACATTGATCACCCGCTTGACCGCCACCGAATCGGCGGGATTCAACGCCGACCGCAAATAGGCCAACACGTCTTTGACTTCCATCCGCTCGTAAAACCGTACACTCCCCACCAGCGTGTAGGGAATATTTTCACGGCGGAACGCGTCTTCCAGAACCCGGGACTGGGCGTTGGTGCGATAGAACACCGCAATGTCCGATCGCCGCCGCCCCCCCGCCAAATGGCGAGAGGACTCCCGCGCCACAAACCCCGCCTCCTGAACCTCGTCGGCAAACTCCTGAAATCGAACCGGCTCCCCTTCGCTTTTTTCGGTCCACAGTTTTTTATTTTTTCGGTAATTGTTCTTCGAGATCACGTTATGGGCCGCGGTCAAAATGGGTTGGGTGGACCGATAATTCTGCTCTAACTTAATGACCCGCGCGCCGGAATAGTCCCGTTCGTATTCAAGAATGTTCCGCACATCCGCGCCGCGAAACGAATAAATTGATTGATCATCATCGCCCACCACGCACAGGTTTTTGGGCGGCGCCACCAGGTGTTTGGCCAAAAGGTATTGGGCGTGGTTGGTGTCCTGGTATTCGTCCACCAGAACATGGCGGAAACGGGCTTGGTATTTGGCCCGCAAATCAGGCAGGTCCCGGAGAGCCATGGTGGTGCGCATGATGAGATCCCCAAAATCCAAGGCGTTCGCCTTGTTCATCTTTTTCTGATACTGGGTGTAGAGGGTGGCCACCGATTGACGAAACGGGTCGTTCTGGGCCATGGCGTGGATGGCGTAGGATTCAGGGTCCAACAAATCGTCTTTGGCCCGGGAAATCACGTTCAGAATTTGGCTGGGCTTATACTTCTTTTCGTCCAGTTTCAGTTCCCGCAACACTTCTTTAAGAACCTGTGTCTGGTCGCCGTCATCATAGATGACATAGTGGGGGTCTAACCCCACGGCACGGGCTTCCACGCGCAAAAACTGGGCGCAAAACGAATGGAAGGTGGAAATCCACACACCGCGGCCGACTCCACCCACCAACTCGTCGACACGCCGCCGCATTTCCGCCGCGGCCTTGTTCGTGAAAGTGACGGCCAAAATGTTCCAAGCCGGCACACCCTCGGATATAAGGTGGGCGATACGAAACGTGATCACCCGGGTCTTGCCCGACCCCGCCCCCGCCAAAATTAAAAGGGGCCCTTCCCCATGGGTCACAGCATCCCGTTGGGGAAGGTTGAGCGTGGCAAGCAGTGTGGGATCGAGGGCCATAATCGGTTTTAAGAGGCTCATTATACCAGAGAAACCCTCTCCCGTTTCTTTCGAAATAAAAACCCTTGACAAAATTCGGTTCGCGCTTACACTTCTTTGGAGTCTCAACGTTCTTGATCGGAGGTTTCCCGATGCGCCGATGGACAACCGCATTCTTCTCATTTCTCCTTGCTTGCACATCCCTGATGGCTTCGGTCACGCTTTCCGTGACGGTGAAAGATGAACAAGACAACGATGTGGATGGAGCGATCGTGTACGCTTTGGTGTTCACACCCACCGGCCCCGATCCGGTCAACAGCCAAATGGGCACGACGGTTAACGGGCAAGTGGACTTGTCCTTAACGGACGGGCTTGACTACGAAATTTTCCCCACCAAAGACGGGTTGACGCCGACGCTTCGCCAACAATTTTCCAGCCCGGACCCGGCGTTGCACCACCACGTTCTGGCGCAAGGCACGCCGAGCCCCCTCGCCCTCACCTTGCGCTCAAACGGGGCCGTTAAGGGAACCGTCACCGCCAACGTGACCAACGCCACCCCGGACACTACGCTGTTTGGCCAAATCTTTAGGGGAAGCACCCGGGAGGATGTGGCCATGGGCGCTTGCCGAACCAATGGAAGCGGGGAGTGCAATATGATCTTTGTCAACGTGCCCGCGGCCGCGGCCAACAGCTATCGGGTGGGGGCTCACGATTCCACGCTCAATAAAGGAACGAAACCAAGGTCACCCATGAACTCTCCTATGATGGAAACGTGGGGCCCTACTCTCTGGACCTCAGCGGCGGCCTTCCGCCGGAAACCGCCGACCGCCAGGGCGGGACCCAACCCACGGGCGATCCCAGCCTGCAAGGCGTTGTTGTGTCAACAACCAACGTGGCCATTCCCTATGTGGGCGTCAGTTACCAGTCGCCTATGGGAAACAACTTTTGGACTCAAACCGACCAAAACGGTCGGTTCACGCTTTACGGCTTGACGGAAGGCACAACATATTATGTCCAAGTTTTTTCCGGATGCAACCAGCAGGGATGCTACGAGGGGTATACCAGCCCAAAAGCCGCCACCCGCGGAACCGAATTGGGCCCGAAAGATATCCTGTTCGATTCAAATTCCGCCCCCATGAAGGTCACCATCCAACTGCCCCGAGCCCAAGCCGGAAATGGTGAGATTCCCGTCTACGTCAAGAACCAGGACGGAGGCGCCCTGCCCGGAGCGAACATCAATGTGTGGCCCGACGGGCGCAACTGGCACATGAACCCCGGCGAATCCTGCGGCGATCAAAACGCGGAAAAACGATCCAACCCGGGACTGGCCAACGTTTCTGTCGACGCTCCTACCGGCTACGGGTTGATCACCGGGCTACCGCCCGGAAACTATTCGATTAACGTGTGGTCCCCTTTCTCTTCGAACAACGCCATCTATAACGCCGGCGAGGACGGGATCTTCAACTGGGACTGGAACGCCAACTGCGGTTCGGGCACCCACGCCGACGATCTTCGGGTCACCATCTCCACCGTGGCCCCTTATATGACCGTTTACGATTCCAGCGGCAACGATTTGGGTCTCAGCTCCGTCACGGTGGTCGTCAACACCGTGCAACCCAACGCCGATAAAACCGTGCATTTGAACCTCACCTTTCCCGAAACAGTGGATTTGAGCGCTGACCCGGTTTTGGTCAGCCTCAAATATTGCGGCGAAAACGGTTGTTCCAGCGGATACCGCCAGTTTAATGAGTCCGGCTCCACATTCGAATACGATCTCGCGATGGCCACAGGAAGTTACTGGGTGGACATTTATTCGAAATACTGGGGTGTTGTCCGGGAAGGAGGCGGTTCGGGCCAAGTGGTGATCACTGCCGAATCCGGGACGATCCCGCTGAACCTTCGGTTTGGGAGAGCCGGCCGGGTCCGCGGGTATCTCTATAAACCGGACGGCACGCTCTACATCCCCTCGAACGGCGAGTATGCGGGGATCAATGCCAGCGGCATCAATGTGGAAGGCCACGGTTGGGCCAACATCGCCAAAGATGGAAGCTTTACGATCGGCGGACTGATCCCGGGGACCTACAAACTTCAGGTGAGCGGTGGGGGAAACTTCGATTTGGCGAGCCCCCTGGAACCGGTGAAGGTCACGGTCGTGGCCAACCAGGACACCTACGCCGAATACCGAACGGTGAACGGGACCCGGGCGCGGCCCACGATTGATTTTGGCCAATGGACACCGTCCTTCGTTTACGAACGAGACGGGCAAGACGAACCCGCTCCTCTCCAGGCCTACTATGTCCCCGCGGGAACCAAAATGACGGCGGCCAAATTGAACGAGATTTTGGACGATTACGACGGTCCCACGTCCATGGCCTACGCGGCGGCAGGTGATGGAAGCCTCTGCCACACGGGCCAATGGGCTGGCGGGTTCTGTCCCAACAACGCCGAGTCCCCGAAAGCCTACGATTTTTACCTGTTCCGAAAAAGCGAGTTCCGGCCGGGAGGCTCCACCTACAGCCAACTGAGCCTCCTGTCATCCGTCAAAAATGTTGTGGTCGATGACACCAACGCCACGGAAAGCCTTTACGTGGGGATGTCAACGGTGACCTACGTCCCCGTCGACATGACGCCCGAGGCGGGCAGTCACCAGGGCACCGCCGTTTTAAGCGGAGACGTCGCCGCTGAGAACATCATTCGAGAAGCGGATTTTCAGGCCCTGGGCGGCGATTTCAATAATTTCATCAGTTTTATTCCCATGCTGACGTTGTATAACGTCGACGGAGAATTCCAATCTCTGGGCATGGTCACTCCCCGTCCGGAAGATTTCACCAGCGAACAGGAGATCGCCTTAACCCAAAGCCTTGCCGCGGGCAACTGGGCGAATTTTAAGGCGGTTTTTGATGGGTTTACGTTCTCCTATCGTATGGAGGGGCTGGAACCGAATACCGATTACATTGGTGTGTTCACCACCCCCAACTACCCGCCCTACAAAGTGACCATGCGCACAGGGGCCGACGAAACCACGACGGACATTGACATCGACATGGACGATGCCGTCGGCGCGGGAGCAACCCTCACCGGCATTGTCAGGGACATTGGAAACACCCCGATCGCCAACGCGGCCATCACGATCAAAAGCCCCGGGATCGAAACCAAAAATCTGACCACAGGGTCTGATGGCCGATACACCCTGGAAGCCCTCCCCAAAGGGGCCTACCGGGTCACCGCCGTGGCCGCGGGGTATGTCCCCGACGTCCAGGCGGTTACCATCGACGAAGAACCCACAGTGACCAAGAACTTTTCCCTGGCCACGGGAGCGGGCATTATCCGTGGAACGGTCTACAAACGTCGATTCCCCTCCCCTCAGGTTCTGGTGGGCGCGACCGTGGTGGCCTACAACGACACCAAAAACGGCGAGAACCCCACGGACCCGCTCTATCTTTACACTGTTAAAACCAGTTCCGTCGGAGTCTACGAACTGTCCGGCCTGGAGGTGGGAGACACCTACCGGATTTCCCTGGCGGTGCCGGGAAAATATGTCCTCACCGAGACCACCGCCGCGGCGTCTTCCCCCGTGGAAGGAATCGATTTCACCCTCCAAACCAAGGCGCTGGACGTGGAGGTATCGGTCCGAAAACGAACCTCGGATTTTGAAATCGTTATCAACAATCCCTCGGACTTTGCGTCCGGAGAGGTTCGGGTGAGCGCCGATCCCTTCGATCTGGCCACTGTTGCGCGTTTATTAAAATGTCCGCTTTCCGTTAAATAGAAATGTCCGCTTTTTCATATTGTGAATCCTCCAAAACCAAAGGGAGGACACATGAAAAAGAGGAGCCTACTGATTATGAGCACAAGGAAATCGACACCTTGAAAATCATTCAAGACGTCATCAGCGGATGCAGCGCCGCGCGGGAAGCCTCCAAACTGAGCACCCGTCAGGTGCGTGTGGGACGGGGGGGCCACCGGCTCGCCCAGCCCCAACACCAGCTCCCCCCGGGCCTACAAAGCGCTCGGCTTCGCACAACCTATCTGGCTTTGGCCCGACATGGCCAATGAAAAGCAAGCATCAACAAGATCTTCCTGTCCCGTCAATCCTCCGCCGAGGAATGATCGAAACGGGTTGTGGCATCCGCATACGCAGGGGCGGTCCATCGTGCCTGGCGGGAACGCCCGCCTGTGGCAATTGGTTCGCTCGAGGAAGCGTCGTGGTTTGGCGGGGCGCTTGATCTTTGACGCCAGTGGTCCGGAGCCGCTGAGCATTATCGTGAAATCCTCTCTGTTCGTCGAGAACGGGTGGTCTCCAACGATTTCACTCTGAGACTGGAAAACCGGTTCTTTCAAATTCTCCCGGGACAGGTTCTTCGCGTCCGCCCCCATGACAAGGTCATGCTCGAAATGAGACTCGATGGCACCACACACATTCGCTTTAAAGGGGCCTACCTTCGCTTCAGAGCCCTGACAGAACGGCCCAGGCCCAACCACCCCCCCGACCAAAAGCTCTTGTAGCCCTGTCCTGGGACTCTTGCCTATGCGTGCCGGGTGAAGGTGAGCCTATGATTCCTCGGCACCCAAAGACTTCATGACGAAATCGTAAAAAATGCGGGTTAAGGAAAAAGGGGTCCAGGCCCATCCCCCGGACAGGTTCATGGGGGCTGGCCATGGCACTATTCCATTTATCTCTTCACCTGCTTCCGATAGTGATCGAGGGTTTGTCGTCATGAGCCAAAAAGAAGAGCGGCGGGCCTTGGCCGCCCCCAAACGGAGAACTTGAAACCCAAAAGCGGACATTTCTAAAAAATGCAAAAGCGGACATTTCTATTTACTTGCAACACGATCTGGCCACGTCCACCGACATCTCGAGTTCTTTCACGGAACTGCCCAACAAACAGTTGGTGGCGAATCTGCCGTTCGCGGGCTTATCGGCCGGAGCGGATTACCTGCTCCACATTGAGGCGCAATCCTACAACGGGGAAACCCTGGAGAAAGAAATTCCGTTCTCCCTGGCGGAAAACGGCGTGGCGGAAAAACAAGTGGACTTGGCTCTTCTGGGCGATGAGACAGAAAACGGCCAGGGCCGAGCGGCCAACGAAGTTCTCATCGACGAATCCGGATCGGACCCGTCCGGGGTCACGTTCCCCACAGGGGGACTGATCACGGCCACCGGCACGGCGGACGTGCCTTCCATGACGTTCGCCAAAACCGATCGGGACGAAGCCGATAACCTCACCGACGATTTGCCCACGGACGGCGCGTTGTCCAGCGACATTTATACGCTGGGCCTTGAAAACGCGGGTCTGTCCGAAAAAGGGTTTAACCTCACCCTGGGGTTTGACCCGGACGCCGACTGGACGGAACTCGCGGCCTATATGTTCAACCCGCAGACGCAAGAATGGGAACTGGTTGAGGGCGTGCAAACCATCGATCCCACGGCGGGCACCATTCAGCTCAACGTCACCGAGTTGAACGCCGGCGGACAGGGGAGCGCGCTTCGACCGCGTGCGGCCCGTGCCGCGGCGGCCAACGGGGGGATGAAGGCTTCGTTCGATGGCCGCACCCACTGGATTCGAGCCAACGCCACCAGCGGGTCCGGACAGTTCGCGGTTCTGTCGGTTCCCGCCGCCACGGTGACGGGCACGTCCTACACCGGCACGGCCTTCCAGGTGTTCAATTTCCCGAACCCCTTCCGATTAAGCGCCAAAGCCGTGCCCATCACCCACGGAGGCGGCACAACCACGCTCAACACCACCGGGACCGTCATCAAATTCGAAGTGCCCTCAACGGTGGGCACGGGACGGGTGGTGATCCGAATCTACTCGCTCGCCGGGGAACTGGTGCGCGAACTGGACGAGGGCGATAAAGCCGGGGGTTTCTACTATTACACAACCTGGGACGGAAAAAACAAGGACGGCAAAGACGTCGCCGCCGGAGTGTATTACGGTGTGATCTCAATGCCCGGGGTCAACGTCAAAGACGCGCGGTTTAAACTGGCGGTCGTGAAGTAACGGCGCCGCGGAGGATATGACCATGAAAACCAACATTCAAAAAAACGCGGCGGTTCTAGCGGCGGCTTTGCTGGGGATTCTCCCGCTTCACGCGGGCGGTGTGGGGACGACCGGAGCCAACTTCCTGAAAGTGGGTGTGGGCGCCCGATCGTTGGGGATGGGAAGCGCGGCGGTCTCCACCGTGGATGACGCGAACGCCATCTATTGGAACCCCGCCCGGCTCGCCCCGTTAAGCCAAACGAGCTTGACCGCCACGTATGCCAGCCTCTTTGAGGACCAGTCCCAGGGATTTCTGGGAGCCGCTTTGCCTGTTGGGAAAGCCGGGGTGATGGGCGTGGGGATCAACTATTTGACGGTGGGAGACATTGAAAAGCGGGCCGGCGACACGGAAACCGTCGATTCAATGATCAAAGACCAGGAATATTCCGTGGCGTTTTCCTTTGCCCGCAAGGGCGTCCTGTGGGACAGCCTGGACCTGGGTGCCAACGCCAAACTGATCCATCAAAGCCTGGACACCTACACGGAAAACGCATACGCCCTGGACCTGGGTTCGGCCTACCGACTCACGGAAAAAATAACGGCGGCCCTGTCGGTCCAGAATCTAGGGACAAAACTGGGTGAAGACTCCCTGCCCTCGCTGGTCAAAGCCGGCGCGGACGGACGCCTGTTTAAGGACAAACTCACGTTGGCCATGGACGGCAACGCCTGGATCGCCGACAAGCGCTATACCGGCAACGCCGGAACCGAGTTTTGGATCGCTCAACCGCTGGCGTTAAGGGCCGGCTACCAGTTCGGCCAAGGCCCCGACCAATTGGGAGGAGCCTCCGGATTAACGGCAGGCGTCGGCTTCCGTCTGTCACCAATCAATTTCGACTACGCCTTCCTCCCCGCCGGCGACCTAGGCGACACCCACCGCCTCAGCTTCACCGCCCGCTTCTAACCCCCAAAGGGGACGGAGTATACTTATTCACTAGCCATTTTAAGGGGACGGAGTACACGAATTGACTTAGCGGGAGACTTGCCTGTTCTACTAAGGGGCTAAGTCTGTTGGGTTTCAATTTGGCCTTGCACCACACTGGAATTCGGGATTAGGTAGAATAGGCTCATGTCCCGATCAACTGCCCTACTATTTTGTGGGTGGGCCACTGCCCATGTGGTTGCCGCGGCCCCCAGTTCCCCCCCCGTGGATCTTGGCCAGTGTTACGAATGGGCCCTCCAACAAAACGAACTCCTAAAACAGCAACGGGAAGAAATTGAGCGATCCCAGGCCAAGGCCCGGGCGGCGTTGGGCGGAGCGTTTCCTCACCTTTCGTGGGACTGGCGGGGGACACGCCAAGACCATTCGGGCGTTTCAGACCCCTTCGGCGGGATGCTGGACAAAAACCAGGTGGAATCATCCGTGTATCTGGAGCAACCTCTTTTCAATGGGTTAAGGGAATTTTCCGCCTGGTCCGGATTTAAAAAGCAGGAAGCCCGCGACCAATGGAACCTGCGCCAGTCTCAACTCGGACTCTATAACGAAGTGGCCCAAGCTTACTTGGAGGTGCTGGGTCTCGAATCGGCCCTGGCCAACAACGCCACGACAGAAGGCCTTGACCAAGAACGGGTGAATGAATTAAACGCCTTTTACCGCCTCGGCAAATCACGCCAGGGAGAAATTTTTAGCGCCGAATCCCAGCTGGCCGCGGTGAAAGCCATCGGGGTCCGTCTGCGGGGCCAAATCCGCGTGGCGCGGGAATCCTTATCTTTTTTGGTGGGCCGGGACATGAGCGCCGCCCTGTTGACGTCCACGTCTTTCGGATCGTTGCCCCCCCCTGTGAACACGTTTCTTGCCCAGGCGGCCCGCCGACCGGACGTGGAAGCACAGCGCCAAGAAGCGGCCGGCCAAGAGTACCGTGTCCGTTACGAGAAAGGGTTTTACTGGCCCAGCCTCAATTTTTCCGGCAACTATTACACCCAACGGCCCACCCTCTTTGAACCTGTGAATTGGGACATGGCGCTGAATTTAAGTGTTCCCTTGTTTCAAGGGGGATCCGTGTCCGCCCGGGTGCGGGATGCCCAGTCGGGTCTGGTTCAAGCCCAACTGTCTCTCTCCTACCTGGAACGTCAAATTCAAAGCGACGTGAAAAAAGCCTACTCGGCTTGGACAGCGTCGCTGGACGAGTCCGACGCGCTCCAACAAGCCTATTTTGCCGCCAAAAAAAGTTACGACGCCCAAAAACGGGAATACCGGCTGGGCCTGGTAACCAACCTCGACGTTCTTAACGCCACCAACCTGATGCAAACCGCCAAACGGGCCTGGGACGACGCGCAGGTGGACGTTCAACGGCGGTATGTGGCGTTGATCGTCGCCACGGGATCATTGCCGTGAGACTCTCCGACACCGCCATAAAAAATCCCGTGTTCGCCTGGATGCTGATGGCGGGCCTGATTTTGTTCGGGGTAATCAGTTTTTATTCGATCGGAAAAAGCCAGCTTCCCGACGTGGATTTCCCCATCATCAGCGTATCCGCCCGATGGGAAGGGGCCTCGCCGGAAGTGATGGAAACCGACGTGGTGGACGTGATCGAAGACGCGATCACCTCGGTGAAAGGCGTTAAAAAAATCAATTCCACCTCGCGCCTGGGCCAGGCGTCGATCATCATCGAGTTTGATCTGAAGACCGACGTGGACGTGGCTCTCCAGGAAGTTCAAAGCACCATTTCCCAAGCTCAGTTCAACTTGCCCAAAGATTTGGACCCTCCCATCATCGCCAAGTTCAATCCGGAAGACCAACCGTTCATGTGGTTGTCGGTCGCGGGAGACCGGCCGCAACGGTATTTGATGGAACTGGTGCGGGACACATTGAAACAAGAGTTCACCACGTTGCCGGGAGTGGGCAACGTTTTCCTGGGCGGCTATGTGGAACCGTCGTTAAGAGTCTGGTTGGATCCCCAAAAAATGGCGGCCACCGAAATCACGGTGCAAGACGTGGTGTCGGCCATCCAAACTGAACACAGCGAACGGCCGGCCGGGTATCTCACATCGCCCACGAAAGAATGGAACCTTCGCGTCATGGGCGAAATGACCAGCTCAGACGACTTTAACGATTTGGTGATTCCAGCGCGCAACGGATCGCCGGTTTATCGCACATTTCAGTTGAAAGACGTTGCGACCATCGAAGACGGGCTGGCCGACGCGCGGGCCATTTCCCGAGTCAATCTCAAACCCGCCGTGGGCCTCGGCATTTTAAAACAGCGCAACGCCAACATGGTGGACGTGGGCCGCCGCGTGACGGAAAAAGTGGCGGCCCTGCAAAAAACCTTGCCGGCGGGGGTTCAATTGGCGGTCAACTTTGACGGCACCGCGTTTGTCAAACAGTCCACCCACGAACTCAACTTCAACCTCATTCTCGCGGCCGTTTTGACGTCCGTCATTTGTTGGTTGTTTTTAGGATCTTGGAGTTCCGCCATCAACATCATCTTGGCCATTCCCACGTCGATCTTGGGCACGTTTATTATTTTGCAGATGTTGGGGTTCACGCAAAACACGTTCACCCTGTTGGGGCTGACCCTGGTGGTGGGCATTGTGGTCGACGACGCGATCATGGTTTTGGAAAACATCGTCCGACACCGGGAGATGGGCAAACCCCGGGTGCAGGCCGCTATTGTGGGGGCCCGTGAAATTTATTTCGCCGCGATGGCCACGTCGGTGGCCATCCTGGCCATCTTTGTTCCGGTGGTTTTCATCAAAGGCGTCATCGGCAAATACTTTTTTCAGTTCGGCATGACCATTTCCGCCGCGGTCATGCTTTCCTTATTGAGGCCCTGACCCTGGCCCCCATGCGCTGTTCCCAATTTTTGAAAGTGGGCCAGGGGGGCATTGTGTCCCGAACCATGGACCGGTTGATGGCGGTTCTCTCCCGATGGTATACGGCCGGCTTGAATCGATGCCTCAATAATCGCTGGAAAGTGGTAGGAGCCTCCCTGTTTATTTTTGTCGCTTCGTTGTTCCTTTTTAAACCCATCAAAAAAGAACTGATGCCGCCCCAGGACCAAAGCATGTTGTTCGTTCGGATTCAAACGCCCGTGGGGTCTTCCCTGGCCTTTACGGACGACACGCTAAAAAAGGCGGAAACCTTCACCCTTTCCCGGGGTGAAGTGGAACGGTACTACGCCGCGGTGGGCGGTTTTGAAGGAGGCGAAATCAACTCGGCGTTCATGTTTATCACGCTCAAAGACCCCCCTCGGCGGCCCATTGAGGCCGGGCGGAAGAAACCCTTTTCACAACAAGAATTAATGGACATTTTCCGAGACGAACTCAACCGAATTCCCGGCGTTCAAAAGGCGCTTTTGCAAGATTTGTCCGTGGCGGGCGGCGGGGCGGAACCCGGTTTTCCCGTGGACCTTTCCCTGCGGGGCCGCGACTGGGACGAGCTGGCCCGGGTGAGCGAAATCGTTAAAACCAAAATGAAAGAAACCGGCCTGATGGTGGACGTGGACTCCAACTACGAACTGGGAATGCCGGAAGTGCAAATTTTCCCCAACCGGTTGGCCGCCGCCGAACGAGGCGTCAGCGTGTCGGCCATCGGCGAAACCGTCAACGCCACCCTGGGCGGACAACGGGTGGGCAAGTTTTCCCGGGGGGGTCGCCGATACGATGTGCGCGTGCGTTTTTCGGAACTCGACCGCAACAACCCTTCCGACATCAACAAGATCAGCGTGCGCAACAACCGTGGCCAGGTGGTTCCCTTGCCCGAGGTGGTCACCGTTCAAGAAAAGAAAACGTTGTTGTCCATCACCCGGGAAAATCGATCCCGCGCCATTCGCCTGTTCGCCAACGTGGCCACGGGCAAATCCCAGGCCGACGCGCTCAACGCCGTGCGGAAAATTGAAAAAGAAGTTTTGCCCGAAGGGGTAAAAATGGTGTTTTCGGGGGCGTCGGAAACATTTCAAGAAGCATTCCTGGGCTTGGGAATTGCGTTGGTGTTGGGCGTAGTGATCGCCTACATGGTGCTGGGATCGCAGTTCAACAGTTTTATTCACCCGATCTTGGTGCTGGTGGCCTTACCGTTCAGCATCACAGGCGCCGTCTTGGCCCTATGGATCGGCGGCCAATCGCTCAACATGTTCAGCATGATCGGAATCGTTTTATTGATGGGCATCGTGAAAAAGAATTCCATTATGCTGGTGGATTTCACCAACGAACGGCGGACCAAACAACGGATGGACGTTCGCTCGGCCTTGATGGAAGCCTGCCCCATCCGATTGCGGCCGATTTTGATGACCACGGTGTCCACGGTAGCGGCGGCGATTCCCCCGGCGTTGGCGTTGGGCCCCGGAGCGGAAACCCGCGTGCCGATGGCGCTGGTGATCATTGGTGGCGTCTCAGTATCCGCCCTGCTGACCTTATTCGTCGTCCCCTGCGCCTACAGCCTCACCGCCCGCGGGGTCAAGTCTTGAATTTGCAATCTTAAAGATTCGACGTCATTTTTTGGCTTCGGCTCGACACCTTAATTTTATGTTGGACAGGGTCTGAACGTTCCACTTGGACAAAAGAAAAGTGGCACCTCGCCTGAAAGGGGTTGCAAAAAGAGATTTTTGGGGATAGGGTTATGGAAATGAAATCCTTTCTTCTGTTCTGTCACCTGATTCTGTGTGCATCGACGACATTTTCATGCATTTCCGATATCTCCCTCACCCAAACGGACTACACCTTTGTCCGGTTGGATTGGGTAGACGGATGTCCCCCCGGGACCGAACTCCGGTTCGATTTTTTTCACGTCCCTCCTTTTAACATTCCAAATTTTGTGTGGACTTCAGCTTCGTTTGGGTTCTTAGAATACCCCAGAATCTATATAAACAGTGAAAATCGGCTGAGAATTCAGGATAGATTTGCCAACGCGAACTCTGAACTTTTTGTCACAACTTTCACCGCCCTGGCGGCACCCCCCGCCCGGCTTAACAGCCCTCCTGTCACTCGAGTTGAGTCCAACAGCATTTCACTGAAATGGACTTCAAAGTACAAGGAACAGGGGCCTTTCGTCTATAATCCTGCAGGCACATTGTATGAGGTCTACTTATCTACCTCGCCCTCGTTTTCCTCTCCCATAATAAATACGCTCATTTCCGATATCGACACACCCTCCGAATTGGATCCCTACAAGATGACGATCGGGTGCCTGGCCGCAGACACCACCTATTACGCTCAAGTCAGAGCCATCAACCGAGCGGGTGTTCCAACTGAATTTGTGTCGTTGGGATCCACCAAAACGCTTTCAATATCGGTGGCTCCGACAACGTATTGCTGGGCCGGTGCCCAATGGGGGATGTCGATCCAATCCAACGAACTGGCCGTGGGCGACAGTGTGCTGTTCAACGAGACTCCGACGGCAACACCCCTTCTTTCCTCCACCCTCCCTGGAAAAATTGTCGCCGCGAACGGCAAACTCAGTATTGGCGGGGACGGGCGCCGCCTGCCCCTCTTTAACGGGCCAGCGGAAATCCTTAAGAGTCGTGGCTGTCCGGCGCAATTGGTTTCAAATTTAGAACAACCCGCCCATTTGAATTTCAACTTTTCATCCAATTCCGGATGGGTCGAAAGGGAATCGGGCCGGGTTCGGGAGGAAACATTGAGTTTTTACAGGCTGGATGTTGACCTTGGAGTGTGGAACAAAATCCCCTCTCAGGTGAAAAACGGACAGGTCACGGCGACGGTTAAAGAGCTGGGCACGTTGGCGGTGATGGGGCAAGAAGACGTTTCTCTTCAGGATCTTCGGGTCTCGCCGAATCCGTTCCATCAAGGACCGATACCCATATCACCTTCGCCAACCTTTCTGAGCGCGCCACGGTTAAAATCTTTACCCCGCCGGTCGTGAAGTGCGTGGGTTGGAAGAGGCCGATGGGGACGGATTGATGTTGTGGGACGGCCGAAACAGTTCCGGGGATGCGGTGGAACCGGGTGTTTACGTTTATCGTGTGGAAAGCCCTGGATCGGAAAGGCAGGGCAAAGTGATGATAATGCGATGACGAGCCAATTTTTTTTGGGGTTGGAGATGTTGGATTTCCCTGTTAGGCTTAATTTAATGAAACCTGGCGCATTTTTCCTCCCCCTCATTTTGTTCCTCCCGTCCGCCGCCGAGACTTGTATTTCCAATCTCTCCGCTACTCAAACGGAGTACACAAAATATTTGCTCCATTGGACCAATGTTTGTCCTGCGGGGACTCAGCTTTTTTTCATAACTCCTGTGCATTTGTTCGTGGCATTGGCGTCACCGGAACAGGTCACCGAGGGAGTCCGATCTCCCAACACGAAGCTCACTGTTCGGGTCAAGGATAATGCCTCAGGGCTGTTTTATTCGTCGGTCACTTTTACCGCTTGGGCCGCACCCCCGGCCCTATTCGGGGAGTCCCCTTTCGAACGGGTGGATCCGCGGGACATTTCTCTCGAGTGGACGTCGGGGAGTTCAAATGGATTTATAAATCCAGAAGGAACCGTATACGAGATCCAAGTCTCTTCCTCCCCGTCTTTTGTTATACCGTTCACTCAGACATTTTCCGCGGGCGAAACCACCCCTTACAGGACATCGGTCGGTTGCCTCACCCCAGAGACAACTTACTATGCTCGGGTAAGAGCCGTCAATCTCTCTGGTGTTCCAACGGATTTCCTTTATTTAGGGTCTACGGTCACTCTTGCCGCCACACTTCCTCCGACCACCTTTTCGTGGGGCGAGAGCCGCTGGGGATTGTCTCTTTCCCCTGGAGAAATGAGCGATGCAGATACCGTACTTTTTAACGAGACCCCGCTCCTGACACCGCTTCAGGGTTCGGTCCTTCCGGAAAAAATTGTGTCCGCAAACACGAAGCTCCAAGGAGGGAGAGATGCTCGGCGCAACCCTCTTCCTAATGGGTTAGTGGAAATCCTGGCCAATCATGCTTGCCCATCTCAACTGGAGGCTCATTTGGATTATTCCGCCGACTTAACCTACCGGTTCACTTCCAGTGAAGGGTCAGTCGATGTTGACTCCGAGGGGACCATGGTGAAGGAAAACACGCTCAGTTTTTATCGGTTGGACCCGGAAGCCGGGGTCTGGAACAAAATCCCCTCTCAGGTGAAAAACGGACAGGTCACGGCGACGGTTAAAGAGCTGGGCACGTTGGCGGTGATGGGGCAAGAAGACGTTTCTCTTCAGGATCTTCGGGTCTCGCCGAATCCGTTCCATCAAGGGACCGATACCCATATCACCTTCGCCAACCTTTCTGAGCGCGCCACGGTTAAAATCTTTACCCCCGCCGGTCGTGAAGTGCGTCGGTTGGAAGAGGCCGATGGGGACGGATTGATGTTGTGGGACGGCCGAAACAGTTCCGGGGATGCGGTGGAACCGGGTGTTTACGTTTATCGTGTGGAAAGCCCGGGATCGGAAAGGCAGGGCAAAGTGATGGTTCTCCGATGAACAAATACTGTTTAGCGGTGGGCGGGTTGTTTTTTGCGATGACGGTCCGGGCTGGGGAAGGGTCGGGGGAATGGGACTTTTTGGCCGCGGCGCCCGGCGTTCGCTCTTTAGCGTTGGGGGGGGCAGGGACGGCCCTGGGGGACGACCATGCTTCCGGAGTATTGAACCCCGCGGGGCTGGGGCGACTGGTCCGGGGAGAGGCGTCCTTTGCCCATCACGAGGGGATCGAGTCGATTTCCCGCGACTCTCTCGGTATTGCCTGGCCTACAGAAAAGGGGACCTTGGCGGGGCGATGGTCCCGGGTGGATTATGGGTCTTTGCCGGGGTTGGACTCCGCAGGGAATTCGTTGGGAGATATTTCGGCTCAAGAAAATTGGTGGCAAATTTCAGGGGGTCGATCGTTTCGGGATCGGTTGTGGGCGGGGGCCTCGCTCAATCACGTTCAACAAAAATTTCACGACCAATCCACTTCCGGGGCTTTTGCGGATATGGGCCTCTTAGCGCGAATCCCGGCTCCCCACTTTTTCCACGGGGCCCGGGCTGGTTTGGCCCTGCGGCGGCTGGGCATTGGATGGCCCTCGGGCGAAGGCCCGCCGCGGGAAATTCGGTTAGGGTTGGCCACGGGAGTTTGGGACGAGCGTATAACTCTGGCGGCGGATTTGGTCCAGCCCCAAGGGGGAGATCTGCGCCCCCTGGCGGGAATCGAATACGCTTCGGGAGGGTCAGCGTTTTTTCGCCTGGGCTATGACCACAGCCTGGAAAGTCCCTTCACCTACGGTTTGGGATTTCGTGCGGGGGAGGTCCTATTGGATTACGCTTTTGCGCCGCTGGGCGATTTGGGGAATACCCACCATGTGGGAATCGTCTGGCGGTTTGGTAATCCGGCGGAGGCCTATTACGAAAAGGGCATGGACTATTTTCGACAGGGAGATTACGCCCGGGCGGTGGTTTATTTCAACCGGGCCCTCTCCGCTGACCCTCGGCACCCGAAAGCGCTTCTGAAACTTCGGGAAGCCAACCAAAACCTTCAAAAAAATGGGACGACTTGCCGCGTTAGCCCTTTTTCTTTTCTGCCGCGCCGGCCTCCAGGCGGGGAGGATCCCCAATTCCGTTTGTGGGCGGAGAAATACGGTCAGGGGGATTTGACCGGGGCCATGGACACGTTGATCGATGTGTTGTCGGCGTATCCCGGGAACGCCGAAGCGTTGAAACGCATGAACACCACGTCCCGCGCGATCGAAGCGCGGGCGCGTGAATTGGATGATTTGGCTCGGGAAGACCGGGGCCCGGCGGTGGCCCAGGCGATCCGGGTGTTAAACGATCGGGAACAAAGCACACGGCGGGCCCTCGACACTTTACGCGCCTCTTACGAGCACAACTGGCGGACCACCCCGGAATCGCTCCTCCACACCTGTCGGGGATTGGAACTTCAATTACAAATCACTCTTCCGGACGATTCACAAAGTCTTCGCCTCAAACACTATGTTCATGACCTCAGCGTGTCGCTTTCGTCCGGGGCGGCCGCTGGAAAACTTCCGAGCGAAGCCGATGTTCATCGCGTTTCCGGGTTTATGGCCTTTCAACGGGCGGATCGGAACGGGGCCGTTTCCGAATGGAAAAAAGCGCTGGCCCTGGACCCCGCCGACACCCGTTTGGCTGGATTTGTGCGGGAAACCGAAGAGGCGCAAAAAAAAGACGCACGGCGGGCCCTCTCCCGGCGGAAACTGGCGTTGGCTGAGCAGAACTATCAAGCGGGGGAATTCCGGGCCGCCCTGGGATTATACCGCGAAAGTGCCGCGTTGGACCCGACCAACCGATTTGCCGCGGAAGAAGCCGACCGAATTGAGATCCTTCTTCGCAAAGAAAACAAACGTGAAGATTTGGGGCGCCGTTTGGGGCACGCTCGGGAATTCGAGGCCCAAGGCAAGCGGGCCGAGGCGGTTCGGGAATGGTTGGCGGTTTTGAAGGACGATCCTCTGAACACGGAAGCTCGGGAAAATTTGGGACGGCTTTCCAATTCGTGGGGATCGGTTCCCGCAAAACCGTCCCGCGGGCCCGCGCCTGGCCCCACGGACCAGGATCGGGAACGAGCCTCAGACTATTATTCACGCGGCCTCATGGAATATTCCCGAGACAATCTGCCGGCGGCTAAAAAAGCGTTTGAACGGTGCGTGGCCCTCGACCCGAACGATGAGTTGGCGGCGCGCGCCTTGGACCGGGTGGAGCGGCAGTTGAAAAATCGGCCATGAGTCTTAAAACCCGGTTTGCCATGGCCATGGGGGCGCTCACTATTTTTCTCCTTGCGATCTATTCCGGCGCGCTCCTGTGGGCGCAACGCCAACATATGGTTTTGGATACGCAAAGGGCCCACTGGATTACGGTCGAACATTTGGGGTTGGCCTGCAATGATGCTCTTTTGTCGCGCGACGAGTTGGGGTTAATCGATTTTATGAAGGGGCTCAAAAAAACGCCGGCTTTTCGGGAGGCGTCCTGTGTGGATCCCCAGGGAAAAATGATTATGCATTCGGACCTGGTTTTGCGGGGAACGCGGTCGCCCTGGATCCCCGCGGGACCCGAAAAATTTTTGATCCATGGGCCCGGCGGTGGGGGCCAGTGGGAATACCGATTTCCACTTCTCGATCGAAAAAAATGGGTAGCCACGGCTCGGGTGGTGTACGACGGGGATCTGGTTTTTCGGGATCTACGTCGATCATTGGAATCCACCGTGAGACGGTTTGCTTGGTTGGCGGGGGGCGCTTTGGTATTGGCGTTGGGGCTTTCTGTGGTGGCCGCGCGGACCCTCACGCGCCCGATCCAGGCCTTAGCGGCGGGAGCCCGTCAAATTGGGGCCGGGGACAGAACCACCCGCGTGTCGGAAAACGCTCCGGGCGAATTGGGGAGCTTGGCCAAAGAATTTAACACCATGGCGCTTCAGTTGAGTGATCTCGACCAAATGAAAGAGCGGATCCTTTACACCATCTCCCATGACCTGCGCAATCCGTTAAGCGCTATTAGTACTGCCGCCAAAGTGTTGCGGGCCGGTCATCTCACGGGAGACGATCGTTCGCTCGTCGAATCGATCGAGCGGGGGGCCCTTCGTTTGCGGGCCATGGTCAACAATATTTTGGACGTGGCCCAGTTGCGCGAAGGGGCACTCCCTTTCCGGAAATCGAATTTTTCAGTTGTCCCCCTGTTGGAGGAATTGGCTCGTCTCTACACTCCCTTGGCCCAAGAAGCGGCCAAAACATTCTCGGTCCGCCTGCCCGAGGGCGTTCCTTTTTAGAAGCGGACGAGGAAAAAACGTTGCGCATCTTTCTAAACCTCATCGCCAATGCCTTTAAGTTTACGCGTCGAGGGGAGTCCATCACGGTATCGGCTGTTCCCCAAGACAACGGGTTCGTTGAATTTTGTATTAAAGACACGGGGCCCGGCATCTCTCCAGAGCGTTTGTCCCGCTTGTTCGACCCTGTGCGCGCCCAGAACGTGGGGCCCCACGAGGGATCGGGGTTGGGGCTTTCCATCGTCAAGAGTTTAGTGGAAGGGCACGGCGGACGTTTTCGCGTGGAGACATCGCTGGGTCAGGGGGCCGCCTTTTATTTCACACTTCCAACAGCGAAGGGGAAAACATGAAACAGCTCGTTCTATTTGTGGAAGATGACCCGGACATGCGGTTGACCACGCGGGTTCTGTTAACCCGAGCCGGATATCGCGTGGTGGATGTGGACAGCGCGGAGGAGGCTCTTCCGTTGGTCTATAAAGAACCGCCGGATGTGGTGGTGGCCGACATTCGACTTCCAGGAATTTCCGGGATCAAGTTCTGCGAGATTCTCCGGAGCGATCCCCGCACCCGGGCTGTGCCCCTCTTGCTCCTGACCTCGCTTATGAAAACCCAGGACAAAGTGGAGGGCCTTAAAACCGGGGCCGACGATTACATCACAAAACCGTTTGAACCGTCCGAATTCCTGGCGCGGGTGGAGGCGCTCCTTCGGCGCGCTTCCAGCGCGCCGTTAACGTCTGTGTTCCTGCGTTGGAAAGGGATCGCGGTGGATTTAGAATCTCGCCGAGCCGAGGTGGACGGGATCCCGATCCCGCTTCGCCGTCATCAACTTGATCTTTTGGTGATGCTCTTGAAGAGCCCTGAAAAAATGGTTCCCCGCGAACGCCTTTCTCGATCGCTCAACGACGATGGTCAACGCGTCCCCGACACCGCGATTGACGCGGAGCTCCAAGCGTTGCGCGAACGGCTCGGGCCGTACGGACCCTTTCTCCAGGTTCAGGGAACCGAGGGGTATTCTCTTGGCTGACGGAAATCAGACGAGGCCCATGGGCGGAGGGGGCCGTCACGCGCGTGCCGGGATGTTGTCCGGCGGCGCTTTCTCCCACGCGTTGGGATTGCTTCGAATGGGGGTGGGGGAGAATCTTCTGTCCCGCCGACTTCAGAGGGAACCCGAACCGGACGCCGTGATGGATTCCCCCGATCAGGTTTGGGCGTGGGATCACCAAGGCCAGTTTGAAGGGCCCATTGACCCTGTTTATCACTTTGCGGCACGGGCTGTATCCCTCCTGGTTCCGCCCAACGGTTTTGTCGTCGATCTGGGGTGCGGCACCGGACGGTTCTTGACCCACTTGGCCACCCTGCGCCCGGATCTCCATGGGCTGGGGTTCGATCTGTCCCCGCGTATGGTGGCGGTGGGCAATCAGAACTTTCATGAAAAAGGGCTTTCCGCTCGGGTCAGTCTGCGTGTGGGGGATATGACGACGTTCGCCGCGGAGGCTCCGCCTGAGACAGATGTGGTGGTGAGCCTTTTCTCGATGCACCATCTGCCGACGGCGGCGTTACGGGACGCCGCTTTAAGGGAAATCGCGGCTGTTCGCCGCCGCACGGGCGCCTCCGTTTGGATTTTTGACTTGGTTCGTCCCCGCCGTCCATCAACCGTTGCGCTCTATCCCGCCGTTTTTTCCCCCGGCGCCCCGGACTCTTTTCGGCTGGATTCGGCTAATTCTCTGAAGGCCGCATGGACGTTTCAGGAATTGAGGGGAGCGGTCCAATCGTTTTTCGGGGTCGAGGCTCACGGCGTCGTTTCACGGGGTATCCCTCTCTTTCAGGTACATGGGGTGGCCCCGCGCAACCCGGATCTCTCGCCCGGGGTGGGGTTTGGGTTGGTCAACGAGAATGGCCATTTGTTCCGCCTTCTTCGGAACCTGTTCCCGACAGTGGTTTTGGCCCCCGTGGCCGAATCACGCGGCGGCTTGCCGGAACCGGACACCCTTCCCGGATTTCTGCTCGGGAAAACCCGCCGTTCACCCGATGTCCGGTTTGGGTTTGAAGCCACCGAACAGGGGCGGCGCCCTGTCTCCTGGCAAGAATTATACGATGGGGCCAGAGACCTCGCGCGGGGATTGGCGTGGTTGGGAATGCGGGCGGGCGATCGGGTCGGGATCCTGATGCCCAACAGTTTTGCGTGGGATATGGCGCAATTCGGTATCCATTGGGCGGGCGGAATTGTCGTCGGTCTCGACCCTTTCATGGACCCGAACGGACTCGCGGACATCGTCAAACGTTCCCAATGCACGGGATTAATTATTCAGAAGGGGGACGATCTTAAAGAGTGGGACCCGGCGACGCGAGACGGTTTTAACTGGATTCTCACCCGGGACCGTTCACCCCACGGATCGGCCCTCCGCTCGCGTGTGATGGCATGGTCGGATTTATCGGAAGCCGCCGAAGAAGGGAATGTCCCCCCCATGGAGAAGGTTCGTCCCGAAGATCCCGCCGCCATTATTTACACTTCCGGGACGACGGGGCGGCCCAAGGGCCTTTCCTACAGTCACGGCCAATTTTGCCAGGTCCGGCGGACCTTGGCCCAAACGTTCCCTGGGTTTGGGCCAAACGATCTCGCGTTGTCGTGGCTCCCGCTTTCAAATCTCTTTCAACGAATTTTTAACCTGGTGGCCATGGAACTCAACGTGTCCTGCGTGTACTTGGCCAACCCGCGGGATATCATGTCAGCGCTTTCGCGGGTCAGGCCGACCCTTCTCATTGGGGTCCCCCGTTTTTTGAGAAAGGACGACAGGGGGTACTCGCTCTTCTTCCCCGGCCCGCCCAGTGGATTTTAAACCAAGCCCTTCGGTTCACCCAAACCTTTTATTCCCGTCGGAGAACAGGCCTCCCCGTGGGCGGGCTCCCGCGCATCGTTTCTGGAATGTTGGACCTTTTAATGTATCGTTGGTTGAGGCGGGTATGGGGAGGGCGGTTGCGGTTGGTGATCAGCGGATCGGCCCCCTGTTCCACCGAGGTTTTGAGATTTTTTGAGGCGATCGGAATGCCGATTCATGAATCCTACGGAGTGTCGGAAATCATTTTGCCCGTGGCCGTGAATCCTCCCGGCCGCTATCGCATCGGCAGTGTGGGAAAACCGCTCCCTGGCCAGGAGGTCCGCCTCGCCGAAGACGGCGAAGTGTTGGTTCGGGGCCCGTTTCTCCATAAGTCTGAAACGGGGGACACCCCAAAACTGACACCGGACGGGTGGTGGCCCACCGGCGATTTGGGTCGGATGGACAAGGAAGGATACATCTATTTGACCGGACGCCGATCCGAAATCATCAAAACCTCCAACGGCCGCCGGATCGCGCTTCCCGCGTTGGAGGCGCACTTCCGTGACGCGTCCGGTATTGATCAGATCGTGATTGTTGGACATGGTCGGCCTCGATTGGTCGCGGTGATCGGCCTGGTCCCCGATACCCCCGGGACGCGGACCGGTTGGCTGAACGGATTGAAGCCAAAAACGCCCTTCTGCCCCATCACGAACGGTTGGCGGCTGTTCTGGTTTTGGCGAAGGGATTTTCCCGTTGGTGGGCGAGCTGACCCCCTAATCTAAAGATTCGGCGGATGGAAGTGGAGAAACGCCACACGAAGCCCTGGAAGCGTTTTACCCGGAGCTGGCTAAGGGGTTTCAGAGAACAACGATCGTCCGCTTTCAATCAGAGCGGAAAGGGTCAAGTCTTGATTTTGCACTCATCGACCATTGAATTGCCCGCCCGCTTTAGGATGATAACTTCCATCACCGGCGGTTTTTCGCTCGGCCGTGGGGATGGCATTGGAGGCGGCGGGTTTTTTCGCGCCGTGGGGCGTAAATCGTGAACCGGGTTTGAGTTTCCATTGGCCAAAGAAGTCGGCACCGTGTGAGCCGTTTGGGGGAGAGGGGCGATGTTGTAGCCCAGGGGCCGTTGCTCTCGGCGTGACCGTGGATTTCCGCTTGCGCGTCGGGGTCGGCCAGTAACAACCCCTTCACTCCTTCCAATTGCTTTCTTTTTGTCGCCAGGTCGCTTCCCGCCGCGTCGGAGCGGTCGAAGCGGAAAAGAATGGTGATCTTGTGGGGATGTCACGGGGTCGGATGCTCCGCGTCTTTACGGGCACAACGGGCCAGGGGGAGGGAACCCTTCGCCCACACTGGCCGCCGAAGAACTGTCGGGATCGGGGACGTTTTCCGTGACGGCGGTCCTCTTTCAGCTCAGATTTGGCTGCAACCCTTTTCGGCGGAATGCTTGGAATGACCTGACAACGTCAGCCCGGCGGTCATGAGCCATATCTTCACCCGGTTGCCCTGCGGAGAATACCAAAGTTCGGTTTTCAGTCCCACATTCCAATGGGGATGAAGGGGCCGGCTCATTCCCCCACACCGGTTCGAACCACAAACCGATTCATCGACCCGGCCTCTTTGTCCGACCCGATCCCCGCCTTCAACTCTCCGTAGGGCGACCACGCCGCCCCCAGGGCGTGCCCGCCGGTCGCCAACGAACGTTGCGGGTTTCAGCTGGTGCCCGTTCCGAAGTGCCAAAACGTATGCGCCCCAATCCCGGACCAGCCCTTTCTTGCCCCCGTATCGAACCAGCCGCCGACCGACACGCCCGATTTCCCCTTCCTCACGGAACTACCTCCGACCCTAACGCCGTTACGCCCCCGCCGTCCAGTTCCACCGACCAGCCGTCCGGTTCGGGGAAGACAGCGACATCGTAGCCCAAGTACCATCCACACCATCCCAACGCCGCCCGCATTTTTTTATTCCCTTCGGCCCCCCAACCCCAGGGGCCAGCGACACTTGGTGCGTGCCGGAATTGTCTTTGGCGGTGTCGGGAGCGGGAAGCTGATAGCCACAGTCCACCCGCAACGATCGAAACCGCGCCCCTGCCCCGCCGTCAGGCGCGCATACCCCTCCGCCCCCACGCCACCACCCACGCGCAAAGCGAAATACTCGTCGTCTTCTCGATCCCCGTGCAGCGGGCCTGCCCCTTGTCGTTGACGTCCTGGTAAGACCCTTCCAGCAACGCCACCCCCCACCGCGTCCCGGTAACCACCGCCCACTTTCCAGATCCGGTCCACAGGATGTTTGCCGTAAAATCCCAAATCCGGTTCAAACAGGTGCGCCACCGTGACGCCCCACCCGCCACCGATCCGTGGGCTCCCACGGGCTTTTAGGTTCACGTCCCAGGCCGTGGAGGAAAGCATCCGGCGCACCCGATCCCAACACCCGGCTCGCCCGTGATGGATCCGTAAATGTTCCCCGGAACTGCTGGTGTTGGCCGTTTTGCGCAAATAGTTGGCCACTGCGCCCCATCGAACATTGTCTCGCCACGGACGGGCGTACTCTACCGAAACGGTTTCTTCCGGAATACACGTCCCAACACCATATCCCCTGTAACTTATCCCCACCGTG
>JADJZR010000029.1 GCA_016715645.1 Elusimicrobiota bacterium | reverse complement strand
CTGCGCGATCCTACCCCATTTCCCGTAGGCTCGAAGAGCCTCGCCCCCATAACAACTCGTTTGGCTCTAAATTTTCCCTGTTTCCCAGATGGTGCGAAGGTCATTGATAAAACACGCTCGCCACGCGTTGGAGTCAATGGATTAGCCGACAACTGGAACGATTTTGTTGGTAGGGCTGATTCCTCTTTCGATATTTTCTTTTGACGGCACCGTAGATTTATGAAATTGAAGGGCTGATCCGGAGGAGCAAGAATGGCATTCGACAACTGCCGAAAGCACCCACAAACTGCCTTTGCCCTTTGTACATACGCGCGCGCTGCGCTTGCCCACGTTCCACGTGTCGGGCTTTGTGGAAACAGATGCTTTATCGTCAAAAAGCGTGCGCGCAGGACGAGGGGAGGCCGAGGGCCAACCCAGCAAGACTTGTTAGGTTTTCCCACGAGCCCCGGAGCGGAGGGCGGGCATCGCCGTGGGCAGTGGCCCGCGCCACAGACCCGGCGCACAACGGCCAATCAGCGACCACCCCCGTCGCGGGGCCGCGGACAGCACCTCGGGCCAGGGTGAGGCGAACCTCCGGGGCCGGAAGGCGGCACGGTCGCGGGGCGACGGAGCGGGCAACGACGGCGCGAAGGATCGAAACGTGGCGGAGCGGCCCCGAAGGAAACGATTCCACCCGGGCGGTGGCTGGGGTTCTCTCCCTCTGGGAAACGAATCAACCGCCAGCGTGGCGGGGCGAGGGGCGTAAGCCGGCGGCTTTAAACGCCGGAGCAGGCTTCGAATATACCCCGGGGCGGGACAGACGGACCAATTGGGCGGGGTTGGGGCGGACCTAACGGAACACGGGCGGTTCAGTCGCGGGGCAGCGGACGGACTGGTCCCCGCGCCGTTTTTTTGTGCGGGGGCCGGGGAGCGACCGAGGTTCCGCGATTCTGTCAGGGCGGGCCGCGTGGGGTTCGATCGCGTCGGGAAACGATTCAACCGCCAGCACAGCGGGCGGGCGGGCCGCCGCGTGCTTTTCGTGGCGGCGCGGCAGAGCGGCATTTCGGCGGGAACGGCGGGGCACTGTTTTCGCCCAGGATCAGCGGGGCTGTTTCACTTCCCGCCGACCAAGGGACTGCGGAAACGGAACTGGGTAGGACGGTTGGGAGTCTTCGCGACCGAAGCAAACGACGCCCGGCCCGGACCCGGTCAACCGGGGAGAACTGCGCGATTGGCTAAACTTCCGGGACAAGGGAAGGGAACGGTTGTCGAAGCGGGATGGATGAGTGGGCGCGGGCTTGCGCCCGTGATGTGAGTGGCCCAGCGTTGCTAGGCTGTCATGTGTTTTCTGTCCTCTCTCTGGCGCGGTGGATTGGAGTGGCCCCGCCAGAGATCCGCGATAATGTCAGCAGTCAAAAAAATCGGACGGCAAGGCGCGGCACCACCTGCCGCAGTGGATGGGAGAGCATCGCACCCCCCTCTACACAAGCGTCGGGGGGAGTGGGTTTCAAGGCCTCCCTCTCGATCACAACAGGTCGTCCGCTCCCCATTAGGAGGGGCGCAGGTTGTAGTCCCTGGTCAGACGATAGTTGTCCCAGTAATCATGTGCTATGTTGGCCAGCAGTAGGTTGAGAGTTGGCGGCCTAACTGTATGCTCCACTTTTTCAATCGTTCCAACTTCAGGTGGGGCTGTTTCTAATTTCGGGACAGGCCTTTCTGATTTGCGGGCGGGCGAAAAAACGGCGGGCGGCGGGCACGGGAGAGGCGGCGGCATCGAGCGAAGAATCTCCCGGTTTTCCGTCAGAATCGAGACACACTTGAACCGAACCGTGATCGTATCCTTGGAATAATAGATTTTCTCCCCCCCTCGGCGAAGGCCAATGGGGCTTTTCAATTCCAACACCGCGCGCGCCCCCTCTCGGGGGGTACCCCACTCCCTTTCCCACTCCCTCGCCCCGGCGGGGCAAGGGATACCCCTGATGTGTTCCCCACCCCTTCCTCCCCTCCCCGGCGTGTAGGGGAGATCCGCCAACGACACAGCCAACAGGAGCGCCCTCAGTAACCAATGCCCGAAAAGTCTCCTCGCGCCCTTACGACAAAGGTCCCCACAGCCATTCGTCGGCCCGCCCCCCGGCCCTGCGGAGGTGTCAAATATATAATTCAGCCGCGTCAACGGGCCGAACACCGGCCCATCGTCGCGGCTGAATAAATGTTTTCAAAAAATGACGAGCAAAATATTGCGCAGGCTATATGGTTTTTTAGTCCTCCTTCTTCCCTTTCCAGCCAGAAGGACGTTCTTTTTACTCCCTCTTCAATAAGCCTCCGAGCTACCTTTTGCAGTGTTCTTTCCTCAAGAAAGGCTTTTCTTTTTAATCAAGCATGGGCCTCTTCGGAAATAAAGACGACTACCACTTTCATGGGGTGTTTAAGACGTTTGTAATATCCCAACCGCCTTTGATTTCGTCTTACTTTCGTGGATGCCATAAGGGAGATTACAAGAAACATTCGTTTGACATAGGGCATTACTGGGGCTATACTAGTATTATACGAACGAGCCTTTTGTTAAGCATAGCTCAGGAAGGATGATCCGGTGCACCAATCCGAACGCCCAAAGGTTTTCTGATCCGCATGGAGGAGACCGTTATGGATCTGTTATCCCAAATCGCGAAATCAGACCCCCAACTGGCCGATACCCTCTTGCGGTTATTGAATGAGCTTGAATTGGCAAAGTTTGAACGTCACAAATAACGCTGATTCCACAACAGGAGACCGCCACATGAAACCGAAATCCACAGAGCGCACCCAAAACAAAAACCACTCGGTGCGCTATTTACACCCGCGTTTCTACTGACCAACAAGCCGAGGTTGAGTTTAACTCATGCGATGCTCAGGAAGACAGAATTCGCTCGTTTATCACAAGCCAGGAAGGCTTTTCAGTGGCTCAGGTGTATTCTGATCCGGGGTTTACCGGAGCGAACCCTGTCGTCCAGGCCTCAACAAGTTATCTCCGACGTTCAAGCGGGCAAGCTGGATATGGTGATCACCTATAAAATCGACCGCCTCACCCGTTCTCACGCGATTTTACCAGTTGATCGAATTATTTGAAGCGCACAATACGGGGTATATTTCCGTGACAGAGCGGTTTGACACCGCCACCCCCTGGGCGACTGTTAAGAAATATCATGCTGACTTTTGCTCAATTCGAACGGGAGCTTGCCCGAGCGAATTCGAGACAAGTTGCCCAGGGGCCAAGCGCGGGGCTTTACAACGGTGGCCGCCCGCCCTACGGATATCTAAAGGAAAAAGGGCACCTTGTGTTGAACCCACGGAGCGCGCCGGTGGTTCGGTTTATCTTTGAAAAATTTGCGGAGACGCGATCCGTTCAGCAGGTAGCCGCCGCCCTGCGCGACAAATGGCATGACAGAAAACTTTCCGATTCTTTTGTGTGTGCGGTGCTCAAAGCCTGCGGCGGCCGGAAAGGTTCCTTACAGGGAACCATCCTGCCTGGTCGGTACGAAGCCATTATTTCAGAAGACCTTTTTAACCTCATCAAAACGATTCAGAAAGAATCGCCATTCAAAGAACAGCAAACCAACCCGACTTACCATCATCTTCCCTATACCGAAATAATTGAATGCCGGGATGCCATTCCATCATAGAGCCCCACTTTTACGGACAAAAGGGCCAAATGAAAAACATCGATATTTTACTACCGGTGCACCGCCACGCGCCACAAAGGATGGAACGCCTGTTCCTCGAAGGCAGATCAGCGCGGCCAGGCTGGAACATGATCCACCAGCACCTTTAAGACTTTCCAAAGACCCCGTCCATCTCCGCCAAATGCTTTTCCCTCAAAAACGCCCCCGAACAGCCCGAGCTAACCGGGGTCGAACCGCCCCACGATTTGGACCGGCTCACCCCTGAAATGCTCCAAAATTCACTCCAACGGCATATAGAAAATTGCGCGCGCAAAACCGGAATTGAAAAAGCCTTGGCCGTTCGCCGAGGGGTGGAGAAAATCTATTATTCCAAGGATACGATCACGGTTCGGTTCAAGTGTGTCTCCGATTTCGACGGAAAACCAGGAGATTCTTCGCTCGATGCCGCCGCCTCTCCGTGCCCGCCGCCCGCCGGGGTTTTTCGCCCGCCCGCAATGAGAAAGGCCTGTCTCCGATTTGGAGTCAGGCCCTTCCTGAAGTTGGAACGAATGCAAAAAGTGGAGCATATAGCTTGGCCGCCAACGGTGGACATATTTTTCGCAAATACCGGGCACAGTTATTGGGCCAACTATCGCTTAACTGGTGACTATAACCTGCGGCCCTCCTAATTGGGGATCGATCGACCTGTTGCGAATGGAGGGGGGAGGCCTTGAATGGCCTCCCCCCTGACGCATGTGTTGAGGGGGGTGCGATGCTCTCCCATCCACTGCGGCAGGTGGTGCCGCGCCTTTGCCGTTCGTTTTTTTTTTGACCGTTGACCGCTATCGCGCCGCCCCGCGGGACCACTCCAATTCACCGTGCCGGTAGAGAGACAGAGAGAAGAGACACACCCTACCGCGCCACCGCTCGCGGGCGCAAGCCCGCGCCCGCTCGTCCGTCCCGCTTCGACACCCGTGCCCTTCCCTTCGTCCCCGGCGTTTAGCCAATCGCGCGATTCCCTCCTCGGTTGACCGGTCCGGCCATCTCGTTTGCTTCGGTTCGGTGCGGCTACTAATCGTCCGGCCCAGTTCCGCTTCCGTCCCTTGGTCGGCGGGAAAAGAAACAGCCCCCCGCTGGTCCCGCGAAAAACTGAGCCCCCACTGTCCCCGCCGAAAAGCCGCTCGGCCGCGCCGCCACGAAAGAAGCGCGGCGGCCCAGCCTCGCCCCGCTGTGCTGGCGGTTGAATCGTTCCCCGACGCGACTGAATCCACGCCGCCCGCTCCGGTGGAATCGCCGTCCCCTGTGTCGCTCCCCGGCCCCGCACGAAAGGCGCGCGCGGGGCCAGTCCGCTCCGTCACCCCCGCGATTGAACTGTTCCCTCTCTCCGTTGGAGTCGCTCCAAACCAGCCCAATTGTTTCGTCCCTCCCGGTCCAGGGAGATATATTCGGGGCCTGCTTCGGCGCTCAAAAGCCGCTCGGCCGTGCCGCCACGAAAGAAGCGCGGCGGCCCAGCCTCGCCCCGCTGTGCTGGCGGTTGAATCGTTCCCCGACGCGACTGAACCCCCACCACCCGCTCCGGCGGAATCGCCGTCCCCCGGGGCGCTCCCCGGCCCCGCACGAAAGACGTGCGCGGGGCCAGTCCGCTCCGTCGCCCCCGCGACTGGACCGCCCCCGCCCCGTTGGAGTCGCTCCAAACCAGCCCAATTGTTTCGTCCCTCCCGGTCCAGGGAGATATATTCGGGGCCTGCTTCGGCGCTCAAAAGCCGCTCGGCTCCGCCTCGCCCCGCCGTGCTGCCGGTTGATTCGTTTCCAGGGGGAGAGAACCCGCCGCCCACTCCGTTGGAATCGTTCTACCCCCGAGCTCCGTCGTTCAGTTCGCGGCCCCGCCCCTTTCC
>JADJZR010000028.1 GCA_016715645.1 Elusimicrobiota bacterium | reverse complement strand
CCATCTGTTCCATGGCCTCCAACCCAACCACCGTCTGATGAAGAATAACGTGATTCAACACCGAACCCAAAGCGTAGTTGGTGTCGTCACGTTGGGCGGCCACTTCCACAGCTTCGGATATGGCAATGCCCAAACTGCCCGGATGTTTGGGGTTCTTGGCCAATATGTCTCGGCCCGACTGGGTTTCGTTGGAGGGCGAGGCCACGCCAACGGGCCCCATAGGTTTCCATTAACGCCCGCCGGTAGGTTTTTGATCGTAAGACACCCGCACCATAAAAACCTGAACATCAATGCCGAACAAGGCCCCCGCAAACGCCAACGACGATCCCCATTGGCCCGCCCCGGTTTCCGTGGCGATCTTTTTGATGCCCGCTTCTTTATTGTAAAACGCTTGGGGAACGGCGGTGTTGGGTTTATGGCTCCCCGCGGGGCTGACACCTTCATACTTGTAATAAATTCGCGCGGGCGTATCGAGCGCCTTCTCCAAACGGCGTGCCCGGAAAAGAGGCGACGGCCTCCATTGACGGTAAATTTCCCGCACCGGTTCTGGAATTTCAACGTCCCGTTCCCGTGTCACTTCCTGTTGGATCAACGTCATGGGAAACAGGGGTTCCAGGTCGCCCGGCGTCACCGGCGCGTGGGTGCCCGGGTGCAACACCGCCGGTGGCGGCGTAGGCAAATCGGCCACCAGGTTGTACCAGTGTTTCGGGATTTTTGATTCGTCGAGAAAATACTTAACTGTTTCGCTCATAGGGATCTCCTTGTCCGCGGAGTCCCTATTCTATCAAAACGTGTTGAGCGCGTTGATCAAAAGCCGCAACCGGCCGAAATTAAACCGATTGAACGGGAACACCAAACGAGGAAGGTTTAAGAAATCCGCCTCTTCTTCCAAAGGACCCTGATTGACAAAATGGGCGCCCTTCAACAAAATGTCTTTAAACTGGCTTTCCAACCGATCCACCCCGAATGGGGAATAGCCGCTGAGTAGAATGACCATTCGGTCCCGAACATAACGAACCGAATGGTAATTTTTATAAAATCCCGCGATTTCGTCCGCCGCCTTGTTGACCGAGTCGGTCACCATAAAGAGGTTGAAATCCTCTTCGGCGATCTTGCCCCGTTTCAACAGGTGTTTGCGGACGTGCCGCTCCCAATCCTTCCAGTATTCGCCCCCGGGCGTATCGATGAAGACGATCGGCAGGGGGTCGGCCTACCGGTTTGCACTTAGAGAGTCAATCACTTCCATGCCCTCGTCGTGGTGCACTGCGAACCTGCCCGGGAACAACGCCACGGCGTTCGGCTTCTTTGACGAACATCAGTTTACGCGTAAAGAAAACCGACAGTCAATGAACCGGTCTCCTTTGTCTACGTAGGAGTTGGTGCTTTGCCTGTAGGGCAAGTTGATGTTGATGCCGAAACTGTTTTCCGGCCCCGCGCCCTGGTTGCCCGCCTGCATGATGCCCGGCCCCGCGCCGGTGATCACCATAAACCCCCGCTGAACCATTTTGCGCGCAAAGGCCCGGGCCTGTTTGTAATCCATTTCCGACGGCCGGGTTCGAGCCGATCCAAAGATCGTCACTTTCCGGCGATTGCGATAGGGGCCGAACACCTGAAACCCATACCGCAGTTCGCGTAACGACCGGCTTAAAATTTTTGCGTCCCCCCGAGGCAGTTGGGAATGTTGGGTTTTGAGAGCAGTCACCACGATTTCCCGCACCAAGTCGCTGATGTCTTCTTCCGGAACGTTGGACACCCGCGCCCGCTGGACCAGCGCATCGATTTGAGCGGTGATGTCCGGGTCCCAGGCGTTGAACGATTCGGTGCGGGGCTCCTCGGGAAATCGCATTTCATTTTGCGGCGAGGGAACAGGTTCTTGAGTCATAAAAACGTCCTTTTTAACGATCGTAATGCCGGGCGGTTTCTTCCGCGGTCCATTCCCGCGGCCGAGCGAAGGCCCGTCGTAAATTTTGTTTTACATATTCCGCGCCCAAAAACGCCAGCGCATGCCACTCCCGCAACCGGGGATGCGCATCCCAGAACGCTCTCCGCCGGGCCGAGGGAGGCGCTCCCGCATCCGAAACATCAACTTTGTTGCCATCGAAATCCATCGCCGCCGTGCACGACGGCGTCGAACAGCCCAGCCAGCGGACAACCGCGTCGGCCGCTTCTTGCCCCATCAACCGGAAGTCTGACATTTTTCCCCCCGCCACGGTGAACATCCCCGGCGCAACAGGGGAATGATCAAACACCTGGTATCCGCGAGACAGCAATTTTTCCGGACCCGATTGCCCCAACAGCGGCCGTGCCCCCACCGTGGTGGAATCAAATCGGGTTGGAAAATTGGGGAAATAGCGGCGGCAGGAAGCCAGGAGATAGTCGATTTCGTCCGTGGTGGTCCGCAACGAGGTTGGATCCCCGTCAAAAGCCAGGTCCGTGGGACCCACCAAGGTTTTTTCACTTCCCGGAAGACTGAAAATGTATCGGCCTCGGTCCGTTGCTTCCAACAACAACCCCAATGGGAAAGGCGTCCGCCCCAAGATAGGCAAGGACCCATACGCCAAATGGGACCCTTTTTGTAACCGCAACGGAACCCGCGCGCCCGCGCCTTGCGCCACGGCATCGGCCCACGGTCCCGCCGCGTTAACCACCGATCGGGCGGACACCGTTTGGACAACGCCATCGGCTAGACGCAACACCACCGAAAGGCCTCCGTTGATGGGCGTTATTTTCACCGCTTCCGTATGCTCTTCAACCCGGGCCCCGGCCCGGATTGCGTGATCCATGTTGGCGCGTGTGAGACGCACGGGATCGACCCAGTATTCATCAAAAATCAGCCCGCCCACCAAGCCTGCGGGGGACAACCCCGGCGCCAACCGAAGGGTCTCCGCCGCGTTCAAACGCACATGGCTTTTTCCGGATTTTAATCGTTGAAACGTGTCGTAGGAGAACAACAGGGCTTCCACGGTCCCAATCCCCCGGCGATGCCATCGGTACACAGGCCACAAAATAGGCAATCTGGTTAGAAATGGGCTTGCCAAACGAACAATGTGACCCGCGTCCCAACAACTGGCGTGGGTGGTGAGGCGGTCGTAGAGCAGGTATCTCAATCCGCCGTGGATTAAATGGCTGGACGCCGCCGTGGTGGCGCGGCCGAGCGTATTTTTTTCCACCAGCAAAGCGCGGACGCCCCGCAAAGAGAGGTCCCGCAACACCCCCGCTCCCGTGATCCCGCCACCGATCACGAGGGCGTCATACACGGAAAGGCTCATTCCCTCACCTGTCCCTTCGGGACATCCTCTCCCACGAGGAGAGGAACGCCTCGCTCACTTTTCGTCCGCGACCGTCCAACCGCGGGAGAGACTAATGGCCCGCTTTTTTGGCGGCGTCTTCGGCCACTTCCGACGCGCCGCCCAACACTTCCCGCACGGTGGTTTGGCCTTCCAAGGCTTTCTGCAATCCGTCCACCAAAATGGATCGCATTTTTTGCGTCGATTTATTGGCGGCCGAATCGCGGATGGAATCGGCGGTCATCTCTTTTAACATGCCCGTCCGCACCGTGTCGTCCACGATCAGCAGTTCGTGAATACCCAACCGGCCTTTAAATCCACTGCCGTTGCAGGTCCGGCACCCGGTCCCTTGAAAAATCTGCGCGCCCGCCGGCAACGGGAAATGATTGGTTTTATACACTTCGACCTCTTCCACAGTCGGCGCATGGGGGGTTTTGCAGTCGGGACACAAGCGGCGGCACAACCGTTGTGCCAACACGCATTTGAGCGTGCTGGCCACCATGAAGGCCGGAATCCCCATGTCCACCAACCGCGTCACCGTCGACGGCGCGTCGTTGGTGTGGATGGTGGAAAACACCAAGTGGCCCGTCATGGCCGCTTCCATGGCGATGTGGGCGGTTTCCTGGTCGCGGATTTCTCCCACCATGATCACGTCGGGATCCAACCGCAAAAACGAACGCAGAGCCGTGGCAAAATCGAAACATTTGTCCTCGCCCAACTTCAAATCGGGATTGACCTGGACCTGCACAATTCCGTCCAAATTGTATTCCACGGGGTTTTCGGCCGTGAGGATTTTGATGTCGTCGCGATTGATGTGGTTGAGCGACGCATACAACGTGGTGGATTTTCCCGACCCCGTGGGTCCGCACACCAACACGATACCGAAGTTCTTTTTTCCACCCACGCCGGCCATGAGCCCCAGATAACGGTCCAAGGTCTCTGGAAAAAACCCCAACTTTTTAATGTCCACCTGGACAGCTTTTCGGTCCAAAATCCGCATGACGACCGATTCGCCATAAACCGTCGGAACAATTTCCACGCGGAATTCGATCGGGTTGCCCTTGGCCATCACCTGGATACGTCCGGACTGGGGGATCCGTCGTTCGGTGATGTTCATGGAATTGGTCATGATTTTAATTTTAGCGATCACGGCGCTTCGGTAGGTCCAGGGGATTTGGAATCCGGCTGGCTTTAAAAACCCGTCGACCCGGTAACGCACCAACACTTTTGACGACCGGCCCGCGGGGTCTTCGAACGGCTCGATGTGAATGTCCGACGCTTTTTGCCCCAGGGCGGACAAAATAATTCCGTTGACAATTTTTTCCACTTCCGGGGCCGACGCATCCACCTCGGTCACATCAGTTTTTTCCTGCACTTTTTCCAGCGTGCCGTCCACATCCGGGATCGCGGCGGCGTCGGTCACGGACTTCAACAGTTCGGCGCCTTTGCCGCTTCCAGAAATTCCGTACACCTTGTCCAATTCCCGAATAATGTCTTCGGGCATGGCCAAATACCGCTGGACCTCGAGACCGGTTTTGATGTGGATGTCTTCCGAGACCATGAAATCCCGCGGGTCGGCCATGGCCAACAGAAGGACCTGGTCTTCTTTGGCGAAAGGCAGGACCAAATGTTTACGGGTCACGTTTTCGGCCAAGAGGTGAACCACCTCGGGATCAATTTCCATTTCGGCCAGGTCCACGGCCTTGGTTCGCCATTCGCGGGAAAGAACCTGGAGCACGTCCACTTTGTCGGCCCATTTTTTTTCTACGACGATTTGCTGAATCGGACGACCGGATTTGAGGGATTCTTGTTCGGCCAAAACGAGGTTTTCCGGAGACACCAGGCGGGCCTCCAAAATCACTTCCTGAGCGGTTTTACGCCCAGCGCTGGAGCGCGGCGCGCCGCTCACAAAGGGCTCCCTGGATCGAAACAGGAGCTTCGATCGTCGGTCCGGACAAGGTTCCCTGGAACTCCATCCTGGCCATGGCATCCCGTTAAATTTGTGGTGTCGGATCGATGGCGTCATCACGAGTATTTACACCCAAAACGCCATTTTGTCCAGCCCACAACGCGGTGGCGAGCCCGATCCCGCCCGCCACAGCCCACCAGACCCACGCCATCATAAAACCCCGACGCCGCCGCTGGGCCCCGCGCAGAAGAAACTCACAACGCCGGACCCACACCACATCGCCCGAACGACGTCCGTCCACCCACATCGGGGCGCGAAACAACCAGGCCTCAACGTTCAATCGTTTGTCGTGGATTTTTGATGGGGAAGGAAAAGAGGGGACATCCACCGCAGGGCCCGCCCGAACAACCCAACGCCCATCCAGGTCGACGATTCCCGCGGTCTGGGAATCTGATTCTGCCGAGAAGCGTCGGACCAACAGGTCCTGGCGATCCGGTTGACCGGCGAATTCCGCCAAGCGATCGGCCCACAGTTCCACGTAACGGCGACCTTCCCGTTGAAAATCACGGTCCGCGGAGCGAGCCCAATACACACTGACGCACGCCAAAACGATCCCCACCCACGCCAACGACACCGCGCACCGGCCCCCTAACACAACTCCCCACCGAGGAAACGGGTTACCATCGAGACGCGACACCCGCGAAATCAGCCCCGGGGAGGAGAGAGCCGTCGCAGAGCCGCGGCGATGAAGTCCCGGAAAAGCGGGTGCGGGTGAAGGGGCCTTGATTTGAGTTCCGGATGGTATTGGACCGCCACGTACCACGGATGGTTTTTAAATTCGACCACCTCGGCCAATTTCAGCCGGGTGTATTCCCCCACCACCCGCAACCCGGCCTTTTCAAGGGCCTTTCGATATTTGTTGTTCAGCTCATACCGGTGCCGATGACGTTCGTTCACCAGATCCTTCCCATAGGCTTTACGCGCCAAAGAATCCGCCTTCAACCGGCAGGGATAAACCCCCAACCGCATGGACGCGCCCAGTTGGGTCACTTTTTTTTGTTCCAGCATCATGTCCACCACCGGATGGGGGGTTTTGGGAGCGAACTCGGTGGAATGGGCTTTGCTCAGTTTGGCCACATTGCGCGCCACGTCGATCACGGCGCACTGCATTCCCAAACAGATGCCAAAAAATGGGATTTGACGTTCCCGGGCGAACCGGGCCACGGCGATTTTTCCTTCCACCCCCCGGTCCCCAAACCCCCCGGGTATCAAAATACCGTCCACCTGAAGAAGTTGCGACTCCAGCGTCTCGTCCTCCACATCCAAATATTTCACAACCACCTTGGCGTTGTTGGCCAACCCGCCGTGAAGCAGGGCTTCGCCGATGGATTTGTAAGCGTCTTTGACTTCGACGTATTTACCAGCGACGCCGATGGTCACGTGATGCTGGGGGTTGCGGATTTTTTCCACCATCTGTTTCCAGGAGGCCAAATCTTTCGCGGGACTGCGTTGGCGCAACAACATCAACACCAGCTCGTCGAGTCCTTGCCGCTCGAACATCAACGGCACATCGTAAATCGTATCCACATCCACCGCTTCGATCACCGCGTCTTTGGGCACGCTGGAGAACAGGGCTATTTTTTCTCGAATGTCTTGTCCCAAAGGCCGGTCCGTGCGGCAAATGATAATGTCGGGCTCAATGCCGATTTCCCGCAATTTTCCAACGGAATGTTGGGTGGGTTTTGTTTTCAATTCTTCCGCGGCTTTGATGTAGGGAACCAACGTAAGATGAATATACAGCACATTGTCGCGTCCCGCGTCGATGCGCATCTGGCGAATGGCTTCCAAAAACGGCAGGGATTCGATGTCGCCCACCGTGCCGCCCACTTCCACGATCACGATGTCGCGGCCCTTAGCCACACGCAACAAGCGATTTTTGATTTCGTTGGTAATGTGGGGAATCACCTGTACGGTCTTTCCTAAAAATTCGCCCCGCCGCTCCTTGGCCAGAACGGTTTCGTAAATTTGGCCCGAGGTGGCGTTGTTGTCCCGGGTCATGTCCACGTCGATAAACCGCTCGTAGTGGCCCAAATCCAAATCCGTTTCGGCGCCGTCTTCAGTCACATACACTTCCCCGTGTTGGTAGGGGCTCATGGTGCCGGGGTCCACGTTAAGGTAAGGGTCCAGCTTGATCATGGTGATGTCCAACCCACGGGCCTTCAACAGCCGGCCCAACGACGAAGCCGCGATCCCTTTCCCCAACGAACTGACCACGCCCCCCGTCACAAAAATATATTTCGGCATCACTTCCCCCTTTGCCTCAAAATTTTCTCCACCCGGGCCACGTCGGCCGGAAGGTCCACACCAATGGAATCGTCGGGCGTCGTCGCCACGCGAAGAAGGCGCACCCCATTTTCGAGAGCGCGCAACTGTTCCAATTTTTCGGCGCTTTCAAAAAAACCAGCCGGCCACCGAACGAACGTCCGCAGGGTGTCCGGCCGATACGAATAGACGCCGAGGTGCTTGAACAAAAACTTGTTGGGCGGCGGCGCGGGGGGCGTTCCGTCCCGGAAAAAAGGCAACGGGGCCCGGGAAAAATAGAGCGCGTCGCCCCGTTTGTCAACCAGAACTTTGACCGCGTTGGGGTCGGGCCAGTCCGCGGCCGTCAACGTCGTGGCCGCGGTTCCAAACGTCACCGACGGGTCTTTGTGCAGGGCCAACACTTTTTTAAGCGTGCGCGCGGTCATGAGAGGTTCGTCGCCCTGAATGTTGAGGTAAAGGTCGGCCCGGTGTTTGCGAGCCACTTCGGCCACACGGTCGGTGCCGCTTCGACATCGGTCGGACGTCATCATCGCTTCGCCGCCGAACCCCCGCACCGCATCCACAATCCGGCGATCGTCGGTGGCCACCACCACCCGGGGCAACGCTTTGCGCGCCGCGGCCCACACCCACCAGATCATAGGCTTTCCGGCAATAGGCGCCAAAGGTTTGCCGGGGAACCGTTGGGCCGCGAACCGGGCCGGAATAACGCCCAAGACGTTCATGGGCGTTTGCGAAGGGCCGTCATCAGTTCGGACGGGCTCACGGTGGCCGTGCCCAGTTTGCCCACCACCACGCCGGCGGCGGCGTTGGAAATCCGAGCGGCGTCCGCCAAGGGGATTTTGGCCGCCAAGGCCAAACTGAGCGCGGCGATCACCGTGTCCCCGGCCCCAGTCACGTCGAACACTTCCTGAGCTTGAGACGGTATATGCAACGGCGGTTGGCCTTCCCGATACAGGCTCATCCCCCGCTCGCTTCGGGTGATCAACACCGAACGGCACCGAAGCCGCCGCAATATGCGCTGGCCCAACTGGTCCACCTCGGCATCGGTTTGGGGCGGCAACGCGCGAACGCCTTCAGTAGCTTCCTTGAGGTTGGGAGTGATGCAGTCCACCCCGCGGTAACTGAGGAAATGCTCGATTTTCGGGTCCACGGTCACCGGTTTTCCTTGACGGTGGGCCCACCCCAACACCGTTCTCAACAACCGACGGTTCACCATCCCTTTTCCGTAATCGGAAATCACCACGGCCCGGGCGTCTTTCAGTTTTTCATGGATATTTTCCAACAGGCGATCCACCAAGCCTTTGGGGAACGGGGACCGATTTTCCCGGTCGAACCGAACCACTTGCTGGTGCCCGGCCAATACACGGGTTTTAAGGATGGTGGGCCGGTTTGGGTCCGCCACGACGGAAGACACGTCAACGCCCCGATCGCGCAGAGTTCCTAACAGTCGGTCCCCATCGGGGTCTTCCCCCACCAACGAGACAAGACGGGGTTTGCCCCCCAACGCGGCGATGTTGGACGCCACGTTCCCGGCGCCGCCCGGCATGAATTCCTCGTGATGGACGTCCACCACGGGCACCGGGGCTTCCGGAGAAATCCGGTTGACCGACCCGCGGATGTAACGGTCGACCATGAGGTCCCCGATAATCAACACGGGCAACCCGGCCATGGGCCGTACGCGGGAAACCAAATCGCTCATGGGGCGAGACTCAAGACGGCGGATTAAACGACTACGCCGAGGCCGAAACGGCTTTGGTCCGTTGACGATAAACGTGGGCGATGGCAAAGTAAGTGATCGGCAAGGTCACAAACAATCCCAACCCCACCACCAACAAACCCAGCAAATTGATTCCTATGCTGACCAAAGAAAAAAGGAACAACCCCCCTTTAGCCCCTGCGGTTAGCGCCTTGCTGGCTTTCAAGGCCTGAATGGGCCCCAACTTATGCTCGATCTGGGTGTAACCATAAAACATGAACATAAGTCCCCAAATCACACCGGGCACCACCAGCAACAACACCCCGCCCGCCGTGATCAGTCCGTAAAGGATCGTGGCCAAAACGTAGAACCAAAATGGCCCCTGGGGCGTCCATAAATCGGCGTAACTGGCCTCCTTGTCATCGACAATCTTAATGGAGATGCCCAAAGCGTTAAACGTCATGTACCAGTTCAACACTTGAAACGCGAGACCGATAAAAACTTTGACCGCCACCGTATCGATGGCCTTGTCAAGAAAAAACCGGACCGCCCCAATAGCCAAAAACGTTCCCGCATAGGCCAAAATCAAGGGATACCGAGACTTCGTCATCCGCCAACCGGCGGCAAGGGACTCTTTAATATCAATCGTTTGGGACACAGGGATTCCTCCTAAGTTGGTGCGCGCTAAAAAATCCAATTCCGTTTTAAACAGGACCGGGTGGTCCGCCAACCCGGCCGATTATACAAACATTCCCACCCGGCCTAAACATCCTTTTTGTTAAAAAGTTTGCCGACCCTCTCCTTGTTCGTATTCAGTCGGACCTCGTCATCTCCGCGTCGAAAGCGCCCACCAGGACTTTGGACCGGAGCAGGACCGGGGTGTGGGGCGGGGCTTCGGTGACCCACACTTCCAGCTTTCCGCTGGCTTGGAAAATACCGTCGCCGGCCAAAATGGGTTCCAGCCGAAAACAGTCGAACCGGCCGGCGGGAACCTTCACGGTCTCTTTGCGAAGCACATGAACGGACAGGGGCCAGGTGGCGGCCCCGGAATTGGCGTCCAACGTGAAATTTTGTCCCACTTCCAACGGTTGGGTTCGAATGTAATAGAGGCTGGACAATACATCTTGAACAAACGGCGCAATGGCTCCTTCATGGACGGTCTCTTTGCCCTTGCGCCACTTTTTATACAAGAATCGACGGCCGGGATGGTCGTAGGTCGTCTCCACCCGACGCGTGTAACGGCCTTCCCGAATATCCTGACGAAATTGGAGAGAACACAGGCTTTCCGCGTCGATCCACGATTCGTTGAGGTCGCGCACCTTAAAAATGACGTCCATGGTTTTGTTGGTGCGGGCCTCGGAAACCACTTTGTAGGCCAACCGGCCGGACACGGTTTCCATGGATTTAACTTCCAACGTGGCGTACCCGGCATGGATCATGCCGTATTTAATGACATACAGAATCGATTCACCAACGGCAAATGGGGGCGGAGGTTCGGTCCGCCATTGGAAAGCAAAAGCGGGCGCCGTGGACACCGCCGTTGCTTCCGCCCAGACCGCGGGGGCGATCCCTAAGAAACAAAGAACCGCCACCCAACGGAATGGAGTCACAGATCCAAAACCGCCTTGACGACCAGCACCGCCACCCCGGCCGCCCACCCGATAGCGGCGTTGTATTCTTTGTTCTTTTGATAACGGGCCCACTGGAATTGATCGGGGTTCTCCCGTCGGATCGGATGAAGGCTCGGCAAAAATCGGTGGTTTTTGGCCACAAAATTTCGCCACGCATCGCCGAAATATCCTTCCAACGCCTTTTCTTCCGTTTTGATCCGCGACGGATAAATGAACCCAAAAAGCAAAACAAAAACAGCCCACAGGATTCCCGACGCCACGGGCACCACGCCGGTCCCCGCCCAACAGAACCCCAGGGCCATCAAAAAACTCCCAGCGTATAGGGGATGACGCACCCAGGCGTAGGGCCCATCCTGGGCCAACCGCTTGCCTTTCTCCAAATAGCCCGCCGCCCATCCTCGCAACAGCAGGCCGACCAACGCAATCGCCAGGCCCGACACCGCCCGCGGCCAACTGGACACGTGTGACACCAACAAAAAGACAACGCCCGCCATAAACCCCATAAACACTCGCCACCGTGCAATCACGTTAAGTCACCTCGTTTGTTGGTGTATGGGACAGCCGCCAAGCCGTTCCCACCAGGAAAAACAGACACATCAATATCTCGGAATCGTTGTACCACGATTCCGTCATGCCGGCCGCCATCAGTCCAAGAAACCCAAAAAACAGGCCCCACAAGGCCGGCTGGACCCGTGCGGCGCTCCACAACAACCGTCCCACGGAAGCCAAAAATAAAATGAACAGGCCCAACCCCACGAATCCGCGCTCGACGGCGACTTGTAAATAAACATTGTGGGTCTCGGTCCAAACCCGCTGGGGTTCATACTCGCCGCTGTAACGCAGATCCGCCCCCTTCACGCGAAAATGGCCGGGGCCGACTCCGATCACAGGACGGTTGCGTATCGATTCGACGGATTTTTCCCAGAGACCCATCCGGATCCTGTTCGAAACATCGGTTTTTGTGTCAGAAATACTGGCAACCCGATGGCGCAGATCCGAGCTCAAAACAAACACCAGCCCGAGCGTGATCACAAGAATACTCAACACCTGAGCCACCCGTCGGTCCCAACGCAACACCGTCCACGCCATCAACAAAAATCCCATTCCCAACCAAACGCCCCGAGTTTGGCTTAACAAAGCGGCGGCACTCACCGCCGCGAGAGCCGGGACCCACCTCCGCATCCGACCCGCCAAACCCAACCCTAAAATGAGCGCGCCCGCCAACAACAACATTTCCGCAAACGTGATGGGATGGCTGTAAAACCCCGGCGAGCGGCCGCTCTTTAAACAGATCAAACGCCCCAACCACGGAATCGAGAGGGGCCCCTCGAGCCCCACCCCTTTCTGGACCAGTCCCCAAACGGCCGCGATAATGGCTCCTGAGGAAAAAAGACGAAGCTGTTTCCATCCATCGCCCACGCCATGGGCCGCCAATAAAAAGATCGCCACCAAAATTTCGCCGCGCAACGATCGAATCGCCCGGGCGGGGTTGTCCGCTCCCGCCGCCGCGACGATTCCCGACACAAGGAGCAGGATCCACGGAAGTTCCACTCCGGTCCAATTTACTCGGAATTTGTTTCTCGCCCACAGCCCCAACCCCATCAACAGGGCTCCCCCCCACATCACGTTGGATAGAGCGATCGAAATCGGAAGAACGAAAGCCAACCCCGACAAAAACGCCGAAAAAATCAGCGTCAACCGGTCCGACCGATCCTGAGAAACCGTCACGGTTTCCATCGGTTGTGTATCCAAAGCCATTGGGAGGGCCGCTCCTTAATCCAACGTTCCAACATATCGTTCAATTGCCGAGTGACGGCCTCCACCCGTTCCGGAGTGGCGGGGCCCGGCTCTATTTCCAACGGCGGTAGAAATTCCACGGTTATTCGCCCGTTTTCCCGCCAACTGCGCAACGGCACGATCGGGCATTCCATCCGCAAGGCCAGCAGGGCCGGCATCCCGGTGGTGTGAGCGGGCCGACCGAAAAACGGCACTTGAAGTCCTCCCGCCGTTATGCGCTGGTCAAACAACAGCCCCACCACACCGCCCTCACGAAGCCGCCGCACCGATTCCCGCACGGCGTTTTTATGCATGATCACGTCGCACCCGGATCGCGCCCGGAGGGCCGTGATCCAGCGGTTCACCCACGGATTTTTCATGCGGCGAGCCACGGCCATAATCGGGAGCCCGGTCAACGCCGCAGCCCACGAGGCATATTCCCAGTTGCCCAAATGGCCGGTGACCAACACCACCCCTTTTCCTCGCCCGTGGGCGGCGCGCAAATGTTCTTCCCCCACCACCCGGACCTCGTTGCGAAATTGGTCTTTGGACAACCGACCCAGCCGGGCAAACTCGTAGAGACCGGCGCCCAGATCGGACCAGACCGCCCGAATCAAAGCAGCTCGTTGCTCAGAAGTTTTGTCCGCAAACGCACCGGCCACATTTTGGTCCGCCATGTGATATCGTTTCCGGGAAACAGTCCCGACCAAAACGCCCAGGGACCTTCCGACAGCCAACCCCAGCGATCGAGGGAACCGGCCCAAAAGGCTGTAGAAGCTCCTCACCGCCAGGTATTCTATGAAAAAACGGATTCGATCTCCGACGCCCACATCTCCTCCTTAACGACGTGCCAGTCCAGCCGCGCCACCCAGGGCGAAAAGCCTGGGGGCAATCGGTCCCGGTCTTTTTCGGTCACAATCACCCGGCGATGTTCACGTTCGGCCCGTTCAAAGGCCCGCGCCGTCTCCCGTTGGGAAAAAACGTGATGGTCCCTGTATCGGATAGCCGCCACATCGGAACCGTCCCGAGCCAACGATTCTTCAAACGAAGCGGGATCTCCCAACGCCGATAACGCCAACCAACGATGGGGACCTGCCGCCTCCGAAGGGGCCGAAGACCCTTCGGGCGGTGCCACGGTCACCCGACTTTCCACGAAAGAACAGCGAATTCCCCGTTTTTCAAACCGGTCGGCCAACGCGTCCCGTTGAGGAGGGGACAACCGTTCGGCCCGGGTAATAAAAATTCCGTGGGCCCGATCCATCGCATCGAGGGGTTCCCGCCAGGGACCCGCCGGCAAAAGGGGGGCGGGCCGTTTTTCCACCCCTGTTTCGTAGGCCCGGCGGCTGTCAAAACAGAGCCAATCCCGATCCCGATAAATGCGGCGATGTTGAAATCCGTCGTCCATCACCAAACAATCCGGCCGAAATTCGTCAAAGGCCCGCTCGCAAACCAACGCGCGATCCGCGCCCACGGCCAGAGGCACGCCCGTGCGGCGGGCGATCAGGCGGGGCTCGTCGCCCATCTGGTCCACCGTCGGAAGCGGTTCTCCCCGGTTGTGAACCAACAACGTGCCCGGTGCCCGTCGACCGTATCCCCGGCTCACCACGGCCGGTCGATGCCCAAGCCGTTGAAGAAGACCCACCAACCACAGGACGCCCGGCGTTTTTCCCGACCCGCCCACCGTAAGGTTTCCCAAACAGAAAACAGGGACAGGGACACGCACTGTCTCGATCCAACCCCGGCCATAAGCGGCGGCGCGAACCCGCACGCCGACTCCGTAAATCCACGCGGGCCCACCCAACACCCCGCGCCACAAATTTCCAGCCAAAGAAGTCGGTTCGGGGAAGGAAAAAGCCATGGTGTCAGCGCCCAGCCAACGACGCCTCGACTTCCCGGGCCACCCGTTCGGCGGACACCCATTGCATGCACTCGTGCCCGAACGGGCACCGGTCCCGGTTGCACACCAAACAAGCCAGGCCTTCCGCTTGAACATAACGGTGGGGCGGACGGCGGGGGTTCCAGGACCCCGGAGAGGTGGGACCATAAATGGTTACTGTGGGTGTTCCTACCGCCACGGCCAAGTGCATAAGCCCGGAATCGTTGGTAATCGCCACCCGGCAACGGGCCAAGGCCGCCGCCGCCCGGTGCAAAGAGGTGGCGGGCAGAACCCAGGCTTTTCCCGGAAATTCTTTCGCGACACCCTCCAGATAACCCTTTTCGTCCGGGCCGCCAACCAAAACCGCCTGGCGCCCCGGATCCGCCAACACGAGCCGAAGAACTTCGACAAACCGGTAAGCGGGCCACTGGCGAATTTCGTGCCGGTGTTTTGGCATCACAGCGATGGGGTCCTTAACTTGATCCAACCCGCACCCGCGCCACCAGTCGTCCAACGACGGCTTTTCGGACGGATCCAATTCCAGTCGGGGCAACGCAAAATCAGGAACCGGCACGCCCAACCGGCGCAAAATTTGAAACTTGTTTTGGACAGCGTACAGGTCCCCCGTCGGACGTGGAACCCGGTGCGTGTAGGCAAGGCTCCAAAAAGGCACCACAAACCCCGCGCGAACCGGCGCGCCGCTGATCCACGTTAACTGCGCGGTTCGCGGATTGTTCATAAAGTCCAAAACCCAATCGTAACGGCGCCGACGGATTTCCCGCAACCAAAACCAAAACTTGGATTTTTCAAACACCAGCCGTTCCGTTAATCCCGGATACCGGTCCAACACCGGCGCCATCCCTGGTTCCACCAAAAAATCAATTTGCGCTTCGGGGAAATGGCGGCGCAACACGTCGATGACCGGCGTGGTCACGATCACGTCCCCAATCCGCCGAGGTTGAATGATGAGAATTTTCATAACAATCGCATGCCGACAGAAGGATGCAAAACAATATCGGAATTTATTAGTTCCCAGGACAAAATGACCTCAATTATAAATTTTTAACGAATCCGTATTGAGGACGGCGAAAGGAAAATGACGCGCTCTTTAAATTCTTCGATGCGGTGGTTTTTAAAAAAAGACTCCACAAGATCAGCTTCTTCGGTGCCCCTCAGATTCCCATCGGATATGAAGAGAATACCCAGGACGCGATCGGGCGGAAACCGAACAGAATTGGTGAAATGGCGATCACGGGAGATCAGAATCCGTTGCTGAGCGGCCGCCAGCGCGAAAACGTCGTCATCGGGGATGCCTCGGGCGGATTCCATGGCGGCCACAACCGCCACATCGAACCCGAGCCCCCGAAGACGTTCACCGACGTCCAGACTGACGTTTTCGTCAAGAAGAACGCAGACGTTCACGCCGCGCGTTCGGACGCAAGGAACGCCGCGTATTCAAGGCACGCTTTAATGTCGAGACTCACCGCGCGTGGGAATTGCCGGAGAATTTCCGCCTCGGTTTCCCCTGCGGCCAAATGACTGAGGATAACCCGCACTGGAATCCGCGTTCCCCGGATGCAGGGTTCCCCGGCGCAAACCGCGGGGTCGGAGACGACGCGATTAGGAACATTCATAGACCCTCCACCCCTTTCGGAACTTTTTCAACCGTTCAGACACGGAAAAATATTAGCACTTTTTCGAGAATGGAAATCACAATCGGCTTTGGCCGCGGGTAAGGTTGAGGTGGAAATCCCAACGGGTATCATCGCCCCGAACAAAAATTCGTTTAAGACAAAAAGTCGCCGTGGCCACGTCCGCCAAGCCCCGATGCACCGAACACGCGGTCCGATAACCCGCCTTTTGGATCAGGCGACGAATGTCGCCGTTGTCGGCGCCGTCGCCGTAGGGGTGCGCAAACGACACGGGCAACGCGCCGATTTTTTCACCCAAAATCTGACGACTGTCCGCCAATTCTTTTTCCACATCGGCCAACAGCAACCGCGTCAGGCGGGAATGGTTCAGCGTGTGGGACCCAATATCCCATCCGGCCTTGGCGAGGGAAATCGCCTCGTCCCAACTCAGCATGGGCAAACGGGTTTCCGTGGCGGGGTCGTGCCAAAAGTTGTCCCGGCCCACAGCGTTGACCACAATGTAAATGGTCGCTAAAAAGCCGAACTCGTTGAGGATTGGAAATGCGTTTTCGAGATTATTTTGATACCCATCGTCAAAGGTCAACGCCACGGCGCGAGCGGGTAAGGGCGGCCCTCCGTTAATGGATTCGGCCACGTGCCGCATGGTCACCGGGGCATAATTGTGTCGTTTCAAATAGCCCATCTGCCAGCGAAACTCGTCATTGGACACCCACAGTTTTTTGAGCCGGGATCCCTCCGGCGGCGTTCCCACCTTGTGGTACATGAGGATCGGCATCCCGCAAGCGTGGGGCCGCCACCAATTCCACCGGGCCGACACGCCCAGAGCGGCCAGCCCCACCGCCGTGCCGACCCCTTCAGCGAGCATGGTCGTCTCCTTCCATGACGCGGACCAGCTTTAGCCAGGTGTAATAAGCGCTCAAGACCGCGTAAATCAATCCGGGGTTTCCGTCCAAAAATCCCAATTTCAGAACATAGCGGGAAAAAAAGTCCCAGGGCAGGCGCGCGTGACTCCAGAGGGTAAACCGCCGACCCTTGCGGTATTTGTCCCGGGCGATCAGGCCCGTGTAGCGGTTACACTTTTCCAAATATTCCGCGAAATTTTTATAACTTTCGTGAAACACCGGGCCGCGCAATCGACCGTAAGGGGGGACCACCGAAATCCCTTCATGAATTTCTCGTCCCTCGTAATGGGCCTTATCCCGGCGAAACAACCGCAAATGCCATTCGCTCCAATGCCCGCCGAACCGCAGCCGGCGACCCAGAAACAGGTTGTGATAGCGAAGGTGAAACCCGTTAACCGTGGGTGCCCCGGCCAACACGGCCTTAATCTCTTGACCCAACGCGGAACTGAGCCGTTCGTCGGCATCGATATTGATGACCCAATCGCCGGTGGCCTGTTCCAGGGCAAACTGTTTTTGCGGGCCGAACCCCGCAAAGTCCCGTTCGATGACCCGAGCGCCTTTTTCGCGGGCGATGTCCCGGGTTCGGTCGGTGGAATGGCTGTCGACCAGCACAATTTCGTCGGCGACACCTCGCAAACTGTCGAGGCATCCCGGCAAATCCCGTTGTTCGTTGCGCGCAATGATGATGGCCGAAAGTCGTGTCATAAGGGGGTCCCCCACACCTCGTTGTAGAGTGTTTCGTAGCCGTCCGCCATGGCCCGGGCGGTGAACCGGGCCGATGTTTGGCGCCCCTGTTCCACCCGGCGCCCGGCCTCCGCCGGGTCTTTCAAAACCCAAAGAATATTTTTCGCCAACGCCTCCGCGTCCCCCGCGGACGTCAGTTCGACCGCGTTAGGTGATCCGTAGAGGTCCGCCAACCCGCCCACGCGGGTCGCCGCGGTGGGCACTTCCACGGCCATGGCGTCGATCAAAGCCCCGCCGATTCCTTCCGCCACGGAAGATAATACGAAAACATCGGCCAGGGCCGTGCAAGCCACCACGTCGGTTCGGTGACCCCATAGAAAAGCACGGCCGGACAACCCCAGATCTACGATCATTTTTTCCAATACCGGCCGAAGGGGACCTTCACCGCATATCACAAATTTTGCTGTGGGAATCCGCGCCTGAAGCCACTGGGCCGCCCGCAAAAAAGTGGCCTGATCTTTTTGGTTCACCAACGCTCCGGCCGTCAACACCACGAGGTCGTTCGCGGCCAATCCCCGTTCGAGGCGTAACCGGTCCCGGTCGGCTGCAGTGGGGTATCTTTCCCGGTTGACCCCGCTGTGAATGACTCGAATTTTATTTTTCGCAACGCCGCCTTGAACAACAATGGGACCCACCGCCGTGGCCACTACAGCCATACCATCCACCGCGGCGTATTTCCAGCGGCTGAACGGATTTTGAGCTAAGGGCGTATCCACCCGCCGGGTCGCAACCAGCCTGAACCGACCACAACCCATCTTTTTGGCCAAAGCGCCCAGACCCACCGCATGACCCGTGTGGGCGTGCAAAATTGACAAATCGTGTGTATTCGCGTAATGGGCCAGACGATAAGCCAAAACAGGGTCCCACTCGCCCCAAGGACGAACGGGTAAAACGGCGAGGCCTTCTTTAAGGGCGGCGACCGCCAAGGGTTCTCCCGGCCGGGCGGCGATGGTGTTGCGGTATCCCCGCCGGGCCAATTCCACGGCCAACAAAAACGTTTGGCGTTCCCCGCCGCGCCAACCCCGTTCGGTGTTAATGTGCAAAACGCCTCGGCTCATCGAAACGATCTCCATCGATGGGCCACGGCCGCGTCGTAGGCCTTTTCCGTTTTTTCCCCCATCACCGCTAACCCGAACTGTGTCTCGGCCAAACGACGGGCCCGTTCGCCCATCTTTTGCCGTCGCTCAGCGTTGTCCATGAGGAGGCCGATAGTGCGGGCCAAAGCTCCCGGGTTCTTGGGCGGGACCAAATAGCCGTTATCCCCGTTCAGAACCATTTCGGGTAACGCACCCACGGCGGTGGCCACCAACGGCCGCCCGCGGGCCATCCATTCCAACGCGGCGCGGCTGACCGCTTCACTGTCCACGGAGGCAATGATCCCGGCATGACAATCGTCCATAAAAGCCCCTGCGTCCGGCACCCGCCCCAAAAAACGAATCCATGGAGACAGTTCCATCTGGGCCACGCGACGTTCCAACTCAGCCTTTGAAATTTTTTTATCTTCCCCCGCCACCAAAAAGGTCTGGTCGGTCAATCGCGGCGCCAACAACTGAATGGCCTGGAGAAGATAGTCGTGTCCCTTGACCGGATCCAACCGCCCCAGCAACCCAAATCGCAACGGGCCCGGCGGAGGGGGCGTGTAAGCCGGCACCTCCACTCCCGGATAAATCACCGACAACCGGTCCATCAGAAAGGGAAACCGGGCGTCATAGACATCCCCCAACGCTTTAGAAGCCACCACAACGCCGTCGGTTTCGCGAAACAACAGGGACTGCCCTGGCCGAGGTTTCACCACGCGAGCTTCTCCCCGGGTTCTCACCAGGGCCGTGGGTTTAAACCGCGTGGCAAAAAAACCCGCGCTGTGACCCGCGCCCGTGTGGGCGTTGACCACGTGAAACTCGTTTTGGCCGATCCACCGTCTTAGGCCCAGGGTCGACTCCAAGGGATAAACGGGGAAACCGAACCCTTCGGCCTGACGGGCGGCGGCCAAACCCGGCCGTGCCGCAACCCAGACGTCATGACCGCGCTGTTTCATGGCCCGTGCGGCCGCTAAACCGTAGGCCGTTAACCCCGAATCCCATCGTTCATCAAGAATATGGAGAATTTTCATGCAGGCCCCTGTGAAGGCCGGTTCAAAAGGTCCCGGGCCGCGTTTACCACCCGATCCATGGTCACATCGTTCATACACCGAAAGTGTCCTTTCGGACAGATTTTCGACCCATGCAGGGAACAGGGCCGACAGTCCAGTCCTTCCGACTCCACAACCGTCGTCCAGTGCCCTTTGGGAAAGAAGCCGAACGGCTTCACGGTGGGGCCGAAGATGGCCACGGTGGGAACACCCAACGCCGCCGACACATGCAGAGCGCCGGAATCGTTGGTCAAAACCACTTTGCATCGACTGAGGACAATCATGAGGTCTCGAACCGACGTTTGCCCGGCGACGTTAATGGCCGGGGCTTCCAACGTGCGAAGCACGTTTTCAACGGCAGGAATATCTGATTTTGAACCCATCAAAACCACCGGCAAGTTGAGTTCCCGGTGCAGAAGATCGGCCGCCTGGGCAAACCGATCCGGCGGCCAGCGTTTGGTGGCGTGCAAGGCACCCGGGGCGACTCCAATGAAAGGGCCGGGCCCCACCCGGCGTTCGATTTCTTCCGGCAACCGTTCCCCGGGCGGCACGTAAAGACGGGGAACCGTGTCCGTGGCCGACACGCCGAGAGGCGCCAAGGATTCCAGGTACCTCTCCACGACACCTCCGTCCAGCTGGTGTGACGGTTTTTTAAACCACACCAACAAACGCCGTTCCCAGGCGCGTTTATCGTAACGAACACACCGATCCGCGCCCGACGTTAGTGACCATAGACGTGACCGGAGCGTATCATGGAGATCCACGACCAAACCATACCGTTGCTGTCGAATGTCCCGCATCCAGCCGCACACACCCCGGCTCTCAAAAACAGCGATCTCATCGATCAAAGGATGCCCGACGAATAGGGGCGCGAACGACTTCTTAACCAACAAGGTGAGGTGCGCCTTAGGCCAAGCGGCTTTAAGCGCCGACAGGGTTGGTAAAGCCAACACCACGTCGCCTAAAGACGACAACCGAATAACCAAAATTTTTTTTGGGGTTAACACGTTGCGCACCGACCCGGCCGACGCAATTGATGGGGAGGGATGGCCAGAGCTTCGCCCAACAGATCCAAGTTGGATTTCAACGCGCCTCGCTGTCTGTCAGCCACTGTGCGCGCGGCCGATCCCAGCCGGTCCCGCTGATCCTGGGATGAGAGCAACGAATCGACGGCGGACGTTAAAGCCTTCAGGTCGGAGACAGACACGGCGGCCTGATTTTCCAAAAACAGAGCGGCTACTTCCCTAAAATTTTCCATATGCGGCCCAAAAAGGGTTGGGACACCCCACCGGGCCGGCTCCAACGGATTTTGGCCGCCTTTTCGGACGAGGCTCCCCCCAACGAACGCCACAGTAGCGGCCCCGTACAGGTCGGACAACTCACCCACCGTGTCCAAGACGAGCACGTCAGCCGATCCCGAATAGGACGATAACCGGCTTCGCAGACAAACACGAAATCCCTGGTCAGAAAAAAGCCGAGCCACTTCCCCTGCCCGTTGGGCATGACGGGGCGCGGCCACCAGTCGAAGACCCGGATATTTTTTACGGAGGGAGGTGAACACATCCCGGACAGCCGATTCTTCGCCCGGATGGGTGCTCCCCGCCACCCACACGGGGTCATCGCCGGAAAAACCGTAGGCTGTCCGCAACGCCGCTCGCCGAGAAAGGTCGGGCAACGGCACGTCGAATTTCAGGTTGCCCGTAATGGCCACCGACTCTGGCAACGCTCCCAGCTGAAGGTAACGGGAAGCATGGGTTGGACTTTGAACACCCACACGGGCTAAGGTCGAAAGAAGCGGACCAAACAGCCCCCGCGCCCAATAGTAAAGGGGAAACGCCTTATCGGAAATTCGCCCGTTAATGACCACCACCGGGACCCGATGACGGGACAAAGTTTGGATCCAGTGGGGCCACAGTTCGGTTTCCACCAAGACCAACGCTTTTGGTTTCACTTGATCAATGAGACGGGCCACAGGGCCGGGCCGATCCAAAGGCGCCAGGCGAACCGACTCCGCCAATCCCAACCGCTGGGCCAGTTCTTTTCCGTTAACGGTGGTGGTTGTAAGAAGCCGTGGAACACCCGGAAACTGTTCGGGCAAAGCCCGTATAAAATTTTCCACCGCGCGGACTTCGCCCACCGACGCGGCGTGAACCCACAACACCCCTGTCGGGGAGGATTCACGTCCCCAGGAAAACCGTTCCGGCAACCCTCTCAAGGTGCGCCTCAACCCATAACGCCAAACAAATCCCACGAAAAGAATCGGGGACATTAGGAAAAACAAGGCCGAATAAAACGTCATAGTGACGCGAGAGCCGACTGGGCTTGGGTTTCTACGGCGATCAATAGGTTTTTCAATTTTTCCTCCGCGGCGGGACCGGATTCGGAAAAAAATGTTGGCTCGCCATAAACAACGGCGTAACGGCCAAAGGGTTTGGGTACCAAAAACCGATCCCAACTGTTTAATTCTTTAACGCGGCGACCAGCCCAAGCGAGAGGGACAACGGGGACTTCCATTTTGGCCGCGAGAGCCAGAACGCCCGGTTGCACGGACCGAAGGGGTCCCCGAGGACCGTCTGGGGTAAAAGCGGCGGATCCTCCGCCCTTGAGAACATCAACCAGTTTAAGCAAAGCCATGCCTCCTCCCCGACTGGAAGAACCGCGGGCGGTTTTAAACCCCAACCGATGGAGCGTTTGAGCGATCAGTTCGCCGTCCTTGCTTCGGCTGACAAGGACATGGACCCCTTCGCCCCGGTGCACGTAAAGCATTAGGACTTGATATCGATGCCAAAAGGCGTAGACGCAGGGAAGATTCCGGTGAACCCGATCCCGGAATCCGGGGGACTGAATAATTTTAATGCGAGACGTTCGGCCGATGAACTGAACCACCGCCCACCCCGCCAAGGACACGAAAAAAGCCAGAACGCGGTCACGGACCGGCAATGAACTGGAATCGTTCAAAATGGACCTACTTTCAGATGGAGTTCCAGGAGGGATCGGCTTTACTGATAAAAAACCCGAATGGATGCATGTCGATCCGATGGATGGTGAGGGGCGTTAAGGATCCGATTATTTTTTCTTTTTAGCGGGAGGTCCCCACGGGATGACCCCGACGCAAGTGAACCGCGGTGACAAGTGGCCACCTAGTCGAAAGACAATCCCACCTGATCGGCTCCGAGCCGTGAAGGCCGACCGATCCATTCGGGGTCGGAAAAAAGACGCCGCTCTTCCAATTCACAGGATTCCTGGCGGGCCTCTTCGGCCACGAGCCGTTCAACAAAAAGAGCCGACTGTTCCGCCAGTTCTTCCAACGCGGTCAACAAGCGACTGCGCAGTCCTTCGCCCCGAGCCAACGCGTCACCCAGTTCGTTTTCAAACGGGACACCAATGGTGGACACAAAAAGCGTGAGCGCGACGGGTTTTTTTCGCCTTCCACCGGGATCCACGAAGGTGCCAGCCAGTCCGCTGACTGGGCGGGGGTAATCGTTTCGTAGAGAGCCGCGGTGTCCAACCGCCGGAGGGCGGAGACAGATTCACTTTCCACCGCTTTTTCAAGTTCGGGGGTTATTATCGAGGCGCCGTCCAGAAGAGTTTTTAAGTTGCGCAGGACCGCGCTGGGTCGGGCATGAAGCCGAAACCGTCGGATTTTCGTGGCGCAAACAGGGGACGAGGAGCCCGATTCGGTGGGCTGGGAAACCCCGGTTAACGGAGCGATTGGGTTCGTTTCGTCTGCCACAGGTACACCATCGGCGTGGCGATGAAGATGGTCGAATAGGAGCCCACCACGACGCCAAAAGTGAGGGCTAAGGCGAAATCCCGAATGACCTCGCCGCCAAAAACCAACAGGCAGATCAAGACCAAAAACACTGTCAACGACGTAATGATTGTTCTCGACAGCGTCTCGTTGCAGGAACGGTTGATGAGAACGTCCAGCGACTCTTTGTTGGCGCGACCACGGAGGCGAATATTTTCACGAATTCGGTCAAAGATGACGATGGTGTCGTTAATGGAATACCCGGCCAACGTCAACAGGGCCGCGATCACCGTGATGGATATTTCCCGTCCCGTGATGGCCATAAACCCCGTCGCCAAAAAAACGTCGTGGGCCAACGCAAACACGCCGGACACGCCCCAAATCCAGTTTTTGAACCGCATGGCCACGTAGATCACAATACCCAACAAAGAAAAGAAAATGGCCAAGGACGCTTTCCCCATCAAGTGACGGCCCACCACCGGGCCCACGAATTCCGCCCGTTCGACAACAAACGGGTTTTCCAAAAACTTTTTGGCGAAGACCTCTTTCGCTTTTGTTTCAACCCCTTGACGGTCGGCATCCGACTGTTTGGTTTTGAATCGCAAGATGAAGGCGTTGTGAAGTGGAACACTTTGAAGCTCAGCCCCCGGCAAACCGGCATCCGTCAACGCCGCCCGCACTTGGTCCATGGGAACCGGGGCCTTCTCAAAGTAGCCTTGAATGAGGGTTCCGCCCGTAAAATCAATGCTTAGGATGTTCTTACCCCTCGACACAAGCGCTCCCACACTCAGCAATCCCAGGAGGGCGGAAACACCAAAAAAAAGTTTATGGTACTTGATGTAGTTGAAGTTGGGGGTTTTAAAGAGTTCCATTTAGACGCTCAGCTTTTGAACTTGATTTTTCATCATCCACAGCTCGTAAACCGTATGGGTCACCACGATAGCGGTGAACATAGACACCAGCAACCCCAACAAAAGGCTGATCCCAAACCCTTTCACGGGGCCCGTTCCAAACTGGAACAGAAACACCGCCGCGATAATGGTCGTGAGGTTGCCATCAAAAATAGCCGAAAAGGCCTTTTCGTAACCCTGATCCACGGCGAGGCGAGGGGTCTTGCCCATTCGGACTTCCTCACGGATCCGTTCCAGTATAAGGACGTTGGCGTCCACCGCCATACCGATGGTGAGGATGATGCCGGCAATGCCCGGCAATGTAAGCGTGGCGTGAAACATAGCCATTGCGGCCAGAAGAAAAAAGAGGTTAAGAATTAAAGCCGCGTTGGCCAACATTCCTGACCATTTGTAATAAACCGCCATGAACAAAAAGATGAGCCCCAACCCGATCGCGCCCGCTTTGAGGCCGGCTTTAATGGAATCGTCGCCCAGGCTGGCTCCCACAGTGCGCTCTTCAACAATTTCCAACGGCGCGGGCAAGGCGCCGGCCTGCAAAACCGCTTTCAAAAACTTGGCGTCTTCGGACGTGAACTGGCCTTCGATGACCGCGTGCCCGTCGGGAATCCGCGACCGGATGACCGGCGCGCTTTGTACCACGCCGTCCAAAACAATGGCCAAGTTGCGCCCGACGTTGGCGTCGGTAATATCAGCAAACCGTTTTGTTCCCTCATCGTTGAACTCAATGGCCACGTGGGGAGACACGCCCGAATAATCACTGCCCATTTCCACGCGAGCGTTTTTAATTCCGGCGCCCGTCATTTCAGAAGACGATTTTACCAAAACGTAATTGGACTCTTTGCCGGCCAGCAGTTCGGTTCCCGGAGGCAAAAGGTCTTGAATGTCTTTGGGCATCCGGCCAGGCCGAAGTTCCACAGGGCCCAGTTTGAGTTCCCGGGCTTTGGCCACCAGCCCTTCCGGAAGGGCTCCGGATTCCACCAGACGAAATTCCAACAGCGCCGTGCGCCCGATTAAATCTTTGGCCTGCTCGCGATTTTTCACCCCGGGCATTTGGACCACGAGCCACTTTTCGCCTTGACGGACGATCAAGGGTTCCGACAATCCCACCTGGTCGATCCGGTTTCGGATGACTTCGATGGCGCGATCCATGGCTTCGTTGACGGTTTCGATGCGCTCGTCAGCCAATTGGGCCGTTTTCAATTCCAGTAAGAGGTGAATCCCCCCCTGCAGGTCCAACCCCAGGTTCAAAATTTTGCCGACCAGCGGGTTGCGGCGCGAGCGCATGTCTTCCTGAGCGGATCGGGGTTGTGAATAAAATCGAAAGGAAGGAAACAAAAACCACCCCGACACAACGATCGCGACGAGGACGATAATGGACCGCCAATAAGCTCGGTGCATTAGCCCTTTGCCGCCCCGTTGGAAACCACTTCGACCTCCAAGCTGGGATCGTTTTGGAGCACTTGGGTCACAAAACTTTTCCCGACGAGAACTTTGGTTTCTTCGGAAATTTTAAGCTCGATCACTTTGCCTTTCACCGCGTGGACTGTTCCGTAAAGTCCGCCCTGAGTCAAAACGCGATCGCCACGTTTCAGTTCGTTGACCATCCGTTGGTGTTCTTTGGCTTGTTTCTGCTGAGGTCGGATGAGAAGGAAATAGAAGATGACCGCAATAGCGATGAGTGGGACAAACGTCATTAGACTCCCGCCCTGGCCCGGCGCCGCGGACGAAGCCCACGCTGACGAAGAGAGCAAAACAATGGCCAAACCCAAAAGATAGTTCATAAGAGCTCCTTAGAAATCACAAGCCCATTCAAGGGAATAATTAACAGTCTAGCCGCACCGACTGTAGCGGTCCAAAAAGTCCCGTTTAAAGGATTGAAACGCGCCGACGACGATGGATTCCCGAATGCGACGGGTGAAGTCTAACATAAAGGCCAAATTGTGTAAAGACACCATCCGTAACGCGGCGTATTCTCCCGCCCGAAAGAGGTGGGCGATGTAACGGCGGGTGTATCGGGCACAGATCGGGCACGAACAGGCCTCGTCCAAGGGCCGGTCGTCTCGACGGCACGCGTTCGTGCGTAGATTGAGCGGCCCCTGGGATGTGAGCGCCTGGCCGTTTCGACCGTTTCGCGTGGGCCAAACACAATCGAACATATCGATGCCCCGTTCCACAGCCTCCAGCATGTCTTCTGGGCGTCCGACGCCCATGAGGTATCGGGGTTTGTCTTTAGGAAGTTCTCCCACGCTGGCCTCGATCATGGGCCCCAACAGGTCCCGGGGTTCCCCCACCGACAGCCCTCCCAAAGCGTAGCCTGGCAAATCCAGTTCCACTGTGCGTCTGGCGCTCTCTTTTCTCAAGGCGGGGAACGTGGCCCCCTGAACAATGGGAAACAAATTCGTGGCCTGGAACTTGTCCAGCCGACTGCGCCAAATTTCCAGGGCCCGGTGGGCCCAACGAATCGTTCGTTCCATCATGTCCCGGGCCTCGGATTCGGAGCAGGGATAAGGCGGACATTCGTCCAAACACATGGCGATGTCGACACCCATGCGCATCTGAGCTTCCACAACATTTTCCGGCGTCAAACGGTGTCGAGCGCCGTCAACATGGGAAGCAAACACCACTCCTTCTTCCGACACTTCCCGCCGATTGGCCAACGAAAAAACCTGGAACCCGCCGGAATCAGTCAAAATACCGCCCTTCCACGACATAAACCGATGGAGTCCCCCAGCCTCTTCCAGCAAGTCGATGCCAGGGCGAAGCCAAAGGTGATAGGTGTTCCCCAAAATAAGGTTGTAACCCAACCCTTCCAAATCTTCGCAAATCAGGGTTTTAACCGAGGCCTGGGTCCCCACCGGCATAAAGACGGGGGTTTCCACCGTGGCGTGGGCCAACCGAAGCGTTCCCGCCCGGGCAGAACCATCAGTGGCATGGATCGAGAGAAGCTCCATTTAAAGACCCGCTAACAACCGCGCGTAACGTGAATGAATCACATCGACCAAACTTTCCTGAAGGGGAAAAGAAAGGGCCGACGATGCACAGAGGGAGAGCAACGTGTTCTTGGCATGTTCCATCTTTTGGAAAGACCCCGCGGCGGCCTTGGGGTCGATTCGCAGAGAGTCGGCCAGTTTTTCAAAGTCCGTCCGGGTCACTTTATCCCTTTTCCCGTTAAGGGTGAGGGCTGTATCAGACTCTTCCTTCAAATAGAGTTTCGAGGACACGAAGTCGTAACAGGGGGAAAGCCCCACCTTCCCTTGACGATCGGTGAGGATCCCCCAATTTTTCAAATGCATGTCGCCATTGCCGATCAGAAAGCAAAGCAGGATCCGTTCAAAAAAATCGACCGCCTCAAGCCCCCTGTTGGTAACCGTCGAGCGCAACACTCGGCCAACGTGCTCAAGGGATCCCTTATACTTATACTCTCCGCCCGAGATTTGGAAAGCCGATTCCGAGGCTAATTTATCTCCCGTGTCCAATCGGTCAAACCGTTTAACCACGTAACAAAGCGTGCCATCCGACATGGCTAGGAGACCATGAGGCGGCACATTAAAACCAACCGACTGGGCCATATTCATACAGAGGTTTTCAACCCGGGGGATTTCCGGGTAAGTTCCTGGCTCAGGCTTCAGAATATGAGTGCCCCCCTCCGCCACCGCTTCCACCTCGGCCGTCTGAGGATTGACTCGGACCGACAGCTTCATTTGAACTCCGGAAATGGACATCCGCGCCCCCGATCGGATCGCCTGCCTTCCGACATCGGCCACTCCGAAAGGAACAAGCGGCGCTTTTTCTTTTCCAAAGAGCGCGTTGAGACAGTGGGGGTGGTGGGACGCACCAGACAACGGTTTTTGACAACTCAGGCAGTTAGTCATCGGAGGGAATAACACGGACCGCACCGATCGGGTCTCGGCCGGTGTGCAACAACAGGGCAAACTTGTCGTTCTCGTCAATTTTGCTGGCCCGTGCTGTCACTTCCAGTAGCCAACCCTCCGGAAGAAGGCCGTCAAAAAAGGAAAAGAGCCGGGGAGAATGGTAAGGGGCCTCCCGCAAGGGAAGAGAAAAACTGACCGGTCGCGGGTGAGGGCTATTGAGATATTCCGGAGAATAGGCAAAAGTATAGCCTGATTCATTTTTGCTGAGCTCGCCGGCCTTCTGGGTCTCAACAAAGACGGCGGAACGGGAAAGTCCACCCATCAGTCATCTCTCGGCATGGGGGTTGGACCGAGCTGTTGGCCGAAAAGCATGAGAACCTTATTCACTGTATCCATTCGAAGGGTCCGTTTCCCCTGTTCTAAGTCCCGCACAAAACGCAAACCCACCCCGGCTTTTTGGGAAAGATCCCACTGCGTAAGCCCCACCTCTTTCCTTTTTGCTTTAACAAATATGGAGAGATCCGAAAGCATATGGTCCCGTTCGGGTATGATTTAGGCACAACATACGGAAAAAATAAAATTTTTCATGGGATTAAACATGATTATACCCGATAAAACCCATTTTGGCAATGGCTGTAACCTTTTCCCAAAAGCTCCGATAACGTCCCGAGCCCGACGGAGCATTTTTCACCACTTTGGTGAATCCCTCATCCGGCCCTCCGGGCCACCTTCCCCCAAGAGGGGAAGGAAACCAACGGTTTTCCCTCTCCGCTTGGGAGAGGGTAGGGTGAGGGAAAAAGATACGTGAGCTTTTGGGACCTTTTTGGTCCCGGCGTGGGCCAACGTTCTTCCCTATATTTTTTATGCGGACATATTTACGACAATGAGGCGTTTAAGGCCTTCCGGTAGACCACGAGTCGCATCCATGACAAGTCCGGGCAGAACATCCACGAGGATTCGGACATTGTTCTGAATTTCTGCCACAAGGTTGTCCCAATACCATTCATTTCGAAACATGAGATACATTTCAATGGTACCCGCCTTCCCCTCCTTATCCCCCCGAACCCAATCGACAAATCTTCTGAGAGAGTATTTTCCTTCTGCTAAGGCCAATTCGTTCTTGGGTTTGGTGGAAATATTTTTCAACAAGCCCCCGGCGCCTCCAAGAGAAAGAGCATTTTCCACTTCCGCTTTTGTTATTCCTTCCGGGATCACCAGACGAACGGGTTTTTTAAGTTCACCTCTCGAAGCGGCCTGGGCCAATCTCTTAAGTCGATCCCATTGGGCATTTTCCGCAGGCGTAAGAAGCTTTACATCACCCCGCACCATAGGGACCGTCAATTCAAGCGCAATTTCCCCTCCCCCAACGATGGCCCTGGTCAAAGCCTTTTCAGAGTCAAACAACCCCTGGGCGGCGTGATAGGCGTCAACAATTTGAGTAACCCTGCTTACAACAACTTCCAACGCAGTATCTCCATCCAAATCAACCAAGGATGAGGTCAGAAACAGGGTAATCTCTTCTGTAACGGTCTTTTTATCTACAGAGTTTCCTCCATGCCCGCGGGCCAGCACAGCCGCGATGGACTCTTCAGAAACATCGGTGCCCAGACCAAGAGACACAACCATTGCGTCCCGTTTTTGGGCCAGGAGTTGCCGGTCATCGGCCACCTTTTTGCGAAGCGCATCTATCGACACCGTCAGCACGGTTGCAGGAATAATTGTCCCCGCCTCTCCTCCGAGAAGGATCCGTCGAATGTCAGCTGAGACATGGTCGCTACTTTGGGAGGAACCACGCTGGGGGGAAATATCAATTGCAAGGTTGTTCGATATAGGATTATGATCGCCTCTTGGTGGTTGAAAATCAGCCCCATCTTCTCCCCCTAGAGCCGCCACTCGACCGGTAGACAAATTAATTGAATTACCCAGGCCATGAATTAAAGATGAAATGGTTGCTCCCGCAAAAAACCATTGCTCGAGGGAACCGGGAACGGCAATTCCAAGTAAGGGGAGTACGACGGGGATAAGAGTGACGACCAAAAACGACCCGAAAAACCAATTGCTGGCCCGCCGAAGGGAACGGATGTGATCGTCCGTCACATCAACAAGCTTCAAGTCCCACCCTGCGCTCAACTCGTCATAAACAAAAACCCGACTCCCGTGGGATTTTGGAAACATCTTCCAAATTATTGACGTGGACAAGATAAGTCCCCAAATAAAACCGATCCCAAAAACCCAGTTGAGTAACCAAGCCATTCCACCGGCCAGAGAAACAAGAACTCCCTGTTCCGCAACCCCCGCAATTCCGGCAGCCAAACGACTATTGACATGGAAGCGGATCAAGAAGTTGTAGACAGACCGACCGATTAAAGGGAGCAGTCCCAGGGGAGAAGCCGAAGAAGCGGGAGACACTTTTTCTGCGACAGCCGACACATGATCTTTTAAGGCGGCGGGCACCATACCAAAGAAATTGTTCCATTGGCCCGACTCGATGGCGTAATCAAAAAACGCCTTTTGGCCGAATCCCTCTCCAAAAAATGCCAACAGGGTCAAGGGCCCGTAAGGGCTCCCTCCTTCGCGATCAATCCCTTGATCAAATTCCGCCTTCAAACCGGCCGTCAGTTTTACCCACAGCTGAGCGCGAACCTGGGCAGCAAGCTGTGGGTCGACCGGCATGGCCCGGTCCGGACGGGACAACACGGCCATGAGCACATAGGCTTCCAATGGGTTCAATCTGTTAATCCGGTCGTCCAAAGAGCCTTTGGTGCCCAACACAATTTCTCGAGCCCAATCCTGAACATTCCCCCACAAATCGGCCCTGTTTGAAGAATTGAGATTGTTCAAGAAAACAAGGGCCGGGTTACCGGAAGGAGCCCGCTCAATTTTATTATTACCGTCTTCCTGGGCCTGTGCCACTTTACGGGCAGAGACACGTCGGAGCCATTCCGGAATGTATTCGTCCCCCGCATACTCCCGAGCGTCATCGAGAGAGAGCCACGAACCATCAATCCGATCAATCAATTCCGACTGCAATTCTTTGGGAAGTTTGAGAAAAAAATCTTCGACCACATCAACCACAATAGACCACGCCTCCATTTCGGAAGCTTCCTCAAAAGGCCTGTTAAACTCGTTCAACATCCGAGCAGCCAGGTCCACGAGTTCGCTCGTTTCCGCGGGAGGTTTCTCGGCCGAATTTTCCATCAATAAGATAATCCTCGAAAAATGAGTCAGCCAGAGGTTTTGTACCTGCGAATCCACAACCCGTGAAGCGAATTCAACCGCCAACCGGGGGTCTAGGATAAGTGCGTCCTGCAAGGCCCTCGCAATGTTGTTGGCCGCATCCCCCTCTATTGGAGCGCCTGGAACAACCGGAAGAAGCGAACCCAACTTATCTCTTAACCTTGCCTTTCTACCTTCTAAGTCTGGATTAACAGGAGCGGAGGATACAGCTCTGTACACCCCTTCCACATAAGAGGACGGATTCAACAATTCAAAAGCATTGGCTTGCTTGTGGAAATCAAAGAACCCGAAAGTCATAAATAAGATTAGCCAACTTATTAATGAACCCCATCGGGACTTACGGGGTTTTGATTCTTTGCCCACACGAGGAATTAGTCCCTCATTAATGGTTGTAATCGCCCGGTCTTGCAGGATGGCCAATTTCCCATCGACAAAGGTGTATTCGACGTTCCGGGGGTGTCCATAGTATGTTTGAAGTGCGTTTCCAACTCGGACAAGCCATTTGATTTGATCCGCCGAAAGGACATGGCGTTTCTGGTCCTCCAGTGGAACATCCGCAAGAATTGTCCCCTCCCCCGTTGGATTCGCAACAACTTTTTTTTGTTTTTGAGGGATGGTGGGGTTGGCGATCAACTCTCCATCCGATTTTCGGACAACGTATTCGTCGCATTCCACTTGATTTTTTTCAATTCCCTCGTTCAAACCGTAACCGGCCGTGATCACGAGGGAATCTTCCCCCGTATTCGGGTTGGCGGTCATCAGCACCCCGGAAATTTCCCCGCGAATCAATTCTTGGATCATCACCGCCAATCGGGCGTCTTTTTGTTTCATTCTTTGATGGGACCGGTAAGCAACGCCTCGAGACAACCAGAACGACGCCCAAACCTTCGGGATCATCTTTAACATGTTAATCCTGTTGACGTTTGAAAACGATCGGGCCTCTTCGGCGAATGCGGCGTTGTTGTTGTCTTCCATATCGCCTGTGGAACGAAGGATTAAGGCCACATTTCCTAAACCCGCCGATTCCAATTCCCAAAGCAATTGCTTTCCCAAATCCCCGTCCCCATCGATGGAATGGGACTCGATCGTATTTCTCATTTCCTGGGACACCGCTTGAACCTGCCCATAAAACTCAGAATCTCTGGGCGAAGAGTTTTCGTAAAAAGCGTCCAACTCGGACGCCAAATCCTGGAATTCCAAACGGATGCCTTGTTCGACAAGGAAAGAATCAAAAGCATGGGATGTGATCGCCAAGGCCCGCGGGACAAATGCTCCTTCTTGCCGAATGAGGAGCTCGCTTTCCCCAAGGTTCGAAAATTTTCCTCCCACTTCCCTTGTGAAATCACGGTCGACTTTATCCAGTGGATAAACCAACGCCTTCTCTTTGCGAATCCTTTTGCGTTTGTCATCGGTTAACGCACGTTCTTTTTTGGCCAACCGCTGAAAAGACCTGTTGTTAGACGGGACACCGTTAAGTTGGGATCGTCTCAGGACTTGTCTTATGGCAGGGAGATCCGCAAGCGTCACTTTTTTTCTATCCCACTTAGAAAGTTCCTTGAGAGACTGATCTCGGAGGTTTTTTCCTTTCGTCTTTATCACACTGTTAAAAGCGGAGAGATCGGCCGAGCGGGGAGCAACGAGGGAAAGCAAATTGGCCAACCCTTCGAGAGAGAGAATTTTGTTTTGAATCTGTTTAAAAGAAGCCGCTATTTGGTTAAACGTCGAGGCCCCGCGAAACTTTTCAGCTAACCACGCTAAATCTTTATCTGTTTTTTCAGCCGCCAATTCCAAATACCTTTTTTTAGCCTCGTAAAACCGGACACGATCGTCTGCCGCATTTTCAGGAACAGATTCTTCCAGTAAGGCAATAACACGCGCTCGCTGAGTCTCTTCAAGCCCCTCGTTGAACACCGCTAAAAACAGGGCCAATTCCAGAACATCCCAATTTTTAAAAGACGCAACGAATGACACGACCTCTTGCGCCGAAGCTCGATTTTCCTTGAAGTCACGCCACTTCGTGTAAACATCCTCAACCCAATCCCCGGAGAACATCGAGACGACACCGCGTTCCCCATCGATTAACAGAACAGATCCCTCTTCCACCAGATGATCCTTCACATCAACCCCGGGCGTAATCCACAAACCCTGCTCCCCCTGGAATGGTTTGTGAGGCCGCTCGACGGGAACAGACAACGCACGCTTTCCGTTCAGGGTCACCCAACGAGCGCCGCGAAAGATGACCCCGGAGTGATGAAGTTCACGGAGCGTAATCGCTGAATGGGTTTCTGGGTTTCCAAGAGTCGTCACCGTGGCGAGGGAGTCTTTCATGGCCTCAAAGTCGGAGGGGGTGGTGTAATCCACAACCAGGACATGGTCCACTCGAGCCCCGGCCTTTTCATGAAATGTTCGATCAAACGTGGTGACCCCCACAACCGACCCGGTCCCCGAGGAAATCGGTCTTCCTCGATGGACAAGTCCCGGCATGGTTTCTTCCCGAGGTTTTGCGCGCAACCGTTTTTCGGAGATGGTTTTTTGAGACGTTCTCAGGGCTTCGCCAAGACCCTGGGTTATTTCTTGCGCGTTTATAAGCCGTCCAAGCTCTTCCAGAGATAAACGACTCATTGTCTGTTCTCCCTTCAACAGGGAGGCGGTTGCATACACAAGTTGTCCGGAATCGGGATCCGCTAACCCGCGCACAACCAAACGGTCCCCGGAACTAACGATCAATGTGCACTCTTCCGCAATCAACTCGCCCACAGCGCCGATCGGGTGGAACGCCAGGTCCGCCATCAGCCCATTTAATCCAGCGGCCATTCTCATTAATTCGTCCCCCCGATCAAGGGACTCCCTGGCCAGATCGTCGAGTGGCCGGTAAAACGGATTTCGGACAGGACCTTCGTTCTCCAAAAGAACCTCTCCCCGAGCCACAGCGGATAAAAGCGGTTCGGTGTAATACGATTGAATCGCCCCCTGTCCAAAACGGGCGGTCTCCGGGATGGGAGACAATCCGCAACGGGACAGCCGGTCGTTTAAGATGGCCCTCAAGCGATTCCGCTCCGCCTCCTTCCCTTTGTATGTAAGGTAGGCGTGATCCAATCGTGGAGAGTATTGCTGGTTGCCACTCCGGAAAAATGGAAGTGCCTCTTCCGCCAAAAAAACATCTGCAAGATCGGAAAAGTCACTCCGGGTAGCCGCAAAAGCTTCCGCGATTTCCAGTTTCTCTTCTTTATGCTTGGCATGAATGACGTGGTCGAACATCAAGTTGAGATCCGGAGTGTAATAGAGGGCTCGGACAAATAAAAACAAAGCTTTTTCAACCTGTTCTTGACTAACAGCCCCGGACTGAATGTCCAGCCTCCCCTCCAAGTACATCCCTTCTCTAACATCCGTTTTAAATCCCAGTTTATCCAACACCTCCCGGAGAAAAGCCAATCGCATCGTGTTGCCTTCTTTGGGACGCCATTCAAAATAGGAGATCTTAATCCCGCCACCGTTTTCGGGCGGAGCGATCGACGCCAGAAAATCGGCACTGTGGACCCCCAGATCGATGCTTCCTTTGAAAAAACCTTCGTCCAATTCCAACGATCCGCCAGGCCCAGTCCCGGGTTTTTCCAAGGCCCGCAGAAATTGTCGTAACTCCCGGCTTACAATCCTGTCATTTGACTCCAAGGGATTCTCGCTCAGGTTCGCCACGGACATCGTGACACCGTCCACTGTGACGGTGTTACTCACTTTGGCCTTTTTTGCCGCCGCGATGAACAATTCTTTTCCTTTTTGGTGCATATAGTTGAGAGCCTGATGGAGGGTCCCCACTTCGTCCCAATGGCTGGCCGGCCGTGGCAAACCCAGGATCTGTTGTTGGAGATCGGAGGAAATGGCCTCCCCGCCCCCGAAAAGCTCAATACCGTTTCTGATCGATTGTTTCAGGCTCTCCCAGGCGGGGGGGGAATCGGGAGGGGGCAATCCCTTTTTTTGTTCCAACACTCTAAAGGCCTCATACATTTGTTCCACCACTCTGAGGAGAAATTCCACGTCGCGGCGGGTCATGGGAGCACCGGCAAGAGTCGCAAAAAGCGAACGACCTTTTTCGTCCATGGCCAGGAGACGTTTCCGAGCGGCCGATTTCAACAGGATTTCTTGATCGGGGGCAATCGTTGGGTCCGCGGATATCACCACATAGTTGTTCCAGTTTTTTTGGACAGGCCTCACTTCCATGGACGGCCCTCCCATCCAGGTTCCCAGAATGGATGGAAAGGTATAGCCCAGGACCTCCACGTAATTCACGCCAGGCTCCAGCGGAATGACCGGCCTGATTTGGTCCAACGATTCCCATTCGTCTGGGGTATAATTGTCCAGAAGGTGGCCCAACGCTGCTAGGTTGCCGACGACGTGAAGCAAGGAGTCTCCGCTCAGGAAGAGTGAAGTGCTAAAGCCAACGGGTTTCATTGTCGATAGCGAGGGGACAAGCTTGGCCAATACTTCGACCGCCTCCCGTTGATCCATGTGAACAGCGAGCAGAAGATCCAACGCGTTATGGAACATCCTTTCCAAACGTCTGGCGGCGACCAAGCGTTCGTTGGGATCCGTCGCCTGATGGAAATCGTTCACCGGTTGTTCCCATTCCATTCCACCGCGCACAACAGCCAGAGCCTGAGATGCCCTCGACTGGGCTTCAGAGGATGGCAAGAAGGAGTCAGAAGATCCCGAGCCACCCGCTGATTTCGACTCAGCATCCTTGCCGATGAACCATTCGGCTTCTTCCGATCCCATGGCGGCCACTTTGCCGGGGGCTGGTCTGAATGAATTACCCAGGCCATGAATTAAAGATGAAATGGTTGCTCCCGCAAAAAACCATTGCTCCAGAGAACCGGGAACGGCGAATCCGAGCAGGGGGAGAACGACGGGGATAAGTGTAATGACCAAAAATGACCCGAAAAACCAATTGCTGACCTGCCGAAGGGAACGGATGTGATCGTCCGTCACATTGACAAGCTTCAAGTCCCAGCCACTCAAATTGTCATACACAAAAACCCGACTCCCGTGGGATTTCGGGAACATCTTCCATATGATTGCCGTGGACGAGCTAAGTCCCCAAACAAAACCGATCCCAAAAACCCAGTTGAGTAACCAAGCCAATCCACCGGCCAGAGAAACAAGAACACCCTGTTCCACAACCCCCGCAATTCCGGCAGCCAAGCGGCGATTTACATGGAAGCTGATCAAGAAGGTGTAGACAGGCCGACCGATCAAAGGGAGCAGTCCCAGGGGAGAATCCGAATTAGAAGGAGACACTTTTCGGGCGACAGCCGACACATGTTCCAGGGTGCCCACGGCCCCCAAAAGGACTTTCCTCGCCCAATCGATCACCCGGGGCCAAAGGTCCGTCTCGGCCTCTAACCCCCTGTTTCGGAGGAATGGGAGAACGATCGATTCGGGCTGTTCATCTTCTATCCAATTCTCTGACGAAGCGGATGTCTCCACCACCTCGGACGAAATGGCATTCAACCATTGGTGAAATTTTTGGTTTGAGAGAAGAGCCTTCGCGCTTTCAACGAAAAGAAAATGATCTTTGATTTTGTTGGCAAGAAGGGCCAACCCAGAAGATGGATCCTCGAGATCCTCCAGGAAACGGTTAACAAGATTGTGTACCGCGAAGAACAAGGGCACGACTATCCCCGCCGGCGCTCCCCACCCCAGGGGCAAGGCGCTCAAGGCCGCGATGGACAGGGCCGCCCGAATGTTGGGCGGCGCCCTCCCGCGATCTTGTGTGAACAGATCCGCCAGGTGCCCACTCACGAACGAACCCAACACGGCGCCGGCGAAAACCTTTGCAAGGGATTCAAAGTCCCCAGTCACCGCCACCCACACCACGGTCAGGAAAAACCCAAGAAACACAGAAAAAACACCTTCCGTCAAAAACGCCCATCGGTGCCACGACCTCTCATCCATTTGAAACCGAAGGGGGACAACCGAATTCCAAACCCGCCACAGCCAGAACATCATACCACCGGCCTTAAAATTCGATGAACCCACACCTAAACCGACGGAGGAAGACTCATCTTTTTCCACGGACGTCGGGGTTGGAGCCCTCTTAAGAAAAACGTTAGAAGATCCAGGTCTCAATCCAATTTGACTTGTGTCGAAAGTAGTGCCGGCCTCTTTAAAAATACTTGGCAATAAATAGGATAATGGATGTTCAGTCGATGGCTTAATCGGCCTTGGTTGAATAGGGCTCCTTGATGCTGAATTTGAAGACCACAATCTCCCAATGGGGTTCCGATCACTTCCGCTTTGGGAAAGTTTCCGTACAGTCCCGTCAGGTGTAATCATAAAACCCTTCATGGGAACTTCAACAACGTAGTCTTTCTTTCGTGCTCCTGAGGAAAATCCGAGACGGGAAGCTCTTCCCGTCTCGGAAATGTCCAAAGTTGTTCCCCCGTCAATCAAAAGACGTTCGGGAAACAGGCTCATAAGGATCGACAACCAGGCTCTCTGTGCAAGGCCCCATTCGTTTGGAGCGACAGAGTTAATAATGATAGGTCGCGATGAAACCTCAACCAAACGTGAGAGAATTTCCAACTGACGGCCCATACTTCTCAACAAATCCCCGCGAATGCTGAAAAAGTCAATGCTCACTCGTGTTTGTGGAAATATTTCTTGTATTCTAACTTGAGCTGAAAGTTTTTTCACGCCTCTCGCGGCGATTTTGTCACCCAAATTCCAGCCTCGGGTGGTCCAAAGCGTTTGAGAAATGGGGATTTGTGAATTGAGTGTGCGAAAAAGATCCGCGAAATCAGCATCGAACATTGGATCGTAATAGTCGGAAATCTCATTGTCGTTGTACAGCCTTTCCAAATAACGAGGATGGATGTTGTTCCTTTTCATAACCTCCAACAACTGAAGGATTCGGTAAAAAGGCATGGGGTGAACATTTCCGCTAGGGGAAGCATAGCAATGCAAACACAAATTTGAACACCCTTGGGTAACTTGAAGAATATCAAGGTTCTCAATGACGGATGTCCACCCTTCCGTTGGGGCCTGAAGAGGGGCAAAATAGTCCAATTGTGGATTCTCTTGGGATGGAAATCGCTCCTCAAGTTTTTTTAGCGTTTCGGAAGGGCTTTTGGCTTGAAGTGCCTGACGAAGTTCATTTGCATATTTTTGTCCCTCTTCTGAAAGGGAGTCTCCCAATGCGAGAAAATAACGGAGGCGATCTTTAATATTATTTCGACTTTCCTGGCGCGCAGGCTCAAAGCTTGGGTTAAAATATACGATCTGATCCCTGAAATCCTCCAGTTCCTCAGGCCTTCCATGGCGGAACAACAACCCGATGAGGCGTGCGGATTCTATGGGGGAAAGACCCGATCCCCTTAGAGCAAATGCGACATTAGCCAGATCCAATTTCCCCGACAACAAAAGTTTTAATAAAGTTTGAATAACTTCATTGTTTCCTTTGAATCCATTTAAACCTGAGGTAAACTCACTCAAATGATTTTCAAGAAATGTATTAAGGGGAGCAGTTGGAAATGTGCGATTCTGGCCCCATTCTTTAAATTCCTCAAAACCCATGGGTTCGATATTTTCCCTCCGTTGCAAATGGGATACCATCCGAACAGTAACCTGTAAAAGACCAAAATAGGGGTTCTTCTCCAAATAATGTGAAAATGGTGATAACGCGCATAGCGTAAAGATGAAGCGGGTGTCCAGCCCTCTTGGTATAAGGTCATTGTTTAGACGACCATACCGGGAGGAAGCGAAATGCCTCAATACCATGCTCTCACATCGTTCGTTGGTTTTCAAAGCCACAAAGTTGTTCGCTGGAAGAGGCATCACAAATCCTGGATAGAACTATGGATCGAATATCAAGGTCGGACTTTAAGATGCGGCGGTTGTGGACGAAAATGTGTGCGTCGACACGACCAAGTGTCGACGAGAACCGCGATCTGGATATCAGCAAACACAAGGTCTTTCTGTGGTTGCCGCGCTTTCGGGTTCGTTGTCCTTGTTGCGGTGTTCATCAAGCGAGATCGGTGATCGCACGAGGTGGAGCGCGATGCACGACGGTTCGAACTTCATCTTTTCATCTTGACTGACTTCATGCCAGTCAAGGCGGTGGCGGAACAGGAGCGTGTGGATTGGAAGACGGTCAAGGACGTTGAGATTCGATACATTGTGGGCTTGTTGCCAAGCGGGATCTCGATGGTGTCACTGAGATTGGGATTGACGAGGTTTCGGAGAAGAAAGGGCATCGCTATCTAACGTTGGTCACCGACATTGGGAAACGTCGTGTCCTCTGGGTGGGCCGTGGCAACGACAGCGCTGTTCTCAAGAGGTTCTTCCTGTGGTTTGGGCCCCAGCGCACCCGGCGCCTGAAGCTCGTGGTTATCGATATGCACGATCCGTATCTGTTCGCTCTGCGTAAGAGTTGCCGTGCCCGAATTATTTTCGATCGCTTTCATGTCGTTAAGCCGTTGCATCTGGCCATCGACAAGATCAGGATCCGTCAGTACAAAGAACTCCCGCCGGAAGGCAGGCGATATGTCAAGAATTCTCGCTTCTTGCTCTTGAGACGACGGGAGGGCTTGAGTGCCAAAGGCAGGGTGCGCCTCAAGGAACTGCTGGCCGTCAACGAAACTCTCAACACGGCCTACGTCTTGAAAGAAGATCTCCGGGGCATTTTTGATATTCGAGATTCTAAAACGGCGCGCTGAGTTTCGCGCCTGGAAGCAACGGGCGCGCGAAAGCGATATCCCGGAGATTTTGGAGTATGTCAAGCTACTTGATCGCAGGCGCTTTGGTATTCTGAACTTTTTCAAACACCGAAAAACAAATGGACTCAGCGAAGGGTTCAACAACGTCGTCAAGACAATCAAAAAGGCGGCCTATGGATTTCATGATTGGCGCTATTTCCGTCTCAAGATACTCCGTAAGTGTGGAAAATTGAGTGAAGCCATTTGATCGGGATTGAAGCCCTATTTTATCGTCGAGAATCACATTATTTGGAGAAGAACCAAAATAGGAGGGATGAACCCATTGCTCAAGAAAACAATGATCAGAATTCCATTCAACAATGACATCGACGTTTCCCCGCGGCGCTTCCTCCTCTTTGCGAGAGATTCCCCATGCTCTAAGTTGTGCGACAATAAGTTCGGCCTCCTCTAAAGAAAGATTCTCCCCGATGAGAAGGCCGGTGGCTTTGATCCCTGTGGACCTGCGCAATCGTTTGTCCAGACGTGCATTCCACACCACTCTCCGAATATGGTTGCCCAAATCCCCCATTGAACCGCGGTGTTCCGGGTGTAAGAACAAACCCAGAGCTTCCGGGAAGATCCCCGAAATGTAATTTCTTGCCTCCAACGAAAGATCCCACTTACCCCCCTCTTCCTTTACAATTCCCATTGACCTCATTCGAGATAGAGAAGACTCAACCATATTAGGTATAAATTCACTCCAGCCATAACGGGAGGACGCCCGTCTTAAAACCTCCAAACGCTGAGGTCCCGCTACGTTGGCCAAGGCTAAAAGGAGAACAAGTGGTGTTTCACCCCGAAACCCTTTGGCCACTAATTCGGTAATTCTCTCTCCAATTGATTGATGCGCTGAGTCTCCGACTGGTTCAAATTTATTGACTAACGAAATCAGTGACTCTTCGTCGAGCCAGATATCATACTCTTCAGAAAAACGATTAAGCAACACACTCGGATATCCATAATGATGTTGGTTGGATAAATCCAGGAGTTTAAAATAGTCAAAAATCGCCGCGGGGCTCCCGCTTTTGATCAATTCTCCAAGCCCGATTGTTCGAACATCCTCTTCGGATAAGGATTTCGCAGGGTCAAGTTCCCGAAAGATCCCCCGAGGATACCTCGGCAAAGGGGAGGGGCCCACATTCGGGAGGGATCGACTCACCGACGAATGGCTTACCTGTCCAGGTTGCCCAACCAAGAAGCCGTTTGCCTTGACGTATTCCAGGAATCCTTTAGGATCGAATTCAAATTCCTTTGGAATCGAATTTTTCTTTGCCGGTTCCTGGAAATCCGACATTGCGGGAACGAAAGAGTTTCCCACAACAAGACGTCCCAAGAAATTTGAAAGACCGTGAACGAAAAGCCCCCCGCCCAGGGATCCCGAAAGAATTTTCTCAAAGCTTCCCGGAATAGAGAATGACCCCTGGGTTACTAAACCAGAACCAACAAAAGTCGGATATATAATTGACAGAGAAATTGAGAAAGCACTGACAAAAGCATAGTGCAGGAAGAGACGAAATTGGTAATCCATCGCTGTTTCCCCAGGGTTCTCTGTCAGCCATTTTTTTTGTGCTTTCTCGTGTTTGCTCAGAAAATTGGGCCACATTAATATTGCCACGGTCATGCCGATCGTGAACTGAAAAGCGATAACAAATAATGGAGACATGCCTGAAGTTAGCGTTTCGGCCATGACCGCCCCGAATACTGAAAGGGCGAAGAAAGGGAGTTCTTGCAATAGGTGTTTAACGCGCACAACAGAGAGGGCGAACGAAAGTCTATCAGGCCGGTCAACCTTAAAGAAAGCCCCTCCCCCCCCCTTCATTTTCATTATCCAGGCTTCCGCAAGGGTACTTTTACGTTTCGCGGCATTAGGTCCCAATACAATCACTTCCTCACTACTCTGCGTCAAACGGGGATAGGCCAGATTGATGACATCTCCGGCCAGAAGTTTTTCCAGTGGAAGGGGAGTTCGAACAAAAATATCCAGAGGTCGGGTGGTTTCCGGCAGTTTTGAGATTTTAGGGGAGATAACGATGTAGGATATGTCTTCTGTTCGGAGGATTTGAGCGATGCCATCGCTATGAAATCCGCCTGCCACCAAAACGGCTGTATTGACCTTATCCGTCTTCATTTTGGCCAGAAAATTCTTCACCAAAGCGCCGTTGCGTTGCTCGGCCTTTTTGCAAAATTCTTTGTACGGGGAAAGGTCCGGCAACAGAGCGGTCTTGCTCACCGACGTCGGGCTGATTTTGGTCAAAATCGAACAGATATTTTCTAAAGAGTGCTCGCCTTTTTTCAAAACTCCCCATTCCTGGGGAGTCAAACCGTGGTTCGTTAACTTGTCTAAGAGGGCCAGACCGCGAAACACTTCCACCAGCTTTTTTTCCTCGTTTGTTTCGGCGGTGTCGGTCAACGCCGCCAATTCCAAACGGTCCAGTTCGTCCAACAATTTTCCCGAATCCATTGGGTCCGCCCCTTGAACGTAGTCCATGTAGACGGCTAGGGGGCCAAACGTGTCCAGGCGGATGTTGTTTTGTCGGCACACGGTGGCCAAGTATTTTTGATAAGCACCAGCCGTTTGGCGTCCCGATCGATAGGCCAGGCTGGCTTTGACCAACCGATCCAAGTCTCCCGGCGCAAGACGTTGCGCCAACACCTCCGCCAACCGCACCCGCTGTCGTTCTACCTCTTTAAAATCGAGAGTCTGTTCTTGGGTTAATAATTTAACCAACAAAGCCACTTGAGGATAGGCCTTTTTGTCCCCTTTCAGGGCGGACCAAAGGGCCGGCACGTACTCCCCTAACGATGCCCGGTGGGACAAGTAGGCCCGTCGATGATCGTCCAACGCCCGCAGGGCAGGCGAATAAAAAGTTTCCCGGGCTTTGTCGGCCTCAACGGAAAGGGCCGTTAGGAATTGCCGCGCCTGAGCTCGGCCTGATTCGGACTGCTCAAACGCCTCAACGTGGCCGCGATAAAGCTCCACATCCTCAATTCCCCACAGGGTCGGCGGTTTCTCGGCGATAATGCCCGCCACTTCCGGTCCGGTTAAATAGCCCAACTTCAAAAAATGATCGCACAGTTTTTTCCGAACATCCAACGGCCCTTCGCGAAAAAAGGCCAACTCGAACGAACCCAGCGCGCCTTCCAGGCCCACCAACGAAATTCCTCTCTGCGTGTGAAACGATTCCACCAATCCCGCCAAATTCTTCTGGGCGTCTTCCACCTCATGCACATCCTGCAAATGGATCACCACCGGCGCGTCCGGTCGAGACGCCACGTAAATCTCCCGAATGTCACCGTAATTCGCCACCAGTTCCGGCAACCAGCCCCACTCTTTTTGCATTCCTGGCAATACCGCCCGATGTCGGGTCACGAGAGACGAATCAATTTGATTTGTCTGATATTCCGATCCAAACCCCGACGCGACCAGGTCGGACGCTTGCGACCGGGACAAAGAAGTCAGGACCACCGGCGAAGATCGACGTTGAACCGCCCGGCGGCGTTCTTCCCAGTAGTTTGTTTCACCCGCGTAAACGCTCACCACATGGGTAAACGCGTAGGTAAACACCAAACATTGGATGAGAAAGCGTTTCATCGCAATGACCCTCTTTCGAAGAAAAATAAGACTTCCCATGGTTTTATTCTACTTTGGAGGAGCGATGGAAACCCTTAAGAAGTTGTAAATTTTTTGTAACGTTTTTTGGGGTCAGTTGCGAATTAGGCGGGGTGTGTTCCGTGACATCAAAAATCACAATTTTGGAAAGCAACAAGAGAAAACCTACGGAATCCATTCCAGGATAAATCACACGGATAAGTATTCAACCGGGACCCCCGTTCCCATTGTCTCTTTTCGTGTTCCCATGCTGTCTGTTTTTAATGTGACGACACACAACAGGCTCATGCAACACCCGGGGCGCCCACCGAATGTTGACATGTTTTGTTGGGTTACACTTGCCAAACATGTCTTGCCTGAATGGTTACGCGTTGGTGCGGAGGAAAAAGAGCCTTTTCATCTCATCGCCCACTTTTTCGGTGGCGTCGTAAATTAAGCCACCACCGAGCGAGATCAGGAGCCGGGCCACCTCGTTGGGAAGATCGGATTCCAAGACCCATTCGCTACGGTTGATGATGTAAAGATCAGAAGACTCGAGTAATTGCACCTGTTTCTGGCCCTGTGAATCCATCAGGAGTTTTTTAACAGAATATTTGCCATCGGCTCCCTTCAGGTTCGCCTTCAACAATTTTCGGGTGAAAATTCCATTTAAGGGCATCAGCTGGGGATACTTCTGCCAGAGGGGATCCAAATTATTTCTTCCTTCGGGAAGAATCCAGGTGATTTTTCCCCTGCCCAATCGGTCAGCATGGGCGGCGAACACACCCAATTCCTGCAAACGGGTTTTATCTTCTTCCGTGAGGTTTCCATTTAACAGTGTTTCGGAAATCTCAATTTCCAGTCTCCGCCCACTATTGATGGTCGCCAAAACCCGCTCTTGAACATCAAAAAGGTTCTCGTTGAACCCCCGGGCCAAAACAGACGCCCAATGATGCCATTCTTCAGGAGAGGCATTCTCCAAATATTCCCCGAGTGAAGCCAATGCCATGAAGACCTGACGGGAAACAGCGAGAGAAGATCCCTCTAGTGGATCAGCCTGCTGACGAACCGCGCGACTCAAAGCCTGTCCAGCTTTCATCACAGCGGGTTCGGAAAGTCGGCCAGTGGGACCCGTCAGGTCCCACCCCCCGAGCGAGCGGGAAAGGAATAATTGAGCGGATCTTGCCTGATCCCGATCCTTTTCCACCAGCAAACGGACATGGATCACGTCCGCCATTAAACTTCCAAATTCCAGGGAATGGGCCGTGCCGCCGAGGAGGTCGCGATTGAGGGGCCCCAGGTTTTGGTAAACCACCGCCTTCGGGGCTTCCTGAGCGGCAATTTCTTCTATCGGACTTAATGGCGGGGTTGCCTTTTCATGAGGTTCGCTCGGGTTGGATGGTTCGATCAACTCGTCCAAAGCGCCTAAAAATGCGGCGAAGACCCGACGGATTTCCCATTGAATAGCCGAGTCGTTCCAGCCATTTTCCCCTCCCTTTGTTTTGATGTTCTCCACTTTATCCGCAAGGGAAAATGCAAAATTTCGAAGGGCGGGGACCTGGCCCCAACGTTCTCCCATCATTGAGAAAAAATACCCTCCGCGCGTTCCATAGGACGCTTGCTTGATGGATTCGGGACCGCGGGAATTCTCATTCAACAATTGACGAAGTGCGTCACGGAGCTCCGTCAATGACGGACCTGATTCGAGATAGGCATAATCATGGGAGTGATCGGTGGGAGACACAGCGATCTTCCAGCCGTAAGAATAATTCTGTTGAAGGATGTAGTCGCGATCCGCGGTGGTGATTGAGGGAGAGACACGGCGAATCACCTCAGCGCCTGTTTTTAAATCCCTATTGAGAATGGCCTCACGGACACGGTCCACCGTTCGTTGGACGAACTCCAACGCTTTGAGAGTTTCAGCCATTCGCACATCCATCGATTGTGCGTTCGTGCCCTCAAATTCGCGGAGACGATCAAGAAGGGGCTGGAAAGCGGGGATATCCTTTAAAAGATAGGCCGTGTAGGACACCAATTCATTTGTTCCGTTTTGACCAAAAGCATGATGTTCCAGACTCCAGCGGCCTTGTCCCTCTTCGTCCCCCGCTGGGCTCCCCAGGCCTTGGAAATAATAGCGGCCCTTGACAGACCGAAACCCTTGAAGAAAACCGTCCCAGCCCGGAGCATGTCCAATCCCGCTCAACGCTACCGGAATGGTTAAATTATGTTTGTGGAGCCAGGTAAACCCATTGGGGCCCTTTTTATAAAGCAGGGCCTCGAGCTGTTCGGATAGCGGCGGCGCATCCATCGATGGCGCTGACACAATTTTTTCAGCCACGGAGAAGACATCGTCTTGAGCCAAAACCATGTCATTTTCAATTTCAAGGAAACCCTGTGTTTGCCGATGGATGTCGGCGGTATAAGACCAGCGAATCCCTTGATACAGCATCTTACGTCGAAGCACAGGTGATCCGTAGGCTTTTCCAAGTTTTGAAAAACAATTCAGCAGGCCCGCGCGGCTGGGACGCCGGCCAGCCCCTTTGCCTTCGTAACTCTGGCTGTTGTCATCGAATGGTATGAGATCCCCGTTTAACAGTTCAAGCTCACCCTTGTTTAATCCTGCCCTCAAATCATCGTGGGTGTAGGTGATCGCAAATCGGACCCTGTTCGTTTGTTTGTCCAAAACAGCCATTCTCTCTGGGCTGGCGCCATCGTGGACGCTGATCAGCCATCCCCCGTTTACCACAATTTTGCTGTTGCTCGTGGCCGCCGCCTCCAAACGCTCATCCGACAACATGACCCCCGCCGTGGCCCCCCTATAAATAATCGGAGCGTCTTCGGAGTTATAGTTCTCCAGGAAGGCGACAGATCCCACACTTCGCGCTCTCCTCTTCGCTTCATCGAAAGTCGCTCTGGCCGCCCCGCCAAAAGTACGACCGCCAAATATAAGCCGCACCTGGGAATTTTGAAATGCCTCCGTATCGTTTAAAAAGATTTCCAGATACATGTCGGGGCCCTTATAAGACACCTGCCGCCGCACATTGGAAACGATCGGCCGCTTGAGCAGGGCCTCTTTCAACTCCCCGAAATTCTCGGACATTTCCTCCCAGGCTGATTCAACGGAGAAAGCACGGGTGATAAGAAACTGCCACCGATCACGAAATTCTCGGATATTTTTAGGGGTGTAAACACCTTGGTGATTCCCCTCCACCTCCATTAAGGTTTCCGCCAGCCAATGACCTCCCCCCTGAGGCTGAGTCTGGGTTTCGTTGAGAAAGATAAGCAGGTCCAAACTGTAAAAAGCTTTAACAATTTCAAAGCGTTTTTGGAATTCCCGAAGAGTTATTGAGTTATTGGGTTGTTCCAACGTCTCATAAAATATCTCGTCATCTGTTGCGGACGAAAGACCGAGTTTCTCTTTTGTTAAGTCAATCAAACGCCGAATGTCGACCCCTTGCCAATGTTCGAGAAGGACCCCGTTGGCACTGTTTGATCCTCGATCCGGGCGCTTTGGATTAAAACGCTCCACCACCTTATGTATCTCCATGGCGAATAATTTCCACAACAAAACGAGCCAATGAATATGGGAAACACCCGTTGTCGCGCCGCTAACCTCAACCGCTCGATTGGCAATGCTCACAGCATATTCATCTTCCAGATCACTTCGCTTATCCAGGCCCAGGAGACCCGCCGCCGGCTTGGGAAGATTCCACATTCCTGGTCGGAAAACGGTGTGGTTAAACGCGTGAACCGCATGGCGGATCAATCCCTTCACGCCCTGCCAGGAAAGGTATAAATCTGGGAATTGGGCAAAGACTTCATGGTCGAGCGTGACGATGGTGGGTTGGGCATAGCCTTGGCGAACCAGCTCATTGATCAGCAACTGATTGGCTTGGCTATACACCAATACCTGGACCACGCGCCAGGGCGCATCAGGAGGATCTCCATACAGTTCGTCAAACACACGGATTTTCTTTTCTCCGTCCTTTGTATAGGCGTCCAGGTAAAAAATGGGTTGCCCGCTAAACTTGTCTTTCACCGCATAGACGTCAAAAGAGATCTCTTTCCCCTGGAGAGCCAGCGCTTTACGACATTGGGAAGCAAATTCCGGGTTGTTGGACCCCGCACTCCGTCTCACCCAATCCCAAAAGGCCGCATTTTCGGGCAAGCGATAGGAGGTGAGGGGAAGGTCCTCTCTCTTTGACATAGTGTTGCGCAGCATGTCGCCCATGCTTTCATATCGGGTGCCATCGGGACGGAAGGGGAGAGCGGGCGCTCCGTACAACATCTGGCCACCTTCCGGGTGTTTGACAACGCCTTTGATTCCATTCCACAAGGGAAAAACAGACGCCACATCAGCCCCATCTTGCCCGAGACTGGCGTGATAATCATAGGTTACGTGGCCGAGACCACCTGTAAAATTCGTTTGGCTTAAGAAACGGAGCATATCGAAACCGAATTTCACCTGTAATTGTTCTGCCAAGGTGCGGTTAAAAATGGATTCCATGGAACGGCTAAAAAGACTAACGTTCTTGAGCCTGGGTGTGTTATCTTCCATCCATGTGGGGATGCGGGTTTTACTCTCGCGGACGGCGCGTTCGGCGGCCCGGTAGTCAGTCTGGTTCCCTTGAGCAAAGGGAGTGCCAGGGAGAGTCGACACCGCTTGCCGAACAACGGCCGAAAGATGCTTCTTTAAAGAAGATTTGTCCGCGTGAAAAACATCGGGATGCAGCGATAGAGTCACCTCGGGTGGACCGCGAGCGCTGTTAACCGAATAAAGTTCCCCGTTAGGCAATGGTTCACTTGAAAGAGTAAATCGGACAACCATCTCAGGCTGTGCCCCTAAAGCGGCAGGAGCGGAGAGAGAGAACGCCAGGCTTTCGTCCGTCGAGTCTTTTGATAAAAATCGGGCAGAATTTGGATTCTCACCCAGTTGGGTGAGGACAAAGGTTAGATCCTCCCGTTGGACAGAACTCCAGTGGGTTGGCTCGTTCGGAAAAATATCCGCCAATTTTTTGGGTCTGTCGTGGCGACCCGAAACAGAGGGTCCGAGGCCAACCCCCTGGCCTAGGGGAACAACGAATTTGGGTTCCAAGGTCGGGAATAACATCCGGCCGAGCCGAGAGTCCAGAAAATTGTCCCAAGCCGTGCCAAACGCCAGGAGGCCATTTAGAACACCTTGCTTTCCCCAACGAAGAGCGCTCCCCAAAGTATTCCTTCCTTTCACCAGGAGGGCCACCCCTTTGCGAGCCCACTGAACCAAAACCCTTGGTCGCCTTACGGCGTCGGAAGGATAGGTAGCAAACTGAACCGGTTGACCATCGACCGTCATTTTTTCAACTGTAATGGGCGGCGCCGTCACACCCGCAGCTCCCGGATCACTTTGGCCCTTTGACTCAATAACGGCAAAACCCGACGTCCCGATTCCATCTATGACAACAGCGGTGACTCCCGCCTCTTTGACTTGGATCACTTCCTGAGTGATGTTCTCTGAGAGATACCCCGCCCAACGGAGACCATCAAATGAACTGTTTTCGACCCCTGGGGCATGAACAGACTGATAGGCGAAATGGAGGCATCCAAGGATATTCTTCCCCCGCTCCGCCCATTGCTGTATCTCGGGGGCATCCGGCGAAACGCCTTCCAGGGAACCGGTTAACCGCGGGGTTGCCAAATGGATGACGTCTCCAACTAAAAGTTTTTCAAGCGGCAGTGGGTCGCGAACAATGGCCTCTAACGCCTGGGAATTTTTCGGAACTTTTGTAATCCTCGGCCCCAAGACCACGTAAGAGACCCCGGAATCTTTGAACGCTTGAATCAAACCTTCTGTATGGAACCCGCCAGCCACCAACACCGCTGTCGGGACTTTTTCCTGTCGCATTTTGGCCAGCAGATTGTCCGCCAGAGCGCTGTTTCGTTTCAATGCAAAATCGGAATAGTCCTCATAGGATTTCAGCCCTTGGAGCTCCACCCGAGGCAGGTCTTTCCCAGAGAGGTCTGCCAACGTTTTCGCCACAAGGGCGGGATCGGGGTGGCGGCTAGCGTAGGCGTGCCACTCAGAGGGCGTTAATTGATGGCCAACCAGTTTTCGTAGAACTCCAAAATCCCGCCGGGCCTTGGCCACGATTGCTTCTTCTGCGCCCACGGCCAAACGTCGTTCCACCCTTTCCTCTAAATCGGCCAGTTCGTCGATCACGCGCGAACGATCCACCTTCTCCGCGTCCGCCACATAGGCGATATACTCTTTTAGGTGGGGATAGTTGCTCATTTTCACTGAATAACGGGCGCACAGGGACTCCAAAAACCGGTAATAATCGCCGAAGGACAACCGCCCCAAACGTTGGTTTAGGCTTTGGTCCACCAACCGTTGGAGGTCGCTAGGGGAAAGTGCGTGGACCAAAACTTCCGCAAGAGATTGGCGTTCCCGCTCCACCACCTTGAAATCAAGCTCGGATTCTTTTGCCAAAACACCGTTGAGCCGGGCCAAGTGGGGGTATTTACTGTCCCGCGGGCGGTTTGACCAAAGGAAAGGCAGCCAAACGGTGAGTCTTTCGTTTCCGTTGACATAGGCTATGCGATGACTCTCAAATTCTTTGAGGGCGGGCCCATACCACCGCTGACGGGCGGCGTCTGCCACCAGGGAAACATGATCAAGCCAAACTTGATCCTGACCTTTGAAACTTTCCCCCCTTTCAAAAGCGCCTAAATTCCCCGCGTAAAGATTGGAGGATTCGATGCCCCAAAGAATGGACTGCGGGGCATCCAACGCCGCCAGCTCCGCTCCGCCGATGTAGCCCAACCGGAGAGCCAAATCCAACACCCCACGGGTAACGTCTTTGTTCGGCAGTTGACGAAACGGGTCCAGGGGCATTGGACCGGAAGCTCCTTCAAGCCCCACAAGCCGAACATGACCACCCTTGAGCAAGGATTGAACCAGGCCCCCCATGTTTCGTTGCGCTTCTTCCACGTCGTGCGCGTCTTGAATGTGAAGGATGAGCGGCGCGTCCGGGCCGGCCAAATAGATATCCCGGATTTCGCCGTAGGGCCCTGCGAGGCTTGGTAACCAGGACAACGACTTTTGGGCGTTCGGAGGCAAAGAAGAAAGAAGGGAAGGGCTTAAAGGGGTTTCAGGCCCACCGGGGAACAGAACAGGCGCTTGGGCCAAGACCAGGGTGTTCGATCGACGATGGGCCAGTGCCGCCCGTCGATCGTTCCAGAAAGTTCTCTCCGTTGCGTAAACCCCCACGGCGTTAGAGAGAAAATAAATGACCGCCAACACTCCGGCGAAGGGGGGAGAAAAATGAGCTGATTTTTTTAATTTCATTGGGGCCCCGGAATAATTTATTTTTTAAATTAACCGTTAGGTATGAGGTTCACATCATAAAACTAATCAACCCAAAAAATCAACCGCTCTTTCTCCAACTACTCAGAAGATCAGTGATCGTTTGCTCGTGGGGAACCCCCACCCTCTCCCGCACGCGAGGTAAGACACACGGCCTTCCCTCCACAACGGCCGGATCCACGTCGTATCCTCATTGGTCGCAAGAGCTTCGCGGTCATATGCCCACTCGCCCTGGTTGGCTCCGCCTCTATCCGGTTCATGTTCGTCGGCTTTGACGTTTTGCTACCCACTTCTTTCAGCAGGGGCCTCACGGCATTGCCCGCCTTGCGGTTCGCTGGGGATCCCTTTGACCAAGTTCCCCAGAGGACTTACACCTCCTGGTCGTGTTTCATGCTGGGCACACATAAAAACCCGGGGGTCGCCCTGTTAGGGAGACCCCCGGGTTGGATAATGAAGCGAACCGGTTATTTGGAGGTGTAGGATTTTCCGGTTTTGTCCTCAATGACCGCTTGGGCCGCCGCGAGGCGCGCCACGGGGACTCGGAAAGGACTGGCCGAAACATAGTTCAGGCCGGTTCGGGCACAGAACTTAACGGACGGCGCGTCGCCCCCGTGCTCACCGCAAATGCCGCACTTAAGATCCTTGCGGGTTTTGCGGCCTTCACGGACAGACAGGTCCATTAAACGGCCCACGCCGGTTTGGTCCAAGGTGGCGAACGGGTCGTCTGTGAAGATCTTTTTGTCCAGATAGACCTTCGTGAACTTGCCCGCGTCGTCCCGGGAGAAACCCAACGTCATTTGCGTCAGGTCGTTGGTTCCAAACGAGAAGAACTCGGCTTCCTGGGCAATTTCAGCCGAGGTCAGCGCCGCCCGGGGCACTTCGATCATGGTGCCCAACAGATAGTTCACTTTCACGCCGTACTCTTTTTGCACCTCGTCGGCCACGCGGCGAACAATGGCGGTTTGGTCTTTCAACTCTTTCACGTTGCCCACCAGCGGGATCATGATTTCCGGCAGAACGTTCACTTTTTCTTTCTTCAACTCGCAGGCGGCCGACAAAATGGCCCGCACTTGCATTTCAGTGATTTCCGGATAGGTGATCCCCAGCCGGCATCCCCGGTGGCCCAACATGGGATTGAACTCGTGAAGTTCGTGGGTTTTCTGAATAATTTTTTCGGTGGGGATGCCGATCTTTTGCGACAGCACCGCCGCGTCTTCTTTGGTTTTCGGCAAGAACTCGTGCAAGGGCGGATCCAACGTCCGAACCGTGACGCCGAACCCTTTCATTTCTTTCAAGAGCCCCTTGAAGTCTTCTTTTTGGAACGGCAAGAGTTTATCCAAAGCCTTGCGGCGGTCCTCTTCCGTGTCGGCCAAGATCATTTCTTGCATAAACGGCAACCGTTCCGGCGCGAAAAACATGTGCTCGGTTCGGCACAAACCAATGCCTTCAGCGCCGAGCGCCCGCGCCATGATCGCGTCCCGCGGAATGTCCGCGTTGGCGCGCACCTTGATTTTTCGGTAAGCGTCCGCCCAGGCCATGACCGTCTTAAAGGACGCAAAAAGCGTCGACTCTTTGGCGGGCAATTCGTTGCGCAAAACGCGCACCACTTCGGACGGAAGCGTGGGAACCTGGCCCAGCAACACCTCGCCGGTGAAACCGTCGATGGACAGGTAATCGCCTTCTTTCACCGTGTGACCGTCCACATTCAAGACGCCGGCTTCATCGTCAATTTTCAGCACCCCGCAACCCACCACGCAGGGTTTGCCCATCCCGCGGGCGACCACGGCCGCGTGGGACGTTCGGCCGCCGATGGCGGTTAAAATCCCTTCCGCCACCACCATCCCTTCGATGTCGTCCGGGTTTGTTTCCGGACGAACCAAAACCACAGGCCCTTTTTTGGCCATCTCCACAGCCCGTTCGGACGTGAAAGCGGCTCGGCCCGTCGCGGCGCCGGGGCCGGCGTCGATGCCCTTGGCCAAAAGACGGCCGCCTTTGACGGCCACCGTCTTTTCTTTTCCGTCGAAGACGGGGGCCAACAGTTGGGCCAACTGGTCCGGCTCAATGCGGATGAGCGCTTCTTCCTTGGAAATCAGCTTCTCTTTCACCATGTCCACGGCCACTTGAACCGCGGCAATCCCGGTCCGTTTGCCGGTTCGGGTCTGGAGCATGAACAGCGTGCCCCGCTCAATGGTGAATTCGAAATCCTGCATGTCGCGGTAGTGTTTTTCCAGCTTGGAGGTGATCTCCCGAAGTTGTTTGTACACTGTGGGCATATCCCGTTCCAACTCCTTGATGGGTTTGGGGGTTCGCACACCGGCCACCACGTCTTCGCCTTGGGCGTTGGTTAGGTATTCGCCAAAAAACTCTTTAACGCCGTTGCTGGGGTTGCGGGTGAACCCCACCCCGGTGCCGGAATCGTTGCCCATGTTGCCGAACACCATGGCCTGGACGTTGACGGCGGTCCCGATTTCGTCGGAAATTTTGTTCAACCGGCGATAGGTGATGGCCCGGGGATTGTTCCAACTGCGGAACACGGCGTTGCGGGCGTCTTCCAATTGTTTAAGGGGATCCTGGGGGAACTCCTTGCCGGTCTCGTCTTTGACCAGTTTCTTGAGCAAGTCCACCACTTCTTTCAAGTCGTTCACGTTCAAGTCCGTGTCCAAATGAACGCCCTTTTTCTCCTTAACCGATTCCAACACTTTTTCGAACGCGCTCTTCTCAATCTCCAACACCACGTTGCCGAACATGGAGATAAACCGGCGATAGGCGTCCCAGGCGAACCGATCGTTGCCGGTTCTCTCGGCCAAACCGAGAACCGCCACGTCGTTCAAGCCCAGGTTCAAAATGGTGTCCATCATGCCCGGCATGGAAAACTTTGCGCCGGAACGCACCGAGACCAGTAAAGGATCGGTGGACGACCCAAACTTTTTGCCGAGCGCTTTTTCAAGTTTGGCCATGGCCTCTTTGGACTGGCCCGCCAGCTCCGGAGGCAACTTTTTGCCGTTGGCGTAGTAGTACCGGCAGGTTTCCGTGGTGATGGTGTAGCCGGGAGGAACAGGCACCCCCGCGCTCGACATGCCGGCCAGCCCAGCGCCTTTGCCGCCCAAAAGGTCCTTTTGAGTGCCGTTGCCTTCTGCCTTGCCGTTACCAAAAAAATAGACGTATTTCTTAGCCATACGAGTGAGACTCCTTAATTTGTGGGGTATTCAGGTAAAAATTCGACCAAACTCTACTATATTCCCAACTGTCTCGCCAGGGCTTTCGGGCCGGTGGCGGGATTTTGGCAGGTGAAATCGTGGCAAAGATAGGCCGTTGGGTTACCTTCCACAAGACCTTTCTGAGCCAGGAGAGGTTGCCGCTGTGACCAAAAGGATCGGTCTCCATCCACAACGATAATCGATAAGTCAGGATAAAAGGCCCGGCGAGCCACAGAAATTAACTGATTCGTGCGCGGATCGTCCATTGGTCCAACAATTACCAGTACCCGAGCTGGACTTTCCGCCAGAAGCCGAGCTGACTGCAACACCGGGAAAGATCGATCGTTACCGACGGCCGAATGGGCCTGGATCATCCGGTCCGCTGCAGACTGGAAATCGTCCCGACCCAACAGCCGCGATAGCCGAATCAACGTCCCGGCCAGCACACTGGCGGCCGATGGTTCCACGTTATCGCCTTCTTCCTGGGCCCGTAACAATAGGAGCGGGTCGTGGTCGGCGGGCGCTGAATAGAGCGCGCCGGTTTGGACGTTCTGAAACCGTTGTAAGGCCAAATCAACCAGTTTTTCCGCCCAAACCAGCCATTGAGTTGAATAGTCAGCCTCGTAGAGGTCAACCAACCCCTGAGCCAAAAAAGAGTGGTCATCGGCCATCGCGGAAACATCTTTTTGGCCCAACCGCCACCGTCGCCACAAGGTGGACCCGTCCCACAGATTGTCTTTCACAAAAGAAGCTGTTTTTTGCGCCGCTTCGAGATACCGGGGTTGAGAAAACACCCTCGCCCCCAAGGCAAACGCCGATAGGGCCAACCCGTTCCACGATGTCAATATTTTGTCGTCTCGAATGGGACGGGTCCGCCGACCACGGGCGACCTGTAACTTGATCAGACACTGCTCAAGCCGTTTCGCGCACTCGTCTGCCCCCAAACCACATTGCCGGGCCGCCTCTTCGATAGGGACCGATTCAAACAAGACATTTTTGCCTGAGAATTCGCCGAAAGGGTCCGCCTCCACGTTCCCCACACCCCTCACTCCGTATCTTAAGGCAAAAAGCTCGGCGTCGTCACCCAATATCGACCGGATTTCCCCCATCGTCCAAATATAAAAAGCCCCTTCCGCTTTTTCAGGACTGTCCAGGGCCGGTAAACTATCGGCGTCTTCAGCGGAATAGAACCCGCCATCCGGGTGGGCCATGTCCCGAAGGAGATAATCCAAGGTTTTCTGGGCCACGCCGGCGAACACCGGATCGCCTGTCCGCTGATAGGCTTCCGTAAAGGCCACCGCCAGCTGGGCGTTGTCGTAAAGCATTTTTTCGAAATGGGGCAAAAACCATCGCTCGTCGGTGGAATAGCGGTGAAACCCGCCGCCCACCGAATCAAAAATCCCCCCCCGAGCCATGTTTCGAAGGGTGGTCACAACCATGTTCTCCGCCCGCAAACCGTCGGGGGTCTCCCGGTGAAAGTAACCGAACCGCGCCAAAAAATAGAGGTTGGTTGGCATGGGAAATTTCGGCGCGGAAGAAAATCCCCCATGACCCTCGTCAAAAACAGAATCCAAAGCTTGTAAACAAGCTCGGGGTGAACTTCCCTTTTGCTCCGCCAGGATTGGCGGGGGAGTCAGAAATTCCCGAACCGCCTGGGTCAACCCATCCCCCTGGGCCACCATTCTTGCCCGAGCCTCGGGATCCCGCCAGGATGCGCCAATCGCGGCCACCACGTCCGGCCAGGCTCGACGGCCTTGGCGCGGTTCCGGCGGAAAGTAAGTGCCGCCAATGATGGGCTTCCCCTCCGGAGTCACAAACACGTTCAGGGGCCACCCCCCTTGACCCGTGATGGCCTGAACGGCGGTCATATAAAGGCGATCCACATCGGGCCGCTCTTCCCGGTCCACTTTCACCGACACCAGGTTTTCGTTCATCACCGCGGCAATGCCGGGATTTTCAAAACATTCCCGTTCCATCACATGGCACCAATGGCATGTGGAATAACCAATTGAAATCAGGAGGGGTTTGTTTTCACGCCGGGCCTTTTCAAAGGCTTCCGGGCCCCACGGGAACCAGTCCACAGGGTTGTGGGCGTGTTGAAGAAGGTAAACACTGGATTGTCCCGCTAACCGGTTCATAAACCCTGAATATACTACTTTTTTGTATGTATTGCGGACCTCGGGGCGAAGTGATAGTCTTTTATTGTGAATCTGGGAACTCTTAACAGTCTGTCGGCGTTCTTATGAACGATGACCGCCGCCTTGAATTTAAGGAAAAGGCCCTCCCTCTTCTGGATGAACTCTATGGAGCGGCCCTGCGTATGACACGCAACCCGTCCATGGCGGAAGACGTGGTGGCCGAATCGTTCGCCCGGGCTTGGAAAAGCATCGACCAATTTCAGCCGGGCACCAACCTCCGCGCCTGGATGTATCGCATACTCACCAACACCTACATCACCCATTTCCGGAAAAACAAACGGGAACCGGAAAAGGTTTCGGTGGACGCCTACGAAAAAGCAGATCATTTTCACCTTTACAACAAACTGTCTTCCCGCGCGCCTTCGGCTCCTGACCCGGCGAAAGAAGTCATGGGCCGCTTCACCAACGAAGATTTTCGTAAAGCCCTCGACCTTTTGCCGGAAGAGTATCGAACCGCTGTTGTCCTTTTTGACCTGGAAGGGCTTTCCTACCAGGAAGTGGCGAGCGCCTTGGACGTGCCTATTGGAACCGTCCGTTCCCGACTAGCCCGGGGGCGGGCCCTGTTGCAAACCACCCTTCACCAGCACGCCGTTGAATTAGGACTGGTCCCCGCATGAACCCCTTTGACCCCAAACACTGGGACCCCTGCAATGAAGCCCTCGAACGGGTCCATGAGTTTCTCAACCAGCGGGAGTTAACCCCTCAAGATCAAGCGGATATTCGTCGCCACCTTACGGATTGCCCCCCCTGCGGGGACCGATTCGATTTTGAGGAAAAACTGTTGGAGCGCTTGAAAAAGAGCGATCCGTGCCAATGCCCGGAACGGTTGAGAGCCCGTATAAAGGCCTTACTAGACCTGACGTAAAATGCTAAAATGTCCTGGAACTTTTTTCCGAATGGCGCGTTCCATTAGACAACGACTCATTCAAGGAGGTTTGCCCATGTTCGGTCCCGGCTGTGGTTGCTAGTCTTTAAAAGGGGGAATGAACGAACAGCTTCATTCCCCCTTTTTATTTCCCCGTCGATCGTCCTTTTTTCCCCATGACTTCCGTCCCAACCAAAACAGCGTTTTTGTTCCGTGCTTTTCGATATCCCAACTACCGTCTATTTTTTGGCGGTCAAATTGTTTCCTTAATCGGGTCTTGGATTGGGTCCACCGCCACCAGCTGGCTGGTGTATCGCCTGACCGGGTCCGCCCTCTTGTTGGGTTTGGTGGGGTTCATGAATCAATTCCCGGCCTTTTTTGTAACCCCGTTTGGGGGTATTATCGTGGACCGCTGGGACCGCCGCCGTTTATTGGTGGCCACCCAAACACTGTCCATGCTCCAATCGTTGGCCCTGGCCTTTTTGGCCTTGACCCAACAAGCCACGGTGCCTGCCCTTCTTTTCCTGTCAGCGGTTCAGGGTTTGGTGAATGCCTTCGATATGCCGGGCCGACAAGCGTTCGTGGTGGACCTCATCGAAAACAAAGACGACCTGGGCAACGCCATCGCCCTCAACTCGTCCATGTTCAATTTGGCGCGGTTGGTGGGCCCCACCATCGGAGGACTCTTAATCGCGGCGGTGGGCGAGGGATGGTGCTTTTTCATCGACGGATTAAGTTACCTGGCCGTCATCTGCGCATTGTTGATCATGCGAACTCGCCCGCCCGCCCCGTCCAAACCCCACCCCCGGGGCGTGCTTCATTCCCTCTGGGAAGGATGGCGGTATGCTTACCGTTCCCGACCGATTCGATCGATCCTGGCGCTGTTGGCCCTGGCCAGCATGTTGGGGGCCCCTTACATGACCATCGTTCCGATATTTGCCGGGAAAGTGTTAAAGGGCGGCCCCCACACCATGGGATTTTTAATGACCGCCGGCGGGTGCGGCGCTTTGCTGGGCGCGTTAACCCTGGCGGTTCGGCCCTCGAGCACCGGGGTGGCCCGCTGGATTCCCCGAGGGGCGGTTATTTTCGGGTTGGGTCTTATCGCTTTTTCTTTTTCGCGGGTTTTGTGGGTATCGATGCTGTTGTTGGTCGTGGCAGGGTTTGGGTTTATGATCCAAATGGGCGCCAGCAACACCCACATTCAAACCATTGTCGACGACGACAAGCGCGGGCGCGTGATGAGTTTGTTTGTGATGTCCTGGCTGGGAGCGGCCCCCATCGGCAGTGTGGTGGCCGGATCGCTCACCGAAACAATCGGGGCCCCCAACACACTGATGCTGGGCGGACTCTGTTGCCTGGCGGGTGGAATTTGGTTCTATAAGAAAAACCGGGAGCCGTTCTTGGGGCCCGAAAAATTGATCGGATAAATTTCAGGGGGCCTACCGTCAGGGTTGTTCACTTTCGAGGATTAGGGCCAAATTATTAACGGTGTGTTAGATAGCATCTCGAGACAACTCGAACCATAAGAATTGCTTAATAACATATTCAATTTCGTTCCCGCGCGCAAAGTCACTCCGTATTAAACTTTTTTATATCGTGTCGACCGTCCCAACCCCAACCTTTCGATCTTTTTAAGGACCAACAGTCGGTAAAGGACCTGGTTCACCGTTGGACGCGGAACCTTCGTTGCGCGAATGATTTCCCGAGGAGTGGTTTCTTTGACCGACTGAATATAGCTCCACACAATCAATTGCTTCCCGGACAACAGTTTATCCAGAGCCTCCGCAGAAAGAAGGTCGGCCGCCATTTTGGATTGTCTTAAGAGAACATCCAGAAAGAAGGTTAACCAGGGGTAAACATCCTCTTTGTATGTTTTGAACGTTTTTTGGCTTCGGCGAAGGGCGATGTAGTAATCGGACTTATTGTCTTCAACGAACTTTTCATGGGAAACGTAGGGGACATGGAGATAACCTGACCGGAGCATGAGCAGATTGGTTAAAATTCGCGACATTCGGCCATTGCCGTCTTGGAAAGGGTGGATGGCCAGAAATTCAACAATAAAATTTCCAATCACCAATAATGGATGGTATTTCCGGTCCGTTAAAGTGGAGCGGGTCCATTCGACCAGTTCTTGCATCTCGTTGGGGGTCAAATAGGCCGGGGTGGGGTCAAAAATAGTGGCACGGACTTTCCCCTCTGCCGAGATCATTTCAACCTTATTCTCCGACTTCTTGTAGTCTCCACGATGAAGTTTGTCTTTTTCCACAAATTTGAGAAGTTCTTTGTGGAAGTGTTTGATGGAACCTTCTGAAAAAGGAATTGTTTGCCAGGCTTCGAAAACGTTTTGGAGGAGTTCGTAATAGCCCCGAACTTCTTGTTTGTCCCGGTCTGTGAATTTTTGAATAGACAGGCCCCGCATAAGCTTCTCAATGTCCTGATCTGAAAGGGAAGCCCCTTCAATTCGGGTGGAAGCCCCTGTGGAGGTCACCAGAACGGACTTTTTCAGCCGTCCCAGAACCTGAGGCCCCAATTGGGCCCCAGAAATCCATTGGCCCTTTAACTCGTCGATCTGGGCAATTTTGACCAGAATATCCTGGGGAAGATTTTCCAGCCTTTTTTCAAACCTATTTTTTCTCATAGGCGTAATCTTATACATCAACTATATAAAATTATATAAGATTAGAAAACTCGATTTTCGGCCTTCCAACAAACGGTCCAATAACGCTAAAAACTGCACAGGGTAGGATTCGAACCTACGTAGGGCGAGGCCCGCCAGATTTACAGTCTGGTGCATTTGACCGCTCTGCCACCTGTGCGAAAGGGAAGGAATCAGCAGAAGCGTGGTCATTCTAGCCTGTTTTAGACGATAAATCAAACGGACCCATTCGGGGCGGGGCCAATCGAGTTCGTCTCCCACTCAGGTTGAGGGCTAACCCCATTTGACGGGGAGGCCCGCAGGCGATAAAATCTGCCTATGTCGTTAACTCCATCCACCATGGCCCCGCTGGGCACGTTGGCTCCGTCGTTTTCGTTGCCGGAAGTGACCTCGGGACAAATGGTTCGTTTGGAGGATTTTTCCGGCCGGGACATTTTGCTGGTCCTGTTTTTGTGCCAACACTGCCCCTACGTGAAACACGTGGAAAAAGAATTGGCCCGCATCGGCCGGGATTACGCTCGCAAAAACCTGGGGATCGTGGCCATCAGTTCCAACGACGCCGATCAGTACCCGGACGATTCACCATCGGGTTTGGCCCATCAAGCTCAACAGGCCGGGTTTGGGTTTCCTTACCTGTACGACGAAACCCAAGCGGTGGCTAAATCCTTTGGCGCGGCGTGCACGCCGGACTTTTTTCTCTTCGATAAAGGCCGCCGACTCATTTATCGCGGCCAGCTCGACGACAGCCGTCCCGGCAATAACAAACCTGTCACCGGCAAAGACCTTCGTGCCGCCCTTGATGCGGCCTTGCTCGGCCAACCGGTGCCCGTGGCCCAACGCCCCAGCACCGGCTGCAACATCAAGTGGAAATAATGAACGATCCTCTTTTAAAAAAGCGACTGGGTCAGCGGACGGTCGAGGGACCGATACCCCACCGCCTCGGCCACATGTTCTTCCCGCAACGGTTCGGACCCCGCCAGATCGGCCACGGTTCGGGCCACTTTTAAAATCCGGTCGAACGACCGGGCCGACAACCCCAACTTTGAAACGGCCTCTTTCACCAACGTCTTAGACGGCGCGTCCAATTTGCAATGGGCTTTCACTTCTTTCCCGCTCAGACGCGCGTTGGACAAAACGCCCCGGGCCCGTTGGCGCGCCCGCGCCTCCAGAATGCGGGACAAGACGACGCTGGTTTTTTCCGAAGGCGGCGGCTCTTCGGTGATCTCCGCTAAGCTCAGAGCCGGCACTTCCACGTGCATGTCGATGCGGTCCAGCAAAGGCCCCGACACTTTCCCCCGATACTTGCGAACCGCCGTGGGCGTGCACACGCACTCCCGTTCCGGATGGCCCTCGTATCCGCACGGACAGGGGTTCATGGCCGCCACCAACATGAACCGCGCCGGGAAACACACCGTTTTGGCCGCCCGCGACACCGTCACCGATCCCTCTTCCAAGGGTTGACGCAACACCTCCAGCACGTGCCGGTCGAATTCCGGCAACTCGTCCAAAAATAATACCCCGTTGTGGGACAATGAGACTTCCCCCGGCCGAGGATGGGTTCCTCCCCCGATCAACGCCACGTCAGAAATGGTGTGGTGCGGACTGCGAAACGGCCGCTCGCCGAAAATCGCGCCGGACCCCAACCCCGCCACCGAATGAATTTTGCGCGTCTCCAAGGATTCGTCGAACGTCATCGGCGTCAACAGGCCCGGCAATCGACGGGCCAACATGGTTTTCCCGGATCCGGGCGGACCGATCATCAACAGGTTGTGGGACCCCGCCGCCGCCACTTCCAACGCCCGTTTGGCAAACAGTTGGCCTCGGATGTCCGCCAAGTCCAATCCTTCCGGTGCCACAAACGCCGGTCGAACGGGAGCGACGAACGGTTCGGGTTTCCATTCGCCTCGAAAGTAATGGATCGTCTGTTCCAAACTGGTGGCGGGCACGAGGGTCAGCCCTTGGACCACGGAAGCTTCGGCGGCGTTGGCGGCGGGCAAAATGAGCGCCGCGCCTTCGTCCCGCGCCGCGAGGGCGATGGGCAAAATGCCCCGCACGGGCCGAAGGCGGCCGTCCAAAGCCAGTTCGCCGATTAGCACGTGGCTCCCCATCGGGGCCAGGGGCAAAAGACCGTCTGCCGCCAACACGCCGATCGCAATGGGCAAATCAAAGGCCGTGCCTTCTTTTTTCACGTCCGCGGGTGACAGGTTGACGGTCACTCGACGGGACGGAAAATCAAACCCCGAATTGCGCACGGCGGCCACCACGCGATCTTTTGATTCGCGCACTGCCGCGTCCGGCAAGCCCACCGTTGAAAAAACCGGCAGTCCCGCCGACAGGTCCACTTCCACATGGACGATAAACCCGTCGATCCCAATCACCGCGGCGCTTTTCACTTTGGCTAACATGGGCGAAATTATGGCATAACCCGATAAAATTGTCCCTTGACGGACGGCTATTTCTTGGGCATCCTTACGTTTATGCGAAAGATCGGGTGTGCGGGACTGATAACAGCCCTCCTGGCCGGGACCTCGGTTTGGGCCGAACCCGTCAAAAGTGCTCGCCTGCCCCAATTGGACCGAAGGCCAGGGGCCGTCATTTATCGGTTGAAAACAGGAGCCTCCGCGGCAAACGAAAAAAGTTTGAACACGCTCCGCCGAAACCGCGCGACCCGGGAACGACGAGATTTGGGCGCCGGACTGACGTTCGAGCGCTTTGACACCGACGGAACCAATGAGGAATTCCTGGCGGATGAACTGGTGGCTTCCGGCGTTGTGGAATTTGCCACACCCGATTATTTGGCCGCACACGCGCTGATTCCCAACGATTCGTTGTACGGTGTTTCCTGGCACCATCCAAAAATTAAAACTCCCTCTGCCTGGGACACATCGACTGGTACCGGTGTGACCATCGCCATTCTGGACACAGGGGTCGATTCGGATCACCCGGACCTTTCCGCCCAGATGGTGGCCGGGCGCAACGTAGTGGGCAACAACAACGACACCCATGACGTGCACGGCCATGGGACATGGGTCGCCGGCGTGGCCGCGGCCACGGCCAACAACGCGGCCGGGATCGCCGGCGTGGCCTGGAACGCCAAGATTATGCCCATCCGCATCGCGAACGAATCCGGTTACGCCTTCTGGAGCGATATGGCCACCGGCATCGTTTACGCCGCCGACCATGGTGCCCGGGTGGCCAACCTGAGCTACGCCAGTTCGTGCGGAGCAAATCCCATCATCGAAGCCGCCCGTTACTTGCGATCAAAAAAGGGCGTCCTGGTGGTGGCCGCCGGGAATGAATCGGAAGAGGTATTCGACACCGCCAGCGCCGACGTGACCTGTGTGTCCGCCACCGATTCCAGCGATGCAATAGCGAGTTTTTCCAATTACGGTAACCTGATTGACATTTCGGCGCCGGGGCAAAGCATTTACGCCACCGACAACGGCGGAGGTTACAGCGCTGTCAGTGGCACTTCCTTTTCCGCCCCCAACACGGCCGGGGTGTACGCATTGATGATCTCGGCCAACCCGTTGTTGACGTCCAGCCAGTTGGACTCTTTTTTATTTTCATCAGCCGATGACCTGGGGACCCCTGGAAAAGACAAATACCACGGATACGGTCGCCTGGACGCCGAAGGCGCTGTGGCCTTGGCCGACCAATCCGCCGACAAAACGCCACCGACCGTAACCCTCACGGCCCCCGCCGAGGGCGCCAGCGTGGGCGGGACCGTCACTCTCACCGCTTCCGCTTCCGACAACGTGGGCGTCACCCGCGTGGAATTTTATCTGGACGGTCAAAAGATCGGCGAAGACACAGCGGGTCCTTTTCAATTTTTCTGGAACAGCGGGTTGGCCGCGAATGGAACTCACTCGCTGACCGCTATGGCTTGGGACGCCGCGGGACTCGACTCACTTCCTTCAGCGGTTCAAGTTATCGTTGAAAACACGACAGAAACCCTCAACCCGCCGAAAGAAGCGTACGCCTATCCGGACCCCGCCACCCACGGGGCGGTTCCGATCCTGCGAGCGTTTTTCGATGACATGGATACCTTGCAAATCAACATCTACGATGTGGCCGGCCAAACGGTCGAAAGCGTTGAGGTCCCCGCTGTCCCCGCGGGGGTGGAAAACGGTCGGCTGTATTACGAGTGGCCCTGGACGGGAGCCATCGCCAGCGGACGTTATTTTGCGTTGGTCTGCGGGAAAAAAGGCTCCGAAAAAAGTTACGTAAAAACCGTCGTCCGGGTCGTGCGGTGAAACGTTCGGTGGCGGCGTGTGCGTTGGCGCTGGGGATTCGCATCCTCCACGCCCAAGAACCGGGCGCCGCCTTTTTAACGCTCCCCCATTCGGTTCGGTCCGAAGGAGCGGGCGGGTCCGCCGGACTGGCGTTGGGAGCCGAAGCTTTGGGCCTAAACCCCGCGTTGCTTTCGCCCTCTTCCTCCCAAGGACAGCTTTATACCTCCTTCGCCCAACTGTGGGAAGATACGACCTACGCCCATTTGGCGGGAGCTTGGCGAGTGGGAAAACAGCACACGGGGTTGGGAATCGCTTTGTCCACGGTCAAAACTGACGGCAACAGGGATCGAAATGCCCAAGGGACCTTAACGGGGACAACCAGCGATTCCCAAGACACGACCGCGATGGTGGGGATGTCTTTGCGCCCCTCCGTCCCTTGGCGGGTGGGAGGCACGGTGCGACTGTTTCGATCAGAAATAGGGAATTATCAGTCCGACACCGCCTGGTCCACCGACTGGGGCGCGGCGTGGTCGGCCCGAAAAACACTGATCGCTTTTTCAATCAACCATCTGGGTCCGGGCCAACAATTTATCAACCAGCAAGATCCACTTCCGACCGCCTTACGCGCCGACGGTTCCTGGACCACAACACATTTCACCTGGGTCCTGGGCGCGAGCCAGGAAATTGCCGCGGCCCGTACGCGCCTGAGCGGGGGCTTGGAATATCGATGGGGTCCTTTGGCGTTGCGATCAGGGCTTAACACCCACTGGGGCGGAGAACAGGAATCCACCGATGATTCTTCAACGGAAGATTGGTTGAGCGGGCTCAGCGCGGGAGTGGGGGTCCACGCGGGAAAAAGTTTGCGGTTCGACTACGCGGTTCGTCAACCCTCGTCGCACTTTGACGTGATTCACCGGGCCAGCCTGTCCTGGTCGTGGGGACCCGCTCCCCAACCCTTTAACCGAGCCAAACCAAAAGGGAAAAAAACCGTCCCCAAGGGCTCGACCCCGCCCCCCGCGAGGCCGCGCCTTAAATTGTAGGAACGTTTACTGCCCCAACACGCTGGCCAATCGGGCCGCGCCGGCGGAAGAGGCGGTGTGAAAATGGATCTTCTTGGGTCGGTGCGACCGAGTCATCGCCGCAATGTGGTGGGCCACCGGCAAAAAGGTGCCCCCCTCTCCGTCACCAATAAAATAGTCCAAGCTCACCTCGTCAACACCGCCCGCGTCCAAAACCGCAATGGCCTCTTTCACCGTCCGGGCCACCACCCAACCCGGCGGAGGGGTGCGAACATCGTCCACATACAGTTTCATGATCGGCGTCGTTTTCGGCGCGGCGCGGGTTTTGAGTCGGGCTGGTTTTCCGACCACAGGCACCCTCTTTTTTCCCGCCGAGCCGCGTCTTCCAAATCCATCAAACGGTCTTTGAGCGCGCCGTCGCGTTTCCACGCTTTCCCCAACCCCTCGGACACCAATTGGGCATCGATGCTCACGCCCTCTTCCGTAAAAACATAAGCTAGAATTCGGTGGTGGGCGTCTTTTTGGCGTTCGTCGAATGCCAGCCGAACCGACCCTTCTGAAAGGGCGCGGTTTCGGTCCGTGGCTTCTTCGTAGCAAGCCGTTCCCCGCTCGGTGGTGTTCACTCCGTAGTAACGCAAAAACACAGGTTTGTTTTTCCACAAAATTTCCGCCGTGTCCCCATCCACAACGCGAAGGACGGGAGCTTGGGGCAAGGTTTCAGGGTGGGCAAAGCGAAGGGCCTCCGACGTTTGGTCCAAAGTCATGTTCCGAACCGTCGCGGGTTCGGGTTTTTCCGGGCGGGGAGATCGGGGTTTCCAAAAATAGACGATCGCGCCCCCGATGAACATCCAAAAAAAAGGAAGAACAGCCCGGGAAACGAACACGTTTGATTTTCGAAGAGAGGAGTTTGAAATTACTGGAGTCATGGGCAAACGGAAAGCCTCATCCCCAGGAATCGACAGCCCCTGTGGCCCACAGACTTATCGTTGCGCCAGCGGTTTGAAGACGCGATCGGTGGGACCGGTGTAATCGGTGCGGGGCCGAATGAGTCGGTTGTCGGCCAACTGTTCGAACACATGGGCGCACCAACCGGCCACGCGGCCGGCGGCGAACACCGTGGTGAACAAGTCAATGGGAATGCCTAAGAGGTAAAGTACCGACGCGGAATAAAAATCCACGTTCGTGTAAATGTTTTTGTGCCGCTGGACCGCTTCGGCCACTTTAATGGAAATGTTGTACCAGCGCGTATCGCCTTTTTCAACGGACAACCGATGGGCCATGGCCCGCAAAGGAACCGACCGGGGATCTTCCACTTTGTAGACGCGGTGGCCGAACCCCATAATTTTCCGTTTTTCCTGCAAGGCCTTTTCCACCCACGAATCCACCTGGGCGGGGTCCCCAATTTCCAGGAACATTTCCATGGCTTTTTCGTTGGCCCCCCCGTGCAAAGGCCCCTTCAGGGCGCCCAGGGCTCCGGCAATGGCGGAATGCATGTCCGACAGAGTTGAAATAATCACCCGAGCCGTGAACGTGGAAGCGTTCAAATCGTGATCGGCCAACAGCGAGAGATACATATCCATGGCTTCCACGCTGAGAGGGTCGGGTTTCTTTCCGGTCACCATGTAAATAAAATTGGCGGAATGGCTCAACGTGGGATCTGGGGGGATAACCGGAAGGCCTTTTCGAATCCGATCCCAGGCCGCCGCGAACGTTCCCATCCGGGCCACCAGGCGCAGGGCTTTTTCTCGATTGTCTTTTTGGGAGCCGTCGTGGGCGTCTGAAGCGACCATGGCCAACAAGGTCACGCCTTCGCGCAATACGTCCATCGGATGGCAATGCTTCGGGAACTTTTCCATCACCGCCAAGACCTCGGCGGGCAAGGCCCGATTGTCGGCCAGAGATTTTGAAAAGGGCTGAAGTTGGGCGCGGGTGGGAAGGTCACCCTCCCAGAGAAGATAAACAATTTCTTCGAATGAAACCTGTCCCGCCATGGCCACAGCATCGTAGCCTTTGTAGAGCATACGGCCTTTAAGTCCGTCCAAAAAGGTGATGGAGGACGTACCAACCACAACATCCTCAAGGCCCTTTGGAACGTGGAGATCTTTGGGTGTGTCGCTCATAGCCGAACCATTATACAAACGATGGGGTTTGGGCTCAAGATAGGCATCCGAATATTTCCGTTACCGGAAGACCAGCGGAAGCACAAACGTAAATCCGCCGCCCAAGATCACAAGAGAAATCAAGCCGATAAGCCCGCCGGAAATCAACATTTGGCGGCTGGTGATGTTGCCTTCGGCAAACGCCATGGCGTTGGGTGGAGTGGAAATGGGCAATGCCATGGCGAAACTGGTGGCCAAGGTGGTTACCACCGCCAATGCTACGGGATTGTCCGAGGGCAGAGAAAGCGCAATGGGCAAAATAAGGTTGGCCACGGCCGTGTGACTCATGAGCGTGGCGAGCAAAAAACCTAGCACCATCATGACCACGATCAGCATGTTGCCGGTTTGTTGGAAAATGGGCATCGTCACAATCCATTTAGCCAACCCGCTGATTTCCATGGCCTTGCCGATGGCCAGACCGCCCCACATCAACACCAACACGTCCCATTCCACTTCCCGTAAATCCTTTTTGTCCAACAAATGGAACCCCACCAACAACCCCACCGCCAACAGGGCCACCAGAGCCTCGGGAATTTTATGCCATTCCGACGTCACCCAGAGCAAAACCGTGACCGCAAAAATCCCCACCACCATACGGGAACTATGATCCAATTTGTGTTTGTTTTCAAGTTTCAAATTGACGATGTCGTGCTTGGGCGGGAACAGTTTAATAAGAACCACCCCGCTGATCGTTAACGTCAAGACGACCAAGGGCACCGCCATCAACATCCACGACAAAAAGGGAAGATGAATTCCCTTGTCGGCCAACAAACCGACGGCGATGGCGTTGGGCGGCGTGCCGATGGGCGTGCCGATGCCCCCGATGTTGGCGGCGAACGGAATGGATAAAATCATGGCGGTTTTAAATTTGTCGTCCGTGTCCAATAAACCCAGCACCGGCCGGGCGATGGCCAACATAATGGCCGTCGCCGCCGTGTTGGACATCCACATGGACACGAACGCCGTGGCGATCATAAATCCGGCCAGAATGGCGGACGGTTTGGTGCCCAACCGCCGCAACAAGCGGTCAACCAACTCTTTGTCGATGTGGTATTTTTCCATGGCCGCCGACAACATGAATCCGCTGAAAAAGAGCATGATGATCGGGCTCGAAAAGGGAACCAAGAATATCGTGTAGCCTTCCCGTTTCATATCCAACACCCCGCCAGGCCGGCCCAGGGTAAAGATCAGCAGTAAAACAACAATGAGAGACGTCACCCACAGAGGCATAATTTCCATGGCCCAAAAACACGCCGCCAACGTGAAGACAAAAGCCGTACGCCGAGCCGCTTCCGGGCATTGCGCGGGAAGAAAAAAATACACGGCGACAGCCGCGGCCAACGACGCAACACCGAGGAAGAATTTGCGGTCCTTGAGAATTTCACCGATAGGTTTCATGATGTCTCCAGAATTAAGATAAATCAAATACGGATCGGCAACAGAGGGGAAGTCTAGCAAATTTTAAAATCATCGGCCCAAGGGGCGGGTCCGTTCCCGTCCCCTACCCGAATTCCCAGTCGGATCGCGGGATTCGACGAAAAGGTGGGGTCAAGGGCCTTCGTGGGTCAAGTTGACCGTTACGGTGGTGGAAGAATCCAAGACCAAGGAAAACGACGCCGTTTGACCGCGGACCCAGGTGGTGAGAAGGTTGAGCTGGTTTTGTCCGTTGACCAACAGCATGCGTTCCACTTCCGCGGAGGCGCCCTGGCAGGCATAGGCATTCTTCAATTTGACGCTCGAGTGGGTCAACTGTTTTCGATGAATGTTCAGCCAACGAACAAACATGAGGGTCAGGGGGAGCATAATGACCAGACCGAAAACGATGAGCAAAGAGACGGCTCCGCGCTGGCGGGGAAAAGAACGGCGGGGAACGGGGCGAGAGAGGGCCATGGCTATTCCGTATTGGTATAGAGGGTGGTGAGAGTTTTATTTTTCACCCCGAGTCCCGTCACCCGGATGATGACCTGTCTTGTCCTCGTGGGGTTTAGGGAATGCCCAATGGTCCAGACGCCGGCGACATCTTCCAACGCCACAAATCGAACCGTCACTTGCCGCGTAAAAGAATCGGAAACGTCGGTGTGCCCGTTCCAGCCCCCAAGGTCGGCCCAGGGAGTCGCTCGGATTTGGTCCATCAGTTCTTGAGCCTTCAGGACCGCCATCGTTTGTTCCCAAGATTCTTGCGGAGCGCGGACGGTTTTCGTCATTAAAAAGGTTAACGGGATCACGCACAGGGCCATCACCACCAGCGCGATCAGCGCCTCGATGAGCGAAAACCCTTTGGGGTGGCGCCGTTTCATGGGGTAAGGGGAAAAATCGTCAGGTCCATCGTCCGGACCGTTTTCAGATCGGCCGCCGCGACCGGGCCGCATTCGATGCGCACGCTCAGCGGCTGGTTGGTCCCTTCCGTTGTCATGGACGCCGCTCCTCCCAACCACCCCACGGAAAAGAGGCGGACATTTTTGATGTCCGCCCCGGCCGAAACCGGTGGTCCAACGGCGGGCACGATGGAACGGACCATCCGACCCGAATTGTTCCAGGGGAGGAGTTGGTATCTGATCCGTTGAAGCGATCCGTTTGCGGGATTGACCCGGAGAAACTCCACGGTTTCCCCATCGCCCGGCGTGAGCGTTTGCGAGAGGGGGCCCAGGTAAACGTCATCGAAAATAAAAGACGTCACGATGTCCGGCCCCTGATCACTGACGAACAGCGTGACCCGATAATTGTTTCCCGTAGAAGAAAATGCCTGGGCCAACCATTCCCAAGAAGTATTGTTTGTATCGAGTTCCTCGATTAGGGTGTTTACTTCTAGTAATCTCAGGCCTCCCCGTCTATTGTGGGATCCACCCATCTGCCGGGCCACCCAGCCGCCCAGGGCGTACTCCCCCGCAGGAAGAAAGAGGGGAGGCCCATTCACGGCATACTCCGCTCCGAACGAGGTGAGAACCATGGCCCGCGATCGGTTGCGCACCAATCGAAAGTCCGCGGTGATGTGACCGATGGTGTTGTTTCTGGGAGTTAAGGGGTCCATTCGGTAAGGGTCGGCCACCCACCGCCCGGAAAGAGGGGCGGTGCCCGTGGCCACGAGAAGAGTTTCAAAACCAGGGTCCGGAAGAAGGTTCATCACCGAGTTCCGGGAAGAGGACAAAAGATCTTTTTCAATGACGTGGATGGCAAAATCCAAATCATGTTGAAGCGGCGTGTCTCGGGCGAGGATTCGGGCGCCCAGGGCAAAGTTTTTTATGACCATTCCGATCCCCGCCATCAAGATGGCGAAAACAGCGGAGGCGATGATAACCTCGACCAACGTGATCCCGCGGGCCCGTGGGGTCATATTCCCCCCACCGCTCCCGCCACCCGTCGGTCAAGGGGCACCACGGTGCTCGTGCTTCCCCGCACGGAAATGAAGGAGTTGGTCGTCTGGGAAATGTTTCCCCGGGTGACCGTCGTTTCAATGCGGACATAGCGTTGAGTGTTCCACGCATTTTGAAACAGGACCAACGGCGCGAAACGGCTTGACCGCATAACGTCCATATCCCCGTCGCCATCGAAGTCCGCGATCGCCATGGCCGTTTGGGGATACCCGGGGAGGCCGATTTCGATGGGAGCGCGAGTCTTGTCTATAATTGTCGACTCCACGAGCGGAACCCGGTCCCAATTCATTTCGTCGAGACTATAACCATCTGGTAGGGGATTGCCGGTGTGACGCGAAGCCCAGATCTCTACCATGCAATCCCGTCCCAGTAATCGGTAATCGTCTGTGAATTCGTTTCTTTCGCTGGCCAGGACCACATCGAGATTCCCGTCGTTGTTCATGTCGGCCAATAATGCGGTGCCAAACACCCTTCCATGACCCAAGGTGATTGATACCGCCCCCGGAAATTCGGCTGGGTAATTACTCTCCTTCAATAGTTTTAGACCATCGTTATCCACCGCGATAAAATCGTCTAATAACCCATTTCTGTCCAAGTCACCGTATGCCCCGCGAGCGGATCCAAAAAAACCACCTGGATCGCCCACAAGGGTTTCTCTAAAGACGCGGCCTCCAAAGGCTGGATTTGTGCTTCTCAAATTAATTAAAAGGCGGGCCGATAGGCTCGGCGTATAGATGTCGACTATGCCATCATTGTTAAAATCGTCGGCAAATATTTGATAGACAGCAGTGGCTCCCATCCTTCGCCATCCCGGGGCATCGGTGGCGACGCAAGGTGGAAGGGGATTCGGGGCCTCGATCCAGATCCCTCTCGCACTCGAACCTGCCTCCGTGCCGGAGGGGGTTCCTCCCAAATGGGAGTAGACTCCTGTTGGCGTTACTACAGGCGGGCCGTTGGGCCCTCCAGGGTAAAAATGAATCAGTGGGTTGTCTTGAGGGTTACCGCTTACGACCGGAATTCCATTGCAGACGGGGAGCACCTCGTATTCCCCAAATCCTCCGGAGCTTTCTGCCCCAACAATTACGTCAAGGTTCTCGTCACCGTCCAAGTCTCCAAGCGCGCCGAAGCTTCGGTCAAAACCTGTTGCGATATCTTGTCCCCAAACAGTATTTCGGGCAATTGTATGTTGGACTATGTTTATGGCGTTATCTGTATTTTTAAACCAATACACGGCAGTTCTGTCCCAGACCACCAAATCCGGCGTGTTGTTTCCGTCCCCTCGATCCATGTTGCCGACTCGGAGGGTCCGCGGGCTTACAAACGCAATTGGGGTGGGGATATAATGCAGGGCAAAATGTCCGAACCCGTCATTCTCCAACCACGCCAAATCACTTCCTCCGGCCAGCCGGTTGGGCGAAAGACTGGGGTCACCCACCGGGATCATTAGGCCGCGGCCGTAAAGAAAATCTCCGGACTGGAGAAAAGTTCTCAGTATCGATGTTGAGGGGTTCACATTGTAAGCCTCCCTCAGTGGGACATGTTGATTGTTCAGGTAAATGCCGGGCGCTCCAGACAACAACACCACGTCCATGTCGTCGTCGTTGTCCATGTCCACGGCCGCCATGTCAATAATATTGCAGAAAAATGAACGGTTGTCCGACGCATACCAGTGGGGACCGCCAACCCCAATGATGGGAACAGGAATGAACCGTTCGGCGTCCTGGGCTTGGAGGAGCTGGGGAACAGCAAAAAGGAAGACCGCCCGACAGAAAAGAAAGGAAAAAATCGATCCCATTGAATTTTTCTGGCTAACCATGACGGCCTCCCAAGCAGGGGAGGGCTTCCTTAACCCTTCCCCCAAACGTCCACGATCAGAAACCATGTTTGTAAGTTCTTCGCCTACTATTTAACCAGGGGAATCTTGATGACCCCCAATTTACCATCTCCACCCTCATCACATGCGACGGACAAGCCAAAAATCCCGGGGCGGGAACTAAGACGTTAGAACGCCCGAATCGCCTTATTGCAACAAATACGATGCGACAGTTTGGCCTTGAGAGAATGCCAAACTGTAATGGGGTTAACTACGGAATTGCACATAAACCCTATTGGGATAAACGGGACAGTTCGTAGAGTAGGACCGCGGTGGCACAGGAGGCGTTGAGCGAGGACACGCCCCCCGCTCCAGGAATCGCCAGCAAATGGTCGCACCGTTCCCGCACCAGTCGATGCAGTCCTTCTCCCTCCGCCCCGATTACCAAAGCCGCGGGGCGGGTGACCTCGGCTTTTTGACACGATCCACCGCCGGCGTCGGCTCCGTAAACCCAGTAGCCTTTATCTTTAAGCTCCAGCAACGTCTGGGCCGTGTTGGCCACTTGCACCACCGGCACCAGGCCCAGGGTACCCGCGGCCGCTTTGGCCACCGCGCCCGTCAACCCCGCAGACCGCCAACGGGGAACAATCACTCCCCCGGCGCCGAAAAAAGCCGCGTTTCTTAAAATAGCGCCCAAATTGTGGGGGTCGGTGATACCGTCCAAAACCAGAACCGGGTCCGGCCGTCCCAACGCCCACAAATCGTCTAGGGTTTGATACGCGTAGCTCGACGTGCGGGCCACCACGCCCTGGTGAACCGACCCCGGCGCGAGGGCCGCCATGCGCCGTCGGTCCACCCATTGAAACACCACCCGCTGTTCCCGGGCCAACTGAACCAATTCGTTGATCGCGGACCCACCGGGTCCGCGAAGAATCCACAGTTTGTTCACCTGTCCGGCCTTGAGCGCGGCCACCACCGGATGGCGACCAAAAACCAGATCGGACCGATCTACTTTTTCTTCCACCAGCGGGGTCCTTGGGGCGTATCTTCCAAAACAACCTGGCGGGCGGCCAGTTCGGCGCGCAACCGATCGGCTTCGGCCCAATTCTTGGCCTGCCGGGCTTGTTGCCGTTGTTCCACCAAATACACAATGGCGTCTTCTTCCTCGTCTGCCGCGGGAGTCGGCGCGGCGGACGCAATGCCCAACACGTCATCCAACGTTTTGCGAAGAAGAGACATTCCCCTCTCCAACCCGTCACCCCACACCGGTTTGCCTTTGGCCACCCGGGCTTTCAGCTCACCCAACAACTCGAACAGCAAGGCGATCACCCGAGGCGAATTGAAGTTTTCGGCCAAGGCCTGGTCCACGCGGGCGTCGAAACTTTCCAAGAGAAGGCGGAGCTTTTTTTCCTCTTTGGGTTTCACCGCCTCGGGATTTTTTAGCACCGCGTCCAGCCGTTGCAGATCGTCGTCGATTTCCGCCAGTTGGGTTTTGGCGTTGGCCAGTTGGTCCTCGGAATATTCCAGGGGCCCCCGGTAGTGGTGGGACAACAGAAAAAATCGAACCGTTCGCGGATCGTGGGACTTGAAAATGTCGCCCAAGGTGAAAAAGTTGCCCAGAGACTTGGACATTTTCTCTTTGTTCACGGTCACGAACCCATTGTGAATCCAATAGCGCGCGAACGGTTTTCCCGTAGCGCCTTCAGATTGGGCGATTTCGTTTTCGTGGTGGGGAAAAATTAAGTCTTGACCGCCCCCGTGAATATCAAACGTGTCCCCGCCCAACACCGTCAAGCTCATGACCGAACATTCGATGTGCCACCCCGGCCGCCCAGGCCCCCACGGCGACGGCCACGAAGGCTCGCCGGGTTTCGCCGCTTTCCACAGGGCGAAATCCAAAGGATCCTGTTTGCGGACATCCACGTCCACCCGGGCACCGGAAATCAGTTCGTCGGGATCTCGTTTGGAAAGCCGCCCGTATCGGGGAAACTTCCGAACCGCGTAGAAAACATCGCCGTCCGCCACATACGCTAACTTTTTGGCCACCAGTCGCTCGATAAACGCCACCACCGCCGGCACATGCGCCGTCACCCGGGGGTAGGCATCGGCCCGGCGAACATTCAGCCGGTCCATTTTGTCGAAATAGTCGGAAATGTATCGCTCCGCCAACGCCGACGGGGTTTCACCTCGCTCGCGGGCGCGCTGGATGATTTTGTCGTCGATGTCAGTGAAATTCTGCACGCAGGTCACCTGATAACCCAAGCGCCCCAACGCCCGCCGCACAAAATCGAACGTCACGTAACAACGCGCGTGGCCCAAGTGGCATTCGTCGTAGGGCGTCACGCCGCACACATACATTTTTATTTTTCCCGGTTCCAAAGGAACAAAGGGCTCTTCTTTGCCGGTCAAGGTGTTCAGGAATTTCAACGCCGCTGTTGTCATATTTTTTCCAATGCGCAGGTGGCCAGGGCGGCCATTCCTTCCTTTCGGCCGACCCAGCCCATGCCTTCGTTGGATTTGGCTTTTACGTTCACACGATCCACGGACATCTTTAACACGCGGGCCATTTTGGCCCGCATGCGGTTTTTGTAGGGGCCCAGACGCGGTTCTTCGGCCAACACGGTCACGTCGACATTGACCACACGCAACCGCCGGTTCAACCGCCGGAAGGTGTCCGCCAACAAAAGCAGACTGTCGGCGTTTTTCCAGCGGGCCTCTTCATCGGAATAAAACGTCCCAATATCGCCCATTCCCGCCGCGCCCAACAGAGCGTCGATCACCGCGTGCAAAACAACATCCGCATCGGAATGGCCCGCCAACCCTTTTTCGAAGGGAACCCGGACGCCCCCCAACATCAACGGACGCCCTTTCACAAATCGATGACTATCGTATCCCATCCCCACGTAGGACATGAATCACTCCCCAGCGTTAAAGAGTGCGCGGCACAAATGGAAATCTTCCGGCACGGTGACCTTAAAATTAGCGGCCGACCCTGCCACCAACTCAACGGGAACTCCCAACCGTTCGGCGGCCTGAACGTCGTCGGTCAACGTCGCCGACAACCGGGGCGCCACGCGTTCCGCCAGGTCCCGACGAAACCCTTGGGGCGTTTGAGCCAACCACAATCCTCCCCGAGGGACCGTCCGATTCACATAAAACCGTCCGCCCTTTTCCCGAGCCCCTTTAATCGTGTCGGCCACCGGCCGGGCCGCCAACGCGGCGCCGCATCGGTAAGCCGCCTGGGCCACCCGCCTGACAATGTCCGGGGTCACCAACGGCCGGGCCGAATCGTGGATCAACACCACGTCGAAGTTGTTGCTCAACGCGCCCAATCCCCGTCTGACCGAATCGGCCCGTTGGACCCCGCCGGCGACCACCGCCGCCACCTTACTGAACCCGTGGCGCGCCGCGTGGTGTTTGGCCCAAGCGACCCGGTCCGCCGGCACCACCAGCACGACCTCTTTAACAGACCTCACCCGGTGGAACGTGCTCAGCGGCCAGTGAAACAACGGTCGGCCCTTTAAACCCAAAAACTGTTTTTGTTTTCCAAACCGCCGGCCGGCGCCCGCCGCCAATAAAACAACGGAAACGTTCAAGACCGTATCAAAGGTCGGGATGGGCGGCCTGTTCTGCCGGTCCCCCGGCCGGGGCGGCGTCGACGGCCCCGCCTTTCTGGAGTTTGGCGAAGATCAACCGACCCGCTGAGGTTTGCAAGATAGAGGTGACCGACACTTTAACCTTTTGGCCGATGGCCCGACGACCGTCTTCCACCACCACCATGGTACCGTCGTCCAGATAGGCCACCCCTTGTTCACGCTCTTTGCCCTCTTTGAGAACAAACAGGGTCATGGGTTCTCCGGGCAACACCACGGGTTTTAAGGCGTTGGCCAAATCGTTCACGTTAAGGACCGTGATCCCCTGCAGGGAAGCCACCTTGTTCAGGTTAAAATCCGTTGTCAACACCCGCGCGCCCAAATCTTTGGCCAGCGCCACCAATTTGGCGTCGACTTCCTTAATGTCCGGAAAATCTTTATCAAAAAGCTTCACCGGCAGATCCGCGTTTTCTTGGAGCCGCGCCAAAATGTCCAAGCCCCGCCGTCCCCGGGCCCGTTTGGCCCCGTCGCCGGAATCCGAGACCGCTTGAAGTTCCCGCAAAATAAACCGAGGGACCACCAACGTTCCAGCGACAAATTTGGTGTCGCAAATATCGGCAATCCGCCCGTCGATCAACACCGACGTGTCCACCAGGTACGTGCTCAACGACTTCTTTTTGCCGCCTTTCACGATCAAGTCGCGGTCCAGGAGTTCCAGCTCGGATCGTTTCTGAATGGCGATCATCACCCCCAATGCGGCCATGACAAAATGGGTGACGAGAGAATATTTCTGAACCCATCCGTACAGGGCCGCGTTATCCAGCAAGAACACGGACCAATTGATTAACCGAGCGGCCACCAAACCCATCACCGCGCCGATCACCGCGGAAATGATCGCGTCCAAGGGAATCCGTTCCACCAACAATTCAACGCCGATAATAAACCCGGCGGCGCACACCCCCACCAAGACCCCCTTCAGGTCCGCTGACACTTGGGTGTATCCGATCAAAGGTCCCGCCAACCCCACCAACACGCGCAACACGTTAATAATCACAGCTCACCTCCGAATGAATGGCATGAATAAAATTTGTAACTACTCAGGTGTCTTTCCCTCTCCTCTTGGGAGAGGGCAGGGTGAGGGAACTGCCTTTCCGTCGATTGAGAAAGCCACTCCCTCATCCGCCCCTCCGGGCCACCTTCTCCCAAGAGGAGAAGGAAAAGCTTGCTTTTCGTCGCAGACGACAGGCAACCTGAGTAGTTACTAAAATTTTACGATCGAAGTCCCGCACGGTTCAGCGCGTCCGCCAAATGGCCCACTCCCACCACTTCCATGCCCGCCGGTCCGGTCCGGCCGCGCGTCGCGCTCGCCGGAACAAACGCCCGTTGAAACCCCAATTTTGCCGCCTCCGCCAACCGCTCGGACACTTGCGGGACCGACCGGAGTTCCCCGCCCAAACCCACTTCACCCAACCACACCGTCCGCGCCGGCAGAGGCTTATCCGCCGCGGCACTGGCCACCGCCGCGCACACCGCCAAATCCGAGGCGGGTTCGCGCACATCGATGCCGCCGGTCGCTTTCACATACACGTCCTGGGATTCCAGGGAAAATCCGCACCGACGATCCAACACCGCGATCAACAACACCGCCCGGTTATAGTCCACCCCCGACACTTGTCGGCGCGGCATCCCAAACGCCGTGCGCGCCACCAACGCCTGAATTTCCACCATCAAAGGCCGCGTCCCTTCCAGCGCGGCCAAAACCGACGTTCCCGCCGGAGCCGCGCCTTCCCTCTCGCCCAAAAACAAAGCTGACGGGTTGGTCACCTCGTCCAATCCCCGCCCCGTCATTTCAAACACCCCGATCTCGTTGGTGGGCCCAAACCGATTTTTGACCGCCCGCAAAACCCGATGAACATCTTCCCGTTCAGTCTCAAAATACAGAACCGTGTCCACCATGTGTTCCAACACCCGCGGCCCGGCCAAGTCGCCCTCTTTGGTCACGTGCCCCAACAGAAACACGCCCAGCCCTTCCCCTTTGGCCAAATGCAACAGTTCGGCGGCGCACTCCCGGATTTGGGCCACCGACCCCGGCCCCCCGGGCAATGCCGATTTGTGCATCGTTTGAACCGAGTCCACCACCAACGCCCGGGGTTTCGCTTCCCGCACGGCATCCAAAATTTTCTCAAGATCGGTTTCCGAAGCGAATAAAAGCGATGGGTTTTCCGCGCCCAACCGCACCGAGCGTCCCCGCACCTGTTCCGGCGATTCTTCCCCTGAAATATAAAGAACCGGAAAATCCGGCGCCGCCAACCGGTTCGCCGCTTGCAACATCAAAGTGGACTTCCCGATTCCCGGCGGGCCGCCCAACAACACCAACGACCCCGGCACCAACCCGCCGCCCAAAATACGGTCGAATTCGCCCATGCCCGTCGGCCGCCGGGAAACCTCCGACGCTTTCAACGACACCAGGGGCACCACCGCCGAAGAAAAATCCGTCAACCGCCTAGGTTCCCCCCCCGCGCGACCCGATGAGCGGGGGGCCGATTTTTCCGCCAAAGTGTTCCATCGCCCGCAGGAAGGGCACTGGCCCGCCCATTTGGGCGTGTCCGCCCCGCACTCTTTGCAAACAAAAATGACGTGGATTCGGCTTTTCAACTCGCGGGACCTTCGCCGCCCTCTTTTTTCTTAAGGTCTCGGAAAAAGTCTTCCGGCGTCATGGTGTCCAGCTTCTTTTTAAAATCTTCCACTTCTTCGCCGGTGATGGGCTTCAACAGTTCCGGGCAGGCGGCGAACACCGATTCGTCCACGTATATCGGGCAGGTGTCACGCACCGCCAAGGCAATGGAATCCGACGGGCGAGCGTCCAAAACCACGTCCGAACCGTCCCGTTTCAAATGAACCGACGCAAAAAAGGTGCTGTCCTTCAGCCCGGTGATCACCACCTTGTCCAATTTGGCGCCCAACCGTCGAACGGCATCCAACAGCAAATCGTGCGTCAGAGGCCGAGGGAACTTTTGACCCGCCAACGCCATGCCGATCGATCCCCCTTCGTACAACCCGATCCAAACGGGCAACAGACGCGGGCCATTCACCTCTTCGAGCACCAGGACCGCCTGTCCCCCCACGTTGGCCAACGAATAGATTCGCGCTTCGTGAAGCATAAAATCCTCCTCAACACCGTTCGGCTCAAGAGCTTCTCGGCAAAAGACGTGTTTTGTTTGACGAAAATTTCTTACCGCGCTAAGCCGATGAACGCGAGAAGAAACGCAAAATCCTCATCGCGAAACACCAAATTGGCGTTCAAATTCAAATTCCGACGTACCGCAATATCTTCCACCTGAGCGCCCATCCACAACCAGGGCTCCACCACCTTCACACGGGCCCCCGCATTGTAAACGGGCTTGTCGAACGTGTAACCCTGATAAGCGTCATTCCGTCCAAAATCATACGCTTCCGCCTCCAATTCCACCCGTCGGTTCCATCGGTTGGACGCGGGGAGCGGACGAATCTTGACCCCAGCCCCCCCGCGGGAGCGAATCAGGCCCCCGTAGAGCGTTGTCGGCCCGAATTCATACCCCATGACGGCCGTGACCCGGTTTCGTCTTTCGACATCGTTCCCCTCCACGGTCCGATCTTCTCTTTCCCCCAAATTATTTCCGCCCAGATAGTAGTACTTGCCGGGACGCGTGACAACCTTGATCCCGACGTCGGGGTGCCAGCGCCCATCTTCCACGTCGTAGCGTTGACGGTAATCCCAATACACCTGGATGGCGGCAATGCGACCCGTGAAACTTTTGATATCGCTCGTGGCCTTGTTCACGTTGGACATGGTTTGGTCCAAATTTTTGCCCAGTTCCGGATCGTTAACCAATCGTCCCAGCAGACCCTCGCCGTTTTGCACTTTCTCGGTAATTTGGTCCAAGCGTTCCGAAATTGACCGAAATTTGGCCAGCATCACTTTCACGTCTTCTTTTCGCTCGCCGGAAATTTCCCGCAGATCCGCCGCCACCTGTTTGGCGTGGGCCGACAGATCCCGAACGTTTTGCACGATCTCCGTCAGCTCGGCCCGCTGTTCACCCAAGGAATCCGCTAACGTCTGGGACAGCTTGCGAAAATTGGCCAGAGTGACCCTTAAATTCTCGGTGGCTTCCCCGTTCACGGGGTCGTCTTTTAAAAAGCCCCCCAACTTCGACATGACGTCGTCGAACGTAAATGTGGGCGTTCCCTCGAACGAATCGCCGGGCGACAGAGCCGGTCGAGTTGAATCGCCCAAGGTCATTTCCAAATATTTGGACCCGATAAAACCCGTTGACGCCACCTGGGCCCTGGATCCCTGGGGCACGGCCAGACCGTTGCGAACCCGAATTTTGACCCGAGCCCGTTGGTTTTCCAAATCGATGCGTTCCACCTGGCCCACCTCGACGCCGGCCACTTTCACCGGCCCCTTTTCGGGCAACCCCAGGGCGTTGTCAAAATAGACGTAGAGCGGGTAGGTGCCGTGAAATTGGAAATCCCCCAACACGATCACGCCCAACGCAAACACAAACAGCCCCGTGAGCGTGAACAATCCCACTTTCGTTTCTGTCGTCAACGCCATCAGTATGACCTCACCGGCATTTGGATAGGGCCCTGCGACGACCCCGTGATGAACTGATGAACCATCGGATTGTCCGACCGTTGGATCTCGTCGGGCGTTCCCACCGCCACCAAACGGCCTTCGTGAATCATGGCCATCCGATTTGAAATCTTATAGGCCGACTTTAAATCGTGGGTCACGGCGATGGACGTGATCTTCAACTTAGCGCGAATATCGACGATGAGATCGTTGATCACGTCCGACATGATCGGGTCCAACCCCGTGGTCGGCTCGTCGTATAAGATATATTCCGGCTCGTGGGCGATGGCCCGGGCCAGACCCACCCGTTTTTTCATGCCCCCCGACAATTCCGCCGGTTTGAGCGCCGCGACCTCGGGTTTTAACCCCACCAAACCCAAACAACGCTCGACAATCGCGTCCCCGTGAACCAGTTCTTGCGGTTTCAAGTTGCGCACGCCGAACAACACGTTTTCCGCCACCGTCATGGAATCGAACAAAGCCGCCCCTTGAAACAAAAAACCGAACTTGCGTTGAACCCGAGACAACTCGTCTTCGTCCAGGACCGTGATGTCCTGGTTGTCCACCCACACCCGGCCTTGGTCGGGTTTCAAGAGACCCACCATGATTTTAAGCGTCACGCTTTTGCCGGTGCCCGATCCGCCGATAAGGGTCAACGTCTCCCCCTCTCTCACGTCCAGGTCCAGACCGCGCAACACCCGGTTGAGGCCGAACGCCCGATGAACGCCTTCCAGCCGGATCATCCGATGCCCAGCGACACCAGGATCGCCGACAAGAAATAGTCGCTGACCAAAATGCACACCATGCTGATCACCACCGCGCTGGTGGTCGACCGGCCCACGCCTTCAGCGCCCCCCGACGTCTGCAACCCTTTATAACACGCCGTAATTACGATAATAAGAGCATACGCCACGGACTTTATCAACCCATGGAACGCGTCTTCTATTTGAATGGCGCGAATTTCGTCCCAATAAATGCTGGACGGAACATTCAACCGAAAATGGGCCACCAAATAGCCCCCCACCACCCCGATCACGTCCGCGTACACGGTCAGAAGAGGAACCATCAAAAGACACGCCAAAAATCGCGGAACCACCAAGTAACGAACCGGATGGGTTCCCAGCGTATGGAGAGCATCCACCTGCTCGGTGACGTTCATGGTGCCGATTTCTGCGGCGATGCGCGCGCCCACCCGCCCCGCCACCACCACGCCTGTCAACACGGGCCCCAACTCTTTTAAAAGAGACAACCCCACCACGGTTCCCACATACAGGGGCTCGTTAAAAACCCGGCGAAACGAAAATCCCGTTTGCAGAGCCAACACCATTCCCGTGAACAACGCCGTTAAACTGGTGACCGGAAACGACTGGACACCCACTTCCATCATCTGGTTGAACACATTTTTTCCATCGGACCGGGCCGAGGGCAACCACCGGAACGTTTTTCGAACCAGAACGGCCACACCCCCCACCGCCGAGGCCAAATCCAAAACGCGCTGGGTGTAAATTCGAAACACCACTTTGATGGGCCTCACCGATCACCCCGGATCAACCGCGGAACCCGCTTGGAAAGGCCGCACAAAATTTCGTAGGGGATGGTATGGGCCCCATCGGCCAATTCCGACGCGGTGATGGTTTCCCGCCCCTGGGTCCCGATCAACACGACTTCTTCGCCCACCTCAACGCCCGGCCGGTCGGTCACATCCACCACAATTTGGTCCATGGTCACGCGGCCCACCACCGGACAGCGCACCCCCTTGATCAACACCTCGCCACGGCCGGACAAATCTCGCCGGTAGCCGTCCGCGTATCCCACCGGCAACGTGGCGATGCGACTGCGCCGTCGGGCCCGCCACGTCCAACCGTAACTGAGCGGCGTGCCGCGCCGAACGGTTTTCAAAAACACCACCCGGGTTTTCCACGCAAGAACCGGGCGAAGATCGATTTTCTTTCCCAGACCGGGCCACGGTGGAACCCCGTACAACAAAAGGCCCGGCCGAACCAGGTCCAACCAAGCGTTCGGCCGCGCCAAAGCCGCCCCCGAATTAGCCGCATGCCGCAGGGGGCATTCGCCCCCTTTTCCAAAACCCCGTGACGTTTTCTCAAAGAGTTTCATTTGTTGGGACGTGGCGGAAGGGGAATCGGCACAGGCCAAGTGAGTGTAGATCCCCTCCACCTTGAGCCACGGGTTTGTGGAAAAGGAGGCGAACGCCTCCGGAGACATGCCGATGCGGCCCATGCCGGTATCTATTTTGACATGGCAGGGGGCCGGTCGGCCCCGCCGTTGAGCCCGTTGAGCCAACGCCTGCGCCGATGAACGGCTCGCCACCGTGGGGATCAAATTCTTTTCCAGAACCGTATCGAAACTGTCAAACGGGAAAAGGCTTCCGAGGATCAGAATTTTCTGGGTGACCCCAGCGTCGCGCAAAGCCACCCCTTCCTCCACGCTGGATACCCCATACCCCCACAACCGGGTTCCCACGGCCGACACGGACCGGGCCAACAGAGCCGCCCCGTGGCCATATCCATCGGCTTTCAATACCGGCATGATTTTGACCCGTCGGGGCAAAAACCCCGCCAACGCCTTAAAATTATGTTGAAACGCCCCAGGGTCCACCTCCGCCCACGTGGGACGAATGGGCGCGGCTGAGGAAAAAGGGACTGTCAGGGATCGCGCGATCAAAGACGGCACGTCCGGCTCAAAAGTTGTCGCCTTCAGGCGCCGGGTCGGCGAACTTGGTGAACTCGGAAATAAAGTTGAGGTCGATGTCGCCGATGGGCCCGTTGCGCTGTTTTAACACGAACAGTTTGGCTTTCCCCTTCACATCCGGATCGTCCCGCTTATACACCTCTTCGCGAAAAATCGCCGCCACCACGTCCGCGTCCTGCTCGAGGGCACCCGAATTGTGACTGACAATTCCGTTGCCGATCCAAGACGAAGGCCCAGGCACGGTCAGGTCATAAACATCCTCTTCGCCAGCCGGGTCAATCGAAACCACAGGGTCCCAAAAAAGATCACTCTGAGCCTGGGACAATAAGTCCCGGTCTTCCAATAGTCCGGCGTATTGAGCAAGAACTGAACGGGAAGGACCAAAACAAAAATGGGCGTTGCCTCCATAAGATGTCCCGCGCAACGCGGCCATTTGCCGATGCGAAATGCCTTTTTCTCGCATCAAAGCCTTCACCTGGTCGAACACCTTTAACCAGCCGCCAACCCCCGCGGGCTTCCAGCGATTGCCGTTGCCGCTTATAAGCAGTTGATGCCAACAGCCTCGCCCTTTGTATCGCTTAACCGGAGTTCCAAAGGCCTTCTGTACCGATGACACCACCGCTTCGCTGTTCTCTTGAGAAGAAGTGGTGTAGCGAAGAGGCTGATGGACCAAATAGCTTCCATCGCCCATCAAATGGGCCAACAAGATCACGCGCTCATCCATCCATTTGTCCGGCCGCAACGGAGCCGGAAGGTGCCTGGGAACCGCCAATCGTTCTCCCACCGGGATATGGGCGGCCCGACGCCACCCATCAAAAGTAAGCAGTCGATGATCGGCTGTGACGTGTATCGACCGGCCGCTGGCTGTTTGAAACCGCAAAACCGAACGACGGCCCACCTTCCAAACCTTTTCAGCGACGGCCATGACCACTTTCCCTCGAGGAGACACCGAAACCACTCTTGGCTGTTGCCCCACCAGGGATTGAATACAAACATGCCGCCCGTCCGCCAAAGCAACCCGCGTGTCTCCCGTCACACATTCCCGCAGGTCCGACAGTTGGGGGCGGCCTTCGCGGCCTTTGTCTTCGGGGCGGCGGTTAAGCTGGGACAAGGCGATCACCGGCACCTGCAGTTCACGCGCCAGTCCTTTGATCGATCGGGAAATTTCGGAAATTTCCTGTTGGCGGCTTTCCATCCGCGAACCGCCGTGAAGAAGTTGAATGTAGTCGATGATGATGAGAGAAAGGGGAGTGCCTTTTTGTTTGAGCTCGTGGGCCCACCGGCGGGCAGACCCGCGAATATCCAAAATCGACGGCGACGTGGAAAAATCAAAGTACAACGGAGCCGACGCAATTTCGCTGGCCACGTTGGTGATCGTGGGCCAACTTTTGCGCGACAAAAATCCTTCCCGCACACTGCGCACGTTGATCCGCGCCTGACTGCACAACAAACGAAGACCGATTTCCTGCTCGCTCATTTCCAACGAGAAAAACACCACCGGCCGCTTGGACTTGATCGCCACGTGTTCGGCGACGTTCAAACAAAACGCCGTTTTTCCCATGGACGGCCGTCCCGCGATGATAATGAGGTTGGCCGGCTGAAGGCCCGACGTCATTTTGTCCCATTCTGAAAAACCCGTGGACACGCCCGTCACATACTTGCTGGACTCGGCCATTTTTTCCAGCGTCGTGATGGCGCTTTGCATGAGCGCGCTGGCCGAGACCATTCCCCGAGCCGCCCGGTCCTGGGACAAAACAAAAAACCGTTGTTGGGCGGCGTCCAACAGGGATTGGGCTTCTTCGGTGCTGGTGCGGGACTCATCAACCACCGTGCGAGCGATGGCGATCATTTGGCGAAGGATGGATTTTTCCCGCACGATGCGGGCGTAATGCTCAACGTGGAGCGCGGAGGGGACCAGATTGGTGAGCTCAAACAGCGCGGCCCGCCCCCCCAGCCCCGCCAAGCGGCCGGCCTTATCCAACTCGTCGCCGACCGTCACCACATCGGCGGTCACGTTGCGGTCGTGGAGGGATCGAACAGCGGTAAAAATGCGCCGGTGGTTTTCTTCGTAAAAATCCTCTTCCCGAAGCATATCAAACGCTTTGAGAAGAGACTCTTTCTCCACCAACATACTGCCCAAAACAGCCACTTCGGCCTCCCGACTGTGGGGAGGAAGGCCGTCGGTTAAGGAAGCACGGGCAGATGACGCGGACAAGGAGGCAACCACCGGGGTCCTCCGATCGGCGGGATTACCCCGCCGCTTGGACCAGGATCTTGAACATCGCCCGAACCTGTGGGTGCAACCGCACCGCGCCGGAAAACTCGCCGGTGGTGCGAATCGGTTCGCGCAGTTCCACCCACCGCCGGTCGATGGAAACGCCTTTGCCCAAGAGGGCCTTGGCCACATCGGTGGTTGTCACCGATCCAAACAGTTTTCCATCTTGGCCGGCCCGGGCGCCGATGGTGATCACAACATCTTCCAACTGACGTCCGCGTTCTTGGGCGGCGGCCAACTTGGATTTGCGTTCGTCTTCCACCTGGGCTTTGCGAGCGTCCCACAAAGCCCGAGCGCGGGGCGTGGATGGAACAGCCAATTTCCGCGGAAGAAGATAGTTTCGGGCGTAACCGGGAGCCACGTCTTTCACGTCGCCCGCCACGCCGAGGTTGGGAATATCGTCTTGCAAAATGACCTTGGTTTTCATGGCTACTCCCCGGTATATGGAAGAAGGGCAAGCATGCGAGACCGCTTGATCCCTTGGGTTAACTGGCGTTGGTGCCGAGCACAGTTTCCCGTGGTCCGACCCCCCAACAACTTACCGCGGGCCGTCAAAAAACCGCGCAAGATGGGAATGGCCTTATAATCAACTTCAGTAATTTTTTCCGCGCAAAACCGGCACACCTTACGTCGCATCATGGGCCGTCCACCGCGCCGGCCCGCTCCTGGCCCGCCAGGCCCCGACGGAGGACGACCGCCCGAAGATCCGCCGGGGCGAGGTCCCGATCCGGGTCGGCCCATAGGCCGATTGCCGCCGAACGACGGCCGCGATCCAGAAGTCGGAGCCGACGGGCTCCGAACAGGAAGTGATTGTGATTCAGAAGTGGGGGTTGTTTCGCTCATGATTTCTCCTCTTTAAAAGGGAACGTCTTCGGTGACCGGCGCCGCCGAGACACCGCTGTCGGCGTCCGCGGCCGGAATGTCCTCGTCCGCCGCGGGTGAACCAACGGCCGTTTCAGCTTTCTCCAAAAATTGAACACGGAGCGCGTCCACCTCATGACCGGACCGTTTTTGGCCGTCTTTGGTTTCCCAGTTTCGGCTCTTCAAACGGCCTTCCACGTAGACGGGACTGCCCTTTTTTAATTTTTCGCCGCACCGTTGGCCCGCCTCGCGCCAAACGACAACGGGGACAAAAGAAGTATCGTCTTTCCATTCCCCGGCCTTATCCTTATAACGGCGGTTCACGGCCAGATCAAAACGGCACACGGGTTGGCCCGATGTGGTAAACCGAAGCTCGGGATCCCGGGTCAGCCGGCCCACTAACTGGACGTTGTTAAGCTGTAGCAGTCGGATTTGAGTGGGCATGGGAAACCTCGGAAGGAGCCGCCGCGACGGAAACCGGCGCCGGAACGCTTGCGGCCGATGGACCGTGAGCGCCGGGCCGGTGACCATGGGCGTCAAACGACGGAGCCGGCGGAACCACCATCATGGGAGAAGCGGGTTTGCCTTTCAGGGCTTTGCAGATGATTTGGCGGATCACGTCTTCGGACACGTGAAAAAATTGGTTCAATTCGGCCACGAAAGAGGGCTGGGCGTTGAACTGAAGGAACGTGTAGTATCCTTCCCTCTGACGTCCAATGGGATAAGCCAAACGACGACGGCCCCACTTTTCAGCGAGGGTGACCTCGCCGCCTTTTTGCACAATGAGGGATTTCACTTTTTCGACGAAATCGTCCACCTTTTGGGGTTGGGCGTCGCCGGGCAATACAAATACGGTCTCGTAATGGATCAAGGAATGCGCCTCCTTCATGGTCGTCCGGTCTGAAACGAATGGGCCGGGGTGGGCCCCGCCAACATCCACGGGACCGAAGAGACTCAAGTCTACAAAATAGGAAGCGGGTTACGCAAGATATTTTTCATGGATTGAAGATCGATTACCAGGTGCTCCAAATTTGCGCGCTGGTGTCGGGATGCGTGCAATTAACGGCCACAGCCCCCGTGGAACCGAAGTACACCCAATTGCCCACATCGGTATACGCGCCGACATAATCCAACACGCTGGATTGGTCCCCATGATTTCCAGGCACGGGCACTCGCGCGTAGGGCGGATGGTCCAAATATTTCCCCCCTGTTGTAAGGGCCGTCATCAGCCCCCCCGCCGACGGATTGACACCTTCCATGTCGGAGTAGTATATGGAGATTGCGGAGCGGATCCCCCCCAACGCCCCTTTGGTGGAAGATTCCTTGGCCCGAACGATCATGTTGCCGAATTTGGGGATCGCCACCGACGCCACAATGCTGATGATGGCAACTGTCATCATCAGCTCAATCAGGGTAAACCCCCTTCGTCTCATCGGGGGTCCACCGGAGAAGGTTGGGGTTTGGGCGACTGTTCAAGATGCTGAACGGCCAATACTCGCCGATAACTGTTGACCGTCCGGCGAGGAACGGGGAAACCCAGCCGAACGCGGATTTGTTCCTGCAAATCCATATCGGTCTTACGGTCGAACTGAGGATCTTCTTCCTCTAAGTTTTCCAAAACGGTCACGCACAATTTTTTGCGGGAACAAAACAGGTCTTCCAATAGAACTTCTTCCCCCCAGGGCAACACCAAGCTCCGGCCTTGAATCGCTCGATTGACCGTGGAGGGCGCCACGGCCAACCGTTTCGCCAGCTGGCGCTGGGTGATCGGAACTTTTTTTGAGGCGTCCTGTGTGGCCAAAAAAGTCCGCTGTCCGTGACAGACAAAATCCAATATCCGATACAAGGTATTTTGCCGCCAATTAATGAATTCCAGCCGCCGAATGAACGACTTTAAATGTCTTTGATCTTTCGGTTGAAGTTGGCCGTTGCGCAACAGGTTTTGAAGGTGTTCGTAGTGAATGTCGTAACGCCCCCGAGCCAACAACGGCGAGCCGAACTCAAAAACAGGTTCCCCTGCATCGTCCAAACTGATCCGAGCCAACCGAACCACCCGTTGGCCGTGAGATCCCGGCGATTTCACGGAGGGATCGAAAAATTCCGACTGGACCGAATAGGCCAGCATGAAATCCCGTACCTTTTGAACCTCTTCTGGAGTTAAGTTCAACTCCGCGGCCACACCGGCCCGGTCCAACTCTTTTTCAACCCGAAGAAAGTGGGTCTCAAACAGTGATTGACCCATCCGGTGAATAATCCCCAACGCTTCCCGGCTTTCGGCAATGACTGAAGCGGCCTCAGGCCGAGCGCCCTGGGGGAGAACTTCTTCGTTAAGCTCGTAAAAAGAAGATGCAAGATGGGTTCTCGGATTGGGCTGAAAGCGAACGACTTTCCATTTCCCTTCTTTGGGATAAATGAGCCGCTCGAAAATAGGGTCGTTTTCAGCATCGCGAATAAGTTCAGCGATTTCACGTTCCGACATTTTCAACAACTGGACAGTTTGCAACCGGGCCAACAGGGTGGCCCGGTTCTGCAAGGCCGCACGGGGTTCCATGGCCAGGTGCGGCCGACGGGGTTTCTTTTCCATGGAACAAGTCTAGCGGGAGAACGTCTCTTTTGCAAGTTTTTTTATTAACTGTGTCCTTGACAGGGTTGGTCTTATCTGTTAGATATGAATATGAAGATTCAAACCAACCCGCTTTGGAGGTTTTTGATGGCCCGCCTTTGGCGCCGTTGGCGCAAAGAAGTCAGCCGGCGCATGACCATTATGGTGATCCCCCACGGAATTGCCCGGCCCCGTCAAATATCGTTCTCGCTTCCGTTTTTGGCGCTTCTGTTCATTTCCTGGACCGCCCTGACCGGCTGGGCCGGGTTTCTCGCGTCGGAACGCTTTGATTATTGGCGTGCCCGGGTGAGCAGTCACTACCTCAAACTCAAGTTGGCCTACATGACCCAACAACTCAACGAATCACGGGCCATGCTCGATGAGGTGAAAAGTTTGGAAACGGAACTGCGCACTTTGATGGGACTGGGGAGCCGGGATGCCATTATCCAAACCGATTCGACACCCCCGCGTTCGTCCCCATACCAAGCCCTGGGGGGCCCGTCGACGGCCGACGCGCGGGCTTTGGAACAAATGCTTCAAGCCCCCCGTCACGAAATTTCCTTTGAGGAAATCGGACGCGAAGTGCAGGCCCTCCGCGCCGAAGCGGAACTGAGGATCGCCAGCGTTCAGCGATTGAGCGAAAAAATTTCGACCGAACGCCAAATTTACAATGCCACTCCCAACCTGTGGCCGGTGGCGGGATACCTAACGTCCCACTACGGAATGCGCCTTCACCCCATCGATGGGTTCCGGGAATCCCATCAGGGACTGGACATCGCCGGGCCGGCCGGGTCTCCCATCCGCTCCGCCGCCGATGGAGAAGTCAAATTGGCCGGCTGGGCCGGCGGGTACGGCAACGTGGTGGTCATCGACCACGGGATGGGCTATTCCACCCGCTACGGCCACAACCGTCTGTTGCTGGTCAAAAAAGGCGACGCGGTCAAACGGGGCCAAACCATCGCGCTCATGGGCCAGACCGGTAAAGCCACCGGCCCCCATTGCCATTACGAAGTGTGGTATAATGGCCGCGCTGTGAATCCCTATCGATTTCTGAAGAAACACACATCCTGATATGATTGGCAAAAAAGAAGGCCTGTCGTCTCCCATGGAAACCGTGATCGGGGCCGGAACCAGATTTCAGGGCAATATCCGTTCAAAAGGGTTTGTTCGCGTCGACGGTGTTGTGGAAGGCGGCCTCTGCGCGGAAGGGGTGATCGTCGGCGAAAAAGCCGACGTCACGGGAGATGTGATCGCGAAAATGGTTTTCATCGCCGGGAAAGTCACCGGCAACGTCACGGCGGCCCACTCCCTGGAAATTCAACCCAAAGGCCAGGTGCGAGGCGATCTGCGCACCGCCCAGGTGTCCATCGCTGACGGAGCCTTTTTTGAAGGACACTGCTTGATGAACGCGGAAAAAATTGGCGCGCTGGACGTGGAAAAAGCTTTGTCCCAAACCACCGCCCCCTCTATATCGTAAGGACATCCCATGAAATGGTTCCATAATAACCGAAAAAAAATCTATTTAATCGTGATCGCTGTTTTTGTCGTGGGGTCTTTTGCAGGATTTGGAAGCTACTTTTTCGACCAGTCCCCCCTGGACGCGGCCATCACCGTTAACGGACGAAAAATCCCATACAAACGATTTGACAATTTTTACCAACAGGTGTTGGAAGAGCAACGTCAGCGGTCTCCCCAACCGTTGACGGATCCCCAACGGGATTATCTCAAACGCCAAGTGGTTCAGTCGTTGGTTCAAGAAGAAGTTTTCGTCATGGAAGCCGAGAAGCTGGGTCTCGCGGTGGCCGACATGGAACTGGCCCAAACGATCCAACACATTCCGGCGTTCCAAAAAGAAGGCCGGTTCGATGTGGGACTTTACCGGGACGTCTTGGGACGTCTGCGGTTGAAGGTGGAAGACTTTGAGGCGGACCAACGCCGCCAGTTGATGGCCCAAAAAGCCCAGTTCATCATGGCGTCGGGAATCAAGATCTCATCGCTGGAATACCCCGCCAAACTCCAGGCGGCTTTGGCCCAAGCCGGGGAAGAGGATCGCAAGAAGATACTGGAAAATCCCGACGGATTTCAAGACAACGTGCGCCGCCAAGAAATGCAGGCCGCCCTTCAAGAATGGTACAGCGACCAAAGCACCCGCCTGAAAGTTAAAGTTCTGCTGAGCAAGCTGGAGGGGCCCAAAGCCCCCGCGGCCCCCGTAGCGCCCCCGCCGGTTACCCCGTAACTTTTTTAAGCAAAGACCTCAAACCCCGCAACGGCAGTCCCACGACGTTTTCGTATTCGCCCTTGTAACGGTCGACAAACGGGTTTCCCCGGGCCTGCGCGGCGTAGGCGCCGGCCTTGTCGTGATTCTTTTTCGACCACCGATCCAATTGCGCGTTTGAAAAAGACCGCATTTTAACCCGCGTCCGAAACACATCGGTCCACACCCTCCGGCCGGGCCGAACCGCCAACGCCAGACCGGTGTAAACGTCGTGCCACTTGCCGCTTAAGTCCGACAACATGCGCCGGGCATCGGCCGCATCGGTGGGTTTGCCATACACTTTTCCCCGCCGAACCACCTCCGTGTCCGCCCCCAACACGAGACCGCGCGGAACGCTCCGAGCCACGGCAAGAGCTTTTTGTCGAGCCAACTCCATCACATACCGTTTCACGTCAACCCCGGCACGCGGCGGAGGTTCCGGCACTTGGCTGACCCGAACGAGAAACCGCGGGACCACTTTCTTTAACAATATTTTGCGCCGGGGAGACCCGGACGCCAACACAAACGGTTCCGGTTTCTCGTTCACCGGAGCACGACGATTTTTTGGGTAGCGCGGACTTTTTCTGCGCCTTTGTGCGCTTCCACCGACCACAGGTACGCGCCGGACGAAAGACCATCGGTGTTCCACCGCAGTTCAAACGCGGTTTTCCCTTCCGTCGTTCGCACGGCGACGGCGCTGTCGCTTTCGAACACCGTTTCGCCGGACAATCGTTGAACCCGGACCGACACCCGGTCGGCCGATCCCACTTCCATATGAAACGTGGCCGCCCCATCCGGCACCGGGTGAGGAACGCAATAGAGTCGACCCAAGGCCAATGGCTCGTCAGTCCCGAAATCCACGGCCGCGGCAGACACCGTGGCGGATTTTGTGAACGCCGTGGCGGTCGCGCTGGTATCGGACAATAGGCTGTTCTTGTCGTATGCCCGCACCCGGGCGTGGTAGGCTGTCCCGGCGGCCAAACCCGACACCGACCGGCTAAGGACCTTGCCCACCGCCAGGTTATTGTAACCGGCCAAACGGGTCGAAAAGTCCGACACGGTGGAAACGTCGATTCGGTATCCTATAACCGCCTCGTTGTCGGTGGCGGCGTCCCAGGCGAACGTGAGCCGGTTCGTCGTGGGATTGACCAACCGAGGATTGCCGGGCACGGTGGGGGGCGTGCGGTCGTACGCCAAGGTCACGGCCACCGTCGCTGTGCTCCGGTTGTTGGCGTAATCCGAGGCGACCGCTGAAATAACGTAAGGGCCGTCGGACGCGGTGGACGGGTTCCATGCGTAACTAAACGGGGACGAGGTGTCCACGATTTTTAAAACGCCGTTCACCCAAAAGGCAACGCTGGCCACGTCGACGTTGTCGCTGGCCACCGCCGCAACCGTGATGGACCCCGTGATCCGTTGACCGGCCGCGGGCGACGAAATCGACACCACAGGCGCAGTCGCATCGGCCGTCAACAATGTCGCCAAGGGCAAGGCGACGGCGTTTTCGGACACGTTGCCGTTGGGATCCACGGCCCGGACCCGGGCCCAATAGGTGGTTCCTGGAGCCAACCCGCTGATCGATCGGGACCGGCTGGTTCCCACCGACAGATTGTTATAGGCCGGCAAAAGAACGGAGAAAAACGGATCCGCCGACACATCCAGACGATACGCCGCAATGCCCGCCAAGTCCGACGCGGCTCCCCACGTCAACAACAACGTGGTCGGCGAGGGTCCCTTCAAAACCGGCCCCGGGGGAATTGTGGGCGGGGCCGTATCCGCAACGACAACAAACGAATTGTTCCACGCCTTCTCCCCAAAATACAAGGGGGGAACCCCATCTTTACGCATTTGCCACGCCAACGGATACGTGCCAACCCCGGCGGGCGCCCTCAACGTGAACGAAAACGTTTTGGTCCCGCCGAAAACCACATTGTCCCCGGCCAATAGGCTCGCCCGGGACAATCCCCACACCGTGTTGTCAACGGGATCCACGGAGCCGAGTTGGTAGCCTCCCGCGGCGGACCACGGGTTAAACCCCGTGTTTCGCACAGTCACCTGCGCCGGAAGAACCTGCCGCTGAACGATTGTCGCTGGAACACTCGTCACGGAAAGCACCTGGGCGAAATGAGGCCCAACAACCTGAACCGTCACGGAACTAACGGTAACGTTGCCGGCCCGGTCTTGAGCCCTTGCGGCCACGACATGCGTCCCGGGCGACACCCCCGCCAGGTCCCAGGGGTAGGTGAATGGGGCCGCCGTGACCGTTGACAACACAACGTTGCCGTCCACAAACACGATCCGGTCGATCCCCGAAAGACCGTCTCCGGCTTCCACGGTCAGCGGGGCCACGCCGCTGATCGTGGCGTTATTCGCCGGTTCAACCCACGTCACGGTGGGGGGTGTGGCGTCCACGACAAAATGGGCAAACCCCAGGTTATTGGACTCGTCCAGTTCAGTTTGCTGGTTCACAGCATCCGCGAGAATTTTGATGGAATGAATCCCCTCCGGCGGCGCGATTCCCCGGAACGTCCAATTGAATGTCTGACCGGGATCCAAGAGAGGCGTGAACGCGCCCCAAGACGGTGCCGTTTGCGCGTCCAAAAAAGCCTGAAAATTAAGGTCGGGCTCCGATGGACCTTCACCGATATTTTTAAACTCGATGTTGATGTTGAAAGACGCGCCCGCTTGCATGGCGTAAGGCGCAACGCCCGCCCGGGACACCACCAGGTCTGGACGACCCCACGTCACGCCGATCGCTGCGAGACTGTGGGGCGAAACCCCGGCGCTGTTATAAGCCCTGACGCGGGCGTAGTACGTGGTTTTGGGCGTCAACGACAACAGTTCCGTGGCCCTTTGGGAACCGAAGTCCGTGTCGTTAAATCCGGGCAACAAGGGGACAAAAAACGGGCCGGTGGAAAGATCCAAACGAAATCCCGTGGCCGGATCGCCCGCGGAAGAGGGAGCCCACGACAACGTCAAGGTATCCACGCCCGGTTTGGAGAACGATGCCGCGGGCGCAAGCGGAGGCCGGAGCACGGCAAAGACCAGATCGTCGTGATCGTTGTAACCGCCCGCCACGCATCCGCCGGGCGAAGGAGCGCCTTGGTACCGGAACACCCCCCGCACCGCTTGGCGCGCCCCGCCCGACGTCAACGTGAACGTGGTGGAAACAACCTGCAGGCGCGAACCCGCTACGCCGAGTGTCCCCACGGGCACCCACGCGGGAGCCGAAATGTCCGGCGCATACGCCAAATCCAAAAAGTTCGCGCCCGGAGAGAACGCCCACACCCGCGCGTCCAAACGGACCTGTTTGCCCGGAGCCAAAGGAGTCCCGTCCACCGACGAAACGCGGATCCAATCCAACGATTCGTCGGCGCGGTAAGAACCGGTCGTTCCGTCCGGACACGGCGTCACCGAGAGTGTGTTGGGTTGGTTGGGTTCCGGAAACCCCCCGTGGATAGTGTCACGTCCTTCCAACCGTCCGCCCGAGGCGCACGCCGCTCCCAAGACCGAACATTCCGGCGCGCCCAATCCGGAATTAAACACGGCCATGAGCGCGCCGTTATCGGTGGAAAACGTGCGGGTCGATGACGTGAGGTTGTTTTCGTTGTCCACCGCGTCCACCCGAAACGTGTGAAGACCGTTGTCCAATTGAGTGGTGTCGAAGACATACGACCACGTGGAAAACGCCACCAACGGATGACCTTCCTCGGTTTCGGCGGCGGGGATTCGATCGGAGGAAGAGACGGCGGCGGGACCGGCGCCCGCCAGTGTTTTCCATTTGCGTCCGTCCACAGAGAGCGTGACATGGGCCAGAGCCGAGTTGTCCTGGGCCAAACCGGACCACAGGGAAGATCCGGACAACAGGGCTCCTTCTGGCGGGGTCGCTATGGACACCACGGGTTTGGATGAAACGGCGTTGAGGGTGGCGAACACCAGGTCGTCGTGATCGTCATAAACGCCTGCACCGCAGGGCGAGGCGGCCCCGCCGTATCGAAACCGCGCCCTCACGGCTTGCGTTGATCCCTGGGGCAAAACAAACGTGGCCGACAAGGTTTGCGCGCCATTTGTCGCGGCCGGAACGCTGGCCACCCACTGCCACGACGGGGTCCCGGCATCGGCCGCCGAATAGAGATCCAGGATGTCCGTGGTGGCCGTGTAGGCCCACACCGTCGCGTCCACGCGCACAAGAGATCCCGGGGCCAGGGTGGACCCGTCAACGGTGTAAATTCGGATCCGATCGTTGGATTCGTCATAATGAAAAGACCCATTGTTGCCGTCGGCGCAGGAAGTGAACAAGGTGTTGGGTGAGTTCGGTTCGGCGCCCCCGGCGATCAAACCGCGGCCCCGCAAAAGCGTTCCGGAATCGCAGACGGATCCTGGCGTAAAGCAAGCCGGCGCATTGTGAAGGCTGGAATAGACGGCCCGGCCCGAGTCGACCAAAGAGACAGGGACCGACGCCGACCCAACGTTTCCCTCCGCGTCCCAGGCGCGCACCGTGAGGACCGGGTTGCCGCTGTAAGGAAGAGGATCGAACAGATAGGTCCAGGCCGTCAATCCGGCGGCGACACCCAAAAATTGGCCGTCCAACAAAACATCCACTTTGACCACGCCGACATTATCGGAGGCGGTACCCGCCAGCACCGTTGGCCCCGACAACACCGCGCCGGGCGCGGGAGTTTGCACGGACACCAGCGGCGGCGTCGCGTCGGGCGACGCGGGAACGGCGACCATCGCGGCGCGCGCGTTGATACGGCCAACCCCGGAATCGATGTCGGGCCCCGGTGGTCCCACATCGTCGGCCGACTGACGAATCACCTGCCGAACCTGGGACGCGGTGTAGTCGGGATGTTGCGCCAAAATGAGCGCCGCCAACCCGGACACGTGGGGCGCCGCCATGCTCGTACCGTTCAGGGACGAATATCCGCCCTTGTAAGTCGATAAAATGGAAACGCCGGGGGCCGCCACGTCGATGCGTGTCCCGAAATTAGAAAAAGAGGCCTTCTGGTCAGCCGCGTCGAAAGCCGATACCGCCAACACGCCCGGCAACCGGGCCGGGTAAAAAGTTTGCGCGTCGACATTGCTATTGCCCGCGGCCGCCACCACCACGGCTCCCGCGCTGACCGCGTAGGCCACGGCGGATTCGATGAGAGGGTCGGTCCCTTGGCCGCCCCAACTGTTGTTGATGACCTGGGCGCCGTTGTCGGCGGCGTAGATCAGGGCCTGGGCCAGATCGGCGCTGGTGCCGCTTCCGTAATCGTTCAACCCCTTCACCGGCATCACGCGCGCGTTAAAGCTCAAGCCCACCACGCCCACGGCGTTGTGGCCCACCGCGGCGATGGTGCCCGCCACGTGGGAACCATGACCGTACACGTCCGAGGGCGAGTTGTCTTCGGCCACGCAATCCCAGCCCCGAACATCGTCGACAAACCCGTTTTGGTCGTCGTCCACCCCGTTGCCGGGCACTTCGTCGCCATTGACCCACATGTTCGCCGACAGGTCCGGATGAAAAAAGTCGACCCCCGTGTCCACGACAGCCACCACCACGCCGGTCCCCGTCGACAGGTCCCAGGCGGCGGACGCGTCGACCTTGGTTAAGCCCCACAACTGCCCGTAGGACGGATCGTTGGGCGTCCATTGGACCGAATAGATCCGGTTGAAGTCGGCCTGCTCCACATCGGGCAACCCCCGATAGGCGTTCAGAACACGGCCCAGATCTTCTTTGGGATCAATGGAAATAACCGCCGTGCGATCCAAAGCGTCCCGAAACGATTCAGCCCGACTCAGATCCACGCGCGAAGCCTGCCCCCGGCGGGCCGCGCGCCGACGCATTTTTTGGGGAACGCCGGTCTCGGCGCGAAGCACCCGTCGGACTTCACGGGCCCCTACCTGGGAGTGAACGGCCCGGGTGCCCGGGGAAACCTTTTGCAGTCCCGCCACCGCCGATCGCCGAACCCGGGGCGGAAGGCCCATGGACCGGGCTGATTTAAACCGCACCACGATTTCGTTGGGGACCCGCCCCTCCGACGGCGCGGCGCCGTTGACCGGCTCGCGCCCCGCGTTTAACGACAACGCCAAAGAGAGCGCCGCCATACCGCTGACAAAATGCTTTTTCATCGGGACCTCGCTTTTTTCGACAAGGGAGATGTGTTTTCAGAAATCCAGGAAAAGTATTGGGCCAGGCCATCCGCCAGGGGCACCGCCATGATTTCGGGAACTTCATAAGGATGCGCGGCGGCCAAACGAGCCTGGAGAGCGGCGAAGCGACGTCGTGTGGTTTTGGCGATCAGCAAATATTCCCGGGCCGATTCCACCGCTCCTTTCCAACGGTAAATCGATTGGACGCCGCCCATCACGTTCACACAAGCGGCCCATCGCTCGCTGACTAGTAATTTAGCCAACCGCCGAGCCGTGGGGCCGTTAGGAACGGTGGACAAAACGATGAGATAGTTCGAGGAGAGGGATTTTTTAGAAAACAAAGGAAGGAGGCGGGGCCGAGCCTTTCCGGGAACGGCCCGTGAGAGTTTTCGCTTCAGGGGTTTTCCCATCCTCCGGCCCGAACCCACCGGGCCAAAGCTTCCACGCAGGCCGCATCGAATTGAGTTCCGGCGGCGGATTCCAATTCTTTAACCCCTTGCGCAAGCGACAGCGGCGCACGGCCATCCATTCCAGAGGTTAAGTCGTCCAACTTTTTGACAACGGCGATAACCCGCGACGCGAAGGGGATGGACTCCCCAGCCCTCTTGTCGGGCTCGCCAGTGCCGTCCCACCGCTCTTGAATGGACCTCACGACACAAACAGCCCCGGCCAACGGAACCGCGCGTGCGAACCCCTCGAGCCGGCCCACCCGACACAAAAGAGCGGCCCATTCCGCGTCGAATTGTTCGTCCGCCGAAAGACCCACCGCCCCGGCCACCGCCGCGACCCTCCGACGAAAACGATCGCTGGAAGAGCGGCCGTCGCCCCCCGGCCGGGGGGCGGGACCAGACGATAATAAATCCGCCAAACAGGCCACGGCAGACCGGGATAAGTCCACCCACTTTTGGTGTGCCATGGCTTTTTCCAGAGCGGCGGCGGTTAAGACCGCTAACCCAGACAAAGACACTTCTTCCGCCGACGAAAACGCTTGACCGTCGACACGGTTGACCGCTTCAAGCACCCCATGCACCCGGCCGTTCACGGCCAGGGGCGCCGCCAGAAGAGATTGAGGGGCCACGCCCGCTAATCCATCAATCGCGGCGGATACGCGCTCATCATGGGCGGCGTCGTCCACCCGAATGACGTCGGTCCCGTCCGCCGCGCGACCGGCCAGCCCTTCGCCCTTTTTAAACGACAGGGGTATCGGTTGCCCCTCGCCGGACGCCGCTGTGCTGTGTCCCAACGACAGTGTCTGGTGGGCCTCATTCCAGAGAAAAAAGTGGACGGTGTGGGCGTTGACCAGCCGGGCGCACAGTTCCGACGCGTTTTTCATCAGCGCCGTCGGCGACAACGCAAAAGCGATCGGCTCCACGGAATGAAGCAGTCTTAAAATTTGTTGGGCCGGGGTGGCCGCGTCGGCCAACGCCTGCACCCGCTCCAACTCTTCCGAGAGCGCCTGCAAGCGGCGGACATCGTGTTCGCGCGATCGCACGGCCGTGTCCAACAACCGTTGGGTTTCTTTCAACTGGGATTGGGCATCCCGGGCGGCCCGCCGGGCTTCCAACAGTTCGTCCGAGGACGGAGCGGACCCCGCGCCGCCGTTCGAGGCCGGATGACGCAACGCGAGCGTTTCCCACACCAACGCGATTTGCCGGCCCAAACTAACGGCCAGCTCCATGTCGGCGGAAGAAAAGGTTCCCCGCGGCGTCTTGTTAAAGAGTTCAAGAACACCCAAGCGTCGGGATTCGGTTTGAATGGGCACGGCCAACAAATTGTTGACGTGATAGTCGGCCGCGTCGGCCATGTCTTTGCGAAACGATTGATTTTTGGAAACGTCCGGAAGGATCAAGGGTTCCCGGTTTTGAAACACCTGGCCGACGACGCCCTCGGTTAAACGGACGCGAAATAGACGCAGGGCTTTTTCTTTGGCCGCGACGGAACCGGATGTTTGGTTGGCCCAGCGGAAAGCGGCGAAATTAAAAACGTCGTTGGTCTCATCGGCCATCGCAATGGCCCCGGCATCGGCCCCCACCAGTTCCAACACTTTTCCGAGCAGGTCCTGAACCACCTGCTCCACGGGCTCGGCGGACCGCACAAACTCTCCCAAAATATGAAACCCCGCGGTCTGGCGTTCCAGCGCTTTCACCGAATCGATCAACAGTTCCCGAGGACCGGGCATTTGAACACCCCCTAAGGCTCAGACAACGGGGTCATTGTAGCGAATAAATATTTATTTTTCTTTGTGAAGAGTGGCGAGACGGAGGTAACGAAGGGCGTTTTTTGAAATGTCGGATATTTCGCGGCGGCGCAGAGGGCGAACCGACCGGGCCGGGATGCCCAAGGCCAGATGACCGGGAGGGATTCGCGCCCCAGGAGGCACCACGCAACCCGCGCCCACCAAAGACCCGCGGCCCACCACGGCTTTTCCCAACACCACGGCCCCCATGCCGATCAACGCGCCGTCGTCGATGTGGCACGAATGCAAAATAGCGCCGTGACCGACGGTCACGTTGCGACCCACCACGGCGGGAACGCCTCGATCGGTGTGAACCACCGCGTTGTCTTGAATGTTCGAGCCGGCACCGACGGAAATCTTTTCGATGTCCCCGCGCAGAACCGCGCCGGGCCACACGGACGCGCCGTCACCCAGGGACACCCGGCCGATCACTTCCGCTGACGGATGAACGAACGCCGTGGGGGAAACGGCGGGCCGAATTCGTCCCAAGGATCGAATCACGTTTATCCCGGCCGACAAGCCAAAAACTTAGTTAAGACGGCCTTTTGAACGTGCAGACGATTTTCGGCCTGCTGAAACACCATGGATTGAGGGCCTTCCAAGACCCCGGCGGTAATTTCTTCGTCTCGGTGGGCCGGCAGGCAATGCAAAACGATGGCCCTGCGATCGGCTCGTTTCAACAGGGCGTCGTTGACCTGGTAAGGCCTGAAAATTTTTCGGCGTTGAACAGCCTCCGACTCCTGCCCCATGGATGTCCACACATCGGTGTAAACCACATGCGCCCCCGCCACCGCGTCTAGAGGATCCACGACGCACCGAATCCGCCCGCCCGATCGGGCCGACAACGCGGCCGCCTGACGTTGGACACCCACCGCCGGAGCGTAGCCCTTCGGGGACGCCACCGTCAGCTCCAGCCCCAACAACGCCGACGCCAACAACCAAGACTGGGCCATGTTGTTGCCGTCGCCCACATAAGCGATGGACAGCTTTTTAAGCCCGGCCACATTTTTCAAGTGAAATCCCTCCATCACGGTCAACAAATCCGCCAACACCTGGCAGGGATGTTCCCGGTCTGTCAATCCGTTGATGACGGGCACATCGGCGTAACGGGCCAAAACCTCCACGTCGTCGTGCCGATGGGCGCGGATCATAATTCCGGATAAATACCGGGACAAGGTGCGGGCCGTGTCGGCCAAGGTTTCACCCCGTTTCAATTGAAGCTGTTGCTCGCTCAGCGTCAGGGCCATCCCGCCCAGCTCATACATGGCCACCGCAAAGGACACCGCCGTGCGCGTGGACGGCTTTTGAAAAATCATTCCCAAACTTTTCCCCGCCAACGTCTCCGACGGTCGCCGATTTTTTTTGAGCCGCGCCGCGTCGGCCAACAGAGCGGCGATTTCGTCGGCGGTCAAATCCGCCATGGACAAAAAATCTTTGCATATCATAAAAGGTCCTTTGATTAAAATCCCCAATGGGGGGTAAAACTTCGTCCGGGAATCGAGCTGAACCGCCGAGGGGACGATCCGTCCGCGCCCATCACCCACAGTTCCGGCCGTCCGCCCCGGGTGCTGGAAAAAACGACATGCCGGCCATCCGGGGACCACGAGGCGTTTTCGTTATCGCCCTCACCGAACGTCAGACGCGACAATCGGCCGGTGGCCACTTCCAACGTCCACAGATCGAAATACCGCTTTTCCAACTGGGTAAACACCACCAGGTGGCCCAACGGCGACCAATGGGGCGAATCGGCCTGGGACCCGTTGGTGGCCCGGCGGATCTGAGCGCCCGTGGCGTCCATCAAATAGATTTGCGGCGTGCCGGGGCGGTCCGACGTGAACGCGATCCTCAGACCGTCGGGCGAAACCGTGGGCGCGGTGTCCACCGCGGGCGATTGTGTCAATGTGTGAAGAATGTTCCCGTCCAAATCGACTTGGTACAGGTTGGGCGAGCGCCCGTCCGACAACGTGGCCACGATTGATTTTCCATCGGGCATCCAGGCCGCGGCGGAGTTAAGCCCCTCGAACCGACACAGCACCGTGCGCTCGCTTCCGTCCGAACGCATGCGGTGAATGGCCGGTCGTCCCTCTCGAAACGAGGTGAAAATGATCCACGCCCCATCGGGAGACAGTTTCGGAAACAACGCAATGGACCGGTCGTTGGTCAACCGCTGAAAGTTTCCGCCGTCCGCGTCGGCCACGCAGACTTCTTTTTTTCCGGTCGCGTCGTTGACAAAAACGACTCGGCTGGAAGCAATCCCGGGTTGGCCTGTGAAATAGCGAACGATTTCGTCCGCCCATCGGTGAGCCAAGCGGGCGGCCGCTTCCTCGAAAACGAATTTCTTTGAAAGCACCACCAGGCCTGTGTTCACGTCGCGCAATTCGCCCGAAAATTGGATTCGCCCGAACATCGCCTTTTCCACGGATCCCCGGCACACCACAGTCGCGCCCAGCCGCGACCACTCCCCGGCGAATTTGGATCCCGGTTCGGAAGGCCCCCCTTCGACCAACGTAAACAAACCCGTAAACGTTAAATCTTTTTTAAGGGTCTCGAACAGCTCCCCGGCTTGGACGGACGGGGGCACGGAACGATCGGTCTTGATCGCCGCCACGCCCAAATCCATTTTGCTTCCCTTGGAGGACAACTCCAAATACAAAGAATTGTCCGCCCTCAACGGAACGCAAAAAAAGAAAAGAAAAATCCAACGGTGAATTTCCATGGGGCGAACGGATCCTTACGGTGCGGTTTTTTTCGGCGGTGCGGGTTTGGGTTTTGGTTTCGCGGCGGATTTCGGTTTGGGAGCCTGGTCGTCTTTATCCCCGCGCAAGGCCTTTAGTCTCTCGTGCGCCCTTTGGGCCTCTTTTCGATGGGGGTACTTTTTACGCACACTGTCGAAAATTCCGATCGCTTCCGAGGTTTTTCCAAGCTGTTCCAGGGTTAACCCCTTCTGCAAAAGTGCCGATGGCACCGTCCCGGATTTAGGATATTGGGCGACCACCTCATTGAACGCCGCCAGGGCCTCATCCCAGCTTTTTAACGCGAAATGACATTCCCCCATGTTGAATTGGGCCACGGGAGCTTTTTCAGTATCCGGGTAATGGTCCATATAAGTTTGAAAGATCTGAAGGGCCTGATCGTACCGGCGTTTGGAAAACTCGTTGGCCCCGGCTTGATACAGCCTGGAAGGGGACGGAGCGGGAATCGATTTAACCCCCTCCACCGTTTTGACCACCGCGTCAAGCCGGTTCGACGTGTTCTTGTCCAAATCGTCGATCCTCGACGCCAAACTGGTCATGTGATTATCGGATTCCACCAACTGCGACGAAAGAGCCTCTAACTTCAAAGTCAACTCTTCCATTTTTGCGGACAGGTCGGCCTGGTTGCCCTGAAGGGTCTCTTGGTTTTCTTTCAGCAGAGCCTGAAAATCGCCTTGGTTTTTTTGTTGCTCCGCCAAGGACGATTGAAGACGGACAATGTCGCCCCGCAAATCGGCAATTTCCTGGGTCGTGGCCAAACAACCCGACAACGCAAGGGAGACCACGGTCCAGACGAACGGCCCACACCAACTTACTTTAATTTTCATGTCAGGCGGGCCCGCCATGCCCTTACAAAACGCGCCGTGTAATAGGAACCCGCTTTTTTACGGGACAGGGACAACAATCGGCTGGGAGGCTTTCACCGTCGTTTCACCACGACGATTGCGCGCCCAACAATCCTCGGCGGCTTCGGAACAAACGGGCCGCTCTTCACCGTAAGAAAGAGTGTCCAACGACGACTTGGCGACGCCCAACGTGGCGTAATAGTCCTTCACCGCTTTAGCGCGCCGCTCACCCAAGGCCATGTTGTATTCCAGCGTGCCCCGATCGTCGCAGTGGCCTTCCACGCGCACTTTCAGACCCGACGCGGCTTTTTGAACCGCTTTCAAAGTCGCGGCGTTTTTTTTCAAGGCAGCCCGCGCTTCGGGGCTCAGTTCGGCGCTCATGTAGTCAAAATTTACCGCCGCCAACACGCCGGGCGCTCCGGAGAACTCGGTCCCGATATTGAGGGTGGGGCCCAGAGGGGCGGGAGCGGGTTCCACCTCGGCTTGAATCTCTTCTGCTTTTTCCGGCTCCACAGCCGGGCCCTTGGCTTTGGGACAGCCGGACAACAACACTCCAAAGACAGCCAAGGATAAAGGCAAAAAGAACAGATCTTTTGTGATTTTCATTGTCAGTTGTCTCCTTTAATGTCAAATCGATTTCGTGAGGAACAAAGTTAACCATATTCCATTCCATGTGGCAAGACGTTGCGGATTGATGCCAAATTTTGTAATATAAAGTATTACTATCATGCAAAATAACAAAGCGGCCACGACCTTTGCGCGGGCTTTGGATTCGATCAACGAACGGTTGGCCGGCGCGGCACAACGCGCTGGACGGGCGCGGGACGAAGTGGAAATTTTAGCGGTCACAAAAACCCTTTCAACCGAACGGATGCAAGAAGCCATGGATTTGGGAATTCGGCAGTTTGGGGAAAGCCGGGTTCAGGAAACCGTCCAGAAAAAAAAGTTCCTGGCGGATCTTTTGCCCCCGGAACAGGTTCCTCGCTGGCACCTGATCGGGCATTTGCAGACCAACAAGGTCCGTCGGGCAGTGGAGTTGTTTGATTGCATTCAGTCGGTCGACAGCCTCAGACTGGCTGAACTGTTGGCCCAGGAAGGCGAACGGCGCGCTCAGCCCGTGAGCTGTTTGATCGAAATTAAAATTTCCAATGAGGCCCGAAAAATGGGCCTTCCGCCCGATCACCTGGCGCCGTTCCTTGAAAGAGCCGTTCGGCTCTCCTTTCTTAGAATCGAGGGCCTGATGGGAATAGCTCCCCATTTTAAGAACCCGGAACAAACACGTCCTTATTTTGCTTCTTTGCGATCGCTTTTTGAAAAGAATATCGGTGCGTTTTCCGTTGCTCGTCCCATTTTGTCCATGGGAATGTCCCAGGATTTTGAGGTGGCCGTGGAAGAGGGAAGCACCATGGTACGGATCGGAACCGCCCTTTTTGGAGCGCGGGCATGAAACTTCGGCTGGGTGTTGTGGGTGCCGGCAACATGGGCACGGCCCTGGTGGCGGGGATCGTCTCTTCCAAAGCGTTGGCGGCCCGGTCTATCACGGTAACCGACGTGGATGCCCGAAAATGGGCCCTGCTGGGGAAAAAATATGCGGTCAGAACCGCCGCCGATAATCAGGCCGTGGCCCGCTGGGCGCAAGCGTTGGTTTTGTGTGTCAAACCCCAGCAAGTTCCCGAGTTGTTAAAAGAGGTGGGTGGGCTTCTGAGCCCCGACGGGTGGGTCATGTCGGTGGCGGCGGGGATTCAAACGAAGCAGATTGAGGCGGTCCTCGGCCGGGTTGGCGTTGTGCGGGTAATGCCCAACACGCCGGCCCTGATGGGGGCCGGCGCCCTGGTTTACTGTTTGGGACGGCATGCCCGACGATCGCAGGAAATAGCCGCTGTAACGATTTTATCCACGCTGGGAAAAGTGTGGAAAACCACGGAATCCCACATGGACGCCGTGACGGCTCTTTCGGGCTCGGGACCGGCGTACGTTTTTTATTTGGCCGAATGTTTGGTCGCGGCGGGGACGGCCCTGGGGTTGCCCGCTCCTTTGGCCGATGCTTTGGCCCGTCAGACCGTGTGGGGAGCGGGACGAATGTTAGCGGAATCGTCCGACCCGGCCGGGGAACTGCGCCGGCGCGTGACCAGCCCGGGAGGCACAACGGAAGCGGCGTTGAAGGTTTTGACGGGCCGGGCGATGGACACATTGTTTAAAGACGCGTTGGCGGCCGCGTGCCGACGTTCAAAAGAACTTTCTACGCTCGATAAGGAGATGAAAACATGATCATCCGTGTGAGAGTGATACCGAAAGCCGTCCGAAGCGAAGTGGTGGGCCGTATCGGGTCCACCGTTCGCGTCAAAGTCGCCGCCCCAGCCATTGACGGCAAAGCGAACGCCGAATTGACCAACTTCCTGGCAGAATTCTTCGAAGTCAAAAACCGGAGCGTCAAAATTGTCCGCGGCCAAAAAGGCAAAGAAAAAACCGTGGAAATCTCCGGCCGAACTGAAGAAGAGCTGGAAGATGTGATGGAAACGATCCCCTGAAGACCGCGCCCCCGCGTCTGCCCCCACTCGGGGGCGACCGGGGGGGAGCTGGACCTCAACCGATCTTTCTTCCTCCATGAAATACAACGTTCATTTGCCGAAGACGGCGTTTCCCATGAAAGCGGATCTGTCTCTTCGGGAACCCGACCTTTTGGCCCGCTGGGAAAAACAGCGGGTTTACGCCCGCGTACAGGAAAAAAACGCCGGGGCTCCGCCCGCGGTTTTGCACGACGGCCCCCCCTACGCCAACGGGGCCATCCATGTGGGCCATGCCCTCAACAAAATCCTAAAAGATTTCATCGTTAAATATCAGTCGTTACTCGGCCGGCGGTCTCCCTACATTCCCGGCTGGGATTGCCATGGGTTGCCCATCGAACATCAGCTCATGAAAGAAAAAGGGTGGGACAAACGAAAAGTGGGTCGGGTGGCCTTTCGCCAGGAAGCGGCCCGTTACGCCGAACACTGGATCGACATCCAACGGCGCGAGTTCAAACGCCTGGGCATCTTGGGCGAGTGGGACCACCCCTACAAAACCCTTTCACCCGACTACGAAGCGGGCATTGCCAAAACGTTCTTTGATCTCTTAGAAAAGGGCCATGTGGTCCAAGACCGCAAGCCTGTGTATTGGTGCCCCCACTGTGAAACCGCCCTGGCCGAAGCCGAAGTGGAATACGCCGATAAAACGTCCACGTCCATTTTCGTTAAGTTTCCGGTGGTCGAATGGCCGTCCAACGACGACGCCCAAAAATTGGCGCGCCTGCACGGCAAAAAAGTGAACGTTCTCATCTGGACCACGACACCCTGGACGTTGCCAGCCAACGTGGGATTGGCGTTTCATCCGGAAGGGCGATACCGCATTTGGGAATCCCCCAAATCCCCCGAACGCTTTTTGGTAGGCGACCCCGGCTGGGCCGTGCTGGAAGAACTGATCGGCGGAGGCAAAGTCGACACCCCGGCCGTGGACGGGCTGGCTCTGGAAGGCCTCGTGGCCAAAAATCCCATTAACAACAACGACTCCCAGGGGTTGTTGGCGGAGTTTGTGTCCTCATCGGAAGGAACCGGCGTGGTGCACATCGCGCCCGGCCACGGCGAAGACGATTACGCGGCGGGAAAATCTTACGGGCTCGCTGTGCTGTCGCCGGTGGACGATCGAGGACGGTTTTCACCCGAGGTACTGCCCAACGACCTGGCCGGGAAATCCGTTTGGGAATCCAACCCGTTGATCATCGAGCGGTTGGCCAAATCCCATCTCTTGTTAAAAGAGACCAACGTCTCCCACAGTTACCCCCACTGTTGGCGGTGCAAAAATCCTATCCTATTTCGAGCGGCGAAACAGTGGTTTCTGAAAGTGACCGACACCCTGCGCGCTGACCTGTTGAACAGCGTGGACCGGGTGGAATGGATCCCCCATTACGGCAAAGAGCGGATCGTGGGCATGCTCAAAACCCGGCCGGACTGGTGCCTGTCACGCCAACGGTTTTGGGGAACGCCGATCCCCCTATTTTTATGCGCCGGGTGCAGTGAACCGCTTAAGAACAAAACCGTGTTTGCCAACGTCCTGGAAGCGTTTCGCCTGCATGGAAGCAACGTGTGGTATGAAAAAGAGCCTTCTTATTTTGGGGTTGGCGCCGCCACACCCTGCGCAAAATGCGGCCACACCGTTTTTAAACGGGAAGAAGACATTTTGGACGTGTGGTTCGATTCGGGCGTGTCGTGGGTGTCCGTCTTGGGCCAACGGCCGGAAACCAAAGGCGTCAACCGATCGGACGTTCTGTATTTAGAAGGGTCGGACCAACACCGGGGCTGGTTTCAAACGTCGTTGTTGCCGGCGGTGGCGCTCACGGGCCAACCTCCTTACGGGCGCGTGCTGACCCATGGGTTTGTTCTCGACGGGCAGGGTCGGGCCATGTCGAAATCCGTGGGAAACGTGATCGCACCCCAGGAACTGGTTCAAAAATACGGCGCCGACATTGTCCGGCTGTGGGTGGCGGTGACGGATTATCGCGAGGACGTCCGCTTGTCCCAGGACATTTTAAACCGAGTGATCGACACCTACCGAAAAATCCGCAACACGTTGCGATTTCTGTTGGGCAATTTGGGGGATTTTGTTCCTTCCCGACATGTGGTTTCAACGGACAAAATGGAGGTTCTGGATTTGGCGGTCTTGGGAGCGCTCAACAAGCTGTTGGACCAAATCACAAAAAATTACAACGCCCACGAGTTTCATTTGGTGACGGCGGCGCTGGCGGACCAGTTTTGCATCAACACCTTATCCGAATACTATTTGGACGTGCGCAAAGACATTTTGTACTGCGACACCGCCGACTCCCCCCGGCGGCGAAGCGCCCAAACGGCCCTGTGGCACTTGGCGCGGGCCTTGCCCCGGGCGTTGGCGCCGCTGTTGTCGTTTACCGCTGAAGAAACCTGGCAAACCTTGGCCCAGCAGGGCCTGTTGGCGGCGGAAGACAACGCCGACAGTGTGTTTCTCAATTCGTTCCCGATGAAAGTCGGGCTTCCGGCGGGCAAATTTTTTGTGATGGCGGATTTTTTACGGGCCAAAAAAGAAGTCAACGAAGCCGTGGAGAAAGCCCGCCAGGCCGGATCGGTCAAAGCCGCCAACGACGCGTCAATCAAATTGAAAATCCACGAAGGCAACGCGCCGTTGTGTCAACTGCTACCGGACGAATTGGCGTCGGTGTTGGGCGTGGCCCACGTGGACATCGAGCTCACCGGATCGGGAGATCCGGTCCACGTGATCGGCGTTCAACCGGCTCCGGGATCCAAATGTCCGCGATGCTGGATCTGGCGGGACCTCACGGACGGGTTGTGCCCCCGGTGCCGAGAGGCGGAATCCGCCGCATCCGTTGCCGCCGCCCCCCATTGAAACCCCCACCAACACCCAAATCCAACGGCGAGGCAACTACCCAGGGCCCTCATCCGCCCCTTTCCCAAGAGGGGAAGGAAAACAAAGAATTTCCCTCTCCTCTTGGGAGGCCGGTCGCAGAGCTCCCGGCACCTGGGGCGGCACAGCCGCCGATTCGAGGGCAGGGTGAGGGACCTGAGAAGTTACACGGCGAGGCCACTCCAACGACGATCGGGAACCGTTCGATTGTGTCGGGTCGATGGCGGTCATTTTTGATTGTTTTGTCCGTATTGGCCACTGACCAGATATCGAAGATCGTCGTGGAAAATCGGATGCCCCTGGGCCACACGATCCCGATCCTTCCATTCTTTTCATTAAGCCACGTTCAAAACACGGGGGCGGCGTTTGGAATGTTTGCCGACTCCAACGGGGCTTTTATCGTCTTGACGGTGGTCATATTGGCGTTGTTGGCCAAAATGCACCGGGAATTGGCGGGCCAGGGAACCTGGGCCGCCGTGGGAGTTCTTTTGGTCTGGGGCGGCGCGGTGGGCAACCTGGTGGATCGAATTCGCACTGGCGCCGTGACGGATTTTTTGGATTTTTATTGGCGGGGATGGCACTGGCCCGCCTTTAACGTGGCCGATTCGGCCATTACGGTGGGAGTCACATTGCTTTTCGTTCAAAATCTTTTTAAAAAATAAACCATGTATCCCATTCTCTTTCACTGGGGACCGATCACACTTCACACCTACGGTCTGCTGGCGGCGTTGGGCTTTTTGGCCGGATACGCCCTGGCAACCCGTCGAGCGAAACAGGCGGGACTTTCCCCCTCGCTGGTCGGCGACGCGCTGACGCCGGTGGTGGTCAGCGGAATTCTGGGCGCCCGCATTTTCTATGTGGTGTTTCACGGGTCGGAATTTTCGGGCGCGTGGCTGGACACGTTAAAGATTTGGCAAGGCGGGCTCATGTGGCAGGGCGGATTTTTGGGAGCCTTGTCAGCCCTGGTTATTTTTGCGCGCCGAAAAAAAGTTCCTTTCTTGTTTTTGGCCGACCTGTTCGCCCCGGCGGCGGCCCTGGGTCAAGCGGTGGGAAGAATCGGCTGTTTGTTCGCGGGATGCTGTTTCGGACACGGTTGCGCCTTTCCGTGGGCCGTCACCTTTCGCCATTCAGAAAGCTTAGCACCCCTTGGTGTCCCGTTGCATCCCACCCAACTATACGATGCCGGGCTCAATCTGCTGATCTGTTTTGTCCTCATACGCGTTCCTTGGGGCAAACCCATCGGATCCTCTTCGCCACCCCAGCCATCACAGAAGTCTGAGGCGATTAAATTTATCGGTTCAGGCCGGATCGCGGGCCTTTACCTTATTTTGGCCGGCCTGGCCCGATTGGCTGTTGAACCCTTCCGAGCCGACGCCCGCGGCGCGGGCATCGGCCTCTTTTCCGCTACAGGATTGGTGGCGCTGGCGATCGTCTTCGCAGGAACCGGACTTACACTCTGGACTTATCGGCGGACCAAATGAGCGAAGAGAAAACGTTCGTTTTTTCGGGTAAGGAGGAACGGTTGGACCGTTTTTTGACCCGTTCGCTGGTACTCCTGTCACGCACGCGGGTTCAACGATTGATTGACGAGGGGGCCGTCACTGTCAACACGGTCAACGCGCCGGCCCGGCGCATGTTGATGGAGGGCGACCGGGTGCGGGTGCAGGTTCCCACCTTTTCGTCGTTGCCGCCGGCGGCCACGGACACCGTGCCTATCTTGTATGAAGACGACGACATTATTGTGGTGGACAAACCCGCGGGGCTGGTGGTCCATCCGGCGGGGCCGCACCGGACCGACACGTTGATTCAGCGCCTATGGCCCAAACTGGCCGCCGGCTGGGCCCCCACCGGCCAACGGCCCGCCACCGACAGGCCCGGCGTGGTACACCGATTGGATAAAGGCACCTCCGGCGTGATGGTGATCGCCAAAAACCCCGCCGCCGCGGAAAATCTGTCCCGCCAGTTTGCCGAGCGAACCGTGAAGAAATCCTATTTGGCATTGGTTCAGGGGATCGTGCCGGGCCCCGGACGGGTCAAATCCATGGTGGGCCGATCCCGGTCTTCCCCATCCAAGATGTCCACCGAAACCGGCCGCTGGTCCGAAACCGAATACACCGTTTTGAAAACGTTCCCCGACCACGCCCCCCCCGCCACCCTGCTTGAAGTCCGCCCGTTGACTGGCCGAACCCACCAAATCCGCGTCCAAATGGCCGCCCTGGGCCACCCCTTGATCGGGGACACTCTTTACGGTGGCCCCCCCGGCAACCGGCCCCTTCTCCACGCCAAACAGTTGGAATTCCAACACCCGAAAAACAAAAAACATATGGGTTTCGAGTCTCCCACCCCCCCGGATTTTTCCTTCGCATAGGTGTTGCTTGCGGGAACTATTTCGCGGGAGGTTTTCCGGAAAGTTGGGTGAGGAGGTCGCGGAACTCGTCGACGGCGACTTCGAACCTGTCCTTAACGTCCGAGGGGACAGGCGCCTCGGCACCCTTGGCTGAACCCGCCTCAACCCCCGATTTGGGTGGCGAAGCGGATAATTTTTCAGGCGTTGGGGCCGGCAAAACCTGTCCTATTGAGTCCGTTGTCGGCGTCGGCGGGATGGACCCTTTGGGGGTCGAGCCGCTCGCAACAGATTTTGGAGATGCGCCCGTGGCCGCGGGCGATTCCCCCGCAAGCGAAATGGCCGAGGCCAAAGATGATGCCGGTGTCGGGGCCGCCAAGGACGCGGCATTTGTGACTGAGGGCACAGTCGTCGGCAGGGGCGGCGGATAGGCTTTGGGCCGTGTGAGCTGGATGGCCATTTCGCCGATGCTTTGGGCCAACTCTGTCAGTTCGTTGGCCCCCTTAAATCCGGCCAAGGGAACCGCCTTTTCTCCTCGGGCGACCCGGTCGGCCCAGTTTTTCATGCTTTGAATCGGCCGAATCACCGTTCGATAAAGCGCCAACAACGATACCAGTCCAAAAAACGAAACGAGTCCCAATCCTCCCAGGAGGCCCATGTGGCTGAACCGAAGCTCAAGGCTAACGCGGGATTCGGCTTCCTCTTTGGCGATTTGAACTCTTTGTTTAATAGATCCGAATGCCTCTAAAGCTCGCGCGCTAACGGGAGTGAACTCTTTTTCCGTTAACGCCATGGCCTGGACCCGTTTATTTGCCGCCAATAGTCCGCGAATTTTGTTGGAAGATTTGGCAATGGTTTCGTGAACCTGTTGAACAGCCACCCGTTCAGACCCGTTGGATTCACCCCGCTGGGCGGCCTTGTCCCAATCGTCCAACCGTTTCCGCGTCTGCGTGACCGCCTGAACCAACTGCAATCGTTCGGATTCGTCCCCCAACAGCACATAGTTTTCCAACAAGCGCACTTGGCGAACCAAAAAATATTCGATGTCGGTGAGGGCGGCCAGGGTTTTCATGGCCCGCCGGTTTTCCAAAAAAGCGGCCTCTTCCCGTCTGATATTGAGATAACACCACGCCATGGCCGCACCCGACACCGTCAAAAACAAAAGGACAAAAAGAATCACTTTGGACCGGATTCTCACTTTTTCCCTCCCTTTTTAACCCCGCTAATTTTGTCGATTTCCAGCCGGGCTTCGGACAAATCGATTCCGGACGGGGCGTATTTTTTTAGGATCCGCTCCAACAACGACAACCGTTCGGCGTTGTTGGCCCCTTGAGCGACGGTTCTTCGGTAAAAGTCCATGGTGATTCGGTAATCCGTCGACACTTGGGCCAACTCCGATTTAACGACGCCCAACTCTTCCCGCGCCACGGAAATGTCGACACCTTTGTTTTTATACTTTTCCAGAGTACCGGTTAAGAAATCGACCCGTTCGGTCAACGTGGCGCCCCGGGCCACCAGTTTGTTGTAGGCCCGCATGGACGCGTCGTACGCATTCGCGTATTCACGCAAGGCCCTTTCTCGCGCTTGCTGTTCCCGTTCGGCCGAGGTCACCCGTTGAGCGGGAACCACCACGGGGGTGGGTTGGGCCCGTTTAAGGATTTCAAGTTCGGCCCTTAACCGTTCCACTTCGGTGGCGTATTCGTTGACGAGCTTGTTGCGTTCTTCTTTCATGAAAACAGCTTCCGATTCGGCCGCGGTTTGCGCCTCGTGGGCCCGGGCCAGGGCCTCTTTTTCTTCCCTCAGCTCCTCGGCCAGGTCGTCCTCGGAGAGGGCGCTCCCGAACTTAAACGACAGCGCCGCGTTGTGCATGTTGCCCGTATCGTCGGCGGCGCCCAGGGGCATCGTGAACACGTAATCAATGCCGAGTCCGTTGACTTCATAACCCGCGCCCATGTTGACTTGGCGATACTCCCTCGAGCCCAAGGCGCCGCCCGCCCGCAACGACAGAAGTCCAAACCGTCGAAACGCCCATTGCCGTTCGCCCCCAAAATGAAATCGCGTATCCGCTTCTTTTTCCAGATAAGATCGGCGGGTGACCTCCAGGCTCACTCGGCTGAACGTTTTGTCGTAGGCCAACCCGCCTCGAAGCACCAACGGAAGCCGGTCGGACTGGGCCAGCCCCAAATCCGGCTGGTTCACGTTTGCGATGGCCATTCCCAAACGTAACCGCCCGGTCAACGCATACAACGCGCCCAGGTCAGCCCCAAACGCTTTTTTTGAATTTCCATCTTTAAATAAAGGATCCCCGGCTCCGGTCCGGTTGCCGGGGTTGCCCAAAAAAGCATTTTGCGTGTCGCTCGTTTCGCCAAAACTTCGAGTGAGTTGCTTGACCCCCACTCCGAAAGCCAAGCGGTCGGAAAACAAGGACCGGCCATAACCCAGCGTAATGGTTTCTTCTTTAAACAAACTATCGACCCGGAATTCCTGATACCCCAGACCCAGCCCCCCCCATTTGCCGTTTTCGGCTAAAGGAACCGCGCCGGCAACGAAGGTAAACGCCGTGCGGGTTTGGTCGGACAAGTTCGGAAACAATCGGGCGTAATAAGCGGTCACTTCGGGGCGGTATAAACTGGCCAACCCGGCGGTGTTGTAATAAAGGGTGTTCACGTCGTCGGCCATGGCGGTGAACGCCTCGCCCAGTGCGGCGGGCCGGGCCCCCACGGGAACCTCGTCAAACGTCCAGCCTGTCCCACTCATCAGCGGGATCAACACCCATCCTAAGAATATTCGGGTTCGATACATCATCGCGCCACCACCACGACGCCGCTCACAATGCCACCTTCTCCGTCGATCCGGTAAATATACGGGCCCGCGGGAACCACGCATCCGTTTTCGTCCCGTCCGTTCCAATAGTAGAGATCGGCCTCTCCGGTGGGGGACACATTGATTTCGGCCACTTTGGCCCCGGACATGTCCAAAACGATTCCGGATATTTGCGATTGGGTGGGATTGGTCAACTGGAAATAAACGCCGTCGTTAATGCCATCGCCGTTGGGCGAAAAGATGCGGGGGACCACATCCGTGGCAGGGTTGAGGAAATGGCCCGCGCCGCCAACGGCGCAAACAGAACAAACGCCAAAATCCCAAACCGAACGATGGTGTCGATCGTAGTTGTCTTCCTCATAGAAGTTCTAGCGGGCAACCACCAGGGTCCCTGTGATGGTTTTGCCCTCTCCCGTGATCTTATATACGTATATCCCCGGAGGCACCAAATGTCCAGAGTTATCTGTGCCGTCCCAGGTGAGGGTGTCGGCCGTAGGCGCCCCCGCCCCAGCGGGTCTTAAAATGCCAACTTCCGCACCACTCATATCTAAAATCTTCCCAGAAATGCTGGACTGTTTGGGGTTTTCCACCATGAAATAGATGACATCATTGATACCGTCGCCGTTGGGCGAGAAAATTTGAGGGAACACCGACGCCTTATCCAGCGTCAGTTCCGTGGCGATATCGAATTGGCGAATTTGGTAAACCCCAGGCATGGCTGTGTTGAACGAGACCGTGACATGGTTGCCCACACCCGATTCGGTGACGTTGGCCTGGCCCACTTTAACCCAGGTGGCGCCGTTCCACCATAACACGCCGGTTTTATTTTTCTCCAAGGCGCCGTTGGCCCCTTGGTAATCCAACACCACGGTCATTTGCGGCTTAGACAGCGTTTTTTCTGCCGACGCCGCCGTGCCGCTCGGCTCTCGCAAACAGATGGTGTAGGTCGCACGGGTTCGGCTTCCGCCCGCCTGAGCCAAGCTCGTGACGGTCGGCTCAATATAGAGGAGGAAGTTTTTGTCCGGCGTTTTCAGGTCCGGAATCAACGGTTCCGGCACATAGGCCCGGCTTTGGGTTCCATCGGTGGCAATGCCGGTTTGGCCCAAGAACTGTTGCGGCGTGACATGCAGGTAGTTGGACCGGCTGGGCAACGAATATTTCCCACTGGAATCCACCGCCACGATCAAGTAGTACGTGTCTTCCGACGGGATGGCAATATCCAACGCGCGCGGTTGTCCCACGAGAATGGTGGTGACCGTAACGCTGGACGCGCCGAACTCGAATAGGCTCGGTGAACGATAAACACGGTATGACGCGAGATCGACGATCGGTGTTCCGTCGTCGTTTTCCGTCACGTCCGGCCATGTCACCGTGTAGCCGGATGAGCTGGCTGTAACCACAAACCCCGCGACCGGAGCCGGCGTTTTCTGATCGATCAACGAGCGCGTCACAACAGTCGCTTGTTGATCCGGCGTCGACGCAAGGGCATCGAGGGGAGACATGTTGCCCGCCTCGTCAAGGCTTCGCAGAGCAAACCAATACGCGGTGCCGGGCGCCAAGTTGAGGATCATGGGCGTCTCGGCCGTTCCGGGATCGGCGGTGGGCGTGGGCGATGGGTCCGACGGAATTAAAGCGCGCGCCCACCAACTGGCGGCGGTTCCTCCGGCGGCTATTTCGTCCACGATGGAAAAGGTGGCGTATTTAATGAGGTAGGAACTGACTTTTCCGGGTGAGACAAACAACCGGTTGTCTTCGTCGGGAGCGGTCCAGGTCAACAGGACTTGTCCCGCGGTTACTGTCGCCGCGGCGCCGAGGTCCGGCACCGCTTCCGGCGGGTACGTATCCGTGATGGCGACTTGCAAGACGAGATCCTCCGTGAGCGCGGCCCTCCCAGGCACCGCCCCAAAGGACAAAAGGCCTCCGAGGGTCGCCCAAAGCGCCCTGAGAAGGACTTTCCTCATCCCTGTTTCTCCGTTCACGACAGCGTTCACCTCGCGATCGTTCTCATTCTCACAACGTCGTCGGCCTCAGTGAAGGCCCACTCGCAACTCCCCACGTCCCGTCGATTCTTCGTTGATCGTCATTCCGGAATGCCTCTGTCCGGAATCCAGATCTTTTCCATCGATAGTTCCGATGGATGTCGACGTGTTTCGTCATTCCGACCGGGTTGTAGCCGGGACGAAACGATGTGGGTACTTTTGTTAATTCATCGCACCTCCATCAGGGTTCTGTCGTCACAAACACCCTCGAATAGAATCCCAGAGGAAAATTCATTCCGTCCAATTCGCTTTCAATCAGGAACATGAACTTTTTTCCCCTGTTTTCCGGAACGTCCGGAATCAACAACGTGGCCTCGGTTCCTTTGATTTGATCCGGCTTGATTTTGAGCACGGACGATTTGAGCGTCAGCCATGTCGGGTCGGGCAGAGACCAACCTTCCTCTTTTTGGCTGTTGTTGGGCCGAACGCTGGTGAGTTTCAACTGAACCGGATCGTTTCCACGGTTGGTCACCTTAAACACCACGCCCTTGAGGGCTTTGAGGCTCACGGGTTGACCAAGCGCAACGCTCTCGCACCGAACGGTGGATGGAGTGAGGTCGAGGTCCATTTTCCCAAGCGTGCGACGGCGCTTTTCTTTTTTGGCGTTTGCCGGCCCTGCCGCCCCGACGGTGAACATGAGGTAACTTTTCACCGCCACCGCCAGCATTCCAGGACCGTCCGTTGCCGAACGAAGATCCACCTGGAAGTGCCGACCGATGAGTTTCGGATCGTCGGGCACCGACAGGATCACCTCGCCGCTGGCAATGTCGCCAGGCGCCATCTTGAAACGGTTAGGGACAATCTGAACCCATTCCGGGTGAGGGATAGGTTCAAATCCTTCCCGCAACGAACCGCTGGCGATGATGGGAATTTCGGCCGTGATATTAACCATGGTTGAAGCGTCGGACCCGTTGATCACCACATACGGCACCCCCGCGCGTTGGCGCAGGTTGATGACCGACCCGGGCTCGACATTCTCCAGTTCCACGTCCGGAAACCGCACAGACAGAGACAGTTTTGCGTCAACCGAAACAGATAGAAACAGCGACGCGACGATCACCGCTCCGACGGCGGTTCTATGCATTTGACCCATGATATCCTCCTTCGTGTTGTCTGGTTCTTGAGAGATAAGTGAACAGGGCCCCACGGTCGAAGACGTTCCATCTCGCCGGGGGGGCGCCGAAGCACCCCCCCGAGCGAGATCCACGCTCGCAAGACCGGAGGCTTCTCTTTGTCCGCTTAGTTAGCGGAGACCTCGACTACGAAGGTTCGCAGGGTTTGGACCGTCGATGACGTGGGCATATCGAGCTTGAACCATAGCCCGAGAGTATCTGCGGCAACGAACGCAGAACCGTTCTCGTCCCCGGAATAGACGCCGCCGAGCCCCGTGGCCTGAACCACCGAGCTGTCCAACACGTCGTCGTCGGCGTCAAAGTCCGTATTCGCCGGCGCAGCAATGTTAAACAACGCCCTCAGGTTGTATTGGTCAGGTCCCGCAGACGTATGAGCGTCCCATATGTTATCGTCGGTTACAACCCGAAGACCCAGGATGCATTGAACGTTCCCATCGTTGGTCACCGTTACCGACGACGACAGGATATCGGTATCCCCGATGTCATGAGAACCCAGGACCAATGTTCCCGTGGACAACGTTATGCTCTTGGTTCCGGTCGGCAAGACCGTGATGTTCAGGTTTTCCGTCTGCCCGGCTTTCAGTGCGCTCGCGAACAATACGACACATCCCAGCACCAGCATTGATGTGAGTAACTTTTTCATTGTGTTGCCTCCATTTTTGTCTTGCATGCGTGTTTGTACAGACCTGTCCCGTTAGGACGGAACGGTCCACCCATTATTTACCCCCAAAATGGGGGATTGACAAGCCTTTTTTTTATTTTAGGATAAAATAAACAATGCTTATTATCGCATCGTTATTTAAGAGAGGGATATCTGACAACTTAATTAAATAATTATTCTTTTACTTTCCCGCGGGGAAACGAACGGAGGGTGCGGCCATCCCATAATTGGGCCGCTTCAAACGATTCGGAAATCATTTTTCTCAGGTCCAATTCCTGTTCAAGCCGGCGAATGAGCGCCGTGTCCACGTTGGTTTTTGGTTTTTTGGCGAGGAGGGAACAACAGTCTTTGTAGGGTTGGACGGCGAGATCGAACACATCCATTTTTTTTGCCAGGGCGATGATGCTTTCTTTGTCGGAAGCGATAAGCGGTTGAAAAACGGGAACAGATAATTCGGTTTGGACAGCCATCAGGTTTTCGACGGTTTGGCTGGCCACTTGGCCCAGGCTGTCGCCGGTGATGAGCGCTTGATAGCTCAAGGCGTTCGCCATCTCTTCCCCCGCGCGGAACATGAATCGACGGAAAAACACCGTCTCGCACGCGGGAGGCACATGAAGGGAGGCGGTGGCCTGATACCGATCGTGCGGCACCAGAAATAATCGGAGGTCGGGATTGAACCCCGCCAACACAGAAAACAGTTTGGTGATTTTTGTTCCGATCACTTCGTCGGACGAACGGTACGGATGAAAATGAAGCAAATCCACCTTCGCGCCCCGGCGCATCATCAGCCACGCGGCCACGGGCGAATCGATCCCGCCGGAGAACAGGCACAGCATCCGACCCGACGAAAATTGAGGCAATCCACGGAGCCCTTGGACACGGTGGGACAAAACCGCGATCTCGGTTTCCAACACTTCCGCGTAAAGGGTTCGGTCCGGGTTGTGCACATCCACCCGCAACCCCGTGGCGGACACCACCGCGTCACCCAACCGCACGCACACAGCGTGGGACAGGTGCGGATATTTTTTCGACGAGCGTCGGGTCTCGATCTTGAACGTGCGCACCACCGGTTCGGCCCGGGCCAGAGCCACCGCGGCGGATTCGGCCTCGCTCAGCCCATCGTTTTCGGAGGACCAGGGAACCAAATATCCAAAGGCGTACCACGCCATGCCGAACACCGGATCCAAAACCCGACCAATATCCGCCCGGTCCGTGCCGGGAGCGAGTTCGACAATCACACGGGCGCTGTCCAGCCGAACTTTTAAAGCCCGAGGCCCCAACCGACGGCGCACATCCTCGGCAAATTTGCGCTCAAACACCCGCCTGTTCCCGCCCTTGGTCCCCAACTCCGAATAATGCACCACCACGACTTCTTTCATAGGGGAGAATAGTATCACATTGGGGTGGGGGCTGACTTTTTTGCATAGACGTGCATTTTAGTCTGACAAAAATGGTAACTACTCAGTCCCCTCACCCTACCCTCTCCCGAGAGGAGAGGGAAAATCTTTGTTTTCCTTCCCCTCTTGGGGGAAGGTGCCCTGAAAGGGCGGATGAGGGCCTGAGCAGTTACCAAAAATGCACACATATTCTTTTTTGCCAACAGGAGGCCAATGGAGCAACCTGACTTTTCGATAGCGTAATATCGATTGGTCTTGACTTTTCTACAGTTCGTGTTAGAATAGTCATATGCAGGATCGTCCGCTTTACATGGAAACATGGCGGCAGTTGGCGTCCGACAAGTCCATGGTGTTTTTGTCGGGTCCGCGACAATCAGGGAAAACCACCCTGGCCCGGACGATCGCCACGCAGTTCGCCAATCACCTCCATTTCAATTGGGATTTGGACAAAGACAAGGCCCTCCTCCTTAAAAATCCCGCTTTTTTTCAGGATATCAATCGAAAAGACGACTCCCCTCCTCTCATTGCTTTTGATGAAATCCACAAGTATCGAAGGTGGAAAAATTACCTTAAGGGAATTTACGACACGTATGCCGGATCCTACCGGTTTCTGGTTTTAGGGAGTGGTCGTTTGGACGTATACCAAAAGGGTGGCGATTCGCTGGCCGGACGTTATTTTCAGTTTCACCTCTGGCCGTTTACGTTGGCGGAATTGGGAGCGCGACGCCGATCTTTTGAGTCTTTTTACAGCGACCCTCTCTCTGTTTTGTCGGACGATCCCGGCCTGGCCGACACGTGGACACAGCTCACGCAACTCAGCGGGTATCCGGAACCATTTCTTTCCGGAAAAAAAACTTTCCATGAAAAATGGGCGCGCACGTATCGACGCCAGTTAATCCGGGAAGACATTCGCGACGCCACCCTTCTGCGACGGATCGGGGACATGGAACTCCTGTATGATCTCCTCCCCGAACGCGTGGCCAGTCCCTTTTCACTGCAAAGCGTGGGAGAGATATTGCACGTCTCCCCTGTCAGCGTGGCTCACTGGATGAAGGTGTTTGAATCGTTTTATCTTATTTTCCGGATTTCTCCCTGGCACCAACGAATGGCCCGAGCCATCCGAAAAGAAAAAAAAGTCTATCTCTTTGATCCGGCCCATATTCCGGACCCCGGGGCGTGTTTCGAAAACAGAGTGGCCTTGGAATTGCTTCGGGCCGTTTCCACCTGGAACGACCGCGGATGGGGAGATTTTGACCTGCGGTATGTGCGAAACAAAGAAGGGCAAGAGGTGGACTTTCTCATCACCTCAAGGGGAAAGCCCTTTCTGCTGATTGAAACAAAACTGTCGGACGACACTGTTTCCAAATCCCTGGTAAAATTTCAAACCCTTCTGGGCGTGCCCGGGGTCCAGCTGGTCAATCGGCGCGGAATTTACAAATCCATCCAAACGGGCTCTCTCAAAACCATTGTGGCGGACGCTCCCCGATGGCTTTCGGGGCTTCCGTAAACCGCCCCGAACGAACACGCAAAACCGCTGATCTCGCACGAAGACTTCTTCTTTTCGGAAGAAGAAAAGACGAAGTTTAACTGGTTTCTTTTCGAGCTCGCAACGGAGTTTGATTATTCAATTTGCCGGGACAAGTTAGGGCCCGCGCAAAAATAAATTTACATTTTATCCGAGCGGATTTTGAGCCGAGCCGAAGCGACGCGAGGCGCGCATACCGTGGGGTATGTAAGCCGAGCGGCGCAAAGGCGCAGGCCAAAAGCCGCCGGAGAAAATGTGAAGTTATTTTTGCGCGGGTCCTAACGTGTGCCCCCTCCCCACGGTGACACCCCGGAAAAAATTCTCTCCTGGGAGGAGTGCCCTCAAGGTATGATTGATGAAAGTGTAAGTATTCTGTTTAAAATTTCATGAAATAATGATGGAATCACTTACATGTTCAATAGACTCCAGAAACTCATAAACAGGGGAAACGAGAGCGCTTTTTTGTGGGGGGCTCGACAAACGGGGAAAAGCACTCTCCTCAAGACGCTCTTTGCGCACTCGCCGTGCTACGATTTTCTTCTTTCCGATGTGTTTGAGAAATACAGCCGCCGCCCCTCACAATTAAGAGCGGAACTCGCGGAAACGCCTCCCCCAAAGGGAACCCCCGTCCTTATCGATGAAGTTCAACTGGTCCCCGACTTGCTTCCAGAAATTCAATGGATGATCGTGAACCTGGGAATTTCCTTTATCCTCTCCGGGTCAAGTCCGCGAAAATTAAAACGGGCGGGAGCGAACCTGCTGGGGGGACGTGCGCTCCGATATGAAATGTTCCCCTTGGTGTGGAAAGAAATCCCTCACTTTCAGTTGGAACGGGCGTTGACCTATGGCTTGCTTCCGAGGCATTACCAGTTGGGAGCCTCTTCTCCGGCAATGTCGGCGTATGTGGGAGATTATCTTAAAGAAGAAATCGCCGCCGAAGCGCGCCAACGGCGCATCCCAACGTTTTCACGGTTTTTGGAAGTCGCGGCGGTCACCAACGGCGAAGCGGTGAATCAAACCAACATTGCCCGCGAATGCGGGATTAGCGTTCCCACAGTGGCGGAGTACTTTGACATCCTGGTCGAAACGTTGGTCGGACGGATTGTTCCGGCGTATCAGGCCCGGCCCAAACGACGGACGGTGAGCGCGCCGCGGTTTTACTTCTTCGACGTCGGGTTGGCCAATTATTTGCTTCAACGCGGCGACATGACCCCGCGGACAGAGGCTTTCGGCAAAGCGTTTGAACACTTTCTTTTTCAGGAATTGAAAGCGCACGCGCACTATTCGGGGTTGAATTATCCGGTCTCTTATTGGCGGACAACGTCGCAATACGAAGTGGATTTTGTGTTGGGCCATCACCTGGCGGTGGAAGTCAAATCCACAACCGAAATCACCAACGCGCATCTGCGGGGGCTGAAAGCCTTCGGCGAGGAATATCCCGGGATCAATCGACTTTTGGTCTCACGAGATCCCACCCCCCAACGGTTTGAGGGAGTGAGAGCGATTCCTTGGACCCAATTTTTGGAAGAACTCTGGTCGGGAGAGCTAACTGCCCAGTTCCCTGTTTAGGCTACACCCTGGCCGGGCGGATTAAAAAAGTCTCGACAAAATTTTGTTCTTTTCACATAAAATGTGGAGTAGGAATTAAACGAAAGGAGCTTCCCATGCCCAACATCACCATGGTGATTGACGACCATCTTCTCCGGAAAGCTCGAAAAGTGGCCTTGGAGAAAGGCACAACTCTCTCGGGTTTGATTCGACGTTTTTTAAAATCGATCGTTACGAAGGAAGAAATGAAAAAAGGGGCCTCTCTGGCTCGGCTGACGAAGATTTGGGAATCGTCCGGGGTCGTGGTAGGCCGTATTCATTGGAACCGTGAGGACCTTCATGGCCGATAAATATTTCGTGGACACCAACGTCCTGGTTTACGCCCATGACATTTCCGAAACACAAAAGGGCAATCAAGCACGGGCACTCATTTTGAAGGGACTGATGGAAGATCGGCTTGTTCTCTCGGCGCAGGTATTAAGTGAATTCTTTGTGACGATCACACAGAAGATTAAACACCCATTACCCCCGGCGAAAGCGCGGGAAGAACTCGAGATTCTTCGCGCGGCCACCCTGGTCGACATCGATGCGGACCTTGTCCTGGAAGCGGTGGATTTAAAAATCAAACATAAATATTCCTACTGGGACAGTCTGATCATCGCCGCCGCGCGCAGGGGGTCCTGTCGACGACTCTATTCGGAAGACCTGCAAGCGGGCCACCGTCTCGGTTTTTTAGAGATCGTAAACCCGTTCCAGTAAAAGAGGCCCTTTCAAAATTCAATGAGACAACCCCTCCTCCTTTGCCCTTTGGGAGCGCCTGGCTCCCGCCCGGCTCTTCTGACTTTTCTAGACCGTAATATGGGTGTAACCGTTCATGTGCCTTTCCCTCTCCTCTTGGGAGAGGGCAGGGTGAGGGACACGTTTTTCCGAGAATACGAGCGCCCATTCCCCTCATCCGGCCCTCCGGGCCACCTTCTCCCAAGAGGAGAAGGAAAATCTTTCTTTGTCGTCGGAGACACCACTGGGCCTGAACGGTTACATATGGGTTAGTCTTAACTTTTCCATAGTTCATACTGGAAAGGTCAAATCACCCGGCAACCGCCGGGGGGACGATCTCTCACGTTGGGGTGTTCTCAATTTTACCCGCCCTCAAAAATACAAGCGCGTATTTTTGACAGAGGGTGAATTTACTCGTATACTAAGAATGTAAAAAAAGATCTCTCCCGCTATTTGGAAGGGTCCCATTCGCAAGGACCTGGAGCGAAAGATGGTTTTTGTGGGCGGACCCCGCCAAGTGGGAAAAACGACTTTGGGAAAATTCCTTCTGACGTCCTCCTCCGGCTATCTCAATTGGGATGTGCCGGAACACCGGGAAATCATCCTCTCGCGGGAACTTCCCAACACCTCTCCTCTCCTGTTTGACGAAATCCACAAATACCGGAGCTGGCGGAATTATTTAAAAGGCCTGCAGGATCTTGGTCAAATGGAACTTCTGGCTCTGAGGCTTCCTCGGTTAGTGGGGAGTCCCCTGTCCATCAACGCCTTACGGTAAGATCTTCAGGTCAGCCATAAAACTCTCTCTCGCTGGATTGTTGTTTTTGAACGGACCTACGCGATATTCCGTTTGCCCCCCTTGGGAGGGCCCAAATTAAGGGCCGTCAAAAAAGAGCAAAAACATTACCACTACAACTGGGCACTCGTTCCCGAGGAGGGACCCCGATTTGAAAATATGGTGGCCGCTCATCTTTTGAAGTGGGTGGACTACCACGTGGACACCGAGGGCCGGGATTTAGAGCTTCGCTATTTTCGGGACGTGGATGGACGCGAGGTGGATTTTGTCATCACGGAGGACGGCCAGCCGTTGAGCCTGGTGGAATGCAAATGGTCAGAGGGTCCGGTGAATCCAACGCTTTTCTATCTCAAGCGCCGTTACCCCAAAGCCGACGCCTGGCAAATTTCCGCCCGTGGGAAAAAAGAGTATCAAACACCCGAAGGAATCCACGTCGCCCCCGCCTTAACATTCCTGCAGACCCTCATGTAACGTAACGACTCAGGCCCCCCTGAGGTTCCTTCTCCCCCCGAGGGAAAAGGTGGCCGAAGGCCGGAGGAGGGGGTCGTCAGTATCGAGGGAAGAAGCCCCCCTCACATTCGAGGCTGATCCTTACCCATAACTTTCGCTGGACACCGGTATGCCATTCCCGGACCGTTTGGGTTTCCCTCGTTTTTTGAAGATGGTATCACAGCAAAGGGGTTCCACCCCCTCCAACCCCCGGCAGGCGCTCCGCCCTGCACCCGGGTTCCTTTTCTTTGCATGCCCAAAGAAAAGGAACCAAAAGAAAGGGCACCCCGAGCGGCTTGCGCGCGCCGTTTTGACGGGCGGCCCTCACGTGGCACGGCAGAATCGCCGTGCCCGGCCTCTGGCGGCTCCGCCGCCAAAGCGAGACCGGCTCGGCTCAACGGCCTATCGCCGGCACAACGGGCCGCACCACTGCCGTCAAAACGTCGTGCTCATAACGCCTTATGGGGAATCGAAAGACCAAAGATCCACCCTAAAACCGCAACCCCCTCACCTTTGTTAACCGGTGTCCAGCAAAAGTTGTGGGACATGATGAGCACATTCGAGGGGAGAGGGAAATTCTTTTCTGAGACCTGCGCTGTTACCAGTCTTTGTGGGAGACCTTATCGGAAAAACAGAGAGACCTCGTTGTCGGGCTCTCGAAAAGTGAAGCGCCCAACATTTATAATTAATAAGCCGGTTCAATTTAGGAAGCGCGGGATCTGTTCAAAAAGCCCAGGACTTACTTCGGATGTTTTTTTTATGGAATGGCTCCGACGCGGCGTAAAATTAAATGGGGGATGGAGCGCCGGGCTCCAGCCCGGCAGCCACGCGGTAGAGTGGCGATCCAATTATGCGGCGATGGAGACGGGCGGGAGTTTGCCTTGGACGACGCCGTCGTCCCAGCCGTCGCGGATCGTGGTTAAGATCTCTTTGACTTTCTGGAGGGGTTCCTCTTATTCATAGTGGAAAGCCGGTAGAGCGTGGCGGGATCCCTATTAATTGATTTATTGAGAACGTCCCCTTTACCGAATTGAGAACGTCCCCTTTACCGAGAGGTAAAACTTTATTTGTAACTACCCAGGGGTTGTCTGTCTTCGACAATAAAAATGATTTTCCTTCTCCTCTTGGGAGAAGGTGGCCCGGAGGGCCGGATGAGGGATATGGACGTTCGTGTCGTCGGAAAAACCTTTCCCTCACCCTACCCTCTCCCAAGAGGAGAGGGAAAACCCCTGAGTAGTTGCCCTTATTTTTTCAATTTCGGGGAGAGTTTAGCCTAGGCCGCGGCGGCGGAGACGGGGGGCGGTTTTCCTTGAACGACGCTGTGGTCCCACGCGTCGCGCAAGTCGGTCATTATTTCTTTCACTTTTTGAAGGGGTTCCGGATCTTTTTTCAGGTTCGCGCGCACCAACGATTCATACATAAAATCGTAAAGCAAAAAGAGGTTCTGGGCGATCACGCCGCCTTGCTCCATGTTAAGGTTGTTGGAAAGAGCCACGATAATGTCCTGGGCTTTTATAAGCTGACGGTGAGCCTCGGGCACATTTTTGGCGGCAATTTCGGTTTCCGCTCTGCGAACAGCAAGCAAGAACCCATCGTAGAGCATCAATATTTGTTTGGCCGGCGAGGCCGACTCGACTTCATGGGCCAGGTAATTTTTCTCGTAGGCGTTCATGGTGTAACTCCCCCTATCATTACCGGCTCGATTGAGCGGCGGCGGTTTGGTTCAAGGCGTTGTTGAGAGCCGTGGCCATGGTCTGGTTTTTCGACATGGCTTTTTCCATCTGGATAAATGTTTTTTCGATGCGAGCGATCTCCCGTTCCACCCGGCTGTTGGTCGCTTCTATTTGCGATTCGAGACGAGCCTTTTCGTCCGAGATTTGTGCGCGCGCCGTGGAAAACAGTCCCCCCGCGTCGTCGGATATCCGCGCGACCAACGCCGATGTGCGGCGGGAAGCCCCTGTGGCTTCGTAGGCTTCAAACTCCACAATCCGAGACCGCTCATCCGCCGCGTGCGACGCCAAAACTTTGACGCGCAATTGGCTCGTGTAGGCGTTGATCAGGTGAGAATTCTCCCCCCGGGTGTTGCCTCGGACCGAAGCCAGGACGGTCCAACTCGCGTCGTCCAGGGGGTTGGCTCCAATGCGGAGCGCCTCGACATCGTAATCTTTGATCCCCCAACTGGACACGGGGTTTGCGTCGGTATTTAAGGTGTGGATCACCGCTTGGGTGATCGTGCGCGGAGACGCGAACTGGAGCGCGACCGTGTCGGAAAAGACCCCCGGCGTGTCGTCCATCCAACCGTCGCTTGAAGGACCGAAAAGCGCGGGGTCGGTCACGTTATTGGCCACGCGATCGACGTCATAGTCCGCGGCCGTACTGCTGGCGGACCGAACAGCCGTCAACGCCCCGTTCAAAGAACTGCTGAAGAGCGCTTTTACATCGTCATAGTGGTTGGTCATCCAATCGGTGAGCGTAGCGGTGTTGACTTCCAGCACCCCTCCCTTTCCGGCGTTGACACCGATTTGGAAAATGGAAGTCGCCGTTGTGGTTAAACCCTCCACGGCCCCGGTGATTCCGTTGGTGAGGTCGGCCAACGCGGACGAAAGCAGGGGGTTGTTGAACAAGGCTCCGCCTTTCGTTTTGGTTTCCGCATTGTAGGTGTTCTGTTCGGCGACACCCGTTACGATGGTGTTGTACGCCTCGATAAAATTCTTTACGGTCCCCACCGCGTCGCCCACAGCGGAAATCACATTGACGTTGATGGCTTTCGTCGGATCCGCATCGAGGACTTTTAGGGATATCCCTTGAATCACGGTATCGAACGAATTGGTCCGACTTCGGAATTCCTGGGGGTTGGTGGTCCCCACTTGAAGGATGGCATCCTGAGCCGCCTGCACTTCCGTAAACGTGAAACCCGGGTCGGAAGACGTCAACACTATTTCCGACGCATCACCGGTGTATTTGCTCACAATGGACAACCGGTAAGGAGTGGCCGTGCCGTCGTTCACGATCGACGCCGTGAACGCCCCCCCGAGATCGTTGATAGCATCCCGCAATCCTTCCAGGGTATTATTGGAGGCATTCACCGTGACCTGATAGAGCGGATTCAAATCACCGCCAACCACTTCTCCGGCGCTGGACGATCCCAGGATGCCCAGAGAGGCCCCCGTGGTGCCGCCTTCTTCCGCCACCACCAGGCCGCCCGTGCTAAGGCCCGTGTTGTCCTGGATCATAAGGCCCGTTCCGTCCCTGTTAAGCACCGCGGTCACGTTCACGCCTCCCGCGGCGGAGATATCGTCGAGCACGTCCTGGACCGTGGTGTTACCGCTCAAATCGATGACCGCGAAGGCTCCACTGCGGTCTGTGATACGAATGCTCCCCAAGGTGACTCCCGTGCCGTTGTTGAGCGCGGAGAGCAACGTGGCGCCGGTTAGGTCTTGATCCACCGTCCCATTTCCAACTTTTAAAGTTAAGGTCCCGTCGGCCATGGCCGGCGTGTCCACCGCGGCAACGTTGTTGGACATACTCTCTTGGCCTCGCGCTGTTTGAGTCACTTTCACCACACGAACCCCGACTTCCGCTGTGCCCGTCACTTTCGCGGTGAGGAGAGCTGTGTCGCTGGAGGTCACCATCGTGGGCCGCGTGGCAAACATGTCCGTAAGAGCCTTTGCGGCCGTTCGAAGTCCCACAAACTTCGTTTCCATAGCGTCCCATGCCGCGGTTCGAGTATCCAATTCGGCCTTGCGGGCCGTCAGTTTCGTGATGGGCCGCTGGGCGATGGCTTTTAATTGGGCCAATATTGTGTCTGTGTCCAACCCCGAAACGATTCCACCGATTTTAGGCATTTCTTCCTCCAGAGATTTCAGGGACCGCGGCGGGGGTCGGTTCCGGAGCGCGCGGAGGCGGAGAAGATAACTTTTGTTGCATCTCCCGCATCATTTCCAGCGCTTCCGATTTCGACACGACGCGGACAGGTTTTCGTGTGGCCGCGTCCAGCTCTTCCACCGTGGGGCCTTGTTTTGTCATCGTGTAGTGGAGAACAACCTCTCGTATTGACTTCTCTTCAGATCGCAGAAACATTCCACCACCCAGCTTGTGTGTACCGGTGACGGCGGGTGGAATGGCGCCCATCGCGCCCACTCCTGGAAGTATTTCCATGACACCCTCCTTTCCCTGGACCCGGCCGGCCCCGCGGCGCGCGCCGCGGGGCCCAACCGGTCCACGGAAACGTCACTTCATTATTCTTACCGCCCCAAGAGCGACAGGATCGACGTGGGCGATTGGTTCGCTTGCGCCAACATCGCGGTCGCTGACTGAATGAGCACTTGGAACTTTGTGAAACTCGCCATTTCGCTGGCCATATCGACGTCGCGGACCCGGGACTCAGAGGCCGTCACATTTTCCAGAGCCACGTTGAGTGAGTTAACCTTCGTTTCCAACGTATACTTCTGGATAGCGCCCAGTTGAGCGCGGGCGGTGGAGACGTCGTTGATGGCTTCATCGATGATCGACAGCGCGGTCGTGGGATTCGACGTGAGGTTATAGGTCGCGCCGGTCAAGATGGCGTTCAACCCCGTGGCCCCTCCGGCCGTTGTTCCGAGGGCCGCGGCACGCACATCCTGAATGGACGCGCTCACGGTATCGCTGGCGGAAGACCCCACCTGGAAGGTCAAGGACCCCTGGGTGGAGGAGATGGCATTGGTGTAGGTCGCCACATTGTTTCCTGTCGATGTTAAGGTGACGGCCATCCCCAGATACGGGTTGGCCCCGCTGGCGGTTAAGGTCAGCCCGGCCCCCGTGGCGGTCGAACCCGCGATGGTGCCCGCAGAGTTGATCCCCACCGATGACATGAAGTCCACCGTATTGAGCAGGTTGCTCGCGTCGTTAACGTTGACGGCGTAGGCCGTCCCATACTGGTTGTGGCGGATGTTAATGAAGTTGCCGTTCGCCACAGCTGTCAGGTCCAATCCGTTGGTTGTGAAACCCGCCTGCAATTCAGCGATGGTGGCCGCTTGAGTCGCAGTGTCGGTTAGGGCGATGGTGTAACCGTTAACGGTCACATTTCCTCCTGCCGCCGTACCATTTAACACGTTGACGTCTCCAACGATGGTCGCCTGCGTTGCGGCTGTCGTCACATCGACCGCGATGAGGTTCGTCCCTGCTGGCGCGGCGCTTCCCGCAACCGCTGAGGCGATGGCGGTGGAGTTGACCACCGTGGCCGTGTTGCCCAACGATCCGTTCAAGAGGGATTTCCCGCCAAAGAAAGTGTTATTGGCGATCTTGTTCAGGGCGTTGACGGCTTCGTCCACTTGGTTCTGGTCGGCCGCGATGGAGATCGTGTCGTTCACGCCGGTGTTTTTGGCGTGCAGGACCAGGCCGCGGATTTGGTTGAGGATGGAGTGCATTTCTTGCATGTTGCCTTCCGCGGTTTGAATCATGGACGCGGCGTCCTGGGTGTTGGACACGGCCTGCTTCAAGCCCGTGATCTGCGCCCGGAACTGTTCAGACAGCACCAACCCGGCGGGATCGTCACCGGCTTTGTTGATCCGGTAACCGCTGGAGAGCTTCTCCAAGCTGGCGCTGAACATTGTTTCGTTTTTGGTGAGTTGCCGCCAAGAGTTCAGGGCGGCGATGTTATTCGCTATTCGTGCCATGGTATTCCTCCTTGAGTTAGGAACCCAGGACTCCCTTCCTAGGTTGGGGAGGGTCGAATCCTCTGCCCCCCACCTGGAGGGCATCGCCCTCCGATCCCATTATCGGCACCCCCCCCATTTCCTTAACCCCCCCCCTCAAGGGGGACGGAGTACACTAATTGACTTGCGGACGAATATAGGCTATCTTTTTCCCATGCCAAGACAAGCTCGATTGGACATGCCGGGTTTCCTGTATCATATTATCGCGCGAGGACTTGAACGACGACCAATTTTTATTGATGAAGAGGATCGAACTGATTTTTTATCGCGGGTCGAGAAAGCCTTCGAACGGGCCCCCACCCCTGTCTACGCCTGGGCTTTGATGCCGAACCATTTTCATTTACTCGTCCAAGCGGGAGTAAAGGGCCTTGCCCCCTTTATGAGGAGCCTCATGTCCGGCTACGCGGGCAGTTTCAACCACCGTCACAAACGTCAGGGATACCTTTTCCAGAACAGGTTCAAATCGATTATCTGCGAGGAGGGACCGTATTTTCTTGAGCTAGTGAGGTACATCCATCTAAATCCCGTCCGCGCCAGAATTGTTAAAAATATGGACGAGCTTAAAGATTACCCTTGGACCGGCCACTCGGCGCTCTTGAGTGGTAAAAAACCCGGGTGGCAAAACACACAAAAAGTCTTAGAACAATTTTCCATGTCGGACGAAGAGTCGCGCAAACGATATGAAAACTTTGTTTTCGACGGGCTAGGAATGAGGCGAAGAGAGGATTTGATGGGGGGCGGTCTGCGTCGCAGTTTAGGCGGACATTTTGAACGGGGACAACTCCAGGCCTATGATTCCCAGGTATTAGGGTCCGGCGGGTTCGTTGAAGATGTGTTGAATCAATCTGAAAAGTTGGATAAAGAAAAACTTGCCTGGATCAGTGTGGATATTCAAACTGTGGTGGACAAAATAGCGGATAAACTTCAGGTGAATCGTCGGCTTATTCTGACAAAAGGGCGAAAAATTAAAGTCTCAAAGGCCAAATCACTCTTAGTTTTTGCGGGGGTTGCCAAGCTGGGCCAAACACAAAAACGAATGGCCGACCTTGTCTGCATGACCCCGTCTGCCGTCGCACGGGCCATGGCCCGGGGCGAGTCCCTCTGGAAAGAATTCGGCTTCGAGGAAACCCCGCAAGTCAATTAGTGTACTCCGTCCCCTTTTGCAAAGGGTCTTGACTTTGGGGCGAAATGGGCATACAATGTGCGCACAAGGGGGGATTTATGAAGACACACGGTGAATTGACACGTTCGGAACGGATACCCCTGCGCGTGACGGCGCGGGAGAAAGAGCTGATCCAGGAAGCGGCACACCTTCGACATACGAACGTCAGCGTTTTTATTCTTCGAACATCCCTGGCTCAAGCTGAACGGGAACTGGCGGATCAAAGGGAATTCCGTCTCTCCCCCTCCCGTTGGGCGGCGTTCCAAAAAGCGCTCGATCGCCCACCGACTTCCAACGACCGACTGCGCCGACTCCTGAAAACGAATGCGCCGTGGGAGTGACACCGTCTCCGGCGGTTGCGCCGATACGACCACCGGAGAAGATTCGTCACGATCACGATGTTTCTTCCTTTACTTCCGGCGAGTCGAGTCTGGACGATTGGTTGAAGCAACGAGCTCACGCGAATGAGGCGTCGGGCGCTTCACGCACTTATGTCGTGTGCGTCCGAAACCGTGTTGTTGGCTACTATGCTTTGGCAACAGGGTCCGCGGGTCAAAACATTGTCACCGGCGTTATTCGTCGTAACATGCCCCGCCCCGTTCCTGTAATGATTCTGGGTCGTCTGGCTGTTGATCGTGAGTTCCAGGGCCGTGGCGTCGGACGCGGCCTGTTACGCGACGCGATTTTGCGCACACTGCAGGCCGCCGACATCGCCGGAATCCGCGCCATTTTGGTCCACGCCCTATCTGATCAAGCCAAACAATTTTATGAACGACAAGGTTTTTCTCAATCTCCCACCCATCCTCTGACGCTCATGATCTCACTGCGTGAAGCCAAGAGCCTCCTGTAGGATCCCCACCCCTCACTGAACACAGCCTCGAAAAAATTGTCCGAAAACTCATGTATACCAGTCACGGTCAAAGATTGAGCTTATGGGTGGATCAGATTTGAAGCGATTTCAAGGCGCGACGAGGGGTCGTGCCTGCCTTGTGGGTGGAATATGCCTTGAATGGCACATTCCACTGTGCTGGACAAAATAGCGGATAAACTTCAGGTGAATCGTCGGCTTATTCTGACAAAAGGGCGAAAAATTAAAGTCTCAAAGGCCAAATCACTCTTAGTTTTTGCGGGGGTTGCCAAGCTGGGCCAAACACAAAAACGAATGGCCGACCTTGTCTGCATGACCCCGTCTGCCGTCGCACGGGCCATGGCCCGGGGCGAGTCCCTCTGGAAAGAATTCGGCTTCGAGGAAACCCCGCAAGTCAATTAGTGTACTCCGTCCCCTAAAGCTAGAACTTGTATTTGGTTAGGAAGGTGATGACGTGGGCTTTGTAGTCTAGGCTGGAATCGCCTAGATTGACGTTGGTTTGACTTACTGCTTGGCCGGTGGCGAGGGGGACGTTGTCTTGGGCGAAATCTTTGATGTTGTACAGCTCGAAGAGGTAGCCTAGACTTAACGAAAGGCTCTTGGTGGCTTTGTATTCGCCCCGAATGGAGTAGTCTTGTTTTGAACTCACTGTTTCAGGAACGGACTTTTTAGCGGCCAAGGCCGAACCCAGCTCGCTGTATTCCATCACCCCGCGTGAATAGGCCAAATCGTAGCCAAGATGGAAGGTGGTCGACAGGATGGGGGGCGTGTCGAGGCCCACGCCAACGACATCATAGCGGTCGTTCGTATTCAGAGTATAGTCATAAGCGGTGTCTTGATTCACGACAGGGCTGTTGCCAGGGGTGGTGTTTTGATTTTGGCGTTGAACGCCCCGCACTTGACTGTATTGGTAGAATGTCGATATCCCAATTCCTCCCGTAAGACTGCAGTAGAGGTCCACTCCCGCGTTGGCCACTCGATTTTCGAGCAAACCGTATTGTTTGTTTTGGTTTGAAGTTGAAATGGCCACCCGCGGATTGGACAGGTTTTCTTCCCCCGGCTTATACTTGTCATGCCCAAGTCCCCCATTCAGAGACAGGGTCACTGGACCTTTCCATGCATCCACTTTCAAGTCACCGGCGTTTCGAACCCGTTCGCCGATGTCAAAACGACGAATGCCCGGGTTTTCATTGAACGTCGTGGCGTTGCTCATGTAGTCGTGGATTTCAAATTCCTTGGCATTGCGATAGGCATTGTTGTAACGGCCCCGCATTTGGACCCAAGAGACTGGCGTGTAATTCAATCGCCCCACCCAGGAGTCTTCGGTCGTTTCCGTATATTCCCTGTGGGTGCGGTGGGCGAAATCTTTTGTGTAGTCAACGCCCAAAGTCAAAGGACGCAAAACCGTCCAGTCCATGTAACCGGTCAATCCATGTTTCCGGTAAGAAAACCGGCTTGTTTCCTCCGGCGTGGTGTTCCATTCTTGATCCAGAACGGTATGGCCGGCGAAGGTGATCTCCTTGGATTTGCTGGCCAATTGTTCCGATCGGGCTTTGACCCCATACGAAAACACCTTAAACCGGTTGATCAATTGATAATCCTGAACCCACAGGTCCATGGCCGTTTCTGCGTCCTGGCTCGGCAAAACCGACGGATCATCCGCCTTGATGTTGGTCACACCATTGGACGTAAACGTCATGGACGAGTTGATTGAGTAAGGCAGTAGAGTTTCGTTCTGTTCCATTCTCGTATATCGCACGTCAGCGGTGAACCGAGAATGGGACGACAGGTCAAACCCCACATTGAGCCGAGCGTTGTGCGCCAGGTTGTCCGGTTGCATGGCGGCGCGGCCCTGTTTACTGGCGGTCCCAGCTCCTGTGTGCGTGTTTCCGTTCACAAACCAATCCGTATTTTTTTTTGAATTGTCCCATGTAATCGAATCTTTCTCGTTCTCATAAAGATTTAGCCCGTAGGTCAACCCAACGGTCGTAGCTTTTTGACTGTAATTGAAAGAAACGACCGAATCATAGACCGTTTCATCCACCGAGCGAGCCAGCTCGGTCAAATAGTTTCGCCCCAAGGCGAGGGGGGTCAGTTGGTTTCCAAACTTTTTTTCCTGGGAGAAATTGAAGCTCAACCCGATCGATTCTGTCAGGGTGCCGCCAATGCCGGCCGATAGTTTATCCCGTCGAACCATCAAGTCCTGCTCGTGGGCGCCCGCCAAATACCCTGGCATTTTGCTCCACCAATAAGCCGTTGTGGTACTGGTTTGAAGGTCAGCCTGAATGTTGTCCGGGATTTCGTAAACCCCGGGGCTCGTTTCGTTGTAAAGGGTCCGAGATGTGTTGGACCACCGGTGGGGGGTTTGGTCCCACCCGGCGGTAAAACTCAACTTGCCGTTACGATCGTAAGAGAGATCGAACGACTGATCCTCCTGGGTCACCTTTTTTGCGTCCAAAGACAGTTCGTAGGTGGGCGCCTCCACATCCAGCTTGTAACGGGGGAACACGATCCCCTGGGGAATATCTTTGTATTCCTCAAACTTAGCCTCGGGGTTATTGATGTTAACGTCCTGCAACCCGACCTCAATTTCTTGAGAAACTTTGGTCTCCGCCTGCGCCGTCCATGCCCAAAACCCGCCCACGAGAACACCCGCTACCGCTGTGATGACACGTTGTTTGGTCATAAAGGCATCTCCTCTTTAACGAGCCAGGGCTTTGCCGGCCGGGTGGTTTGACCCGTGGATACTTGAGTGACACGAGTAACAGGACTGACCAAAAATTTGACTCCGTTGAGCCGTGACGTCGCCCCCGTCATACAGGGTGCCCGGATGCCGTGTGTAGGCGTGGCATCGTTGGCACAAGAAAGGCTGTTTGGCCACGAGCATTTTGTCATGGTGCGAACCGTGGGGATGGTGGCAGGTCGAACAGTTTTCCCGAACAGGCACATGTTCCCACAAAAACGGGCCCCGCTTGTCTTGATGGCACTGGTAGCAGAGTTGGTTGGTGTTGGGGGCGTTGACCAGTTTGGGAGTGGACGTTCCGTGGGGGTTGTGGCAGGAGTTGCAGTCCATTTTGCCTTCTTCGACGGGCATGTGAGCCGACCGACGCATTTGGGCTTTCACATCCTTATGGCACACGTAACAGGTTTCGCTGGTGTTTTTGGCCACCAGGTCGCCGTGGCCTTTGGCGTTGTGCAGGCTGTGGCACGACAAGCATGACACGTTGGCCCGGTCGTGGGAACTGCCCGACCAGTGGGTTCGTTCCGCGTCTTTGTGGCAGGCCATGCAGGCGTTGGAAATGGCGGCGGTGTCCAGCTTCTTGAACGTCTTAACTGTGTTGAACCCCGGGTCCGTCTTGTCGCCCCCCGCGCCGGCGTGCAACGAGCCAGGGCCGTGGCAGGTTTCGCAGGCTTTTTCAAATTCAATTCCCTTATGCTTGGGAAGCATTTTTCCGTGCCGGGCGCCTTTGAACGATTCCACCACGTCCCCATGGCAAGCGGCGCAGGCTTCGGCGCCGACAAATTCCGCCACGGGAGACTCTTCGGAAACCACCACGGAAGCCGCTACGGAAGCGGCCGTGGGGGTCTCGACAGGGGCCACGGCTGAGGGTTCTTCGGCCCGAACCGACAAGCCGCTCACGCCGAATATCACCGCCGAAACCCACAGGAAGTGCTGGGCACATCGCAAAAGGTTTTGTCTCATGGCTCTCCTCAATGACGTCAGTTCAAGATTGTCGCGTCCTTCCCGCCTGTGTATATAGCTGATGTTTAGAAAAAAAACCATGATTTTTATCATGTTTGATTTTCCTTCTTTTTCTTCCGTCGGACAAACCCGGTCAGCCATGACCAGTTCATGGGATAAATGTCCGGGTCCATCATCACGCCGTAAATGTGCCACACGAAAATGGCCAAGCACGCGAGCACCGCTTCGTAAAAATGGATTTGCATGGCCAGGTCCATGGTCCACAACGGGAAAAAGCGAAGCGTGAAATTGTTGAACACCTGCAACGCGCCCGTGACCGCCATCACCGCCGCGCCCCACACCAAGGCCCAATACTCGATTTTTTCGCCGTAATGGTAAAAGGTCGTCGAGGGAGCGGGCGTTTTGCGCAGGCCCACATTGAACAGTTGGCGGTCAATGAACAATTTCACGTCGGACCAGCGGGGCCGCAACGCTTTCAACAAAAATCGTCCCCGGCGGGTCAACGTCATATACGCCGTGTGGTAAACGCCCAGAACCATAAAAATCAACGCCGCCCACCGATGAAGGCCGCGGCGAATCTCCTCAGAAAACGGCGCGATGGCGTGCATCCAGGACGCTTCTGAAAATTTCGTAGCAAACCCCGTGTACGCCAACGCACAGAACGAGACAATCAACACCCCGTGCTGGATGCGTTCGTTCACCGTGAGACGAAGATCCAGTTCCTCTTCCCCCGGAACCGTTCGCTCACCCGACCAGGCCTTGCGGGCCCAATCCAAAAAGTTGTGGAAAAACATCAACCCCACCGTCAATGGAATGACGAATAAATAAAAAGTCTTCACCACCCACAACGACCAATGTTTTGAGGTGGGCGGTCCGTGGACGTAGCCCGTGGCCAGTTGGGGTCCCGCGCCGGTATGGCATTTGCCACACGTGGTGGACAGATTGGCTCGGTTGATAGACGACCGGGGATCCTTCGACGGCAGAACGTCGTGGAACCCGTGGCACGACGCGCAGTTGGCCACTTTCAAATTGCCCCGTTCCGCCGCCATGCCGTGATACGAATCCTTATACGATTTAAGTCGATTGGTGGGTAATCCCAGCCGAAGGGCCAATTTGGCGGACGTGTGACAGGTTGAACAGGTTTGTGTGATGGCCCCCACGTGGGTGGACGAACCCGGATCTTGGGGCGACAAAATGGTGTGTTCTCCCCATGGCAATCGGTGCAGACAGGGGATTCTTTAATCCCGGCGGCCAGGGCCTGGCCGTGAATGCTTTCCCGGTAAGTGAGGGCCACGTTTTCGTGGCACCGTTCGCAGGTTTTGGGAATGTTGGGACGATAGACCCGGCTGGCCGGGTTGGCGGCGCCGTGAATATCGTGCGTCCCGTGACAGTCCGAACACACGGCGGCGTTGGTTCGCCCGGCCGCCAAAGCTTGACCATGCACCGTGGTGTTATAAGAGGCCAACGGATCCCGCTGGGTCAGCCGAACACCGGCCATTCGTTCGGCGTCGGCATGGCATTGGGCGCAGGTCTTCACAATGTTTTGGCGGTGAACCGGCGATTGGGGGTTGCGGGAATTGAGCAGAGTGTGGCTGTGGCCGTGGCAATCTTTACAGGTGGCGGCTTCCACTCGGCCGCGGCTCATGGCTTTGCCGTGGTCCGAGTTCAAATATATTTGAGATTCCAGCCGATGGCATTGGGCGCAGGAAACGGGCGTTAAGGGAGACGCGTGAGGGATTTCTTTGCCCGCGTCTTGATGGCAAGCCACGCACCGGACTTTGCCGTGGATCGACGACGAAAACGCCCGCTGATCCACGAACAACGGGCCCACGTCCGACTGGCCGTGGCAAGCCATGCAGTCGTCGTTTTCCTGGGCCCGCACCGGAAAGGCCCAAAGAAAGAGCCCGCCGAGGAGGATCCCCGACCATACCCGATAAACGCGAGTGTCCCTTTTTAAGTTGATGTCTATATCCCTCACCTGTCCCTTCGGGACATCCTCTCCCAAGGGGAGAAGAACGCGTGACAGTATTGACTTCTTAAAGAGGCCCCGATGTTTTCTCGTCAACCTTTGGGTTTCGCGGGGGCGAGAGAACGGAAATATTTCGTCAACGCGGAAATTTCTTCGGCTTTTAACTTGCCGGCGTAAGCCGGCATTTTATTGATTCCCTTGGCGGTGAGCGCGTCCAACGCCTCATCTTTTTTCTTGAGGGTCGCTTCGTCCACAAGGTCCAAGAGGGCGATATCGACTTTGAACATTTTAGCCATAGCCGGCGCGCCTTTGCCGTCTTTGCCATGGCACGACGCGCACTTTTGGGCGTAAAGTTTTGCCGTTGGATCTTCCGCCGGAGCCTCCGCCGACGCCACGCCCGCCACCGCTGTTCCCAAAACCAACAGAGCCGCCAACCGTTTCATCATATGGAACCTCCCGTTATGGATTGCGCCCATCAATCATAGGGCAAGAATAAAAGTTTCGCAAGTTTATTTTTTTTCCAGCGCGGGCGGGGGCGGCGCGGACGGAAAGAACAACCCGATTAACCGGTCCGTCCCCGCCGACGCCGGAGAGACTTTGAGCGAAACAATTCCCACCGCGTCCAGGCGGCTGACTCCAGGAGACGTTTCTCCCCGGGCGCATTGGGTTAACGCCGGGAAAACATCCTCCAACGGAGGAAGAACCAATCCCCGCCGTTCCAGCGCGTCCCACAAGGGGCGATCCAGTCGAACCGGAGGACGACCCAGCCAGGTTTCCAGCGCCGGACTGGCGTACACCACCTCCCACGACGGGCCCAACAACACCCACGCCCACGGAAGACGCGACGACACCTCTTTCAACGATTCCATTAAGTCGGCATCGCCCCCCGCACGTCCACTTCCAGTCCCCCCCCCGCCCCCACGCCGACGCGAATAGAGCCCGCATTGAGGCGCTCCCGTTTGAACAGGGCGTTGCGCCGCACCAACAATCGATGAAAGGCCCGCTGAAACACCGCCGCCACCAATTCGTCGTCGAGAGGCGCGCTCACGCATTCCACCGGAAACGATTGAAGAATCTCCCGCGCCACCAGTTCCGCGGGGCCCGATTCGGTTAGCAACAAGATCACCTCAAACCCGGACCGGGCCGACCGGTTTTCCAGGATGCGTTTTAAAACCTCTTTGTCCCCGGGATGAACTTCCCACACCAGCACGTCAAGTTCTCCCCGCTCAAGGGGCCCGCGCCAATCGTCCACCGTCGCGGGAACGGCGGTGTCGCACCCGTTGGCTTGCAAAGCCCGTTCCAGGACACGCTGGCACGGTTCCGAATCCACTCTCAGAAACGCCCGCGGCCGCACGTCTTGGTTAACGGCTCGGCGTTTCGCTTGGATGTGGGAAATGACCTGGACCAACCGTTCCAGGTTCAGGGGTTTTCGAAGACAGGCAAACGCGCCTTGACGGAGCAACTCTTTCTCAAGCGCCTCGGTGGCGAACCCCGTCAGCACGACAACGGCGGTGTGGGGCGACTTTTCTTTGATGGCGTGCAAAACGGCGGCCCCGTCCACCTGGGGCATCTGAAGATCGGTGATCACAATGCTCGGCCGTTCCCGGCTGAACAGGTCCAAACCACGAATCCCATCGGATGCGGAAATCACATGGTATCCCAACCGTTCCACCACCCGGCAAGCGGTGGCGCGAAACGGCTCAAAATCGTCAATGATCAGAATCTTTTCCACAGCGGCCATTGTAGCGTTTTTGGAATCCCCATTGACAAGGGGCGGTTTTGGGGGCATGCTAGAAGAATCTTAAACAAGGAGCCCCAAGGATGGCGGTTAAACGGTTTGAGGAGGCTGACGTTCTTACAAGCCCTCATGGCGTAAACGGTTTAATGAATGGCTGGTTCGTGCGGCGGTGACCATTGCGGGGGTTACCGAAACCGTGGTGGAAAATTATCGCCAGTCCAAGTTCACCTGCCTCGCCCAGGCCTTGACGTACGACAATGTGTGCTCCGGGCAGGATGTGGACAAGGCGGTGGAATCCGTGTTTCGGTTTCCCCCCGTGCCGGCCGGGACCAAAGCGGCGGAACCCCTGGCTCTGTCCCTGGTGCCGGAGCGGGTGTGCCGTTCGCGGCGAATGTTGCCTTTTCGATTGACCGAAGAGGGGATCGATTTGGCCATGGCCAACCCCCTGGACATGGTGGCGGTGGCCGACGCGGAATCGTTGTCCGGTCGAAAAGCCAAGGTGTTTTATTGTCCCTTATCCGACCTGGAGGTGTTGCTGGACCAAAACTTTTCGGAAGAAACCGTTATTGAGAAACTGGCCAACAAGCTCTCGCCCGCCACCGACGACAAAGACGTGGAGGTGATTGTGGAAGGCCGCAAAGGGCCCAGCGATGTGGAAGAACCGGCCCGTGTCACCGCGCCCGTTATACGGCTGGTCAACTCGTTGTTGCGCCAAGCCGTCTTACTGCGCGCCTCCGACATTCACATCGAACAGCAGGAATACCAAACGGACGTGCGATTCCGCATCGACGGCCTCTTGAAAAGCGTCATGACCGTGCCGCTCCATGTGGGCCGGGGCGCGCTGGTCTCGCGCATCAAAGTGATGTCCAACCTGGACGTGGCCAACCGACTCAGACCCCAGGACGGCCGAGGAAAAATTCGGTTCGCGGAGAGGGAAATCACGTTGCGCGTCTCCACCTTGCCCACGGACCACGGCGAAAAGGTGGTGATCCGCCTGCTGGACCAAAATTCAGTTGGGGTGTCCCTGTCGTCTTTGGGGTTTGGTTCAAACAATTTGGCCCGGTTGGAAGCGCTGATGCAGGCCGGGCAAGGCATGATCATTGTCACCGGCCCCACGGGGTCCGGCAAAACCACCACCCTGTATGCCATGCTCAACCATTTAAAAAGCGAAGTGACCAACATCACCACGGTGGAAGATCCCATCGAATACCATTTGCCCGGCATCAACCAGGTCCAAGTGAACGAGAAACAAGGGCTCACGTTCGCCAACGTATTGCGTTCGGTTCTGCGCCAGGACCCGGACATCATCTTGGTGGGCGAAATCCGCGACGCGGAAACCGCGCTGGTGGCCTTTCAAGCCGCCATGACCGGACACCTGGTGTTTGCCACGTTGCACACCAACGACACCCTCTCGTCGGTCACCCGGCTGACAGACATGGGGGTGGAACCTTTTAAGATAGCCCCCTCGTTGTTGGCCGTCACGGCCCAACGGTTGGTCCGGCGGCTGTGCCCTGCGTGCCGGCGGCCTATCCCGCCTCGAAACCAAAACCTTCGGGTTCTGGAACTCCTTCAAGAACACCGCCTTCCCGCCACCACGTTCAGCGCTGACGGATGTCCCGCGTGCGCGCACACGGGTTACGCGGGGCGATTATCTCTCATGGAACTGCTGGTGGTCGGACGCCGTTTGCGCGAACGGTTGAGCCGCGGGGCCGACCTGGCCTCGTTGCAAGAAGCGGCCGAACAGGAAAAGTCCCTCACGCCCCTGTTGCTGGACGCGTTGTGGCATGTGTCGGAGGGACACACCACCGCGGAAGAGATTATTCCGTTCATCGGCCTGGGAACTCCCAAACCGGCCTCGCGATCCGAATCGTCCCCGTTGCCGTCAAGGATTCTGGTGGCCGACGACGAAAGTTTGCGTCTTTTGTTGCGAGGCATTTTGGAAAGCAAAGGATACCTGGTCGACGAGGCCAAAGACGGGCCGGAAACCCTCAAAAAAATGGCCGACGACCCGGCCGACTTGCTTCTGTTGGATTTAACCATGCCCGGGCTGAACGGACACGACGTGATTCGCTCGTTGCGGGAACAACGGGGTCTTTACCAACTCCCCATCGTGGTCGTGAGCGGCGACGAGGCCGAAGCGAGCCAAGAGAAAGCCTTCACTCTGGGCGCCGACGACTACATCACCAAACCGTTCAAACCCGCCTTGGTGCTGTCGCGGGTCGCGGCGGCTCTTCGTCGCACCCACTCGCACCGATGAACACCGACCCCGCTTGGCGCGAAGCTCTCGAACAGACCCAACAAGAATTTCGAAACATTCAACGGGCCTTGGACCATTCGACCATTGTGGCCATCACCGACCGCCGGGGCGTGATCACGTATGTCAATGACATGTTCTGCGCTATTTCGCAGTATTCCCGGGAAGAACTGATCGGCCAAACCCATCGGCTCATTAAGTCCGACGAACATCCCAAAGAATTTTTCGAGAATCTCTGGAAAACCATCTCCAGCGGACGCGTCTGGCGTGGGATCATCAAAAACCGGGCGAAAGACGGGTCCTTTTATTGGATGAACGCAACCATCACGCCCCTGATGGGACCAGAGGGCAAACCGGAGCGCTACATTGCCATCCGCTCCGATATCACCGCCCAAAAAAAACTGGAGCAGGAGTTGCGCCAAGCCAAGGACCAGGCTATGGAAGCGGCGCGCAGTAAAGCCGAATTTTTGGCCAACATGAGCCACGAGATCCGCACGCCGCTTAACGGCATTTTGGGAATGACCTCTTTGCTGGAAAAAACCGCCCTCACCGCCGAACAAAAACAATGCGCCGATGTGATTCGAACCTCCGGGGACGCTCTGCTGTCGTTGATCAACGATCTGCTGGACTTTTCTAAAATGGAGTCGGGGAAAGTGGACTTGGAAAGCATCCCCTTTTCAATTGAAAAAATCGTGGCCGACGCGCGTCGGATCACGTTGCCGACGGCCCAGCGCAAAGGGCTCACCGTCGCCTACGTCCCCGCCCCCGGCACGCCCGCGGGGGCCCGTGGCGATCCCACACGAATACGCCAAATTTTGCTGAATTTGGTGGGCAACGCCGTAAAGTTCACGCAACAGGGTTCTGTCACCCTGAAAGCGGCGGTTGTTGCTAACGGCGCCCGATTGCGCTTTGAGATTATCGACACCGGCATCGGCCTTTCGGAGCAAGACCGGCAAAAACTGTTTCAACCCTTTACCCAGGTGGACGGCTCCATCACCCGGCGGTTTGGGGGAACGGGATTGGGCTTGGCCATTTGCCGAAAACTGGTGGACCGCATGGGCGGCTCCATTGGGGTGGACAGCGAATTCGGACGCGGAAGCGTTTTCTGGTTTGAAATTCCCTACCACCCCGCCGATCCCCCTGTGGCCGAAGCAATCGACGACATACCAGAACAGAAGTCCCCCCCATCGGATACCCGCCCCCTGTTGGTGGTAGACGACAATGAAACCAATCGTCTCGTGATGTGCGCTCTCCTACAAAAGATCGGCTACAAATGCGAAACCGCCATCGATGGAAAAGAAGCCCTGGACCGCGCCGACCACCAGACCTATAGTGCCATCTTGATGGACTGCCAGATGCCTGGAATGGACGGGTACCAAACCGCGACCGAACTTCGAGCCCGGGAGCCGGGAGGGCCCCACACACCAATTATCGGTGTCACGGCTCACGTCCTGGAGGGCGACCGGGAAAAAGTGATCGCCAGCGGCATGGACGATTATCTACCCAAACCGGTTCAACTCAGCGACCTGTCCACCTGTTTGTCTCACTGGATCGGGAGAGGAGGCCATTCGGCCCCGGGCGTGACCGCACTCAAAACCGGCGAGGTGTTGGATCAAACGGTTTTGGACGAAATTAAAGATCTCAAAACCGCCGAAGGCAAAAGCGTTTTGGACCGGGTGTTGGACACGTTCCAGAAAACGATGCCCGGTTACATTGAAGAAATAAAAACCGCGGCCGCCCAGGGAGACTTGGCCAAGATTAAAGCGCCCGCCCACACACTGAAGGGAAGCAGTCGAAGCATCGGGGCCGAACGGTTGGGCCAGGTTTGCGCGGCTCTGCTCAAAGCGTGCACAGAGAACCGAACGGACCTCAAAGACTTTCCCTCTCCACTTGGGAGAGGGCAGGGTGAGGGACCTGAGCTGTTACAGGTTTTTAAAAATTGTCCGATGACTCTTGCGGAGAAAAAAATGGCGACACCCTCACTCAACCTGACAACAGCGCTGGACGATGCCGCGGCCGAGCTGGTTTTATTGGACCCTGAGGATGCAGCGGCGTGGGAAGCGGCGCGCAACAAAATTTTAAGTTTTATTGACGGCGCGCCGGACGCCGTGCGAGACATTCTAAAAGCCGCGGCGGAAAAAATGGCTAACAGCGGAACCCTGTCCACGGAGCAAAAAAAACCGTTGCTGGACGAACTCAACAAACTGATTCAGGAAGGGCTCGACCAAGTATGGGACAAAGCCAACGCGGAGATAAAAACGGCCCCGCCCGCGAGCACCGAAGAAGCCGCCCCCCCGCGCCCCGTGACGGCAACGGGCGAACAAGCCGCGAATTTGAGTTCCGAGCGAAAACCACCGGAAGCTGAAAAATCCCCAGTCCCGGCCGTTGCCGCTGGCCCGTTGGAGGAAAAGCCAACCGGTTCAACGCCCGGCGAACCGCCGGGTTCGGCGCAACCGCTGGTTGCGCAAACACCGCCTCGCCGGGCCTTGGGAGGAAAATTTTTGACGTTTTTTCTGGACAAAGAGGAATTTGGGTTTGAAATTTTACGGGTTCAAGAAATTATCAGCCAACTTCCGATCACGCCGGTTCCCCGCACGCCGGCCCATGTGCAGGGGGTGATCAACCTGCGCGGCAAAATCATTCCGGTGGTGGACTTGCGAAGAAAGTTAGGGCTCCCCCCCCTCGACGAACTCAGTTGCGTGATCATTGTTCGCGCGCACAACATTGAAGTGGGTGTTTCGGTGGACCAGGTGAGCGAAGTGTCCACCATTTCGGACGACCAAATTGACCCGGCCCCCTCGTTCGGGTCTGGGGTGATCGGGGAATACTTGTTGGGAATCGGCAAAATAGGGGATCGCGTCAAACTGTTGCTGGACGTGGACCGCACCCTCGCGCCGGAACATTTGGCCGGTGCGCGGACCGGCGGCCAAACCGTGGTGGCCATGAACGGAGACGGCCGGTGACCAAAGACCTTCTGGCCCATGTGGAACTGAGCCCAGCCCAATTTGAGCGGGCCCGTAAGTTGGCGTATGAGGTCAGCGGGATCCGTCTGGATGACAGCAAGGCGGGTTTGGTGACCGCGCGCATCATGCACCGTCTTCGAGCGCTGGGTCTACCCAGCATGGGGGCCTATTTTGAATTGTTGGATAAAGACCCCGCAGAGTCCGCCAAACTGGTGGACGAGCTGACCACCAACAAAACCAGTTTTTTCCGCGAATCATCCCATTTCGACGCTCTGCGCAAAAAAGTGGTCGCGACCGCTGTCAACCGACGACTGCGCATTTGGAGCGCCGGATGTTCATCCGGCGAAGAGCCTTACACCTTGGCCATGACCCTGCGGGAAATGGGCGACGAACTCAACGGGTTCGACATACGCATTTTGGCCACGGACCTTTCGGAACGAATGTTGGCGAAAGCCCGCGCAGGGGTGTATGACGACGAGCAAATGGGCGATATTGCACCGGCCCTTCGGTCAAAATATTTTGAACAGACGAACGATGACCAATGGCGGGTCAAACCGATTTTACGCCAACTGATCCAGTTCGCCCCGCTCAATCTGCAGGGAGAATGGCCCATGAAAGGGCCCTTCAATGCCATTTATTGCCGAAACGTCATGATTTATTTCGATCGGGAAACCCGCCAGCGATTGGTGAACCGGTTTACGAACCTCTTAGGGCCCAACGGGTTTTTCTTTGTCGGCCATTCGGAAAGCCTGACCGGCTTGACAAGCACCCTCCGGTACATGGAACCGGCGGCGTACGCGAGGTCCTGACATGCACCACACGGTCGGAATCGCGGAAATGAAGGTGGCCAAGGGGACGGACGATCTGATCATTACGCACGCGTTGGGCAGTTGTTTGGGCATCACCGCCTACGACCCGATGGCCCGGGTGGGGGGCCTGCTCCACGCGATGTTGCCCCAAGGTTCTTTAAACGCCGAAAAAGCGGTGGAAAACCCCTACATGTTTGTGGACACCGGTTTGCCGAGCCTGTTTGAAGCGTGTTACCGCGCGGGGGCGTTAAAAAACCGAATGATCATCACCGTGGCTGGCGGAGCGGCCATGAAATCCGTGGGTGGAGGCGGGGACGACTTTTTTCAAATCGGCAAACGCAACATCATCATGCTTCGTAAAACGTTGTGGAACGAAGGCATTTTGGTGAAAGCCTCCGACGTTGGAGGCGCGGTGGCCCGCACGTTGACGTTGGAAATTTCCACGGGAGAAGTGGTGACGCGATCCGGCGCCACCGCCACCGTTCTTTTACCTGCACGTCCAAACGCCGTCGCCGCGGCGGAAGGAAGGAAACCATGAGTCTCAACATCCTTGTTGTCGATGACAGCCGCATGATGCGGACCGTTTTGATCCGCACGCTCCACATTTCCGGTCTGCCCGTGGGCGAAGTCCACGAAGCGACCAACGGACAGGAAGGGTTGGACCAACTGGCCAAAAACTGGATCGACTTAGCGTTGGTGGACATCAACATGCCGGTCATGGACGGCGAAACCATGATCGACCACATGCGGGCCAACCCGTTGACAAAAGAGACGCCGGTGGTTGTGATTTCCACCGAAAGCAGTCCGGAACGCATTGAACTGTTAAAAAAGAAAAGCGCCGGTTTCGTGCATAAACCGTTCACGCCCGAAACCGTGCGGGAAACCATCGAACGCGTCACGGGGGTCAACCATGAATCCGGCGATTGAACCGGCGCTTCGACAAGCGGCGCTGACGACATTTGGCGACATGTGCATGGCGTTGCCTTCCGTTGAAATGAGCGCGGAACAAATTGAATCGACCTTTGAGGCCGAAGTCCGGGTTCGGTTTCACGGATCGGTACGCGGCGAGGTTTCGGTGCGGCTTTACGGCACGGTACTGGACAGTTTGGCCCAAGGGATGAGAGGCGACAACGAGCTGATGCCCACGGACCTCCTGCGTGACGCGCTGGGCGAAATCGGCAACGTCATTTGCGGCAATGCTCTGCCCCTGGTGGCCGGGGAACATGGCCAGTACCGGTTGGACCCGCCTCGGTCAGCTCTGGCCAACGATCCGCCTTTGGGCGGCCCCGCGGTCCAAACAAAAACCCAAGTGGGTTTAGACGGCGGCCGAGCCGAAGTGGGCATTTATTTGGAGGACCTGAAATGATCCGCGTGCTGGTGGTGGACGATTCAGCCATGGTGCGCAAAGCGCTCACGGACGAATTGGGCAAATTCAACGACATCGAAGTGGTGGGCACGGCCGTTGACCCTTACATTGCCCGGGACCGGATTTTGGAACTGAAACCTGACGTGTTAACCCTTGACATCGAAATGCCGCGAATGGACGGTTTGACCTTTTTAGAAAAACTGATGGCCCACCATCCCATGCCGGTGGTGGTGGTCAGTTCGCTGACCACGGAACGGGCGGACATGGCGTTGCGGGCGCTCCATTTGGGCGCGGTGGCGGTGGTGGCCAAACCGTCGCGCTATTCCGCGCCAGACGTGCGGCGTGAGCTGGTGACCGCGCTTCGGACCGCCGCAAACACCAACGTTGAAAAACGGGTCACTGCCAATGGAGATAAAGGTCCCACGACAACCTTGGCGCCCCTGTTGCGAACGACCCACAAAATATTGGCCATTGGATCTTCCACGGGTGGCACGGTGGCGGTTGAAGCTCTGGTGCGCGCCTTGCCTCCGGACGCGCCGGGGACCGTGATTGTTCAACATATTCCGGGGGGGTTCAGCGCCTCTTTCGCCAATCGATTGAACGATGTATGCGCCATGGAAGTTCGGGAAGCCAAGGATATGGACCGGGTCGTTCCCGGCGTTATTCTGGTCGCGCCGGGCGGATGGCATATGGTGTTAACGAAAAGCGGAGCGGAATACATGGTGCGGATCAAAGACGGCCCGTTGGTGCATTTCCAAAAGCCGGCGGTCGACATTTTGTTCCAGTCGGTGGCAAAAACAGCGGGGGCCAACGCCATCGGCGTGATTTTAACCGGCATGGGATCGGACGGGGCCAAGGGGTTGTTGGCCATGCGCGAATGCGGGTCGTTGACCATCGCCCAAGACGAAGCCACCAGCCTGGTGTTTGGAATGCCCAAAGAAGCCATCCAGTTGAACGCGGCGTGCGAGGTGTTGGCCCTTAACGACATTGCTCCCCGCGTGTTGAAGTACGTCCAAGACACCGCGGACACGACCACGGCCGTCGCTTCAGGATCCAAGTGAAATGTCCGATAACCCAATGAGAGGAAATCGACCATGACCGACAACGCAGACGCCGCCTTAAATCCGATTCAGAAAACTCTTCAAACTCTCAAGTCGTTGGTGGCGGGGATTGATCCCAACGACCAACTGTCTCTTCTCAAACTTCTCCGCTGGTTCAAAGACATGCCGAAAACGTTGCCGGAAGCGGTTCTCCTGCAATTGGACGAAGCGCGCAAATTGTCCCTTCGCATGTCGGGCAACGACCGGTCTCCGGAAAAAACGCTGGGCGAGTTAGCGGCCGTTGTGGATAAGGTGATTAAGTCGGTGGAAAACAAACCGTCCAGCAAACCCCCGCCGCCCGACACGGGCCCGGCGCCGGACGAAGAAAATCCGTCAGACCAGGATCGATTGCTGTTCGGTGATTTTATCCCGGAAGCGGGCGAACATTTACAAGCGGCGGAGTCGGCCCTGTTGACGTTGGAGAAAGCCCCCAACGACCCTGACGCCATCAACACCGTGTTCCGTGCTTTCCACACATTAAAAGGGATGGCGGGCTATGTGCATTTGCGTTACTGCACGGACTTGGCGCACCACGCCGAATCGTTGTTGAGCCGCGTTCGCGAAAAAGAAATGGCCTACGGACCGGGAATCGCTGATTTAAGTTTGCGGTCCATCGACATGATGAAATCTCTCGTGGAATGCGTTCAAGCCGCGGCCCAAGGCGGATCGTTGCGAAAGTTAGAAGGTTACGACAATTTGTTGGCCGATTTGAGGAAAGCCACGGAATCCGGCGTGGCGGACTCTTCCGCCCCGATGCCCACGGGATCAAGCGCGTCGGTCCCGGCGAAAGAGAATGTTTCGGCAAACCCAGCCACCGGGGCGAACGCCCCCGCCGCGGCGAATGCTCCCGCCGCGGCGAATGCTCCCATAGGGGCGAATGCTCCCTCGGGGGCGAATGCCCCCTCCATGGTGGAGACAACGGTCCGTGTTCGAACGGACCGGCTCGACCGCTTGGTGAACGCCGTGGGCGAACTGGTGATTGCCCAGTCGATGATCACGCAAGACCCGGTGGTAACGTCGCCGGAAAACGCGCTGTTGGCCAGGAAAGTGGCCCATTTGGACCGAGTGGTGCGCGACCTCAGAGATTTGGCCATGGCGTTACGCCTGGTGCCAATGAAAGGCCCGTTCCAGAAAGCGGCGCGGGCGATCCGCGACGTGGCGCAAAAAAGCGGCAAAGCGGTGGACCTGCACCTGCACGGCGAAGAGGCGGAAGTCGACCGCAACGTGGTGGAGACGTTAGACCAGTTATTGCTTCATCTGGTTCGAAACGCCGTGGACCACGGGTTGGAGACCCCCGCCGAACGGGAAGAAGCGAAGAAACCCCCGGTGGGGCACCTGTTTTTGTCAGCCACCCACGAAGGTGGGAACCTGGTGGTGGAAGTGCGCGAGGACGGGCGTGGGATGAACCGAGAAAAGATTTTAAAGAAAGCCCGGGAACGGGGTCTGGTTCCTCAAGACCGAGAACTGACGGAAGACGAAATTTTGCGGCTTATTTTTCTTCCGGGCTTCTCGACCGCCGACAAAGTGACGGAAGTCTCCGGCCGGGGCGTGGGCCTCGACGTCGTCAAAAAAGGGATCGAAAACTTGCGTGGACAACTGGACGTAACGTCGAAACAGGGCCAGGGAAGCCGGTTCCGTTTGAGGTTACCGCTCACGTTAGCCGTCACAGACGGCATGTTGGTGCGGGTGGGTGACCAAACCATTATTCTCCCCATTCTGAATATTCGTCAAACCGTCCGACCGGAACCGGGGATTATCAGCACGGTCACGGGCCGGGGCGAACTGTTGAATTTAAGGGGCGAAATGGTGCCCATCTTCCGTCTGGGGCGAGTGCTGGGATTCAGTGACAGACGGTCTGATGAAGGGTTACTGATTATAGTGGAAGACCAAAGCACGCCCGCGGCATTGTGGGTGGACGACTTGTTGGGCCAACAGCAGGTGGTCACGAAATCACTGGGCACCTGGTTTGGCCAGGTGCCGGGGGTATCGGGCGGCGCAATTCTAGGAGACGGCAAAGTGGGCCTCATATTGGATCCGGGCGAAATTGTGCGGTTGGCGCGAGAAGACGTCGCCCCGCCGCTGGTCCAACCCGCATCCGCCATGACAGTTACACCGTAACAAAAGATGGATAGAGCCTTGTCCACCCAGGGCTGTCGACGACGATAAAGCAGGTCGTTCCTCTCCTCTTGGGAGAGGATGTCCCGAAGGGACAGGTGAGGGGGGTGAGTGTTGTGTTGGCAAACATCCCTCACCCTTCCCTCTCCCAAGAGGAGAGGGCAAAACAAAGACTTTCTTCTCCTCTTAAGAGAAGGGGGGCCGAGGCCCGGATGAGGGGGGGGTAGATTTATAACAAAGGAGGCTTCAATGGCCACAAACGCACAGGAAACGTCGGTCGCACGGCGAGTGAGTGGAGGAAAATTTCTCACGCTGTTTCTCGCCAAAGAAGAGTACGGCATTGAAATTTTGAAGGTGCAAGAGATCATCGGCTACATGGCCATCACGCCGGTGCCCCGCACGCCGGACTATTTGCGAGGGGTCATCAACCTCCGCGGAAAAATCATTCCCGTGGTGGACCTGCGGTTAAAGCTGGGTCTCCCCCCCCTGGAAGGGCAGACCTGCATCATCGTGGTGCGCGCCCGGGGACTGGAGGTGGGCATCACGGTCGACCAGGTCAGCGAGGTCGCCAACATCGCCGACAAAGACATCGAACCGGTGCCGGCGTTCGGCAACGGCGTGGCCACGGAAGATTTGCTGGGCATCGGCAAAACGGGCGGGCGGGTACGATTGCTGTTGGACATCGACCGAATTTTGTCGGCTCAAGACTTAACTGATTTACACGCCGCCACAACGGCCTAAAGGAGGAAGGATATGCTTAACAACGTCAAAATAGGCCCAAAACTGATCGGCGGGTTCGTCACCAGCGCATTGCTCACCCTTGTCATGGGACTCCTGGCGAATCACAGTTTAAAAAATGTCCGCGCCGGTCAAGATGAGCTCTACCACCAGGGGGTCCGGGCCCTGGGATATTTGGGCCAAGCCAACACGGCGTTTCAACGCAACCGGGTCAGCATTCGGGATATGATTCGGTACAACGACCCCGCCAAAGTAAAAGATCGGGACGATTCGCTGACCAAACACGTCGGCGAGGTGTCCGACGCGATGACGGCGTTTAAAGAAATCCCTATGACGGACGAAATGAAGGACTTATTAACAAAGTTTGGGAACAACCGCGATCGGTTTTTAAAAGACCTCAACGACATGCGAGCGCTGGCCCGGGAAAACCGCGATGAAGAAGCCTATGCCATCATGGAAGATGCTTTCAAAGAGAGTTCTGAGCTACAAAGAGATCTCCTCTTAAAAATGATGAACCATTCCATCGAGCACGCGAACAAGGTGGACGACACCACGGATGCAGAAGGAGCGACCGCGATTAAAGTGTCTTTCGTGATGATGATCGTCTGTTTTGTTGTCGCCTTGGCTCTCGGGATCGCTCTCACAAACTCGATCGTGAATCCCCTTAAAGAAGGGGTCAAAATGATGAACTCATTAAAATTCGGCCATCTTCAACGGCGACTCCATTTGAATCGCACCGACGAGATCGGGGCGCTGGCGGGGATGATGGACCAGTTTGCTGACGACCTAAAAGACAACGTGGTTGGGTCCATGGCGAAACTGGCCGCCGGCGACTTGGCCGTTCGGGTTACGCCCAAAGATGACCGAGACGAAATTTCACCCGCCATCAACAAAACCGCCGAATCTCTCCGCGGCCTGGTGGACGAAGCCAAAACGTTGACCACCGCATCCCTCGATGGCCGCTTGTCCACCCGGGGCGACGCGGATAAGTTCCAAGGCGGGTACCGCGACATTGTTCAGGGCGTCAACGACACGCTGGACGCGGTCATCACCCCGGTGCAAGAAGCCTCGGCGGTACTCGAACGTCTGGCGGACAAAGACATGACCGCCCGGGTGACCGGCGACTACAAGGGCGACCACGCCAAAGTCAAAGACGCCGTCAACGCCGCCGCGGAAACGTTGGACCAGTCGCTCCAACAGGTGGCCGTGGGCGCTGACCAAATTGCCAGCGCCGCCGGCCAGATCGGCACCGGGGCCCAGTCCTTGGCCCAGGGGACCAGCCAGCAGGCCTCCAGCCTGCAAGAAGTTTCCAGCAGTTTGCAAGAGATGAACGCCATGACGCGCCAGAACGCCGCGAACGCTAAAGAGGCCCGCGGCATTGCCGAAGCCACCAAAACGTCCGCTGAAAACGGCGTCAACAGCATGGGCCGTCTCTCCTCCGCCATGGACCTGATTAAAAAGTCGTCAGACGACACCGCCAAGATCATCAAGACCATCGATGAAATCGCGTTCCAGACCAACCTGTTGGCCTTGAACGCCGCGGTCGAAGCCGCCCGGGCCGGTGAGGCGGGTAAAGGGTTTGCCGTGGTGGCCGAAGAGGTGCGTAACCTGGCCATGCGGTCCGCCGAAGCGGCCAAAAACACGGCCAACATGATTGAAGGGTCCGTGAAGAACGCCGAAAACGGCGTAACCATCAACCAAGAAGTGATGAAGAACCTGGAAGAAATCAACGGCCATGCCAAACGGGTCAGCGAAGTGATGGCGGAGATTGCCGCCGCGTCCGACCAACAGAGCACGGGTGTCGGCCAGGTGAACACCGCCATGGAACAGATGAACCAGTTGACCCAGCAGAACGCCGCCAACAGCGAAGAGTCCGCCAGCGCGTCGGAAGAGTTGTCCGCCCAGGCCCAAGAGATGAAAGCCATGGTCAACGGTTTCAAAATCAGCGGGGGGGGACATTCGTCCCCTTTGGTGCAAACGTCGAAAGCTGGGAGCCGCGCGTCGGCGAAACCCACGATGGTTTCGTCACGACCCGCGGCCAGCAAGCCCCAGGGCAAACCAAAGGGCACCAACGAAGACCTGTTCCCCCTGGAAGCGAACGCTGGGAATGGAGTCGATGCGTTGAAGGATTTTTAAGTTTGGGGCTCATCATTGTGTCATGGGGTTAACCGGGATGACGCGTAGTTGCCCGATTTATCGGGCGGTTTTGATGTCGATAAGGCGATTCTGTTAATTATAAAAAGCGCCCCATGAATGGGGCAACTACAACGTGACGGAATTAGGGTTTTGCGGAAATGACGAGCATGGAAAAAAGATGGTTTTAAGACATCACACTGGAGGAGTGAAATGGTCATGATCAAAAAATGGTTAAGCTTGGCAGTGACGACAGCTTTTGTTTTATTCACCCATCAACAGACCTGGGCCGCAGACCCCGCGGCAACGGATGCGTTTTGGAACACGGCGGCAACGGATAAACCCGTGGCCAAACCCGCCGCTACAGCCCCTAAACCAGCGGGACCGCCGGCCGTCCGGGAACCCAAACCATCCGTTTCCGCTGAATTGATTGAACGGCTGAATAGTCTTGAAAAAAAAGTGGCCGAACTTTCCGCACCCAAAGAGGCCGCTCCCGCCGCGTCGGGCTGGACCTCGGGGTATAAAGACGGCGGGGGCGGATTTTTCTGGGCCTCGCCAGACCAGGCGTTTGTTTTTAAAACAATGGGATATGTCCAGTTTCATCACATCTGGCAAGATGGCCGCGCCGCGGCGATTCGAACCAATTCCGTAAATCCCGTTTCCAACGATTTCTTTATTCGTCGAGCCCGGTTGGACTTTTCCGGCACGGTCAACAAAAAGACGGAATTGTTTGTTGAAATCGAAGGGGGCGTGGCCACAACACCCGCATCGGGAAACACCGCGTCAACAACCCAAAGCGATTTCGCCTTAGTGGAAGCGAAAATAACTCACAAATTCGTTGATCCGTTTCAATTGCGGTTCGGCAAGTTTTTGACTCCGTTCAGCAACGAAAACTCCTTTCGCGGAAGCCGGGCGTTGGACACCGTGGAACGGTATGCGGCGCTCAACACCATGATCCTTCTTCCCAGCTTGGATACGCAAACGGGCGCGATGACGTTCGGTCAATGGGCCAAGGGCCGATACGCCTACTACGCGGGCGTGTTCAACGGCAACGGACGTCAGGGAGACAATTTTCGTGACAACAATTCCCAGAAAAATCTTCAAGGCCGATTCGCGTGGAAACCTCTTGCCGCTAAAACCGGCCCCCTGTCGGCCATGTCGTTCGGGTTGGGCGTGGATTGGGACCGGGAACTGGCGCAAACGTTGGACCTGAGAACCTTAGGCGGAAGCCGAATGTATACGTTGAATGTTCAAGGAGATCGGATGGGGTTTTCCCCTGACGTTTTCGTCCCTGTGGGCAAATGGCTGGAAATCCGGGGTGAAGCGTTGATGGAACGCTTCAACGATTCTCGCACCGATCTCTACGGCGGGTTTGGCCAAATCATGTGGAACGTTTTTAAAACGGAAAAAGGGTTGGGGTTCTCCCCCCTGGTGCGAGCGGAAAGCGCGGTCATTTCCGAATCTGTTAATGAAACCGTTGCCCGCCTCAACATCCTTACCTTGGGCTGGAACTTTTATTTCAATAAAAACGTGCGCTGGCAGTGCAACTATCTTCCCAGCCATTTCCGTTACACGGGGGACGCCGCCGCCGTCGCCTTAAAAGAAGGCCATTACGACGAAATTTTGAACCAGCTTCAGGTCAAATTTTAATCACAGAGGAGTATGTCATGCTTGACAAAATAAATCGTCCCGGTTGGAACGGCCTTCAATCCGTTCGTTCCAGAATTATTCTGTTGGTCTTGGTTGCGGCTCTGCTTCCCATGGCCGTGTCGTTGCTGGTCAATATGAAAACATCGACCCGCCTGGCCCGCGACGTGTACGACCATCTGGAAGAGGGGATGAACAACCGAGCGGAAACCCTCAATAATTTGGTGATGGATTTATGTTCCGCCACGAACGACAGCTTGATCAAAAGTGTGGAAGTCGGGATCGACATTGCTCGCAATATGATGAAGACACAAGGCGGGTTCAGTTTTTCCGGTGAAATGGTCGATTGGCAACCCGTTAACCAGTTTAACCAGGAAACCAAAGAAGTGCGATTGCCCAAGATGCTGTTGGGGGGGCGGTGGTTGGGCCAAACGACCTCGTTTGACGAAAAAGTTCCTCTCGTGGATGATGTGAAAAACCAAGTGGGCGGTGTGTGCACAGTGTTTCAACGCATCAACGGGGCGGGAGACATGTTGCGGGTCGCGACCAATGTCAAATCCAAATCCGGCAATCGCGCCATCGGCACGTATATTCCTGCTGTCCAGCCGGACGGAAACAAAAATCCCGTCGTGGCATCGATCTTAAGCGGCAAACCTTACACAGGCAGAGCTTTTGTCGTTGACGCTTGGCACACAACGGCCTATGAACCGTTGGTGGGGCTGAACGGCCAAGTAACCGGAATGATTTTTTTTGGAGTTAACCAAGACCAGAATTCCTCTCTCCGTAAAGCCATCATTGGGAAACGGATCGGCCAATCGGGTTACGTGGCGGTGTTGGGCGGGACCGGCAACATGAAAGGCCGTTACATCATTTCCAAAGACGGGGCCCGTGACGGGGAAGATATCAGCGGAACCAAAAACAACCAGGGACGACTCATCATTCAAGAAATGGTGGAGAAGGCCCTGGCTTTAGGTGACAATGAAACGGCTCTCTACAAGTACGAATGGCAAAATGCCGGGGATCCGGCTCCCCGACCTAAAATTGCCGCGATCAGTTACTATAAAAACTGGGATTGGGTTATCTTGTCCACCGCCTACATTGATGAACTGAGCGATTCCAGCCAGCTCATCAAAAAAGGGTTTGAACGACTCACGTTGTTAAACATGCTGTTCAGCGGGTTGGGGATTCTGCTCGTTGTGGCGATCGCCATAATTGTGACGACCCGCATGACCCGACCCTTAACTCAACTCGTGGGCGTTGCGGATCAAATCACCCTGGGCGATGTAGACCAAACCATTGACATACGATCCACTGACGAAATCGGTCGTTTGGCAAACGCGTTCCGCGGCATGATCACTTACTTAAAAGAACTCGCCTCCTGCGCCCAATCCCTGGGCCAGGGCGACACCTCCGCGACAGTTTCACCGAAATCCGAGAAAGACGTTTTGTCAAAAAATCTGGGGTTTGCCCTAAAACAGGTGGGTGGGCTGGTTGATGAGTTCAACGGCATGACCGTCGCCATCAAAAAGGGACAGCTGTCCCGGCGTGGACAACCGGACAAATTCCAGGGTGGATACAGGGACATTGTCGACGGGTTCAACAACACCCTTGACGCGGTGATCGCGCCGGTGCAAGACGCGACCACCGTCCTGGAACGTCTCGCGGCCAAAGACATGACCGCCCGGGTGACCGGCACCTACCAAGGCGACCACGCGCGGATCAAAGACGCCGTGAATGCCGCCGCTCAAACGCTCGACGAAAGCCTTCAACAGGTGGCCGTGGGGTCCGACCAGATCGCCAGCGCCGCTGGCCAGATCGGTACCGGGGCCCAGTCTCTCGCCCAGGGCACCAGCCAGCAGGCGTCCAGCCTTGAAGAAGTTTCCAGCAGTCTCCAAGAGATGAACGCCATGACACGCCAGAACGCCGCCAACGCCAAAGAAGCCCGCGGCATCGCGGAAGCCACCAAAACCTCGGCTGAAAATGGGGTGGGCTCCATGCAACGGTTGTCCGCCGCAATGGACCTGATTAAAAAGTCATCAGACGATACCGCCAAGATCATCAAGACCATTGACGAAATCGCGTTCCAGACCAACCTGTTGGCGTTGAACGCCGCGGTCGAAGCCGCTCGGGCCGGTGAAGCGGGCAAAGGGTTTGCCGTGGTGGCCGAGGAAGTGCGCAACTTGGCCATGCGCTCCGCCGAAGCGGCAAAAAACACGGCCAACATGATTGAGGGATCCGTGAAGAACGCCGAAAACGGCGTAACCATTAACCAGGAAGTGATGAAGAACTTGGAAGAGATCAACGGCCACGCCAAACGGGTGAGCGAAGTGATGGCGGAGATTGCGGCGGCAAGCGACCAGCAAAGCACGGGTGTCGGCCAGGTGAACACGGCCATGGAACAGATGAACCAGCTGACCCAACAAAACGCCGCGAACAGCGAAGAGTCCGCCAGCGCGTCGGAAGAGTTGTCCGCCCAGGCCCAAGAAATGAAGGCCATGGTATCCGGATTCAAGATTAGCGGTCAGGGCGGGCGGTCCACCGTGTCTACGCCGAAACCGACGGCCATGAAACCCACGGGGATCTCTTCTCGGCCCGTGGTGAGCAAACCCCAGGGCAAACCAAAGGGTAGCAACGAAGACCTGTTTCCCCTCGAGGCCGGCGTTGGGAACAGAGTCGATGCGTTGAAGGATTTTTAAGATCGGGGCTCGTCATTCCGTTGTCATGGTTCTGGCCGGAATCCATAACCGAGTTGGCGGAGGATATTGACAGGCTGGATTCCCGCGTCAAACATGCGGGGAGAGCAAAGCGGTGTCGGACATTACCCGAGCCGTTGACGCAGGAGGCCTAAAGATGGATAACATAAAAGTCCGTTTGAAGTTAACTCTTTCATTTTTAGGGGTGATTTCAATATTTATTGTGGCCGGGTATATTCAGTTGAAGTCCCTTAACGACTTATCGGGCAATATTAAGGTCGGTAGCGAGTGCAACAGTCTGGCTCAAGAGTTCCTTGGACGTGAAATTGATCACCTTGATTGGCTCAGTAAAGCCGGAGCTTTCCTGGGGAACCCTCAGGTGACAACCGTGGAGGTGCAAAAAGACCATCGTCTTTGTAAATTCGGAAAGTGGTATTACGGCGAAGGAAGGGGAAAAGCAGAGCAATCACTCCCACAACTGGCCGCACGGCTTGCGTCCATTGAAGCCCCGCACAAAAAGTTGCATGAGTCTGCGGTTACCTTGGAATCAAAACTTGCCAGCGGGGACAGAACCGGGGCAACGGCATTTTTTTATGGGGACATGGAATCCCACAAAACCGCTATTCGTCGTGAATTGGCCGCGGTTCGAGGGATCATTTTAAATGAAGCGGAATCCCAAAAAATGAAAGTGCATGAGCACGCAACGGAAACAAGAAACGTGGCCGTCCTCTCTTGGATTAGGTTTAGTTGTCGCCCTTCTCTTCAGCCATTTCGTCGGGCGCAAAATTTCGCGTCCGTTGGGCGAACTGACACAGATTGCAAAAAAGATCGCGGAAGGGACAACTCTCGTTTCCATATTCAATTATGGACGAAACGAAATGGGCGATTTGGGCCGGTCTTTTCAAAAGGTGGTTGAAACCCTAGAGATAAAAGAGAAGGCGGTCGTTTGCCTCGCCAACGGAAATCTTGGCATAACGATCTCTCCCTCGGGACCAAACGACACATTGGGTAAATCCCTTCAAAAACTTCAATCCAACTTGAATGGGCTGGTTGACACACTGCGAACATTAACATCGTCCGCTCTGAACGGCCATCTGTCGGCCCGGGGCGAGGCCAGCAAGTTTCAAGGGGGCTACCGCGACATTGTTCAGGGCGTCAACGACACGCTGGACGCGGTGATAGCCCCGGTGCAAGACGCCCGGCCTCGAACGACTGGCGGACAAAGACATGACCGCCCGGGTGACCGGCGACTACAAGGGCGACCACGCCAAAGTCAAAGAGGCCGTCAACGCCGCCGCGGAAACGTTGGACCAGTCGCTCCAACAGGTGGCCGTGGGCGCTGACCAGATCGCCTCCGCCGCCGGCCAGATCGGCACCGGCGCCCAGTCCCTCGCCCAGGGCACCAGCCAGCAAGCGTCCAGCCTGGAAGAAGTATCCAGCAGTCTCCAGGAAATGAACGCCATGACTCGCCAAAACGCCGCCAACGCCAAAGAGGCCCGCGGCATCGCCGAAGCCACCAAAACGTCCGCCGAAAACGGCGTCAACAGCATGGGCCGTCTCTCCGCCGCCATGGACCTGATTAAAAAGTCGTCAGACGACACCGCCAAGATCATCAAGACCATCGACGAAATCGCGTTCCAGACCAACCTGTTGGCCTTGAACGCCGCGGTCGAAGCCGCTCGGGCCGGTGAAGCGGGCAAAGGGTTCGCCGTGGTGGCCGAAGAAGTGCGCAACCTGGCCATGCGCTCCGCCGAGGCCGCCAAGAACACCGCCGACATGATTGAAGGGTCCGTTAAAAATGCTGAAAACGGCGTGTCGATCAATCAGGAAGTGATGAAAAACTTAGAGGAAATTAACAACAACGCCAAGCGGGTCAGCGAAGTGATGGCGGAGATTGCCGCCGCCTCCGATCAACAAAGCACGGGCGTCGGCCAGGTGAACACCGCCATGGAACAGATGAACCAGTTGACCCAACAAAACGCCGCCAACAGCGAAGAGTCCGCCAGCGCGTCGGAAGAGTTGAGCGCCCAGGCCCAAGAAATGAAGGCCATGGTGAACGGTTTTAAAATTGGCGGAGGGTCCTCCTCCGCGGGACGATCGCCTTCTTCCCCGCACTTGACGGACAAACCGACCCGTTCAGAGACCGGCCTAGCGGCTTCGGCAAAATCCAAGCCGGGGAAACCGCATAAGACATCGCCCCTGTTCTCAACTGACACGGATGGAAAAGATGTTTTTAAGGAATTTTAATGGGTGGGATGGAGTGGCTGGGCCGACATTTCTGCCTAAAACATGAGGTCTAAAAAAATTGATTTTGACTTTCCAGTGTGTTCGGAGGTGCGACCATGAAGATATTAGTGGTGGATGACTCGCCGTTTATGCGGCAAGCCGTCATAAAAGCGCTCAGCGAAACGAAATACAAAACGGCGGAAATTGCCCAGGCCGGCGAGGGAAAAGACGCGTTGAAACAATTTAAAGCCGGCGGGATTGATTGGGTTTTGTGTGACTGGAACATGCCCGGCATGAACGGACTCGACTTTCTCATAGAGGCACGCAAAATTAAAACGCCCAAACATGTTCCTATTTTGATGGTCACCACGGAAGGGACCATGGCGAAAATGGAACAGGCCCTGGAACAGGGGGCCGACCGGTATGTCGTTAAGCCGTTTACCGCGGCGGATATTGAACGGGGCATGGACTTGGCCGCACTTAAAATGGCGGCCAAGCCATGACGGCCTCGAAAGAGGGTGTGGACCGGACCACATTGACCCAAGCCGTCATGGGTGCCACCACCGACATGTTTAAAATGTTTTCCGTGTGCGTGGAAGGAGGGCGACAACCGGACGGCAACGGGATTTTAAACCCGGGCTTTTGCGCGGTGGTTCGCTTTTCCCGGGACGTGTCGGGCCAGGTGGCGGTGACCTTGTCGCCGCCCATCGCGAAAGCGTTGGCCGCGTCGGTGTACGGACCGGAAGAAGCCGCCAGCGACCAACGCATGAAAGAAGTGGTGGCCGAAGTGGCCAACATGATTGCGGGGGGAATTCGGAACAATTTGCAGGCCGTGGGAATGGACTTTGACATTTCTTTGCCGGAAAATATTTCACCCGCGGACAACAAAACCGCCAGTCAAAACGGAGGCGTGTCGTTGTCGTTTCGGGTCAACAACGACGGGTGCATTGTGGACGCGCACCTGGCTCCCGTTGCGGCGGCTTAAAGGAGATCCATGCGCGCTCTGGTTATTGACGACGAAGAAGATGTGCGGCGGTTGTTGGCTCTGATGATGGGCCGATTGGGATTTGAAACGTCCGAAGCGGTGAACGGTCAAGACGGCCTGAACCAATTGAACGATCCGTTGGGCGTGGATGTGGTGCTTTTGGATTGGCGCATGCCGGTGTTGGACGGCGCGGGGTTTCTTAAAAAGAAACAGGCCGATGCCGCCGTGGCTTCCATTCCCGTGATGATGCTGACGGGCCTCAACGAAATGAACGACGTGGTCACCGCCCTCGAATTGGGCGCCAAAGAATATTTGATGAAACCCATTACACAACGGACCCTGCGGGAAAAGTTGGCCCTGTTGGGGTTCGCCTAAGGACAATTTATGACGCCACCCGTTTGGGAAACAGGAACAGGCCAAATCGACTATCTGGGAGATTTAACCCGTCGAATCGGGGGGTTTGTATTAGAAAAAGAACGCAGTTTGGTGTCGGATCCTCGGGTGATGGACCTCTTGTTTCGGGAAAAAGTGGGAACCATCGAAGAGTTGGTCGCCCGATTGCGCAAGTTGCCGGAAGGAGCGCTGCATCTGAGCGTGGTGGAGAGCCTGGCGGTTTCAGACACCTCCTTTTTCGGCGGGTGCCGCATCTTTGACCAATTGGAAAAAACTATCATCCCCTGGCTGGCCGACCAACCGTCCCGCACCCACCGCCTCACCTTGTGGAGCGCGGGCTGTTCCACGGGGCAGGAGGCCTACAGTCTCGCCATCTCCGCCGACCGGGCCTTAGCAAACTGTTTTGGTTGGGCTTATCAGGTTATCGGCTCCGATCTATCGAGCCGCAGCCTTCGCACTGCCGAAAGCGGCGTTTATTCCCAATTCGACATCAATTGTGGTTTACCCGCCTCGCGGCTGGTGGATTATTTTGAGAAACGTGACAACAATTGGCACGTTATAAAAACCCTTAAGAAAAATGTGTCGTTCCAAAAGCTGAACCTGGCCGATCCGGGGGCACCGTATCCCGAAGCCGACGTGGTGATGGTTCGCAACGTTCTCAGCTACTTTGAGCCGAATCGACGGGCCGACGTTCTGGGAAAAATCAAACGGGCGATGAGACCCGACGGCTATTTAATCTTGGGCGAAAACGAAACGGTGGATCCTTCACACGGATTCAGAGCGGACTCCAACGGCCCCTGCCGCCTTTACCGACCGGCTCCATAAAACGATCAGCCAAATTTCGAGTATTACTTTAGCCCTCCGAAATTATTTTCCCTCTCCTCTCTTGGGAGAGGGGAGGGTGAGGGATTTCATTTCCGACGATAGAACGACACATCCCTCATCCGCCGCTTCGCGGCACCTTCTCCCAAGAGGAGAAGGGAATTCTTTTTTCGCTCGTCGACTCCTTCGGAGGGCTAAAGAGACTCAATTTCGAACCCTCCGTCCGCATTGACCAACAATCCGTTGGCATGAAAATTGCAACCCCATCTATTGCCTTATGGAACTGCGAACGGTGGTGGGCGTTTTGTTGGTGTTGGCCGGGCCGATACTGGCTTTTGAGGCCTACGGGCTTTATCGCCTAACCCGATCGATTCCCCCCACTCCGGAATCGGCCCTGGAACGGCTTTGCGCGGATCTGGTGGACGCCGCACGATCCAAAAATTTAGACCGATCCGCTAAGGAAATCGCTGTTGTCCAAGGCCCTGTATCCGATCCGTTTTTTGAAAATCTCCCGCCCTTTCTTAACGCCCGTTTATCCACAGGATTTAAAACCTTTCTCTTTTCGGACGAGGTTCGTAAAAAGTCCGTGGCCGAAACGGCCCGACTTTTGGAAACCAACAGAGGGGCCGTTTCGTCGGACCGGTTGGCTTCTTCTGTACCCGACGTCCATTTGTATGCCCAGTGGCAACAACTGGACAGCCCCGACGAAGTGGAATTGACGATTCAGGCCGTTCGCACGGGCGTGAGCGGCGATGGAGTGCAGGCGACCACGCGGTTTGTGCATCCGCGCGCCCACGCTCAACGGCAACGGCGCCGGGAACTTCTGAAAGGCGCTCTCTTCGCGGCCGCGGCTCCATTGGGCGCGCTGGCGTTTTTGAGCCTGTGGCCGCGCCGCACCGCTTGTTCGATAGGAGGAACCCATGGCCCCACATCCTGATCGCAAACATCTTTCCCTTCCTCGTCTTGCCCGACGAGGCCACGCGCTTGCTCCGGCCAAGAATTGGAAACTGACCCCGCTGGCGGAACCCTTTTTCATGAGCGGAACCAACGTCGTTGAATCCGTTTTTCCTTTCACGATTTTTGAGGAACCCACCCGCAACTTCGAAGACGTGGGTCGGGGCGTGGCCCACAAATTGCGAAGCGGGTTGTGCGCTCTCAAGGGCGGATTGGAACTCAGCCTGCAACAAATGCTTCCAGGCCCAACCCGGGAAATGCTGTCACTGGCCGAGCGAGGAGCCCAACACATAACGGAAATCGTCAAAGATTTGGTCCAACTCACCCAGCGGCCTGACATTCATCCGAAACATCTCGACCTCAACTTGCTCATCGGCGAATTTTTAAACGGCCTTCGCCGCGACCCTGCGTGGCACCACGTGGCACTCACGAGGCGGATGGACGGGTCGATCCCCCTTATTTTGGCCGACCCCGCCCTGCTGGATACCGTGTTTGAGTCCATCACAAAAAACGCCTTAGAAGCCATGATCCCCTCCGCCGCCGATAGCGAAACGAAAACTCCCGCTGCCCAGCTGTTGGTTCAAACCGCCCGCGAAGAAGGTCAAGTGGCGGTTCGCCTCATTGATTCGGGCACGGGGCTGTCCCCTGACGCCAAAGAACTCGCGTTTCAGCCCTACTTTTCCACCAAGAGCGGCCATCGGGGCATGGGCCTGGCCTTGGCCCGTTGGATGATGCATGTCCACGGCGGGTCCTTGACCATCGAAAACAATCCGGATTTCGGCGCCACGGTGACGCTCCGGTTTCCCAACCCGTCCAGGCCTTCTCCCGCCCATTGAACCCCCGTTTTTTTGTTTCGTTCGGGAAATCAGCATCGGTTGCCACGTGGGGTGGCCTGATTATCCTGGCTTTTATTACAACCAAAGTGGAAAGCGGGGGACGAAAGTCCCCCTGGCCCACGGAGGGCTATTTGCTCGGGGAAGGATGGGCGGAGATGGGACCCGATCCGGGGCGGGCCCGAGAACAAGCCAAAGCTCGGGCCTTGGGTGATTTGGCCCTGAACGCTCGGGTTACGATTCAAACCGCCTTGGCCGACGTGCTGGGCCAGTCGAACGGAACAACCACCCAATCCTTGGAATCCCGCGTGAACGCCTACGCCCAATTGGCCTCGGTTCGGTTGGACAAGGAAGAATTTGTTCTCCATCACCCCCGTCGGGGAAACATCACCTGCCGCGTGGGCGTGCGGCGCGCCCAGTACGACGAACAGGTTCGGCGAGACCTTCAACAACAGAAAGACACTCTGTTGGGTTTGGCCCACAGGGCGCGCACAGAATTTAATCAAGGCCGGATTGGAAATTGCTTTACATCCCTTAACGAATTATTGGCCCGGCGCTCCGATGTGTTCGCCGACCTCTCCCTCGACATCGACGCGGGTGAAAAGGGGCGATCGCACACCCTGTGGGACTGGGCCCGTTCATTTCAAAACGATATCCTTCGTTCGTTGAAATTGCGTTGTGACAAGGACCCCTTGTATTTTGATTCCCGGGGCCGATATTCGGGTCCCGTCCGAGTTCAAGCGACATGGGCCGGAACGCGAAAAGCTAGCCTGTCGGGATTTCCACTCCAAGCTCGATGGGCCCATCGACCGACCGGACCCGTTGAACAGTCACAGACCAACGGGACCGGCGAAGCCACGTTTACCCCCGTGGTGGACCTTTTCAATAAAACGTCGCAATGGGTTGTTTCGCCGAGCGGACAAGAAAGCCCCTCGTGCCGCCGATCATTTCACAGGCGAAAATCGGCTCTTTTAATTGTGTCGGGATCGTCCGAAAAAATCAACCGCGCCATTGAAACCGACGCCTTCACCCGCCTTCAAAAATGGCCCTGGGACATTCGCCTCCCAACCGACGACACCGACACGGCGGATGTGTCCGTGATCTTGCGCCTAACGGCGGCGGTGACAAAAAATCCAGACGGCCCGGTGTACCGGGCCCGGGTGAAGGCGGCGCTGGAAGTTCAAGAAGCGGGCAAAAAAAAGTCGGCCGCGTCAACCCGGACCGCCGAAGGGTTCGGCGCAACGGCGGATCAAGCCGTTGAGGACGCGGTTATTAAACTTCTAACTCAATGGGGCGATTGGTTGGATCAGAACATCATACTTAGCCTAAAATTTTCGTTTGACTGAGCATTTCCGTCCAGGAGGGCTCGCAAATTCTGTTAAGCTCCCTGGTGACGGTAGGCCCGTGCCAACCGGGGATCCCGGTTAGTATTTGAGCCCGGCCACCCGCACGGACCCGCGGAGATCAAACATCTGTTCCTCCGCGGGCACGATGGAAACCCGCCTCACCGGGGGAAAATGACCCCCGGTGAGCATATGGACTTGCCCCTCTTGAAGCCGGGCCAGTTGGGCCGACAGTGCGGACACTTTTTGACGCAATTCTTTGCAATGGAGGGCGCGAATGCGTTCCCGTGATCCGGAAGGGCCCTGCATCCAAGCCCGGGCGGCCATTTCTTCGGCGGCGCGGCGGGCCTCATCTAAAATGGTCAGCGGTTTGGTGAGGTCCACCGACCGGCATCGTCCGCTTTGGCCCACCACCATGGCCTCTTCCGCCGCCTGGGCCACGGCCCGTTTTAAAAATCGGATTTCGTTGGTCAGGCACTGCTCCAAGGCGGCAAACGGCTCGATCATGGCAACCTCCTCTTTGGTCGTCCCCATTATCGGCGAAAACCCACAAGCCTGGAGTGGCGCCGAATTCGCACAAATATTGCATGGAGAAAGGACGAGGATACCATGATACGAGGCATATACTCCAACGCGCAGGCCATGTCCGCCTTAATGGCGAAACAAGACGTTCAGGCCAACAATTTGGCCAACGTCAACACCCACGGTTTTAAGAAAGACCGCGTCATATTCGATGAATTTCAAGAAGTTTTACGGGGTCAGCAGATGTCGACACCCATCGCACGGACATCCATTGACCCCAAACCCGGAACCCTGTCTCGCACCGACAACACGCTTGACTTAGCGATACAGGGGGACGGTTTTTTCGCCGTGGAAACTCCTCAAGGCACTCGATACACCCGAAACGGGGGGTTCCAATGGAACGACAAGGGCCAAATGGTGGACAGCGCCGGCCGAGTCGTTCTGGGTACCGGAGGGCCGATTGTAAGCCGGCCCGAGGGCGGCGCCATCGGGGTGGGAGCCAACGGAACCGTCACCATGGGCGGAGAAGTCATTGGACAACTCAATGTGGTTGAGTTCGGCGAAAAGGCCCGCTTAAAAAAAGTCGGAGAAAGCCTCTTTGAGGTGTCCGGCGGCGACGCAAAACCCGCCCACGGCCAGGTGATTCAAGGATTTTTAGAGGGCTCATCGGTCAACTCCGTCCAGGAAATGGCCGACATGATCAGCACCCTTCGGCTCTTTGAGGCCAACCAGCGCTCGATCAAGTACCAAGACGAAGCCCTAGGAAAAGCCATTTCCGAGTTGGGTCGGTAGAAAGCCACACAGGAGGACGCCAGATGATTCGAGCTCTTTGGACAGCCGCGTCGGGGATGTCAGCACAGCAGTTGAACGTGGACACCATCGCCAATAACCTCGCCAACGTCAACACCACTGGATTCAAACGCCAACGGGTGGATTACCAAGACCTTTTCTACCAGACCCTTCGCGAACCCGGAACCGAAGAGGGCACCCCCAACGGCCTGGAAGTTGGCATGGGCACCTACCCGGTGGCCACCCAAAAGATATTCGCTTCCGGCGACCTCGAACGGACCGACACGCCCCTGGACTTGGCCATCGAAGGGACGGGATTTTTCCAAGTGGCGTTGTCTGACGGGACCATCGGCTACACGCGTTCCGGCACGTTCCGGCTGGACCAAGACGGCCGACTGGTCACGCCGGACGGATACGCCGTTCAGCCCGAAATCACCATCCCCGCCGATGCCCAAGAAATTGTGGTGGGGACCAACGGCCTGGTGTCGGTGCGGACCAGCGGGAACCCCCTGCCCACAGACCTGGGAACAATTGAGTTGGCGTCTTTTTCGAACCCGCCGGGCCTGCGCAGTTTGGGCCACAGCCTGTATGCCGAAACCGCTTCGTCGGGCGCGCCGGTGACAGGCACCGGTGGTCTCGACGGCATGGGCCAAATTCGGCAGGGCATGTTGGAAGGTTCCAACGTGCAGGTGGTCGACGAAATGGTCGGCATGATCACCGCCCAACGGGCCTACGAGCTCAGCTCGAAAGCCATTCAAACCGCCGACGACATGATTCGGATTTCCAACAACCTGCGCGGATGAAACCCTTCGGGTTATTTATCATTCTAATGGTCGGCGCTGTTGGTTCGCCGGTGCGGGCGGACCCGGCGCGACCCGCCGATTCCCCCACGGATTTTGCCGTTCAACGGGGCCAATCGATTGTTCTGGTCGCGACGGCCGAAGGCATTCGCCTGTCGGCGCCCGGCCGGGCCCTTAAAGAAGGCAAAAAAGGCGATACGATTCCCGTGATCAACACCGCCACCCGGCGACCGTTGAAAGGGATCGTGCGCGACGGGTGGGTGGAAATTCCGTCCAATGAGGATCCCGCACCGTGAGACATCTCATGTTGATCGCTGTCGCCTTCGCCACCGTGGCCTGCGCCAAAAAAATCGTTGTCCAGGCTCCGCCTCCGGTGGACCCCCCGATCATGATGCTGTATTCCGATCCGCGGGCGTCGCGGGTGGGCGATTTGGTGACGGTGCAGATCGTTGAAAATTCCAAAGGATCTCGGCGGGTCAGTTCCCGAGCGGACAAAGAATCCGACTTGAACGCCGATGTGAAAACCGTCAACGCCGGACGAAACGCCACCAACACCTTGGGGCTTAAAGTGACCAACGACAACAAGGGCGAGAGCGGTCTGGAACGCCGCGGGAGTTTGGTGGCGGCGGTGACCGCCCGGGTGATGGAGGTCTTCCCCGACGGGAATCTGCGCATCGAAGCCGAACAAGAAATTATTCTGGAAGGCGCGCCGCAAACCATCAAATTAAAGGGGATATTGCGCCCCGCCGATATCGGCCCAGGCAACACCGTGGCGTCCACTCGACTCGCGTCGGCCCGCATTGAATACCGATCGCGCAAAGAACCGGGGGTCCATCACCGCGGGCTTCTGTCGACCATCTTTGGGTGGGTGTTTTGAACCGTCTGGCTCGCGGGCTTTTAGCGTTGTGGTTGCTGGGGACCGCCGCGGTGCCGCCGGCTGGGGCCGACATGCGCCTGAAAGATTTGGCCCGTGTGGGCGGTTGGCGCGAGCTGGAATTGGTGGGCTACGGCCTGGTGACCGGATTGCGGGGGACCGGCGATAAGGCCGGCACAAACCCTTCGGCCCAATCCCTTGCGAATCTATTGAACCGGCTGGGATTATCGCTGTCGCCCCAAGAACTGTCCTCGGAAAACGTGGCCGCGGTGATCGTCACGGCCCGGGCCTCCGCCTACGCCCGGCCCGGATCAAACTTGGACGCGCGGGTGTCTTCCATTGGCAACGCCACCAGTTTGGAAAACGGGACGTTGTTGCTGACACCTCTGCGGGGGACCGACGGGCAAGTGTACGCCACCGCCCAGGGCGCGCTCGCGTCGGACGCGGAACCCGGCGCCAAAAAATCGAACGCCTCCCGGTCCACCACGGTGGTTGTTCCCGGCGGCGTTATGCTTGAAAAAGCCCTGGCCTCGCCCGCGGCCGGATCCGACGGCAAGCTCAGCGTCGTTTTGAACACCCCCGATTACGTGACCGCCGAGCGGGCCGCCCAGGCCCTGCGGGATGCGTTTCACACCAAAACCCGGGCTTTGGACGCGGCCCAAATTGAAGTGGAAATCCCCCGGGATTACTTGGAAGATCCCGTGGGGTTCGCCGCCCGGGCCGAACTGGTCAGCGTGGGCGCCGACGAGCGGCCCCGGGTGGTTCTTAACGAAACCACCGGAACCGTGGTGTCGGGCCGCGAAGTGAAACTGTCCGCCGTTACCATTTCCCACGCGGGACTTAAAATTGAGGTAGGGTCCGCTTCTCCCGCCGGCGGCACCGAAGGCGATGTGCCCACGTTGGTCTCTTTGCTCAACCGGGTGGGGGCCCGGCCAAAAGATGTGGTCACCATATTCAAGATGATCAAACGGCTCGGCGCCTTAAAAGCCGATTTGGTGATCATGTGAGCCAAATCCCCCCCCTCCATCGGCCTGTTACGGGCAAAACCGAGGTGCAACAAAATGACCGTTTAAAGGGTGCTTGCCGGGACTTTGAGGCCCTCTTTTTGCACACCCTTCTCCGGGAAGGGCGAGGAAACAATTCCGTGTCTATTTCTAGAGGCGATCAAAACGCCCGAACCATCCTTAATGACATGCGCGACGAGTCGATCAGCCGTGAAATGGCCCGGTCGGGGGGGGTTGGGTTGGGCAAGGTTCTTTATCGGGAACTCTCAAAACAGGCTCAAGGTTCCGGCCAAAACGCCGATAAAGTAGGCGAAAGGAGGAACCTCCCATGATAAATTCCGTAGGAAACAAAGGTCCGGACGAACCCCTTCGGCCTGAATTGTCGGAAGAAGCGGCAGCGGCCAAGAAGGCGGCCTCTGTTCAAGGGAGCAAGGAAGATAAGGAATCGTCTCTCGACAAACGCGACCGGGTGGAACTGTCCGCCATGGCCAAAGACATTCAATCGATTCGCGACAACGTGGCCAACCAGGACGCGGCCCGAGCCGCCCACGTGGACGCGTTGCGTAAAAAAGTTGAAAATGGCTCGTATCAAGTGAACACGATGATGTTGGCTCAAAAAATGTACACCATCGGCATCGCTCAGGGGAAAGAATGACGGCTCCGGTCGGGGTTTCCTGTGCCGAGGGATTGCCTCGGTTGGTTTCTTGCCTGGACGAGATCGTCGCCCTGTGCGATGATCTTTGTGCAGTCTTAAAGCGGGAACGGGACGCTCTGACCAACGGCAAAGACGACGCGCTGGCCGTCGCGTTGACGGAAAAACGAGACCGTCTGAAGCGGTTGGGGGAAGCGGAAGACAGACGGCGCCGGGCCTGCCTGGAGGTGTCGGAGGCCCTGGGGTTAGGCCCGGTGGATGCCCCCCTTGCGGAAGTGGCCGTTCGATTGGACGAAACGGGACGAACCAGTTTGCTGCCTATCAAAGACCGCCTGTTCCGGTCCATGAAAGAAGTGGGCGCCCTCAACCAGGGCAACGCGCGCCTGATTCGACGGGCTCAACATTACAACCGGCACGTGATGGGCCTCCTGTCCGGCGCGGGTCCCGACACCTACGGCCCTGACGGCGGCCGTCGGCCGGGTCCCGGCGGTGTGTTTCACGGGAGGGCCTAATGTCACTTCTGGCCAGTTTTGATCTCAGTACCCGGGCTCTGCGGGCGTTTCAAGTCGCGATCCAGACCATTTCCCACAACATCTCGAATGTCAACACGCCAGGCTACTCCCGCCAGCGGGTTCTGTATTCCACGGAAAATTCCGATTTCGACGGGCGGTTCCATGTGGGTCGCGGCGTGCAGGTGGAAGGCGTCGAACGCTTGCGCAACGAGTTTTTAGAGGTTCAATACCGACGGGAATACGGCGGCAAAGGCGAATCAGGCGCGTTGGTGGAATCGTATCAATTGGCCGAGGATCTGTTGAGCGAACCGGGCGACAAGGGACTAAACGCCCAATTGACCCGGTTTCGCGATGCCTGGTCCAACCTATCCAACAACCCTTCGGATCCCGGACAGCGGGCTGTTTTGCGGACCGAAGGCCGGGTGTTGACCGAAACATTCAACCGCTTGCGGGAAGGCTTCACGGATTTGCGGCTTCAGACCGAAGGCGAAATCCGAAGCCTGGTGCCCGACATAAACGCGGCGGCCGAAGAAATTTTTGCGCTCAACACGAGAATCGAAACGGCCACGTTGCTGGGCCAACAACCCAACGACGCGCTGGACCGACGCGACAAACTGATCGCTGACTTATCGGAGCTGGTCCCCCTTCGGATTATCAATCGGGAAAGCGGCACCATTTCCGTGTATTTGGGCGGGGCCCCGTTGGTGGAGGCCACCGGCCCCAATTCGTTGGAGGCCGTCCAAAAAAGCGGTGACATCCTGGGCGTGAGCGAAATCCGATGGAAAGAGTTCGACGAGCCTCTCGTGATAGGAAACGGCCGCTTGAAAGGGTTGATGGACGCCCGCGACACAGTGTTTCCGGGCATGATGGACGAGTTGGACACCTTGTCCTCGGCCGTGGTCGAACAGGTCAACACCTTGCACCGAACCGGGATGGGACTGGACGGTTCCGTAGAGGTGCGGGGATCAAAAGAGTTCACGGGCACGCTGGCAAGCAACGTCTCGGCATCGCTTAACGGCGTGACGCTCGCCTTTGCGGCGGGCGACGACTTAGCGACGATCGCGGGCAAAATCAATCTCGAAGAGGCCACCACCGGCGTCCACGCGTCGGCTTTGGGCCATCGGCTGTCGCTGACCCCGTCGAGCACGGCAACGCCCCAAACCATTCGCGTCACCGCCGACGGGGATCGCGTGTTTTACGATCTGGGAATCGTCAACGACTTTTTTCAGGGCGCGCCGGGATCCTGGGCGCTCTCGGACGCCGTGGCCAACGACACCGACGCCATCGCGGCCTCGGCCAGCGGGGCCCCCGGAGACAACGACATCGCTCGGTCCATGGCCGCCTTATGGGACCAACGCATCATGGACGGGGGAACACGGTCGTTTCAAGAATACCACCAGGGATTTTTGGCCGACGTGGGAGGCCGCTCGGAAGCGGCCCGACGGGCTGACGAAAGCCAAGATTTCATTCTTCAGCAAGTCGAAAACATGCGGGATTCCGTGTCCGGGGTCTCCACGGAAGAGGAACTGACCAACTTGATCAAGTTTCAACGGGCGTTTGAAATGGCCGCGCGCTCGGTGCGCGCGGCGGACGAAATGTTGCTCACGTTAATTAACATGATTCAAAGGTAGGGTCGCCCATGAGAATTACCGACCGAGTCATTCAACGCGGCATGGTGGAAGATATCCACCGCCAACTGGCCGCGATGAATCGCCTGCAAGAACAGATCGCTTCCGGAAGCCGGGTCAACAGGTTATCCGACGATCCCGTGCGGGCGGCCCGCTCGATTTCGCTCAACGCCGCCCACGCTTCCCTTGAACAGCATCGGAACACCGCCCAAGAAGGTCTGTCCTGGATGAACGCCACCCTCGCGTCCCTGGGCACGGCCCGGCAAACCATTCAAACCGCCCGGGTCAACGCCGTTCAGGGCGCGACCGACACGCAAACGGACGATACCCGGGAGGTCTTGGCCATCGCCGTAAACCAACTCAGCGCCCAGCTCCTGGACACCGCCAACGCCAAATGGAACGGATCGTCCCTGTTCGCCGGGAACAAAACAACCACCGCGGCGTTTTCCAATGCGGGGGTTTACCAGGGTGACACGGGCACCATGACCCGCGACATCGCGCCGGGCGAAACAACGGTTGTTAATTTAACCGGAAATGAAGTTTTTGTGGATGGCGAAAACTCGTTTCAGGTGTTGGCGGATCTCAAGACAGCTTTAAGCAATAACGACGGGGCGGCGGTTCGGGCCCTCCTGCCGCGCCTGGACACCGCTCTCAACCAATTATTAAAACTGGAAGCCGAGCTGGGCAGTGAAGCCAAACGGGTGGAAACAACCCTCGAACGTCTCGACGAACTGGAAGTCAATTTGATGGATCGAATTTCGACGAACGACGACACCGATATGCCCCGGGCCTTGGTGGATCTGCAAAACGCCAACACGCTTTACGAGGCCTCTCTCAAAGCGTCTTCCGCTCTGTTTACGACAACCTTGCTGGACTTCATGCAATGACAGGGCCCGACGTTCCCGTCCGCACCCACACGTTAAACACCACGCGGTTCGGGTCCCTCACCGTTGAGGACAATTTGGTCTTTTCGTTTCCAAACGGTCTGGTGGGATTTGCGGGTCCCCGGCAGTTTGCCTTGATTCCGCATAGCCCGGAAAGCCCCTTTTTGTGGCTCCAGGACATGAACGACGGGTCCCTGGCGTTTCCGGTGACGGCCCTGGACGTGCCCGACGACACCGAGCCCAGCCTGTTAAACCGCGACGAAAGAGCCGAATTGGAACTGGAAAAAGACGAACGGCCTCGTCTCCTGGGAATCGTATCGATTCACGCCGGGCAAATCCGATTAAACCGATTGGGCCCCATCGTGCTCAACATCCGCGCGCGAAAGGGGCGGCAACTGGTGTTGGACCTGCCTTTGCCCCTGAGCGAACAGGTGACCTGACCCGATGCTCCTACTGACCCGAAAACTGGAAGAAAGCCTTCTGATCGGCAACAACGTGGAGGTGAAAGTATTGGCGATTCAGAGGGGCCATGTCACCTTGGGCATCACCGCGCCGCCGCGGGTTCCGGTCCATCGCCGAGAAGTGTACGACGCGATCCACGCCATCAACCGCGCGGCCAGCGCCTTTCAACCCGGCGATCTCGATAAAGCCCGCCCCCGCAAACCCTGAATCCAAATATTGTATCCTCCTTTCGCATCCGAATAGCAAAAAGGACGATCTCTTTTCCCTATGGACGCACAGACGCCTTTTGACCCCGTCCCCGCGCGCGACCGCGTGGGGCTGCCGTTGCGGTCGTTGACCGCCGACGTGGCCCACGAACTGTCCAACCAGTTGGGTTGCTTGGTTCTTCTGCCGGACCTGATGATGAACAGCCTCTCTCCCGACAGTCCCCTGGCCAAAGACCTGAACCAAATCCGCCGCGCGGCCCATCGCATCGACGAACTGGCCACCCATTTGTCGTTGCTGTCCCAAGACAGCAACGAGCGGGAAATCGTTAACCTCAACCGCGCCGCCCAACACACTTTGGACGATGAGTCCTTAACGGCCCTTCTAAAAGAGGGCGGGGGAACTGTGATGTCGCGCTGGAACGAACAAGTCTGCCCCGTTTTGGGTTCGACCGATTGGGTGGCCCTGGTGGCCGGTATCTTGGTGCGAAACGCCCTGGACGCGAAACCCGGCGGATGCGCCACGCTGTCCACCGAAACGCGCGTGATAACCGACGTGATGGACGGCTGGGAACCTATTCCCGCCGGTTCATACGCCGTTCTCACCGCTTCGGACGACGGTCCGCCCTTATCCGCCCTTCAAAAAGAAAAACTGTTCGAACCCTATTTCACCCACAGCCTGGGCCGGAAATCCACGTCGGGACTGGGTTTGGCGGTGGTGCGCCAATTGGCCCGTCGGATGGGCGCGTTCATTCATGTTCGATCGATCGAGACCGGCAACCGGGTGGACATTTATTTTCCCACCGCGGGCGCGCCCCACCCGGCGGCCCCCCCGTCGACGGTCCGTGATCGGGTTCTGGTGGTGGACGATCGGGAAGAACAACGCACGGTGATTTCCCGCCTGTTGCGGCGATTCGGATACCGCGTGGCCTCGGTGTGCGGCGGCTCGGAAACGGTGGCCTATCTTGAAACCAACGGGGCCGAGTTGGTGGTGATGGACATTTCCTTGCGGCGCGACCGAGAAGGGCTGGACCTGCACCGGGATATCCGCACCCGCTGGCCGGACATCAAAGTCCTTCTCATGAGCGGCCATCCCCGGGAGGTCTACGCCGACGTGCTGGGTCGGGCCGGCGATTGTCCATTCCTCAAAAAACCGTTTCGATCCGAAGAACTGTTCGCGGCGGTGGACGCGCTGTTGCCCGCGCCCCTTCGACCCGAATGAACCTCGGACCCGCTCCACGACCGTCCCCGCGGCCACGGACCCTTCAACAGTTGGTCCCCCGCCTCAAAATTGCGCGGGTCATGTCGCTTCCGGAAGACAGTTTCGGCCAGCTGGTCCTTTCGGTTGAGCGCCATCCTCTTTTTCGACGGTTCTTTCTGACGGACGATCCCGGCAAAAAACTGTTTTCCTATCAGCGTTATCCGCGCACGGGGTTGACCTCCGGGTTTTTGGAACTGCGCGACGAGGCATCCCCCGCGTCGGGAGACGCCGATATTCAGTCTTTGTTGGAAGAGAAAAAAGATTTGATCGCCCTGTGCCAACGCATCGGCCGATCCAATTTCGAAACCTATTTTCTCTACGCCGAACGGTCCGCATCGCCCGAAACCATCGCTCGGGCCTGCGGCTTGACCATCGAGGAATCAAAACGCCTGTTGGATTTAACCACTGAAATTGGGATCCGAGCCGAATTTTTTAGTTCCCCATCCACGTCCCCGGAAAACTACAGCGCCTTCTCCCGCATCGCCCACATCGAAAAAGACGGCGAGGGGTTTTCGATTCGATACACCTCGTTGCGTTACGGCCGAGGCCGCTACGCCATCCAGTACGACAAGCTGGCCGCGCTCAAAAAAGACCCTTCGTTATCCCCTTCCGATCGCCAGGCTTTAGCCAAATTGGTTCAGTCCATGGAACTGGTGAACGCCCGCCGATCCACCATGAACCAAATTTTAGAGGCCGTGTTGAACCATCAAAATGAATTTTTGTCCAGCGGCAAAGAAGAAACTTTGAAAGATTTTACCCAAGAGAAGTTGGCCGCGCAGTTGGGTCTTCACCCCAGCACGGTCAGCCGGGCCATTTCGGCCAAGGCCATCCTGGCCCCCTGGAACCAAGAATTGCCGCTCAAAGATTTCTTGGGCCGGGGATCCATTCACGGCGTGTTGGCCCACCTCGCGCGGATCCTGGAAACGGAGGAAACCCTTTTTCGGGCAGGCAAAATTCCCGAACCCTTTCGAGACCCCGAAATCGCCGCGCGCCTAAAAAAAGAGAAGGGGATTATTCTCGCCGTGCGAACAATTTCAAAATACCGGTCCCTGGCCGGCATCCCCAACATCTACGCCCGCGCCAAATCCTACGAACAAAAGTGAGAAGAGCAAAAGACATCCGAGCACTAGAGAGAATTGATTTTTGAGAGGAGGGTGAGGAGCGTGGCTTTGCGGACGGGTTTGGTGAGATGGCCGTCGCAACCGGCTTCCAGGGATCGGGCCTCGTCCTCTTTTAACGCGTTCGCGCTGAGGGCGTAGATGGGCGTGTGGGGCAATCCTTTTTCTGTTTCCCAGGCGCGGATCGCTCGGGTGGCGGCGTAGCCGTCCATGATGGGCATTTGAACGTCCATCAACACAATATCGAATCGGCGCGTCGCCAACGCGTCCTGGGGCCCGACCACGGCTTTTTGGAAATAGTCCAAGGCCTCTTTTCCGTTCTCCGCCGGCTGAAACAGGTGCGGTGATTCCCGAAACAAAGCCAAAACCAAAAATCGGTTATCTTCCGAGTCGTCCACCAACAAAATCCGCAACGGCCGAACATCCGAGGCCGGTTTCTTTTCCACCGCACCGGGTGGCGCCGCCAACGAGGGAACGGGCGCGGTGGGGGTCGCGGGACCATCCGGCGAGGCCGCTGTGACCGGACCGGTCACAGGCGTTGAGGAAGCTGCCGGGTTCGGCACTTTGCTGAGGAGCGTTCTCAAGACATCATAAATTTCATGGCGTTTAAGGGGCTTATTGATGTTGCGGACAATACCCAGTTCTTTCGCTCGGGCCGCGTCGCCTTCCCGCGGATCCGAGGAGAGGAGCGAAATAGGAATTTCTTTTCCCTGGGGATGGCAGCGAATGGTCTCCGCCAGATTCAACTCCCCTTTGGGCGGCATCCGGCCATCCAGGAGAACCGCATCGAAAGTTTCGTTCCTCGCCCACGCGGATTCCAAAATAGCCAACGCCTGAGTGGCATCGGACGCTTCGGCCAACAGAATCCCCGTAGGTCCAAGATAGTCCCGGACAATTTGGCGGTTGACGGGATTATCGTCGGCCACCAGGACCCGCCGGCCTGGAAAGAGAGCGCTGTCTTCTTCCCGCCGCGTCGCCAGCAAAGGGTCCAACGCGCCCAGCGGCAACCGCACGCGAAACGAAAACGTGCTTCCTTGCCCCGGCGCGCTTTCCACAACGATTTTTCCGTTCATCATTTCCACCAACCGCTTGGAAATGGCCAACCCCAACCCGGTCCCTCCGTATTTTCGCGTGGTCGACGAATCCACTTGGGTGAACGTGCCGAACAGAGATTTCACTTTTTCGGGCGGAATGCCGATGCCCGAATCTTTGACGGTAAAGAGGATGGATTCTCCGTCGGCGGCCGAGGGGTCGGAGCGGACCGTCACAGCCACATCGCCTTTTTCCGTAAACTTGACCGCGTTGCCCACCAAGTTTACCAACACCTGGCGCAACCGCGTGGGATCTCCCCGTCGGCGCGTATTGAGGTCCCCGGCCACATAACAGGTTAATTCCAGCCCTTTTGAAAACGCCCGCATCCCCATCATTTCCCCCACCCGTTCCACCAGTTCCCGCACGTCAAAATCGATGGTCTCTAAATCCATTCGACCCGCTTCCACTTTAGACAAATCCAAAATGTCATTGATCAGATCCAACAGGTTTTCTCCGGCGCGGGAAAGAATTTTTACATACTTCTTCTGTTCAGGGTCCAAATTGGTTTCGCCCAACAGTTCGGACATGCCGATAATGGCGTTCATGGGCGTGCGGATCTCATGGCTCATGGTGGCCAAAAAAGTGCTCTTGGCTAAGTTGGCCGCGTCGGCCTGCTCTTTGGCGCGGGAAAGTTCCTCCGCTTGGGTTTTTAGGCGGGCGGTTTGCTCGTGAATTTGGCTTCGTGAGCCCTCCATTTCGTGGACGTAGCGGGTTAACGAATCTTCGGCGTTTTTATGGTCGGTAATGTCGGAGATGACGCCCACCAGCCGATCCGCGGTGTTGTCCGGCTTTTGCGCCGCCATGCCGGTAAACCGGAACCAACGGTAGGAACCGTCGTTGGCCTGAAACCGGCACTCCACCCGCAGGGGCCAGCCCGATTCCAAATGGTTTTGGATGGCCTTTTCCACTTCCGGCCGGTCTTGGGGGTGAAAACGCATCATGAATTCACCGCGGGGTTCCACGGCTTCCACCGGAGGATATCCCAACAGTTCCCGAAACCGTCCCGACGTGGTCACCGTATTGGAGGGGATATCCCAATCCCACAACCCGTCGTTGGATCCCGCCATGGCCAGCCGCATTTTTTCCTGGACCGCGTTCAACCGCCGGGCAATTCGCCGAGCCAGCGACATCCCCCTCGCCCGGCCCCGCGTGGCCACCCGAATCACCACAAAGAGAAACACGCTGAACGCCGTTCCCCCCGCCAACAACCACACGGATGAACGCACCCCCCTGGGCCCGCCACCGGTTCAGACATTTGAACCACCCACAGGGTCAATCCCATGCTAATGGCCAACGTGGCCGTGGCCAGCGGCAATCGATCCATCACGGACATCAGTCGGGAAATGACCGCGACACCCAACCGATACAGTTTCGACTTTTTAGGCCGCGAAAAAAACGAGGAAGCGCCCATGCTCATCGTTCTCCTGTCGACGAATTGCCTTTGGGGTTGCCGCGAATCAACCGGCGCTCTTCCCGGCGAACGCGCTCCAATGTAAACCCTTCGGTTAAAACAAGAACCGTTTCCCGCGGGTTGGACCGCAACACCCGACCCGCCACGGCCACCACGTCGTCTTCAAAACGCACAGCCGCCCGCACCGACGCGCCCGCCGTAAACCCCTTGAGCCCCTCATTGTTGAGCCGGAGTCCTTTTTCGCTGAGATCTAAAACCTCGTATGATTCGTCATTCAAACGGGCCCGGGGCCGCTGGCCGAAGGGGTATTCCACCCGAAACAAAGTCCGATCCGGATGACGGCTGGGAACGTATCGACGCGATTCCATTTAAACCTCCCCTTGCGCGCGAACCGCGGACGATTTCGACGCGATCCCGAGGGTTTCCTTAACGGCCGCGACCGCCCGGGTATGAATTTGGCACGCCCGGGATTCGGTCACCCCCAACGCCGTGCCGATCTCCCGAAACGTCAATTCTTCCGTGTAGTACAAGGCCAATACCAGCCGTTCTTTTTGCGGCAACGCCTCCAAGGCGGATTTCATCTGATGAATGGTTTCTTGTTTTTCAAGGCTGTCCAGCGCGTGGGGCCCGCCGTCTTCCATGGACGAAGCCAACGCCAAATCGTGGGGCCCATCCGACGTCATGTCCACCGCGTCCAACGAGATCGACGTGGCGTGGGACACTTCCCAACACAAATCCCGCATGGCCTCCGGCGACAACCCCATGGCCGTGCGAAGCTCTTCCTGGGAAGGGTCCCGACCCAACTCCTCGCGCAAAGCGCTTTGAAACCGGCGGTAGGTCTCCACCCGTCGGCGCGCCCCCCGCCCCAACGGGTCCAACCCGCGCAAATGATCCAGAACGCTTCCTTGAATCCATCGGTAAGCGAACGTATCGAATTTCACGTTGCGCGACGGGTCAAAGCGGTCGAACGCCTTGATTAATCCCAAAGCGCCGGCGCTTTCCAAATCGTCCCGGTCCGCCTGGGGGACCAGAACCGCTTTCATCCGGCCGACAATGTAGCGCACCAGAGGCGCGTGCAAAGCCAAAATCTCTTCTCGGATGGTCGGGTCGCGGCCCTGAGCGTACCGGGTCCAGAGGGCCTGAATGTTATTGGGAACCATGGACGCGAACCCCATCGCGGCCGCCCCGCTTTTTTTGGTCGGAGGCGTCACGACACCGCCACCCGGGTCGGCACATCCACCACACCCAAGGTTTTCACTCGGGTATCGGCCGTCACCTCGTTGGTTGACAACACCGCCAGTTTCGGCAAGAACCGATCAAAGTAGCGTTTCACGTAGGGGCGCAAACCCGCGGCGCACAACAACACGGGTTTTTCCGCGCCGTTGGCGGGCGATGCCAACCGCTGGGAAATCATCCGCACCAAATCGTCGGAAAAGGGCGGATCCAAAATTAACCGGGCGCCCCGCTCGCTTCGAGACAGGCTTTCTTGCAACCGCCGTTCCACGGCCGGCGACAGGGTGGCGCACCACAGCGTGCCGTCCGCGTCGCGGTATTGCTGGGAAATCTGCCGGGCCAAAGCCGCCCGGGCGTATTCCGTCAACAGATCCGGATCTTTGCTCATCGTGGCCGCTTCGGCCAACGATTCCAAGATCACCGCGAGGTTGCGAACCGAGACCCGCTCCGCCAAGAGGTTTTGAAGCACGCGGTGGACAGTCCCCAGGGGAAGAAGGGCGGGAACCACTTCGTCCACCGTGACGTTTTGGCCCCGGGCTTTCAAATCGTTGAGAAGGGTTTGAAGGTCTTGTCGGCTCAAAATTTCGTGGGCGTGGTCCAACAAAAGTTCGGTCAAATGGGTGGCCAGCACAGCCCCGTTGTCCACCACGGTAATGCCTTCCTGGGACGCTTTGCGTCGTTCCCCGTCGGGAACCCACAGGGCGGGCAAACCGAACGCGGGTTCCTTGGCCGGTATGCCCCGCAACGTCGCGGCCAGGTTTCGGCCGTCGTGGGCATCGGCCAAAGCCAGGGCGTGGCCGGGCATCAGATCTCCCCGGGCCACTTCCATTCCGCGAATTTTGAGCGCGTATGTGTTGGGCGGGAGCAAACTGGAATCGCGTATCCGAACCGGGGGAACCACGATCCCCAACTCCTTGGCCAACCGGCGTCGAATGTGGCCCACCCGTTCCAACAAATCCCCTTCCGATCCTTCCACCAAAAACAGCAGGCCGAATCCCAATTCCAGTTCCAACGGTTCCACCGTCAATAAAGCCGCCATGTCTTCGGGAGCGGTTTTAGTCGAGTCCGAGGAGGCGGGACGAGGTTTGGTGACCGTCACCGGAGCCGCCCCCGCTCGCCGGGCCACATACGCCATGGCCGCCAACCCGCCGCCCACAGCCAAAAAGGGAACGATGGGCAGGCCCGTGATAACGCCGGTCACACCTAAAATTCCCATGGTGCCCGCCGCCATGCCGATGGACCGGGGATTGGCCGACAACTGGCGCGCCCATTCCTGCCCCACGGGCGCGCGTGTGGCCGAGCGGGTGACCAAAACGCCCGCCGCCGTTGATACCACCAACGCCGGGATCTGATGCGCCAGTCCATCGCCGATGGTCAAAACCGTATACGTCCGCAAAACATCCAACACGTCCATGTTGCGTCTCATCATCCCGATGATCACCCCGCCGATGATGTTCACCGCCACCACCACCAGCCCCGCCACCGCATCGCCGCGCACAAACTTCGAGGCGCCGTCCATAGCGCCGTAAAAATCCGCTTCCCGTTGAATGGACTCACGCCGAGTCCGGGCTGTTTTTTCATCGATCAAACCGGCGTTCATTTCCGCGTCCACGGCCATTTGTTTGCCGGGCATCGCGTCCAAGGTAAACCGCGCCGCCACTTCCGACACCCGTTCGGAGCCTTTCGTGATCACCAAAAACTGCACCACCACCAAAATCAGAAACACCACAAACCCCACCACCGCATCACCGCGCACCACCACTTTTCCGAACGCCTCAATGACCGCACCGGGGTTACCCGACAACAAAATCAGTTTCGTGCTGGCCAGGTTCAACGCCAACCGAAACAAAGTCAACCCCAGCAGAACCGATGGAAAAATTGAAAAGTCCAACACGTCCTGGATCCCCATCACCACCAACAGGACCATCACAGACAACGCCAGGTTGGTGACCACCAGCACGCTCAAAGACCAGGGCGGCAGGGGCACAATCATAATGGACAACACCCCCAACAGGCCCACCGCGCCCATCAGGTCCCACAACCGAGCCCGCCCCTTGGCGGGGGTCACCTCGGCCGTGCTCACCGGCTGTTACCGGTTTGGTATGCGATTTTTAAGTCGATAGACATAAGCCAAAACCTCAGCGACGGCCTGATAGAGCCCCACAGGCACGGCGTCACCTATCTCTACTTTCTTATACAAGAGTTGTGCCAAGGGCTTGTTTTCCAACAGTGGAACCCCATGAGCCAGGGCGGTTTCCCGAATTTTTTTGGCCATCAAACCGGCTCCCTTGGCCACCACTTCTGGAGCTTTCATCCGCGGACCGTAATGAATGGCCACAGCCAAATGGGTTGGGTTGGTGACCACCACGTCGGCTTTGGGGACACGGCTCATCATGCGCCGGGTTCCCATTTTGCGCATCAGTTGGCGCAACCGGGATTTGATTTGGGGATTTCCTTCGGTTTCGCGGTTTTCGTCTTTCACCTGCTGAAACGTCATTCGCAAGTCCTGTTGAACACGCCGAAATTCTTTAAAGTAATCCCACGCGGCCACGACGACGAAAAACAGCGTGCACCGCCACAACATTTTTGACGAGACCTCCCAGATCTGGGACGCCATCTGGGCCGGAGCCAAATCCGCCATGGCCGGCGCTAGCCCCATAAACACTTTAAGCGAAAGATACGCGATCCAAGAAAACCCCGCCGCTTTGACAGCCGTTTTGCCCGCGTCGGTCCATTGACGAAAAGACACCAACCGCCCGAACCCCGGCAGAGGATTAAGCCGTTCAAACTTCGGGCGGAGCAGTTGGGGCGTCATCATAAACCCGGTCTGAGCCCAGCCAAACACCAACGCCCCTCCCGCCGCCGCCACCAAAATGGGCGCGAACAACAGCAAGAGACTCAGAATCGAATGTTGGATGGGTTCGAAAATATGCGCGTCTTCGTGAGGAACCCGGGCGAGCGCCGAACTGATATCTCCCCACAACGAGGCCCACCGGGTTCGCCACAACGCACCGATCGCGCCGATGGCCACAACCCCCATGGCCAACGACGCGGCCGCGGGCACTTCCCGGCTCTGGGCGACGGTTCCTTCTTTACGGGCCTTTTCCAGGCGCCGGGGTGTGGGTTTCTCTGTTTTTCCGTCGTCAGAAAAAAGGCTCATTTAGGGAGCGAAACAACGGGCGAACACATCCGCCCGCTGGAAAAACTGGGCCAACAACTTTTCGCTCAGCCGCGTTAAATGGGGCGCGCACACCGCCAACGTCACGAAACCCAACGCGGTCCTTAACGGAAAATCCAACGACAGAAGGTTCATCGCCGGGGCCGCCCGGCCCACCAACCCCAACGCCAAGGTCAGGATCCAAATGGCCGCTGTCACCGGCGCGGCCAGCTTGAAACCCGTCACAAACATGTCCGCGAACGCCCGCGACCACAGCTCAAAAGCCGCCGCCCGAAACACGGCCTCTCCCACGGGGGCCCATTGCACACTGCGCGTCAATAGCTCCATCAGCCGCAAATGACCGTCCACCGCAAAGAAAATCAGCAGTACCGTCATCCGTTGAAACAACACCAGCGCTTCCGCGGAATCGCCCACCGTTGGATCGAAAAGGCCTCCCCACCCAAACCCCAACTGAGCGGCAACCAAATGGGCCCCCATCTGAATGCCCCCCAAAAACAACGACCAAAACCCCGCCAAAGCCAACCCCACCGCCAGTTCCATGGCGACCGCCAACCCCCATCCAACGGGATCGGTCGGAAACAACCCCGGAGACGGGACCCACGCCGCCAACAAAAACGCCGTTAACCCAGCGAACCCCACCCGGGCCACCACGGGCACGTCGCGTCCACCGAACGGAGGGGCGAACGTCACGAACGCCGAGACCCGTAGGAAAATGAGAAAAAACCGTGCCGCATCCAGTTCGGTTGGCATTTTTTTGGGTGACTCCTACTTCGCCAGGTTCGGCAAACCGGCTAACAAACGACCGGTAAACTGAACCAACAGACCCCACTGCCAATGCCCAAACAATGCCACCACCACCGCCACCAAAATCAGTTTCGGAACAAACACCAAACTCATTTCATGTACCTGAGTGGCCGCCTGAAACAAACCGATCACCACCCCCACCACCAGGCTCACCGCCAAAACGGGCCCGGCAAACAACAACGATCCCCAAAAACATTGGCGCCACAGTTCCGTCACGTAATCCATGCTCATCGGACGCTCTGGACAAGCCCCTGGGCAATCAGGGCCCACCCGTCCACCATGATGAAAAGCAATATTTTAAGCGGCAACGCCACCATGCTGGGAGGCACCATCATCATGCCCAAGGACATCAGAACGCTCGACACCCCCAAATCAATCACCAGGAAGGGAAGAAACAACAGAAAACCCATTTGAAACCCCGTTTTCAGTTCGCTCAATACGAACGCCGTCACGAGCACAATAAACGGCACATCGTCCTCGTTTTTGGGCGTTTCGATTTTCGCCATGCGAACGGCAAACCCCAACTCCCGTTTGCGGGTTTGGCGCAATAAAAATTTCCGTACCGGCGCCGCGGCTTTGGGCAAGACTTCCGTGGCTTTCAATGCGTTTTCCCGATAAGGCTGAATGGCCGCTTTATTCACTTCGTCGATGGTGGGCGCCATCACAAAACAGGTCAACACCAGCGCCAGGCTGATCAGCACATGGTTGGGCGGCGTTTGTTGGAGAGCCAACGCCTGACGCAACAGGCCCAAGACAATCACAAAACGCAAAAAACAGGTGGTCATGATCAACACGGATGGGATTAAGGAAATGGCCGTGAGAATCGCCACCGTTTCGAAAACCGACGATAACCGCTGGGGTTCGGATATGGATTTAAGGGCTCCATCCAAAGCCGTCGGCAATGGAACCACGGCGGTCGCCGCTTGGACCGCAACCGGCGTCAAAAAGAAAAACACACCCAGGGCCCCTGCCCAGAGCCAGAACGCCCGTCTTGGCGGCAACGATATTCGATCAACCACGGGGACTCTCCGGATGGACTGAGGCAGGACCCCCCAGGTCCGCCAACAGGCGCACACCGTCGGCCCCGACGCCCACCAAAAACCGTCGTCCTTCCGCCTGCACCAAGCACAACCCGGCCCGAGGACCCAGATAGGCCCGGGCCACCACGTCCAAACCGTTTCCCCCGGCCAAAGGCGCCCCGGCCCATTTCATTTTTTTCAGCCAGGGCCGGACAAAATACAAACCGCCCATCAAGAGTCCCAGCGTAAGAACCACCCGCACAACGGGAAACGTGGGGGCCGAATCGGGTTTCATAAAGTCCGGGTCTGACACCGACGGTCCAGCAGGAACCGGTTCTTGGCACCGAACAGGAACAGAGCCCCCCAACGCTCCCATCAATACCACGGCCGCCAAAATGTTACGCCCTCTCGTCATCCGGCGACCGCCGGTTTGGCGGACCCCACGATTTCGGTGATCCGGACTCCGAACGATTCCCCCACGGCCACCAACTCACCGCGGGCGTACAACCGTTCGTTGACCAAAATGTCGATAGGGTCCCCCGCCGCCCGGTCCAGTTCCACCACGGACCCTACACCCAACTTAAGAAGCTCACCCAACACCATCCGCGTTTCCCCCAACACCACGCTCACGCGCAGGGAAATATCCATAAGCGGAGCGATGTTGGTGGGTAAGGCTTCGCCGCCCGGACTCGGGGTTAAATCCGCCAATTTCACGCTACGGACTTCCGGCGAAGCGGGGTCCCCTGGGACAGCCGCTTTTTTTTCGTCGCTCGTCATGTTGACCTCCGATCAGTTTTAACCACCCCTAAAATACGCAGGGCGCGGTGTCCATTGATCACCCCCGCTTGACCCCGGTAAAGGGCCGCCGGCCCCACCATCAAAACCGCCTCCGCGCCCAGCCGGCCCACGTTCAAAACATCACCGGGCTCCAACTCCACCATCTCACGCAAAAAAACGTCGGGTTCGGCCAAGTACGCCCGAACCGGAACCAAAACGCCTTCCATCTTTTTTTTCAAGTGAGGAACCATTTTCGGATCGTCGGCCAGCGAGGCCGTTTGTTCTGTTGGTTTTTCAAGGGACAGGGTCAGGGGTTTGACAAACGACAAGGGAAGGCCCGTGTCCAACGCGCACGCCACGCCCTGGAGATCAAGAGAAAATCGATTCACCACGTAGGTTTCCAAAGCGGCTTTACGCAGGGCGGATTCGTCGGGGGGACCCGCGGGCGGAGGCGTAAACGCGCATTCTCCCAACGTTTCCCACAGCGCGTTGATGCGGCTTAAAAAGAGGTCCATAAAACCTTCCGCCACTTTTCGTTCCACCGCTGTGGCCTCGGCTTTCGAATCGGCCGGGCGAACCGGCGCGTTCAGCGCGGCGTCCACCAGCAACCGTGCCGCCCGGGGTTCCAAGGCCGCGTAGCCCCGTCCGTCCCCAGGACGAATCGCAAACAAAGTTTCAACGCCCCCTTCAATCAACGGAACGGCCCCCGTTGACATATCCACGGAAACGGCCTTCAGTTTCAGCGCAAATCCCAGCCGGCTCGATAATTCGGCCGCGATTTTGGCAGCCTGCTGGGCGTGTATCCCCAAAAGCGCGTCGCGAATTTTGCGCGACAACGTGCCCCCCGGAGCGGGAACGTAAGGACGAGCGGTTTCGGTCATTGGACCAAAAATTCGGTCAAATAGACATTTGTGATTTCCCCTTCCGTCAGAAATTTGTTCATCTTTTGGCGGAGAGTCTCTTTGAGCATGTCTTTGCCGGCATCGGACCCGATGTCCTGAGCCCGCACATTGCCCAGCGTGTCGATGAGGCAATCGTAGATTTGATGGTCCACCACTTTCAACTCTTCGGCCGCTCCTTTGCTATCCGCTTCCAGTGTGATGGACACCTTGGCGAACCGATGGTTCGAGTCCGGAGCCAAATTGACCACCGTGGTGCGCAGGGGATAAGTCAAACTACCGGCTTCTGTTTTTTCGCCCTCGCTCCCTTTCTTTTTCTTCTTTTTTTCTTTGCCTTCTTTTTTCGATTCGCCAGGCCCTTCGCCGGAGGTTTTTCTACCGCCTTAACTTCCCGTGCCCACGCCCGCAACGGGGGTTGATGGGGATCCGCCAAGTTCACGGGATTTATCGGGGCCTCCGTAGACGACGCCGGGGTTCCCGTTTGCGCAGTGGCTTTCGCCACGGCGCGGGTAACCACGAAATAGGACCCCGCCACGCAAACCGTCCCCGACACACCGATCAACACCACATCCCACAACCCTTTGAGAAGTGTTTCTTTTTCAATCAGTGCCATCGGCGACGGTCTCCTTTATCATCGTTTAAGGTTCACGAGTTCTTCCAGCATCTGGTCCGACGTGGTGATCACCCGCGCATTGGATTGGAACCCGCGCTGGGTGACGATCATGTCGGTAAATTCCCGGGCCACGTCCACGTTGGACATTTCGAGCGTGCCCGAAATAATGGTTCCCCGTCCGCCCGACCGGGCCGCGCCGAATTCGGCCGTGCCCGAATTGGAAGATTCGGACATAAAGTTACGGCCTTCCCGTTTCAAGCCCGCGGGGTTTCGAAACGTGGCCACCGCTAACTGACCCAAGGTCAAGTTGCGTCCGTTGGAGAAGGTGCCCACCACGTCGCCTTCCTGCCCAATGGAAAATCCGCTGAGGGTCGCTGAGCTAAACCCGTCTTGGGTGTTCAATACGATGGACGAATCGTTCGTGAACTGGGTGCATCCAGTGAAATCCACGGCGATGGCCAGAGGCGACGCCGCACCGTTTGCGAGGGGGATCGAAATACTTCCCTGCGGTGTGACCAGCGTTCCCGCGCTATCAAAGTTCATCACCCCATTGCCCACCGCAACGCCGTCGTAGGTGGCCGCCCATTGCCAACTGTTGGACGCGTTTTTGGAAAACCGAAAGTCCACTCCCAGAGGGTTTCCCAGCGAGTCAAACACCTGGGTGGACGTTCGGTAACTGGTGGCGTCTTGAGCCGCCTGAACTTCGCCGTAACTTTGGGACGCCGAAAACACGGGCCGCAAATCGTCCGTGGGATTTGGTCCAGCCCCTAGCACAAGGCCTGTGATCGCGTTTATCGCCCCGTCGGCGCCAGTCAGCAACAACGACCCGTCCGAATCAATTACCAAATCTTCCCCCACGGCCGGAGCTCCAGTAAACAGCGCCGTCCGCAATGCGGTTCGATAATCATCGTAGGTGGTGGTGCCCAAAATATTGGATAACACCGGCGCGGAGGCAATGATGCTGGACTTGACGTTGGCTGAAATCAACGTGACGTCGTCGCCTGCCACCAACCCCAACGATACGCCCGATGAGGACATTATATCCACCAGTTCATCCGCGGCCACGGCGGGTCGCAGGAGGTCTTCGGAATCTCCCGTCGCACCACCACCCGCGATGGACAAGGGAAATTGGAACGCGTTGTTCGCCAGCGTGTTACCCGGCACGCTGAGTTGCAAGTTCGTGATGGCGTTGGCTGCGTCCGACGTGACCCGGATGGACCCATCGGCCTGGACCGTCGCTGTTTCGGTCAAATCGCCATCGGCCACGCCTCGCAACGCCGCTTGAATGGCCGCGGCAATGTTGGCCAAGGTGGTCCCGGCGTTAACAACAATGGGAGCCGCCGCCATCAGCGTCCCCCCCACCGATCCAGAAATGGAAACGGAGGTTCCCACCGTCAATCCCAACGCCGCCCCCGCCGAATTACGCAAATCGGTGGCCAGGGTGGCCCCTCCCGCATACGCCAACAGAGGAGGCGTTTGGGCAATAGTCCCTTGGATCAATGTCCCGGCTGCGTCCAGGTTTCCGTTAAACGTCATGCGTCCGGTTCGTTGGGCGGGGAGCACGTCGCCCACAGGGATCGACAATTCCTCAATGGGTTGCGAGGTGTCCACCACGCTGTTGATGGCGTTCCAGCCCATATACACGGAACCGTCTGACGGGTTCACTAAATTGCCCCGAAGGCCCAATTCCATCAGTCCGGCGCGGGAATATTTATTGCGCGACCCGTCGTTCACGACGAAATACCCCTCCCCTTGCAACGACATATCCGTGGACCGCCCAGTGGATTCCAGGTTTCCCTGGGTGTTGATGGAGTCGACGCTATGAATAAAAGAACCCAACCCCAACTGCACCGGGTTGGTGCCCCCCACCGCCTGGGGCGCGGACGCGTCGCGAATGGTTTGATACACCAGGTCACCGAAACTGACCCGGTTGTACTTAAATCCGATGGTGTTCACGTTAGACAAGTTGTTACCGATCACGTTCATGCGGAACTGGTGGTTCTTTAATCCGGACACGCCGGAAAACAAGGCTGGCATCATGGTTTCGGTTCCTCCTGGTTTTGGATGCACTTCCCAATACAGCTGTTCATTTATACTTATGCAAGAATCGTGCGAATCACAACAACACGGCGCTATCGATTTGAGTGAACACGTTGTCACGCAAACGGTCGCGGGTCATGGACGTGATGACAATTTTTTCCCGGACGTTGGCGATGAACACTTTGTCGTCCATCAAAAGGACGCTCGAACGGGCCCCTTTGGCCGCCGCTTTGTCCATCCCCTGGTCCAACCGCTCTTTTTCGGCATCGGTCAGATGGATGCCGTCGCGTTGAAGCCGTTCTTCGGCGTGTTTGGAAAACTTAACCAGCTCCCGCCGAAAAATACTGTCGAACCCGTCGGCGGGCCGGGCGCGGCCGGGCGCCGACGGCGACCCCGCCGCCCCGATGGATCCGATTCCGTCAATCACGCCAGCACCTCGCTGAGACCGGTCAATGGAAGCTCTTTGTTCGTGTTGAGGTGAAGGATCAATTTATCCTCGCTCATCCGAAGTCCTTCCACGATTCCCTGAACAGCGTCCCCGGACTCTGTTCGCCCCTGAACAAAGCGCCCCAGCAGGCTTCCCCCCTGGCCCCACTGGTTGGTCTTCGTGAGTTCCGCCATGGAATCAGCCAACTTTTGGGTTTGTTCCAGTGAAGAGAACTGGGCCAACGTCCCCACCATCTCCTGTTCGGAGGCCGGGTTCAAGGGATCTTGATGTTCCAACTGGGTGGTCAGGAGACGAAGAAAATCATCTTTTCCCAATCCGCCCGTGTTGCGTTTCGCCGTGAACTGGGTATTGTCAGCGGACGTAATGCCGTTTACGGATTCAGCCATGATGTGTCCTCCTATGCCACCAAATCCACGCGCCACGCGCCGGAAGGCGAGGGCCGAGATTTGGTTTTCTGTTCGACCGGAACTTGATTAGCGTTCACCGGGAATGCCGCCCAACGGGATCCGTCGGCGTCGGATCGGCCGTTGCCCACGCCGCCCGATGCCACCTGCACCGCCAACCCGTTGACCGTCCAGCCCAAGGTCGTCAGGGAACCCGAGAGCTCTTTCAACCCGGCCACCACCGAATGGCGGGCGGTGTCGTTGTCCACGGTAAAGCGCATGGACACGTCTTTGCCTTGGGTTTCCAAGGCGATGTTCATCTCGCCCAAATGGTCCGGATGAAGTTCCACGTGGACCACCGATCGGCCCGATTCAAGATGAACATGAATTAGCTTCGCCAATTCGATGGGCGAGGGAGATAACACCGGAACCGGTACCGCGGGTCGAACCGATTCCACGTTGGTTCCTTTATCGATTGTCGGGGCCAAAACGGGTCCGTCCCCCGACAGAACCAATCCGCCCGGTCCCTTGAGTGAACCCGTTGCGTCCGAAACAGCTTTTAGGGCTTCACGAAACGTTGCGTCTTGTTCCTTTGAGGACACCGCCCTCTCCGGTGCGGGCATGGGGGGCTGAGCGCCAGCCATAGGGGCGGCTGTCTGTTGAATCTGAACCTCCGGTTTTGGGGGGTTCAACATTTCTTGTTTATCGAAGTCCCCTTCGACCAGGGAGGGTGTCGTAAGAGCAGGCCGAGATGAATCCGGCATTTGTTGAGCCCCTTGCGGACGATCGTTCTCTTCCTGGGGTAAGGAAGAAGGAAGTGACGTTTGAGCCGCCGGAGGAGGGGTCAACACCCGGGCCGGTTCCAACGAAGAAAGCGGCCCGTGGCCGCCTTTTTGAGTTATCAACAACTGGCGTAACAAAGTCCGTGTTCGATACTCGCCCCGGCCCCGATACAGTCTCAACACTACTCGAGCTTTCAGCCGTCTCAACTTTCAAACCTTCTGTTGAAAATGATCGATCAGTGTCCGGCACAATCACAGCCAAGGGGACCACTGCGACGACCAAAGGCACCGGCGATGACACGGGAACCGCGGGAAAAGACGCGGCCAATTCCTTTAATGGAGAAGGGGTGTCCGTGTCAGACTCTTCCTTTTCGGTTGAATCCTCCACCGTTAATTGAGGCAAATCCCCGTCAACGAACGGCTCAACCGCACCCGCGGAAATAACGTCAAGAGCAAGGGTGCTGTTCGTGTCAAGTTGGATTGGGATGGTCGGGTCTAAACCATCGGCCAAAAGTTCCAGAACCGACGGAGCGACCGCGGGAACCGTGTCAACAGAAACGGCCAAAAGTCCCAGGACCGACGGGACGACCGCGGGTGTCGTGTCGACGCTTTGCTCAGGACTGCTTGTAGAGGTGGGCTGAAAGAGCTGTTCGGGTTCGGCAGGCAGAACCGATTTCGCCGAAACGGCTCCTTCCGGCGGTAAGGGATCCCCCGCCGGCGCACCTTCACGACCGCACTCTTCTTTAAGACACGCGGAAAAACCGTCCGCGTTTTTCGCCGATCCCGGCGGTCCTTTCGGCCCTCCCTCAAGGGGTCCAGGCCCGATCATGGGAACACTCATGGAGTTCCTCCTTTACTCCCCGAAAGGCGCGCTGAAACCGAAGCCGCCCGTTTCGGAGGAAACAACGCTAAAATTGACGCCACTTCCGCTTCTTTCATTCGCGCCAGGACATCCGCCGCCTCGTTGTTGGGCAACTCCAACAAAATCTTTGCCGCTTTTTCAGGCGTCATGTTGGCGTACATCTTCGTCATTTTCTTTGCGCCCATGGTCGGTTTTAGATCCGCCTGAGCCGTTTTAAGAGCCGATTCCAACTTCACAATCCGCCCCTGGGCGGCCTCCAACGCCTCTTTCATTTCCTGAACCACCCGCTGGGCCTCGGCCACCTTGATATCAAGCGAATCCATGCGCCTCCCATTGTTGAGCCCGTCCTCTTCAACTTTCAAAACCGCTTTCAACTGAACATCTAAGGCGGACTGAAGCCTCTCCTGTTCGTTTTTGACAATCTGAAAGTCCTGGGGCGAAAACCCCGTTGTTCTGGAGACCGGGACCTCCCTGACGATCATTGGCGATGCAATAGGCGTGCCAGGCGAGCCCAGGACCGAATCGTGTGACTCCAGCAAGTTTATCCATGCTCGAGGGGAAGCGGATCGAACCGATCTCACCGATTGAACGATGCCCACGGAGGCAAAGTAAGAGGTGGCAATGGTCGTAAAAACCGCCGACATCGAGTATCGCAAAGCGTTTCTCATGGGGCGTTCCTCCGAAACAGGGTGGCCGCGGCAAAATCGGCCCGTTTGGTTTCCAAAGCGCGAACGTCGTCCTTATGGGAACGGTGGCGAATTTCCTTTAAGCGTTCTAAAATTTCCCGGTCCCGCACCGCGTCCCGAAGCTCGGATTCGCGCGCCGACACCGTGGCGAGCAGGGGGACCATGGCCTGCTGGGCCGCGGCGATCTTGAGGTCCATCAAATCCAAATATTCCACGCGCCGTCGGTCACGGACCACATCCAGCTCGCCGGCCGCGTTCACTGGACGGGTTTCAAACCAATGGCGTCGCTCCTGTTCCAACCCGTCGAGCTTGCGACGGGCGGCAAGCACCTCGGCCCGGGCTTCGGCCAATGACCGGGACACCTTGTCCACTTTCCTCCGCCTCAATTTCAACGGGGTTTCCAAACGAAACTGAAACCGTTTCATTTGGTCACTCCATCCACAAACAAGCCCATCAACCGTTTTTCTGTCTCAGCGAACGCCGATCCGGCCGAGACCTCTTGGCGCAGAAATTCGTTGACCCGGTCCAAATGATCCACGGCGTAATCAATTTTCTTGTCGGTCCCTCGGACGTACGCGCCGACGCGTATCAAATCTTCCGCTTCTCGGTAAGTGGCCAATACCTCCTCAATCGCCCCGCCGCTTTCAGATGCGAGTCGCCCGTCACATCCGGCATGAGCCGGCTCAACGACTCCAAAACGTCCACCGCGGGGTAATGACCCTGGCCGGCCAATTTCCGCGACAACACCACGTGCCCGTCCAACAACGACCGAAGCGCGTCGGCCACGGGTTCGTCCATGTCGTCGGCTTCCACCAGCACTGTGTAAAAGCCGGTGATGCTTCCCGTCTCAAACAATCCCGCCCGCTCCAACAGTCGGGGTAAAAACGCGAACACCGACGGCGTGTACCCTTTCGTCGTGGGCGGTTCACCCAGAGCCAATCCCAACTCCCGCCCCGCCATGGCCAATCGCGTGACCGAGTCCATCATAAGAAGAACGTCTTTTCCTTCCGACGCGAAATATTCCGCCGCGGCCGTGGCCCCCAGGGCCGCGTGCAAGCGCGCCATGGGCGTTTGGTCCGACGTGGCCACCACCACCACGGATCGAGCCAACCCCGAGGGGCCCAAATCTTTTTCCACGAAATCCCTCACTTCCCGGCCCCGTTCGCCCACCAACGAAATCACGTTGACGTCCGCCTGCGTGGATCGAGCGATCATGCCCAACAACGAACTTTTTCCCACCCCTCCGCCGGCAAACAACCCGATGCGCTGACCTCGGCCGCAAGTCAAAATCCCATCGATGGCCCGCACGCCGGTCATGAGCGGTTCTTTGATCCGGCGGCGACGCATGGGTTCCGGCGGCGACGCCCGCAACGACCGCCGTTCGGTCAAACGCAAAGGACCCCGGTCGTCCAGGGGCATCCCCCGGTGATCCACCACCCGCCCCAACAGAGCGTCTCCCACCGGCATGGACACCGGCCCGATTCCGTTCATCCAAATAGACCCGGGCCCCAACCCGTCCACTTCGGTCAACGGGGCGAACAAAATGGTGTCGTCGCGAAACCCCACGGTTTCGGCCCAAAAAAACCGGTGGCCTGTTCGTTCCCACACACGACAAATTTCGCCCAACGCCACCGCGGGGCCTACCCCTTCCAACAACCCTCCGGACACCCGCGTCAATCGTCCCACGTGGCGAGCCAAAGGCAACCGTTGAAGTGTCTCATGGTAAGCCGCGTAATTCATGTTCCTTCGTCGGCCATCCGCCGAAAGGCCCGATCGACTTCTTCCAATCGGGTGGACACACGGGCGTCAAATTGTTCTTTTTCGCCGTCAATCATCACGTCGCCCGGCGTTAACCCGGCGTCGCTTTGGACTTTCACACCCGTTCCCGCCGTGTCCGTCAGTCCCCGGACCGCCGCCGCGTCGTCGTGATGGACCCGCACGATCAACGGCCCGTCGTCGCCCAACACCGACAATCCTTCCCGCACCCAATTGATGATGCCTTCCCGGTTGACCGTCAGCTCCTGATGGCAAACCCGGGCGGCAATCGATAAAATCAGTTGGGCGATTTCGGGTTCACAGCGAGCGTAAAATTTGTCCAGTTCCGCTTGAAATTGAACCGCCATCTTTTGGCGTTCGCTCGCGAGAATCGCGGCGTTCTCCGCGGCCAGTTCGTTTCGAACTTCCGCCACCACTCGGTCCCGTTCGGCCCGTTGTTCTTCCGTCCTGCGTTCGTCCCGGGGCCCGGACTTGGATTCGTATCGAACCGACCCTCCGGTAATTTTCGACTGTTTCAATATTTTCGGGGACATGTTAAACCAGTTGGTCTTCCGGGGCGACTTCAGCGGGGGTTTCGGCAGACTCCGCGGCCCGCTCGATGGGTTTGAGCGTTATTTCGCCGTTACGCACCATATCGCGAACAGTGGAGGCGATGCGGCGTTGGGCTTCTTGCACCGCCGCCATCTTTTGCGGGGGCGAAATTTGGATTTCTTCTTTTAACGCCTCCCCCACCCGGCCGGACATGTTTTTGAACACTTTTTCCGTGACCGCTTCCGAACATTTGCGCAAGGCGATTTTCAAATCCGCTTGATTGATTTTACCCAACAGTCGTTGGAGATCTTTGTCCTCCACCCGGACCAAATCGTCAAAGGTAAACAACGCTTCGGCCACTTTGCGACCCAGCTCCGGATCCTCTTTGGCGAGCGCGTCCAAAATCCCCTTGGACACGTCAGAGGCCAATTGGGATAAGATCTCGGCCGAAGCCAATATTTCCGACGGCGCCGGGGGCGGCGGGCCCGCGTCCTTTTTTTTGACCAGCGACGCCCGCAATCCGTCTCGAAACCACTGGGCCATTTCCGGCCGGAGAGACACACCCCTCGCCCGCGCCATCAACACCCCCGATCGCACGTCCGCTGGAAGAAGAACCAACACTTTCGCCGCGAACGCGTTCGGTAATTCCGCCAATGCGAACGCCGCCGTTCCCGGAGATTCGCGAGCCAACGCTTTCGCTGTTTCCTGGGGCCCGGCCTCTTCGGCCAACGCGGCAAACGGTTTGCCCTCCCCGCCGCCCGACGCTTTCAACCGTTGGACGATTTCCGTTGACCGGCGGGCTCCGTACAGTCGCGCCAAGACCCCCTCAACAGTGTCCAGCCCTTCCTGTTCGCTGAACTCGGCCAGAGCATCGGAAAATTCTTTCATGACCTGGGCCCGGGCCTCGTCATCGACTTTGATCGGATTGACCATCTCGGCGCAAATGCGCTCCACATCGTCTTCGGGATAGTTTTTTAAAACATCCACGCATTGATCATCGGGCAACGTGCCTAAAATGATGGCGATTTTTTGAACGTCGGTGAGGGCGGTGGCGGTGGCCATGGGTTACGACGCCCGGGGAGCGAACTTTTTTTGCATGACGCGCGCCACCCCGGCCGGATTTTTCCTTGCCGCTTCCACAAGGGTCGCTTGAGCCTGGGCTCGATCCGCCGCTGTCACGGGGGTTGCGGCTCCAGCGGAAACGCTTTCCAATGCCGGCGGAGGAGCGGGTGCCGCCAACCCCACCGCCGCGGGGGCCGCCTCCAACGCCGGGGCGGCCGCCATTCGAGCCGCGCTGTCCGCCGTGTCGGCCGCACCCGCCGCTTTTAAAAACTTAACAAACAGGATCACCACGAACACGATCCCCAACGCGCTGGCCACGCGGGCCGCCACATTCAATATCTCCTTGCGCATCGTGTCTTTTTTCACCTCCGCCTCCAACGCAACGGCTTCGGCCATTATTTTGTCCCGTTGGGCGGTGTCAAAGGCCACGTTTTTGATCTCAAATTGGTCCTCCCGATCCTCGCTAAACCCCACTGTCTGCTTAACCAGCGTTTCGATGGCTGACATTTCCTCATCGCTTCGGGGGGTGTAAGTGCGGGCCCCGGGATTGGCCAGATCGTCTTTGGTCACCCCGTCCACCACCACCGACACATAGAGCTTGCGGATCGCGCCTGGGCTGGCCACAATTTCTTTGACCGAATGCCCCACCTCGTAGTTTCTGACAAAAGTAGCCCCGGTTCGCGCGCCGCTGGTTTGTTGTTCGCTTCGCAGGGGCCCGTTGGGATCATACGACTCGCTTTTTTCCCGAACCACTTTGTCGTCCATCTCCACCCGGGCGCGGACAATCGCCTTTCCCATCCCCAAAAACCCGTCCAACAGGCCTGTGGCTTTCTCTTCCAAGTAACGCTCGGCGTCCCGCTGAAGGGCCAACAGCTCGTTGCCCTGTCCGTAGATTCCATCCGGCGATCGGCCCCCCGCCAATAGACGACCTTGCCCGTCCAAAACCGACACGTTTTGGGCTTTCAAATCTTTAACCGCTCCCGCCACCAAATGCACCACACCGCTCAGTTGACGCTGGTCAATGGTCGCCCCGGGCCGCAACGTCAAAACCACCGACGCCCGCGCCCCGTCCTGACTGTCCAAAAAGGGCGACTCTTCCGGAAACACCACATGAACCCGGGCCGACAAAACATTTTCGAGCGCTCCGATGGTGCGGGCCAATTCTCCCTGGATCGCCCGTTGATAACCCACTTTCTGGTTGAAGTCGCTCATCCCTAAAGGTGATTTGTCCAACATTTCCAGACCTTCCCCTTCGTTTTTGGGCAAGCCGTCTTGGGACAATCGCAAGCGAAGATCATCCACCATCTTCGAGGGAACCGTGACAGTCTGCCCGCCGTTGGTCAGCCGAAACGGAACACCGTCGTTTCTTAATTTTTCCGCCACCTGGGCGGCGTCCACGGGCGAAAGTTTTGCGTACAAGGGCGTCTGATCCAGGCCGCGCACGGGAATGGACAACGCATACACCGCCCCCGACACCGCCGCCGCCAGGATCAACACCGTGGCCTTGCGGCTCGCCGACAGCGAAAAAAACTGATCTTTTAACCGAATTAAGAAGTCCATGACGTTCTCCCGAGCCTCCTACACGGAGGTCCAGCCCAGGGAACTACAACGGCATCCGCATGATTTCCTGATAAGCTTCCAAGGCTTTGTTGCGAAGTTGGATCGTCCATTGCAATGCCAAATGGGCCTCTTCCACTTTGATCATCACCTCGTGAGTGCTGGCGGCTTGTCCGTTCGCTAAATCGGCGATGGCCGCGCTGGCGTCGGTGACACGGTCGTCGGCCCGTTCCAGCGCTTGAGACAAAACGTCCCCGAAACTTTTCCGATTACCTGTCGGGCCGGATTCGGCGGGGCCGGGGAATGGAAACTCGCCGCCCCGCACGCCCCCCACGTTCATGGGACCGGCCATGTTAACCGTTCGCCTCCGGCGTAGCGGCCGCAACAATGTGGGCGTGCCGCAAAATAAACTCAAACACCTTATCTTCCAACATCAAGCCGCGGACATCTTCTTTTTGCGCTTCCAACCGTTTCAAAGACCGTTCCCGATGATCCGCCGGGAGTGGATTGACGACTTTGCGGACAGCCACGGTGGCTTCCTCGGGCGTCACCGATATCCCCTCTTCCTGGGCGATGGCCGCCAACATATAAGCCAACCGGACGGCCCGCTCCGCTTCCGCGCGCACCTCAGGTCCGTACTGGTCGTATCGAATTTTCCAATCCGAGTCGACGCCGCCTTCGCTTTTAAATTGGGCCTCCAGGCGGTGAAACAGCTCCCGTTCCCGCTCATGAACCAGACTAGGAGGTGCATCGAAAGGGTGCGCGTCCAACAGCGCCTGGGCCGCTTGGCTTTCCAGGTCACGGCGAATCATGCGTTCGGCTTCCGCTTCCAAAATCTTCCGGACCGCGTCGCGAAATTCCGTCGGCGCGCCAGCGGCGTCCCCGCCGATTTCTTTCAACGCCCTGTCCACCGCCTCGTCGGACACGCTCAAGGTTTTGCGCTTGAGCGTCAACCCCTTGTAGCCTGTCACATCGACATCGGGCGGACATTCCACCGCGAACTTAATTCGGACCGTGGCATGGGCCACGTCGCAGGATTCCACCACGGGCGCGGTTAAAGCGATCACGTTGGATTCGCGCAAAGCTCGTTCCACGGATTCTTTGATTAACGCCATGATCGCCTGTTCGCGGACTTCCCCAGCGTAGCGCTGACGAATTTTAGGGATGGGCACGCCGCCCCGGCGAAACCCCGGCCATTTCACGTCCCGTTGAAGGCGGTTCAACGCCTCGTTTTCTTTTTCCAGTAAATCTTCCATGGGCTGTTCGATCCAAAACCGGGACAGACCGTGGGAGGTCCCCAGGGGCCTTACCAAAAATGTCACTCCCGTTGACGTATCGGGCATCGCGCCGGAGTCGAACGTCATCGGCCGATCTCCATGGCTTTGATCAACATGCTTTTGGTGGCCCCAAAAGCGGCCACATTGGCTTCGTAGGAACGGGTGGCCGCCGTCAAATCCACCATTTCCCGCACCGGGTCCACGTTGGGGAGTGCCACAAACCCCTTCGCGTCCGCGTCAGGATGGGACGGGTCAAATATCTGGGGAAACGGCGAACCGTCCGGCGCACCTGCGACCGCCGATACCCCCGACCCCGTGGGTGGAGATCCCGCGGAAGCAACGTCTAATAGTTCCTGAAACACCACAGTTTTTCGTTGGTAGGGCCCCCCCGCCGCGGTTCGGGTGGTGTTGGCGTTGGCCACGTTGGACGCCGACGCTTCCATCCACGCGCGGTAGGCGTCCAGCCCCGATCCACTGATGTTAAGGCCGTCGAACGCACCCAAGTTTGTTACCTCCCTTCGATGGCCGAGCGGGCCATGCGTCCGGTTCGAGACACCAGCTCCGCCATGGTTTGATAACTCACCACGGTTTTTGATACCTCCGCCAACTCGGTGTCCGGCGAAAGGTCATTGACCGTCTGTTCCGTAAACGCCGACGACAGGGCCGGATTTGAAACAGGTAAATGGTGAGGATCTGTGCGGCTCAGTTCCTTGGACAACAGTTGCCCGAACGACCCGCCCGTTTCACTTCGCACAACGCGGGTGCCCACAAAACCCGGCGTATGAATATTCGCCAAATTGTTCGCCGCCGCCTGCTGGTTAAGCCACAGACGGTCCAGTTCTTGTCGGATCGGCCGACCGGCGATGGGGACCCAGGATTCGCTCATAAGTTTGGCTCTACCTATCTTTATGCAAGAGTCGTGCCGACTTGACGATAGGCCGTCGAAACCTGCGCCCGGCGGCGATGGCCCGAAATTTTCTCTCCCACTTCCGCCAATGCCTTCGCCAACAAACGGGCGTTGGCATCGCTTTGGTCTCGAAGGGCCTGGGCCAACGGCGCTGATAAGGTCCGCCCGGGGTCCGTTCCCAAAGCACGCCACAAGCGGGTCCTCAACCGGTCCAATGGCGGCAATTTTTCCCATTCTCCTGACAAAACCGCCTTTTCTTCCCGTTTCAAAATGTCCAGTAATTTTTTGCCTGTCCGATCGTCGTTAACGGGCTCGCTCATTTTTTCCCCCTTCCCCACTTTCGGCGGTGCAATCTCCATGCTAAGGGCCTGCCCGGAACCCCGCCAACTTTAGGGCCGTCGAAAAGCGCCGATAACTCCATCGATCCCCAAAAGGAGACTTCCTTTGACCAAACCGTTGTTGTGGCGACCGGAATTGGAACTGGGCGTGGACATGATGGACCGCCACCACCACCATATGGTGACCCTGTGCGAAACCATACGAGAGCGCGTGAACGAACGCGCAAAACACAAGGACGCCGCGGACGTCTTTTCACAGTTGGTGGGGTTTACCGCCATGCACTTTGAAGCCGAGGAAGATTTGATGCGACGGTCCGCCTACCCGGGCCGGATGGACCATCAAGACCGACATCACGAACTGTCGTTGCGCCTGAAGTCGTGGGACGAGCGGGCTCGACGGCGGGACTGTCCCCTTTCCTCATCGTTTGTGGCACGGCTGGAGATGTGGGTTCAAAACCACATTCTGGGTTCGGATCGAGGATTTTCGCGGTTTCTATTGAACAGCAACGACGGCGCACTTACGAAACGGGAATGCGTCCGTAGCGTTTCAGTCTGTTTCGTGTGAGGGTTTCGCTGATGCCCAACCGTTGGGCTGTTTGTTCAATCGATTCGCCGGACAATTCAAACACCGCCAAAATGTGACGGCGTTCAACGGCGGACAAGGTTTCTGAAACATCATCGAGCCGTGGAGAACCGATCCGCTGAAGGGACAGCGGAAGATCGCCAACCTTCACGACGTCTCCTTCAGCGAAGACGACCGCGTGTTCAATGATGTTGTGAAGCTCCCGAACGTTTCCGGGCCATGGATAGGATTCCAACCGGGACAACGCTTCAGGCGAAAGCTCGTGAGGGCCCTTCCCGCGCGCGACCGATTGGATGAAAAAGTTTGCCAGCAAAGGAATGTCTTCTTTGCGGTCACGAAGGGGCGGCAAGTGAAGGGAAAAAACGCTGAGCCGATAGTAAAGATCTTCGCGGAATTGGTTCTTTTTAACCATGGTTTCCAGGTCCCGGTGCGTGGCGCCCACAAAACGCACGTCCACCGACTGTTCGGTGTTGCTTCCCAACCGACGAAACCGCTTGGTTTCAACCACGCGCAACAGTTTGGCCTGCAACGCCAACGGCATATCGCCGATTTCGTCCAGAAGAAGGGTGCCCCCATGGGCCATTTCCAAAAGGCCTTTTTTCAGGCCAGTCGCGTCGGTGAACGCTCCCTTTTCGTGGCCGAACAGCTCGCTTTCCAACATGGTTTCCGGCAGGGCACTGCAGTTCAGCGGGATAAACGGCCCTTCGCGCCGGGCGCTTCGACCGTGAAGCGTATGGGCCACCACTTCTTTTCCGGTGCCGGTTTCACCTCGAATCAGCACGTTGCACAGGGTGGGGGCGATTCGGTTTAAAAAATCAGCGACTTTTTGAATTGACGGGCTTTTGCCGATCAGGTCGGGCACGGTGAACAAGGTGGACAGGGGCCGCGGGGAGAGTTCGTGTCGCGGCGTAGCGCGTTTTTCCCGGACCTTGTCGATCAGCTCCATCAGGGCCCGCATTTGGATGGGTTTGGGCAAAAAGTCGAACGCGTCCAGCTGAAGGGTGCCCAACGCGGCGCGCATGCTCCCGGCGCCGGACATGGTCACGACATCCGTGGCGGGGTGGCTTTTCTTGATTTGACGCAACATTTCGGTTCCATCCATGCCGGGCATGTACAGGTCCAACAGGACAATGTCCGCGGGGGAATCGCGCAGGGTGTTCAACCCTTCCTCGGCCGAAAAAGCCAAATGAACGGCGTGTCCCTTTTCGGTCAAAGCGCGGTCCAGGGCGTAGGCCACGGAACGGTCGTCGTCCACCACCAGGATGGTCAACACCGAGGCTTCAGCGGAAACCGGCGCCGAGACCGGGGTTGCGGTGCGATTCAAAGTAGCCGAACTGACTCGCGCAATTGTCATGGGCTCTATATAGCCCCCGTTCCAATTCCTGTCAAGGCTTAAGATTTTCTTGAATCTTCCGATAACAACCCTGTCGCCTATTCTGTAGAGGAGGGTTTCCATTGAAGAAACCCGATCTGGCATCGATTGTGGGAATTCTCGTGGGGATCGGGATGATCCTGCTTGGTCAACGGTTGGAAGGTGGACATATGAGTTCCATCCTCCAGCCCACGGCCGCGCTGATCGTTTTCGGAGGGACTCTGGGCGCTACCTTGATCGGCTTCCCAACTCACGTGGCCAAAGGCGCCTTCAATAAACTCATTTCAGTTTTTTTCGGGCCCCACTCGAATGAGGTGGAGGTGGCCAAGGCCCTGTTGGGGTTTGCCACCATCAGCCGGCGGGAAGGGTTGCTGGCGCTTCAAAAATCCCAACAGGAAACCAAAGACCCCTTTTTGGCCAAAGGCCTTCAGCTCCTCATTGACGCCATCCCTGAAAAAGCCCTGCGCGAACTGATGGAACAGGAAATGGAGAGGGAAGAACATCACGATGAAGAATACATCAAATTTTTTGAAGCGGCCGGCGGGTTCGCCCCCACCATCGGGATTATCGGCGCCGTGTTGGGGTTGATTCACGTGATGGAAAACTTGGCCGACCCGTCCACGTTGGGAGGAGGCATCGCCGTGGCGTTTGTGGCCACGGTGTACGGAGTGGGGGCCGCCAACTTGGTTTTTCTTCCCGCCTCGGGCAAACTCAAAGTTCATAAGGAAGCCAACAGCCACCATCGCGCCCTTATTCTCGAAGGGCTAGTGGCCATTCAGCAAGGTGAAAACCCGGCCCTCATGAGCGAACGGCTGAAGGGACATTTATCACCCCACGACCAAAAACTATTGGATAAAAAATAATGGCCCGCAAACCGAAAATTCCGGAACACGTCAATCACGAACGGTGGTTGGTGTCGTACGCCGACTTCATCACGCTGTTGTTTGCTTTTTTTACGGTTCTTTACGCCACGGCTCAAACCGATTCGGGGAAAGTGAACAAATTTGTCGGCGCGGTGGATCGGGCCTTTAGCGCGGGGATTTTTTCGGCCGGGAGCAACGAACTGATGTTTGCTCAAGAAGGAAACGTCACCGGCCGTGAAATCATCGACCTGGGCATGAACCTGAAAGATGTCGAAAAAAGATTTCCCAAACTTTGGAAAAAAGCGGCGCCGCGGCCGGCGACGCCATTAAGTTGGAGCGACACGCCGAAGGGTTGACCTTGATTCTTCAAACCCGGGCTTTTTTTGCGCCTGGGTCCGACATTCTTAAACCGGAAGCCCTCTCTCTGTTACCCGGGGTGGTGGACGTGCTCAAAAAAACGCGGCAACGACTGCGGGTTGAAGGACACACCGACGATATGCCCATCCACAACGTTTTTTTCGCGTCGAACTGGGAACTGTCCACAGCCCGGGCATTGGCGGTGCTTCATCACCTCACACGCAACGGCATCGCCCCCCAACGTCTGACCGTGGCCGGCATGGCCGAACATCAGCCCCTTCAGCCCAACAGCACCCGGGAAGGACGCTCGCGCAACCGCCGCGTGGAAATTGTGATACTGAACGAGAAACCTTCGTTTTGGTCTGGAATGAAAAAAAAGGCAGAAGCGCCCGCCAGTTGGCACCCGCTCATTTCAAACGATCAAGTGGCGCCGGAGGAATTGTCTTCACCCGCGCCCAACCCCACGGAAAAGTCTCATGCGGCCCCTTGACCCCGCGCCCGGATCGGGGCACATGCACGTTAACGGCCATTTGCCCCTTCGCTGGAAATCCTTGACAACCGCCGAGGCCGAGGCAGTTCGCTCGACCATCATGGATAAGGCCGTGGCGCGATCTTGGAAAGTGCGGCCCGAAGGACACGTCAGCGTGTCGGAAGAATTGGCCCCGTTGATTCGGCGGCTCAACGAGTTGGACGAAAAATTGGATCGCGTTCTCAAACGGCTGGACCGCACCGAAACTCCCGATTGGCCCGTTCGACCCCTCACCTTGGGCACCGAAGATTGCCGATTGACGGCTTTGGAAAACGAGTTTTTTCCTTCCGCCGGGACTTGGGTGGAACTGGCGTTTCAAATTCCGCCGGATGACGACGACCCGGTGTTGGTCCTGTGTCAATCGAAAGGGAATGGATTGTTTTCGTTTGAGATGATGGCCCAAGACCAAATGGACCATTTGGTTCGTTACCTGCTTAACCGCCAACGGCTCGCCCAGACCGATCAGAACCGTTGATCGGGGTTACGGATCGAATCGTGTTTCCACCCGCAGGAAAAATCCCCCCAGCCGCGTTTGGTTGCGGTTATATGAAATAATCGCACCATCCGTCCCTTCCATGTGCAAACGGCGGTTGCCTTGGCCCAAAATGAACCAGTCTTGCCAGACTCCCCCGAACTCCAGAGCCAGATGTTTTGTAAACCGCCACCCCAAACCGCCCTCCGCTTGAAAAATAGAGCCCGCCGACGCATCCGTTTCGGCGTCGAACAGTTGGACGTAGTAGTGGGCGGCTGTTTGCCACCGGGCGTACAACGTCCGCCCGTGACGGCCTTCCAACCCGAACCCGATGCCTTCGGCGGAAATTTCGTTAACGTCGTCCAGATTTCCGCCCGACGTTCCGTCCACATTAAACGTTTTACGTTTGAAAATTTCCCGCACAATGGACAGATGAACTTGGGCCGACACGGGGCTGTGGGCCAACGGGCGATGGTAAGTGACAAAAAAGTTGGTGAACCCCACGTTGAGCGAGGCCGTTTGATACGTGCCGCTGGAAATATTGGAAACGGTTTCTTGCCCGTAAGTCCCCCCGCCGAACACACCCGTATGCCACAACCCGATACCCCAATAACCGCTTTCGCGGGCGGTTTGACGCCACTCCAAGCGGTACAGCGGAGCCGTGTTCCCCGCAAACCGATTCACGTATTCTTGATCGGGCAACAATTTTCCTTCGCCGCGATACGTCAGGTCCGCCGTCGGGGCCACCATCAATGAATACTCGCCCGCCGCCACGGCCAGCGTACCCGTTGTAAACAGAACGAGAGTCAGCAGTCGCCGAAGGGACATGTTAGTAGACCCTCGTGTAACCAAGGAAAAAACCGAACAAATCGGTTTTGTTGATGGGCAAACTGGCGGTGGCGCTCTCGGTGCCGGGGGTCACCCGTCGCCCGCCCGGGACAAGAATTTCATAGAGCTGGCGCGTGTATCCCAAGGACCAGCGCGATTTTCCCCGGGCCCAACCCGTTTCCAATCGGAAAGAGTAGGAATAGCCCCCCCGCTGAATAGACCCATCTTCGGTGGTCAACGTGTTGTGTGTCCAAAAATAGTGCCCCAACAACAGTTCCCCGTCCCAAAAGGGTCCGCCGCGAGGGTGGTCCGGACGGCCCCGCCCTTGCCCATGAAAGCCCACGTGGCCGCCCAGGGCTGTCTGCACCTCATGGGCCGTGTTGGGCTCGGATACGCCTCGAAACACAATGTCTTTTCGGTCAAACGATTGGCGCACCCCGTTGACGCCGAAAACCGCCTCCACCGACGATCCGGCCAGGGCCCGTCGGGCGTCGATCCACAGAGAGTGAAGGGCCAGTTTGGTTTGGCCCTTTTGATCGTTTTCCCCGCCCGCGCTGTTGCCGAACTCCTGGGCGTACGAGGCGCGGTTCATCCAATATTGGGTTTGAATCGCCCAAAGGGAGGACAGGTCTTCGCGCCAACGAATTCCGCCCACCGGGGTCCAGGGTTTCACTTTCAGTTCCCATCCGTTGGGGACTTCCCGGTAACCGGTTCCTTCGTATTCAACTCGAGCTTGGGGGATCCATTGCAACGACAGTTCCCCTCCCTGCGCGAGAGAACAAGAAAGGGCCGCCAGGACGGCGAAAAAGAGGACGGGTTTCACTTCTCGGCAAGAAGACGTTCGTAGAGGGAAATGGTTTTATCGACCATACTGTCGAGAGAATAGTTCGTTGTGACCAAAGCACGCGCCGACTGAGCCATGGATTGGGCCTCGGCGTGATCGGCCAAGGTTTGGCGGATGGCCGTGGCCAAGGCGGCTGGGTCGCCCGGAGCAACCAGTCGGCCGGTTTTTTCGTCTTTGACCAATTCGGCGTTGCCCCCCACGTCCGTGGCCACCACAGGAACGCCCATGCACATGGCCTCGCGCAACACGCCGGAAAAACCTTCCCCCGCCAGAGACGACAACACGCTGACCCGAAGAAGCGACAATATTTCCGGAACGTCCGTGCGAAACCCCGCCAACGACACATGGGAATCAAGCCCCAGGTCTTTCACTTTGGCCCGGGCCTCGGGGCCGTCGGTGTCTTTGCCGGCAAGTAGAAAATGGGCTTTAACCCCGGCCTCCAACACTTTTTTGGCCGCCTCCAAAAAAACCGTTTGACCTTTCCACCAGCTGAAATGGGTTAAGTTCCCCACCACCGGACGATCCAGCGGCAACCCCAACTCCCGTCGAAGGTGCTCGGCCGGCGAACGGGGAGCGAACTTTTGAACATCGACTCCGCTGTGAATCACCGTGACTTTGTCGGGCGACACGCCTCCCTCGATCAGCACCCGGCGGATGTCTTCCGAAACGGCCACAAACGTTCGGATGGCCCGCGAACGGTATTTCCATTGGCTAAAAGGGTTCCATTTCTTGAGCCGAAACGAGACCCGCCGCGACACAACCAAGCGGGGAACCGGCATAAATAGGTTGGCCAACAAAGCCGTGGCGTGGGCCCGGGGATGATGGGCATGGACAATGTCGGCTCGGAAAGCGCGCAGGGCCCGCGCTAACCGCCAAGCGGCCCGAAGATCGTAATCTTCCCGCAACGGGCTTTCGGTGACGCTCACGCGACTGTTGGGGACATGCCGCAAAATTTCGGCGGCGGGCGGACAAAACAGAGCGGCGGCATGGCCGCGTTTGACCAGGCCGGTGGCCAGGTTCCATAATTGCACGGTCCCCCCCGACCAACTCCGGCTTTCGGTTACATGCAAGACCCTCATTATTGAGCCTCTTGGGCCGCTCGTTCCATCAAGGCTTGTTGTTGCGCGATCACGTGGTTGGCCTCATCCGCCGCCGCTTGAGCTTGAGCGGGAGCCGCCGCTAAACCTTGGCCGTAACGAACCGCAACGTTGTCCGGTGGAAGGGGAGGCGCTTTTTCTTTTTGGCACCCGACGGCCGTCAGTAGGAGCCCCCACGCCATCCAGCGGTTCACGCGACCCCCGCTTTGGCGGGTTTCACGGCCTTTAACTGTTGGAGAAGCCCGTCGAGATCATCAATGGAATAAAAATCCAGGCGGACCCAGCCTTTGTGTTTGCCCCGGCTGTTGATAACAACTCGCCGGCCCAAATGCCGTTGAAGTTCTTCCTCGATGTGACGCAGATCGGGATTTTTCTTTTTGGACGGTCTGGGGGTGGCGGCCCCTTTTTCGGCTGGAGCTTGACCCGCCAAGGCCTCCACTTCGCGCACAGTCAACTTTTCGTGAACCACCCGTTTGCCCAGTTCTTCTTGCCAGGATTTATCAGCGACCGCCAACAAGGCCCGGGCATGGCCTTCGGAAATCAAGTCTTCAATGAGCGCGTTGCGCAACATTTGAGGAAGGTCCAACAACCGCAACTTGTTGGCCACCGCCGATCGGCTTTTACCCAACCGACGGGCCACTTCTTCCTGGGTCAAACCGGATTCACCCATCAACCGCCGCACCGACTCGGCTTCTTCAATGGGGTTTAAATCTTCTCGTTGCAAGTTTTCCACCAACGACAGTTCGTGCCGTTCCCGTTCGGTGACGGTACGCACCACACAAGGGACTTCCACCAACCCCGCCATGCGCGAGGCGCGCAGACGCCGTTCGCCGGCCACCAGCTCAAACTCGCCGGGCACCGCCGACGGCGTCACCAACAACGGCTGGGCCAGCCCGTGAACCTGAATGGAATCGGCTAACTCTTGAAGGGATTCCGGCGTAAACCGAACCCGCGGCTGGTAGCGGTTGGGCCGAATTTTTTCCACGGAAATTTTGGCCACCGACGAATCCGTCGGCGACGGTGCGGCGGCCGACGAAGACTTCAACAACGCTTCCAAGCCCCGTCCCAACGCTTTGTGTTGCATGCGGCGACTCCTCCCTCTAAACAGTGGCCGGTTCGGTGACCGGCAATCGCGGCAGTTCTCCCCGCCGCTCTAAAAATTCACGCGCCAACGCCAAATACGCCGCCGCTCCCGTGGAATGCCGATCATACACCAACGCGGGCTGACCGTGGCTGGGCGCTTCGGCCAAGCGGATATTGCGCGGGATGGCCGTGCTGTACAACTTTGTCCCGAAAAACTTTTTGATTTCAGCATACACCTGTTGACTCAAGTTCGCGCGTCCGTCGAACATGGTCACCAACACGCCTTCCAGCTCCAAACGGGGATTCAACCCGCCCCGTACCCGTTCGATGGTGTTGACCAACATCGACAACCCTTCCAACGCGTAGTATTCGCACGGCATGGGAATCAAAACCGCGTCCGAGGCGACCAGCGCATTGATGGTCAACAAATTGAGCGCTGGAGGACAATCGATGAAAATGTATTTGTAGACCTTGTGAAACTTTTTGAGCGCCGACAACAAACGGCTTTCCCGGTCTTCACCGCTCACCAAATCCAACTCGGCGCCGTACAAGTCCATATGCGACGGAGCCACGTCCAGCCATTCCACGCCGCTTTCTTTCAAAATTTCTTCCAGCGGAGCGCCTTCCAACAACACATGCAAAATGTGTTTGGTCAATCCCTCGCGGCCGATGCCCAAGCCTGAGGTCAGGTTCGCTTGGGGATCCAAATCGATCAACAACGTTTCTTGCCCCAAATGGGCCAAAGACGCGGCCAAATTGATGGCCGTGGTGGTTTTGCCCACCCCGCCTTTTTGGTTAGCGATGGAGATGACCCGGGCCATTAATCCAGGTCCATGTCTCGAACCGGGCGGGCGCTGTCGGGGGAATCGCCGGTACGGCGAAGCAGGTCTTCAAACGATTTTTTCAAACGGTCCGCTTTATTTTTTTCCGATTCCACCGATTGGGCAAAAAGACTTTCCCGACGGTCCGGATCTTTTTTCATCCGTTCAACGGCTTCGTCCATATCGGCCACGGGTTTCGGGGCCAACGGTTCTTTGTGCCCGGCCACCGCCCGCGCCTCGGGACTGATGGTCAACAGGGCGCGGCAATGGGGACAAACCACATCAAAAGCGGCGGAGACCATAACGGGAGGCATTATACTATAGCCTTGACCCCTCTGGAGAAGGGAGACTTTCTGGAGCGAAGGGTGAGTCACTCTTGCGTTAAATGGAAATCGATGGGGTAGGAAAATTTAACGGCCACAGGGCGGTCTCCGGCGCGCGCCGGGCTAAACCGAGCCAGGGAAAGAACATTTTTTGCCGCCTCATCAAAAAGGAGTCCGGCCGAACTTTCAATATCCACGCCCGACACGGCCCCGTCACGGTTTAAGTGGACCTGGGCCACCACCCGTCCTTCCCGACCAGCCAACCGTTCGGCCTTTGGGTAAAACCGGAGCACGTTGTTCACTAGCTCATCTCGATTTAACAATCTCGGAATTTCGGTCAAGTAGATCCAGTCCACCTCGCCATCGCCCCCGGTGCCCAAACCGCCCAGCCCACGGCTTTCCCCTTCCGCGGTGCCGGTTCCTGTGGAGGGCGCCGTCGATTTGGCAAGGGGGTTGCCGATGTCCGTGGGGGTTTCAAAAATTTTTGTGCCCGGAGTGGGCAACGTCCAGTCCACACCTTTCGCGGCGACTCCACCGCCAGCCTTAAACGGTTCCGGGGTGGGCTTATCCACCCGAGGAGCGCCGGTGCCGGGGTTGGACGAACGGAAAGCCTTGCGTGGGTCCGAGGTGAGCCGAAAAGGCCGCGTGAGGTCCACTTCCAGGGGGTCTCGGCGAGCCCATTGCGGAGAAAAATCAAGGACCCCCTGCGGCGCATGGGACAAGGTGAGGAACAACGCACTGTGTATGAGGATCGACAGTTCCAGACCTAATCGAAATGGGGGCGTTTCTCGAAAAATAGCCACGGTGCCCCTCCTTTAGGCAGGACGTTGCCGTGGGATCACGGACGATCACCCAAGGCCGACCGGCCCATCCAAACGAACAACGCCGGTTACTTGCTCGGCGGCAGTGGGCGCACTTCCAAAGCCACCCGTTTGACACCGGCGCCGCGAATTGTGTCCAGCACCTGCATAACCACGCCGTAAGGAAGGCCCTCTTCCGCGGTGAGAGTTAAACGCAAATCGGGTTCCAGCCGCTGGCGAAGGGTCAGTTCCTGAGCTAAACCCGCTCGGTCAAAAAGTGATTTTTCCAGGTAAATCTTTTGGTCCGCCGTGACCGTCACCTGCAACGAAGCCGACGCCCGTTCGCCCGTGGCCGCCCGGGGCACGTTCACGGTGATGGCTTTTTTTACGATTAAGGGGGCGGTGGCCATGAAAATGATCAACAACACCAACACCACGTCCACCAACGGCGTTACGTTGATCCCCGTGATGAGCCCCTCGGAATTGGAATCGCTGGATCCCATTACCGAGACGATTCTTTAAGAGCCGCCAACAGCCGGCGCGACAGGCCGTCCACGTCCGCCAACAGCTCACCGGCTCGTTTCATCAGGTAGTTGTACGCCATCACCGCGGGAATGGCCACCAACAATCCCACCGCCGTAGCGATGAGCGCTTCCGATAATCCGGCCATCACCACTTCCGGCCCGGACCCCTCGGCCCCCGCTAAATCAGCGAACGCCTTGATGACGCCCAACACCGTTCCAAACAATCCAACAAAAGGCGCGTTGTTACCTAACGTGCCCAACACCCACAACCGCCGTTCCAATTGGTACTTGGCTTCAATGCGGGCCGCGGCCAACCGCTCTTCCACAGCGGCGGGCCCGGCTTCGGGGCGGGCCAACCCGGATCGCAGAAGGGCCGCCGCGGCGCCAGGGGCTTTCTGCACCAACGCCGCGGAAGATTTCACATCGCCCTGGTCCAAATGATCCGCCAAGGCGGAACGAAATTCCCGAAAGAACACCCGTTCCTTGCGCAAAACAATTAATCGCTCGACAATCACCGCCAGGGTGAACACCGATGCCAAAATTAAAAGGTAGATAACCCACGCCCCACCGGTCCCCACCAACGCATGAAGCAAAGGAACCCCCGTCATAGGGACATCCTCAACACAGCCAAACAGTCTTCTGAAATAACATAGTTGTTGGTCTCCCGATCCAGGTTGATGAGGATCCTTTCGAAGTCCGCGTCGTCGCCCAACTGCCCCAAATAGTAAGTGGCCAGGGCCCGGACGGCCCAGTCCGGATCGGTGATATACCGTCGCACGAGGTCCACTCCCTGCGCATCACCCCGCCGCCCCAGAGCCTGAGCGGCGAACAACCGGACCACCGGTGACACATCGGTCTGGGCGGCCCCAGCCAGAATCCCTCGCACCATGGGGTTCGATTGGGCCGTCAAACCTTCCACCGCTCCGAAACGAACTTGGATGGACGCGTCTCTTAAAGCGTATTCAAACAGGCTCAGATCCACCCGAGTGGAATCGTGTCCCAAAGCCACAAACGCGGTGGATCGAGCCGAGGTGTTTCGGCCGGTTCGAGCAATTTTTTCCAGCCGTTGGATCAACGTTTGGTTGGTTGTCCCGGCCAACCCTTCGGTCAAAAGCGCGTTGAGGTCTGTGTATCGAACATACAAGGCGAACCCTTGCGGGGTCACAAGTTGCACGAGCTGGGCCACATTGTCGTCAATCACCAACTCCGCGGGCGGTTCGTCGGCCAACCGTTCCAAGAGGTTGATCAGTTCGGTGTCTATCTGCGGAGGAACCAGCTGAGTGCCCGACACTTTGATACGCGGGGCCGCCAGAACCAACGGTTCCATCATAAAGGGGCGCGCCACCTGGGCTTTCGGCTTCGACGCGGGGGAACGTGGCGCCGGAGGCGGTGGGGCGACCACCGGAGCCCGACGGGATAATAGCTTAAGTCCCGCGATGCACAGTTCCGCCACCACGTAAGGATTATCTTGTTCGGCGGCGATGCGGCTCACCAACAGGTCGGCGTCGTCCGGATTTCCCAGCTCGCCCACGTAACGGGCCGACATGGCTCGCAAAAGCCAGTTGGGATCTTTTATGTACTTCAACAGCTGGTCGCGCCCCCGTGAATCCCCCATCCGAAGAACGGCCTGAGCGGCAAACACGCGGATCAGCGGGGACCAATCCCGTTCGGACGCGTTTAACAACAAAGGCAACGCGTCCGGTAAATTCCAAAATTCCAAAGATTCCACCGCCGCGAACTGAATAGCCACGTCCCTGTCCAACAAAGCCTCTTTGAAATATTTGAGGTGGGCAGGATCTTTTTGGGCCGAAAGGACAAGAAGGCTTTCCGAGCGGGACCGTCGGCCGGACTGAAACCGAGCGGTCTCCAACAACCGATTTTGCAGTTGGCGATCCCGGGACAACGACAAGGCCTGAGCCACCGGCACGCCGATTTCCCGAAACCGGTATTTGATTTGGTAGCCCGCCGGAGTAATCAATTTATTGATGTCCCGCAACGTTTCAAGACCCGAACGATCCAGATCCAGAGACTGAAGATTTCGATCGTCCACCAAACGGACCAGCTGAGGCACCGCCGCCGATTCGGCCCGAAGGTTCATCTGGGCCCGCGCCGCCTCCGTCGCAGGAGAGCCCGGCTCCGCCTGAACCGGCCCCAGACACGCGGACAACACATAGTGCACAGCCACCGCCAACACCGCCCATGAACGTTTCACGTGATTGTCTCTCCTTAACCACCGACCAAACAACAGTCTAAAAAAATCAGCCGAGGATCGGGTTCGAACCGATGATCCTTCCGCTTACAAGGCGGATGCTCTACCAGCTGAGCTACCTCGGCATTCTCCAAATTTTTACGCGCTTTCCGCTTATGGTTTCAGGCCTAGCGGCCTTCAACCATTTCGTCGGCCCCCGGCCTCCGTCACGGTTTCAGGCCTAGCGGCCTTCAACCATTTCGTCGGCCCCCGGCCTCCGTCACAAGGCGGGTCCTCTACCAGATGAGTTGCCTCGGCAATTTTTTGACTCTTTAAGTGGTCTCTTCACCCCTCGAATGGGGCGGGGGTAAGCGTTGAAGGTGTTTCAAAAACCAATCTGACGTTGAACTCGCCACCAATTCCAGCGCGCCGGGCTCGGAAAAAAAATGCGAGGCCCCCGGCACCGTTTTTAACGCGTGCTCGCCCGCCAATCGGGTAAACGCTTGCTGATTCCAGCCCAACGAAGGGTGATCGTTTTCGCCGACAATCAAGAGTGTGGGCGCCACCACATGGGGGAGCTGATCGGCCACCAAATCCGGACGGCCGCCCCGCGACACCACCGCTTGAACTTCGAGAGGCCGATCAGCGGCCACCCATAATGCAGCGGCTCCACCCGTGCCAGCACCGAACAACCCGACGCCCAATTCCCGCGTGAGAGCGGATTTTCCGGACCAATCCAAAGCGGCGGCGAGCCGACGGGCGAGGGAAAAGACATCAAAACTAAGATGGCCTTTCCATCGATCTTCCGCCACTTCGGGCGGGGTGAGAAGGTCAAACAACAACGTGGCGATCCCGGCGGCGGTGAGCGCATCGGAAATCACGCGGCTTCGGGGACTGTGACGATCGCTCCCCGCGCCATGGGCAAACAACACCAACCCGGTGGGCGCGTCGGGCAGAAAAAGCTCTCCTTTCAATTCCACCCCATCGACCGGGATGCCAACCGCTCGATCCGCCGTGTGTCGACTGTAGATGTTCACAATAGCGTTATTTTAATAAATTAACGAACGATTTCGACCGTGCACGGCGCGCGAGCGGCCAAAGCAGTCGAGACACTTCCCAAAAGGGCCCTTTCCCAGCGCGACACACCCCGGGCGCCCACAAAAAGTGCGTCGGCGCGCCAGCGGGCGGCCTGATCCGCCAACACCGTGCGAGGATCGCCGTCGATCACCCGACCAGAAGCGGCCAACCCCATTTGAAGAAGACGGCGTTCGGCGGATTCAACCAGTCGGCCCACCCAAGCGCGGGGGTCCTTGTCGGAGGGATTTCCAAACCGAGCCAGAGCGGGGTTCACCAGGGGAGCGTGACGGAGCCGATCGTCAACAGCGGCCACAACGCGGACAAATGTTCCTTGTGGCCAAACGCGCTCGAGCACTTGGGCCAACGCTTTGTCCGAATGCTTGGACCCATCGAGACCGATGATAAGGCGAAGGGGATCATCGGCTCGTTTCACACGGGACCTGGCCACACGAACCGAAGCGGCGCATTCGGCCACTACCTTTGACGAAACGCTTCCGATCGCCCACCGAGCGATCCGGGAAGCGGGCCGACAGCCAACGATAACCAAATCCGCTCCGGAATCGCGGGCCTTTTTAAAAATGGCCCAGGCGGGCGAATCGGCGGCGGCCTCGGGCGTCACCCGCCATCCCGGCAATAAGGCACGAACGCGCGCGGCCCCTCTGTTCGCAACGAGCGTAGCTTGAGCAATAATTTTTTTGGCCCGTGCCCGGGTTTGAGCGACGTAGGGCATGGCGCGCAAAACGTCCGCCGACGGACTCTCTTCAGAAACAGGCCAAATATCAGCCACCGTGAAAACGGTGGCCTGACCTTCGGTTGGCAACCCGGCCCTGGCCAAATCGTCCAAAGCGGCATCGCCGGGATCGGCCCCCTCGTAAGCGATCACGATTTTCATAGTAGAGAGATCCTCCTTTTTAAAATGAACAGACCGCCCAATGGTCCGCTACCGCGTAACCCTTCCCACGCCCGTGCATTGTGGCAATTTCCAAGCGAGTGCGGCATCCCTGCGATTTCGGTTCGCCCGGCACTCGATGCACCGGTTGATTTGAAGACGAGCATGTCCTACACTGAGCCCATGACGATCACAGAAATTAAACGGGCGCTGGTCCTGTTTTTCATCGCGGCCGCGGTGTTTCTGTATCCGACGCTCACGGGTCAGACCCTGTTCGTCGGAGACATGACCTATTCGTTTCAACCCTGGTTGACGTATGCGGCGCAAGAAATCCAGTCGGGCCGATTCCCGTTGTGGAACCCGTATTCGGCCTGCGGGGAACCCTTTGTGAGCAACCCGCAGGTGATGATATTCAATCCGGCGGCCATCGTGTATTGGCTGTGTCCGTTTACCACGGGCAACGGACTGTTTTTAGTGATCGGCCAAGGCCTGCTCTATATTTTTACCTATTTTTTAGCGAGACGGTGGATAGGCCGGCCCGGGGTTCCCGGATCGGCGGCGCACGGGCCAGCGTGCGTGGCGGTTTTGGGGGTGGCGTGGGGAGGCTACGCCGTCAGCCACTGGGAATTTCCCTCCGCGATCGGAACACTGTGGAGCTTGCCTCTTTTTTTTCTCTTGGGTCTGGGCGAAAGTTGGAAAGCGTTGGCGGTCAGCTGGGCGCTGACGTTATTTTCGGGATACACGCAGTTCAGCTACTACGCGGCCGCGCTGGCGGGGGTGGGGGCGGCGCACGCGGCCTTTTCACGTCAACGCAGCGCGCAAGAGCGAGTTCGGGTATTGGCCTTTTTAACAGCCTCCACCGTCGCCGGGATTCTTCTGGCCCTCCCGCAAATTGGGGTGTCGTGGGAAAACGCAGGCCAGTCGTTTCGAACATCGATCGCGGCCGGCGACGCCAGCACGCATCTCTTATCCCCGATTTATTTGTTAAAACTCTGGATCCCCCGAATCACCAACACCGTGGCCCTGGCCTTTCAGGAGCGCACACCATTCGGAGCCGAATTCTGGTCGATCCAACGAAACTGCCTGGCGACATTTTTCATGGGAACCCCGCTGTGCATTCTTGGTCTCAGCGGTTTCGTGCGAGGCCCACGGGGCAAAACGATTTTTCTGGCGGCTCTCGTTGTCGTAGGGGCGACCTGGTCTTTCGGGATCGAACCATTTTTTGGATGGAGCCGAACGGTGGTGCCGGGCTTTCGATACCTCACGCATTTTGCCAACGCGTCGATATTAATATGGCTGAGCCTGGCCCTGGCGTCGACGAACATGGCGCACCCCGGCCCTGGACGAAATTTCTGGGCGGCGCTGTTCACAGGGGGGCTTCTGGTGCCCGCGCTGGGACTGGCTCTGTCGCCGCTGGCGCGAGAGCGGGCCCTTCACCACCTCCTGGGGATCACGGCCCTCTCTGAAAATCAAACCCGCTGGGTGATGCAGGCGGGCGGAACCGCGGCGACGGCGCTACTGGTCTTTGCGGGAACCTGGCTGTTTTTCCGTCATAAAAGGTGGGCGGCGTTGTGGGCGATGACACTGGTGGAACTGTGGCTTTTTGGACGCGGACTGCAATCTTGGACGTCTGCGAATCTGTATCACCGACAACCGGCGTTGGTCCGGTCCCTGGCGGGAACGGACAAACGAGTGTCTCTCTCCCCCGCGATGATGAAAGGCGCCAAACCCATGAACGGAACAAATTTAGCGGAAGGCTATGAAAGCGTCCGGGAAGCGTTTTATCCCAATGTGCCGTTGCCTTATCGCGTGCATCAAACGTGGTCGTATGAAGTGTTCGGCATCAAAGAATTCGTTGACTATCGCCGCCGGGTGCCCGACCATCCCGGCGAATCGGCGATGTTGGACTTTCTGGCCGCAGATCCGATTCTGTCGACGACGAACCTGCCCGAACCGTCGCGTTTTGCGGGCCAACGGCCGAACGCGCTTTTGTATCGCCGCCCCGGCGCCCTGCCGCGAACGACGGCGGTGGGGCAAGCCGTCGTGAAAGCCAGTCCGGAGGAACGATTGACCTATTTGGCCGGGCCCTGGGATCCCCGACGGGAAGTGGTGCTTGAATCGTCTCCCCCCCCGTTCGAAACGGGGCCAACCCAAGGCCTCCCGATCAAAACCGACAATCCCGACCGGGGGCCCCGCGTCACCCGCTGGTCGGATGGGCCCGGCCACGCCCGAGCCGACGGGGAAGGACAAGGGTGGCTGGTACGCAGTGAGTCGTTTTATCCGGGCTGGTCGTGCTGGGTCAACGGACGGCGTGTGACGATCGCCCGAGCCAACCATGCCTTCCAAGCGGTGCCCGTGCCGCACGGAAAATGGGAGACGCGCTGGCGATACCGGTCGGCCCTGTTTGAAGGAGGGCTCTGGATATCGGCATTAACGGGTTTATGGGGGTTGGGCTGGGCGATGCGCCGGGCTACAGGGCGCCTTCCAGCGAATAGCTGACGACGCCCGACGGAATTTTTGGGTAAAAGTAGGTGCTTTTGGGCGGCATCACAAACCCCGCGGTGGCCACGTCGAGCACTTCCTGGACGGTGTTGGGCGCCAAAAAGAAGGCCCACCCGTTGGTGGCCCTCGCGCGACCAACCGCTTCCTGAGGGTTTCGCGTAAAAAAGAAATCTTCTTTTCCCAACCCTTTTAATGGCCCCTCGTGCAAACGGGCGACGGCCAGTCGCTCGTGGGGTGTGCCTCGCAAGGCGGCGGGCGTTTTGGTGAAGGCGTAACGGAAAAACGTTCCGTTATAAAAAACCCCCGCTTCCAACACGCCGGGCTGTTTTCCGTCGATAAATTCTTTAAACGCTCTCAACCCGGAAACAGGTTGGAGGGTTCCCCACTTTTCCAAATTGACGAACTTGCGTTTTTCCCACGAGACGGCGCGATGGGTGGGCAACACTTCCAAGCCGAGATCGTCGGAGGACGAGAAATAGGCCAACACCCGATCCGACGCCGGGGGACCGTGGGGCCTGTTTTTGCGCGCCCACCGGCTGTAGGCGAGGGACGTTTCGTAACGATGGTGCCCGTCGGCGATGGCGCAAGAGGACTGGGCCATCAAGGATTGAAGGGTTTTCGCATCGGAATCCGCGTTCCAAAGCCACAGTGAGTGAGTCACGCCCGCGGCGTCTTTAAAGCGAACCCAGGGGGCCCCCGCGGCCCGTCGGCGCACCAACCGATCGAGTCGGCCCGATGCGTCCTGGACGAGCAATTGGATGGGGCTGGTTTGAGCCCGCAGGGCTTTAAACAAATGCAACCGATCGACTTTGGCGGTGGGCAAGGTTTTTTCGTGAGGGAACACCCCTTGACCCCAAGGAACAACTTTCAACGCGGCAAAAAATCCCCGTCGAGCCAACCGACGTCTGTCCACGGGCGAGCGAAAAGCGGCCTCGTACACATAAAACGCGGGGGAGTCGGACCGTTTCAAGACGCCCTGATCGAACCAATCGTTCCATTGGCGGGCGGCTTGGCGGTAGCGCGCGGCGGGGTCGCCCGCGGGCAGTTCGACACGGACAAAGTTGAGGGGATCTTGTTGAATTAAAGCCTCGCGCCCCGACGGCGAAATCACGTCGTAGGGCGGGCAGACCAGCCGGCTTATATTTTTCCGAAAAGCGTCGGCGTAGACAAACGCGCGAAACGGTTTAATGTCGGGCATAACGAAACATCCTTTAGAGGGTTAAGGAAATTCCTCGTTTAAGTTGAAGGGCGCGCTGATAAATGCACCCGGCCACGGCCACATCTTGAATGGCGAGGCCGGTGGAATCAAAGACGGTGATATCGCGGTCGGACAAACGGCCTGGTTTTTTTCCGATGACCACTTCGCCCAAGGACGCGGCGATGTTGCGCAGGCCCAAAACGCCCCGATCGATCCCCACGTTGATCTCGCCGGAATGAAGAGCTTGTTCAGGGCTATCGACGACAATGCGGGCCCGTTTAAGAAGGGCGATGTCCAGTTCTTGCTTGCCCGGGGCATCGGCGCCGATGGCGTTGATGTGGGCGCCCTCGCGAACCCAATCGGATTGAACGGCGATCTCACGCCCGGGCGTGGTGGTGACCAAAATATCGACGTCGCACGCCTCTTGAACCGAAACGACCCGCACACGAGTACCGCCTGGCCGAGCCTGGGCCTGGCAAAAAGCCTGGGCACGAGAGTCGGACTTGTCGGCGACGCGCACCTCTTGAATGGGGAACAACGAACAGAGGGCCCGCAGTTGGGTGATCGCCTGTCGACCGGCCCCGACCAAACCTAAAACGGTGGAATTTTTCCGGGCGAGAAACTTGGCGGCCACACCGCCGCCGGCGCCGGTGCGGATATCGGTGAGACGGCCGGCGGCCATGACCGCGAGAGGCATACCGGTTTCCGGGTCATTAAGAACATAGATGGCGGCGACGGTGGGCAACCCGCGGGCGGGATTGCCGGGATGCGAGTTGACCACTTTGACTCCCGCAAACGCGCGTCCTGCCGCGCACGCCAATTTAGGGATATAGGCGGGCATGGCTCTGAGATCGCCGCCGTATTCTTTAAATTCCAAATACAGTTTGGGCGGCATTTGGGCTTCACCGCGGGCCAGATGGGCAAACGCCTCTTCCACCAACGGAAGCGCCGCTTCGACTGTAATAAGGTCCTCGACCTCTTTTTCAGCCAACCAAAGAATATCCATTAGAGTTCCCGAAAAACGCGGTCCACGGCCGCGATGGTTTTATCGATATCACGGGCCGAATGGGCCGCGGAAACGAACGCGGCCTCAAATTGGGCGGGCGGAAAGTAAACACCCCGCTGAAGAAGTCCATGAAAAAACCGGGCGTACAGTTTGGTGTCGGATTTCTCGGCGCTGGCCAAATCGGTGACGGGTTCTTTGGTAAAGAAAACGGTGAACATGGACCCGACGGCGTTGACGGTGACGTCCTGGCCGTGACGTCGCGCGCGTTCGCGCACGCCGTGAACCAGGGCATCGGTGCGATCACGCAAAAGGGCATAAGGAGGGCGCTGGCGCAACAGGTCCAGTGTGGCGGCCCCGGCGGCCATGGCCACGGGGTTTCCGGACAGGGTGCCGGCCTGGTAGACGGGGCCCAGGGGAGCGAGTTTTCGCATGATATTTTTGCGCCCCCCGAAAGCGCCCACGGGAAACCCGCCGCCGATAATTTTTCCAAAACAGGTGATGTCGGCCTGCAACCTCAACAGCTCTTGGGCTCCGCCGGGCGCGAGGCGAAACCCGGTCATGACCTCATCGACGATCAGCAAAGCGCCATGCCGGCGGGGCACCGAGCGAAGGGCCGCCAGAAAGGGCCCGGAGGGAGCCACCACGCCCATATTGCCGACCACGGGTTCGACGATGACGGCGGCGATGCGCGGTCCCCATTGGGCGAAGGCGGATTTCAAGGCGGCCGGATCGTTGTAGGGAAGAACCACGGTTAAGCGGGCCAGTTCGGGCGGAACACCGGCCGAGGTGGGATGACCCAAGGTGAGGGCCCCGCTTCCCGCGGCAACAAGAAGGCTGTCGCCGTGACCATGGTAACACCCGGCAAACTTGACGATCATGGACCGTCCGTTGTAACCCCGCGCCAAACGAAGGGCGGACAAACACGCTTCCGTGCCGGAACTGGTGAACCGAATCTGTTCAACCCGGGGATACACCCGTCGAACCCGCTGGGCCAATTCCAACTCCAGGGAAGTCGGCGCGCCGAAGGAACTGCCCTGTTTGACGGCCCGGACGGCGGCCGCGACGACGGGCGCGGGGGCGTGGCCGAGGATCAGGGGTCCCCACGACCCAAGGAAATCGATGTATTTTTTGCCGTCGACATCAACAAGGACGGACCCGCGCCCGCTCTTAAAAAAGACGGGAGTGCCCCCCACCGCGCGAAACGCGCGAACAGGAGAATTGACGCCGCCCACCAACACTTCTTCGGCTTGGCGAAACAATTTTTCAGATCGGTTCAATCTGTTTTTCCTCCCTCGGTGGGCAGGGCGGGAACGAACACGGTTGTTGGCTCCGGCCAATCGGCCTGCCGCACCAAAAACCCGCCCGGCGGCAACAAGACCACTTTATCAAAACCCGAGAGAAATTTGTCCAGGGGATCGAACTCAAAAAAGCGCGTGCGGGGGGTGCCGTAGTGCATGGGCACAACCACGCGGGGCTGAAGGGCGCGAACCATCGCGGCGGCGGCGACGCCGTCGACGGTGGTCCGGCCGCCCACGGGGACGAACAACACGTCCACCCCGGCCAAGGCGGCGACCTGGTCGGGCCGCAGAGCGCCCTGGCCGATGTCGCCCAGGTGGGCAAAGCGAAGGCCGGCCATGGTCCACACGTACAGACGGGTCAACCCGTGGCGGCGACCGCCCTCGCTGTCGTGGTCGGCCGACACCCCGGTGACTTCAACCCCGGCGGCGGTGGTGATTCCTTCCGATCGAACAACGGCAAACGGAAAGGAAGGCCCCTGAGACGCTGTGGATGGAGAGGCGTCCCGGCGGTCGGCGCCGGGTTCGGTCTGGGGAACACCGCTTGCGGGTGTCACGGGTTTGGGAAGGGCGTTGTGATCGAAATGGTCGTGGGTGATCAATACCGCGTCAGGTTTCACGCGGGGCGTGTCGAACCCCACGGTGGTGTCAAACGGATCGACGAGAAGGACACGGCCAACGCTGTCCTGAAACGAGAAACACGAATGGCCCCACCACCGCACGGTCACGCCTAAATCGGGATCTCCCGGCGGTCGAACGCGGTGGCGAACCGCGCACCCGACCAGGATCAAGACGGCGACCGAGATCGCGGTCGCCGCGAAAGCGCGGCGTCTCACTGGGTCAAATGGCGCCGGGCCCATTCCTTGGCGTGGTACGAGATGATCAGGTCGGCCCCGGCCCGTTTGATGGAAAGCAAAATTTCGTCGACTAACCGAGCCTCGTCGATCCAACCCTGAGCGGCTCCCGCCTTTACCAAAGCGTATTCTCCCGACACGTTGTAGGCGACCACAGGGGCCGCAACCCGATCTTTGATTTGGCGGACCACATCCAGGTAAGCGAGGGCGGGTTTGACCATGACGAGATCGGCGCCTTCACGAATATCCAGGGCCACTTCACGGAGAGCTTCCCGGGCGTTGGCGGGATCCATTTGGTGGGTGCGCCGGTCGCCGAACGACGGAGCTGACTGGGCCGCATCGCGAAACGGGCCGTAAAAAGCGGACGCATATTTCGCGGCGTAAGCCAGTAGAGCGGTGTGGGTAAAACCGGCCTTGTCCAAAGCTCGGCGGACAGCGCGCACAGCGCCGTCCATCATGCCCGAGGGGGCCACCCAATCGGCGCCGGCCTGGGCCTGAACAACGGCGATGCGGCCCAACCGTTCCAACGTAGCGTCGTTATCAATGACCTTGTTTTTTAACAGGCCGCAATGGCCGTGATCGGTGTATTCGCATAAACACAGGTCGGTGATAACCAGCAGGTTCGGGCAAGCGCTTTTAATGGCCCGCACGGCCCGCTGGACAATGCCATCCGGGTCGGAAGCATCCGACCCGACGGAATCTTTTTTGTCCGGAAGGCCGAACAAGAGGACGGCCTTCAATCCCAGCCGCTGAACAGCGCGGGCCTCGACAACCGCTTGGTCGACGGACAACTGAAACACCCCGGCATGCTCGGGACAGGCCGCCGAACCTTTTTACCGGTCCGCACAAAAAGGGGCTGGATCAAAGAGCGGGGCGTCAACGCGGTTTCTTGGACCATGGAACGGACCGCGAGGGACGCGCGCAACCGCCGAAGTCGAGTGCGAGGAAAGGGCATAAGACTATTTTACTTTATCGGACCCCGCCAAGAGACGAAGCATCGCCCCATGGACCTGCCCATTGGACGCCAAGGTTTGGGACGTGTCGGCCAACGAGTAAGGACGACCGAGGAAATTGGTCACGCGCCCCCCGGCCTCTTCGACAAGCAGGCGGCCCGCGGCCGCGTCCCAGGGTTTCAAATTAAATTCCCAGTAACCGTCGAATCGACCCGCCGCCACATAGGCCATGTCCAAGGCGGCCGCGCCCAATCGACGGAGTCCTTGGGTTTGTTTCATAAACTTCTCGACGAAAGACAAATAGAAAGCGGCCTTCTCGGTCCGGTCGTAGGGAAACCCCGTGACGAGCAAAGCGTTGATGAGCGTGTTGGTTTTGGACACACGAATTTTTTTCCCGTTCAACGCCGCGCCCTTTCCTCGCACCGCGAGAAATTCCTCGTTACGAAACGGATCGTACACCCCGCCCATCAAGACGCGCCCGTCTTTTTCCAGCCCGATGGACACACAGCTGATGGGCATCCGATGGGCAAAATTGACCGTTCCGTCCAGAGGATCCACCACCCACCGGTAGCGAGACGACGACAAATGAAGCCCGGACTCTTCCATCAAAAACCCGTGGTCGGGAAACGACCCGCGCAACACGCCAAGAATTTTTTTCTCCGCCGCGCGGTCCACATCGGTCACGATATCCACGAGCCCCTTGTGATCGATGTTGAGAGTCCGTCGCGCGCCCCGGCGATGGATCGCGCCCGCTTCGGCCAACGCCCGCCGAAGAGCCCGCAACAACAAATTGGTGCTTGGATTTTTTTTCATCGGAAGACCTCAGACACAACTCAAAGATGATGCTCCGCCAACATAATGTTCGTCAAGCATTATGTTTAGCTGAGCGCCCGGACAATGGTGTCCGCCAAATCCTCGACGGTCGCGGCCCCCCGTGCTTGAAGGGGCGAATGCCCCTGGCTCGAAGGGCGCGGCTGGTGATGGGCCCGATGGACACGGCGCGCGCGCGGGAAAAAAGGCGGCGCCGTTGGGCGCGCGTAAAATTTCCCGCAAACGACGTGACCGTTGACGAAGAGGTAAAGGTCACCGCGTCCACCGCGCCGGACAAGAGCGCCGCCTTCGCGTCGCCCGACAAAGCCACCGACCGCGTTTCATACAACGGCCACAGGTCCACCCGCGCGCCCCGCCGAGCGAGAGCCGATTCAATAACGTCGCGCCCCACCCGAGCCCGGGCCAACAAAAATTTTTTCCCATCCAATCGTCGTCCCAACAATTTGACCAACCCTTCGGATTGAAACGTTTCCGCGGTCCGGTCAACCTCAAGCCCTTCGGCGCGAAGGGCCTCCGCCGTTTTTGCACCGACGGCGAACACAGGCGGGATCGGCCGGCCTTTAAGGCGACCCGCTAACCGGAATTCCCCGATTGGCACAGGGCTACCGTCGACAGAGTCCTGAACAAAAAAGTTCTGCCCTTGTGGACGTAAATGGCCGGTCGACTGAATTTTTTTGGCTAATATTTTAGCTCCGTTGGCGCTCGTCACAAGAATTCCGTCGTATTGGGGAAGATTTTCTAAAAATCCGCGGCCTCTTTTACCCAACGGCAAAGGAGAAATGGAGATGAGCGGACTTTCGATCACGCGGGCGCCCGCCTTTTCCAACAGGGCGGTAAGGGTCGACGCCTGCTCGCGCGCGCGCGTCACAAGAACCGTTTTACCAAAGAGCGGCCGTTTTCCAAACCAATCCAGTTTGGTTCCAAGCCCCGCCACGTCGCCGATCACAATCACCGCCGGCGCGCCGAGGGCCTTTTGCTTGACCTGCCAAGCGATATCGGACAAGGTCCCGCGAACCGTGCGCTGATGGGCCCAACTGCCCCATTGAATAGCGGCCGCAGGAAGCGCGGGAGACCAACCCAAACCCAACAGGCGGCGGGAAATATAGGGCAACTGGTTGAGTCCCATCAGGATCACCAATGTCCCGTTCGGCGAAATTTTCGCCCAATCCACACCGGGTCCCCGCCGACGGGCGGCCTGACCGGCGCTGTCGCCCAAATAGGGGTTTTCCCGTCCCTGGTGGCCGGTCACGACGGTGACCGTTGACGCATGCCCCCGGTGGGTTAAAGGAATACCCGCAAACCCCGGCACCGACGTCACCGAACTGACGCCGGGAACCACCTCAAACGGAATGTTTTGATCGGCCAACGCTTCCGCCTCTTCGGCCCCGCGGCCAAAAAAATAGGGGTCCCCGCCTTTGAGGCGAACAACGGTTTTCCCCGACCGCGCCAGCCGAACCAACAACCGGTTGATGGCCGGCTGACGAAGGAACACCCGCCCGCCGCCCCGTTTTCCCGCTTCAATAATTCGAACGCCGGGAGAACAATGGCTCAACACGCGCCGGTCCACCAACGCGTCCAAGACCACGGCGTCGGCTTGGCGTAAACACTCGACGCCCCGCAGAGTGATCAAATCCGGCCGCCCGGGCCCCGCCCCGACTAAATAAACTGTCGCCTTAGCGTTTCCCAAATCTTTGCCCCCCGAGGTAAAGATCCCTAACCGGTCAATTTGGGAGACACTGTCTCCCAAATCTTCAAAATAACAGTTTTACATCTCGTTTTCCCGTGATGAAATGCACGGAAAGCCCCCCCAAGACCCTGGGGTGTTTCGGCCAGGCCCTTGAGGCGTTTTGAGCACGATTTTATGCCGGTCGCGGGGCCGACCCTGTCCGATCCGGCCCGTAGGATGTTGAGGGCCGGGGTCGCTCGCAGAGCTCGCGCCACCTGAGGCGGCAGAGCCGCTGATGCGAGTTGGGTCGGCCTCCGGCACAAAATCGCGCGCAAGCCGTTCGGGCCTGGGCGAAACACTCCAGGGCCGCTCATCGTCACACGCGTGTTGGAAGGCCTTTGAAAATCATCAAATAGTCTCCAAAATTTCTAGGGCGCCTTCGTCGAGAAGACGGCGGGCCAGGGCCAAGCCGATCCGAGCGGCCTCCTCCGGCCGTCCGGATTGACGCCCCTTCACATCTTTTTTACCGTCCACAGACGTCACGCGGCCGTCCAAAACCAGCTGGTCGCCTTCCCGACGGGCGTAAGCGGCGATGGGGACGCGGCATCCCCCGCCTAACGCCGACAGAAATTCCCGTTCCGCCAAGGCCGCGAGACGGCTCGGTTCGTGATTTAATCGAGACACCCAGGTCTGGGTGAACGGATCTTCGGCGCGCGTTTCAATGGCCACAAACCCCTGGCCGGGAGCGGGAAGGATTAGATGGAACGGCAACACTTCGGTGACCTCACCGGCTCGGCCCAACCGACGCACGCCCGCGTAGGCGACGACAACCGCGGAAAAATCGCCGGCCGCCACTCGAGCCAACCGGGTGTCCAAGTTACCGCGCAGGTCTTCCAAGCGGATTCCTTTTTTGATGGCTCGAATCTGGGCTTGGCGGCGAAGCGAGCTGGTGCCGATCACGGCCCCGCGGGGCAGTTCCATCAACTGTTCGCCGAACCGGGCGACCATGCAGTCGCGAGGATCTTCCCGTTCCAAAATCGCGCCCACGGCTAAACCGGCGGGGAGTTCCGTGGGAAGGTCTTTCAATGAATGGACAGCCAGGTCCACGGTTTTGGAAAGAAGGGCCTCTTCCAACTCCTTGGTGAAAACCCCTTTACCGCCGATGGAAGCCAACGACGCGTCAGCCAACCGGTCTCCGGTGGTCTTAATGATTTGCAATTCGACCCGCAGATCGGGGAACAAGGACTCCAAACGCCCTTTGACATGGTTGGACTGGGCCAGAGCCAAGGCACTGCCGCGGGACCCTAAACGAAGGAGGGTCACCCGGGCTCCGCTTCCACGGCCAAAGATTCGTGTCCGTGGCGCAAGGCGGCGCGGGTTCCGCGGCGCCAAGCGTCGAACCAGGCGGCAAACTCCAGGGCTTTTTGATCCACCAACCGGTCAGCCTGAACAATTTCAGCCTCGCGTCGAACGCGGGTTTCGTTCACCAGACCTTCCAAATCATCGATGTTGTAGAGATACACGTTCTCCAATTCGTCCACGGCGGGGTCCACATCCCGGGGAACCGCGATGTCGATGAAAAAGAGAGGCCGCCCGCGCCGCTCGTCCAAAGCGGCGGCCACAACGTCGCGGCGAAAAATAAAATCCAAGGCTCCCGTAGAACAGATCACGATGTCGGCCAAAACCAGTTCACGGGCCAACGCGTCGAAAGGGGTTGGGTGCGCGCCCACCCGCTGAGCCATGGCCACGGCATTTTCGAGGGTACGGTTGGCAATGGCCAGATGGGGCACTTTTTGGCTTTTGAGGGCCCGCGCCGCGAGTTCGGCCATGGGCCCAGCGCCGACGACAAGGGCGCGGCACTCGGCCAAATTTCCGAAAATCCGGGTCGCTAAGGACACGGCCAAACTGGGGACCGACGTGGGTCCTTCGGCGATTTTTGTTTCCGACCGGACCGTTTTTCCGACGAAGAGGGCCCGTTGAAAGAGAACGTTGGTCAGTTTTCCGGTGGTCTCGGATTGACGGGCCAAATCGTAGGACCGTTTCACCTGGCCCAAAATTTCCGCTTCACCCACAACCAGGGAATCCAACCCGGCGGCCACGCGAAACAAATGGCGAACCGCGTCGTGGTCATCGCGGGCATACAGACAAGTGTCCAAGGCCACGTCGCCGTGAAGGTCCAACAAACCTTTTCGCAACAAACATTCGCAATCGTTGTCCGAAGGGGTCACGGCGTAGAGCTCGACCCGGTTGCAGGTGGACAACACCACCGCTTCTCCCGCGCCCGCTTTGAGGCGCAGGTCGGCCAAAAATTCCGGCACCCGGCTGTCGGGGACAGCCAACCGTTCGCGCCATTCGACCGGCGCGGTGCGGTGCGAGAGGCCCACCAACCGCAACCGGTTCAAGGTCGGTCCTCCACCACATAGGAATGGGTTTTTGAGACATAGTTGATGCCCATGTAACTGACCAAAACGAGACCGAACCCGGCCAACGAAAAATACGCTCCCCGTCGGCCGCGCCAATTAAAAGCGTAGCGCAAGATCAAATAACCCAAATAAACGGCCCACACAACCGCCGACCAAATAACTTTCGGGTCCGTGGCCCAGCGGTCGCCCCAAGCCGACCGAGCCCACACAACACCCAACGCCAACCCCACCGTGAACGCCGGAAACGCCAAAGCGATCAAACGGGCGATCAAGCGGTCCATTTCTTCCAAAGACGGCAACCGGTAACCCAGCTCGGTTGAACGGTGTGTTTTCAATTGGCGTTCTTGAATAAGAAAAGCCAACCCGATCCCGAAGGCGTTGGCGAACGCCGCGTAGGAAAAAAACAGGAGGGGAACATGAACCGTGGCCCACAGGGACCCCGGCAATGCCGGCAGACGACGGGCGGTATCGGCCAATTTCAGAAAATCCTCAACGGAAGCGAACGGACAACGGGGACTGGCTAAAAAGGCGTTGGTCAAGGCCATTCCCATCAACAACACCGCCCAGGGCAAGATGAACGCCCCCAGGATGGCTAACCGCGCCCGGGTTTGGACACCCAAAAAAACGGCCACGATCAAAAAGGAGAACAACGAAAGGCTTTCAAACCAACTGTTCCAAAACTCAAAAGCCAAATGGCCCGGACGATGGCTTTCAATCCATAGCCCGAGGATCAAGCTAGCGGCATGAAGAAACGACGACGCCCAAAGGATCCGATGCCCAACAAGACTGTGCTGGTCGCGCCGGGAAAAAACGTAGGCCAGATAAAGGGCCACTGCGGTCACATACCCTATTAACCCAAAATCAAAAAGTAGTGCCTGAATTTTTTGCACGTTTAACCCCAAGACTCTTCAACCCTCGGAAGTGATTTTCCCTCTCCTCTTGGGAGGCCCCTCGCAGAGCTCGGGGCACCTGGGGCGGCAGAGCCGCTGACCCGAGGGCAGGGTGAGGGATTTGATTTTTCGGTCGGCGAGCGAGCGCAACTCGGCCGCAGCCCCCCGGGGATCCGACCGAAACCGGGCCAGCCAAGGTTTAGTCACGAGCTCGTCCAACAGTCGTCGTCGGGCCCGAATCGGCACCCGCAACAATTCGGCCCGCACGCCTTTCAAGACAGCGGCCAGCCGACCCACTTCCGGCCCATATCGACGGCGCAGATCGGCGCCCAAAAATTTGGCCACGGCGGGGCTAAGACCCCCGGTGGAAACGGCAAAAGTCACGGGCCCGCGCCGCACCACGGAAGGGACGATAAAATCGCACAGAGCGGGCCGGTCGACCACGTTCGCCCAAATTTTTTTCGTGCGGCACAACCGAGCGATACGCGCGTGAAGAACCTCGTCGTTGGTGGCCGCCACCACCAGCCACGGGGCCGGATCCAGGTCGTCGGCGCGAAACCGGCGGGCGCGCCGGACAACGTCTGAAAGGGGCCCAAACCCCGCCGCAAACCGAGGCGACACAACCGTCACCCGCGCTCCCGCCGCTCGCAAATCAAGTGTTTTGTGCAACGCCAGGTCCCCGCCACCGACCACCAGGCAGTGTTTGCCGGACAGATTAAGAAACGCGGGGTAAAATCCCATGGTCGGCCCAAGAAGGTCCCGTCAATGATAGTCAATCCCCGGTCCCCCGGCAACAGCCCCCCCCTGGGGTCGGAAAGACCCCGGGGGCGACGCCGATATCCCCATTTGTAAGAGGTGAGCCGAAAGAGGGATGCATCAAAGTGGTTAAAAATGCTCCGTCGAGCTCTATGCGTTGTCTGAGGATTTGGGGATTTTTATTGGTGGTTGACAAAGAAAAACCGGACGCGCACGGCCCTACCACCTTTAAATTTTGAATCAATCCCGTTTCGGAAGACCCTCAGGATTAAACTTAATTAAAAAAATATTGCTATGAGCTTCACCGGAAATAACACTCAGAAAGTTGGGAACCTCCGGATTAACCCAGACAAACTTATTAGGTGATCTTCCGGATTTGGGAGATGCGACGACAATCCGGTCCTCGCTCCATTCAATGATTTTAAGATAACGATACAGGCCCCCCCCGCCCACAACGACGTACCGACCATAGTTCCTCCAGCCCCTTGCAAAATCTCCGTAAAGGGTAAAACCCTTACCCCAAGATAGAACAAGGGGATCCGCTCGATCGATTCTCATGGTTGGGTTTGTGTTTAACAAATAACCTTCCCTCTTCCATGAAGGATTTATCCAAATCCGACGAAATGGAATTTCCAGCGTAGTCGTGTCAAAATTAAGTTTATATTTTGGATTTACGGTAGAAAAAATTATCTCCAGATGCGAGGTCGCCTGAAAAAATTCACTTTCATTCATGCAGATGCGGATCCGAACAACATGATGGCCAGCCATCATTTCAATCGTTTGTTGTGGCAGGTAACTGATTCTTAAGCTTGAACCCAAATACTCTGCCGGGAGAATATACTCAAGATCCAACGTCGCTGAGATTCGATCCTCTTCAACCAAAGTCAGTTGAAGAATCTCAAATTTCGACCCGAGAGGCGAGATATTTTTATAAATAACTGTTCCGGGTGCTGTAAAAGTGGAGAGAGCGGGTTCAAAATCATTTGGCATCCGCCACCCTTCAAGCGAGTTAGATGGTGTTGGTCCGCTTATATCCGATTCCAACCAGGTTCGTCTCAATTCCCTTGTCGTGGCTCCCAGGATTTCACCGGATTCAACCAATACGAGACGAGCGTTGGCTTCTAAATTCCCCTTTCCTGAGTCCGACAAACTTCCCAATACCAGGCCGTCCACTCCTAACACTTTCCCAATTTGTTTTGTCGTCGTCTCATCCAATAAACCCGTCATGCCCAAAGTCAGTTCCCTTTTCACCTCGTCCAAGCGATCTCGTTCCACAACAGAAACGGTTCCCTTTTTAACGAATGCGGAAATCAGACGTTCTTGGACGATGCGGCCCGCCACCGTCCCCTGGGAGTTGACCATCTTAAACTCCAGCACAGCGATCCGGTGAACACCACGCACTCCCGTTTTTTCCGTCAATTCGTCCGCCATTTCAGTAAAGGGATCAGAGACACCCTTTCCCCAGAGCACAAGCGGCATAAACAATAAAATAGCGCCCAATTTAATCAGGTCTCTTTTCATTTTTATCCCTTAAGAAATAGACTCTCACAGCTGTTTTATTCTACCACGAATTCTGTTGGATATTTTTATAATGTCATGTTTCCGTTTTTTAGAAATGTCGGGGTGAAGAAAAAAAAGACGCCCTCTAGGATCCCGGACTCAACGGAACACTCTCACATTTCATCCTCTCACAACACCGCCCGATGGGAGCGTAACGAAAAACCCGGGACTCAAAAACCCGCGCCACCCAGGCCTCATCCAAAATTGTTTGAGTGGAAACGACCGGAGGCGCTTTTAAATTTCCCTGATACAACCGACCCCAGGACGTCACGCGCAACGCGCCTCCGATCCATTTCAACCCGTCCACAATCACGTCGTCGGTGGCATAGTCTTTGTAGCACGCCCCGGGGACCGCAGGGCGGGGATCCGGCGACGAGTGCAACCCGGCGTTCAAGCCGACCTGACGCAATTCGTCCGCAAACGACCCATGGAAAAGCCGATACACGTTTTTGATGCAAGGAGGTAACCCGGGATGATCGCGCCGCCACGCCACGGAAAAACTGATGTCCGTCCCATGAAACACCATCCCCCCCCCGGTGGGCCGTTGAACCAGGTCATACCCGGCCGGCCGGGGGTCCGGTTGCGACTGAAGCCGGCCATAGGACACCGTCGGCCGAGCCCACCGATAAATTCGAACACAGGGCACAGCGGCCGAATCGCGCTGGTTGTCCAAAGACTCCAGATCGCGCCGCATATTTTCAAGTCCGTCCAAAGCCCCGTCAAAAGCCAAATTCCATGGGGACGGCGTTCCCACCTCAACATCGCACCTCTTGATCATACCCACCTCGTCTCGATCGTACCCGTGTCCAACAAAGTCCCCAACATTTGTAACTACTCAGGCCCCTCATCCGCCCCTTCGGGGGGAACCCTAAGAGGAGGGGCCTGAGCTGTTACCAACATTTTATAAAAGAACCATCCTCAAACGCGGCCCGCCTAGCGAAAAAGGTTGTGGGTGTCCCCCAGAAATCCTATGATGAAAGGGTCGAATGACCCTCATCCGCCCGCTGGCTCATCATTGAAAGACACCTCCCTGGCCCCGTGGATGTTCAACCAAATCAAAGGATAATCTCTTGACCCCAAAAAAAGTTTTGTTAACCAGCGTCTGCCGCCCGTTTGGAACGGAATACGGCGACGCCGACTCCGTCGGTTATGAACTGCTCCATAAGCAAGTCACCCGGGCCCAAGGGATTTTCAGTCCCCGGGCGGTCCAGGTCCAGTATTCGTTGGAATACATCGCGGCCAATCTGGAGACGCCCGCCGTGGTGCTACAGTACCCCTCCCGGTCGGAGCTGATCCGGGAACTCAAGAAAGGATACGACTACGTGGGCGTCTCGTTTATCATGGCGCTGTTCCACAAAATGAAAGACGCCGTCGCCCTGATTCGCAAATATTCCCCCCACAGCAAAATCATTTTAGGCGGGTACGGCACGGTTCTTTCGGACGAGGTTTTGGCTCCTTTCGGGGACTATTTTTGCCGGGAAGAAGGCGTGACCTTTTTCCGACGGCTTCTGGGCGAGACTCCGATTCCTAAACCTTACAAACACCCCTTGATTGTCAGCGACCTTAAGATTTTTTCCATTCGGGCCTCCCGCACGGGCAAGATTTTCGCGGGGTTGGGTTGCCCCAACGGCTGTGACTTCTGTTGCACGTCCCACTTCTTTAAACGGCGCCACGTAAAATTGTTGCCGGAAGGCAAAGACATTTTTTCTGTTGTGGAAAAGTTTCTGGACCAAGACCCGAACACCGTGTTCATCATTTTCGACGAAGATTTTCTGCTCAACAAAAGCCGGGCTTTGGAATTCCGGGACTGCGTTAAGAAAAGCGGGCGATTGCCGTCGATATTCGTCTTTTCCAGCATCAAAGCCATCAGCCAATATAAAGTGGAAGAGATTTTGGAGATGGGCATCGACGGATTCTGGGTGGGCTACGAGGGCACGAAATCCGGTTACGGCAAACAACAGGGTCGGCCGGTGGAAGACATTTTTACGGAATTTCGGCAACACGGCATCACCATTTTGGCGTCCATGATTGTGGGGTTTGATTACCAAAACCACGACGTGGTGGCCGCCGAACTGGACGGATTGATGAAACTGAAACCGTCGTTAAGCCAGATCTTGATCTACGGGCCGGTCCCCAGCACGCCGTTTTATGACCGCATCATGGAACAAGGTCTTTTGCGCGACGATTACCAGGGCCAACCCGAAAAGTTTTACAAACGGGCCGACGGGTTTACGACCATGATCAAACACCCCACCCTGTCGCCCACCCAAATTGAAGGGATCCAACAATGGTGTTACGAGCAGGACTTCCAACGGTTGGGTCCCTCCATTTTCCGCGTGGTGGAATCGTGGTTGTTGGGTTACCACACTCTCAAAAATTCAGCCAACCCGCTTCTGCAGGCCAAAGCCCGGTTCTACGCAAAAGAAATCCGCAAATCCTATCCCATTTTCTTGGCGGGCCGGTTGTTGGGACCCAACCGAACGATCCGGCAATGGATCGGGGACCTGGCCAAAAAGTCCCACGAGGCTATCGGGAAACCCACGTTGATCGAGCGGGCGCTTTCCCTTGTGGCGGTGGGCGCGGCCCTCTGGACAGGATTCACGTTAAAATTTAATCTTTTCCAACACCCGAGTCTGCGCCGAACGGCTTACCGGGTTGCCGGGGAGAAACAAACCGTGACGTTGTGGGAATCCCCCGCGGTTCAGGATGTGGACCAAGAGACGGTGCTAACGGATCGGGCCGAACCCCCGACCGCCGAAAAACCCGGCCCCATCCCCGCCGCCTTCTAGGGGCGTTCGCCCCTTTTTTCACACGGCTTATTTTGGGCGCGTTTTTTTTGGGGAATTAAAGGGACTTGAATGAAGAAGGGCCCCGAACTTTTGCGGGAAAATATTTTTCTAATTGCTCGGTAACTACCCAGGGATTTTGTGTCTTTGAAGTAAAAAATGATTTTCCTTCTCCTCTTGGGAGAAGGTGGCCCAGAGGGCCGGATGAGGGACCTGAGCTGTTATTCCATAACTTTTTCTTGTCATTCCCGAATGATTTTATCGGGGATCCATTCTGGATTGAATAGATTTTACGACGTTCTTAAATAGGACCATAACCATGACCGAACCATCCGCGTTACTTTTTATTCTCATCGGCGGTTTGGCCGGAATGGCCTCGGGGTTTTTTGGCGTGGGCGGCGGCCTGATTATCGTGCCGGCGCTGGTGTATTTCGGGGGGTTCACCCAACATCGGGCCACGGGAACGAGCCTGGCGGTTCTGCTTTTGCCGGTGGGCCTGGGCGCGGTGATGGAATATTATCGTAACGGCAACGTGAACGTGCGAGCCGCCGGAATGATTGCGGTGGCCCTGTTTGCCGGCGCCTGGCTAAGCGGCCGATTGGCGCAACGGGTCAACCCCGCCCACCTAAGAATCGCGTTCGGCGTGTTCGCCATGGTCATGGGCGCCTACCTCATCATCAGCACCTACTCCCGCCTACGCCAGTAGCGGGTCGCTAGGGAGAGGAGAGGGGACGTACTCAGTTTATCAGTTTTTGCAGGTCCAAATTGTCCCAGACAAAGACCTCCCCTCGAAATTTCGCCGCCGATGCGGATTGCACCGTCATTGCCGTCAACTGGCCCATAGAATGACAAGTTTGGCCCTTAAACTGAGTGCCCAAATAGATGAGCACCGCCTTGGCGTGAGTTACCGGGCCTTTCCTCCCCTTCCGCGTAAGCTCTTCCGGCGAAATACCATAAACTTTGGCCACGCGGTCTTTTATTTCTTCCAAAGTCATCCCGGCAATAACGTGGGGGGCCGACTTCTTTTCTAATTCTTTGAGGACGCTTTCCACGAACCCCCCGCTCCCCAAGATCCGAGCGTCGAAAGCCTGGAGGTCCTCTCTTCTAACTCCCTCCCATTGCCCAGGCGATCGACCTAAACTACGCAACAAACCTCCACCCGTTAAATCGGCTCGCCTCCCCCCGCCTGCGCCCTCATTCACAAATCGGCGATATGCGACTTGGGCTTGTGATCGGTTTTTTCCAAATGTTCCCCAAACTTCCTCGACCTCTTGAAATGCCCTCTTCTCTTTTCCCAGGAGCGCGCGGTGCCCGCTCCACGGAAATTGCTCCAAACTCTCCAGAGAGTCCACGACTTTTCCTCGGAGCGGGTTTAGGTGAATGTAGCGGACCAACTCCATCAGGTAAGCCTCCCCTTCGCAAAGGATGGCCTTGTATCGGTTCTGGAAAAGGTGTCCACTGCGGCGGTGACGCCAATTGAAGTAACCCGCATAGCCCGTCATCAGGCGTCTCATGAGTGGTGGGGTGCCCTCTTTGCCTGCCTGGATGAGGAGGTGAAAATGGTTCGGCATTAAAACCCAGGCCAGACAGCGGCAGGCGGATTTCTTTAGGGATTCCTCCATTCGGTCGACGAACTCTTGGTAATCGGGCGGATCCGAAAAAATCGCCCTCCGTTCGATCCCTCTGGCCATGACATGATAGAGCCCACCAGGAACCAGCAATCGCGCTTGACGTGGCATGCTGAGATATTACCCATCCAAGTAGACTATGTCAATAAAACTGATAAACTGAGTACGTCCCCTTTTGACATAAAGAGCGCCATCTATTCTAATCTTCAACCGATCTTCATAAATGTCCGAAGGGGATTTGATTAGAAGCTCCATCCCCTTCTAGCTTTTCCGCTAACCACAACACTCACTCCGCCGCCGCTTGATTAATGGGGATCAATACAAGGCCCCCCAAAGTGGGGAGGAAAATAATGAATTTCCTTCCCCACTTGGGAGGCTTGGCGGAAAGCTTCCAGTGGTTTGCGATCTCGCGGCCTTCAACCATTCCTCGGGCTCCCATGCCGGAGTCACACCAACTCAGGGGAGCCAAAAAAGCCGCTGATGCGAGGGCAGGGTGAGGGACCTGAGTAGTTATTATTAATGATTGAAATAGTATCGTGCACCAATACTAAAGTAACCACCACTTTGCTCAAGGTTTTGACTTGCGAGCACAGAGGTTTTTTCTGCCTTAGTTTCACTTCCAGTAGCCCCTAAAGCGAGGCTTAATGTAAATGAGTTTGATAATGGCAATCGCGTATCAAGAATTAATAAACTCTAGTTCGTTTCAACATTCTGTTTTCCTGCAGAAGGTAAGCTTGGAAAACTCAAATCACCGTCAGTTGATTGCCCTGCCAGCTCTAATCCTATACTTGGATAGCGATCAGGATTTTGAGGGTGCTCCCACGCATTGCCAGTCCCCACTCCTAATGCCGCAATTAACCCAGCCAGCATGACTCTTTTCATTTTAATCTCCTTTTGCATTCAAGTTTGAAACAAAGGATTTTCGTTCATAAGGCAATTGAAAGTCAAATCGTTTGAGGTCAACCGCGCGGCCACGAAGTAGCCGCGTCCGCTCCATGACTTGATGGACGCTTTTTATTTCTTATTTCTTGTTTTCAAATGGATCCGACACATAAAGCATACTCAAGCCATAAACAATTTGAATTGATTCGTTGGGGAACTCGGATTTAGTCTCTGATTCAAAATATGAGCTAACAGATTTGTCGATTCTTTCCCGAAGAGGCTTGAGTTCAGAAATCTCAATCGTTGGTTTCTCAAGAAGAAGCTTCAAGGCTATTGTTTTTGCCCCAATCTTCACCCGGTCAAAAAAATCAGTGTATTTGTCGGATTTAAAAACCTTTGTGTCCTCGGGCACTCGTTTGTACTCCAGAACCGCAACCAAGTTCACAATGCCGGTGCCTTTCATTTCGACAGCGCCGATTGCCGCTTCTTGGGTAGACCCATCTCGGCGATAATAATACTCGGCAGAAGCTTGATTAAAAACAGCCATTGCAAACAGAAAAACTAAAATTCCTTTCATAGGGGGCTCCTCATTTTATGCGTCCAACAACTGTTTATAATTAAAAAGCACATCAAAACAAAAAAGAATCCGAGCCGCAATGTATTACCGTAGTGGAATAGTGTGATTATGCTTCTTAGATTGGGGAGACTTATTCACCGACAACATTCAGACCCTTTTTTCCCACCCCGGTGCCATTGGTCTGTCCACTGTTGCAACCCACGACATTTTTGCGGGGTTGGACCGGAGAAATTGAATCCACTCCGCGGGGGGCTTTGATTCGGGCTTGAGCCACTCAATCGCTTTTTCCCCCTCCAAAAAGATGGGTGTCCGATCGTGACCCATCCGCTCGATATCGGGAACCGGGTTGTCTGTCAGAACCGTGAAAGTCGACCGAGTTTCACCACTTTCCTTTGACACCCAATCTTCCCAAAGCCCCGCCGCCAGCATAACGTCATCTGCCCTTGGCTTAAATTCGACTATCTTCTCAGCGAACTCGCCAAAATAAATGGGTTCAATGAATCCCGTCATAGGAACCAAACAATGGCGTTTTTTGAATGGATCACGCCAGGTCGGTTTATCGGTAATTAGATTTCCCCTTTTGGTTTTCTCTTCAACAGAATAGAGACGAGCGTTGTGGGTAGCAAACTTAACTTTTGGAGTGGGACTCCATGCGGGAACCAACCCAAACAACTTCTCACTAAGTATCAATCCCTCGTGACTATCAAATAGGACAGGACCAAGCCGGCCTGGGACAACAGCCACCCCGCCGCGATTGCGCGCTGGATGGCCTTAAAGGAGTTGGCCAGCGACTCAGCCGACTTAGAAACAATGAATTGCGAGCAAATAGGGTCCCCCTTCTTTCTTTAAGGTTCCACACCCGCCGGGGTCGTGCCCGGGGAGTCCGTTGGCCTATTTTTAATGGTGCCGATCAGGTAGGGTAACGAACGCAACGGGTTGTCGGGATTTTTTTGGCTGACAATTTTGAGCGCGGCGTCCACCCGGGCGCGCCCGAATTTGTTTTCCAAATCAATCAGGGCGGTGATCCCGGTCAGATCTTTGTCTTCGTAAACCAGCCGGGCCGCTGATTGAGCCCGCTCCACTTTTTCAACGCCGTGCTTCGCTTTTAACTCGTTCAACGATCGATCCCATTCTTCGGGGTCATACAGCGAGTTGGGAATGTAAATTGACGCCCGACGGGGCCGACCACGGGGGACGTTGGGCGAATAATCCACCTCCACGAGATTCAACCGACGCAGTTCGGTGATCCCTTCGGTGATGTTGCCGGCCCGAATGTGGTAGCGGTTCGCCATCGTTTTTCGCGCCGCGGACCACCGGGGCCGCAGGGGCGACTTCGCCGATTCGTATTGGCTGATGAGAAAAAACGACTTGGCGGGATGGCTCAACCGCCGGTTCCAACCCTGAGACCAATAAGTAAGCGGAACCCGGGCACCCCCATCGCCAATCAAGGGTTCGAGCGTCACCCTAACCTCTCCCGCTCTTTCGCGAATGAAGTCGATAAGGCGATATCGATTTTTTAACGTGCGGAGAACTTTATTGATTTGGCTGTTTCGCCGACTGTCGCTGGGAGCTTCAATCCCGAGAGTTTCGGCCATGAGCTCGTATTTGACAAAAATGTCGGTCGACGCAGAACCGGCCTGTTCCCGAACCAAATAAAGGTAAACGTCCAAAGCCCGTTCGTCCCCTTTGGACATCCGACCCAAGTAGGCGGGGTTCAGCAGGAACTCAGCGGGAACCGCCACGCTCTCCCCATCCGGCGGAGGCTCTTGCCAAACCCGGGATCGAATTTCTTTTAATACCGCTTTTGCCGCCACGGGGGACCGAACAAGGATATTGGTTTCTTGGTTGCGGGTCAACGCCGCGTCGGTCCAGTTGGACGACCCGGCAAGAACCGTTGTCTCGTCGATCACAACCGCTTTAGAGTGGGTGGTAACGGCGGGATCGTCCACATAGACGGGAATACCCTGCGATCGAAAGAACCGGATCGCCGCCCCGTTGGCGGACTCAGCCCGTCCCGTGTCGGGGCCTTCTTCGTCGTGGAACGGGACATTCTGGTCCAGGAACACTTCCACGCGCACACCGGCCCCATGGGCTTTTCGTAACGATTCCGCCAGCCGCATGACCGGCGAATCCGAACGCTGGGGTTGTAGGGCGATGCGGTAGAGGCAAACCGCCACGGACGATTTCGCTCGATTTATTTCCCGTTCGGCCACAACGGCGTAGTCCCGAGACGGAACATATTCCACGTCGCCGACTTCCCCCGCCAGGCCCCCCACAAGGAGGAAGAAAAATACGGCTCGCCCCCCCACCACGCCCGCTTTTCTTATTACCCCCATAGGTCTTTTGTCTCCTGTCTATTTCGCCAATCGATATCGGGCGGACCGTTGTCGACCAACGACCTCCACCAGGCCCGCGTCCGCGAGCGGTTTAAGAATTTGGCCGGCCCTGGCGCGCGTGAACTTAAAAGCCGCTTGGAGATCGGAAGATGTCACGGTTCCCCGGTCCCGCATGAACCGGAGAACGTCTTCTTGTCTCTTCGTTAATAAAATTTTCGAGGCGACGGTTCCAACCTGAAGTGAGCGAATGCGCTCAACCGTCTGACCCAACGCGGAAACCACCCCGTGAGCAACATATTCCACCCAATCGGTCAGGTCATCGTCCAAATCGCGAGCTTGTTGGATCTTGAGATAATACAACGGGCGGTCCGCAGAAAAGTAATCGTCTAAAGCGAACAGGTGGTGGGTGTCAAATCCCCGGGAATAGAGGACCCACACGCCCAAAGCGCGAGCCAAACGCCCGTTCCCATCCGCTACCGGATGGATGGAAACCAAACGGTGATGGGCGATGGCAGACGCGATCACGGCATGTAAACGAAGGCCCGTTTTGCTGTTTAGCCAGGCTAAAAGATCGCGTGTTAAGCCGGGAACTTTTTCGGGACCGGGCGGGATATAAACCGGTTTTCCGCGATGATCGACCACCCGATTTGGAACAATTTTGTACGCCCCAACCCCATTTTCCGGCAATAATCCCTTGGTCAGAAGAGCATGCAAACGAAGGATGTCTTTTTCTTGTATTTGTGTTTGCTGGGGCTGTTTCCAAATCCACCGCAGGGCGGCAAGCGCGTTAAGAACTTCCAGGGAAGCCCGCCGGTCAGTTCCGATGTTTTCTCCGCGAGCCAAGGCCTCCACCTCGGGCAACGTGAGCGGGTTTCCCTCAATGGACGTGGAAGAATGGGCCAACCGAGCCGTGGTGTCCCGTTGTAATACGGTCAACCAAGGAACATCCACCACGGCGGCCGAAATCCAGGCCCTCAACTCGCTGGCCTGGGCAACCCAACGAAGCGTCTCCGGAGTAATTCGAACCGTCGGCTCATATCCCATAACTTGAGGATATATCTATGTCAATTTTATGTCAAGGATTATAGATAGATGAGAAGGGGGACGTTCTCAACAAATCAACTAACTGTCTTGGATGGATTGGCGGGTGACCACCAGAGTGGCTCCGCCGCTTCCTTGTTGGGGAAAATCGTTCGTCAGTGGCTCAAGATGCCCGGCTCGGCCGAAATCTCTGTGGGGAATTGTTACGTCATCAAGGATTTGCTCCGTGTCAAATTCAATGCGGATGAGGCGCCGGGGCGGGCGTGTTAGTTGATTTGTTGAGAACGTCCCCTTTGCCTGAACGTGTCGGTTCGCGACAGGGCGCCGTATCCCAAAAGGGTCTCGTTGCCGTTGGCGTCACCGTTCACGTATTCTTTGAAAGGAGCGGTGGTTTGAAGCGTGGGCCCGGCTTGGTTGGTGAGCTTGATGCCGGGGCCGTCCAATTGAAACTTTTCCCCGTCATAAACAAATTGGCCGCTCAAGTAATTGTTGCCGTTGATCGTGATGGGGCTTTTGCCCGAGACAAGAGCCATCTCACCGGACTCAAGCTGTTTAAACTCGCCAACCGTGCGCACGGTGCCGGGAGCAATGGACAGGATTTTGTCGTCCCGGTTCAGGGTGATTTGGCCGGTCAGGAAAGTCCCGTCCGGCAGGGTCGCGGTGTTTTCCGTGCGGTGGCCCAGAACAATTCGGTTCCACAGAAACGAGGCCGCCTCTCTGATTTTGTTCGAGACAGTCGAAATGAACGCCGGGATCGCCTTAACCGCGCTGGCAACCCCGCTGAAAAATCCAAGGGGTGTCTTCGGTTGTGTGATCGAGGGGACGAATGTCCCCTTGGTTGATTGGATACCGGGGCTTTGGAGATTTGGATTCCCGATTAAATTCGTTGGTGCTTTAAAATTATAGGTTCGAACCACCGGTTTTGCGGGAAAATTACTGGACGAAAAGGATTTGTCGTTAAGGTCCAGCTTCTTACCAAATTGAGTGGAGTTAAAACTGCTGAAACTTGGGAACGTGTTTTGAAAAGTGAAATCCAAACTCACTTTAGGAAACTGAATCGGCGCGCGCGTAAAGGGAGCGTTGTAGTTAAAACTTTCCCGAGCGTTAAAGTTTCGTTTCCAAACCTCTTGGGAGTTATTAAAAGAATAGGAGTCCGGCCCACGCTCGTAACGGGAGTAGTCGTCGTAAGCAAAAAGTGAAGAGGGAACGGCCAAAGATAATAAAACCACCAGAACTTTACCCAAAGCGCCCCCTCAATAAAATAAGATTAAAAATTCGTAAAAATACTACCCTTTATGTTAAAGGCGGTCAATTTGTTGAATCTCAGATGGGATCCAGTTCGGGGAAATTACTGGACACCCGACAGATTCATTCAGGAATGACAAACGTCGAAATTCATCAAAATAGTCATGGCTTTTCGTTTGTCAGGGGAAATTGCATATAAAAAGTTGTCCCCTCTTCTTGACTGCTCGTTGCCCAGACTTTTCCTCCCATGGCCCCCATCGCGTGCGCGACATTAAATAATCCCAACCCGGAAATGCCAATTGTTCCGTCTCCGTGAATTTGTGTGCCGCGGTCAAATATCTTTTTTAAATTTTCTGTCGCGATGGGCTCTCCCCCGACATTCTTAAACAAAACGGTAAGCGCCGATCCATCATTTTGATAACCGATCTGAATCGTTCCACCGCGCGGCGTGTGGCGCATGGCGTTATCAGCGACGTTCCCCAAGACCCTGAAAGAAAAGATTTCAGGATCACATCGGATTTTGATCCCAGGATCGGGGAGGTCAGAGATCAAACGAAGCCCATGGTGACCACAGACGGGTTCAATCTTATTGATAAACATTTCAAGAACTGTTCTCACGTCACAGGAAACGATACGCAGGCTGTCCGTTTGAGGGTTAATGAGCGCTTCTAATTTGCGCCTCACAAAACCGGAGTCTTGTTTCATCGCGAAAAGCGCTCGTTTTTGTTCATCGCTTACAATTCCCAATTTTCCTTCTATTAAATCATCCATCAGCGTAAAACTGCCTTTGTCAAAAGGTTGGCGAAGGTCATGGGCCCACTCCGCGCTCTTTTTTTGTTGTGAAACGGCGGTCATCATGACCATTAACGTTTCTTGCCCCGCTGAGAAGAGAAGAGTGAGGGCATCAATGTCTTCGGCATGAAACAAATCCTCCGGACCCGGACCGATCTCATCTTTGAATAACGATCGAAGCACCGCTGTCTGAAGAACCCGTCTCTGTTTTCTCGACAAGCCCCGGCGTTCGCGATGCATTTTCAATAATTGAATCCCCTCCGAACGAAGGTTGAGAGAATTTAAATCCAACGCATTCAGAAGTTCCTTCTCATCGACCAAACTGTTTAACGCGTCAATGATTTCATGGTCAGACACCCGATCTGGTATTTTTTCAGAGTCCAAACGGCCAGTGAGTTGATCAATGGCTCTGATTTTATTTTTATCTTTCGTGATGGGAAGGTCAAGGAGGTCCCTGATTGAACTAAAATGAACTTCACTTTGTTTGAAAAAGGAAATACCCTTTTTCAATTTTTTCCCTACAGTGATAAAACCAACAATTTTTTCTCCGTTTGAAAATGGGACGCAAAGATAAGCGCCTAAAACCTCCATCATACTGTCTATTTGACGGGCTCGATCCAGAGGAAGCTCATGAATAAGGGCGTCACGGAACACGATCCCATTCTGTTCATTCATGAATTTCAAAAGATCCTTCTTCTCCCCCCGCATAGCCCGAATCGCTGCGCCCCGGTCCATTCCAGCCCAAGCCTGGGGCAAATAGGCATCAAGTTCTTCGTCAAACATGTATCCGACGACACTTTCTGTTTCAATCAAGCGATTGACCGAGTCCACCATATTGATGTACCAATGCCTTGGAGAAACGGAACCAACGATGACCCGCTCATAGTAACCCACGTTTTTTAAACTCTCGTATTTCCCTTGGAACCAAACGAGTTTATCGACAATATGGGTAAAAGAACCTTTCCATTTACTCATGAGCGTTGGCGCAATTCCAAGGGCAACCAAGATTAAAATGGAAGCCACCAGCAGAGAGTTTGACCACCAGACAATAAAAAGCATGGGTGCCGCCACGGTAGCGACAAACAACCCATAGATAAAGGTGTATCTGAAAACTAAATTGACGTCCATTAAGCGGTATCGGAAAATTGCGTAGGACCAAAACCCAATTAAAGCAAGAGTTCCCAAAGGCCCATACTTATTGAGTTCAACAACGTTAAACATGGGGAGGGCAATATTAACCAACATCCCGAAACCCGCGCTCAATGAGGCGCCCATCAGCACATAGAGCGCTTGGGTTCGTGTAAGCCCGGTGGTATGTCGACATCTTTTTGCTAACAAATAAATTCCATACCCCATGAAACCCAAGTAATAAATCGAGTAGATGTTAAAAATGTACCCACCGCGCCATGAAATCCCCCAGTTTTCCCAATGGGCGCCTGAAATCATCTGGTGTGAAAATACATTGAGAAGAAAATATCCTGTTATTACAAGGTGAGTTAAAAAGACAGGGAGGGATACTTTGTAATCTTCCTTCTCGATCAACTTCACAAACCAACTGAAAAACGGGGGGAGGAGAATAGCCCCGAACATAATTCTTCTTGTCCAAAGGAGGGCTTGCTCATTGCTCTCCGTCCTAAGAGCGAATCCATGGCAAAGGGTCCAGAGGGCAACTGACATTCCAAGGCCAAAGAAAACCAAATTGATCCGCTTTTTATTCCCCTTAATAAGTATAAAAAGGGGCAGCGCCAAATTGAAAGCTGTCCCAACAAAAACAACCGTGCTTAAACCCGTCATTGACATTTCAGAAGCCTGTTCGCGTTGTCACTTTGCACCAATTGGAAGACTCTGTTAACGTCATCATTTTTAATAAGGCAAAACCGATAGATCGCAGATCTTAATAGTGAGAGGGATTGTGTCTGTGTCCCATAGGGCCAATCCGAGCCAAAAATGACGCGCTCCGGCCCCAATAAACTGAGTGCTGAGAAAATGGTGTCTGGACCGACTCCGCTGGTTTCAGCATAAACGTTTTTAAGCCCCGCCATATTTTCTAAAACCTTATTGTTAGGGTTAAAATAACATCCGGCGTGGGCAACAACGAATGTTGTGTTTGGATGGGCCTCCAAGATGGGCAAAAGTTTTTTCCCAACTGCCAATTTCCGAGAGTCGTCGAAAAGAATCGGTGTAATACCACCGTGGACGATAATGAAGAGACCTTTTTGGGCGGCTGTTTCATAAAGGGTTCGGGCTACATGTGATGACGGATCAATCCTTTGAATATTTGGATGGAATTTTATCCCGCGAAATGGGAAACGATTGCAATAGTCTTCAATTTGGTTTTTAACATCGTCTGGAGAGGCCCCATCAAAGTTAACGGAGATCAAAGGAATTAATCGATCGGGAGCTTCTTTAGAGGCCTCTAGCACTTGCTGAGTCTGAACAAATGGGGCAATCGGTAAAATTAGACTTTTTTCAATGCCGGCGGAATCCATGGAGGCAATCAGATTCTTCCCATTTGCCAAAGAGGCGGCGTTTTGGGCGGAGGAAATTAGTAATGATTTTGGGAGAATTCCCGATGAGACAAGCCGAATGAGATGAGGATTATAACTGGATCGCTCAAGAAGATGAGATTTAACTTGCCCATCGGTATCGGATACGATTTGTTCCCTGTAACACCCCCGACACACATCTCCAATATGGGTGTGAAAATCAACAATAGGGACAGGGGCGGGATCCATTTTAAACCCCTGGAATAATTCCTTCTCGTCTCCCCAGTTTCGCGAGTTCCTCCACTACAAAATCAATTTGTTGCGTGGTGTGTTTAACAGTGAGCATGCAACGCAAAATAGCTTTACCGGGAGCCGTGGCCGGATATCGAACAGCGGGAAGAAAGATGCCACTTTTAAAGAGATCTGCCGCAATTCTTTTGGCTTTGTGTTCTGAGCCGATCAATATCGGAATGATATGCGATTGACTTCCTAAGATATCAAAACCCAAATCAACAACTTTTGTCTTGAAATAATTAACATTATTCCAGAATTGTTTATGCAGGTTCAATTCAGAGTCAAAAACCTTAAACGCCTCTTTACCCCCAGCGACCGTGGCGGGAGGGAGTGCGGAGCTGAAAATATACGTGTTGGCCTGAAGCCGTAAATATTCGCATAGACTTGATTGGGCGGAAATAAATCCACCGGCGGCCCCAAAGGCCTTACTAAACGTTCCAAGGGTAACATCCACATTTTTAACTCCCCAATGTTCCACCGACCCGCGGCCTGATTTCCCCATGTGACCAAGCCCATGTGAATCATCTAAATAAATAAGAGCGTTGTATTTATTGGCAAGAGTCGAAATGTCTTTTAGCGGGGCCAAGTCGCCCCTCATGCTAAATACGCCCTCTGTGATTATGATCTTCCGGTTTGTGTGTGTCGTGCGCAATTGATTTTCAAGCTGGTCCATGTCCAAATGCCGATAGGTGCGCATCACGGCATGATTTTTGATTTCGGCTAACCGACACCCATGAATGATGCTTTTGTGGTTCTCATGGTCGGAAAATATTCCAACCACATTACTCATGTTCACTTTCCGGTTTAAAAAACTGATGTTTGTCATGGCCTCTATGGCCCCGACATTACCCATGTACCCAGTCATAAACAAAACAGTATCTTCAGCGCCAAGGAAACCGGAAATCACCGATTCGAGATCCTTTAAAAGTTGAAGATTTCCCGAGATTAATCTTGAGCCACCACACCCTGTCCCAAAATTGTCTAACGCGGATTTTGCGGCCGCAATGACCTTTGGGTGTACACTCATCCCAAGAGAATTATTAGAACAAAGTTGGATGACTTCTTTACCGTCATAAACAACTTTATCCAGTGGGGGTCCATCAGCAACATGGAATTGGAAATCCGTTCCCTCCTCATCGAGGTTGGCCATCCAACGGTTAAAGAAATCGAGCTTTCTCCGGTCAACTTTAATTTTACGGGTTCTTCGAGAGTGAAGAGTTTCTTCAAGAAACTGTTTCAGTTTTTCGGTCTGTTCCTCTGATGGATCCTGGAATTTAACCCCGTAACGAAGCGGCCTCGGGGTGCTGTCGGGTGTTTCGCTCCAAGCGACAACCCCGCGAAGGGGTTCTTCTCCGGCAAACGTTTCGTTCAGCCGGGCAAAAACCCGTTGCCCCTCTCGGAGGAATCCATTTGTCTGCATGCGAAGCCCGCCTAGACTGATGTCCACCAGGTCGGCGCTGAACACCTGGCTGGGGGAACTCGCGTCCTTTGAAAAACAGGACACCTCAATGTTTGAAACGCATTGAACGCGCACGGCCATTCGTCGGTCAGTTGATCCCCGAGAAGTCTTCATAATGAAATCGTCATAGCCAAATTGAACACGTGAGATGGCTCCTAAAACTTGTAGGAAAAGTTTAGCGCAAAAGAATTTGCAAAGGACTTGTAAGTTCCGCTGGCGCTTGAGAGAGGAGCGCCCACCGTATTATTTACTGTTCGGTTGGGAAACAAATTTGCCAGATAAGCAACGTCAACACCGATGGCCCCCACTTTATACCCGGTTCCCAAGGCAATACCGTACAGATCCGAATCTGGAATGGAGGGCTCATAGGTCTTGTTCGGAACGGGAGAGTCCATATACATAAATCCACCCCTAAGTTTCCAGCGTTCACTAAGTTGATATTGAGTTCCAAGAGCGGCGCTAAAAACATCCTTCCATTGTCTCGGTTGCGGGTTCCCGGTATTGAGAATCGCTAACCGCGTGGGATCGGTTTCTTGAGTATAATTGATTTGCTGTTCGTCGAAGGTCGACCAGCCCGTCCATTCCACATCGGCTTCAACATTCCATTTTTTATTAAGATCAACGGAGTAGCCAAGTGTCGTTGCATCTGGAAACCGCAGAACGGACTCCCCACCTGTCGAATAAGAGTTACCGCCAAAAACGGAGGCCATAGCCCCGCTCATGTTATCGAGCTTGGCCGTTCCATCAATCGTCAGACTGATCTTGCTCCGATAGGTCAAACCCAGCCGCTGGCCTTCTTTTGGTTTTACGAAGGCCGCCACGTTCCAACCCCATCCCGCTCCATCGCCCTTCTGCTGAAAATTGCCGTCTGGCGTCGTTGGGTCATACGCAGGGTAAGGGGGCAATTGAGAATTCACGGCTCCAACACTGACTTGTCTTTTTAGATCGGCGTCCGCCCTCATGTAGTCCACTCCGGCGGCAACCGAAAACCCCTCGTTTATTTTATAAGCGAGGTTGGGGTTTGCGTGTAAAACATGAAGTTTTGAATCGGTCGCCATATACTTGGAAAAACCGTTGGTGTCCCAAGTGGTTCCCAGCCCATAGGGAGACGTTAGTCCAACACCCCAGGCCCATTTTGTCTGCCCAAGGGGGCCACCAACGAAAAGGTTTGGGATGACAAACACATGATTGGCGGCCTTTTCTTCGGTCCCGGCTGTATCGACGTGAGAATAATAAGGCGTAATAACTTCCGCCCCCAGGCCAAACATTGTCCCCCCAAGAAAGGGGAGCGCTGCAGGGTTAAAAAAATTGGCCGAGGGATCTTCTGCCCGAGCCACGACAGCATTTCCTTGGCCTAGGGCATACGCCCCAATAGCTTGGTTGCCTAAACCACGAGACCCGACTGTCCATCCGGGTTGGGATGAAAGGGCAACCAACCCAATTACTAAACCTGTCTTTGCCTCAACTCTACGCATCTGCCCCCCTTTCTCCGAATTGGAACTTAGTTTGGCGTGTCGATCTTCCGAAGGATTTCGCGCAAAGAACTTCGCAATGCGTCTGGAAGTTTGACATTCTTTTTTCGAATGGCGTGCGCCACGTTCAGGATCAGATCATCCGGGACCTGGTTTATGTGTTCACTGTCTCCCTTAGAAACGATGGGCGTCGAGTTATCCATGGACCGTTGCGACAGTGAAATAGTGGCCCAATCTCTGGGATCCTGCGACTTCAGATAATCGTCTTTATCAATGGTTGAGGTGAACGGAACAACAGTTATTTTGGAGAGTTCTTTATCGATGGAAAGCTGTTCGTAAAACGCGGGACCTTTTGTTCCTGGGAGGACGAAATCCAAAATAATGACGTCGAAATTTCGCCCCGATTTCAGATGATCCCAAGCCTCTTCGGTGTTCCCACATGCCACGACGTCGCACCCGAGGTCTGAAAATTTTGTCTGTAATACCTGCTGCGTTTTGGGGCTGTCCTCAATCAGCAAAATGAGCGGCTTGTGTTTACTTATTGATCCGTTAAGGTCAAGCATACGGGTCGTATCCTCCATTCTTAACAGATGACTTTATGGCCCGGTAAGAGTGTCTCTCTTTTTTATGAAAATAGCAATATTGAAACTTGGAACCCAGGGGTGACGAATTGGCGGATTCATAGGCAGAGGGAAGAGTTGGGTTCATTTTTTTATTTTTTGATTGATGATGGGAGGGCATAGGGGGTCGGGATTCGGGGGGTGGAGCGGTCCAAATTGGCCCGGGCGGGGCAACTGGATACTATTGAAACGGCAACGTGGACCTGCGAGCCGCGGGGACAATTGCGGTGGCCCTGTTTGCGGGCGCGTGGCTGAGCGGCCGATTGGCTCAACGGGTCAACCCAGCCCACCTTATAATGGCGTTCGGCGTGTTTGCCATGGTCATGGGCGCCTACCTCATCATCAGCACCTATTCCCGCCTGCGCCACTAACTGGCATCCGCCAGCTTTTTCACAAAGATAATGTCGGAAAGAGTCAATCCTGGGATAACGACTAAGTAATCTTGATTTCCGTTGAATAGCAATGTAAAACAAACAACATGGCGCACTATGAGCGATCAATTGTTGATGCTTTGGCCGATGCGATTCGTCACCACAGGTCTCTCGCCCAAGTGTTGGAATCAATGATTTCAATTAGGCTAAAACGAGTAGGCAAAAGTCGGTCCGCCCCGGATGTCGGTTCCTTTCCAATAAATAACGTCTTTCCCTTGGTGTTCGGAAACGTCCTTCATAACCCCAAGACCCAATGAAAAGATATTGAATCCAACGCTATTGGCGGAATAAGGATCGGTCCCGTCATTCATGTCAATAACGCCATCAAACGGGTAAACACTTCCGCCCATCCCCCATTTCCCTGACAAGAACCCAAACTTTTTATATCGGAACAGGTTCACTGATAAAGGAATGGCGTTCACGTTGAACTGGCCGCTCCGCTCGACCCCATTGTTGTAATCAACACGAACAGATGCGCTTTGGGCCGTTTGGAAAATCCCCGCTCCAAATTGCAAACCCGATAAGCCATAAGTCGAATAGGACAGGGCCACCTCATGCTGAACCTGAAAAAGCCACGCTTTTTGAAACCCATAGAGTACGTTAACCGCCAGAACACGCCGCCAATCGTCATCGTAAAACCAGACGGCGGACTCTCGCTTTTCCTTCACTCAGGACGCATGACGTAGATGCGCCCTTTATCAGGATGACTCACTTCCTTGGCCTGGTCTGGAACGGGAACGAATTGCCTCGTCGTTGCGCAACCAGAAAGGGCCAATAACAAAATCAACCAAACATCAGGTCTTTTCATTCTATCCTCAGAACATCGAAATCCCCTCCATACCATTCCAAAGAGAGTACCATCCTTTGCAATGTTCCCCGGCGGCCTAGAAACGGGGGGGGGGCAGTACAGTGCCTTTCTGTTATTACGTGAAATTACCGGTAATACCTCAGGAATTGCTGAACCTCATTATGGTTACCAACGAAAAGAAAGATGATGGAACTTTTCTTCCAATCGAAGAGAATGCGGATGGCGATGTCCGTCCGGAATTCCCAAAGATTTCTTTCAAGTTTTTTGACCCCGAATCCACCGGGGATCCGGCCGACATCCATGGCGAGCATAAAGGAGTCCACTTGCCGTTGAATTTCAACCTTTTGAGCATTGTGTAATCCCTTGATGCTCCTTTCAAAACTTTTTGCAAAACCGAATTTAATCATGCGCTACAGGGACCACAAATGGCGACGGGCCTCTTCCAATTTCCTAAATTTGCGCGTTCCCTTTCCCAATTTAGCGCTCAAAGCAAGGGCGGCCATCTCTTTCTCCGTAAAACGAGACACGTAGAGATTGTCAATCGCCTCACGCACAAGGAACGAGTAACTTTTCCCTGACTGCTCGGCCTCGCGTTTAAGCGCTTGAACTTCCTTTTGCTCCAGCAATATCTGGACTCGGGTCATGGCACCACCTCCTCATATGTGTATAACATGTGTATGTTCATTTGTCAATAAAAAATCATGGGCGGTCTTGAGATAATAAGATATCCCCCAGCGGGCCTTGTAAAGTTGCGCGATGGTCAAGGCAGGGAGAGAAAAGTTGTTGGTCAAAAAGACCAAATGCTTCTTTGTTTCGGGGTCGATGGAGTGAATGCGTCGGAGGACGTCTGGATAATTTTGAAATGGGTAGAACCCTCTCAAGCGGATGGTTTGATCGGAACAGAGTCCGGTGGTTTTGTCTACTGCCTGCGAAGACACGTGATTGAATTTCATGTTTCGTAAGGTGGACCCCATGGTAAATCGCATTGCGGTTTTAGATAAGATTCGTCTCCCCGGCGCAGGCTGGGACGACGGCTTACCTCTAAAGTCCCAGGGACGCGAGCCCTTGTACCCAGGGGAAGACGGTGACCTGGTCCTGTTTTCGTGGATGGGTCTCGCGGCAAAAAACACGGGCTTCCGCGTTTTGGAATTCAGGGAGGAAAGAACGGAGCCGATGGATCTCTCTGTCGGGCACGGACGTTGAGGACTTTATTTCCAGCAGAACTGTTTTTTCTCCGGGGCGTTCGATGATCAAATCGATCTCCGCGCTTTCCGACGACGTTCGCACATAAGAATAGCGCCATTCTTTTCCCAGATATTCCGCCCGCCGACGGATTTCAAGGATCAAAAAATGCTCAAACGCCTTTCCGTAGTCGGAACTGCTTTCGACCAACGGAGCGGTGGCCATCCCCTGCAAAGAGCGGGCCACTCCCGTGTCAAAAAGGTAGAACTTGCTGGATTCCCGCTGGCGTTTGCGGATGGACCGATGATAGGGCTCGAGAAAAAAACCGATCAATGTGTCTTCCAGGATAGAATAATAGCTTCGCACCGTCATATCATCGACACCGGCGTCACGCGCCATGCGGCTGAAATTGACGATCTCCCCGTTCCTCTGCCCCACCGTCGGCAAAAATCGCAGAAAGGGCGGCATTTTCCGAACGACCTGCTCCGCCACAATTTCTTCCTTGAGATAGGTCGAAACGTAGGCCCGCAAATAGGCGGCGCGATCTTCCCCGCGCGAAAGCGCAACCACATCGGGCAACGTCCCGTGGGTCAAGACAGCGGAAAGATCAAAGGAGTCTCCCATCTCTTTTTCAGTGAGAGGAAACAAATGATGTATGAGCGCTCGTCCCCCCAACAGATTGGCCTGTCCTCTTTTTAATTTACGGGCGCTCGATCCCGTCAGGGCGAATCGGGCCCGCTTCAAAAAGATCTGTCGATGCACTTCGTCCAACAATTTAGGCACTTTCTGGACTTCATCGATGATGATCCATTGAACGGTTTTGGGGAGACTCTCAATGATTTGGCCCAAAAGTCCTGGGTTTGTGGAGAATCGGACATAATCCTCTTCGCGCAAGAGGTCTATAAAAAACGAGTCGGGCGGTGTCTTTTGCGGAAAGAGTGACCGTAAAAGAGTCGATTTGCCCGTTCCACGAGCGCCAAAAAGGAAAAAGCTCATTAATTTCGAGATGACGATCGATCTTTCGAACATGATATGGAATTGTATGACAAATTCCGACCATTATCAACAAAATTCCACCCATTTACGTTGCTTCCCACGCAAGGGCCCTAAGGGCCTCGCTTCTGTCTCTCCAGAAAGGCAAAACCCACACCCAGCTCAAAAATTAATGCCTCCATTTCCGCAGAATCGCCGCCTCCAAGTCTTTCTCCGCGTAAATGTGTCCAAGTCAATTGTCTCCGCACTGCGGAGACAATCTGTTCATCAGGGAACGCTTCGGTAAAAAGGAACAATCGAGTCTCTTTCATATTACCTTGATGACACCCGCTTCTGACCCGCAACTCCCGACCTATTTTCAGCGGCGTAAGGGCATAGGCCCTAACCCGAAATCCCCAGTTGGATCGCGGTTCGGCGCAAAGCGCCGAACACCGGGGGCGACAGAGCCACTGAAAGGGGATTCGACGGAAAATTCGGGCCTTTTCATCTCCGGTCCCACACCGGTGACGAGAGGAACTCCCCCTTGTTTGGCATCGGGCAAAGCCCGATGCTTCGTCTCGGTCCTCGCGCCCAACTGGGGATTGCGGGCTAACTCCAATGCGGTTCAAATAAGCCAGTCATACCGGCGAAGGCCGGTATCCAGTAATTGAAACATGTTGATAAGAAAAAGTTTTACAGACTGGGCCCCGGCCTTCGCCGGGGTGACAATCTTTATTTTAATCACATTGGGGCTAACTCTAAATTTCCCCTGAATTTAGAGTTACGACCTCTAAAAAGGGAAAAAGAAAGGGAGCTCTGTCAGGGACGATACCGCAACCGGGGTTCCCGGGCGGCTCTTACTTCGTCGAGACGGCGGACGGGGGTGGTGTGGGGGGCGGTTTTGACTTTGTCCGGATCGGATTTGGATTCCGCGATGATGGCGCGCACTGTTTCCACAAACGCGTCGAGGGTTTCTTTGCTTTCGTTTTCCGTGGGCTCAATCATCAGGGCTTCCGGAACAATGAGCGGGAAATAGATGGTGGGCGCGTAATACCCGTGGTCCAACAACCGTTTGGCCACGTCCAGGGTGCGCACGCCGGGGCCGAACGCCCCTTCGCCCGAAACCACCACTTCGTGCATGCACGCGCCCAACGGCATTTTCGGAAACAACGGCGTCAGTTTCGCTTTCAAATAGTTGGCCGCGAGAATGGCGTTTTCGCTGATCTCGCGAAAGCCTTCGGCCCCCTGCAACCGCATGTAAGCGTAGGCCCGAATAAGCACGCCCACATTTCCCTGAAACCCGTGTACCCGCCCGATGCTGTGGGCTCGGTCAAATTTACGACGGTAAACCCCGTTTTCCAGTGCCACCCGGGGAACCGGCAGAAAGGGTTCCAGCGCTTTTTTGACGCCCACCGGGCCCGCGCCGGGCCCGCCGCCGCCGTGGGGCGTGGCAAACGTTTTGTGCAGGTTCACGTGCAAGACGTCCACACCCAAATCTCCGGGTCGCACCAACCCCACCAGGGCGTTTAAGTTGGCGCCGTCCATGTAAAGCAACGCGCCGGCCTCGTGAATTTTTTTGGCGATCTCTTGAATGCGCGGCTCAAACAGGCCCAACGTGCTGGGGATGGTCATCATGACCATCGCCACCTCTTTATTCAGCTTCTGATACAAATCGTCCAGGTCCACCTGACCGTCGGGGGTGGATTTGACCGTGACGGCGGTTAAACCGGCCAACGCCACGCTGGCGGGGTTGGTGCCGTGGGCCGAGTCGGGGATTAACACCACCGGCCGGTTCTCGCCGCGGTGTTCGTGGTACGCCCGGGCCACCAAAATGCCGGTCAGTTCGCCCTGGGCCCCTGCCGACGGCTGAAGGGAAAACGCGTCCATCCCGCACAGTTGCGACAACCACCGTTCCACTTCAAACAGGATCTCCAAAATTCCCTGGCTCAGTTCGTGGGGCCGCAACGGATGAAGCCCGGCGAAATCGGGGATTTGAACGATCCGGTCGTTGACTTTGGGATTGTGTTTCATGGTGCACGAGCCCAACGGATAAAAGTTGGTGTCGATGGAAAAATTTAAATGGGACAAGCGCGTGAAATGGCGAACCACCTGGGGTTCGGACAGTTCCGGCAGAAGGGCCGGACTTTCCCGAAGAAGGCCGGCGGGAATATTTTTGTCCACCGGAACCGTCGGCACGTCGCACACCGGCCAGGGGATCCCTTTTCGGCCGGGGGCGCTTTTTTCGAACGACAAAGGTTCCACCACTTTTTCTCCGCTCATCGGGCCGCCTCCGCCAACAAATCGCCGAACCGATCGATGTCCGACTTGGTTTTAATTTCCGTCACGCACACCAGCAACTGGTCCGCCCGATCTTTAAAGTAGGCCCCGAGCGGTAACCCGGCCAGCACTCGTTTTTCCGATAATTTTTTCACAATGGTTTCCGGCGAGACCGGACAGCGGACGGCGAACTCGTTAAAGAACGGATGCGCAAACACCCGGGGAAACCCCCGGCGCGCCAACACCTCGGCCGCGTAATGGGCCTTTTGAAAGTTGAGGGTGGCCAATTCCTGAAACCCGTTTTTTCCCACCAGAGAAAGATAAATGGTGGCGGCCAGGGCGCACAGAGCCTGGTTGGTGCAAATGTTCGACATGGCCTTTTCGCGGCGGATGTGTTGTTCGCGCGCTTGCAGGGTCAACACGAAAGCGCGTTTGCCGTCGGCGTCCAGGGTTTGGCCCACCACGCGGCCTGGCATTTTGCGAAGCAACGCGTTGGTGCAGGCGAACAGGCCCACGTAGGGCCCGCCGTAAGCCAGGGGCAGACCCAGCGACTGGCCTTCGGCCACCGCGATATCGGCGCCGTATTGGCCCGGGGGAGCCACCAGCCCCAACGCCGTCGGATAGGTGGACGCGATCAACAGACCTCCGGCCGAATGAACCAATTCCGACAACCCTTTAACATGGGGTTCCAAACATCCGAAGAAATTGGGGTTTTGAACAAGCAAGGCGGCGGTGTCGGGACCCAGGTGTTTTTTAATTGTCTCCAGCTCCACCACGCCCGACGGGCAGGGCACCGTTTTAACCCGCGCCCCGCTGTGGGCCAAATAGGTTTGGATCACCCGCACCGTTTGGGGATGAACCGTTTCGGGAACCAGAATTTCGTTTCGGCCCGTGTGTTTGGCGGCAACCAAACAGGCTTCCGCGGCGGCGCTGGCGCCGTCGTACATCGACGCGTTGGCCACGTCCATTTTAAACAGTTCGCACACCAGGGTTTGAAATTCAAAAATAGATTGCAGGGTGCCCTGGCTGGCCTCGGCTTGGTAAGGGGTATAGGCGGTGGCAAATTCCCCCCGCAGGGCAATGGACCACACGGAGGTGGGCACGAAATGTTCGTAAGCCCCCGCGCCCAAGTAGGACTGAGCCAAATGGTCCCGGGACGCCAGTTCTTCCATGTGGCGCACCAGTTCCATTTCGCTCAGAGAACTCGGAAGATCTAATTTGGGCCGAAGAAGATTTTTCGGAAGGGCCCCCAACAAATCATCGAACCTCGACACGCCGATAGCGGCGAGCATTTCCTTTTTCTGTTCGTCGGTGTGTGGGATAAACATGATCAAACCAATTTAGTGGGTTGCGGATTTCAGAAACGTCTGGTACCCCTCGTGGGTCATCAACTTTTCCCGATCGGCGGGGGACGCCATGGTCATTTTGTACAGCCACCCGGCGCCGTAGGGATGTTGGTTGACCAGGGCCGGGTTCTTGGCGGTTTCTTCGTTGACCGCCGCGATGGTTCCCGCCACGGGCGCGTAAATATCGAACGCGGCTTTCACCGATTCCACCACCGCGCAAGGTTCCTGGGCCTTCACGGCGCGGCCGGACTTGGGCAGCTCAACGAACACCACGTCGGTGATTTCGTGCTGGGCGTGGTCGGAAATGCCGACGGTTCCGTCGGGCGCGATCCATTCGTGGGACGTGGTGAACCGAAGCTGTTGGGGATCCATGGTTAACCTCTCTGTTTTCGATAAAACGGCAAAACAACGGGTTCGGCCGGCACGGCGCGGCCATGCACAACAACGCTCCACACGCCGGCCGCGTCTTTGGGCGCCAGGCGGCTATCCACATACCCCAAGGCGATGCCCACGTTGAGCGACGGAGAAAACGTCCCGCTGGTCACAGCGCCGACGGATTGGCCGTTAAATTGGATCGGGCAATTTTGACGGGGCACCCCGCGGTCGGTTAAACGCAACGCCACCAAACGGCGAGCCACCCCGGCGCTCTTCTCTTTTCGCAACGTTTCTTGACCAACAAAAAAAGGTTTGTTTAATTTCACCGCCCACCCCAACCCCGCTTGGAGAGGCGAATGGGTTTCGTCCAGCTCGTGGCCGTACAGGCTGTAACCCATTTCCAACCGCAGGGTATCGCGGGCGCCGAGCCCCACATGGACAAGTCCGGCGTCTTTACCTTTTTTCACTAAATACTCGAAGATCTTGTGCACATGTCCGGCGGGCCCGAAAAACTCAAACCCATCTTCGCCCGTGTATCCCGTTCGGGCGGCCACCATTTCAAACCCCAGCAGGGGGACCTCGACGACCCCGTTTTTGGCCAGCGACACAAGCTCCTGGGACAAACCCGCCACCAGCCCGGCCGACGCGGGTCCTTGCAGGGCCAGGGCCGCCCGTTGAGGCTGTTCTTCCAGTTCGGTGTCGGGCCCCAACCGTTCGCGCATCCAGGCGATGTCGGCGTCCACCCGGGACGCATTGACCACAACCAAAAACCGCTCCGGACCCAAACAATAAACATACAGGTCGTCCACCACGCCGCCGTCCTCACGGCACAACAGGGCGTATACGCCCCGGTTGGGAGCCAAGGAAACGATGTCGTTGGTCACCATCCGATCCAACGTATTGCGCGCGCCAGGTCCGGTGACCCACAACTGGCCCATATGGGAAATATCAAACAGTCCGGCCCGTTCGCGCACGGCGCGGTGTTCGGCCATCACGCCCTCAAACTGGACCGGCATTTCCCATCCGGCAAAATCCACCAGGCGGGCACCGTTTTGTTGGTGCAGAAAATAAAATGGCGTTCGTTGCAAAGTCATAGGGGGAGCGGCCATTATACCACACTCGGCGCCAAGGCATCGGCGTGATACGAACTACGCACCAAAGGCCCCGCTTGTACCGTTTTAAAGAGCCGCTGAGCCCCGTCGCGTAGGCGGCTAAACTCGTCGGGCGTATAATACCGATGAACCGGATGGTGATCCGGCGAGGGCGCAAGGTATTGGCCGATGGTCACCGCGCGGACACGAACCGCGGCCAGATCGCGCAAGGCGGTTTCCAATTCGTCCCAGTCTTCGCCCAACCCCACCATCAACCCCGACTTCGTGGCCAACCCGGCCTCGGCCGCCTGCCGCAACACATCCAACGACCGGTCGTAGGTGGCCCGGGCCCGAACGGAGGGGGTCAAACGCCGGACGGTTTCGATGTTGTGGTTAAAGATGTCCGGCCGCGCGTTAAAAACAATCGCCAGGAGATCGGGCCGACCTTGGAAATCCGGGGTCAGCGTCTCGACGGTCACGTGAGGTAAACGATCGCGCAAGGCGCGCACGCAGGCGGCGAACGCCGAGGCCCCTTGATCGTCCAAATCGTCTCGGGCGGGGGAGGTGATCACCACATGTTTTAAGTTCAGCCGCCGAACCGCGTCCACGAGCAGGTCGGGTTCCGCCGGATTAACGGCGCCGGGACGGCCGGTGGTTTCGGCGCAAAACGAACAGCGCCGGGTGCAAACGGATCCCAAAATCTGAAACGCCAGGGTTCCCCGAGCCCAGCAGTCGGTGCGGTTGGGGCACAGGGCCTGTTCGCACACGGTGGGCAACGCGGTGTCTTGCAAAACGTCCCGCACGCGAAACAGGCGTTCGCCTGAAGGAACGGATCCTTTCAGGAACCCCGGAAGACGGGGCCGAAGAACCATAGAGTTCATCGGCACAACGCTTCCCGAATTCCTTCGGCCAACGTGGGATGGGCAAAAATCACCTGCCGCAACCGGTCCACGGTCATTTTTTCCGCCAACGCCACCGAAAAGATGTGAATCAGTTCGGTCGCGTGAGGCCCTACGATTTGAGCGCCCAGGAGGCGTCCGCCTCCTTTTTCCGAAAGGATTTGTAAAAATCCCTCGGTTTCATCCGAGGCCAAGGCTTTAGGAGACCCTTGGAAAAAAAACCGTTGGGCTTTCACCTCTAAATTTTTTAAGGAAGCCGAATGGGTCCATTCGCCGACGCTGGCCACTTCCGGCCACGTGTACAGACAGCGGGGGACGAGTTCGTTGTCGTAGGGGAGGCAGGTTCCGAGAATATGGTTGGCGGCCGCAACGCCCTGAGCGGCCGCGGCGTGGGCCAACAAAGAGAGGCCGTTGACGTCCCCCACGGCGTAAAGGTGGGCCCGGGAGGTTTGCATGTAATTGTTGACGCCGACCCGGCCGTTGTCCACGGACACCCCGGCGGCGTCAAGGCCCAACGCGTCGGGAACCGGCCGGCGGCCGACGCACACCAACACCTGGTCCGGGGTTAAGGTCGCGCCGTCCGAGAGGATCAACCGCCATCCGTCCGCCAGGCGTTGGGCCTGAGCCACGGTGCGATCGGTGTAAATTTTCATCCCGCGTTTTTCAAAACTTTTCTGAAGAAGCCGGGTCACGGAAGCTTCTTCACCGGGCAAGATTTGAAGCTTTTTTTCGATGACCGAAACCTGGGCGCCCAACTCATGGAACAGGCAGGCAAATTCCAGCCCCACAGCGCCGGCGCCCACCACCGCCAGATGCCGCGGAAGAATCGAAAGGTTCAAAACGCGGTTGCTGTCCAAAATGGAATCGGTCAACGTGTCGAAGGGAGGAGGAAAAAAGGGTGTGGACCCCGTGGCGATCACGGCGGCGTCGAACGAGAGGACCTCGTTGCCGGCGGGACCTGTCACCGATAGGGTTCGGTCGGACAAAAACCGCGCGGTCCCTTGGACCACGCGAATTCGGAGTTGGGCCAATCGGTGTTCCAACGCGGCTCGAACCGATTCGACGACGGCGCGCTTTTTCGCTTGAAGTTTTTCCCAGTCCACGCCCACGTCGCGACCGCCCTGCAAAACGGCGGACGTGCGGGCCTGGTGGGACAGCCGACCGGCCTCCAACAAGATCTTGGTGGGAATACAGCCCCAGTTCAAACACAGCCCGCCCAGGGGCCCCTGCTCAACGAGGGTCACAGCGACGCCCCGTTCGGCCAACTGTTTAGCCGCCGCTTCCCCCCCCGGTCCCGCCCCAATAACCACCACCGATTGTGCGTTCATAGGATCCTCATATTTAAAAGTTTCCGTAACAGTTCAGGCCCCTCACCCTACCCTCTCCCACCCCTCTTTCCCGAACCTATCCGGCAGGTGAGAGAAAAACGGGTATCCCCACGCCCCCCACCGCCGCTTTTTGTGGAAAAGGGACGAATGTCCCTATTCGACGGTGACGGATTTGGCGAGGTTGCGGGGCTGGTCCACGTCGCACCCCCGCAAGACGGCAATGTGATAAGCCAACAGTTGAAGGGGAACCACGTTGACCGCCGGCGCCATGGATTCCGGCACGTCCGGCATCCACAACACGTCGGACGTGATGGCCGACACGCGGGCATCGCCGGTGGTGGCCAACGCGATGACCCGCCCGCCGCGGGCCGACACCTCTTCGATGTTGGTCATCACTTTGTCGTAGACCTTGCCCTGGGTGGCGATGGCCACCACGGGCATATCCTCGTCGATGAGAGCGATGGGGCCGTGTTTCAGTTCTCCCGCCGGATAGCCTTCGGCATGAATGTAAGAAATTTCTTTCAGTTTCAAAGCGCCTTCCAGGGCGATGGGAAAATTAAGGTGTCGGCCCAAAAAGAGGAAATGGCGGCTATGAAAAAACTTTTTAGCCAACGCCGCCACGGCGGGTTCCATTTTCAAGGCCTCGCCGATCCAGCGCGGCAGATGAAGCAGGTTCTGCATAATTTTTTCCACGTCGGGCCGGGGCAATGTGCCCCGAACCAACGCGCCGTAGAGGGCCAACACATAAAAAACCCCCAACTGGGCCGTGAAGGCTTTGGTGCTGGCCACGCCGATTTCCGGCCCGCAATGGGTCAAAATTTTGCCGTGGCATTCCCGGTAGAGCGTGGACCCGACGGAATTGCAGATGGCCAACGTGCGGGCGCCTTTTTCTTTGGCGTGGCGGATGGCGGCGATGGTATCGGCGGTTTCGCCCGATTGGGACACCGCCACCACCAAATCCTCCGGACCCGCCAGGGGATTTCGGTAACGGTATTCGGACGCGATTTCAACGTCGCAAGGCGCTTGAACCCACGACTCAAACAAATACCGGGCCATCAATCCCGCGTGATACGACGTTCCGCACGCCACGATGGTTATTTTTCGAAACCGGCGAATTTGATCTTCCGACAATTTCAGCAGGTCGAGGTGAACCTTGAGCTCGTCGAGGTTCAACCGCCCGCGCAGGGTGTCTTCCAAAGACCGGGGTTGTTCGTGAATTTCTTTGAGCATAAAATGGCGGTACCCGGCTTTTTCGGCCTGAAGGGGGTCCCAGGGCAGATGGGTGGTCGTGCGGTCCACCGGCCGGCCGGTTTCGATGCTCACGATGGATACGCTGGTGGGCGTTAACAGGGCCAAATCCCCGTCTTGAAGAAAAATGGCTTCCCGCGTATGGGCCAAAATGGCCGGCGCGTCGGAGGCCAAGAAATATTCGTTTTCACCGACGCCAACCAACAAGGGGCATTCCCGCCGAGCGCCCATCACCACCCCGGGACAATCCGCCGACACGATCCCCAGGGCGTAGGTCCCTTTGATTTCCGATAGAGCTTCGCGCACGGCGTCCACGAACAACGACGGAGTAAGAACGCCGTCGGGCCCCTTGCGGCGCGCCACGGCTTCGCCCACCAAATGGGCGACGACTTCCGTATCGGTTTGGGACACAAATTTGACGCCCCGCGCCTGAAGACCGGCTTTGAGAACCATATAATTTTCAATGATCCCGTTGTGAACCACCACCACGCGGCCGGATGCGTCGCGATGGGGATGGGCGTTTTCTTCCGAGGGCCGCCCATGGGTGGCCCAACGGGTGTGGCCCACGCCGGCGTGGCCGGCCAACGGATACTTTTTAAGATGTTGTTCCAGGTTGACCAGTTTGCCCACGCTCCGACGAATCCCCAACCCGGGTCCATCGAGAACCACCATCCCGGCCGAATCGTAGCCGCGGTATTCCAACCGGCGCAACCCGTCGAGCAAAATATCCGCCGCGTTTTCTTTTCCGATGTATCCGACAATTCCGCACATGGCTCGTCTCCTCGAAAACCTCTACAACAGCGCTTTCATTTCCCGAACAGCCGTTTCCAGCCCCACAAAAAGAGCCCGTCCGACGATGGAGAAACCGATATTCAGTTCGTAGAGGCCGGGAAGACAAGCGACGGGTCCCACGTTTACGTAGTCCAACCCGTGGCCCGCGTTCACTTTTAACCCCAACCCCAGCGCCGTCGAGGCGGCGTCCTGAACCTTTCTTAATTCCAAAACCCGTGCGGGGCCTTTGGCGTGGGCGTAAGCGCCCGTATGGATTTCAATAAAGTCGGCCCCAGCGTCTTTGGCCGCGGCCACCTGGTCCAGGTCGGGCGCGATAAAGAGGCTGACGTGAATGCCCTTGTCCGAAATTTTTCGGCACGCGGCCCGCACCCGGGCCATTTGGCCGGCCACGTCCAAACCGCCTTCGGTGGTCAGTTCCTGACGTTTTTCCGGCACCAAACAAACGCTGTCAGGGCGGCTCACGCGGGCGATGCGGATCATTTCTTCGGTCGCGGCCATTTCCAAATTCAACCGAAGGCCCGGCATTTTAGACAAACGGGACACGTCCTGATCCAAGATGTGCCGACGGTCTTCCCGAAGGTGGACCGTGATGGAATCGGCCCCGCCGGCCAAGGCGGCGCGGGCGGCGGCGACCACGTCGGGTGTCGAGGCCCGCCGGGCCTGGCGGACCGTGGCCACATGATCAATGTTGACTCCCAAAAGGGGCATAGGACCCTGCTAAACCTGGGCGGCGCGGGCCAAGGTTTCGGCGTGGGCCTGAATCACAGCTCGGTCGGGACCTTCAACCATCACGCGCAAGAGCGGTTCGGTTCCAGAATATCGAACCAGAGTGCGCCCCGTTTCGCCCAGCGCGCGGTTGACTTTATCCAACGCGGCGTTAAATCCCGGAACCTTATCGAGAGGCCGGCGTTCTTTGACGGTCACGTTGAGGAGGACCTGGGGATAATGGACCGCCAGCGACGTGAGGGCCGAAAAACCCCGGCCCGTTTCCACCAACAGGGCGGCCACCTGCAACGCGGTCAGCAACCCGTCGCCCGTAGACAAATAGTCGCGAAAAATCACGTGGCCCGACGGTTCTCCGCCCAAGACAGCCCCGGTTTTGCGCATCCCCTGCCACACGTATTTATCCCCCACGGCCGTCACTTCCGATCGGAACCCCAACGCGTCCAACGCGCGCAACAGGCCCACATTGCTCATGACAGTCACGACCACGGTGTTGTTTTTCAAACGGCCCTGGGCTTTCAGGTGCCGGGCCGCGGCCAACAAGACCGCGTCGCCGTCGCGGGGACGGCCGGCTTCGTCGACAAAGATGGCCCGGTCGCCGTCACCGTCAAACGCCACGCCGAACCGCGCGCCGGTCCGGCGCACGACAGCGGCGAGATTTTCCGGATGGAGGGCGCCGCACCCGCGATTAATGTTATTTCCGTTTGGCGACGCGGACACCACGGTCACCCGGGCCCCCAAAGCGCGAAACACCTGGGGCGCGACGACGCTGGTGGCGCCGTTGGCACAGTCCAACACCACCGGAACATTTTTCAAGGAAGCCCCTGTCGGCCAGGTGGACAGGAGAAACCGACGGTAACGGGCCCCCGCGTTCGCCAAAGGTCGGACGCGAGCTCGGGGCGGGGGCATCGGTTGGTTGGAAAGGGCCAACGATTCGATGTCCGATTCCCAACGTTCTTCACACTTTTGGCCGTCGGGTCCGAACAGTTTGACCCCGTTGTAGGGAGCGGGGTTGTGGGACGCCGAAATCACGGCGCCGGCGGCCGCGGGCGACGTGGGCAACAACGCGGCCACGGCCGGGGTGGGCAACACGCCTCCGTCCAAAACGGAATATCCAGCCGCCCCCAATCCTTCCGCCAGGGCCCGTAGGAGGGCCGGACCGGAAGCCCGCGTGTCCCGGACCACAAAGAGGGTTTTGGGCCGGGTGGGAACCCGACGAGCCAACACGGTTGCCGTGGCCCATCCCAACCGCCGCACAAACGCGGGAGCCAAGGGCCCCTTCCCCGCCAACCCGCGAACGCCGTCTGTCCCAAACAGTTTACCCATGTTTTTCTCCATAAGAATGTTTGACCGGCGTCGGGTCGGACCGATATTGGGTCAAGCGCACCGCCAGCCATAACAGAAGGGCCAACAAAACGGCCATTGCTTTCACTTCCCAGGTCGAGCGGCCCTCGTTCACAGGTCCGTCTCCCGGGCGCGTCGACGCAAATGGCCCCGTTCGCCCAAGGTTTTATAATGATCTTTAAGGCGGCGGCCCAGCTCGTCGAGCCGAAGGGACCGTTCCATTTGGCCATGACGAACCATGGACACCGTGCCGGTTTCTTCGCTGAGCACAATCACGATCGCGTCGGAAATTTCGCTGACACCCAACGCCGCGCGGTGGCGGGTACCCAAGACCTTGGCCAGTTCCGGATTGTTGGTCAAGGGCAAAACACATCCGGCGGCCACCACCCGATCTTCCCGCAAAACGGCGGCGCCGTCGTGCAACAAGGTGTGCGGAAAAAAAATGGTCGACAACAGTTCACTGCTGACTCTGCCGTTAATCAACGTGCCGGTGTTAATAAAATTGCGCAACCCGGTTTCTTGTTCCAGCACAATCAACATGCCCACACGGCCGGCGACGCCTTCCCGGAGAGCCTCGACAATTTCGTCCACAAAACTCAATTCATGGACCGTCACGGTTCGAGGCCAGCGATGACTGCCCAGCTGAGCCAGCAGAGCCCGCAGTTCCGGTTGAAACACGACCGCAAGGATGACCGCTCCCGCCACCCAAAACGTCCGCAGAACCCACCCCAACGTGGGCAGGCCCACCACCCGGTCGACTAGAAAAGTGCCCAACCCCAAAATGACGAACCCCCGAAGCACCTGCATGGCCCGGGTGCCTTGAAAAAGCAGAAGAACTCGGTACAACAGATACGCCACCAGAGCCACGTCCAACAGGGCCAACAGTACCCCCATCGGGGTGGTCGGAAAAAAACCGCTCATGGTTTCACCCACCGATTATCGATCAAGCGCGTGCGCCCCACGTACACCGCCGCGGCCACCAGCCAAGGTCCGTCGGGCCGGGGATCGGCCAATGTGAACGGGTCCACGACATCAAGATATTGAACGCGGGCGTTGCCGATTCGGCCCAAAACGGCGCGGGCCGCACGCCGTGCCGCGGCCACGCCCTGGCCGGATTTTAACACTTGCCCAGCGTCGCGCAAAGAGCGGGCCAACAGAGGCGCGGCAGTCCGTTCTTCAGCCGACAGGTAGGCGTTACGGCTCGACAATGCCAACCCCGCCTTATCCCGCACGGTGGGACATCCGACCACTGTCACGGGCACGTCCAAATCCCGAACCAATCGTTCAATTACACGCCACTGTTGATAATCTTTTTGGCCAAAGTAGGCTCGGTCGGGCTGGACGACATTAAAAAGTTTGAGCACCACCGTGGCCACCCCGCGAAAATGACCGGGCCGAAACCGCCCGCACAGGGGTTGGGAGAGGGTCTCCACCGTCACCCAGGTTTGATAATCCAGCGGATAAAACGACCGGGGCGCGAACAGAGCCTCCACGCCCGCGCGACGGCACAGGGCCGCGTCCCGTCGAAACGGACGGGGATACCGCGTGAGGTCTTCACCGGGACCGAACTGGGTGGGATTGACGAACACCGAAACCACGACCCGATCGTTTTCGACGCGCGCGCGATGGATAAGTGACAAATGGCCCTCGTGTAGGGCGCCCATAGTCGGCACAAACCCCACAGTTTTCCCTTGACGACGCCACATCCGCACGGCCTCGCGCATGGGTTCCACAGCGCGAAGGATCTTCATCACAATCCCTGCCGGAACGCGCCATCATAAAAAGCCGACAGACGGTCTTGGTATTCTTTTCCGCCCCGTTCGGCCAGTTCGCCGTGGTCGGCGCCAGGCAGGGTCCAGAGGGATTTGGGCTCGCGGGCGGCGTCCAACAACTGTTGGCCTTCCGAAGGGGGAGTCCGCGCGTCGCGGTCGCCTTGCAACAAAAAGAGCGGCCGGGAAGAAATTTTATCGATCACGCGGACCGGCGCGAAATCGTCCGGATCAAACCCCAACCGCGCCCGAACAAACGCCAGGGTGACCAGCGACATCCACCGGGGCGCGCGGTAAAAAAGACGTCCGTAGCGGATGACCGCCTCGCCGGCGGCGCTATAGGGGCTTTCGGCGGCCACCGCGGCCACATCGGTTTTGTGCGCGGCCACCCACAGGGCCACGGCGCCGCCCATGGACATTCCGTAAAGTCCGACGCGGACGGACTCGGCCGGGTGGGTCGTTCGAAGATGGGCCAAGGCCATTTCCAAATCGTCGATTTCGTTGCCGGACAAAGAGGTTTTCCCCTCGCCGCTGGTCCCATGGTTGCGGAAATCAAAATAAAACAGGTTGTAATTTCCCCGCGTGCGCAAAAAATGAGTGCGTTCCAAAATGTTGGACCGGTTGGCGCCCCAGCCGTGGCAGATGACCAAGGTCACGTCGTTGAAGGAGACCGCCGGGACAAACCACCCTTTCAACAACGTTCCATCTGACGACGAAAAAGTCTCGTCCGTAAAAGGGAACCCAAAGGTCCGCGGCGTGGTGGTAAGAGGTTCCCGTTCGCCCGCCAACACCCACGACGACGAACGCCAGCCCCAGGCCGCCCCCAGGAGCACCACAATCACCGCAGCCACAAGAAAGATCATGGTAAAAGATCAGGCCCTCACCCTGCCCTCGCATAAGCGCCTCTGGCGCCCCCGGTGCTGGGAGCTCTGCGACCAGCCTCCCAGGAGGAGCTTTTTCCTTCCCCTCTTGGGGGAAGGTGCTCCGAAGGAGCGGATGAGGGGGTGAGTCGTTAAGGTCATGAATAGGTTTGGTCGGGACCGGGAAACCGCCGGGCGCGCACGTCACCGCAAAACCGTCCGACCGCCCGGGCCGCCGCGGACCACAGATGGGCATACGGTTTGACAAACCGGGGAGTGGGCTCATCGGAAAAGCCAAGCAAATCGTCCAACACGAGAATTTGGCCGTCGGTGTGCACCCCCGCGCCAATGCCGATGGTGGGAATTTTTAATGATCGGGTCACCCGCCGAGCCAGGGGACCCGGCACCGCTTCCAACACCAACGCGAACACGCCGGCTCTTTCCAACCGACGGGCGTCTTGCGAAAGTTGAGCGGCGCTCCGCCGTGTTCGGCCCTGGACCCGATAGCCTCCCAGTTGGTGAACAGATTGGGGCGTCAATCCCAGATGGCCCATGACGGGAATATGGGCGGAAACCAACGCCTTAATGGCGTCCAAGGCGGGGCCTTCCACTTTGACGGCGGCGGCGCCGCCCTCTTTGATCAAGCGGCCCACGTGACGCACGGCCTCTTTGGGATCGTATTCATAGGTCAAAAAGGGCATGTCCGCCACCAAAAGAGACCGCGTGTTTCCCCGGCGAACAGCGCGGGTGTGATGAATCATTTCGTCCAGTGTGACCGGAATCGTGTTGGGGTATCCCAACTTAACGTTGGCCACCGAATCGCCCACCAAAATCACGTCCACCCCGCACCGGTTTAACAACCGCGCCATGGGCGCGTCGTAGGCGGTGAGGGCCACAATTTTTTGGCCGGCCTGTTTCATGGCCTGAAGGGTTCTGACGGTGACAGGGGCGGGGGCGGAAGATTTTTTCATAGGGAAGGGCCGCGTCGGTAAAGTTTAATGCTTTGGCTAGGGTCTGTCAATTTGGCGCGAAAATGCGCGACGGTGCGGCCGCTGATCGGGTCGCGAAACCGTGGGGCCAGGTCGGACAGGGGCCAGAGGACAAACTTCCGTTCTTTCCAACGGGGGTGGGGCAAATCCAATGCCCCCTCGCACCGATGCCTGCCAAAAAAAAGGAGGTCCAAATCAATTTCCCGCGGTCCCCACCGACGGCGGCGTCGACGGCCTAAATCCGTTTCAATAGATTTGAGATGCGCCAACAACTCGTCGGGAGACAGGGCGGATCGAATCTCCGCCACCGCGTTTAGGAATGAGCGCTGACGCGGTCCCACCGGAGACGTTTCATAAAAGGGTGACACGTTCACCACGCATACGCTGGAGGACTGGCCCAACTTCCGCAGAGCACGGACAAGAAACCGTCCCCGATGGCCCACGTTGGACCCTAACCCCACAAAAATACGTTCAACTTTTTTGGCCACGGGGCTTTTCTCCGGTCAAGCCTTGTTTAAGAAACCGAAACAGTCCATGTATCAGCTGAATATCCTGGCGATGAACCCGCCAGCGCTGAAACAGCCGTCGGATTTTGCGTTCTTGAGCCGAACGAGGAAGAAAAGGCAAATAGTCGGCGGCCTCGAACAGGTCCATGGCGTGTTTGACCAACCGACCCAAATCCTCTTGGGTGGCCAAAGGGCCGGGACCCGGCAGAGGCCGGACCGCCAAGGTGCCCAACACCCGGGCCCATTCGTAGGCGCAGAGGGCCACCGATTGGCCCAGGTTCATGGACGGGCAAGCCGGATCGGTTGGAATCGTGAGCCAAAAATGACACCGGTCCAAGTAGGGCCCCGACAATCCCGTTTTTTCGGGTCCAAACAAAAGGGCTGTCCGAAAAGAAGACCCCGTGGGCGCCAAAAAAGGCGACGGCGTTTCTTTTTTCAAATGGTCGCCCAGATGGGGCAGGGCCACCACGGGCCGCTCCGATCGACGGTCCCGCAAAGCGGTGGTCCCCACAACCAGGTGGCAATCGCCGATGGCCTGGTCGATGGACGACACGGCGCGGGCGTTGCGAACCAACTCTTCGGCGCCGGGGGCGGACGTGGTTTCGCGCCAGACCGGCGCGAAGGGTTTGACCACGACCAGGTCGGAAAAACCGAAATTGGCCATGGCCCGAGCCGCGGCGCCGATATTGAGCGGGTTGCGAGGCCGCACCAGAACAAACCGAAGGGTCACGCCGGGTTCTCCGAAACGCCGCTGGGGGGCGCCCGCAAAATCCAGACGCCCGCGGCCATAATAAGAACAATCCCCAACAAGGAAATTAAATCCGGCACCCGCCGCCAAAAGATCCAATCGGTCACTCCCGCCACCGCCACGGCCAAATACATCAAAGCGCCCACGTCGCCGGGGGACGCGAGGCGGTAACCTTCCGTCATAAACAGTTGAGCCACGGTGGCCATCACGCCCAACCCCACCAGCAGGCCGCCCATGCCCCAAGACGGCTCAACCCAAGTTCCCACCAAAGCGGGAGCGGTTAAAACGGAACCGATCAAGCCGAAATAAAATACGATGCGCAGGGGCGGTTCCGTCCGAGTCAGTTGACGAATACCAACCTGAGCCACAGCGCTCAACAGGCCCGACGCCAGGGCCGCCAGGGCCACGGGCTGAAACAATCCCCATCCGGGTTTCAATAACAGGATCACACCGGCAAAACCCAAAGCGACCGCGCCCGCGGCGTAGCGGGGCACGGGTTCTCCCAACCACCAACGAGCCAGGAAGGGCATGAACAGGGGCGCGGTGTAAGTGAGGGTGTAAGCGTCGGCCAGTCGCATGTGGGCGATGGAATAAAACGATAGGTACATGGACGCGACTCCCGCCACCGACCGACCGAAATGGGATCCAAACCGACGGGTCCGTAACGAAAGACCTTTGTGAAGGAAAAATAGCAGGGTCAAAAACCCGGCGGCGTTGCGAAAAAAAACGATCATGGAACTGGGCAAATCCTGGGAAGCTTTTTTGACCAGAGCGCCCAGGAGCCCAAACAAAATCGCCGCCAGGGCCACCCGAAGGGCCCCGCTTTTTCTTACCACGCCATTTTGCCGATACGCTGGAGCGCCTGCTCCAATCGGGCGGGAGGCACTGTTAAGGCGAAGCGGACGTATCCTTCCCCCGTGGGTCCGAACCCGTTGCCCGGGGTGCACACAATGTGGGCTTCGTTCAACAACCGTTCAGCGGTTTTTGCCGACGACACCCCCGCGGGCGTGTGGGCCCACACATAAAAGGTGGCGGGCGGATTGGTCACGTTCCAACCCAAAGCTCGAAGGCGGGGCACAAACAGGTCCCGCCGCTCTTTGTAGAGGCGGCGCATGTCCGCCACACAGGATTGGGACCCCGCCAAAGCGGCCACGGCCGCTTCTTGGACCGCCTGAAACACCCCGGAATCGTAGTTGTCTTTGAGCCGGCCCAGGACACGAACCGCGTCGGCGTTGCCGCACACCCACCCCACGCGCCACCCAGTCATGTTGTAGGTTTTCGAGCAAGAATGGAACTCGATACCCACCTCTTTGGCGCCGGGGATTTGAAGAAACGACAGGGGGGGTTCTTCGTAATACATTTCGGAGTAAGCCGCGTCGTGAACCACCAAAAAACCGTGTTCCCGAGCCAACGCGACGAGTTTTTCGTAGAAGGAACGGGGCGCCGTCACCGATAAAGGGTTGGACGGAAAATTGACGTAAAACAATTTGGCGCCGGCCAAAACCGCCGACGGGATGGCCGCCAGGTCGGGAAGAAATCCGTTTTCTTCCCGCAGAGGGACAAAATGGGTTTTCCCCCCCGCCAACAGAATGGAGGCGTTGTAGGCCGGGTAAGCGGGTTCCGGCACAATGGCCGTATCGCCGGGATTTAAAAACGCCAACGGCAAATGGGTCAACCCGTCTTTCGACCCGATCAACGAATAGATTTCGCAAGCGGGATCCAACTCCACCTGGAACCGAGATTTATACCAGTTGGACACAGCCTGACGAAACGACAGCAGTCCCGCGCCGAAAGGGTATTGATGGTTGGACGGTTTAGCCAAAGCGGCCTGTCCGGCGGAAATAATGTGAGGCGGGGTAGGCAAATCCGGGTCCCCCACGCCCAACGAAATGATATCCGCGCCCTTATCGAGCGCGGCTTTTTTAGCCGCATCAATGGCGGCAAAAAGGTACGGCGGCAACAATCCCAATCGGTTAGATGCGTTCGTGGTCATGTGATTTCTCCTGTGGACCCCATTATACCATCTCCCCATAGAGTCCCCCACTCCTGTTTGATCAACTTCAAAATCGCCCCATCAAACCGCCGCTTTTACTGTTCCAACCCCGCCGCGGGGGAGATTGGGGAATCCATCGGCATGTTTTTGATAGTCCCGATCAGGTAAGGCACCGAACGCAGAGGGTTGTCGGGGTTCTTTTGGCCGACGATTTTGAGCGCGGCGTCCACACAGGCACGCCCATAAGTATTTTCCAAATCACTGAGAGCTTTGATTCCGGTCAGATCATTGTCCTCGTAAACCAGTCAGGCCGCGGACCAACGGCATAGGGGACGGTGATAGTTTAATAACTTAACAAGAGAGGGGGCACTCACCTCGGCCGTCGAACTTTTTATTTAAATTTTTAAATGATCAACGTCCCCTATTTTTCGGGTCTAACTTAATTATTGTTGAATGGGGGTTCTGCCTTGGCAATTCGTTATCGGCGGCGGAGGAGGTCGAGGAATTCGTTGTCGGTGGAAAGGATGAGCGTGCTGTCGGCGGGGATGGACTTTTTGTAGGCTTCCAAAGTCCGGACAAATTTATAGAAGTCGGGGTCGGCGTTCATGGTTTGGGCGTAGATGCGGATGGCTTTGCCGTCCGCTTTGCCTTTGATGGTCTCGGCCGTGCGGTAAGCTTCGGATTCAATTTCCTGGAGATCTTTGTTGATTTTTCCCTGGATCTTGGACTGTTCCCCCAACCCCACGGACCGAATCTTTTGGGCAATCCGTTGCCGTTCGGAAATCATGCGTTCGTAGACTTTTTCCTCGACACTCTTTTCATACGAAATTCGCCTCAACTGCACATCGATGAGTTCGATGCCAAACTCCAGGAGGCCCTTGCGGGCCTTTTCAATAATCATGGCGCTTAGATTTTCACGACCCACCGAGACCGGCTCAATTTCCCCCACCACTTCTTCTTCGGCCCCCGCAAGGACCTCCCCCCGCTTTTGACTTTCGAGCCGTTCCTTCAATTTGTCAAGGATGGTGTTGGAGTTTCGCACCGCCTCCACAAGGTTATGGTTCGAGATGGTGTCGCGCGTCACCGCGTCGAGAATGCCGTCCAATCGTGTCCGGGCGCCGGACTCGGTCTGAACTGTTTGGATGAACAAAAGTGGATCGGTGATGCGCCACCGGGCGGTGGTGTCCACCAGGATATACTTTTTATCTTTGGTCGGAATCTGGTTGGGATACCCGTCCCAATTCAGAATCCGTTTGTCGACTCGGCGCACTTTTTGAATGAACGGGACCTTCACATGGAGCCCCGCGCCCGTTTCCGGCTTTCCCACCGGACGGCCGAACTGGGTGATCACGGCCTGTTCCCATTCCGGCAACACATACAAAGACGACGGGACCACAACAACGGCCACCAGCGCCACGATGGCCGCGATAATCAGGGGTCGCGGGTTCACGGTTTCGCCTCGGTCTGATTTTTAGATCCGTGCTGAAAGACGGGAAGAAGGCCTTGCACATTTTTGTCCACGATGGTGAGGGACTTGAAACGGCCGTAAATTTCTTCCATGGTTTCCAGATAAATCCGCGTTCGCGTCACAGAGGGCGCCGTGCGGTAAGCCTGAAGGACATCCTGGAACCGCGCGGCGTCGCCTTCGGCTCGATTGACCACGGCCGTGGCGTATCCCTGGGCATCGCGAATGGTTTTTTCCGCTTTGCCCCGGGCTTCCGGGATGACCATGTTGTATTCTTTTTCGGCTTGGTTGATCACCTGTTCCTGCTCTTGTTTGGCCGCGTTGACTTCATTAAACGCGGGCCGCACGCGCTGGGGAGGATTAACGTCCTGGAGTTTCACGGTGACGATTCGGATTCCCATATCGTAGCGGTCCAAAATTTCCTGGGTCAGCCGGTGCACCTCTTCGGCAATCTCCACCCGGCCCACGGTCAAGACCTCATTGACCAACCGGTCGCCCACCACCCGCCGCAACACCGACTGGGTGACGTCGCGCAGGTTGACGAGGACTTCCCGTGTGTTGAAAAGAAATTTTTTGGGGTCGGAAATCTGGTATTGAACGATCCATTCCACCTCGGCCACGTTCAAATCCCCGCTGAGGGTCAGCGATTCCTTTTTGAAATCGTCGCCGCTGTAATCCGTGCGGGAGCCCCGCATCCCCGACGAGCGAAAACCGAATTCTTCCTGGAGAATCACTTTGGTCCGGACCTTGATGGCCGAATCGATGCCGAACGGAAGTTTGAAGTGCAACCCGGGCGATTCGGTGGAAACGTAACGGCCGAACCGGAGGATCACGGCCTCATCGCTCGGCTCGACCGTGTAAAAGGAAGTGAAAGCCAAAATGACAACAAAAACCACCCCGATCACCGCGAGGACAAGCCCGGAAAACTCCCGCCCCCCTTTGAGGAATTTTCTCACGATGGCCTCAAAAGAGTCTGGGGCCAAATCGTCCGGGTCCTGGTCCATGAATAGTCTCGCCATGCGGGTATACTACCACATAAGGACGGTTTTATTAAATCGTCGGGCGCGAAAAAAGCTAAAATGGGACTCGATTACTTGTACCGCTTAAAACCAAGGGTTCGGGGTGTTTTTCCCCGGAGGATTTCGGATGGTCGGGCCGCCATCCCGCTGACAGTGGAAAATTTTTCCACCGCTAGCGGGATGGCTTTTTTTATACGGTCATTGTTTGAAGGAGCGAACCATGAAGATGACGTTAAGGCTGATCGTATCGCTGGTGGTGACCGTGGGGACGGTGGCGGCGTTTTCCGCTTTTTTGCAGGTGAGGCAAGAGCGCGACCAAATGCGTAATGAGATGGAACGTCGCGCGCGACTTTTGGCGGAAGGGCTTCAAGAGACGGTGGCCCCGTTGGTCCAACAGGGATCCTCCGAACGGTTGCGAAAAATTGTGGAACGGTTCGGCAATCGGGAACGACTGGCGGGCGTGGCGGTGTTCGACGTTAACGGCGGTCTTTTGGCCGGGACGCAAAGTTTGGGGGCCTCCCCCGTCTTTCCGGCAGGATCTGTTGGACGGCATTTTTTCCAAGAATTTAGACGGGAGCCGGTTCGATCTTCTGGAGGATAAAGAAAGACACATCTACGCCATGCCCCTGCGGCTGGAAGAATCAACCATCGGCGCTTTTGTGGTCTATCAAGGCGCCTCCCACATTCGCCGCCAGTTGTTTAAAATTTATCGGAACACATTTTTGCGCGTTTTAGTCCAGGTGTTCCTCATTTCCTTGGTCACGTTGGTCATCGTGCGGTGGAGCGTTATGGGTCCCATCGCGAAAATGGCCGAATGGATGAAGCAACTGCGAGCCGGCGAACTGTCTCCGCCGCCGTTCTCGCTCCCCAAGGAGGACATTTTCGCGCCCATTGCGCGGGAAGTCACCACGTTCGCGCGGCACTTGTCCGACGCCAAAGCCGCCGTCGAGGAAGAAGCCCGGCTCCGCCAGACGGCGGAATCCCTTTGGACGCCGGACCGCTTAAAAGAGCACGTGAAGACGAAACTTCAGGGCAAACCCTTGGTTGTCGTTTCCAACCGGGAACCTTACATGCACGTTCGTCGAGGGCGGAAAGTGGATTGCATTGTTCCCGCGGGCGGATTGGTGACGGCGTTGGAGCCGGTCCTTCGGGCTTCCGGCGGAACGTGGATCGCCCATGGCGCGGGGGACGCCGATTGGGAAATGGTGGATGCCAAAGACCGTCTTCGAGTCCCTCCGCAGGATCCTCAATACACCTTGCGGCGCGTGGCGCTCACTAAAGAGGAAGAGAATGGTTACTATTATGGATTCTCCAACGAAGGCCTTTGGCCCCTCTGCCATATCGCCCACACTCGGCCCCTCTTTCGCGCCGAGGATTGGGCTCAATACCAATCCGCCAACGGGAAATTTGCTGATGCTGTGGTGGATGAATTGGAAGGGGTGGAGGACCCGGGCATCCTCATTCAAGACTATCACTTTGCGCTTTTGCCCCGACTTCTTAAAGAACGCCGCCCCGACGCCCGCATCGCTGTGTTCTGGCACATCCCCTGGCCAAACCCCGAAGCGTTCGGGATCTGCCCCTGGCAGAGAGAACTTCTTTTCGGTTTGCTCGGCGCGGACTTGATCGGGTTCCACACGCAATTTCATTGCAACAACTTCTTGGACACGGTGGACCGCACCCTGGAATCCCGAATCAATTGGGAACAATTTTCCGTCGTTAAGAGCGGGCACACAACCCATGTGAAGCCTTTCCCCATCAGCGTGGCTTTCCCAGACTCTTTCCAGGATGTTCTGCCGGAAAATCCTCCCCTGGACCGGACCATGCTCTTAAAAGAGCTTGGAATTCGGGCAAAATACCTGGCCGTGGGTGTGGAGCGGATGGACTACACCAAAGGCGTTTTGGAACGATTCCGGGGAATCGAACGGTTTTTGGAAAAGTTCCCCCACTACCTGGGCGAATTCGTTTACGTTCAGATCGGGGCGCCGAGCCGGACGCACATCAAACGCTACCACGACTTTCTGGCTGAAGTGGATGCGGAAGCCGAGCGCATCAATTGGAAGTTCAAGCGACGGGATTACAGGCCCATCGTGTTCTTAAAAAGACACCACAGCCATCAGGAGATCCTGCCTTTCTATCGTTTGGCGGATCTGTGCCTGGTGACGAGTCTTCATGACGGGATGAACCTGGTGGCCAAGGAATTCGTCGCGGCGCGAAGCGACGAAAGCGGCGTTTTGATTTTAAGCCGGTTCGCCGGGGCCTCCCGCGAGATGCGGGACGCTTTGATCATCAACCCTTACGACGCCGAGCAAATGGCTGAAGCCATTCACCGAGCGTTGGACATGGACCCGGACGAAAAATCCGCGCGGATGAAGCGGATGCGGGAGACGATTCGGGAAAACAACATCTATCGATGGGCGGGGAACCTGATCACCGAGCTTTCCAACGTGCGTCTTCCCGATGTGGCGTCGAAAAAGTCGTGAGACGTCTCGATCGGAATGGGGTGGAACTTCGGCGGCGATTTTCGAACCGACGCGTCTTTCTTTTCGTCGATTTTGACGGGACGCTAGCCCCCCTCGTGTCTCAGCCGCACCAAGCCAGAGCCGGCGGGCCGGTGATGCGGGCCATTGCGACGTTGGCCGCCCTGCCGCGCGCTCGGGTGGCGGTGATGAGCGGGCGCCCGTTGTCGTTCATTCGAGCCCGCTTTCGCGCGCCGGGACTCTATTACGGTGGCAACCACGGGTTGGAAATGCGGGGCCCGGGGGTGGTTTTTCGACACGAGGTCGCGGCCGCGCTCCGACCGACGATCCGAGCGCTGTCGGTTCAAGCCAAGAAAACATTTTCTGGTTTCGCGGGGGTTCTCATAGAAAACAAAGGGCTTTCGATGTCGATCCATTATCGACGAACGCCGCTCTCTTTGCGTCGCCGACTCCACCGCGCCCTGGCGGTGTTTCGCTTGAGGACTGAATCTCTTCCGGTGCGTTGGCGTCGGGGAAAGAAAGTGTGGGAAGTCCTTCCCCGCGTGAACTGGGACAAGGGCCGCGCCTTGAAGGAACTCTTACGGCGGACAGGGCCAGCGGTCCCGGTGGCGGTGGGAGACGACATCACCGACGAGGATATGTTTCGAGCGGTAGGGCCCCAAGGCGTTGGGGTTCGCGTGGGGAAAAGCGGGTCGTCACGGGCGAATTATTATATCTCCCGCCAAGGGGACGTGGCGAAATTTCTATCACAGCTGGTGGAGGTCCTCCAATGAAAGAAAGAGCCGAAACGCCATTTCATTTCTTCACCCGGCTGACGCTCACAACACTAACGGGCCGCCGGGCGGGGAATGCGCGGGAATTAATGGAGGGAATCAATGCGGTTTCCGATAACGTCATCTATCAACACACCCACCGTTATCTGCAACAGCACCAATTCTTTGACGCCCGAGACCCCAAACGATTTCGCCGATTGGGCCACACACCTCTTGGGCGACGAAGCGTTGGGGGAAAGATTGGCTTCCGTCAACACGGTTCGCTTTAGCGGCCTGGGCGACCTTCGCCAGGCTCTTTCAACGGCCATCGAAAAACACATGGATTGGCGAGGCGACGGGCGCGCCGCGCCGGAAGGGAAAGAATTCCACTTCATGGGGGCTGTGCGGTTTTCCATTCCCACGCCCCACACGGCAGGTGACTTGCCTGAATTCTTAGACGGTTTAGGGAAAGTCAGTATTTCAAGCCTGTACCTGCATCTATACGAAGCGCGGCTTCGTCCGCCTTATGGTGTCAACGATTTCTCCCATTGGTTTGAGCACGAACTGGGGCGGACGGAGTTGGCCAAAAAAGTGGCCGGACTGGACCCCACCACGCACACGTTGGAGGGATTGCGGGCCAAAATCGTGGCCTTCATCGAACAGGAGATAGGTCATGGCGCGGCTTGAAGAATACCGCTCCATCGTTGGATCCGATACGTTGGAAGAATTGGCCCTCTTGGCGCGGCCCCTGGCGGGGAAAAGTGTTTTAAACGTTAATTCGACCGCCGTGGGCGGGGGTGTGGCGGAAATATTAAGCCGTATGGTTCCTCTTCTCCAGGAGCTGGGGCTCGACGCCCGATGGGAAGTGGTGAAAGGCGGGGAGGACTTCTACGCCGTCACAAAAAAGTTCCATAACGCTCTGCACGGCGATCCCACAACCGTGACCCCAAAAGATTTTCAGGTCTATGAAGATACGTTGGACGAGAATCTGACACGCTTGCCCTTGGAGGAAGACTTTATCTTTATTCATGACCCCCAACCGGCGGCTTTGGTTAAGAAACGACGGGCTTTAAAAAACCGATGGATGTGGCGGTGCCATATTGACCTCTCACGCCCGTCCCCGGCCGTATGGGAATTTCTGAAGCCTTACATTGAACAATACGACGCCTGCGTGTTTTCCGCGCCGTCTTTCGCACAATCCCTGCGCGTTCCGCAAATGCTCATTGCACCCTCGATCGACCCATTAAGCGACAAGAACCGAGAGTTGCCGACGACGGAGGTTCGAGACATTCTGGAGCGGTTGGGGATTCCCAATGACAAACCGTTGGTGACGCAGGTGTCCCGCTTTGACCGTCTCAAGGACCCCCTGGGCGTCATCGAAGCTTTTTTAAAAGTGAAGCCGTATATCAACGCGCGGCTTCTCCTGGTGGGGGGGACGGCTGACGACGATCCCGAAGGAGCTCAAGTCCTGGCGGAGGTGCGGGAGCGAGCCAAGGCCGACCCGGACATTTTGGTTTTGAGTTTGCCGCCGACGAGCCATGTGGAAATCAACGCCATTCAGCGGGCTTCCGCGGTCATTATTCAAAAATCATTGCGTGAGGGGTTTGGACTGACGGTATCGGAAGCTTTATGGAAAGGGAAACCCGTCATTGCGGGAGCCGTGGGCGGCATCCCGCTTCAAATCACGCACAAGCATTCCGGAGCGCTGGTTCACACGACTGACGGGGCCGCTTATTGGCTGAAAGTCCTCTTGAACGATCCCGCTTTCGCTCAGCGGTTGGGCGAATCCGGACGGGAACACGTCAAACAAAACTTTCTATTGACCCGCCACCTCCGGGAATACCTGATGCTTTTTCACGCCGTTTTGAACCCCGGCACCGACATGATCCGCCTCTAGAAAATCGTAGAAAAGGGACGCCACCCGGCGAACACCCTAATCCCCGATGGGCAAAAACGCGAACGCGGCGATGAGGTCCGAGACGTGTCGATGACAATCCCGGAATAATCCGTTCCTGTCGACGGGTGCCCCGTTCGACCGGGGAATCCCGGCTATCGCAAGCGACGCCGGATTCCCTTCTCCGCCTCCACGACAAAATAAACCAGCACGCTGGCCGCCAAAACCCATCCCCACGTTCGCAAAGGCATGGGCGCGGTGTGGAACAGGTTGTTCATGACAGGAACATAGGTCAACAAAACCTGCAATCCCGTCATGATCAGCACACCCGCCAACACCCAGGTGTTCTTAAAAAATCCGATTTTGAAGGGGGAATTGTCCAAAGAACGGCAATTGAAAAGATAAGCCACCTCGACAAAAACGACCACATTAACGACGATCGTCCGCGCCGCTTCGATGGATAAGCCCTGTTTCTTGGCGAGGAGGAAAGCGCCGAACCCGCACGCGCTCATGAGGACGCTGACAACGACCAGGCGCTTCACCAACTCGCGGGTCAGAATAGGCTGATCCGGATCGCGCGGGGGGCGCAACATGGCGTCTCCCTCCACAGGCTCAAAAGCGAGCATTAAACCAAGGCACACCGCGGTTGTCATGTTGATCCACAGAATTTGCACGGGTTGAATGGGCAGTTGCAGTCCCAGGAAGATTGAGAGCATCACGAGGAGGCCCTCTCCCAAATTGGTCGGCAGGGTCCAAAGAATAAACTTGGTGAGGTTGTCGAAAATCCCCCGGCCCTCCTCCACAGCGGCACCGATGGTGGCGAAGTTGTCGTCCGTTAAGACCATGGCGGCGGCCTCGCGCGCGACATCGGTGCCTCCAAGCCCCATCGCCACGCCGATGTTCGCCTGTTTGAGCGCGGGTGCGTCGTTCACGCCGTCCCCGGTCATGGCCACCACCTGCCCGCGGGACTGCAGAGCTCTGACCAGTCGCAGTTTTTGTGCGGGATCGACGCGGGCAAAAACCACCGTCGATTCGGCCAATTCCGGAAGGTCCTCGTCGCTCACCCCGGCCAGCTCCTGACCGGTCAGGGCTTTGGGGAGGCGGCCGTCTTTTGCGGCCTCCGGGTCCAACCCCATCTGCCCAGCGATGGCCGCCGCCGTAAGGGCATGATCGCCCGTGATCATTTTTACACGGATGCCCGCGGTTTGGCAGGCTTTGACGGCCTGGACGGCTTCCGGACGAGGCGGGTCCATGAGGGCTTGGAGCCCCAGGAATAGCATGCCCGATGGTAGCGTCTCGTGGGAGAGGGAGGCTGTCCCAGACGGCAAGGCGGCCCGGCAAAACGCCAGGACGCGGAAACCCTGTTTGGCGAGGTCTTCCGCGTTCTTTCGAACGCGGTTTTGATCGATGGGGCGCGCTTCTCCCGAAGACACCATCCATTCCCCACACCGCTCCACGATTTTTTCAACCGCGCCTTTCATATAAACCACGGGCCCCTCCGGCCCTTCATGAAGGGTGGCCATATACTGCCTGTCCGACTCAAAAGGAATGACGTCCCGACGCGGGTAACGTTGGTTAAGCGCTTCCTCCCGCAATCCTGCTTTCCGCGCCGCAACGATCAACGCGCCTTCAGTGGGATCGCCTTGAATCGACCATCGCCCGTTTGTGTCCGTCAAAGCGGAATCGTTGCAAAGCATCCCCGCCGTCAAGCATTCCATCAAAGCGGGGGATGTCGCCGTCGAAGAGAGGACTTGCCCCTCCCGAAGAATCGCGCCTTCGGGTGAATAGCCCCCGCCCGTCGTCTCATACCGTTCTTGCGCCAGCGCCAGGATCTGGACCGTCATTTGGTTCTGCGTGAGAGTCCCCGTCTTGTCGGAACAAATGATCGTGGTGCTCCCGAGGGTTTCCACGGCGGGCAGTTTGCGGACGATGGCCCGGCGCCGCGCCAGGCGATTCACACCAAGTGCCAAGATGATCGTGACCGCCGCTGGGAGCCCCTCCGGGATCATGCCGACCGCCAAGGCCACCGTGGTCATGAAAATTTCCACAGGGGGAATCTGTCGGACCATCCCCACGAGGAAGGTCACCACCGCCAGCGCCGAGATGGCGTATAGCAAATAATGGCTAAACGTTTTGATCTTGAGCGTTAGGACCGTGTCAAGATCGGGGGCTTCCTGCACCATCCGTGCGATGCGGCCGTTTTCGGTTGTGTCGCCAATGGCCACCACGATGGCCCGGGCCTGGCCGTAGGTGACCAGAGACCCTCCGTAGGCCATGCAGGTCCGGTCCGCCAGCACCGTTTCTATCGCCAGGGGATCGCTGTTTTTTTCCACGGTCGCGGCTTCCCCGGTGAGGGCTGATTCGTTCACCTGTAAGTTCTTGACTTCAAGCAACCGCACGTCGGCAGGGACTTTGTCCCCGGACTGCAAAAGCACGATATCACCCAACGTTAGCTCCCGAGAGGGGACACGCGCTTTTCGTCCATCGCGAACGACCGTCGCTTCGGTGGCGACCAATTTCTTGAGGGATTCCACGGACTTCTCGGCCTTGGACTCCTGCAAAAACCCCACGACCGCGTTGACCAAAACCACTCCGAAAATAACGCCGGCATCGACCCAGTGCTGAAGAATAGCCGTCACCGATCCCGCAACAACCAAAAGGTAGACGAGGGGTTGCCGGAACTGGGACAAGAATTGAAGGAAGGGGTTGCGATTCTTTCCCGCTGTCATTTCATTGAACCCGTGTTCTTTTTGCCGTGCGGCGACCTCGCCGGACGACAATCCCTCTTGCCGGTCCGCTTTAAGCAGACGCAGGGCTTCTTCCGCGGTTAATTGATGCCAAGGGTGGTTCATGTTTACCTCCACGAGCTCTGGGCCAATCACGTTTTCATCCTAAATCCATTTGTTCATTTAAAAAAAAACCGCCTTCCTATAAAATATAGGAATGGCGGCCCGACCATTCAAAATCCTTCAGGGTTTTAGCGACCCTGAACCCGTTGCTGATTGACCCTCATTTTATCATTTTGTCACCCGGCGAAACGTTGCACTTTCGAAATTGCGGGCCTTGAATCCACGAAGGGATTGTCCTATTATATGCGAAATGGCGCATATAAAGATAAACGATCTAACTTCTTTCCACGGCGCCCTTAACGATCCGTTGCGTCTGCGGCTCCTGCGTCTCCTTATGGAACGGGAATTGTGTGTTTGCGAAATGATGCGGGTTTTGAAAACCCCGCAATACAAAGTGTCCCGCCATTTGGGTGTCCTTAAAAAAGCCGGACTCATTCGTGATTGGCGGGAGGGGACGTGGATCCATTATGAAATCGCCCCGGCTATTCCCGGGGTCTTGAAGGAATCTCTTGTTTGTCTGCGGTCGCTGTGGGACCAGAGTTCCGTCATCAAGCATGATTTGCGAATTCTCGGTCGCTCTTCCGCGCGCAAGCCCGGCGAACCCGTGGTGAACTGTTGATGGGAGGCGTTGTTACAATTAGGCTTGGTGGAGGTTGTTTGTGAACGAACGAGATGGCGTTGTGAAGAAGCTTTCGTTTCTGGACAGACACTTAACTTTGTGGATTTTCTTGGCTATCGGTCTTGGCGTCGGGCTGGGTTATTTTTTTCAAGGTGTTGAAGGTTTTATTAATTTATTTCAGGTCGGCACGACGAACATCCCCATCGCCGCGGGGTTGATTCTCATGATGTATCCGCCGTTGGCGAAGGTAAAATACGAGGACTTGGGCGACGTGTTTCGGGATTGGAAAGTGTTGGGACTTTCTTTGATTCAGAATTGGATCGTTGGACCGATTTTGATGTTTGTTTTGGCGGTGGTGTTCCTGCGCGGTTATCCAGAGTATATGGTGGGACTCATTTTGATCGGCCTGGCGCGTTGCATCGCCATGGTGATCGTTTGGAACGATTTGGCGGAGGGGGACACCGAATACGCTGCCGGTCTCGTGGCGTTCAACAGCGTGTTTCAGGTTCTTTTTTACAGCGCCTTCGCCTATTTGTTCATCACTGTCCTTCCCCCAATGATGGGACTGAAAGGGAGCCTTGTGAAGGTCAGCATGGGGCAAATCGGCGAAAGCGTCTTCATTTATTTAGGAATCCCGTTCCTCGCGGGGATGTTGACCCGGATCGTCGGCCTCAAAATCAAAGGAAAGGAGTGGTATGAAAAATCGTTCATACCCAGGATAAGCCCCCTCACGCTCATCGCGCTGTTGTTCACCATCGTGGTCATGTTCAGTCTAAAGGGGAAAATGATTGTGGGGATTCCCTTGGATGTCATACGAATCGCGGTGCCCCTGCTGATTTACTTCCTGGTCATGTTCTTGGTGAGCTTCTGGATGAGTTGGAAGGTCGGAGCGAATTACAAGAAATCAGCCACGCTCTCCTTCACAGCGGGAAGCAACAATTTCGAACTGGCCATCGCGGTGGCTGTAGCGGTCTTCGGCATCAATTCCGGCGCGGCTTTTGCCGCCGTCATCGGCCCTCTGGTGGAAGTACCGGTGATGATTGGGCTGGTGAACGTGTCGCTCTATTTCCGCGAGAAATTCTTCGCGCCTGCAAGGGAGAGTTAAGATGGAATGGAAAAAAGAAATTAAAATCTTGGGGTGGCTGGTCGTGGCCTTTCTTGCGGCCTATTTCATCCCGGTGGGATCGGTGCGGTTCGACGGGGCGGTGAGGGAGGGGTTCCATTTGGTGAAGTGGTACGCCCGGGAACATGTGGTCTTGTGTCTCCTGCCCGCGTTCTTTATCGCCGGAGCCATTTCCACCTTTATCAGCCAGGCCTCGGTGATGAAATACCTGGGCACCAAGGCGCACCCGGCAATGGCCTACGGCGTAGCGTCGGTGTCGGGGACCATCTTGGCTGTGTGTTCCTGCACGGTGTTGCCGCTTTTCGGCGGCATCTACAAGCGCGGCGCGGGACTGGGCCCGGCGGTGGCGTTCCTCTACTCGGGACCGGCGATCAACGTGTTGGCCATCGTCTTGACGGCTCGTGTGTTGGGGCTGGAAATGGGTTTGGCCCGGACCATCGGGGCGGTCGTTTTCAGCCTTGCGGCGGGGCTGGCCATGCACTTTTTCTTCCAGAAGGAGGAGTCCGACCGGGCGGCGGCACAAGTCGTCTTGCCCGGGGACATTCGTCCCCTTTGGCAAACGACTTTGACTTTCGCGGCCATGGTTGGGGTACTCGTGTTTGCCAATTGGGGGGCCCCCAAGGGGGAGGGGGGATTTTTCGGGGCGGTTTACGCTTACAAGTGGGTCATCACGGCGGTGAGCGCCCTGGGGTTGGGTTTGGGTCTTGTGCGGTGGTTTCAGCTTAAATGGATGAAGTTCATCGTCATGTCCTTCGCCACAGCGGCGGCCTGGGTCCTGTTTCCGCAAATGCCCGTCGTGGCCTTTGCCGTGGGCGTCGTCAGCTTGGGCATTGCCACGGCAACGTCGGAGGGCGAGTTGGGCGATTGGTTCGCCGCTTCCTGGGAGTTCACCAAGCAAGTGACCCCCGTGCTCTTGGGCGGCGTCTTAATGGCTGGGTTCCTGTTGGGGAGGCCGGGACACGAAGGGTTCATCCCGTCGTCTTGGGTGAGTTCTTTGGTGGGTGGCAACGGACTGTTTGCCAACTTCTTTTCATCGGTCGTGGCGGCGTTTATGTATTTCGCCACGTTGACCGAAGTGCCCATCCTGCAAGGGCTGATGGGGAGCGGCATGGGCAAGGGGCCCGCGCTGTCGCTCCTCCTGGCTGGTCCGGCGTTGTCCCTGCCCAGCATGTTGGTCCTGCGACAAATCATGGGGACGAAAAAGACCGTGGTGTATGTCGCCATCGTCGTCGTGCTGGCGACGGCCACGGGGTGGATGTATGGGTTCTTTTTTTAGGAGGAGGCGATGAAGAAAATTCAGGTGTTGGGTACGGGTTGCCCGAAATGCAAGAAGTTGACGGAAGCGGCGGAGCAAGCCGCCAAGGCGTTGGGGATTGAATACACCTTGGAAAAAGTGACGGACATCGAAAAAATCATGGACTTCGGCGTGATGGCCACCCCCGCTCTGGCGGTGGACGGCGTGGTAATAGTGTCCGGTCGGGTTCCGAGCGTAGAAGAGTTAAAAACACTGGTGGGCGTATAGGAGGTATCCGTTGTGAGTCGATTGGCCTTTGGCGATCGAAACACTTCACGGAGGTTTATTGTGAATCGGAAATTAAAAGTCCTATTTTTGTGCACAGGAAACTCCTGCCGTAGCCAGATGGCCGAGGGGTGGGCTCGGGCGTTGAAAGGCGACCTCATTGAGGCCTACTCCGCCGGCATCGAGACCCACGGCCTCAACCCGCGCGCTGTTCGTGTCATGGCAGAGGCGGGGGTGGATATCTCCGGACACCGGTCAAAGAACATCGCCGAATTTGGTGGCGTAGATTTTGATGTGGTGGTAACCGTGTGCGGCCACGCCAATGAGCATTGCCCCGTCTTCCCCGGAAAAACGAAGGTTATCCACGTCGGATTCGACGACCCGCCCGCGCTGGCAAAATATGCCAAAAGCGAGGAAGAAGCCTTGTCCCATTACCGCCGGGTGCGCGATGAGATCCGACGGTTCACTGAGTTCCTCCCGGCCCCCCTGCCTACTGCCCAATCCCCTGAATAGGCTACGTTCTGGGAGCCCCATTTTGGCCGGATTTAAGGAACGACGAGGGGTCGTGCCAGCCTGTGGCAGGCCTCCACAACGGGCCGAACAGGCCCTGGCCCCGAAAGGGAACGCCTATTTTTTCTGTTCCCCATCACCCGCGAGCCGGCGGATGACGCCGACCACGCTGTCGGGATTTAGGGAAATGGAATCGATGCCAGCTTTGACCAAGAATTCGGCGAAATCGGGATGGTCCGAGGGGGCCTGCCCGCAAATCCCCACCTTGCGGCCCTTGGCGTGGGCGCGGCGAATCACGTCTTCGATCAGCCGCATAACCGCGGGGTTGCGTTCGCTAAAGAGCGATGCCAGCGTGCCGGAATCCCGGTCTACTCCCAGGGTCAATTGGGTCAGATCGTTGGACCCGATGGAAAACCCATCAAACCGGTCGGCAAAATCTTCCGTCAGAATTACGTTGGAGGGAATTTCGCACATCACATACACTTCCAGCCCCCCCTCGCCCCGTTTCAATCCGTTTTTGGCCATCTCCGCCAAAACCTTGTCGGCTTCCTCCACCGTTCGGCAAAAGGGCACCATGATCACCACGTTGGTTAAACCCATTTCGTCGCGGACTTTTTTAAGAGCGCGGCATTCGAGGGCGAACCCTTCACGGTAGTTGGGATGATAATAGCGGGACGCGCCCCGCCACCCGATCATGGGGTTCTCCTCTTTGGGTTCAAACGGTTTGCCTCCCAACAGGTTGGCGTATTCGTTTGTTTTGAAATCGGACAGTCGGACAATCACCGGGTGCGGATACTGGGAGGCGGCGATCTGGGCCACTCCCGACGCCAATTGATCGACGAAATAATCGGTCGGCCGCTTATACCCCCGGGTGAGCCGACCCATTTTTCGACGGGTCAGGGAATCCAACCGTTCCGGATGGACGAGGGCCATGGGATGAACACGAATCACGTCATTGATTAAAAATTCCAGCCGTGCCAACCCAATCCCCTGTACCGGCAACCGCCACCACTGAAACGCCGCCGCCGGGCTGGCGATGTTTAAGAGAAGAGGGGTTTTGGGAACCGGCAGTTTTTCCAGCGACGTCTCCACCGCTTGAAATTTGAGAGCCCCGGCGTACACACGGCCCCGTTCCCCCTCCGCGCAAGAAAGGGTAATGGCCTGTCCGTTTCGGATGACGGCCGTCGCACGTCCGGTGCCCACCACGGCGGGGAGGCCCATCTCTCGACTCACGATGGCCGCGTGGGACGTGCGCCCGCCATGGTCGGTGACGATCCCCGCGGCCTTCTTCATCACAGGCACCCAGTCCGGATCGGTGTTGGATGTCACCAAAATGTTCCCGGTTCTAAACCGGGCTATCTCCTCTGGACCCTTGATGATTTGAGCGGGAGCCGCCGCGATCGCGTCCCCGACCGCCAGGCCCTCGACCAAGAGTTTCCCACGCTCTTGCAAGTGAAAGGTCCGCAACACCCCGGCCGACTTTCGGCTCTGGAAAGTTTCCGGCCGAGCTTGAACCACATACAAAGGCCCCCCCGGCCCGTCTTTGGCCCATTCCATGTCCATGGGTTTTCCGTAATGCCGTTCGATGGACACAGCCCATTGGGCGAGGGAAAGAATCTCCGAATCAGAGAGAACAAACCGTCGCTGTTCGGTGACCGTGGTCCGAACATTTTTCGTTTGTCCCCCCGCGGCGTACACCATTTTTAAGTTTTTTTCGCCCAACCTCGACGAAAGGAGGGGACACACCCCGGGCGTATGGAGCAACGGTTTAAACACCACATGTTCGTCGGGGGTCACTCGACCCTGAACCATGTTTTCGCCCAGACCCCACACCGCGTTGATCACCACCACCCGGGGGAACCCCGTGTCGGTGTGGAGCGAAAACATCACGCCCGCGCCGGCGCGGTCCGACCGCACCATCCGTTGAACACCCACCGACAGCGCCACGCGCCTGTGGTCAAAGCCTTTTTCTTCCCGATAGCGAATGGCCCTGTCCGTAAAAAGGCTGGCGAAACATCGGCGAACAGCGTCCAACAAAGCCGCCTCGCCCCGAACATTCAAATAGCTCTCGTGCTGGCCCGCGAAACTGGCGTCGGGCAAATCTTCGGCCGTGGCGCTGGACCGAACCGCCACGTCCAAATCCGAGCGGCCGACCATTCGACAGAGCCGGTTGTAGGAATCCACAACGGCTTCGGCCAACCCTGGAGGCCACGTTCCCTTTAACATCAATTGACGCAGGATGCGACCCGTTGCGCTCAGAGATTGTCGGCCGGATTTATACTGGGCGAAATTGTGGTCGAGCGGTAGGCGCAATCGATTGTGATCGATGAACGATCGAAAGGCGTCGGCCGTGGTGGCAAACCCGGGCGGAACCCGAACCCCCACGGGGCCCAACGCGCGGATCAGCTCACCCAGAGACGCGTTTTTTCCCCCCACGCGAGCGATATCAGTGAGACCCACTTCGCTAAAATTAAGTACCCAATCCATGGGACACCTCGCAACGATCTGCCCCGATTGTAACCCGATCGGACGCCGATTGGGAATGACGGCCGTCAGGTGGGGACGTTGACGATTTGGGTGAGTCGAGGAATGTCCAGAAGCGTGATAGACTTGTCATCCAAGCGAATCAGCCCTTTTTTACGAAATTGGCTAAGAAGTCGGATCGTGGTTTCTTGCGTGGTCCCGATCATTTCGGCCATTTCTTCGCGGGTCAGCGATATAGAAATCCGCAGACCCTGGGGGGTGGACCGGCCGTATCCCTCTTTGAGCGACATCAACAGCCGGGCCAACCGCACCGGCACCGGCTGTTCGACCACGTCGATCAAGCGATCTTCGGCTTCGTCCAAGTCCTGAGCCAATTTTTTGAGCAACGAATCGGCTATGGAAGGATTGTTGGCGACAAGGGAACGAAATGTGGAGCGGTTCACAAAACACACACGGGCCTCGCCCAGGGATTCCGCGGTGAACGTGTGGGCCTTGTCGGTCAAAACGGCCCGGTGACCCACCATCGAACCTGGATTAGCAAGGCCGATAATCTGCGGCCTCCCATGGGCTCCAGACTTGTACAGTTTGAGTTGTCCTTCGTAAACACAGTGAACGCCGAGAGCGGGAGTTCCTTCTTGAAAAACAAGTTGGCCTTTGTGGTAAAGGTTATCGGCTTTGCATCGATCCAATGCGCGCAATCGATCCTGGGATAAACGAGCGAATACCCCGGCGAGACGGGTTGGGCACGACTCACAAAAAACGGGCGATCGGGCGCACGCAGACACGGTGCTTTATTATACACATTCGATTTTCTATAATGACAGCTGTTCCCCCCAAAATTTTCGGATCAGGAGCAAACCATGGACAAACCATTAGTGGCGATCATTATGGGTTCAAAAAGCGATTGGGAGACGATGCAACACGCGGCTGTGGTGTTGCGCGATTTTGGGGTATCGCACGAATGCCGGGTGGTGTCGGCGCACCGCACGCCCAAAGAAGCGGCGGCGTTTGCCGAGGGAGCCGAATCCCGCGGACTCCGTTTAATCATTGCCGGCGCGGGCGGAGCGGCCCATTTGGCGGGCGTGGTGGCGGCGCTCACGACGGTGCCCGTCCTGGGAGTTCCCATGGAAAGCCCCGCGCTTAAGGGAATGGATTCGTTGCTGTCGATCGTTCAAATGCCTGGAGGAATTCCCGTGGGGACGCTGGGAATCGGAAAAGCCGGCGCCACCAACGCGGGTTTGTTGGCGGTGGCCATGCTGGCCACACAGGATAAGGCCCTTCGCAAAAAACTCCACGCTTTCCGCGCCGACCAATCCCGCAAAGTCCTCGAATCCCAACTGCCACCCGTTTAAGCGACTGAGACGGGCGGGGCTTTTGCCCGGTCCTCCCAACGGGCCCACACGGTCAGGACGGATTTCAGAAACACCTGATCGCCGATCATTCCCATCACCAAGATGAAAATGTTCAAAAGACCGAAAAAGAAGATCGGTCGAAAATGAGACAACGTCAGCACCCCGAAAGCGATCCCCATGATTAAGAAAGAAGCCACGGAGGCCTCGCCTTTTTCGAACGTCGTTGCCTCCAGAGCCTTGGCCACACCCAGTCCCCGCTTTCGATGGGCCGCGAACGTGACGAAAAAATGAACGGTATCGTCGACGATGATCCCAAAAGCCGACGCGGCGATCAACGACGTTCCGGAATCCAACGGAATACCCAGGAAACCCATAAGACCAAAATTGATCACGATGGGAAACAGGTTGGGGAGAAGAAACAACAGGGCCAATCCCCAGGAGCGCAGGACCCCCACCATGATCAACCAGATCACGATCACCGTTTGGCCGATGTTGTTGATTTGGTCGTCCACCATGACCTTCATGGTGCGCACGCCCAGAGCGGTGGCCCCGGTCACCGTGGCGGTCACCCCCGCGATGGGATGGCGGTCCAGGATTCCTTGGATGTCCTGGATCAGGGCCCGCGATTCGTTGGAACTGGGGGCGGCGGCGCGGATTATCACCCGGGCCGTATCGAACGCCGGGGTAATGTAATCATCCAAATCGTCCCGTCCGTAAAGCAAGAGGTATTGTTCCAGCAGTCGTTGATTTTTTGGAAGACGGTAGTGCGCGGGATCCTCGGCATGGAACGCTTTGTTCATTTCCTTAAAATACTCGCCCACCCCCACGACCGAATTCACGCGCGGGTGCGCTTTGATCTCCTGGTTGATCGTGTCGATTTGGGCGAGAAGAGCGGGGTTTTTAAAGGCGTCCCGGGTGGACTCATAGACGACGTTAATGGCCTCGATCCCGGCCAGGTTATTCCGGACAAAGTCGATGTCTTGGCGAAGGGGAGAGTTCGAATCAAACAATTCCTCAAGGTTGGTATTGACCTTGATTTCACGGGTAAACCATCCTCCCCAAGCCAACCCGGCCAGGCAAAGGAGAAGAGGCCACCAGGGGCGTCGTGTGACACCGCCGTGAACCCAACGAATAAACCGTGGGATTTCACGTTCGTGATGGGCTTGTGCCGACCGGTAGATCCGGTCCGCCCGAAAATAGGTCAGAAGGGGCGCTACAAACCCAAACGTGACGATGAACTCGAACATCATTCCGGTCGCGGCTAACCACCCAAAACTGCGAATGGCCAAAACCCCGTTAAACGTGTAGGAAAAAAAACCGATCCCCGTATTGACGCTGGTCAGCAAACAGGGGACCAAGATCGCGCTCAACACCCGTCGCAGGGCTTCCCGGGGACGGCCACCGCTCTCATCCAAAAAACGGCGATCCAGATGGGTAAAGATGTGGATGATGTCCGACAGGGCCAAAGCCATGACCAGCGGGATGACCGCAACCGACGCGTTGTTGATCGTGATCTTGGCCAACCCCGCCAGGCCCAGCGTGGCCATGACCGTCAAAACAATGCCCAGGCTGGCGATAAAAAAAAGTCTCACGTTTCGGAACACAAACCCTATCGTGGCCAGAGTCAGCACCAAGGAAATAGGGAAAAACAGCCGCGCGTCGGCTTCCATGTAGTTCCCCATGTAATAGGTGGTCACCGGCCACCCCGCCACAGCCATCCGCCGGCCCCGCTCGCGGTAGGGAGCCAATATTTTGTTCACCGACTTCAATAACACCCGGATCTCATTTTCGATGTCCCGGTCGGACCCAGGCGGGGGGATCGAGGTGAACACCACGATGGCCGTGGTTTGGCCGTCCGCCGATAGAAGGGTCCCCTCGTACAGAGGATTGGCCAACGCCCGCCGCCGCAACCTCTCTAATTCCGACGGCGACGCGGGGATAGTTTCCAGGAAATCGTTGGCGTCAAACACATCTTCCGTTCCCCGCATATCAGCCACGTTCGCGAGGCTGACGACATCCGTCACGCCTTCTAAGTTCTCGAGCGCTTGCGTCAGTTCCTTGAGTTCCCGAAGCCGCGGCTCGGAGAACAAGTTCGGCTCTCGGTACGCAATAACAAAAAATTCATCTTTCTCAAATATCTTCCGGAATTTATTGAAGAAATCCGTCACCGGGTCCCGATCGATGACAAAATCGTAGCTGTCGTTTTTGGGAGTCACTTGAGGGAGGAAAGCGGAAAAAAAGCCCACGAACACCAACGTTCCAAAAACCACCCACCCCGCCCGACAGGAAATGAATCGGGCCAATCCCTCCGCGAAACGATCACGCCACTGAACGGAAGTCGCGCCAGAAGGTGGAGACGGCCGGAGATTCATGAATTTAAGATTATGTCCAAAAGAGCCCAACGTCAAGGGCCGGTTTGAAACGGCTCCGTGAAAAGACCGAAGCCGTCACGAACCCCGTGGCCCGCGTTCCTCCCACGGCTTATTTTGATTTTGGGGAAGTTCCATTTAATTTGTGAACCACGTATGGCTGTTCCATGGAATCAGCGAATTGAAGTTGGTTCTATATTTTAAAGCCATGTGGTCTTCCCCCTCTTTGATCCGTGAACGTTCTCCGGTTCCCCGGGGCCTCAAAAGGGAGAACTTTTTTGCATCACCAAGGTTGTTTAATTTTCATTGCATTGCCCCAAAAGCTCACGTAACTTTTTTCCTCACCCTACCCTCTCCCAAGCGGAGAGGGAAAACCGTTGGTTTCCTTCCCCTCTTGGGGGAAGGTGGCCCGGAGGGCCGGATGAGGGATTCCCCAAAGTGGTGAAAAATGCTCCGTCGGGCTCGGGACGTTATCGGAGCTTTTGGGCATTGCCATCCATTGGGACAAATTTCGTCGAATTTTGTAAACAACGAAAACACGGCGAAAGCCCTCACCTATACTATCAACGTCCCTCTTTCCTCCCCGGGAGTTCGGCTTCGAGGCGGTCCAGATTTTGTTCGTTGGCGTCTTTGGCGACTCGAGCGATTTGGTCGCGAAGGGCCGCTGTCTCAAAAATTTGCCGCCAGACAAGACGCACGCCACCGTTCTCAACTTGCAGGGAAATATTCAATTGAAAACGCGGAGAAGACACATGGTCGATAACAATCGCGGTCGGGGCCACGATTTTACGGAACATTGACATGTTGGGGTAATCCACGCCGTTGGGGCCGTGCATGACAAACTCCCAGGGCCCCCCCTCGCGAAATTCGAACCTCGAAAACGTGTTGCGAAACCCCGCGGGCCCCCACCAACGGGCCAGCTGAGCCGGGTTGCGGAAGCCGTCAAAAACACGTTCCGGGGGAACAGGGAACCACCGCTCAGTACGGAGCTCTCTACCGGCAACGGATTCCACGGGGTTGCCCTTATCATTCGTCACGACACGCCCTCGGCGTCACGCAGACGCCAATTATCGGTAAGTCATTCCTGGGTTCAACTCTAAGGGCCGATAACAGATTCGTTACAATGGACTCTGCGGGAAAGCGACTGGATGGACCCACGCTGGAACCCTATTCTTTGATTTCCGGTTCGACCAGGAGCGCCAACAGGGTCAAAGATTCCTGCCAGCCCAGATAACAGGCCTCGACCGGAATAGACGTCGGGATTCCCTCCTGAACAATGTTCAGTTCCGTTCCGCAAAAGACCTGCTTAAAGTTTATGGTGGTCTTCATTTCGCCCGGCAAATTCGGGCTGTCGAAGGCATCGGTGTGGACGATCCGCTGGCCGGGCACCAATTCCAGATAACGCCCGCCAAAAGTGTGGACACCCCCCGTGGACAGGTTTGTGAAATGCATTTTGTAGGACCCGCCAATGCGAACGTCCAGGTGAGTGACCTTGCCGGTGAAACCATGGGGGGGCAACCATTTGGCCATGGCGTCGGGATCCAGAAAAGCCTTGTAAACCCGTTCGGGGGGCGCCTTGATGACACGATGCAAGGTTACGATGCCTGTGGACATATTATCCTCCAGAGTGAACGAACAGAACGTCTTTTTCCCTTCGAACAAAATAGCATAATTGCGGAGGCGGGGGAGGAACCCGAACGGCCTGCGGTGTGATTGATTCTTAAAGATTTTTTTGAAATGCTGAATAAGATCTATGGTGTTAAGCGAAGCGGGTGTGGTGCGGACGTAAACTGATAAACTGAGAACGTCCCCTTTACTTAAAGGGGACGTTCTCAACAAATCAACTAACGGACTTGGATGGATTGGCGGGTGACCACCAGAGTGGCTCCGCCGCTTCCCCATTGGGGAAAATCGTTCGTCAGTGGCTCAAGATGCCCGGCTCGGCCGAAATCTCTGAAAAGAATTGGCACGTCATCAAGGATTTGTTCCGTGTCAAATTCAATGCGGATGAAGCGCCGGGTTGGGCGTGTTAGTTGATTTGTTGAGAACGTCCCCCAATTCGCGCGTGCCGCTCCGCCTCTGTTGAGATAAAGGCCGCCTGAAGAACTTTGGCCGCAGGTCGTTCTCCTCATAGATCTCCTTCGCGCGGGCCCGAACATCCGCCACGGACGTCCCCTTCGCCACACTGTTTGGAGAAACGAGCCGCACGGTAAAGGACAAACCTTCCCCCCTCCTCCTCCGTTCCGAAGGTCCGCTCCTCCGCCCCCCGCTGAACCGCGGGACCGTCCTCCTTCAACCAAGACACACACCGCTTGGCTCACTCCGGGTCCAACACGTCCAACACCGCCCGCCGAATCAACCGCCGATTAGGCGTTTAATTACGCTCTGACCTTTTGAGAAATACATGGAACCATTGATTGGCGGGACGGAGAAGACAAAAAAAAGAACCGTACCCCGTTGCTCCGGGGTGCGGTTCTTTTTTAGATTGAGTCTGGTCTTACTTGACTGGTTCGATGGCATCACCGCTAACAATCATTTCTACACGTCGATTTTTCTGACGGCCCTCCGCGGTTTCATTTGAGGCGATCGGGTTGGATTCTCCAAAACCCCGGGACTTGATGGAAAGGCCCGACACCCCTTGTTTTACCAGATAATCGCGCACCGCTTGGGCTCGCTTTTCTGACAACCCTTGGTTGTATTCGTCGGTCCCGACACTGTCGGTATGGCCTTCCACGTCCAGTTTCAGACCGGCGTGGGAAGAGACAATTCCCGCGATTTTGGACAGTTTTTCCCTGGCCGGGGCTCCGAACGCGGCGCTTCCGGTTTGGAAGAGCGTATCGGACACGTTCACGATTAACCCGCGGGCGGAATCACGGGTTTGGAGCACCGCATTCAGCTGAGCCAACAACTGAGCCCGCAGGACGGCTTTTTCCTCTTCCGCTTTGTCGGCAGACGCCCGCGCCACTTTTGCGTCGGCTTGGGATTCGATGGAAGAAGCGACGGCGGATCCGGCAAGAGCAAGGGCCGCGGCGCGTTCCGTGTCCGACGTCTCTTTCGCCTGTTCGGCTTTGCCCTGAGCTTCTTCGGCTTTCATTTGTCCGGCCATGGCGGTGGCCGCTTGGCTGTTGGCCATCGCGACGTCATCCCGAGCCGTCTTCTTGTCGTTGGCCATGGTTTCGTCCGCTTGGCGTTTCACGCTCAGCGATCGGCTGTCTTCGGCGGATTGAACGGCTTCGCGTGCCGTCATGGACCGGCCTTTCTTTCCGCCCGCTTTGGTCTCGGACAGGGCCAGCAACCGCTCCGAATTCTTATACCCTTCAGCCGCGTAGAGCTCCGCCCCGGACGCTTTGGCAATCCGGACCGCGTTTCGGGCTTGGTAGACGTTGAACGGCGTTTTCTTGTCCATAACCGTCGCCTGGAGATCCGTAGCGGCGATGTTTTTGGTGTATTCCCCGCGCGGGAGCAGGTCGTACTTCGCGTCAATAAGTTCAACCTTTTCTTTGTTGTCGGGTTTGATCGCGTTCTCCAACACCACGACATTGCTGGGTTGCGAGACGGCGAAGTAGGGTTCCGCCGTCACAAGCAAGCCCAGCGCTTGAAGAGGCGTTTTTGATTCAATTTGACTTTTCCCGTTCTTGACGATCAGCTCGCCAAGGTTCGTCGCTTTTCCATCCGGAGAGATGGCCCAGAAGATGTAAGTCAAATACTCCGGGCCGAACTGGGTTGGCGAGGCCAAGTTTTCGAATTCCGCTTCAATTTTTGTCACCCCCGCTTTGTTCTTGATGGACGCCATGCCTTTGGCGCTGGGCGAGAGCACAGTTCCTTTGAAATCAATCTCAACGGATCCGTTGAGATTGCGGTAGTTAATGGCCTGTGCCGCGCTTTGCACGACGGTGACCTGGTAGAGCGGTTGTTCTGCAACGGGAATTGCGTAGAGACCATTTTGCCCCACGACGACAGCCGATAATAGCAACAGCGATGTTATCTTTGATTTCATACGTTGTCCCTCTCTTTTTTTGAATTTAAATTACCCTTTCAACACGGGCCGACCCTGAATGAGGCGAACAAGAACCAATACGACCGCCGCCACCAACAGGATGTGAATGAACCCGCCCATCGTATAAGAACTCACAAACCCGAGCCCCCATAAAACCAAGAACACCAGCGCGATTGTCCAGAGCATAAATTCTCCTTTTAATTTTGAATCCAAAATGGCAAAAACGAAAATTCTTTCCGTTTACCCTTCCGCCAACTGAGACAGAAAATCCGCCGGAAAGGTTACACCTCCCATTCCGGTGTTACCTGGACCATAGTTTTGGAGTCCTACCTTATGCCAATCAGGGGAGGTCCGAATGCTGGAAATGATTTCTATTGTTTTACTGATTTTATGGGTCCTTGGAATGCTGAGTTCCCATACGCTCGGAGGGTTCATTCATCTGTTGTTCATTCTCGCCGTTATTGTGGGGATGGTCCGCTATTTTCAAGGGAAGCGCCCCCGTTAAGAGGTCAAAGATATATGATGGAGGGGCTTCGACTCTGGAGGAGTGTTTGACACTCGAAGACAAGGATGACCAACCCCGCACCGACCAGGACCTTATCTCCGCTGTTCTGACCGGAGACGGTCCGGCTTTCGCCGTCCTTATGAAGAGGCACCGACCGCCCCTCTTGGAAATGGCGTGTCGGATTCTTGGTCAGCGTGAGGAAGCCGAAGACGTTTTGCAGGAAGTCTTCATGAGCGTCCATGCGCATCTCGATAGTTTCCGCGGCGAAGCCAAACTGTCCACCTGGCTTTACACCATTGCGTTGAACCGTGTGCGAAACCATATTCGACGACGTGGAAAACATCGCTATTCCTTTATCGATGCGGGGCCAGAAGAATCAGCGAACCGCAGGGAACTCCCAGAAAAAGGCCCCCTCATTGAAGAAATCGTTGCTCAAAAGAAAGACGCGGAATCGCTTCGGTTGGCCGTGGAACAGCTTCCTGAAACCTTTCGACTTATTTTTATTCTTCACTACTACCAATACCTCCCGTTAAAAATGGTCGCTCAGCGGCTTGAAAAGCCCCTCGGAACGATTAAGGTGTATCTCCACCGCGCGCGAAAAATCGTCTTTGCCGCTTTACAGGGGAATCCCAGCAACCCGTCTTTTTCCGAGCGGGGCGGATTCCGATGAGCGGGACCTGTAACCTTTTTGCGGAATGGCGCGTCCTACTCGCAGGCAGAGAAGGGGGGCGACATGTGTGGACGTTATTCAAATCAATGGATCGTGGGTTTCTTGTTGGTTTATCTGGCCGTCTTTCTTCCTCTCTGGCCCTACAGCCGCTTGTGGGATTATACGTCCAGCGGGCGGATCGCCGTCGTCTTAGGTGTTTTTTTAGTTTTAAAAATCACAAAATACATTTGATGCGTTCATTGGGTCTGGAGGCGCAGTGAAGAACCCCGAGGTGTCCCTGGGGAGACATTCTCCCTGGAATAACGAACACGGGCGCCAACGCCCTGGAAAAAACGACGTGATTGGCGGCTTGGTTTTTTTATTGATCCTCGCCAATGGGGTCTTTGTCTTCGCCGCGCTACACAGAGCCCCCCTTTCCATTTTTAACGATGCCAAACAAACCATTCTATTTCTATTGTCCGTGTGTCTGATGGTCGGGGGGCTGGCCGTCTTGCGATGGTTGGGGCCGCGGTGTTTTCCCTTGCGTTTCCTCATGGGGTCGTCGGTTCGAGCCATGATCCTTCGCCAATTCCTTCCGGTGGCCGCGGCGGCGTTGACCTTTGACGTTCTAAACGTTTCCTCTTATGGGCGCACACACCTCGTCCTTTCCTCCTTTCTGGTTCTCCTCCTGTCTCTACTCGCTATTGTTTACCTTTCGTTTCAAAGCGCCGTGGTGATTGGCCGCAACATTGAGTCATCACTGAAGGCGAGCCAGGATCGTTACGGCGTGCTCGTCAACAGTCTGAAAGATCACGCGGTCGTGCTTTTAGATTCCACCGGGCACATCATCACCTGGAATGCGGGAGCTGAACAAATATTTGGATACCGGGAAGAAGAGGTTCTGGGAGACCTTATTTCGCGGTTTTCCCCCGTGAAAGACCAAGAAGGCGATAAGATGCAACGCGTTTTTGACGGCGCGAAGCTCAACGGCGTTTTTGAAGAACAAGAGTGGCGGGTCCGAAACGGGGGAACCGTTTTCTGGGCTGAAATCGTCACGACCCCTTTTACTAATGACAAGGGGGATTTTTTGGGATACTCTCAAGTGGTCCGGGACATTACCCGCCGAAAACAAATCCAAGACACACTCACCGCGTCTCTCCACGAGAAAGAAGCGCTCTTGAAAGAAATTCACCACCGGGTTAAAAATAATCTTCAGTTGGTGTCCAGCCTCCTACGCCTACAGTCGGAAAACATTCAGGACCCCGCGCTTCTGGCCATCTTTTTGGAAAGCCAAAATCGTGTCCGATCCATGGCGATTATTCACGAATGCCTCTACCAATCGCCGGACCTGGCGCGCATGGACTTTTCAGACTATGTGAACAAACTGACGGATAGCCTGCTCCGGACCTACAGCGTTCAAATGAATAAGGTGTCAATCCGCTTGGACGTGGACAAGGTTCCTTTAAGCCTCGACATCGCTATCCCCTGCGGTCTCATTATAACGGAATTGGTTTCTAACGCTCTCAAATACGCGTATCCCGGAACCCGAACGGGATCTATCTTGGTAAAATTTCGTGCTTTACCGACCAACAAGGGATACGAATTGACGGTCGCGGACGACGGCGTGGGGTTAAGCCATCCCATCGATTACGAATCAACCACGTCCTTGGGCTTGCGCTTGGTTCATATGTTGACAGAACAGTTGCGGGGACAGATACGTGTGCAGAGCGCCCCCGGCACGCGTTTTATCATTGAATTCAAAGATCCCATTGTGCGGTCGCAAACAAGAGGAGAATTCCATGCCTGAGAAACGGATTTTAATCGTTGAAGACGAACGGATCGTCGCGGAAGATCTAAAACGGCTTTTGATAAGAATGGGGTATGCCGTGACTGCCATTGCGGCCAGCGGAGAGGAAGCGATTCGAAGCGTAACAACAGATCGACCTGACCTTGTCTTGATGGACATTCGAATCCAAGGGCCCCAAGACGGCATTGAAGTGGCGGAACACCTTTACGCGGAATACGATGTGCCCGTCAGTTACCTGACCGCCTTTGCGGATGCCCCCACGCTGGACCGGGCCAAGGCCACCATGCCGTTCGGTTACATCCTGAAACCGTTTGAAACACGATCCCTTCAAGTTGTCATAGAGTTGGCCATTCACCGCCACATGATGGAGCGCGTGGTCGGCGAAATGGACGGCTGGCACGCCCGCGCTCTCGATAGCGTCGCCGGTGTCCTGTTCGCCACCGATCGAGCCGGCCTTCTCATTTACATGAATAAGGCCGCCGAAAAATTATCGGGCTGGACACCCGACGCTCTTTTCGGCAAACCCATGTCCGCTCTTTTGACTGGGTTGTTAGAACACACCAATCCCGCTTTGGGTGATCGGCCACCGGTCGGCGTCCCCGGGACCCTGCAGAAAAAAAGCGGCGAAGGGATCCCCGTCACCTACACGCGCACTTCCCTTGAAGGCGCGGACGGCCAGCCGGACGGTGAATTGATCGTCGTCAATAAAATTTAACGGTCCGATTTTAGGGTCAGCGCGTTTTGCAGTCTTTCCTCGACCACGTTCCAATTGATGTTTTTAAAGTAGGCCTCAAGATAGGCGGGTCGGCCCAACCCGCCTGACGCCAGAGATCCGAAATCCAGGACGTAGGCATGTTCCCACACATCCATGACCAGGATCGGCACAAAACCCGCCACATGCCCCACTTCATGATCGGTGATCCAAAAGTTGTTGAGCCGTTTCAAGAACGGATCATAGCTCAGAACGACCCATCCCACCCCGCGGAAATTCCCAATCTGGATAAACTGCTTTTTCCAGCGCTCATACCCTTTAAAATCTTTCGACAGTTGTGACATCAACGGTGAATCCGAAGATGGGGCCCCTCCTTTTCCCAGCGCGCTGAAATAATGTTCATGAAGGACCATTCCGTTGTATTCGAACCCCAGCCGTCTTTGAATTTCAGAATGTTCGGCATTGTTCAACTCTTTATTCGCCTCCCCGGTATCCCAAACCAACTTATTTAAGAGATTCGTGTTGGTGACATACCCTTCATAGAGTTTCCAGTGCTGATCGATCGCTTTTTCAGATAGCCCATCCAAGCCCTTGGGTTTCAGATCCTGTCTCACTTTATACGCGGCATACGGTATTTGGTTTATTTCACTCATGCGGTCCCCCTTGAATTCTCACTATTATGCCTTTTCGGTTAGACTCAGGCTAGGGCCATAGGGTTACTTTCCTGTTACCAAAATCATGATTTAACCGGGATCCCCGGTTGGCACGGGGTGTAACCTTCCGGCGGAATTGCGCGTCCAACCTGTCAGTATTGTTTTTCAAAACCAAAGGAGTCCGTTTATGGATCGAATCGCCGATGTGAAAGAAACAATTGAGACGTTGGGTGAAGATTTTCGTGCCCGCGTTTCGCGTAATTCAGAACCAATCAAACAGGAAGCCAAACACACGTTGGACGAGGCCATGGCTTGGATTAAAAAAAACCCCGTCATGTCTCTTGGAATTGCCGTGTTGGCCGGCGCCGCTGTCGGGACCGCGGTGACCCGCTTGGTGACGCCCACCCAGAGCGACGCGGAAAAAAAGGTTCGCCATTGGGTTCATAACGCCCAAGGCAGTTGGGACGAAATCCGCCAGGCGTTAACGAGTGTGAAAAGTGCCATCAGTCGCTTGAGCGCGTAGCCCAAAAGCTCACGTAACTTTTTCCCTCACCCTACCCTCTCCCAAGAGGAGAGGGAAAACCCTTGGTTTCCTTCCCCTCTTGGGGGGACCGTCGCAGAGCTCCGGTCACCTAGGGCGGCAGAGCCGCTGATGCGAAGGTGGCCCGGAGGGCCGGATGAGGGATTTACCAAAGTGGTGAAACATGCTCCGTCGGGCTCGGGACGTTATCGGAGCTTTTGAGCGCGTCAGGCGGCGGGTGACGTGCGGCTCGATTTCGCCGCGTTTTCGGGTTTGCGCTATTACTCACTCGTCCCTGATTTAGGCTACATTCTGGCCGGGCGATTTTGTGGGGCGACAAGGAGCGAGGAAGGCGCATACCGGGAGTATGCAACTGACGAGCGACGCAGCTTGCCGCGCAAAAGCGCCCGGCCCCTTCGGGGGAGCCCCCTTTTGCCCGGCTTCTTCGTTGCTCCTCGGTTACGATGGCCCGCATCGCGCCCTCGTCGCGCCTCAAACCCAGGCAAAATGGGGCTCCCAGAATGTAGCCTAAATCAGGGACGGGTGAGTAACCTCTGTGTAAATAAAGACCTATCTGGGAGGTCCAGATTTGCGGGAATTCGAGGCGTGGGGAAGATAACCCAAGAGAGTGACGTTGCTATTAGAACGTTTCGGTAAGAGGGGGGGCCGGTGATTCGGCGCCCCTCGAAGGGGGATTAACCGGTGAGATCCAGATTCTTTTTCCGATGGGTTGAACGCTTGGGTCAGGTCCTTTCTCCGACTCCGAGTCCTGTTCCTGTGATTCTCCACTCAAGCGCGGGAGGAGTTCCTCCCGGGCCGGCGCCCCGTGATCCAAACGATCCGATCCTGTCCGAACTCTTTAGCATTGAGCGTCTTGAACTGCATGGGGAAGCCTTGGCGACCACTCACATAATCAACGACAAGCCTTCCCGGGGACAATCCCTCCTTCCGCGCGTGCGGGAGAACGGCCGTGTGCTGGCGGAGTGCCAAAAGCGGATCGCCCACGCCGTTCGAGAGGAACGGGCCATTACCCCGGCGGCCGAATGGCTGTTGGATAATTTCCATATTGTTGAGGACCAGGTCCGCCAAATCATGGAGGACCTCCCCCCGGCCTACTACCGAGAACTTCCGAAACTCGCCGAGGGGGCGTGGGCCGGCACCCCGCGCGTGTTCGCCCTGGCCTGGGAATTTGTGGCCCACACCGACAGCCGCTTTGATCGCGAGGGACTGCGGCGGTTTACCCAAGCGTACCAACGGGTCACGCCGTTTCGCATCGGGGAAATATGGGCTTTGGCCATCAGCCTGCGCATCGTCTTGCTGGAAAACCTTCGCCGCCTGGCCGAGCGCATCACGCACACGCGAACCGCCCGCCAAGAGGCCGATACCCTCGCCGACGCGATCCTGGGCCTCAAGGGACCCTCCCCCGCCGACCCCCCGGCGATTCTTCCTCCGTTAGAGAAGGGCGCCCTGGACAGGGCGTTCGTCGTCCAGCTCGTTCAGAGACTTCGCGATCAGGGGGGAGAAACAGCGCCCATATTACAGTTGTTGGACGCTCGTCTCACGGCACAGGGGGTGGTCGCCGACGACATCGTGCGGGCGGAACACCAGGAACAGACCGCCATGAACGCCACGGTGAGGAACGTGATCACCAGCATGCGCCAGTTGTCCGCGGTGGACTGGGCTCAATTTTTTGACGACGTCTCCGTCGTCAACCAGGTCCTCCGTGCGGAAAGCGCCTTTGGGTCCATGGATTTCGCCACACGGGACATGTACCGCCACGCGATCGAAGAACTGTCCCGAGGATCCGGTCTTTCGGAATTGGACATTGCGCGGCGCGCGCTCCACGCCGCCAAAAAAAGTCCGACCGGGAAAGGGCCGGCGGGTGAGAGCGCCCGAGAAACGGATCCCGGTTATTACTTGATCGCCCGGGGACGGGTCTTGTTCGAAAAGGAGATCCATTATCGGGTTTCGCTTTTTCAACGCCTGACGCGCATCGGCCGTCGATGGGCGACCGGGATCTATCTGGGAAGCATCGCGGCGGCCACGGGACTGTTGCTTGTCTTCCCGATTCTGGCCAGCGCTCGGGAAGGATCGCACGCGCTGTCGCTCGTGGCGTGGGGGCTCTTGGGCCTCGTCCCGGCATCGTCCGTCGCCGTGGCGGCCATCAACCATTTGCTGTCAAAAATCGTCAAACCCAAAACTCTTCCGAAACTCGACTTTTCCAAAGGAATTCCCCCCGCCTTTTCAACGATGGTGGTCATGCCCGTCCTTCTGAACAATCTCCGCAGTGTTCAGGAATACATCGAACAATTGGAAATTCATTATCTGAGCAATCCGGACGGCCATATCTTTTTCGCCCTCCTGAGCGACTGGATGGATGCACCCACAGAGCACCTTCCTGACGATGACGCGCTTCTTGACGCCGCCCGCGCAGGTGTTCGACGGCTGAACGAGCGTTACGGACCCGGTCCGGAGGGGGCGTTTCGGTTCCACCTCTTCCACCGCCGACGACTTTGGAGCGCGACGGAAGGCGTCTGGATGGGTTGGGAACGAAAGCGGGGAAAATTGCATGAACTGAACCGCTGGCTCCGGGGACACACGGCGGAAACGTTGATCGAAAACCCATTGGACAAGGGCCTTGCCCCGAGAGTTCGGTATGTGATCACCCTGGACGCGGACACCCGGATGTCCCAGGGCGCCGCCTTCCGCTTGGCGGGGGCCATGGCGCACCCCTTGAACCGCCCTTTTTTGGACCCCGTGCGCGGGCGGGTCGTGGAAGGGTATGGCGTCATGCAACCCCGCATAACGCCCACGTTGCCGATGACCGGAAGTGGAACCCTTTATCAAGCGATTTTTTCGGGACCCGCGGGCATGGATCCCTATGCGTTCGCGGTCTCGGACGTGTATCAGGACCTCTTCGGCGAGGGGTCCTACGTGGGGAAAGGAATTTATGACCTGGACGTTTTTGAGGCGGCCCTAAAAGGCCGGGTGTCCGAAAATTCCATGCTCAGCCACGATCTGTTCGAGGGGTTATACGCGCGGACCGCGCTGGTGACGGACGTTGAGTTTTTTGAGGAATTCCCCGCCCATGAAGACATTTCGCTGGCCCGCCTCCACCGCTGGACCCGGGGAGACTGGCAACTCTTGCCTTGGATGATCGGGGCGGCCGGGGGGAGGGACGTTCGAAATTCCAACGCGGAGAGAGAGAGACCGTTGCCGGTCATCTCCCAGTGGAAGATGATCGACAACCTCCGCCGGTCCCTCGTGGCCCCCACCGCGTTCGTGGGTTTGTTGTGCGCCTGCGTTTGGAATCCCCCGACGTCATATCTTTGGATGGGGTTCATCGCGGGGACGATCGCACTCCCGCCCCTGATCCCTCTGCTGTCCGGATTCCTCCGCTTTTATCGATGGCGTCCCTCGGCCCTTCATGTGAAAATATGGGGCGAGGACCTCCGTGTGGCGCTGTGGCAGATCGTCCTCGCGTTTATTTTTCTTGCGCGGCAGGCCCGCGCCTTATCAGGGGCGATTCTCCGCACCCTGTACCGGCTCCTGATCGGACGGCGCCGGCTCCTTGAATGGGTCAGCGCGGCGCAGATCAAAAGTCTCTTTGATCTAAAAAAGCGAAAACCGTTCCCGCGCGCTGGAATCACCCCAATGGGGGCCGCGGGGCTGGTCGGGCTCACCTGGGGGGTGGGGGTTCCCGCGCCCTGGTCGTCCTTGATCCCCTGGACCCTCCTGTGGCTCCTGGCCCCCTGGGTGTCCGCGCACATTAGCCAGCCGCCGAGTCGTGACCAAGCGCGTCCTCTTACGGCCGCGGCCCGACGTTCTCTGCGGCGAATCGGCCGCAAGACCTGGCGGTATTTCGAAACCTTTGTCACCGCCGAACACCATTTCCTGCCGCCGGACAACTTTCAAGAATCCCCTCACCCCGTCGTCGCGCACCGAACCTCGCCCACCAACATCGGGCTCTACCTCCTGGCCGTCTCGGCCGCCCGTGACTTTGGGTGGATCGGGCTCGCGGAGATGGTCGATCGGCTGGAAGCCACGATGTCCACCCTTCAGAAATTGGCGCGGCACCAGGGACATTTATTCAATTGGTACGACACCAAAGACCTTCGCCCGCTCGACCCGCCCTACGTCTCGACCGTGGACAACGGGAACCTGGCCGGACACCTATGGGCGTTGGGCAACGCGTGCCGGGAACTCGCCGTCACCCCGTTTCCCCGAGGAGACGTGATCTTAGGGCTTGAGGACGTCCTGGATTTGATCGAAGAATCCGCCGGCCCCCCAAGCGGCCACGGACGCGCCGGGACGGTGACGGAGGCGCATTTGTACGAAAGCATCGCTGACGTGCGGGATGTCCTGAAGCCGGCCTTCGCCGGCTTCCTCGTTCCGCTCCGGGAAAAGCGATTATCGTCGGCGATATCGCGCGGACCTTGGCCACCGCCCAGCTGACCGAGAGAAACAGGGACGTTTTAGAATGGTCGGATCTCCTTCTTCGCCAGATTGATGGACACGGGCGGGACCTTTCCGCGGAGCAGGACCCCTCGGACCTGCTTCGCCGTCTGGCGGCGTTGGCGCGCGCCTGCGATCAGACCGTCCAAGCCATGGACTTCGGCCTGCTTTTTGATTCGACGAAAAAACTCTTCTTTATCGGATTTAAACCAGCGGAAAAAAAACCGGACCCCATTCACTACGACATGCTGGCTTCCGAAGCCCGGCTCGCCAGTTTTGTCGCCATTGCCAAGGGAGACGTTCCGGCCGCGCACTGGTTTCGTCTGGCGCGGTCCTTTGCGCCGCTGTCGCGGGGCTCGACGCTCTTGTCCTGGTCGGGATCGATGTTCGAATACCTGATGCCTTCCCTCGTCATGCAGACCCCCGCGGGGAGCCTGATAGGCCATGCCTGCCGCGCCGTTGTTCACCGTCAAATCGCCTACGGAAAAGAGCGCCATGTCCCCTGGGGCGTTTCCGAGTCCGCCTTCAACGCGCAAGACCTCGACTTTACGTATCAATACTCCACCTTTGGCGTTCCCGGGCTTGGCTTGAAGCGGGGGCTTTCGGAGGATCTGGTGATCGCCCCGTACGCCACCGCTTTGGCCGCGATGGTGGATCCGTTCGAAGCCGCGAACAATTTCAGCCGCCTGGTGGAACAGGGGGCCGATGGGCGGTTCGGTTTCTACGATTCGTTGGATTACACACCCACGCGTCTTCCGGACCACGAAAAAATGGTTGTGGTGCGGACGTTCATGGCGCATCACCAGGGGATGTCCCTCGTGGCGCTGGCCAACGTTCTTTTCGATGGCGTGATGCGGACCCGGTTTCACGCCGAGCCCAAGGTCCGAGCGGCCGAACTCCTTTTGCAGGAGCGACTTCCTCGGGATCTCCGCACCACCCGCCTTCGCGCCGAGGAGCCCCAAACCGACGTCCACGTTTTGGTCCTCCCGGTTCTCCGTCTCTTCCAATCTCCCCACGACACCCCTCCCCGCACCCACTTGATGTCCAATGGGCGATACACGGTCATGGTGACCGCCGCCGGGTCCGGCTTTTCGCGTTGGAAAGACCTGGCGGTGACTCGATGGCGGGAAGACCCGACGCGGGACGCTCACGGCACCTGCCTCTATCTTCGAGACGTCCAAAGTGGAAGGGTCTGGTCCGCGGGATACCAACCGATGGGCACGGAGCCGGAAACCTACAGTGTCGATTTTTCTGGAGAACGCGCCAAAATCAGCCGGCGGGACGGGTCCATCGCGACGACCCTTGAAATTGTGGTCTCTCCCGAAGATGACGCGGAAGTCCGCCGGGTCACTGTTCAAAATCTGGGAAACGCTCCGCGGGACATCGAGCTTACCTCCTACGCGGAAATCGTTCTGGCTCTCCCGGCGGCCGATCTCGCCCATCCGGCGTTTTCAAACCTTTTTGTTCGCACAGAGTTCGTGCCGGGGATCAACAGCCTCCTCTGCACGCGGAAGGGCCGGGAACCGGGGGATCCCTCCCCCTGGGTCGCCCATGTGATCGCGGAAGAAGGGACCCCTCTGGGCCCCCCGGAATACGAATCCGACCGGGCCCGGTTCCTGGGGCGAGGGCGGGGATTGCGCGCGCCGATCAGCGTGATGGATGGAAAACCCCTTTCCAACACGGTGGGCGCTGTGCTGGACCCCATCGTCAGCCTGCGCCGCCGCGTGCGCGTTGAGCCGGGCGAAACCGCGCGCATCACGTTTACAACCCTCGCGGCCCCCTCCCGTGAGGCCGCGGTGTCCCTCGCCGACAAGTACCACGACCCCGGAATGTTTGAACGCGCCGTCGATTTGGCCTGGACCCAATCGCAAATTCAGGAGCACCACCTGGGAATGGCGCCGGGGGAGGACCACCTTTTCCAGGAGTTGGCGGGACGCATCCTCCATTCCAATCCTTCCCTCCGCCCCTCTTCCGATTTCCTGCAACGGAACACGCGCGGAGCGTCGGGCCTGTGGGCCTCTGGAATTTCGGGAGACCTTCCGATCGTCCTGGTCGAGATTGAAGAGCCCGAAGAGCGGGACATCGTCCGGGACATCCTTCGGGCCCATGAATTTTGGCGCATGAAAGGATTGGAAGTGGACCTTGTCATCCTGAACAAAAAACCTCCGTCCTACAACCAAGACCTGCAACACCTGTTGGAGACGCTCGTCCGCACACGGCAAGCGGCCCAACGGCATGAGACGAACCTATTCAAGGGCCGGATTTTCGTTCTCCGCGCGGACCAACTCTCCAGCGAGGACACCCAGCTGTTGGAGGTAGCCGCCCGGGTCGTTCTCCTCAGCCGGCGCGGGTCGATGACCGAACAGATGGATCGAGTGGACCGGGTTTTAAAATCGACGGCCGTTTCCCCTCCTTCCCCAAAACCCCGCCCGCAGATTTTCAGCGAGCCGACCGTTATTATTCCCCGGCTTCAATTTTTTAATGGGGTCGGGGGATTTTCAGCGGACGGAGGAGAGTATGTGACGATTTTGACGCCGGGCCAATGGACGCCCGCCCCGTGGATCAACATCGTGGCGAACCCCGATTTCGGGTTTCAGGTTTCCGAATCGGGTTCAGGTCCTACGTGGGCCTTGAACAGCCGGGAAAACCGCATCACCCCGTGGTTCAACGATCCCGTGGAGGATCCGCCGGGGGAAGCCTTTTACCTTCGTGATGAGGAGAGCGGTGATGTCTGGACCCCCACCGCGCTACCGATTCGAGAAGAAGGGTCGCCTTACATCAGTCGCCATGGCCAAGGGTACAGCCGATTTGACTATCGCTCCCACGGCATCGCTTCGACTCTGCTCCAGTTCGTCCCGCTGAACGACCCCATCAAAATTTCCCGACTGACCTTGACCAACCATTCGGGTCGTCCGCGCCGTCTTTCGGTCACCGGGTATGTGGAGTGGGTTTTGGGAACAGCGCGGGAAACCTCCCGCCCGCACCTCATCACCGAAATCGACGAGCCGAGCGGCGCTTTTCTCGCCCGCAACTCCTGGAACGAGGAGTTTTCCGAACGCGTGGCCTTCGCCGATTTCGCTGGGAAACAAACATCTTGGACGGGGGACCGCACGGAGTTTATCGGCCGGAACGGCACCCTGGCGCGACCCGCCGCTCTGGACGGACTTCAGCGGTTGTCCGGGGAGGTCGGCGCCGGACGGGACCCCTGCGCGGCACTTCAAGCCGTTGTTTTTCTTCGTCCAGGCGAGGAAGTCCGGATGGATTTTTTTCTCGGCCAAGGGACTGACCGCGCCCACGCGTTGGACCTCATCCAACGCTACCGGCGACTGAATTTGGAGACCGCGCTCGCCGAAGTCAGAAAGCGATGGGAGAGCGATTTGAGCGCCGTGCAGGTTCGCACGCCGGATCCGTCCATGGACCTTCTGCTCAACCGTTGGCTCCTCTACCAGACCCTGGCCTGCCGGGTCCTGGCGCGCACCGGGCTCTATCAAGGGGGAGGGGCCTACGGGTTTCGCGACCAACTTCAAGATGTCTTGGCGCTCGTGGTGGCACGTCGAGACATCGCCCGGGAACACATTCTCCGGGCGGCGGGCCGTCAGTTTCCGGAAGGCGACGTTCAACACTGGTGGCATCCTCCCTCGGGCCGAGGCGTTCGAACCCGGATTTCAGATGACGCCGCGTGGCTCCCCTACGCGGTCCTCCATTACCTGGAGGTGACGGGGGACACGGCGATTCTCGACGAACAAATCCTTTTTTTGAAAGGGCCTCCGGTCCCGGCCGGAAAAGACGATGCCTATTTCCTTCCCCAAACCTCAAGCGGAAAGGCGACGCTTTTTGAACATTGCGCGCGGGCCCTGGACCTCGGCCTTTCTGTCGGCGCGCACGGACTGCCTCTGATCGGAACCGGGGACTGGAACGACGGAATGAACCGCGTGGGCCATGAGGGAAAGGGAGAGAGCGTTTGGCTGGCGTGGTTCCTGCATACCACGTTGTGGGAATTCGCCAAGGTGGCCGAGGCGCGGGGCGAGACGGCCCGGGCCGAGACGTGGAGGCTTCACGTCGGAGACCTGAAATCCGCCGTGGAACGGAACGGGTGGGATGGGGAATGGTATCGACGGGCCTATTTCGACGACGGAAGCCCTTTGGGGTCCGCCGTCAACGCGGAATGCCGCATCGATTCCATCGCGCAATCCTGGGGCGTCCTGTCGGGGGCCGCCGACCCCGCTCGAGCGGCACGGGCCATGGCCTCCCTGGACGCGCACTTGCTTCGACGAAAGGAAGGCCTGGCGCTCCTTTTGACGCCCCCCTTTGAACACGCCGTGCCGTCCCCGGGATACATTCAAGGATACGTGCCGGGGGTACGGGAGAACGGGGGCCAATACGCCCACGCCGCTGTTTGGGCACTCCTCGCTTTCGCGGAGCTGGGCGACGGCGACAAGGCGGGAGAACTGTTCACGATCCTAAACCCGATCCGCCGCGGCCGAACGCGGGTCGATATCCATCGCTACAAAGTGGAACCCTACGTGACCGCCGCGGACGTCTATGCCGCGGCGCCGCATGAGGGAAGAGGGGGGTGGACCTGGTACACGGGGTCCGCGGGGTGGTTGTATCGAGCGGGAATCGAATGGATTTTGGGGTTTCGATTGTGCGGAACAACTTTTTTTATGGATCCGTGCATCCCCCGCGATTGGGCGGGGTTTGAACTCTCTTTCCGCTACCATTCCGCCCGGTACGACATCAAAGTGGAAAACCCCAAACACGTTTCCCGCGGCGTGACGTTGGTGGAAGTCGATGGCCGGTCGGCGAGAGGAGGAGCGGCGATCCTCTTAACCGATGATGGGGTCCCCCACACGGTGCGAATCCTCTTGGGGTGACCCCCCTGCGGGGTTCCGCTTTCCGGAGGTTCCGGACAACCGAACTCGCTTGAAAAGTCATGGACATTGATCCAAATTACGAAGTTGTGGTGAGAGAGCAGGTTAACGTTACTTCTACAGCGGCGTTTTATTTCTTAAAACCCCATATCGCCTACTTGTCCCACAGAAAATCAGGCCTAAAAAAACGCCGCTGTAGAACTAGGTTGTAACTCTTCAGGACATTAGATCGAATTCACAGCGTTCGTCGAAACCGCTGGACGCTTGCGGTGGCGGCGGCCGCGCCGAGGAGGCCCAGGGCCGCCAGGTTGGTCCAGTAAAAGGGGCCGATCGTTCCTTTCAGCATGACCTGTCGCGTGAGGGAGACGAAGAACCGCAATGGGTTCAGCCACGACAGCGGAACCACGGCCGCCGGAATGTTTTCCAGGGGGGCCATAACCCCTGATAATAGAATCGCGGGGAAGAGGAAAAGGAAACTTCCCATCATCGCCTGCTGTTGGTTTTTGGCGAAGGTGGAAATCAGCGTTCCGATAAAAACCGTCGTTCCGACAAAAACCGCCGCCGCCAAGAACAACGCCCAGAGGGGGCCCCGCAAAGGCACGTGGAATCCCCCCACGCCCAGGGCGATCATCAACGGAACGTCCGCCAGGCCCAGGATCATGAAGGGCATGGTCTTTCCCAAGAACAATTCCCAGGGCGCCACCGGCGCGGCGATCAACGTTTCAAAGGTTCCCATTTCCCGTTCCCGGGCCATGGACATGCTGGACAAGAGAATGGTCACCAGGCACAGGATCAACCCCATCACCCCCGGAACAAGGTAGGCCGAGGTTTCCAACGTCGGGTTGTACAAAACGCGCACATCAAAAGTCACCGCGGCTTCCGGCGCACGGGTCGGGTTCTCGTCCCGCAAGACGCGGTAAAGAACCGCGTTCAAATAATTTTCAATCACGCGGGCTTTAATGGCGTTGGTCGCGTCCACCAAGACCTGGGCCTCCCCGCTTTGACGCGCTAAGGCTCGCGTGAGCCCGCCCGGCGGCGCCACCAAAACGGCGTCCGCCCGACCGGTTCGAATCAACTCAAAGGGCTCGGCATCGTCCGCGGGAACAAGATGGAACCAGCCGGATTCCGCCGCGCGTTCCCCGATTTTGTGGGCCAATCGGTCGTTCGGGACCGCCTGGACCGCCAGGCGAACATTTTTGATTTCGTTGGAAAGCGCCAGCCCAAAAACCATCATCTGAACCACCGGGACCACGAACAGGATCAGCCGCATGCGTTTGTCCCGCAGGGCTTGGATGAACTCTTTCTTTAAGAACGCGAGAAGAGCGGGGTTCATGGTTCCACATCCGTCTTGAATTTTTTGACGGCTAACGCGACCAAACCGACCCCCAGGACCGCCAGGGCGCCCAGGGGAAGCGCCAGGTCCGCGATGCCTGCCCCTTTAAGAAAAATCCCCCGGCAGGCCACCACAAACCAGCGGGCGGGAAGGAGCACGGTGAGATAACGAAAAAAGACGGGCATGCTTTCAATGGGAAAAACGAACCCGGAGAGGAGCGTCGCCGGCAAAAGCCCGGTGAGATTCGAAAACTGCATGGCCAATTGTTGTTGACGGGTTACCACCGAAATCAACAACCCCTGGGCCAGGGTGCACGTTAAAAACAGGACACAGGCCAGCAGAAAGGTTCCGTGACTTCCGTTGAAGGGAATTCCAAACCACAGGCGCGCGGCCCCGTAGGTGAGCCCCACCGCCCCCAGACAGAGGGCCATGTAGGGAGCCAGCTTGCCGATGATGATTTCCAACGGACGGACAGGCGTGGAGAGCAATCGTTCCATGGATCCGGTCTCCCATTCCCGAGCGACGGTGAGGGCGGTTAAGAGGACGGACACCATGCCAAGCACCACGACAAAGAGACCCGTGACCACAAACCAACGGCTGTTGAGTTCGGGATTAAACAGGAAGCGGGTCCGTAACCGCGCCTGCGGGGGGCCTGTGTCGGGAACCAGGGAGCGGGACGCGGCATTCTGGAGACCGGACAAATAGCTGGCGATGACGCTGGTGGTTTGGTTATCGGACCCGTCGATCACGATTTGAGCGCGGGCCGGCTGAGCTTTGGCTGTCGCCCGAGCGAACCCCGGCTCGATGAAGAGAACGGCCTTGGCTCGGCCTTCTTCCAGCCGACCGAGCGGCGTGGCTCCCGGGGGAAGCGCCAGCGGGCTGAAATAGTCCGCGGCCGCGAAGACGTCCACCAACGATCGTGAAACACGCGTTTGATCCCGGTCGATCACGAGCAGTCCCACGCGTTTGACATCATAATCCAACACGTAGCCGAAGAGGATGACGAGACCCACGGGCACCCCGAGGGCCATGGCCAAGGTGACCCGATCCCGAGACAGGTGGCGGACTTCTTTTCGGGCGATGGAGAGGGCCCGCCCAAGGATGAAGCGGCGCGCTTCGCCGCTCATCGGTCCGCGCCTTCAACGAGCCGAATGAACACGTCCTCCAAGGACGGCGCAATGGTCCGGACCGTGAGACGGCCCGTGTGCTCGCCGACGAACCGGTCCCAGGCGGCGCGGTTATTGACCATCACATGGTGATGCAACCCGTAGGGCACCACGGACGCCGCCCCCCTTTCCAAGAGAGACTCGCGCCAACCCGCCGGAGCCCCGGCGGTCCATTCGATTTCGAGCAGGGGATCGGGAAACGATTGCGCCTTCAATTCGGCGGGGCTGTCCAGGGCGATGATCCGACCCGCCCGCATGAGCGCGATGCGCCCGCATTCTTCGGCCTCGTCCATATGATGGGTGGTCACGAATATCGTTTTCCCTTCGCGGGCCAGTCCGCGGATGAGCGCCCAGAATTTCGAGCGCGCGGCGGGGGACACCCCCGCCGTCGGCTCATCCAAAAAAACGATGTCGGGATCGTGCAACAGCGCGGCCACGAGCGAAACGTCCTGCTTCAGCCCCCCCGGAAGGTCCCGTACCAAGGCCGAGGGGGAATGGTTAAACCCGACAAAACGGAGGAGCCGTTGGATTCGTTCCGCCGACACGGCGGGCGGTATTTTTCGCAGGCCGGAGGTGAAGGCCAGGTTTTCCGAAACCGTGAGATCATCGTACAGGGTGAAACGTTGGGACATGTACCCCACGCGGGATTTGATCGTCCGTGCCCCATCGGCGAAGGAACGCCCCGCCACCCGCACGCGGCCTTCCGTCGGGGAGAGCAGGCCGGTGAGCACGCGGATGGTCGTGGTTTTGCCCGCCCCGTTGGCGCCCAGAAAACCGAATATTTCCCCGACGCCAACGGCAAAGGTGATGCGATCGACGGCTGTAAAGGAGTCGAACCGAACCGTCAGTTCGGACACCTCGACCGCGTTCATGCGCCCGCCGCCGCGCGTCGAACAAACAACTCCGCGAAGTGGGAGGCCCCTTCCTCCGCCAAAATTCGCCGGGGGGCGCCGGCGGACCAAATTCGGCCCCCCTCCATCAAATGCACCGTGTCGCACCGTTCGGCCTCGTCCATGTAGGCCGTGGCGATCAAAATGGCGATCCCGTCATCCCGCAGGGTGTAGAGCAGGTCCCAAAACTCCCGTCGGCTGATCGGGTCCACGCCGTTGGTGGGCTCATCCAACAACAGGGCGGCGGGGGTTGGAAGAAGGGCGCACATCAGACCCAACTTCTTGTACATGCCTCCCGACAAGTGTCCCGCGGAACGATCTTTAAAGTCCTCCAAGCGCGTCAACCGAAGCAAGCGCCGCGCGCGGGCCGCGAACGCTTCGTATTCGATTTGATAAAGGTCGCGGAAGAACTCCAGGTGTTCTTGAATGGACAGATCGGGGTAGAGGCTTTGTTGTTGCGGCATATAGGCGATGAAGGGACGGGCGACCAACAACGGAACGTCCCGGCCGTCCTGTTGATAAACGACCGTTCCCCGATCCGGGTGAAGCAGACCGACGAGCGTGCGGAGCAGGGTGGTTTTTCCCGCCCCATCGGGGCCGATCAAGCCGTGCAAGGTCCCCGGCTCGATTCGAAGCGCGGCCCCCGCCAACGCCGTCGCGCCGCGGAATTGTTTATGCACATCCGCGACCGCCAGGGTGAGGGCGGTCAAAAGGGCAATTCCACCGACATGCCCGGTTTCAACTGACCGTCGGTGTTTTCAAAGGCGATTTTGATCCCAAAAACCAACCGCTCGCGCTCGGTGCGGGTTTGGACGTTTTTCGGCGTGAATTCGGCTTCGTTCCGAATGTGTACCACCGTTCCCGTGAGGCGTCGGCCGCCGGACAGAGGAAGAACCGCCGTCACCGTTTGGTTCAGCGCCAGTTTTTCCATGACGGGCGCGGGCACATAGACGTAGGCGTAAAGGTGTCGCAAGTCGGCCAGGGTCAGGATTTTCTGACCCGGCGTCACCCATTCGCCGGGTTCGTGGTACCGTCGAAGAACGGTGCCGTCGATCGGGGCGGCCATGGCGCACCAGGATAGGCGCAGGGCCGTGTCGTCCCGGCGAAAACGTAAACGTTCCACCGCCTCGTCCGGCAGGGACCCTTTTTTGTTCAACGCCACGCCGCGTTGGTAGTCCCGTTCGGCTTGGTCGGCCGCCAATTTTAAGTCCGCCCCGTCCAAACGAACGATCATCGTTCCGCGCGCGGCGCGGGCCCCTTCCTCGAAAGGGATCTCCAGGATGGGGGCGGCCAGGCGGGGGCTGATGTCCACTTCCGTGGCTTCCAGCGTTCCGGCGTAGAGAAAGACCCGGCGACGGGTCATCCGCCAGGCGACGACGCCGATCACGGCGATGAGGAGGAGGACGAACAGGCGTTTCGTTTTCATGGGGTACCCTCGGTGGTGAGGCTCGACAGCAGGGCCAATTGGGAAAGGATTTCGACTTCCGCCCTCACGGCTTGCACTTGTTCTTGAAGCAAACCCAGATTGGCGGCCTGAACTTCCAGGAAGGTGGCTCGGCCGAGCTGATAGGTTTCGTAGATAAGCTGGGCCAACCGACGGCGCTGTTCCACGGATTCCTGAATGATGAGTTCCTCTTCCTCGAACCCGGCCAATTGCTCCCGGGCTCTCCGCCAATCACGAAGGAGATCCTCCTCAGTTTGGCGCCGCCGGTCTTCGGCGGCTTGGGCCAGGGATTCCTTGGCCCGCACTTCCCGGGTCACGCGCGCCCCCTCAAAAAGGGGCCACCGCGCCACCGCGCCCGCTTGTTTTTGCGTGATTTCCTCGTGCACCGGGCCATTCGGGTAATCCCGGCTCACCTTGGCGGCGAGCTGAAGCGTCGGCCAATGCCCCGCGCGCTCGGCGCGGGCCGAATCCTTGGCGGCGCTCGATTGAAGGGCCAGGGCCACGATTTCAGGACGGCCGGCGTCAAAGGGCCGACCCGCGGCGGGGGCGAAGGTGGACCGCAAAACGTTCGGGGACGACAAAACGATGGTCGCGGAGGGAGAGGGAACGCCCTTGGGCCGACGGGCGGCGAGATCGGCCGGCAAAGGGCGGGTCAAATCCTGTTGGGCGGTCGATCCCATGAGCGCCAAGAGGTCCCGTAAAGTCACGGCGAAAGCCGTCTGGGCTTCACGAAATTCCCGCCGCCGTGTGAGCACTTCCGTTTCCGCCTGGAGGAGGTCCTGACGGCTGGCGGCGCCGGCGTTGGTTCGAACGTCCACATCGTCCCTCTGCGCCTGGGCGAGGATCAGGGCGTCCGCCAGAAGGCGAAGGCGCTCGGCCGTTCCCTGGACCTGAAAGAGACCGCGCCGGGCCGCCAAGAGAAGTTGGTTCTCGGTGGCGCGGACATCTTCGGTCCGAGCGGAGGCCTGACCGGCAAGCGCGCGAGCGGAGTACCGGATCGCCCCTGAGTCCCAGGCCAGCCAATTCACGGCGGGGCCGACCGAATAGTTGGGGTTATCCCCCAGTTCAACGGCGGGAGCCATGGGTGAAGGTCGCAGGGTCGCCACCTCGGTTTGGTAACGGTAGTACCCTTCTACCCCAATCGCCGGCCAGAGACGGGACCGCTGGGCGCCCGCCTGAAAAGCCGCCCCCCGGGCCGATTCGCGGGCCGCCGCCAGCCGCGGGGAATGGGCCAGGGTTTCTTTCTCCGCCGTGGTCAGATCCAAGGTCAAAGTTTCGCCCCAGGCGAACCCCCACAGGGCCGGAATCAACAGAAGGATTTTTTTCATCGGGCCGCTCCGAGTCCGCGGAGAACCGCTTCGACCCGATCATCGACGGCTTTGTCCGTGAAAAGGGAGTTCGATAATTCGTCGATGGTAAAGCCGAAGGGTTTCTTTGTTCCGGTGGACCGAAAGGACTCAAAAAGGAAGGCCGGAAATCCCACACCGGCCAGGATCATTGTCATGGCGAAAGGCAAAGGGGTCTGTTGGAGCGCCCCCGCCCGCTGGGCATCCGCCACCAGACCCTTGATCACCGTCAAATGACGAGGAAAGTTCTCCCGAAAAAACGACAGCGTGTCGCGGTCGCCGCCGATGGCGTCGAGAATCAACGTGTGCCCTTCCCGCCCATGGTCCCGCGCAAACCGGCCGAGGTATCGAAGCGATCGGCGCAGGCGGTCCAGGGGATCGTTTCCCTGAACGGCGCCGGAAAACTGTTCAAAAAAGTCCTCGTAAACCGCCCCCAGCACGCGGCGCTTGAACGCCCGTTTCGATTTGAAATGGTAGTGGAACATGCCCGGGTTGACCCGGGCCCGGGCCGCCGCCGCCCGAACCGTGAGGGCGGCAAAGCCTTTTTCCACCACCAAAGCACGGGCGGCGGCCAGGAGTTTCTGGTCGATGTCGCGGGAGGGTCGGGTCATGACATTAAATTGGTCATGCGTATAATTAAACATATGTCCAATAATAAGTCAAACCGACGGAAGACGCGTTGACGCTGGCCGCCGCAAACCGCTACACTCGAAAGAATTCGCCAGGGCCGCGGGCAAAAAAAGGAGAGGATCATGTTCAAATCTTCGATGTGGGATGAGCGCTACGCGGGGAAGGATTTTTTTTACGGGCGGGAACCCAATGATTTTTTACGGGACCATGCCGCGCAACTGCCGAAAGGTCGCGTGTTGTGCTTGGCCGAAGGGGAAGGGCGAAACGCCGGCTTTCTCGCCCAACAGGGATTTCAGGTCACGGCGGTCGACCAAAGCGCGGTGGGACTCGCCAAGGCCCGCGCACTGGCCACGGAACGGAACGTTTCCATTCAAACCATCCAAACCGACTTAGGGACCTTCGAACCGGCCGCGGGTTATTGGCAGGGCATCGTTTCCATTTGGGCCCACATGCCCGCCCCCGCCCGCGCGTCCCTGCACCAGCGGTGTGTTGCCGGGTTGGCGACCGGAGGGGTCTTTCTATTGGAAGCCTACACGCCCCGCCAAATCGAAAAGAGAACTGGCGGACCCGCCGATCCCTTTCTCCTGATGAACGTGGAGGACCTGCGTCGGGAATTGACGGGCCTGCATTTTCTATTAGCGCGCGAAATCGAGCGCGACGTGCGCGAAGGAGCCGGGCATAACGGCATAAGCGCCGTCGTTCAGATCCTGGCGATCAAGCCATAAACCGCGAGTTGAAGCTGACCCCCAATGAGACGAGAGAGTGGATTGTTCTCGAAGGGAGAGTTCGCGCATCTCGTGCCAAGTAAACGGATAAACGGAGAACGTCCCGTCTCCTTTCTTTGATGTTTTCATCGTTGCACCACCACCTTAAGCGTTTGAACTCCGCCACTTCCTTCAACTCTGACGAAGTAAACGCCGCTCGCCACCGCATCACCACCGGTTGTGAGGCCGTCCCATGTGCATGTTCTCCTTTCGGAGGAAGACTCCAAGGTTCGCAGAAGCGTGCCGTGGATGGTGTATATCTGTATCTTCGCGGAAATCGGCAGGTTGGAAAAAACAACCCCCGATCCGTCATACCTGCCGCCCGACCCCGGCCAATACGGGTTCGGGTAGGCATGAACTTTTTCAGTCTCGTCCTCACCCTCGTCCTCACCGTTAAGGGAAAACTCATGAGCGCCAATGTCAATTTTTATGGCGGCGGGCCGAGGCGAACTTAAGGCCACATGCTCATATTCATACGCTGGGGTTAAATTAAAACCATTGGCCATTCCTGGAGCAGTGCCCTGATCGATAGCCGCGATTGTCGAAGAGGTCAGGTGATAATCAAACGCCGACCTATTCACAAAGCCTGGATCAGAGTTTACTATCAAATTGGAGACTCGTTCCGGCGCCATTCCTCCAGGCGAATCATAGAGGGTGGCACTTCCAGCAAAAATATTATTCTGCAATTTCACGAGCGCTGTGTCTTTGTGGTACATCACAAAACAGCCCTGACTGCGATCATTAACCATCGTATTGTTAATGACATAGCACTCCCTGCCTGGATTCCACGCGTTGGCGGCATTCACTTCCCTGGCATAACTAATGAAACCTCCATTTTCCGAACGAGGAGATTGTTGGATGACATTGCCCACGATGTAGCTATTTCCGCCGTTTGGCAGATCAATTTCATAGCTATTGGTTCCATTTTCTCCGGTTAACCTGTTGTAGAGAATAAAATTTTCATTCGCCCGCGATTTGACCAAATGACCGACATTGGCATCATGGGAATAGCTGAATCTCAAAGTAAACTTTTTAACATGCCCAACATAGATGTTGTGTGTCTGTCCGGTACCAGATCCGTTGTATGCAAATTCGGAATTTTCGATTAAGACCTCATTGTTTGGATCAATTATTCCCAAAAGAATTCCGTTTTCGTTGTGATGAAAATAGCAGTGTCGAATGACGACATTGGACCCGCCATTATCGCAACGATATCCGGCGCCGTTTTGGTCAGCCACTGCGGCACCAGACAATTCCAGATTTTCTAAAGTCAAGTTTCTGCCTCGCTGCAGAATAATCCCTTTGCCATTGGGGATCAGGCCGTTGGCGGAAATATGAGCCCGCCCGCCTTTGCCGCGAATGGTCAGATTGTGCTGTCGTACCACGCAATAATCGTTGACATAAACTCCGGCATCCACTTCGATTATATCCGCGTCCGCGGCAACAGCCAAAGCACTGGCAATAGTTCTATAGGGCTTATCGGGTCCGACGGCAAGACTGCTGGCCATTACCTCACCCCAGCAACAGGCCACAACAGCCATACAGAGCATACCAACTGTCAGCTTTGTATGGAAAAGCTTATACATGGCAGGTACGCTCAATGTCCATAGGTTTGCGCTCCTCAATCACAGGCTCCTAGTTTCGGAACAAGCTCATTTCTCAGTGGCCTTATACTTGACCGTTGGGTCCCGCTGGGCTGGCGTTGTCCTTTTCAAGCGACCTTTCTTGATCAGCTTGCTCAGCCAATATTGAACCGTCTGTTGTTTAAGAGAAAGAGCTTCTTCAATCTCCTTTCGGCTCATTTCCCCTCTCCGCATTAACAGATCCATGATGGCGTTGGTCCAGTCTCGGCGCAACGCTCCGCCTTTTTGCACGCCTTTTACCGGGGCGCCTTGGATTTGTGGAAGCGTGTAGGACCGCCATCGCCGCGCATCGTGAGGGATGATCAGTCCACGCTCCGTCAATTCACTCAGCTCTTTCGTGGCCAAGCGAGAATCGCAGTCATTCATCCGGCAGTATTCGGGATTCGTCAACCGGCCTCTTTTTCGGAGATGCGCGAGGGCGTAACGCTGATGTTCGTTCATTTCAATATTTTTGAATCCACTTAACCAAGCAAGGGTTTCCATATCAAAGAGAGAATGGTCTCTGGAAAGGACGCGAAATTGGCTTCGCCCATCAATAAATTCGGGGGTCTCCAACCCCGCCTCCCGAAGGGCGACGATCATCGAAGGAATGCCGGTACCGCGATTTTCACAGACCGTCCGGTCTTCCCCCGGCACAGGCGCATCTTCCAGAAGTTTTATAAGAAAACTGTTTCGTGAAGCTTGAAGGCCGTGCTCCCCCAGGCGTTCCTCTGTGACAGGCCCAAACAGACCGCCGGGGTTACTGATTTCCAGTCGGGAGGGAAACAATTTTATTTGAACGGCGGTACCGCGAGCAAAGGGGGAATAATCCCGATGCGCCAATGCGTTGACAACGGCCTCTCGAAGGAACAGTTCAGGGTATTGCCACTTCTCTTCCCGTAAAAGGCCTGACACGAACGTTTTTTTGGTCAGATTTTTCTTGATGGCGGCAATGGCTTCCGGGATCATCGTAAGAAGCGGTCCCTCCACTTTCACATCATCCAGCAAACGCTCCCCGTGGACACCCACCTGCCCCTCGGTTTCGGTGGGATAAGCCAGCACGTGGATCACCAATCCCGGGAAAAATGTTTGCGGGTGCTCTCCGAAACAGAGGAGGCCGCAGAGTGTCGTGGTTTCTTGTCCGTCTCGTTCCGTTAAAATGCGAAATGTCTTTAAGATCTTCTCGTCATTCCATGTCGCCATTTTGGGATGCCGACGGCGCACGCGCTTCAGAAAGTCATCGATGAGGGACGGATCCAGGTCTTTCCGGGTCCCATCCGGCACAGGCTCTATGTCGTATAACGGCTGGCCACGTCCATCAAGGAATCCCTGAATTTCATACTGCGTGAGCCGCCGATCTCCATCCGCCACGCGCACAAACGATCCTGACATCATACCCGACCCTTTGTAAAAGCAGGGTTTCTCTTTGAAAGAAACTTCCGGCACCTCAATCGTGACGAAAGAGCGCCCTCCTATTCGGTGAGTTTCAATAAGGGGGCGAAGGGGTGGGATCATTTGGTCACAGAGGGAGGCTGTGTCGTTCTCGAATTTTTCCGGCTGGGTCACTCCGACCGCCTTCAGTCCTGTGGCGGTCTCTGAAACACCCAGGACAATAAGACCTCCACCGGGAGTGTTGGCAAAAGCGGACAGCGTCTCCCAAAGCGACTTGGGAAAACCTCGCTCCGCCGCTTTGAATTCGACTCGCGCGTTGTCCGCCCCCAGGTTCGGGAGGTTATCAATAACCGCTTTAAGTTCTTGAATGTTCATTGACTTACTTATTAACTAGCATATTAATTAGCTTATTGAAATGCCGTTTGTTAATATGCTTATTGCGGGGCGGCTGAAGGCGACCAGCAGGGTCATCGCCACCAGGGCGTTGTCGGCCACCCGCTTGGCGCCGTCCCATCGGGAAAGCCGGCCGTTCTTTTCCAAGAACTACAAAAACGCCGCCGTGGCAATGCGCTTGTTGCCGTCTACAAACGGATGGTTTTTCACCAACAGGAACAACAGCGCCGCCGCTTTTTCTTCCAGGCTCGGGTAGAGGTCCTTCCCGCTAAACGCTTGGGAAACAGCGCCGAGAGCGTTTTTCAAACCGTGTGACGTATCTTTTATTATCAGCGGCAGTTGTCAAGGAATCCTTGACAACTGATTTCTGGCACCACTTTTAACCTGCGCCGAACCGCGATCCAACTGGGAATTTCGGGTTAATCTTTGAAAATGTTTTGGACGTGCAGGCGGACGTTTTTCTTCGTCGATGGCAAGAGGAGGGCGGGGGGTTTAAAATTCCTCTTCGGGGGAGCGGATGGTGCCGATGAGGTAGGGGAGGGTGCGTTTGGGGTTGGAGGGGCTTTTGGCTTCCATTTTATCGAGGGCCCAACGGATTTTGGCTTGGCCGTAGCGGTCCTCCAGTTCGATGAGGCGGGCGATGCCGGCCAGGTCGCTGTCTTCATAAACGAGGGAGGCGGCTTTCTGGGCCCGGGCCAGTTTCTCTGGGCCGTGTTTTTCCTGAAGCTCTTCCAGCCCTTTTTTTAGGTCGGCGGGATCGTAGAGGACGTTGGGCGTGTAGAGGCTGGGTTCGCGGGGGTTTTCCATATGCCATTCAATTTTTCCGTATTCCACCTCCAGCAGGTTGGCGCGACGAAGTTCCGTCACCCCGGAAGAAATGAAGTCCGGTGAAACGCCATACTGCTCGGCGAGCCAAAGCCGTCCGTGGGACCAGCGCGGAGATATGCGAGACGTTTGGGATTCCCGAAGGCTCATGAGATAAACCGCCTGGCCACGGAAGGAGAGTCGAGCGTCCCATCCGTATTCCCAATAGGCGGTGGGGATTTTCACCGTTTCGGTGCTGGGCATGGGCCGCAGGTAGACTTCTGTGGGTTTGTCGTAATGGGTTTTGAAATCAAGGAGGTTGTATCGGTCACGGAGCCGTTCCAGGACGGTGCGCATGTTGTTGCGGAACTGGCGGTTTGGGTCGGGAGGGTTTTCTATGTGTTGGGCCAGCTCCGCGTAATCCAGGGCGACGGCGCCGGATTCTTGGATGCCGCTTTTCCAGGTTAAAAAGAGGTAAAGGGCAAGGCCGAGCCTGTCTCGGTCGGTGACCATGCGGCCGAAAAGATTGCCGTCCGTAAGGAAACCGGCCGGAAGAGAGACGACGGGGCCGGGGTCCGGGGGTGTTTCCCGTTTGACGGCTCCCAGGAGTTTGAGCATTTCCCGGGCGGCGGTTGAGGAACGGATGAGGACGTTGGATTCGTGGTTGCGGTCGAAGGCGGTTTGGCTCCAATTGGAGGAACCAGTGATGAGCGTTTCTTGGTCGATTACCACGGCCTTGGCGTGGGTGAGGGTGGAGGGATCTTCGAAACAGACCGGGACGCCGGCTTGGGCGAGATAGCTATAGGCGGCGAGGTTTTTACCTTTAAGGGTCGTTTCGTCTTCGACATACATGTTTTGGTCCAGGACCACGTCCACTTTGACGCCGCGGTCTTTGGCGCGTACCAGGGCATCGGCCAGTTGGAGCGCTTTGGAGCCGGAGGCGTTGGCCGGTAGGGTGAAGACGTACATGTAGACGGTGATGGAGGATTGGGCGGCGTTGATTTCTTTAAGGACCGTAGAAAAATATTCCCGGGGCGGGATGACCGTGACGTCGGCCGCAAAGACCGGCGGAGCGAGGGCGAGAATCGCGGCGAGGAAGCGGGCCCGCCGAAGGCGGAGGTCCGCGCTTGTCAAAACCGGGCCCCACCCGAAAGAACCGGACCGGGGACGGAGAAAAACGGATTGCCAGAAGAAAGACATGATTGTCCCCCAGGCGCGCCCTCAAACCCGCGAGAGCAAAAAAATGTGGCGCAAGAACAGCCGGCCGCAAACCATCGATCTGAACGGGCACAATATATCACATGGTTAATGGGAAAACTTCGAACGGACCGGCGAATTCAACCGGCGGCCTCCCTTGTTGGGGATCGACGCATCGACCTGTTGCGAATGGAAGGAGCAGGCGGGAAAAGACATTGGAGCCTAAATTGGTTGGACAAGCGAAAAGGATTGATTGGAGAAGGACCGAAGCGTTCGATTCTCCGGGGGGTCTTTCAGGAACAGTTCCAAGTCGAGGCGAGCAGGGGGATTTTTCAGCAGAATCTTTAGTTGGGAACGCCCCCTGAAAGGGCATCCAGCGGGCGGCCGGGAGTCAGGGCTCGAAGGAATTTTTCCACGGGAAGGCAAAGGATCCCGCTCATTTCCAAACGGTCTTTGCCCCGGTAAAGGAGAAAAACTTTTGCTTCCGGGAAGTCTTCTTTAAACGTTTTGAGGGCGCGAAGGTCTTGGGGCCGAACCCGGACCGTGTTTTTGACCTCCACTGCCCATAACCCGCGAGGGCCGTAGATAACAAAATCCACTTCCACGCCGGCGACGGTCCGCCAATAGTAAAGAGAGTGGTCATCGCCCCCGTAGGCGTTCCAGGCGCGGAGGTGTTGAAACACGAGGCCTTCCAGGGCCGCGCCGGTCACATCGCCTCCGGCATCCAACGGGCCCTGGGGGCGAATCGAACGAAATATTCCCGCGTCGCAAAAATAAAACTTGGGGTGGTCCGCCAGCTTTCTCTTGGCCCGCCGGGTGAAAACCGGCAGGCGGACACTCAAGAGAAGGTCCTCCAATAGATCCGCGAAACCCACCACGGTCTTCCTCTCCACCTCGCATTCCCGCGCCACATTGCTGACGTTAAGAACCGATGCCTGGGAGAAACTGATCGCCTCCAGGAAACGGTGAAAGTTCCCGAGGTTGCGCACCAGGCCTTCCGCTTGCACTTCCTCGCGCACGTAGGTCCCGATGTAAGATTTAAGCGCCTCCGCCGGACTTTCCGAGGACCACACCACCGGCAGAAGGCCCTGCTCGAGCGCCCGTTCAAGGGAAAATTGGTCGCCCAGTTCAACCGCCAGAAAGGGATGCATGCTACGGGTCAGCGCGCGGCCGGCGAGCAAATCCACGCCCTCGCGCTTAAGTTTGCGCGCGCTGGAACCCGTGAGGATGAATTGCCACCCTCTCTTCTCTTCCATGAGATCATGGACAACGGACAGCAGGTCCGGGACCTTTTGCACCTCGTCTATCACGACCGTCGTCCCAGGCGCCAGCGGCATGACGAAATCCTTCAGCCGTTCCGGTCGCGCGGAAAGGGACCGCAAGGTCTCCATCGCCAGCAGATTGACCCGTTGAGCTTTTGGAAAAACCTTTTTTGTCCACATGGTCTTCCCCGTCCCCCGCGGCCCAAAAAGGAAGAAACTTTGTTTAGGGGGTGAAAAAAGCCTTGTTATTTCCATTTATAGCCCATTAATGGAATCATATGACCTAATTTTAGACTATTAATGGACCAAATGCAAGCAGGGGTTGATTATCCGCACGCAAATTAGAACAACCGATTTTTGATTTTGGGAACCAACATTCATTAAAACCTTGTCAGGCTTTTCCGAGACCCTTTCTACCTAAAACAACTGATTGCATCGGAAAAAAACCAATTACAAGATCCCCCTGAAAACGGGATCGAACCGTTACAAGAAACGGCTCCACCGACCCCCGAAATTCTCCAAAACGAACTCCAAAAGCATATAGTGAACTGCGCGCGCAAAACCGGAATTGAAAAGGCGTTGTCCGTTCGGCAAGGCATCGAAAAGGTGATTTACGGAAAGGACAACATCACGGTCCGCTTCCGATGGGGCCTCTCCAACGACGGAAAAGAAGCGACGGGATCGTCTCCCTCCGTTTCCGCGCCCGGCCTCTCCGCCCCGCCCGCCGTTTGCCCCTTCGAAAATGAAAGAAGGCCCGGCCCCTTGTTGGGAACGGACCCTCATTTTCAGTTCGCTACGAAAAAAATGTGGAGCATAAACAGTTGGCCGCCCCATACCGCCCCATCGATTTTGCCAACGTGACCCACGATTTTTGGAGACTACCGCTTAACAGGCCAATTTAACCTGCGGCCCACCCTGTAGGGGATCGGTGTATCGACCTGTTGCGAATGGAGGGGGCATTGTGCCCCCAACCTGCCGCGTGTGTAGGGGGGGGTGCGGGGCTCGACCAACCTCTGCGGCCGGTTGTGCCGCCGCAGTGGGGGTGTTTCTCTTTTAAAAAGTTGTCGACCGCTATACCCGAGACAATCCCGTGCCGTAGATCCTTCCACCCCTTTTCCTCCATGAAGGACTGTGTTGCGTTGTTTCCGCTCGGCCATCGTTCTGCTCCGGAAGTCGTTGGGGCGGGAAAGAAAACCCGGGCCGTCGGCCCGAAGAAACCTGCGCCTTCGGCGGAAAAGAACCCCCGCGGTGGGTCGGGGAAAAGAAAGAGCACACTGCGGTTGATTCGTTCGTTGAAAAAAACCCGGACGCGCCCCGCTGCGGTTGGACGGAAAAACAGGGTCGCGGCCCGCGCGTCGGCCCGAGAAACCCGCGCCGCCGCCCGGCCCGCTTGGTTCGTGGGTGGACTGGGACGCTGCCCGCTGCGCTTGAAAACCTGGAGAAACCCCGGTCGCCCCGCGCCCGCACGATGGTTTCCGGGCTAGCGCCCTCCAACCATTTCCTCGGCTCCCCCGCCTCGGTCAGGACGTGCGCGGTCGCCGGGCTTGGCGAGTTGGGCCGTTGGACGCTACCCGCTGCGCAGGAACCCCCATCCGCCCTGTGAGCCGCCGTCGTGGCTACGCCCCGTCGTCGGCCTTGCCTGGCCTGGGGTCAAGGCCGTTGGCCTCGCCCCTCCCCTCGGTCGCGCGCATGTTTTAATTCTTTAATCTTTCTCTTGGTTTTGCCCCAACAAGCCCGACACGTGGAACGTGGCGGGTTGGTGGGGCGGTGTGGTAACATGGTCGAGGTGTAAATCTTCTGAAGGCGGGGCATTTCTTTGAAGAGCATCCAACCATGGTTTTTGAGCCTGATTCTGTTGGCCCTCTCTCCACGCGGGGGCTACGAGCATCCTCTCCAGTCCGGCGGCGGCAATCCCTCCACGAAATCCGATTTTCCTCAACGTCTCTCTCAGTTCATCTCCTCCAACGGCAAAGAATCTACCGGGGAGGAGCTTCTAAAAAGTTACTTCGGCGACCGGCGAAACATGCATTTCCCTGATCTTAGGCTGGCCTTTGGTAAAAATGAACCTAACCCCGTAATGTCGCTTTGGCACCGGGGCGAGCGGTGGAGCGCCTTTCCAATGAAGCGTTTTTGTATGTGGCTATTTTTGTCGAAGAGGGTGCACCGGTATTGAACCAAAAAGCAGTTGTTATGGACCCGCCCGTCATCATGGCGGGGGATTCCCGGGATGTGTGTTTTAAAGAGCCGAGCCAGTTTCAAGTTCGGTTGGAGGGGCTGGCGTATGAAAAGGAAAAAGACTCCGGATTGAACGCCATGGAGGTTATCAAGCTTTACACAGGGAAGGAGCCCCAACGGTACGGCCAGCGGCCTTTGGAAGGTGTCTGCGTGTAAACCCCGGCTGAGGAATGTACAGATTCCCCCGGTGGTGACTGTACAGCAAGGGGTCCCCGGGCGCGGTTGTGGCGCAAGGGGGCTTTGACGGTTTGACATCGACAAAAAAAGGCCCTCTCCCGGAGGTGTTCTCCGGAAAAGGGCTGTTATTTTTTGTCTTGCAAGCCGTCTAAGCCGAGGGACTTCTGTCGTCGTTGTTTAACCCGATAACTGCTCCCCTCGATCTTGATCACATCCCCATGTTCGATGAGCCTTTCGGCGATGGCGGTGGCGACGGCGTTGTCCTGAAAAACCTCTCCCCAGTCTTTGAAGGCCTTGTTGGTGGTCAAGATGACCGAACCGGTGTCGGCACGCTTCGATATGACTTGGAAGAAGAGGTCCCGTCCGTATTTGTCCAGCGGCATGTAGCCGAGCTCATCGATAATGAGCAGGCCTGGGGCGGTGAACCGCTTTAAAGACCGCACCAGGCTGTGGTCGACCTGTGAGGCGACCAGGGTGTTGATCATATCGGCGGCCGTGGTGTAGAGGGTTCGGATGCTCCGTTGGCAGGCCGCCAAGCCGAGGGCTATAGCAAGATGGGTTTTGCCCACGCCCCCGGGACCGATAAAAATCAGATGTTCGTGTTTGCCGATGAAATCCAAAGAACGCGCGAGGGTGAGGATGGACTGTTTGGGGATGGTTGCTGGATGGGCCCAGTCGAAATCATCGATGGTTTTCAATGCCGGGAACTTGGCCGCTTTGATGAGCCGTTTGACGCGGGATTCATAACGACCAACGCGCTCCACATCCAACAGACGAACGAGGAAATCCCGATGGTCGCGGTTTTCTTTGACACAGGCTTCAATGGTTTGATCCAACCCTTTGGCGGCGTGGAAGAGGAAGAGGTGGTAGAGGTGCTCCTCCGCTGTCCAGGTCGCCGGGTCGTCTAATCGTGGTTTGTTCATAGGGAATCCTCGAAGAGTTCGTCGTAGACAGACAAATCTGTTTGTTCGACGGCCAATTGGTTCCAGTCGGGTTTCTTGGACAAGAGGATGGGGCGTGGTTCGGGCATATCGCGTGCGGCGCGACGCTGGAGGATGACGCGATGGATGTAGTCAGCGCCAAAGGCTTTAAATTGGAGGGCATGACCGATGGCCCCGGCGACCTCGGTTTTGCCGTAGCGGTGGACCAGGCCCATGATTTTCTCTAAATGGGCAGGGAGGTTCAATTCGGCGGCCACCAGACCGGTGAGGTACGGGGCGCAGTGGGGGGCCAGAGCCAGGAAATCCGTGTGGGCGCGAGCGCCGCGGGCCTTCTTCCGTTGCGCCAAGAGTCCTTGATGATGATCAGGATTTTCAACGAGCCTGTGTTTTTCGTAAGAGCGGATATGGACTGCCACAGGGCGAGGGCCGTCGAAAAGGGAGACCTGGGCGACGTCGGCTTTTAACGTCAGGGACTTTCCCGCAAAAGCGGAGGGGACGGTATACCGGTTGGCGTCGAAGTGGATCAGCGCTTGGCTGTTGACGCCGACGGTATCGACCAAAGCGGTGTCGTAGGGTTTTTGGGGAAGAGGCTGGAGTTTGGCTTTCTCCTCCACGAATCGGTCGGCAGGGCGTTCGCGGGTGGCGCCGTGAATTCGGGCGTTGGCCTGGCCGTCCCGCCAGAGGCGGGATTGGCCGTTGAGCTCCGCCAACGTGGTGATGGCACGCCCCGCCAGGAAGGAGGAACGCACGAACTTGACCGCCGATTCCACTTTGCCCTTCTCCCATCCCGCGCGAACCTTGCAGGGGATCGGCTCAAAGAGATAATACCCGGCGAAGTCCATAAACCGGGGGTGAAAGCGGATGTCCCGGCCCACCCGGGAGAGAACCACGGACCTCAAATTGTCGTAATTGATCTTTCGGGGGACACCCCCAAAGAATTCAAAGGCGTGAACATGTCCCGCCAGGAAGGCCTCCATGCTCTGGGACAAGGTAAATTCCAGATAGAGCATCCGGGAATAGCTCAACACCATCAGAAAACACGATAGCCGCCATGTCCGGTTGCCGATGAGGATCGTTCCACAATGCGCCCAATCGACCTGAGCGAATTCGCCGGGCAGGGTTTCCAAGCGGAGAAAAGATTTTGGAGCGGTGGGGCGAATCGTCTGAAGATGTTCCCACAGGATGCTCATGCTCCCCGCATAGCCTTGAGCGCGTATTTCCCGGAAGAGCGTCGTGCCGGGGATGTCGGGGAATTGGGCGATCCGCTCCGCCAGGTGGGGCTTGAACGCATCCAGCTTGGAAGGAGCGGCGGGTCGTGAGAATCCACTTTTGGGCGGGCCATCGTGGGCGGCCAAGGCGCGCCGCACCGTGTCCCGGTGGATATTCAATTCTCGCGCGACGGCGGATTTAGACAGGTGATCGCTTAAGTGAAGACGGCGGATGTTGGCCCAGAGTTCGGAGTCCATGGCGACATTTTACGGGGCCGCGGCCGAAAAAGCACTCTGAACTTGTATATCCGCGCGGGGTCCCCCGCCCAGAACGGTCAAGAGTCCGTCGAGACGGCGCCGGATCGTGTCTTGTATATCCGCGCCACGCAGGTCCTTCAGCGCCCTCACTTTCCGTCGAAGCATCGTGTCTTGTATATCCGCGCGCGCCCCCTTCATTCGCTGGCGGCGACGCCGGTCTTGAAGGCGTTTTTTCACCAGATGTTCCGGGTGCGAGGCCCGGTAGGCCTTCAAATACCCTGGGTGAGCCGCCAGCCAGACCTTCACTTGGCCATAGCGGCCACGGAAATAGTCGGGGTTCTTCTGGAGATACCAGGATTGGGCTTCTTGTTTGCGTTTGCGGCGGCAGGCGGGGGCCGAACAGGACTTCTGGAACCTCGCCGTCCGGGGATCAGGACGGTAAGCGCTGTGGCAATAGGCGCATCGTTTCGTTATTTCGCTCATGGCGGGATCCTCCCACCACAAGCATAGACCTCAAACCGTCATAAAAGCACCGCCGTCCCCTGTACATTCTTCCACCGGGGGATTCGGTACAGTTTCGGACCGGGGTTTACACTGCGCGGCGGTGGATATGAGCAAGGCCGAACCGATCCCGGGGACGACGATACGGAAGACGATCATTAAGTTTCCCTTAGAAAAAGAGGCCGTGTATCGGCTAAACGTTCATCAGACTGGGAATGAACAAAGCAGTGATTTTCACTTTTCAAACATGCGCCTGTCCTGGTTCGGCGCGGGGGTGGGGGCCGGGGCGACGAACAAAAGCGAGACATTCAAAAAAGTGACAGTGAAGCCCTACATCTTCGCCCATCTGTACGTTTCTAAGTTCCAAAATGAATGGAACCGATCCCTGGCAATCGTGGCGGGGATTCCCATAGAGAACAAAGTTCAAGAAGCCATGGTCGGTTTGCGATGGAGCCCCGCCAACGAATGGACAAGCCCGGATTTCTCCCGGTTCGGATTGATTGTAGGAAGCCAGTATCACCGCCCGGTTGATGAATATGCAAATCAACGGCAATGGCGATTCTTTCGGGGTTGATTACAAGTTATGAAACGGCCCCAAAAAGAAAAACCGCCCGTCCCTCCCAAACGCCGAGTGGAGCTAGATGTCCTGCGGCTTCAAGGCCAGATTGAGGGATTAAAGGAGCGGCTCGGTTATGCCGACTGGCGGAAAATCCTGATCTTAGCGGTTGGGATCGAAGGAGCGGCGGATCGGCTGATCAGGGACCTGGTAGCGTTGCACCTGGATGCCTGGGGAGATGGTGTGCCGGAGGGAAAGAAATTAGAAATGGATGAGATCCTGAAGATTGTGTTGAGGAGGATGTAGTTGCCGATGTCAAATGACGCAGAAAATGACGAAATTAAAAAACTGAGAAAATTATACATCGAGGCAACACTCGAGCAACGCATACATGTAATTGACCAAATTTTGGAAAAGACCACCGACGGCCCTATGAAATTGGTGGTCCAGTTGTCTGCTGTTGAGGGGTTTGCGCGAGCAGTTTTGATCAAGCTGGAGATAGAAAATGGAAAATCAAGCGAAGCGGTTTATCGGACCTTTTTAAAATCCAATGCAAATGATTTGATTGGCGAACTGAAAACAAAATGGCCGATGGAAGAAATTGCTTCGACCGAAGAAGTTCACAAACTTAATTCGGCGGTCCTCGCAAGGAACCTTATCTGTCACGAATGCACGTATTTGCGCGAAACGAAATACAGCAAATACAGCAACCTATGCCGGAAGGTTTACAATTCATTAAAAGCACTTGCCCGAAGAAAAAATTTGACGCTGATAAAATGACACACGAAAAAAATGTTTTGTCGAAAACTGGCTACGCGAAGCTCTTTTCCGACCTTCGGAAATTGTGGGACGCGGGGAGGGCCCGGGCGCGGTCGGCGGTTAATTACCAGTTGTTGGTCACCTACTGGGAAATGGGTGGGCGGATTGCGATGGAAAACCTTACGGCTAATATGGGGTATGAAAAAGCCGTCCTGGCCCGGTTAGCGAAGGACATGCAGACCGATGTGACCACCCTTTACCGTTGCATCCAGTTCCATGGCGTATACAAAGCTGTTCCCCGGAGTGATTTTTTAAGTTGGAGCCATTACCGGTTATGTTATGCACAACATAAACGGTATTATGTTGGCCTCGCACTTATGTTGGCTTCACTCCCACCTCTGACGGCACTGTTCTCATTTTACACAACATAACGCGGGCTTGCTCACAACCCGGCGAGGAAGGCCATGACGCCCGGGTCCGTTTTCCAGGGTTTGACTTGGCGTCCCGTCCCGGCGACGTTGCAACGGGCCAGGGCCTTGGCCTTGGTTTCAAAATCGACCTCGGCGTAGATCAATGTGGTGTCCAGTGAAACATGCCCCAGCCAGCCGCGGATGGTGTTGATATCGACGCCTGAGCGGAGGAGGTGGACGGCGGCGGTGTGGCGGAGGGTGTGCGGGCTGATGCGTTTCTTGAGCATGTCGGGATTGGTTTTGGCGGCGACGGCGGCATATCTCTGGACGAGTTCAGAGGCCGAACCGCGTGATGGCTTTCCCGCCGCGGCTGATGAAGACCGGATCTTCGGGCGTGCGGCCTGCGGTCAAGCGCTTGAGGGCTTTGACCGTTTCCGGCCAAAGCGGGCAGAAGCGCGTCTTGCGGCCTTTGCCCAGAATTTTGACGGAGGACGATCGCCCGAGGTCCAAGTCTTGGATGGTGAGTCGGGCGACTTCATCGGCGCGGGCGCCGGTGTTGTAGAAAAAGAGCAGCACGGCGTAGTCGCGGAACCCGGAGTGAATCCTTAATATTCGGGGCCAGCCTGAGCGCGTCCATTTCCGATTTGTCGAGGTAGGGGACCTGGGGCCTGCCTGTTTTCTTGAAAGGGACGACATGAAGAGCTGAACACCAGGCGACGTGTTCCGGGCTATGCAAGGCGATGAATCGTGCGAGTGAATGGACGGCCGCCAGCCTGTGGTTGCGTGTGGCGATTGAACAGTGGCGGACCTCTTCCAGGTGGGCGAGAAACGGCGGATGGCGTCCGGGGAGAGGTCCTCCACATCCAGGCGGTCGACGGGTTTTCGGGCGAGCCCTGCGGCGAAGGGGAGCAAGAGGACCAAGGCGTCGCGGTAGCTGGCCTGGGTTTGGAGCGCCAGGTTGCGCTCACCGACGATATGCTCCAAGAGAAAGCGTCGAATCCAGGTACCGACGAGGGCGTTAGACATGGGAATCCTCCGAAAAGGCGTAGCGGTGGAAGCGGCGGTTGGCGGCGGCGAGGAGCTCCGGGGTCAAGGTGAGATAGACCTGCGTGTCTTGAAGATGGCGATGGCCCAGGTAAACAGAGATGATGGAGTCTTGTGGAGAGGTCCGCGCCCCGGCGTATGCAGGCCAGGAGCCTGTGGACGGCGGCCGAATGTCGGAGGTCGTGGAGCCGTGGCTAGTAGCGTGCGTCGGCTTCCCGACGGACGCCCGCCTGGTTGCAGATTCGTCGAAACCAGCATTCGACGGTGGGATGGGACAGGCGGCGACCCGAGCGACGGCCGACGAAGAAGGGTTCTGTCGTTGAGGAGGATTTTGCCCATGGCTTTCGTTTGACGGCGTAGGCCGTGAGGACTTGGGCCAGCTTGGGGCCAATGGGGACCAGACGTGTCTTGAAGAACTTGGTGTCGCGGATGGTGAGGATCCTCTGGTCCAGGTCCACGTCGGCGACGGTGAGGGAGATCGCCTCGCCGATGCGCAGGGCCGCGCCGTAGAGGGTGAGCAGGACGGCGTGGAGCGTGAAAGGCTCCAGCTCGTAGGCGAGCTTCATCCGCATATGAGCGACGGCCGCGAGGATCCGGCGGATTTCCTCCGGGGCGTAGATGTAGGGTTTCATGCGCTCGGGTTTCTTGGGTTCGAAGGCCGGGAGGGGGCAGTGGAAGGGGAATCCTCTTTCCCGCGCGAAGCGCTGGAGGCCCCGGAGGGCGCTGGCCTTGTGGTGCCAGTATTGGGTAAGTGGCCCTGAACCGTTGAGGAAGGCCAGGACCTTGTCGGGTGAAATGCGGCGGTGGTTGCTTTTTCCGATCGTTCGGACGAACAGGCGCAGGGCGCGGGCGTATGTATCGAACTTCTTGCCAAGGGAGCGTTTGTAGGCGATGTAGCGCTCAACGAGGACGGGGAGCTTCATAGGACCTCCCCCAAGTCGAAGGCGGCGACGTCGCGTAACGCCGGGAGGTCGACTTTGGCGTAATGTCGGGTGGCGTCGGCGCTCCTGTGGCCGAGGTGGTTGCCGATTTCGGGCAGGGAGAAACCTTCGGAAACGAGGCCGGCTGGCGCAGGCGTGGCGGGAGGCAGTGGGGCCCGCGATGGAGGAGCTTGATCCCGGCGCGGTCGATGGGGTTGGCGACGACGGTCCAGAGGGCCGCGGAGGAGATCGGCCGGACAGGGGCCAAGAGACATAGGAAGACCTCGCGGTGGTGGGTCTTGGGGCGGACCTCTTTCAGGTAACGCAGGATGGCCCGGCCGACCGAAGGGATAAGCGGATATGTCTGGCGGCGGCGCTGCTTGGTCCTGGGAACGGTGATGCGATCATGGCGCCAGTCGATGTCGTCCAGGCAAAGGCGGGCGACCTCACCGGCCCTGAAGCCGTAGACGGCGAAAAGGAGGAGGATGGCCCTATTGCGGACGTGGGAGGGGCGGCCGGTGTTCAGGGCGGCGAGGAGGCGCTTAACCTCCGGCCAGAGGGGCCCGCGGGGCAGACCTTCATGGGAATAAATAGTCGGGCCATGGAAGGCATCGGCGAGGCCCGGAGAGCAGAGGCGTCGGATTTCGGCGTATCGCAGGAAGGACCTGGTGGCGTTGGCGACGTTGAGGACACCGACGCGGGAGAGGCCCTGGGCATGACAGGCGGCCAGGAAGTCGTCAAGGTCGACGACGCGTAGGCAGAAGAGCGGACGATTCTTCGGTTCCCACCACCGGAGGAAGGTGAGGAGGCTGTATTTGCGGTTCTTGAGCGAACCGACGGAGAAACCGCGCTCATGCTCCAGCCAATTGAGGAAATCCCGGTAGAGGGTCCACAGGGGCCCGGCAGCGGGAGTGGGATCCTTCCAGCGGCCGAAGAAACGGAGCCATTGTTTAAGCAGACGTCGGAGTGTCTTGCGAAGATAGGGTAAAACCCGGCCATGACGTTGGCGGACGAAGCGCGCGATGACCGCCTCCACGCCGGCCGTGTCATGGACCCCGTCGGCCAAGAGCTGGATGGCGGGGGACCAAACGGAGCAGGTCCACGGCGGTTTGGGCCAGGTGTCCTGGTTTGTATCCTTGACGGTCGAGTTGGGCAAGAAATCGCCGGCGTTCTTCTGACAGCGGGGCAGCTTTGTGGCGGGCAACGGCGGACGGGAGCGAGAAGATTTTATCGAACATGGTCGGGCACCTCCGAGGGATTGGATACACCCAACCAATACAGCGACTTGTTATGTTATGTCAAGGCAAGGCGTGCTCGACAGAAACAGAGGGCAAAGCCAACATAAGTACGAGCCCAACATAATACCGCGTCCTCCTGGCAATCAAAGATTCGACCGAGCGGGGAAAATTCAGTGACCTTGCCGAAAAAACCGTTGGACTCGGGATCAATTACTGGAAGCGGTTGAGTCCGCGGGAAAGGATGTCCCCACCGATGGGTCATCAAAGAAATTAAAGCGCCCAACAACGGTTGGCTATGTTTTTAAAGGGAATGTGCTTGATGTGGTTGACGGCGACACATTGGTGCTCGATATTGATTGTGGTTTCGATATTAAGAAGAAGCAACGCATTCGGTTGTCAGGGATAAATTCACCGGAAATCAACACAACAGAAGGCCAAGACGCGGCGACATTTGTTCGAAATCAACTGGCCCAAGCCCCCTTTGTTGTAGTTCGGACCACAAAGGTTGACATCAATGGAAGATTCTTGGGAGATGTGTTCTATAGCTTTGACTCAAAGGCAAACATAGAAGAAGTGTATCGCGGGGGGCGCTATTTAAATCAGGAATTATTGAGCAGAGAAATGGGAGACCGAATGTGAAACAGCAGGAAATAGAGAAAGATTGAGCAGGGGCAACACAGCGCGGGTTCCAGGTGCTGGTGGTTCTCACCACGGGCGTGGCCTGGGATGGGTGGATGATCCGTCCCCAGCCCTGGTCCTTCCGGGCGTGGGGGACGACGGGCGAGGCCGTGGTGGGGTGTTTGGTCATCACGATCATGTTCCCGGATGAGGACTAACCGGGAAGGGGCGGGTCTCCCGGTCCGCCGGGGGGGGGCCGCCCTTTTTTGACTACAAGCGGCGCGTCAAGATCAAGGGGGTGCATTACCTCCATCTCGCCTAGTTCGACCGTAAACTGAATCGGGAGGGCGACAAATCAGGAGGAGGCGGCTGGGCAGGACAAAAACATCAACAGGGCAGCCGGAAGTGACGTTATCATCAGCGCGGCTGAGCGCGTTCGCGCCAGTGGCGATCCCATCGGCCGTCTTCGGAGTGATCGAGGGCACACAAGGCGAGCATTTCTTTGGCCCCCGTTTGATGAGGAGGCTGGGTTTCGGTGGGCTGAATCCATTCCAAAACTTCTCACTTCCTTCATGCGCAAGCCGAATTGCTTGGACAGCGCCTTCGGCCACCCCGGATCCAATGGGCCATCCGTTCTCCCGGAAGCGGGGATAATCCATCGCGGTTTGGTTGTTGGAAAATAGGAGGTGTGTTTTGGTGGAGGACTCGGCGCGGAGATGCCTCGGAATCGGTTTCGGTCGAAAGACCCCAGCCGGTCGGATAAACAACGAAGATCGGCGATGATCCGGTCGGAGATTCCCTCCCAGAGCAACTCCTGCCCGGCATTCCTCAAACCAGCGGAGGGCATCCACGTTCCCCTCTCCGAAGGCGGCTTGGCGCAGTCGGAGAGATGCTCGGCGGCGTGGGCCCAATCAAGAATAAACGTGGCTTCCGGGAAATGGGTTCTTGAGCTCGCGGATCGACTGGCAGACTCCATCCGCCACGAATAAGCGATTTTCGGCGCGGGCGTATCCCCGGCGTTCGGCTTCCACATCGTAACAACTTCACCCCATGGCCTCCAGTCGGGCCTGAGTGGCCACGTAGGTTTTTGTTTTGCCTTCGCGCCTTCGTATTCACCCCGGGGAACGTGTGGCTGGGGGGTGGCCGTCGCGTCGTAGACGATGCCAATTTTGTCCTCCTTCCACCGTTCCCGAGGATCCGCCGATCGCGTCTGCACCCGTCCGCCGTCCGCCGCGATCACCAGCAGTCTCGGCGCCGCCAATTCCGACAGGGTCATGTCTTTCGTCATGGAACAACGTATCCTCCCCCAAAGTTTCCTTTGATAACGTCAGAAAATCCGTCTCGTTCATGGAAGGGGGGGTGGATGCGAGATCGCCCCATCGCATCGATCAAGCGTAGAATCTCCTCTGCCATTTCACCCACCAATCTCGCGCTTGCCGGAACTGGCGGTATCGCTCCGTCCATTCTCGGGCCAGGCCCACCCGATCGGGGGAGGGGTCAAGCCGTGTTCGACCTTGAACGCTGGCGGTCAGAACCACCGTGGTGTGGGGTTCCCCCGCGACGGCAGCCAGGAGGTTTTGAACATTTTCGGCGAAGCGTATAAACCGTTCCGCGGGCCAGGCCTGGCGCGAGAACACGTCCAGAAGGCTTTACCGGCGGGGTTCTCGATCAGCGTCAAGAGGCGCCGACCAAAGTAAGCTGAGTTTTCGGTTTGACTGCATGTTGTTATATATAATAGCATACAGATTAAAAAAATCAACCGAGATCGTGGTAGGTGCGCCCCAGATCAAAGGCCCCCACTTGCAGGGGCGTCTCGCGTATGTTGGGCTCACGAAAGATGAGAAAGTGGATTTTCTGTTCATGCTTTTAGGTTTTGCAATGATATGGCGAACATCGCGGCGGCGGACTGCCACGGCGCTGTTCCCGTCTGCCATACTTGCACGTGCGTCCATCTCGTCAACAACCCGGATTCCAGGCCTCACCAAGTCATCCGTCCACTCCGCAGATCGTCCGCGTGGACGCGGACTTGCTGGACTTCCTGTCCAACAAGTCCATTTTTCACCCCCCTAAAGTCTCCTCTTAACCCGCTTCTCTCCACCAATAATCTCCTGTCCGGCCATCCTCGGGCGAGGCGGCATTCCGAATCCATAAAGAGAACCTGCTGAAAAATTTATTCGTCGGGCTTCTGCCCTTGTTCATATTCCAGGTTGTCCGCGCGGACTCCCTCGTGTCCGTCCTTCGCCTCACCCCGGACGTCCTGGCGTGCGTCAGAAAAACCACCGGACGTTCTCCGCGCCGAGGCCGAGGCCGCCAACCTCGACGCGTTCGATGCCTTCGCCCGTCAGCGTCCCAACCGCTGAAACGCCGGAGGCCGTGTCCACAGTGAAGAGGATGAGGCCGCCTTTTCCCGCCGGCCGCTTACCTCCATACCTTCGAAATGGGCGGAAAACGCCGACATCGTCGGATCGCGCCGGGCGTAAAGAAACAATGCTCGCGCGGGGGTGCAGAAGACGCGGGAGGAGGTGACTCTTTCCGCCGTCCTCAACCTCTATCGTCCCAGGCATCTCCAGGGACGAGCTCCATGCCGTGAGGAGGCCCAGAACACCTTCGGCACCATCATCGGCCAATACAAAAACCGCCGCCAGCTCTCGCCCGAACAGCAAGTTTCGCTCAACGTCTTTCCTCCTTGCGCGACGACTACACCCTGCGCAAATCCCGGCTCCTGCAGGAGCGGCGGACCTTGAAGCGGTATTTCGATCTCGCCACCGGCGCTGGCTTCCACGATCCTCAAGGCTCTCCCGAGCCCAAGACCGCATGGCCCGGCCTTACCGCCGCACCGCCTATTGCCGGGGCGCTCCGCAAGGAGGCTCAGGCCGATCTCGCCCTCGCCCAAGCTGAACTGGCCCTGGCCGACAGCGATGCCCGGCCCGATCTCAAGCTCGGTCCCAAAGTGGGGATGGAATCCGGACGCGGCCGGAAGAATCGGTCCTTGGGCGCGCGCTCTCCCCTGGACCTTCCTTATCGACAGAACCGGGTGCCCGCGCCTTGGCGCTACGAGGCCCGTCGCGCCGAAGTCAACCTGGCTCAACGCGATCGCGGACTCTCCACGCCATGGCAAACCTGGTTTGAGAGGGTCTATCAAGACGCTGTCGCTTCCCCTGCGCGCATGCGCTCTCTTGAGCAGATGGAAAAGAAGCACCTGCGCCAGGAAAGCCTTCAGGGCGGGCCTCGCAAAGCGCCCTCGTCATCGAGGCCCACCGCCAGATGACCGACTTTCGAAAGCCCTCAACGCTCAGGAGCTCCGCGCCTCGAAGCTCTGGTCCATCTACGTTTTGGGAAGGCAGAGTGGCCCCTTCAGGAGGGACTATGAAACTCTTTCTTTTGATCCTTTTGCCTCGCTTTTGCTCCTCGGAATTCCGGGCTGAGAAACTCTCCCCGTTCTTTCAGGAATCCCCTGCGGAAGAGAGCCACAAGGACCCTGAGAAAGATGGTGAGGGGCCGGCATGAGGAGGAGCAAAGAACACGACGATCAAGGGAAAGAAGGGTTAAGAAGAGGGAAGAGGAGGCTTCTTCCGGGCGTTGGCCCCGGCAACGCCGTGACGGCTCACCGGCGCCGAGAAAGGCCTTCAACTCTCCGATGACCGTCAAGACCTTGGGATCAAGACCTGGCCGCGCCCGGAGAGTTTATTCTCCCAAATCGGTCATTGTCACTTTTAAGGACGAGACCGGCGTCTATCGATTGCGGGATGGTTGGTACAAGTTGATTGAGGGCGCGGCGCGGCGCCAGGGCATTCTTGTCCGGTTCATCCCGCATCGGAAGAAAGACCTTCCTCAGCGACCAAATCGTCGTTGAGGGCGCCCGCTCCTCCGCGTTGCCGAGCTGGACGCTTTTTCCACCGGCCGAAGCCGCCAGCCACTAGATTTTTTAGACCCTCATGATCGAAAAACTCGTCAGATTTTCCGTCAATAACCGGGGCCTTGTCTTTGCTTTGGCCCTCATCCTCGCGGGCCTGGGGTGGACCAGCTTCCAGTCCCTGCCCATCGACGCCGTGCCCGATATCACCAACAACCAAGTGCAAGTCAACACCGCCGTCGAGGGCCTCACTCCCGAGGAAATCGAGCCTACATCACCGTCCCCGTAAAGAAACGGCATGGGCGGCCTGGCGGACCCTCGTCCAGACCCGCTCCATTTCCCGGTTCGGCCTCTCCCAGGTCACGTTGGTTTTCGAGACAGGGTGGGCATCTATCGCGCCCGGCAAATGGTGTCGGAGCGACTCCAAGGCGTGTTTCCGATCTCCCGGCAGGAATCCAGCCGGGCCTCGGCCCCGGTCACCACGGGTTTGGGCGAGGTCTACTTCTACACCCTTCAGGCCTCCACGCCCGCCGTTGGCGCCGCCCCCCGTGTCAACCAGCTCATGGAGCTCAAGAGCATCCAAGATTGGTATGTGAAACCCCGCCTCCTCCACGGTGCCCGGTGTTGCTGAAGTCCAACGGCATCGGCGGCTTCGAGAAACAATTTCACATCCAACCCAACATCCGCCAAATGGCCCTACGGCCTCCACTTCAACGATCTCATCGGGGCCCTGGAGAACACCAACCGCAACGTGGGCGGCGGTTATCCAGCAGACGGGTGAGCAGTTCCTCGTCCAAGCCACCGGCCTCCTAAGGACGCGGAAGACATTCGCCACGCACCCATCAAGTCTCTGGAGTCCCTCAAGACGATCCGCATCGGCGATGTGGCCCAGGTCCAACTGTGCCACGGCCCCGCTCACGGCGCCGCTCTTGGAACGGCCGGGAGGATATCGTCGGCACGGCGCTCATGCGCCTTGGCGAGAACAGCCGCGTCGTCGCCCACCGCGTGGCGCAGAAGGCGGCGGAGATCAAGAAGGGACTCCCCGAAGGGGTCGTCCTCAACGTCCTCTACGACCGTTCCGTCCTCGTGGACGCGACCCTGAAAACCGTCGAGCACAACCTCGTCATCGGCGCCCTGCTGGTCATCGTGATCTTGGTCCTCCTCCTGGGTAATTTTCGGGCCGCTCTCATCACCGCCGTCACCATCCCGCTTACGCTTCTCATCACCTTCATCGTGATGAATCGCATGGGAATGTCCGGCAATCCTCATGAGCCTGGGTGCCCTGGACTTTGGCATTATCGTGGACGGTGTCGTCATCGTCATCGACAACTGCGTGCGCCGGGTCACCACCGGAGCCTGGAATTGGGGCGGCCGCTCAAGAAGCGACGAGCTGCCCCGGACCATCGAGGAGGCCACCCTCGAAATCCGGCAGTCCGCAGGGGTTCCGCCAGCTGATCATCGTGGTCGTTTCTGGCCCATCTTCGCCTTCACCGGCGCTGGAGGGCAAATGCGTCCCTGATGGTGGTGTTCTTCTGCATCGCCCTCTTGGCGCCTTCGTCCTCTCTCCTTCACCATCGCCCCGGCCCTGGCAAGCCTCTTCCTCAGGGGCGAGGTGGGGGAGAAGGAACCCTGGCTCATGCTCAAGATCCGGCGCGTCTATGAGCCGACGCTTAAATTATTCCTCAAGCATCGTAACTGGGTTCTGGCCCTAGGGGCCTTTTCCATCCTCCTGGGCGGCTTCCTCTTCACGCGACTGGGCGGCGAGTTCCTCCCGCAATTGGACGAAGGTTCCCTCGCCATCCAATTCGTTCGCCCCGGCACCATCAGCATAGACCAAACCGTGGCCCTCAGGAGAAGACCAGAAGCCGTCATCCGGAGTTCCCCCAGGTCAGTCACGTTTTCAGCCGCATCGGCACCGCTGAGGTCGCCACCTTAGACCCCATGGGCGTTAACCTCTCTGGTAACTTCATCCTCCTCAAGGACAAGGACGGCTGGGAACCCATCAACGGTCGGAAGCCCTCGAAGGCAGACCTCTCAGGACGCTCGTCAACCGGCTCCGGCAAAGGGTGCCGGCCAGCGTATAGCCTCCTCCTCAGCCCATCCAGATGCGCTTCAACGAACTTTGGAGGCACCCGCGCGGACATCTCCGTCAAAATCTTCGGCGACGACATGGACCCTCCTCTCCGACCTCGCCGGGAAGATCAAGTCCATCATAGACAAAGTGCCCCGGTGCCGGCGACGTGGAGCTGGAGATCCAGGGGGCAAGTCGCCGCTCTTGCATGTCGGACCCAACCTCGAGCTGCTCCATTCCCTTGGCGTCTCCAACTGCGAGCGGAGGTGTTGGAGACGGTCGGCACCGCCGTCGGTGGCCAGGAAGTCGGCGTCATCTACGAGGGGAATGAAACGCTTCCCCATTGTCATGCGGCTGAACGAAAGGACCGCTCCGACTTGGACGCCTAAAGACCCTCCCCGTCGGCATCTCCCCAACTCCACCGTCCCCTGGCGGAGGCGGCGAACCTCCGCTTCGCCAGACACGTTCGGCGCGTATTCCGGGAAATGGGCAAGCGCCGGGTCGCTATCCTCGTCAACCCGCGCGGCCGGGACACGGAGAGTTTCGTGGCCGAGGCCCGGAGGAAAGTGGATGATGCCGTCAAGATGCCCTCGGGCTATTTCATCGAGTGGGGGGGCAACTTCAAGAACCTCCAGCAGGCCAAGGCCCGCTTGGCGGTCTTGACGCCCCTCGTCTTGGTTCTGGTGCTCGGCATGATCTCCATCGCCTTCCGCAACGTCTGCGAGACCTTCCTCATTTTTCTCCTGCGTGCCTTTGGCACTGGTGGGAGGCGTCCTGGGTCTCATGCTGAACCAGCCTGCCCCTCAGCATCTCCGCGGGCGTGGGGTTCGTGGCGCTTTCCGGCATTGCCGTATTGAACGGGGTGGTCCTCATCAACTGCTTCAACGACCTCCACCGTGAGGGCGTCAAGGGCCAAGACCTCATTCACCAGGGCACGGACTTGAGAATTCGTCCCGTCCTCATGACGGCCCTGGTTGAAATCTTCGGGTTCCTGCCCATGATGCTCTCTTCCGGCGTCGGCTCCGAAGTCCAGCGTCCCCTGGCCTCCGTCGTCATTGGCGGCGTGGTGTCTTCAACGCTCCTGACGCTGGTGGTCCTTCCGGTGTTGGTGTCTCTGCTCGAGAAGAAAATCTGGCGCGAAAACGAGGTGGAACTATGAAAGAGATCAAGGCTGTTATCAAACCCTACAAAGCGGAGGAAGTGCTCCGTGCGCTTCACGCCATCGCCAATCTCCCCGGCTGTATCGTCTCCCAAGTCAAAGGCTATGGGCGCAGCCCAAAAAGTCCCACCGGCGATGTATTGGAGTCGGACGAATGGACCAAGCTGGAGCTCGTCGTCCCGGACCGAATGGTGGAGGCCGTGCTCAAGACCATCCACTCCCACGCTCACACCGGCCAGAAGGGAGACGGCAAGGTCTTCGTGATCGAGGCCGTGGACGCCCTCGCCATCCGCACGGGCAAACGTGGAGACGAGGCCATCTAAAGACGGACCGCTTGAAACGGGTCTGGGGCGGCACCACGCACGCCCTTAAAATCCTGGCCGACTCCGCGCTTCGCAGGGAAACACGAGAGCAGTTCGAGCGGATGAAGCGGGAAGGTGTGGATACCTCCGACGCCGCCGACCGCCAAGCCTGGATTCGCGCTCAAGGAAGGACCCTCCGCCGCCTCCAGGGCAAGGCGCCCCGCTCTCGTCCGGAGCCCAAGATCAGCCGCAACGCCCTCTTCCTGCGGCAGCGGGAAGAAATATAAAAAGTGCTGCGGAGGCTCCTCGCGAGTTCATGCCACGACCACGACTGCCTTTCATCGCCCCTGCGGGAATCACATCCGCGTCCTTAAGAGATCGTCCCTGGCCGTCAACCCTCGCCATGTTCATCGTGGAGGCCGTGGGCGGCCTGTTTTCCGGTTGGCGCTCTGGGTGACTCCATGGACATGCTGAAGACGCGCTGGTTTATGCCGTCAGCCTGTACGTCATGGGACCGAGTTCCCGGTGGAAGGCTGGGGCGGCCCTGGGAAAGGACTCGTCATGCTGCTCTGGGACTGGGCGTTCTGGGACAAACGGTTCACCATGCTTTCTCAGGGTGTCGTCCCGTCCGCCGGGGGCATGGGTGCCGTGGGCGTCGCCGCCTTGGCTGCCAACGCTCTCTGCCTCCTCCTGCTTTACAAACACAAAGACGACGACATAAACATGCGCTCCACTTGGCTCTGCTCCCGGAACGACGTGCTTGCCAACCTGGGCGTCATGCTCGCCGCTGCCCTGGTTCTCTGGCTCGGTTCTCCCTGGCCGGACATCGTTATCGGGGGCGTCATCGCCGCCATGATCCTGATCTCCTCCATCGGCATCTTGAGGGAAGCCCTCCACGAGTTGAAGGGAAAAGCAGACCCACATGACTTATCACCTGGCGGATATCGTGTCGAATCGTGTAGATAAATTCCATTTTGGGTGGGTTGAAACGCTGATCGGATAGGTTTTATTTTTGTGGGGTTGGTAGGTGAAAGTTATTCAGCGCTCGGCTTTGTTTTTTTGGGGCAGGTGATTGCCCCTCGAGGGGGGGGGTCCTAAGCCCGGCAGCCCCCCATAATCCCCGCCGAGGCCGGCCCGGTTTTGGTCCTGGGCGGGCTTGGGGGAGGGGGGTGTTGCAACAGGCAAGCGCCGCCAGCGGTGACGTGCGGGGGCGGTGTGGGCCTGCACGGCGGCGCAATGGGGCGGCGCTTGCAGAGGCCATCGTCAAACACGGGACTTGTGTGCCTCTAAAGCGGAACGCGATCAATGGACAATGGAGATCCCGGAAGTGGGGGGGTGTTGTTGGTGAAACTCATATACTCCTATGGGGTATATGAGCTACAGACGCAGCCCGACAATCCGACGATTGCAACAGGTTTTGGCGTTGGTGCGGAAACGCTGGCCCACATACGTTAAAATAATCGTCCCTAAGGGCGACTTCTTAACCCTGTGCCCGCGAAGCTAACTGCCTAACCGCTCCCTACCTATTGCGCGCGACCGAGGGCGAGAATAGAAACGAACGAAGCCTGCAAATCAACAGTGAAGAACAGTGAATGCCGAAGGTGAGTTTGCCACCGCAGCGGTAGCGTCCAACGGCCCAACTCGCCAAGCCCGGCGACCGCGTCCTGACCGGGCAGGGAGCCAGCGGATGGAGGGCGCTGGCCGGAAACCATCGTGCAGGCGCAGGGCGACCGGGTTTCTCCAGGTTTTCAAGCGCAGCGGAGCAGCGTCTGAATCCACCCACGAACCAAGCGGGCGGAACGGCGGCGCGGGTTTTCTCGGGCCGACGCGCGGGCCGCGACCGTGTTTTCCGTCCAGCCGCAAGCGCGGGGCGCGTCCTGGGTTTTTTAACGGAACGAATCAGCCGCAGTGTGCTCTTTCTTTTCCCCGACCCACCGCGGGGTTCTTTCTCCGCCGAAGGCACCAAGGTTTCTTCGGCCGAAACGGCCCAGGGTTTCTTTCCGCCCCAGCGACTTCCGGAGCAGGAACGATGGCCGAGCGGAAACAGCGCAGCACGATTCGCTGGAAAGGGGTGGAAGGATCTACGGCACAGGATTGTCTCAGGTATAGCGGTCGACAACTTTTAAAAGAAAACACCCTGCGGCGGGACTGGGCCAGCCGCAGAGGTTGGTCGAGCCCGCACCCCTACACGCGGCAGGTTGGGAGGCACCGATGCCACTCCATTCGCAACAGGTCGATGCACCGATCCCCTACAGGGTGGGCCGCAGGTTAAATTGGCCTGTTAAGCTGTTAAGTGTCTCCAAAAATCGTGGGTCACGTTGGCAAAATCGATGGGAGCGGTATGGGGCGACCAACATATGCTCCTTTTTCCG
>JADJZR010000027.1 GCA_016715645.1 Elusimicrobiota bacterium | reverse complement strand
ATACAGCTTGCAAGATCCGACGGCATGGGGCTTTGTGCGCCCGATCCTTGCGGAGAACGGCGGGTGGGCCATTTTCGTGTTCACGCCGCGCGGAGAAAATCACGGGTATCATATTTTTGAGCTTGCGAAGTCGAACCCGAAAGACTGGTTTTGCCGGATTGATAGAGCCTCGGAGACTAAGGTCATCCCGCAGGCAATCCTCGATCAGGAGCGGTCTGAGATCGTCCGCCTTTACGGCAACGAAGCCCTCTACCTCCAGGAGTATGAATGCGACTTCACCGTCCCTATTGCCGGGGCCTACTACGCGGAGTTGATCGCCAGAGCATACCGGGAAGGGCGCGTTGGCCACGTCCCGCATGAAGAGGCGCTGACCGTTGACACATGGTGGGACCTCGGGATCAATGACCGGATGTCTATTTGGTTCTCTCAGTCCGTCGGCCAGGAGATCCGGATCATCGACTACATGGAGGGAAGCGGGCAAGGCTTGGCCCACTACATCCAGAAGATGAAGGCCAAGCCTTACGTCTACGGGCGTCACACGGCCCCCCACGACATCGAGGTTCGTGAGCTTACGAACGGGAAGAGCCGCCGGGATACTGCCATGGGCCTAGGGATTGATTTTAACGTCGCCCCTAAACTCCCGATCCATGACGGGATCGACGCCGTGCGGACGCTCTTTGGGCGGTTTTGGTTTGACTCTGAGAAGTGCCGGGAAGGCATGAACGCCCTGAAGAACTACCGAAAACAATACGATGAGAAGCGAAAAACATATAACAATCAACCATATCATGACTGGTCCTCGAACGGGGCAGACGCATTTCGAACCTTGGCCACGGCTCTTGAGTTGGGGCACAAGGCGTCACAGGCGCGGCCCATGGACAAATACGAACGGAGCTTTTCGCGGCGCGAATCGTCATCCGCTGTGGCCGTCCTTGGATAGGGGGAACATTGCTGATAATTTGGGCTAGTCGGAGCGGGAAAGCAAAAGAAGAAAGGGATGATCGTTTTCCCGTGTGGTTGGCTAAATTGGTGAGGTTCTTTAATAAGTTGATCAGAAAGCTAGGGGGAGTATGAGAGAAGCCGAATTCAGACTTTTACAGGCCAGGAACGCCAAACGCGAGATGTTGGTGTTGAATCAGTGGGAGTTCCTGGAAACGCGCCAGCGTGCGTTTGAAAACATTCTTGAACATTTGACCATCTGGGATCGCTTAATGATCCTCATGGGCCTCAAGTCACTCAAGAAATTGATCGACACGGCCCATATTTTGTTGTACCGCGAGGCCCAGAAAGAGCGGGAAGCGGCGACCGAAAAGGCGAAGGAAGAGGCTCGAAAGCCTAAATTGCTTGTGCCAGCGGGGGTGAACGGCCGTGGCTGATTACGAAGACAAGAAAGGCGTGAAGGACAAAGATTTGACCGTTTCCCGTGTGATGGCCGATTTCAAGGCGGCCGCGGAGGTTAAGTCTAAGCTAACGAAGCGGGAGATTGAGGATTTCAAATACGCATTGGGTGAGCAGTGGAGCGACGAGGATAAGGTTACTTGAGAAAGCGAAGATCAAACCGGCGACGGATAACCAGATCGCCCCAAACCTTTACCTCCTGACCGGCCTTGAACGCCAGAATAGGACGGACTTCAAGGCTTTTCCAGAAGGGGAAGAGGACGGCTTGAAGGCTGAAATCGCCTCATACCTGTTTAAGAAGTCCATCGAAACGTCCGGCTACGGGGACAAGTCAAGCGAGCAGTTCAAGGATGGCATCACTTGCGGTGAATCCCACCTCGAGCTTTACCTGGACAACGACGAGAATCTCTTGAACGGCAAGCCTCGATGGAAGAAATTGGACGGTTGCCAGGTGTTCCCTGACCCCGCAAGCCGTGAGTATGACTTTTCGGACGCAAGGTATCTTTACAAGGTCACGCGGGACATCGACAAAGAAGACGTGATAGCCCTTTACCCCGAGAAAGAGGAAGACATCAGGGAAGTTTCGGATGGTAAGCTAGGGGTAGAATACGACGGCGCGGAGAGGCATATTCAGAAACGCGATTACCCCACTTCCGGTTCGTCTTCTGGGAGTGGCAACGATTACGAAGGCGAGTGCGTTGACCTGGTAGAGCGGTATTACAAGAAAGCATGCCCACGGTCGTTTATCGGAGACAGGAAGACGGGGTCGATAACCGAGGCCGAAAGCAAAGAGAAGGCCGACAAGTTCATTTCAGATTACAAGGCCAGCATCGTTGACTCCCAATTCAAGTATCAGGCCGCGCTCCAAGAGGCCCAGATGCTGGCGTCCATTGGCCAGCCTGTCCAGGAGCCCATGGCCCCTCCGGCAGAGGACACCGATCGGTATATCCACATCAAAAAGAACGTCCAGGAAATCTGGCTGTTTGCTTTCATCCCCGGAATGAACGAGCCTTTGGCAAATGAGCGGGCATGGTTCTACCCGAAATGGAAGAGCTACCCCATTATCCCGTTCTATGCGCGCTTCTCCACGGCCCCATTGACCGGGGATGACCGGCACTTGCTGGTCCAAGGGCTTGTCCATGGGGTAAAGAACGCACAGGACCGCCATAACAAGGCGACGACCCTTATGATCCGCCACCTGAACAGTTCAGTCAATTCCGGATGGCTTTCAGAGCAAGGAACATGGGTCAACGAGGACGAGGTGCGGAACTTTGGGACTGTTCCTGGGGTAAGCCTGGAATACAAGGCAGGGAAACAGCCACCTCAACGAATCTCTCCGGCCCCTCTTTCCAGCGCGCACGCGGATCAGCAAAGACGCCTTGGAGAAGATGAAGACGTCTCTCGGTATCAACGCCGACCTCCTGGCCGTCCAGCAGGGCGGGAGCGATAGCGGGCGGGCCATTGCCCTACGCCAGAAGCAAGGCCTTCTGATGGTCCAGGAGCTTTTCGATAATCTGAGCAGATCGCGGAAGGTTGCCGGGAAGTTTGTCCTTTCTCAGTTGGGCAAGATCTTTGACACAGAGACGGCAAAGAAAGTTTTGGGCGATGCCTTCTTAAAGAAGAACTTCCCGCCCCTCATGCTCATGAACCCTGAAACGATGCAACAAGAGCCCATGACGGACGAGATGGATCAGCCGATGCCTTATGACAAAGAGATGGCGGAGTTGGCCATTGCAGAGGTTTTGAGTGGAGACCTCGGGTCATACGATGTGAGTGTTGGCGAGGCGGTGTCATCCGAGACGTTGCGCATGGCTAACGTGGCGGAACTTAAAGAAATCTCGGCGGCGTATCCTGGCGTCATTTCGCCGGAGTTGATTATCGAGGAAAGTCAGTTGCCACAATCTACGAAGACGAAGGTTATTGAAGCGATTAAGAACGCGCGGATGGCACAAGCCCAACCAATGGGCGCGCCAGTCGCGGGATAAGGAGAAAACTATGGGTCGTCCTGCTGGGTCGAAGAATAAGAAAACGGAGGTGGTAGAGGATGTTGTTATTCCTGAAGTCTCCGAACAAAAAGAAAGCGAGGTTATCAGCCATGAAGAAGAAAGGAAAGAAACCGCGAAAGCCATCGTATTGAAGCCGAAACTTGAGCCGTTGGGGCCCGGTCAAAAATACTTTGAATCGCCTGATGGTGTGATATTGATCGGCGAAGAAACGAGCCCAAGTTTGTGGTACAGGGCGGGGAACGGTGGGAAGGGGATGTGGATCAATCCCAAGAGATAACAACGTGGATAAACACGAGGAGAAAACGAAATGAGCGACTTGATTCAAACGACGGTAGAAGTGCCGGAAGCGGAAGTTATCATCGCGCCTGTGGTTCCTACACGGGACGACGTAAAGGCCCGGGGATGGACAAAGGCGGAGATTGACTCGGCTGAAAAGCATGGGCTGATTGCCAAAGGGAAGAAAGAGGAAGAGAAGCCGGAGCCCAAGGCGGAAGAGAAGAAGGCGGACGCTGTGGAGCCGGTCAAAGAGCCGGAAGTAAAGGCGGAAGAGCCTAAGCCAGCAGAGCGGAGGGTTTCGGGGATACCGGAGTGGAACCCGGCGCCGGAACAGGAGAAGACTCTATCGAGCATCCTTCCTCCTGGAGACCCGATGCGAGGATTGTATTTCCGCATGAAGAACGAGCGGACGGCCAGGCAGAATTTGCAGGTTCAGTATGAAAGAGAAGTTGGCGCGAAGAATTGGAAGCGAAACTGAACGCGACAAAGGGAAACCAGGGTGACGAGTTTGGCATGGAAGACCCTGAGGACAAGCCGTTGACGGTAAAGGCTTGGCGAGAAATACAGCTAAGGGAGCAGGAAGAGAAGGTGAGGCGTGACCAAGAGGTTAATTCTCGGGCAGTCACTCTTAACGAGGCTCAGCGGTCGCAAGAGGACTACGCCGAGGGAATTTATCCTGATTTCGATGACGTGGTTGGTAAAGCGAAAGACGTGATTAAGAATCTTGACGCCATTCCTGAACCATGGAAACGGGCGAAAGCGGTAAAGCTTTTCAGAGAGTTACAGACAGCGGCGACGAACGCCGACTCTCTTGGACTCGACGATTATAACGGCGCGATTATCGCCTACGAAATTGGGCAATTGCATCCGTCATACGGCCAGAAGGCCGACCAGAACGGGGAAGTTCTTAAACCCGAACCAAAGGCAAACGGGGGCCACACGCCCGACCAGATGAAGCGCATTGAAGAGAACACCCTACGTAGGGCTTCGAGCGCGTCGGTTTCGGGTGGTGGCGGGAAAAGAGTTGTTTCGGCTGATGATGTCACTCTTGCGGACATTAACAAGATGGACACACGCCAGCGGCTCAATTTCCGAGAGAAACACCCTGACCAATACGCCAGGCTCCTTCGAGGGTAAAACCTAAAAAGGAGTAACAAAATGGCTAACACAGTTAGCATTGACGCGCTTCGTCAAGAGCTTTGGGCTAAAGAGCTTCTTGATGATGTGCAACGCGATGTAGAGAACGTGATGCAGTTTATGGGAGAAGGGCAAAACAACGTTGTGAACGTCTCCCGAGACCTGAAGAAAGCGAAAGGCGACACTCAGACCTTCGGTTTGGTTGCCCGCTTGACCGGAGCCGGGGTGACTGGCGATAGCGAACTTGAAGGCAACGAAGAGTCTATGGCTTCGTATTCCGAACAAGTTCTCATCGACCAAATCCGAAACGCGGTGCGGTTGACCGGAAAACTGGACGCCCAAAAAACCGTCTACGACCAAATTAAAACGTCCCGAGAAAATCTCCGCATGTGGATGAAAGAGTTCCTCTGCAGACAGATTTTCCTGAAATTAGGCGGTGTTACCAACACCACACTCGTTGACACCAATGGCGTTGTAGTTGGAACCGTGCGGCTTGGTCGAACACTCCCGACTTTATTCCTGACGCGGACGAAGCGGCCGGCACTGGCGCGCGTTATATTTGCGCCGAAACCACCGGGACGGATGCGTTGGCGGCGGCCGACATTATGACGTTGGACCTCGTTACCACGGCGGCGACCCTCGCCTCCTTGGCTAACCCGAAAATCCAAAAAATCCAGAGTGGCGGAGAATCTTTCTACGTGATGTATCTCCACCCTCTGTCTGCTCGTGACATTCGGAAATCCGCCGATTGGAAAACGGCCCAGCAGTATGCGCGCGAACGTGGGGAGAAAAACCCCGTGTTCCGTGGTGCGCTCGGCTATTGATCGAACGTACTTCTACTCGAAAATGAATTTGTGCCTTGGCTCGACGTGAGCGTGGCCGGTAACTCGTTCCGTGGAGCCGCGACCGGGACCGACTGCGCCGTTGACTGCGCCCGAAACCTCCTAGTTGGCCAATCCGCCGTTCTTATGGCGGAAGCCTCTAACCCCGACGCGCTTGTGGTCGAAACGTTCGACTACAAAAACAAGGATGGGGTTGCGGCTAACTTCATCGGTGGCATTCAAAAGGCGATGTTCAACAGCAAAGAATACGGTGTCATCGCCGTTGACGCGGCCGCCGCTCTCTAAGCGCGGACAAAGGAGATTAAATTATGGGTGCTATTACTAAAACCTCCGCCGGGATTACTGAATTCGCCGGTGATTATAAAGTTCTTAAACTGACCATCGTTCCCGCGTCCGCCTCTGACACGGTGACGTTGACCGCCGCGACTCACGGCATTTCGGAGATTCTCTATGTTCAACCGAAACTTACCGCTGGTTACGACGCCGCGTTGGCTGGCATTTTCGCCACCTTCTCGGGATTGGTCATTACGGTTGTGACGACCGCCGCCGCTGGAACTGCCGCGACGGACTGGACGGGCGCGACTGGTGAACTGCTTGTGATCGGACGGTAACAATTGAAAAACCTGACCACGGGGAGAACGTGGCGAGTGTGTGGAAAGCCCACACTAATTTAAAGGGGAACTAATGCCGACGACGTGGACGAACAGGGACAACGTAGACACAGCCGATTGGAGCAATCGGCGCGTTACGTCTGCCAAAACGGTTGTCGGAAGCGGAAACGGTGGATTTTTTATCATAGGTTCGATTGACGGTTCTATGTTTTGGAGACCAAGACATTTACGTTACGGTGAGATCTACGCTGGGCCCGATCTGTGGGGCCAATCGGACAACAGGAACGGCCATGTGGGTGAGGCGATGACGGTGGCGACGTACCAACCTGGATCTGGCGGGATTGACACGTATGTCAATGTTTCGACGGAAACGGGTCATGGGACGGAGGCGACGCTATCTCTCAACACGAACCAGAGAATTTTAATTAAGTTCGATATTTCCGACATTTCGTCTACGGCGACATGTTCGTCGGCGGTGATGTCGCTTTATAGTTATGTGACAAGCGCGATGACGGGTGACACATGGACGGCTTACCCTATTTTAGTGGCTAACAGTGCGTGGGATGAGGCGGCGACGTGGAACACGAGGGACGGATCGAATAATTAGAACGGATCGGCGGGATGCTCGACGTCTGGGACAGATTACAACGCGACGGCAATAAGTAGTTGTGTGATGGATGAAACATGGCTACATGACAATCAATTTTCGTTAACAGCGGCAACGGTTAAGACGTGGTTTGGTGGATCTAACACGAATTACGGGATGGTTATCAGGACGAGCGCGGCGTCGGATACCGGAATTGTTTATTCATCCGATGA
>JADJZR010000026.1 GCA_016715645.1 Elusimicrobiota bacterium | reverse complement strand
TTTTAAGATGATTCATTATTTACCGTCGATAAAAAAGTTCTTGACAAAACAATCGAGATATTTTAAATTATCTACATCGCCACCGGCAGGCGTGCCGTTTGACGCGGCTTGAAACCGATCCCAAGATTATGGGGGTGGGCATGTGCCCATTCACAGACGTCCAACCCAACCCTCGGAATAAGGCCATTGCCCTTTTTGGATCGACTAATCATCATCAAGACAGACGCTTAAAACTTGCGCGTCCTGTTCAAGGACTTTCAACGACGTTCATTCAAATTCACAACTTTGCCCACAGGTGCGGACGCACCATGTGGCTTGGACCAATCGTTTGCAAAAGATCTGAAAACAGCCCCAAATTTTAGCCAGCTACGAGGATCAAGCGAGCTATGAACAGCCTTCATAGACTAAATGTCCTTAAACCAGTGGGCCATAGGGTACGACCGTTCCCCGCTCAAAGACATGACGCGAAACCATCGAGATGCGCTGGTGTTTTGGGCAATGCCCAAACAACGGAACGAGTACCGTAGAACTACTCAAGGATAATAATCATCCTTCAACGGCCACAAAGTTGGACAGACCGAAATCAGGAAGAGCATCAAGCCAACCGTAAATGCGGGAGCTTGCCTGGGGCGTGATTCGAGAGAACCGCCTAAAACCGAGATGCAAGAATCTTAGGATTCCTCGGGGTTTTAAGGGAAAACAGGGTGAGGCGCGTGATTAAAGATTACAATTTTTTAATTTTGAAACATGCCCCTGTTTAATTTATTATTAGACAGTACGGTTGATTGTTCAAAACGCAGGAGAGTTTGATAAATAGTTTTTCCTTAGGTGTTTTTGTTGTTACTAAATTAACTAATGTAAAAATAGGTGGTAAATGTGAGCTTTGAAGAGTGGATTTCTAACGGTGTGATGAAACGGCATCCGGAGTGGTTTGCGGGCGCTGATAAGGCGTTAACTGTGAAACGTGCAGAAGTGGCTGTGAAAGAGGCCCTGACACCTGTTTCCGTTCGTTTGGATGCGTCCTGGGATGGGGCTGAGCCGGAAAGTGATGAGTATTGGAAGTGATGTAAGATTTATAGTGAAATTAGCAGGTTTATTAAAAATTCGTAATATGAGGTAACTATGTCTGGTGTTTATGATGAAATTAATCTTGTTTTTTGTAGTTAACTCGATCTCATGCGTATTATACGCCCTGGCTCCTCCGCAAATGTTTGAGAAAAAAGACGGCGCAACAAACCATTTCGCAGTTACAACGGTTCTACTTTCTTTGCACGAGGGGGATAGGAACGAAATGTCTACTTGGTTGGATTCTGTGGTGTCTAATGGAAAATCGTCAATTTCTAAGGGTGGCGTTATTAAGATCGAATACGGAAACGGGATCAGGTCTTACTCGGCGAAGGGCAAAAATCTCAAATGGCGGTTGTTCCTGGCCGGGGCGTGGTTTAAAAAGGCGCAGATTGTCGAAGTCGTTGATGGGCACGAAATTACCCACGTTCAAACGTACCCAATCCACGCAAGGATCAGGAATTGGTTTGACGCTAACATAGCGGCTGACTATAAACTAAATTCTGACGTTTGGCTTGCCGATTTAAACATCATGGATCACCGTTTGGCCCGTGGGATTATGTCCGGTGACAGGCGAAAACAGGAAGAAATCTTGCGGGAGTTTGGGCACAAGGTTTACCTTGAATCACAGCACGGGCGGACAATCTACTTACGATTGGATAATACGATCAATGGGCACATCAGTGTTTTGAGGTTTAAAGGTGTTAGGGCACGGCGACGCTATGGCCTATATATTCCCGATCTGAAAAGCTATGCGAAAAAGATCACGTTCAAAGATGGAAAACCAATCTTGTCGCGGGAAAAAACGAAGGTAAACCCGCTTGGGACAATGACAGAAAAGGACGCGAAAAACGAGTATGAGATGGGATACCGTGGCGGGTTCGATGAGTCGTTGGCGGTGGGCCGTTATAATTTGCCATCGTCCGTTGGAATGACTGGGTTCGTTGTCTATGGAATGGACACGGACGACGCAAGAGTCCACTTTTCAGGTAATTACCACTGGGAACGAAACATCGCAACGGGCGACCTACAACGGATTTATGTCCGAGACTCAAAGTTTTTTAAAGATTTTGGATCGGCTTTGCGATCGATGCACGATGGGAATGTCGTCCATGGGGAGTTACACCTTGGGAACGTCGGTATTCAACGCGAAGGGATGGAAAGGGTTCCGATGATACGCGACTTTGAAAGCGCGAAAGAGTTGAGCCCAACCGATTCAATTGAAACTCGGGCCGCCTGGAAATTTGTGGATGTCGTTTGGCCTATATTCCAGTGGATGGAGTCCGCCGGGCAAGGATTGTCGCCCGACAATTACGTGGCTAATTTCTTACAGGGCTATTTCGGGACGGCTTGCGACCACAAATTGATTGATGAGTGTGTATCGAAATTCGTCTACGGCAAAGCAAAACAAATGGACGGGCGAGGGATGAATATTCCAGACAATTTTCCTCATCTTTACATGGCGTTGATCGTAAACGAAATAAGCCAAGACCCGCATTTCGACCAAATGTTCAAAGAAAAGATCGACGCAGAAATGGAAATTTTTGATCGGTTTAACAAATCGTCGTGAAGGGGGCAAAGTGACTGACTACGAAAAAGGGATGGTGGAGGGGCTCCGCGTGGCGGCGGAAATGTTCAGAGCTTCAAAATGGGTTTCATTCACGGGATATGTTCCGATTGATGGGATCGATTTTTACAAGTCTATCCTATCAAAAGCCAAAGAGATCGAAGGGGGAACTAAATGACCGACACCATGATCCGCGCCGGGAAGGGGGAGAAATGATTGGGATTATTGATGACGCCGATGGATTAAAAAAAGACATCGTTTCTGAACTAAACAAAGCCTATGCCAAAGGTCGGCAGTCAACAGAACAAGCTTTAAGCATTGGCTGGCTGTGTCCACGGTGCGGGCGTGGGAACAGCCCAACGTCACAAACTTGTTTATGTGTCCCGTTTGAAACGAAGGTGACCTGCTAATGACCGACGACAAGGGGGCGAGTGAGGGGCCGTATGCCCATATTCCGGCCGCCGGAAACAGAGATTGGTGCATTTCAGTGTGTCCAAAATGCGCCTACGAAGACGGGCAAAAAGCCGAGCGCGAGCGGTGCGCCGATATAGCGCGACAGCATTTCTCATGTGAGGGGATAGCGCAGGATATCGAAAAGCAGATCATGGGGGGGCAAGATGGAGAGTGAGGGGCCGTACAGAGTGGAGCGTCATGCTCTTGGAGGTGTTGGAATTGTTGGGCCGAATCGTGATGGTAGTTATACCGGACTAGATAGGGCTCAGTCCAACGAACGAGTTAGTTATTTGAATGAAGGCTACGCTGAGGGCCGGAAGTCGGCGGAGAAGGACTTTAATGAGCTTTTGGAGATTGCGAACGAGGCTGGGTATTTTAATCAGGATATGATGATCTGGCGTATGAAATATGCAGACTGGAAGAAGGCGCGGGGGATTGAATGAAAAAACTAATCTTCTTGATGTTTTTGTTAAGTGGATGTTCGGGTGCAACTGGGAGAATTAACGCAAAAGATCCAACAGAGCGCGGTTTGTCTTATGTTGCGGCGGCCATTGTAACCAGTGCGATTATTAAAGCCCTTTTTGGTAAATAACATGAAACAAAAAAAACAAAAACGCATCGATGATCTTTACCCCTGGCACGCCATTGTTGACACCGGGCGGTTTGTTTGTGGCTCTTGCGGGAATTATTTTAGCGGTCAAATTTATGTTCAAGGATCACAATACGGTCACGTCCGGATTATGTGCCAAACTTGTAAAGAAAATAATTGCTTACGAAATTAGAAATCAAGTAATTAATAAGCAATTAATAAGCAATTAACAAACGAAAATCGTTGATTACCATATTTACTTCATAGTAGTTAATATGCAATTTAGTTAATAAGTTACCAAAGGAGATGCAATGCCAAAGAATTGGCCGTCAGACACGATAACAAAACACAAAGGCCGCAAAAAAAACCAGCCTGTCCCGGAATTGCCCGGTTGGAATTACTTTGAAGCCACAACGAACCTATTTTTACATTGTGAAGATTGTCGCGGTCTAGGTATGGAAATGTTCTACAGATACGAAAAAAAACCAGGCGATACCGTCGGAATTACGCGCGCAAAATGCGTCCCGTGTGGTTTAAAAATGCTGGCCAATCAACCCGCTGGCCCTGGTGGTGTTTCGGCCAACTGAACGGGTGGAATTATGCACGGAATTGCGCGAGCGGTCTTTTTTTTCACCCTGCGATTTTTCCAATTCCATTGTAATTTATTCCCGTTCTCGTCCATGTAGGGTTTATGCCACCAGTTTTTTATTCGACATAGTGGACATAGAATTGGTTTAATTGCCTTACGTGGGAACCATTGATGGCCACAACGCAAGCAAGTGTAATTCGACGGCTTTTTAGAGCGCATAAATTTATCCCTTTTTGCGTGGAATTGAGCGAGTGAAGTTAGGCCGGGCGTTCTTGCGGAGCCATTTTGCCTGGTTCTCATAGGCCGTTTTCAATGCTTTCTCCCATGACTTTCCCCATGCAATATCACTTAGTCTAAGTGTTCGTTGATCTAATATTCCTGGGCGTGTGGCTATCCATCCCAACCATTTAGGTGGTGCTGACTCCCATGCTTTTTCCATACTTGAACATCGTTTCGTTGCCCACCGCTTGAACAACACCCCCGCTCCGTGCTGTTTACAAAATACGTGTACAGACTCATTCCATTCTGGTTTACTCATATTATCCCCCATTTGCGCGGAATTGCGCGCGTGCCTACGCATTCAAGTGAGTAGCCAACAACAAAACAACAACAAAAACGCAGTAAGTTATAAGCATACGGTTGCCCCCTTAGTTTGTGTAAACCGTTTCAATTTAACCCCCTTTGCATTCGTGGTAAACTTCTCGAGGTTCGGACTTTACCCATCCCGTCATTGTCCATTCGTAACACTCAACCATTGCAAGCATTGCACCGCATTTTTCGCATTGTTTCACAGTGCACCCTTAGTCATGGACTACAATTTTCACGTCATCACCGCACATTCTAAGCGCCCATTGTTTCGCTTCCCATAGAAATACAAACGTCTTCCGATAGTATCTTTGCTCATCAATCGACCACCAGCGCCCTTCTACGTTACTTGGTCTTTGTTCTATGTGGACTGTTTCCATATATCCCCCTTTGCGCGGAATTGCGCGTTTAGATACGGCCTTCGGCCTTGGCTAGCACCGATTCGATATAGTTAAATGTTGCCACTTCACCGTCTGACTGGGACATGGATTTAAGTAAATTTCTATAGGCGTAAGCAATTTCCAGCAGTTCCGGCGCGGATGCTATGAGACGGGCGTTTGCGTGATCCCCGACGCTATTCCACCGCCCAACAGTGGCAATTTTTTGGTTATCTTTCCCGTAAACTTTATAACAGAGGGCTTCACCACCTAAGTCTTCGCACCCAACACTCCATGGTCCCGGCGTATGTGTTTGAGTTTTCATTTTATTCCCCCCGTCCTTCGGCTTTGGATATGACAGCATCAACGCCTGACTTCATTTTTTCATGGTGGCCAATCACTCCCAAAAATTGGGAGAAAGTTTTAGCCACTCCCAACAGTTCCGGCGCCGTCGCGATAAGGCGGGCATTGGCCAGGGTCTCGCTATCATCGTTTGGCCCCCCGTTCATGTCGCATATAAACGTCGGATTTTTTCCAGGACCATATATTGCCCTGTCACCGTCATGTTCAGGGGCGGTGTGGTGAACTAATTCCCACGGCCCCGGTGTGTATGTGGTTTTGGTTTGTGTTGTCATATTGTTCCCCCTTTTATTTTCGCCAGGACTTCGGACCTGGCTCGTCGTTTAATCCCCCCGATGTTATGGGGGGACCCGTCACGATTATCAAACCAATGCTAAAGCATTGTCCCACGCTGTTTGTTTGATATTCGCGCCGGAACCGAACAGAAGACTTTCGGCCCTTTTTCCCTCTTTTGTCGCCCGTTGGTAGTCTACATACTCAACAACGGCATTAAAGGCCCCCCATGCCGTGTGGCGTGCTCCTGGCATGTCCTGCCCTTTCCCATGTTCAAACAATCGGGAAACGTCCTCCATGATGTTATAGGCGCGGGTTGACATTTTTTCGCCCTGAATTTCGGGCGGAATTAGGCCCGATTTTTTCACGTAACCTTCCCACGCGTCTCGGGTTAGTTGAACAGTTGCTAATTTTCTCGTCGCGTCCTCAAACAAGGCCGTCTTTGCATCGATCAGCCCTAAGTATTCCCTAACGTCTCGGATTTTGTTCCCTAAGTTTGAGGTGTGTTTAGCGTGGAATTTCCTTTCGGCCCACGATAGGGCGACGTTAAGCGTATTTTGACAGACTACACGGATGGGGGTGAACATAACACTAACAGCCCCCCGCCCATCATGTCTGTTTGTCAATAACAGGTATTTTTCCGAGATATCATCCCCAACCGTCCGAATATACCCAGGTAATTTGGCCAACATCCAAACGGCTTCGCCTTTGCCCAAAGATCCGGCCGTGTGATAAATTGCGGCTTTCTCCCCAACAATGGCGTCAAAAAAACTAAATGCGCCGTTGTTTTGGAGTGGCTCGTAAACATGGCCGACAACACCCAACGTGTCTTTGTTATCACTTCTGACGGTGGCAAAATTATCCACCGGGGCGGAATTGTCCGACCTTATAAGTTGAACCTTATCAACCTTCCAATCCAACCCCGCCGCGATAATCGCTTGGGCTGAAGTTTGAGCTTCTGATACTTCTGTCCCAAGTTTATGCCACGGCTTTGCTCCGTAATACATCATCGAATTAATGTTGTGCATGGTAGTCCCCTTTTTTTTAGTGTGTACTAATTTTTTTAAGCATTTACGCAAAAAATTACGACCGCTTTGCGAACAGTTTCAACAATTTGAGCGCCTTTCTCTATTTCAATTTGGCAATAATTAAAGAAAGGAACTATTTTTGACAATTCTATAGCTTTCCCATTGGATTGTTTGTAATACTCTTTTTCTATTTCACAATCAATTATTGACCTTTTCATGATTTTTCCCCTTTTTTAGTTAGTTGGCCGAAATGGCCCACGTACGGCGAATACGCCCATTTACTTGCCCAATGAACGCCATGGCCAAATTACACGCATCATGAGCCAGAATCGCTTCAGATTCGCTTAGGCTTGATTCTATGAGGTGGTACTTGGTTTCCATTAGATCCAAGGTATCCATTTAATCCCCCTCAATTCCCCATCCCGCCCATCTTGGGAGTCGGTCTATCACTTCTTTAATTTTCTTTTTACTACCGCTCCAAATGGCCCCATAGTCGGTTTCCTCTACAAATTCCAATCCGCCACCCCTAGCAATCCCTGCCAATTCCTCAATTATCAATCGCCCCTCATCCGATTCACATGCTTCAATATCCCCATGATAAATTTCATCGATGGCCTTTTTTACATCCTCGTCGGAGTTATAGTCATTTGGTATGCTTATTTTTATTTTCATTTTGTTCCCCCCTTTGAGAAACTGCGCATTGAGCGCATGGGGCATCGCCTTTGTGGTAAATTGTTTCCAATGTAAATTTTTCTCCTAGATTCTAGGTAAGAAAGAAATCTCCATTTGTCGCAGTCTTCTTCAAGATAAACATTTTTATTATCTTGGTAGGAATATGGAGTTACAGCCACCGGCGTTGCCATAATTTCCGCCTTGCTAACCTCTAACCACCCATGCCCTCCATCTTCGTGCACTTTGTATGTTCTCATTTTATTTCCCCTTTTTGCTTTGTGTGTGTCGTCCTGCGTATTTAGAATATATCATTTACGAAACATTGTCAAGATTTATTTTACCGTCGATGGCATTATAAACACTCCACACTTTTAATCGCGTCCATCGTTTTTTTAAATGCCATTTCCTCCGCTTGAGATGCTCCTGTCCTCATCATCCTTGGTTCAAGGGCTTTGAGGAGATTTTTTATTGCTTCGATAAGCTCATTATATTTCCGTTCTTTATCGTCGGTCATTTTATTCCCCTTTATCATTTGTTTGCTAGGCATTCATATTATATCATATTCGATACACTGTCAAGGGGGTAGACGTCCGTCGGTGTCCCCCTCATCATAGATTATCGGCAATTTAAAAAATAGCTTGACATCCACTAGCGCTCATCTCCTACAATAAATTAGGATTTATGGATAAGGGGTTTTGTTCCGAGGACCTCACAAGGATAATCGGATAGTTCCCATCGACGGGAATGAAAACATTTTAGACCGGCCAGCAATGGCCACAAGCGCACAAACGCTAACCCCAACAACAGGGCAGGGAAATATCGGATCCCGCCCTCACGCGCCCGAAATCAAATGCGTCCGTGCCCATAAATTCCCCGGCTATACCAGCACCTCAAGCCAATCGATAAATTTATTTTTATCGACTAATGTACCTCCTTTGCGCATATCTAATTACCATTATCACTATTTGATATCCTGTCTCATTATTTAATACTTGACTTTTACTCCCCTTTCTTTCATATGATATGGCCATGCCTAGGTCAATCACCGAACTGTACGACCCCGAAACAGGGTTCCTGGATTCCCCTCACGCTAACGGGTTTACAGCTCAGGTTAAAAGACAATTTTGTGACTTGCTCGCTCAATCACACGGCGAACACTCTATAACTTCTCTCGCTGAAAAAATGGGCGTAACTCACAATACCGTACTGCGCCACATGGCGGAGGATAAGGCATTTGCTGCCGAGATTACCGCGGCCAAAAGATGGTACGCCCATAGAGTAGAGGGAGTTCTGCAACAATGCGCCCTTGATCCCAAGAAAACTTTAGACCGAATAGCCTACTTAAGAGCTTACATGCCGGAGAGATACGCTCGGACGGAAATGAATCACGGCACCACAGATACAAATTAATTTCTCCGACGATGCGTTGGCTAAGATCACCGATCGAATCACCAAAGTTAAGCAAGCGGTTGAAGCGGAAGTAGTTGACACGGTGACAAGTGACCACAAGCAAGTGACCAACGCCACAACGCCGACGGTAATGGATACACCAAACGATGTCCGATAATAACTGTTATGTTAAATTGTCG
>JADJZR010000025.1 GCA_016715645.1 Elusimicrobiota bacterium | reverse complement strand
TCGGATCGAGGCGGTAAAACAGGTTGTAAGGGTTTCGATGGGTGGCCGAATAACGCAGGGTGCAAAGGGGGTTCAAGGCTCGGATCGCGTCCTGGGCCTTTTCCGTGTTGTCCACACTTTGGGGTTCGTCAATAATGACGATGGGCCGGGCGGCTTGGATAAACTCAATGGGTTGTCGGCCCGACAGGCGGTCACTTTCTTTGTAAATGACGTTGCTTTTCTTCTCTTCGTCCGTCCCAGCAAACTTTTTCCGAAAGGCATCGATGTTGATGATCAGGATTTGCAGGGCGTTACTGACGGCGAATTGGCGGGTTTGTTGATCCGCCTAGCGTCGTAAACAAATGCTCGAACGGCAGATTGTTGTAGATCGCCTTGAAATGTTCGCCAGTTATTTTTATGTTATGAAGAACGCCTTCCCGGATCGCCACGCTGGGGACAACGATGATGAATTTCTGGAACCCATACCGTTGAGAAAGTTCAAAAATGGTCCGCAAATACACGTAGGTTTTGCCTGTCCCGGTTTCCATCTCGATGGAAAAATGGGGGCATCGCCTTGGGGCTCCTTTGGTGGCATCCACTAATTCCCAAGACTCTAGGGGCTTACCGCCATCAACTTCCAAATCATTGCGGGTTTGGACCTTCCGAGTATTGGCCAGCAGTTTGTCTTCGGCCAGAATGAGCCGGTTCCCCAGGCCAAGCTCGGTCTGCGTTTTGCCGCTAAAGAGCCCTTCGCCTTCTTCCTGGTGAATAATGCTGAAATCCGGTTTCTCATTTGGCTGGCCGTCAAACAGGTCAACCACCGAGGCCACGGCGTCCAGTTGAATTGCTGGTTGGGGTCGAACTGTAATTTCATCAGACAGTTCGGAAAACGATGTTGCGGTCCTTGAACGTTTGGACGGCATTGGCCTTAAGCTGATCATTCCCGGCGAACCCCTCATCCAGGCAAACCACCCGTTCGGGCTTTTTATCCGCCATGGCGCGAATCAACTCAAGCGTCAATTGCGGCTCAGCAGATCAACAGGGCCCCACCCGCCGCTGAATGGACTGACTTTCTCGCCAAAGACAACTTCTCAATGGGCGTGGCGAGCGGGAACCCGCTCTTCAATAGGATTTCAAAAAGAATGTCGTCCTGGGTCCGGTTTTTGCGGACGTGGTTGATGTGCAGTTCCATCTGCTTGGTGAGTTTTGTCTGGCTCCCTTGGGAACCGGCACTTTCCCAGGTTTTAAAATTGGATTCCGCCAATTTAAAAACCTTAAAACCGCGATCCTTTTTTTTCCCATCCAATCCCAGCTTGTCTTCGTCTTCTTTGTTCAGCTTCTTGATGACCCTGCGGACGCGCTCTTTGGTGATGTCTGCGATCGTTTTATAACCGGCTTTGAATGCCTCGCTTTCCGGGCCGCAGGGTTCGGGTAGCTGGACAAGGATGAATTTGCGATTGCCGTTGTCTTGTTTGTTAAGGTCCAAAACAGCGTGACCCGTTGTTCCGGAACCCGCAAAGAAATCGAGAACAATGTCGCTTGAATTTGCATTTCCGATTTTTACCAACTTCAAAATCAATTCTTTGGCTTTGGAAAGTCGAATGGGGGCTTATCCAAGTTACTAAACAGTTCCTTCAATTCCTTCGTTCCATTTGCAGTTGTGCCAACATCATCCAACCAACTCACACATTTAGCAAATACTTTGTCATCGCTCTTTGGTTGGAAAAGTTTTTCATACAAAATCCATTGATCCCCTGAAGCAACAAATTCGACATTCCCATGTTCAAACTCCTGTTGCATCCTTTTTTTTGACCATCGCCAGCACCCAGGCTTCCCGTTAGGCAACATTGGAAAAACCTCTTTTCCATCAGGAGCAACGACTGAATAAATATAGATTCGGACGATCTTCTTGGCGGCTATTTTGCCCCCATTTCCTTGCGAGCTGGTTTTGTAGTGAAGTTTTTTTGTATCATCCCACTTAACAAACCCTTCCATGGTTCGTGCTTCTCCTCCGACGACAAACTCCTCTAAAGATTTCCCATAAGCAAGAACATACTCATGGATTTGCGCAACGTATTTTGAATCCTGTCTCCCTCCACGGCCCTTCCAAGGCAAGCATCCTATGAATTCATTTTCCCCGAACACCTCGTTGCATAATTTTTTCAAATTATCGATTTCTGTATCGTCAATATTTATGAAAATTATCCCGTTTTGAGCCATTAAATTCCTAGCCAAGTATAGCCGCGGATACATCATTTTCATCCACTTCGAATGATACCGGCCGTCCGTGTCGGTGTTTGTCCCAAACCGCTTCCCTTGGGCGTCCAATTGGCCCGTGTATTCCAAAATAGGTTTGAAGGCTCTCGGTGTAATTGTCGGGATAAATGAAATCGTTGCCGGTGTTGTAGGGCGGGTCGATGTAAATCATTTTAACTTTGCCCATGTAGGACTTTTGCAGGAGCTTCAACACTTCCAGGTTATCGCCTTCGATGATAAGGTTTTCAGTGGTGTCGAAGTTGACGCTTTCTTCCGCGCAGGGCCGCAGGGTGCCCATGCTGGGGGATTGAATGGTTTTGAAGCAATCAGCCTTGCCGGGCCAGGTCATGCCGTAGCGTTCTTTCCCCACATCCACCGTTTCGCCCAGAGCAAGCTTTAATCGGTCAAAATCAATCTTACCCCCCTCCGTTCGGATTTCCGGCAATAGCCGCAACAGCTCCGCCTTCTTATCTTCCGCAATGGTGTGCGACCTCAAATCGAGTTTCTCTGGTTGCATTTTATGGCTCCTTAATCCAAATTGGGCAATCCTTCCAGTTGGCGGGAAATCCCATTTCAGCAAGTGGAATGTCGGGATACCGTGCCATCAAATCCTTTAAGCGATCGGCCCACCGGCTTTGTGGGGCTATCCTTTTGAGCAAGAACATTAAGATCGTTAATACCCCAAATATTTTGTCGTTGGCGACAGCAACAGGAACATGCCATTCCGACCCGTGCTTTTTGTGCGGGATGAAAGGGCGGATGGCCAAGGTGCGGTTCCAGAGCCGTGAATGATGCGCGCAGATATTGCGAACGTAGTTAAGCGTCAACAACCAGCTTTCCATGACGGGAGAGATAACGCCAAAGACTCCCGCCAAGGTCTTCTTGTCCTCTCGTGGTAAACGTTGAAACATGGAAAGCACGTTCCCCAAGGTCATGATTTCCACCGCCATCCAAACAGGCAAATTTGCCTCGGATGAATAACGACTGAAAAAGTGCCGGACGAATTCTTCTTTGCTTTCAGATGCTATTTTTCTAAGGCGGAGAACAAATTCGTCATGGGAGTCCATTAAGCCCTTCCGATTAGCCAGCGCGCAAGGAAGGATATTTCGGAGGAACCGCTTAGCATGGAACTTTGCTACCGATAAGATGTTCGTGTTTGGCGAGAAGGTTGCACGATCCAGATAGCCAAAGGCCCCGTGTTTGCTGGCATGGAGTTCCGCCATCCGGGTGCGAAAAGCGACCTCCACCCGCTCCACGGCGTCCATGACCAACAAGCGGAGTTGGCGGTCGAATGTGTATCGATTCCAGACCAGGTCTAGGGTGGTACCGGGCCGCAAAGTCTCATCGGTTTGCCTGAAGGGAATCCAATACGCGCTTAGGCGGTAATAGTTGACCACCCGAAGCTTTTCGATCAGGTCCTGTCTGTTCTGGACGCCAAGTCCCCGCTGAATGAGTAGGTCGGCTTGTTTTTCGAAGGTGAGAGGGGGTTTGGAATATTTCAACGAGTCCCCCTAAAAAGAAACCCGCCACAGTTGAGCTTGCCCCATTCGGGGCAGAGGCTTGGCGGGTTTGTTAGCCATATTATACCTGATTCCGACAGAAAAATGAGGGTATCGGGTCCGATCAGAGAAAACAGAGAGCAGGGTCATTGCACTTCCCATTGGACGGTAAAGAGTGTTTGCCTATCAATCCTTTGTTGAAGCCGCTGTGAAATTTCGTCCAGCAACCGGTCTTTGGCGGTTTCGATCTCCTTAACCCCCGCGTCAAAGGCGCGCCAGGCCTCGGCCCGTTTGGATTCCATCTGCCGCAGGTTTTTCTGCAACTCCAGTTTGTCCGGCAGAGTTGGCGCCAGGCGGGCCGCCCGTTTGGCTTCTTTAATGGCCTCATCCTGTTCTTCCAACGACAATTTTAGCGCATCCCGACGGTCTTCGGCCCACTTGTCCAGCTTGTCCATTTCCGTTTCGAACCAATGCCCGTCCCGGCGGGAAATGGTTTCAAGGCGTTGTTTAATTTGGGTCGCGACCATCCCTTCAAGCGCCTTCTCCATTCCATTGGTGGATATCACCTCAAATTCATCGCCGGGGAGATCGAATAATCTTCGGCATTGGTCGTTTTCCAGGGGCTTTCCGTCATCGGTTTGCCCGGTAAAAACAATGTGGTCCTCGGTCTCCAGGGCTGTAATCGTCAACTTGACGCAGGTCAGCCATCCCGCTTTCCCCATAAGGGGCTGGAGCGCGGCGATATTCCTTCCCCACCTGGTGTAATAAAGCTTAATTCCACCGATCCCGCCCCCTGCCTTGGCGGCCTTTTGGATAACGCGCTGAGCCAGCGGGTGCCCGACACGAAAAAGGTTCTCATCGTTCCCGCTTTTTCCCATACGGTAGGGACCGGGATGAATGGGCTCATCTGGGAATGGGTTTTTCGCGAGAGTGAAACTGTATTCCCCCTCGCTGAAGCGTGCGTAACCCGCCAGGACATGGCGGGTGAGTCGCCAGAGTTTTTCGCCAAATCTTGAAAGGGTCTCGTGGCTTTGGAGTTTAACCTTCTCGATAACCTCGTGGTCGAAATTGTTGAGCAGGTTGTCCCGGGCTTCCCGTTGCTTTTCGCCGATTTCAGATGAGAGGTCTTTTTGAAGGGAATCAAATTCCGTTTGGATTTGATCCGCCGTGCGGCATTTTTGGTATATGGCGGCGATGCGTTTTTCAAAATCCACGCCAGATTCCACGGCCCCCAGCACATCATCACTGGCGCCGAACACGCCGTTGAACAGCTTGAATTTTTCCGCGAGCAACTCATAAACACGCCGGTCCGCGGCGTTTGATTTGTTGAGAAAGTTGACCACAACCACGTCAAATTTCTGCCCATAGCGGTGGCACCTTCCGATCCGCTGTTCGATCCGCTGAGGGTTCCACGGAAGGTCGTAATTCACCACCACGTTGCAGAATTGGAGATTGATCCCTTCCGCCGCCGCTTCGGTGGCGATCATGATGGCGGCATCGTCCCGAAAGCGTTCCACAATGGCGGCCCGCATATCCGCCGTGGGCGATCCTGTTATTCGGTCGGTCCCCGCGTGCTTCTGGAGCCACGCCTTGTATATTTCTTTTGATCGGAGATCGTTGTTTGTTCCGTTAAACAAGACCAACTTCCCTTTAAATTCTGTCCCTTCGAGGATGTTGAAGAGATATTCCTGGGTTCGCCTCGATTCCGTGAAAATGATGGCTTTGGGTTGTAGATTGGAAGCCCCCTTTTCCCCTTGGGCTTTGGCCGCGGCTTCAAACCCCCTTCGGAGGGCTGTTAGCAATACTTCCCCCTTGGAGTTTTGATAATGGCTTTGGCCAAATTGTGAAACTCTTTCAGTAAATCCATTTCATTCTTTAGTTCCGCCAATTGTTCAGGACTGAGCGTTGCCTTTGCGGGCGGTTCTTCCCCGTCTTCAGACTCTTCCCATTCATCCATGAGCGCGTCAACGGTCTCGAAGGTTATCTTGAATGTCATCCGGGGACTTTGAACCGGTTCGGCGGCCTTCGCGGCGGCTTCCAGTTTTTGGCTAACCCTTCCAAGGTGTTTGTGATGGCGTAGGTGGAAGAAGCCAAGAGCTTTCGCAAAATCAGCGTCATCAATTGCCTCTGGCCGGTGGGGAGGGCATAGAGCTGGGGCCTTTGCAGATAATCCGAAACCAGGTCATAGAGCTTCTGTTCTTCGGCCGAAGGTGTGAATTCCTGAACGATGGCAAAGCGGTTGGTGTATTTCACATATTCCAGTACCTGTTTCCGCAGGGTTCGTTTGCAAATGGGTTTAATGCGTTCTTTGAGCTGGTTAAAATCCGCGCCGTCGCCAAGTCGCGCATAGCGCGAACGAAAGCTTTTTAAATCCCCAAAGGCATATTCGTCAATGATGCTCACGAGCCCATACAGTTCCAACAGGGAGTTTTGCAGGGGAGTAGCGGTCAACAGGACCTTGCGATAAGGCCCCAGACAGTTGCGAAGCGCATTAGCGATTTTGGATGTGGGCTTGTAAACGTTTCGGAGCCTATGGGCTTCGTCAACGACGACCAAGTCCCAACCCACCTGCCGGATGTAGGCCTCTTTGGTGCGGGCGAATTGGTAGGAACATAGGACGATGGGCTCTTGCAAAAATGGATTCAGATTCCCCGCCGCGATGGTTTCGTTAAAACTTCGATTTTCAAGGATGACGGTAGGCAGGTGAAATTTGTCCAACAGCTCCTGGCTCCACTGTTTTCGTAGGTTGGCCGGGAGGATGACTAGCATTCGGCGTTTTCGTTCCGCCCAAAGCTGAGAGAGCAAGAGACCCGCCTCAATTGTTTTCCCAAGCCCCACTTCGTCCGCCAAAATAGCTCCCCTGGAAAGCGGGTTCCGAAAAGCAAAAAGGGCGGCCTCAATTTGGTGTGGGTTAAGGTCAACCTGGGCATCCGCAAGGGGGAAAGCAAGTTTTTCAATGCTGTCGGAAGGAAACCTTTGAAGCAGTTCCTCCGCCAAGAGTTTCCCATGAAAAGATGTGATATTCAAACCAGATGATTTATTTTCGCTCACGCCTATTTCGCTCCAAACACCCGCCGCGCTCCACGTATCGGGTTTTTCATTTGCATTTCAGTCGGATTGGAACTCCCAGAGTATTCCAACCTAATAAACCCTCGCAAATCCTTTGTCCAGCAGCTCTTGGTTCAGCATCACGCCTTCCCGGTAAATGTCGTCCTTGTCCATCGTTTCATCCAGCGAATAGAAAATGTGGCCAAGGAAGCGGCCGTTGATGTCCACCTTGGTGGTGCGGAGCATCACGAAGGGGACGCGTGACAGTTGGTTTCGGACGTATTCGGCGGCTTCGCGGCCTTCCTCTGTGCTGATCTCCGGGCAGTCGATTCCAGCCAGGCGGATCCTCTCCTTCTTTTTGATCTCGAAACCGCAATCCACATCGGCGGGGGAGTTGCTTCGCTTTTTTCCCCTTCTTCCCTTCCCCATATCGGTCACCCTGAACGGCCCTCAGTAGCTGGTCTCGGGTCCATTCATTATTTTCCGCCTGGACCGTGTAGTATTCCCGCTCTTTGAGGTCTTTGATGGTTAGTAGGACCCGGTAGTGCGCCCAGGCAAGAACCTCGGTCTCAGGGACGGCCTTGTATGTCTCGTGAAACTGGACACACCGGTAGAGGGTGGTCATATCGGTTTTGATGTCCTTGGCCAACCGTTGCATGACCGACCTTGCATAACCCGCATTTTCCGTCAGTTGTTCCTGCGCGATCCTTCCCCCCATTTCCCAATAAGCTCGAAGGGCTTCCTTGGCAATGGCTCGTCGGGCTCTGGTTTTCCCTGTTTCCCAGATGGTCCGAAGATCTTTGATTAGGCGATCATAGGCGTTGGCGTTGATGGATTTGCCGACGACTGGCACGCTTTTCATTGGCGGAGCTGTTCCTTTTTTCGATACTTCCTTTTTGACGACACCGTAAGTCTATGAAAATGAGGGCTGATCTGGAGGACAAAGAACGGCATTCGACTGACTCCCAAAATCACCCACAAACCCGCCACGTTCCACGTGTCGGGCTTTGTGGGCTGAACCACAAAGTCAAAAACGTGCGCGCGCCCAACGGGGTGAAAAGGGGTTGACGTGCCGAGCAACGGAGACGACAGCGTTCCTGTCACGCGGGCGACCGAGCGCAGCTGCGGCGGCGCAATGGGCCGACACGGCGGAGCGACCCAAAAAGCGAACCGACCGTAGCGGACGGCTGGGGTTTTTCTCCCCGAAAGGCGAATCAACCGGAGCGGATTTAGAACAGATTGACCGCAGCGGTCAGCGTTCCGCTCGCGGGGACGACGAAGCGAGCTGGCCCCGCGCGCGCTTTTCGGGCGGGGCCGGCGAGCGACCAAGGGGGCGAACGATGGAGCGGCGGGGCAAGCGCCGGGGGTTTTCCCGGCGGGTGGGTTTGGGGCTTTCGAGGACGACAGCCACGCCTCGTCCTTTCGATCCCGAGGCGGCCGCCCCCGCGCCGGGGACTATACCCCTCCGCTCGCTGTCTCTCTATCCCGTGGAGGATAAATAGAGTGGCCCCGCGTGGCGCCGCGATAGCGGTCGACGGTCAAAAAGAACCGAACGCCAAGGGCGCGGCAAAACCTGCCGCAGAGGTTGGGAGAGCATCGCACCCCCCTCTAAACACGCGTCAGTGGGGGAGGCCATTCAAGGCCTCCCCCCTCCATTCGCAACAGGTCGTCCGATCCCTACAAGGTAGGTCGCAGGTTGTATTCTCCGGTCAGTTCGAAGTTTTCCCAGTAACCATGGGATATATTGGGCACGTTTAGGTCAATGGTTTGCGACCAACTGTTTATGCTCCACATTTTTTTCGTAGCGAACTGAAAGAGAGGGTCCGTTCCCAACACGGGGGCGGGCCTTTTTCTTTTCGGGGGCGAACGGCGGGCGGGGCGGAGAAGCCGGGCGCGGAAGCGGAAGAAGGCGATCCCATCGCCTCTTTTCCGTCGGTGGAGAGGCCCCAGCGGAAGCGGACCGTGATGTTGTCCTTTCCGTAAATCACCTTTGCGATGCCTTGCCGAACGGCCAACGACTTCTCAATCCCAACCCCGCGCGCGCAACCCCAAGGTGGTTCCCCTCCCCAAACCCCTCCCCGGCGGGGTGGGGTGGCCAAACCAAAACGCCGCCCAAATTGGGCAGGGGAAAGTCGCCTAAGCGGCCCCGGTCTTGCCTTTAAAATTGACGTCCTTGACCAGCGCCTCGATGGTCTTCGCAAGAAGTTTCTGAACTGATGTCTCCTTGAGCCAGGCCATGTACTTAAGCTTTTTATGGGTTTCGGGGGAGAGGTGCAGGATTACGCTCTTTGCAGGCCCTTCCTCTGGTAATAAACGATCCCGCCTTTGTCGTAGGGTTTTTTTCGGCATGCCTAGAGGTTACAAGATAGCGGGCCTTGACGAATATAAGGTATAGGAGGTATAGTATTGTTGTCCAGGTCTCGCGGGGCCGTTTTGCCCCTCGGAGGGAAGGCCCAGCGGCCGACCTGGACACCCGAGGGGTTCTTTCACCCCGCAGGAGGCCGCCGTGGAGTTGATAACCGAAATCGCCAAGACGGATCCCCATTTGGCCGAGCACCTTCTGCATTTACTCAACGAGTTCGAAATGGCGCGAACCGAGCGCCGCCGACTCCCCTACCTGGAGGCCATGCCATGCAGCCAATGCTTGCTGAAAAATCCGCCCCGCCCGTGACCCGTTGCGCGATTTACACCCGTGTTTCAACGGACCAACAGGCGGAGGTCGAGTTCAACTCCTGCGAGGCCCAGGAGGACCGCATCAGGTCATTCATCGCCAGTCAGGAGGGCTTTCGCGTCGCCAAAGTTTACTCCGACCCTGGGTTCACCGGCGCCAATGTGAATCGCCCAGCCCTTCAGAAATTAGCTGCCGACATCAAGGCCGGGCTCATCGACATGGTGATTACCTACAAGATTGACCGCCTCACACGCTCCCCGCGCGACTTTTACCAGCTGATCGAACTTTTCGAGACTCACAACGCGGGGTTTATCTCCGTCACGGAGCGCTTCGATACCTCCACCCCGGCGGGCCGCCTCCTTCGCAATATCATGCTGACCTTCGCCCAGTTTGAGCGGGAGCTGGCCTCCGAGCGCATCCGGGATAAATTTGCCCAGCGCGCCATGCGGGGCCTTTACAACGGCGGCCCTCCACCCTACGGCTACAAAAAAGTCGAGGGAAAACTGTTCGTTGATCCCAAGCGGGCCCGCGTCGTGCGCTTCATCTTTGAGAAATATGTTGAGCTCGGCACGGCGCACCAGGTGACGCTCGCCCTCCGAGAATTATGGCACGAGCGGTCCACGCTTTCCGATCACTTTGTCTGGCGAGTTTTAAAAAGTCCCGCCGCCGCCGGAAAAACCATGTACAAAGGAAAAATTCTCCCCGGCATCCAGGAGCCGATCATCTCCGAGGACTTGTTTAACCACACTCAGGCCCTATTGGCCGAAGAAAACCAAAAAATTCGAAAACCAGCGCCCCCTACCACCATCTGCCTTATGCGGGGCTCATTGAGTGCGGAGAATGCCGGTCCCATATGAGCCCCACTCATACAACCAAGAAGAGCCCGTCAGGGCAACAACGCTATTTTTACTATCGTTGCACGGCTACCAACCACAAAGGTTGGAACGCATGTACAACCCGCCAAATCAGCGCCCCCCGGTTGGAGCAGACCATCCATCAAAACCTTGCGAGACTATCCAGGGACCCTGTTTACCTCAAACAAATGCTGTTCTCGGTCAAAAACCAATTACATCAGCCCCCTGAAAACGGGTTCGAACCGCCCCAACAGTTGGAAAACCTGACCCCCGAAATACTTCAAGAGACACTCCAAAAGCATGTGAAAAACTGCGCGCGCAAAACCGGGATTGAGAAGTCGTTGGCCGTTCGGCAAGGCATCGCAAAGGTGATTTACGGAAAGGACAACATCACGGTCCGCTTCCGCTGGGGCCTCTCCACCGACGGAAAAGAGGCGACGGGATCGTCTCCCTCCGTTTCCGCACCCGGCCTCTCCGCCCAGCCCCCCGTTTGTCCCCCGAAAAGAAAGAAGGCCCGCCCCCGGGTTGGGAACGGACCCTCTTCAGTTCGCTACGGAAAAAGTGGAGGTACATGTTGTGCCGCCCCATACCGCCCCCATCGATTTTGCCAACGTGACCCACGATTTCTGGAGACACTACCGCTTAACAGGCCAATTTAACCTGCGGCCCACCCTGTAGGGGATCGGTGTATCGACCTGTTGCGAATGGAGGGGGGGGGCACGGTGTGCCCCCCCAACCTGCCGCGTGTGTAGGGGGGGGTGCGGGGCTCGACCAACCTCTGCGGCCGGTTGTGCCGCCGCCGTGGGGGTGTTTCTCTTTTAAAAGTTGTCGACCGCTAACCAAGACAATTCCGTGCCGTGGATCCTTCCACCCCTTTTCCTCCACGAAGGACTGTGTTGCGTTGTTTCCGCTCGGCCTTCGTTTTCCTTTGGAAGTCGTTGGGGTGGAAAGAAACCGGGCCAATGTCATCGAAGAAACCTCACCTTCGGCGGAAAAGAACCCCCGCGGTGGGGTCTGGAAAAAGAGCACACTGCGGTTGGGATTCGTTTGTTGAAAACCCCCGGACGTGTTCAGCTCCGGTTGGACGCTGGCTAACAGGGGTTTGGCCCGCGCGTCGGCCCGAGAACACGCTCCGCCCGGCCCGGTTTTGTCAGGCGGACTGGGGACGCTGCCCGCTGCGCTTGAAAACCTGGAGAAACCCCGGTCGCCCCGCGCCGCACGAGGAACGTGCGCGTTCGCCGGCTGGCAAGATGGGCCGTTGGACGGTGACCGCTGCGCTGGAACCCCCATCCGCTCTAGTGAGCCGCCGCCGTGGCAGAGCCCGTCGTCGGCCTTGGCCTGAAAACCTGGGGTCAAGGCCGTTGGCCTCGCCCTCCCCTCGGTCGC
>JADJZR010000024.1 GCA_016715645.1 Elusimicrobiota bacterium | reverse complement strand
CAGAAACTGCCGCCGACGCCCCCCCATAATGTCCGTCGTGGAAACCCCCGGCACCGCGCTGATTTCCTCCCGCAACGCCGCCGCGATCCGGCGCAAGGTTTGCGCCTCGGAACCGCGGCCTTTCCCTGTAGGCGTGTCATTCTTCTTTTTTGGTAACAGCTCAGGCCCCTCACCCTGCCCTCGATTCAGCGGCTCTGCCGCCCCAGGTGCCCCGATCTCTGTGAGGGGCCTCCCAAGAGGAGAGGGAAAATCTTTGTTTTCCTTCCCCTCTTGGGGGGACCGTCGCAGAGCTCCGGTCACCTGAGGCGGCAGAGCCGCTGATGCGAAGGTGCCCCGAAGGGGCGGATGAGGGACCCGAGCCGATACCTTTTTTGTTAAGTTGAGAGAAAGGATCGGCACATCATCAATGGAACGCGGTTTGATGAGCGGTTGCGTGGCGCCGGGGGGAAGCATGTCCATGTGGGCAAAGGTTTTTGTGTAGACCCGGGTCGTGGCCTCTTCCGGATTGGTCCCGACTTTAAATCGGAGGATGAACAGGGCCAACCCGGGTTCGGAAGTGGAATACACATAGTCCACCCCGGGTATTTCCCAAAATTTTCGTTCTCCCAAACGGGTCACCCGATCCTCCACTTCCCGGGCGCTCGCGCCCGGAACGCCCACGAACACGTCGAACAGGGGGACATTGATTTGAGGTTCTTCTTCCCGGGGCAACCGAACCGCCGCGAACACGCCCAGCAGAAGGCTGGCCAACACAAACAGAACGGTCAATTTGGAGTTGACGAACGTCCCGGCCAACCGGCCGGCCAATCCGGGATGAGACGGTTTTTCTTCTGATAGTGTCATCGGGTTTTCTCCAGGGGAGGCCGACAACGCTCCGAGGGCGCCTTCATCTAAAATGCCCGCCGCGGCCAATGCCCGGGCCTTTTGAAGGTGAAAAGAAGCCAGGGTTTCCAACCGCAGGTATTCCGCCCGAGCCACCGCTTCTTCGGCGCGTAAGACGTCCAAAATGCTTTGGCGTCCTTCCCGGTAGAGAGGTCTGAACAAGTCCAGGGATTGGCGCGCTTTGGCCGCGGTTTGGTCAAAAATCGGGAGGGAGTCCCGGGCGGCTTCGTATCGACGATACTGGTGAACAATGTCCATACGGGCCTGTTCTTCCAGCGCGGCCAAACGCTGGCGGCCGGACCGAGATTCGTCCTCGGCCTTCTTGCGACGGGCCACGTAAGAGGGGTCGCCTAAGGCCCACAGGGCTCGCACCATAATAAGGCGGTTGCCCGGGTTAGACGAAAAATCTTCGGTATTGGTTTCGGCCTGGGCCATCGCGTCGAGAGTGGGCCAGAGGGTGGATTTTTCTTTAAACGCCGCAACGTCGGCCTGATCGGCTTGCAACGCGGCGGTTTTCACGTCGGACCGCTGAACGCGCCCATGATTAAAAAGGTCGGGGAGTGCCGGCAACGGGGGCCCGCCCGCCTGAAGGAACCCCGCCACGCTGAACCGGCCGGGATCCTGACCCAGAAGAACGGCCAACGATTCCTGGGCGGCCTGACCCATTTTTTCGATTTGGATTTGCCAGGCTTGAAGACCCAGAAGGACCGCCTCGGCGGCAAAAAAGTCGGACCCTAACACCAACCCTTTGTCACGCAGTTTCTGGGCGTTTTGAACCTCTTGGGTGGAAGACCGAACCCGTTCGGCCAATTGGGCGGAAAACGCCCGTGCCTGGAGCGACTGGATGCCCGCCTCCCACACGGCCAAACGCAGAGATTGACGGGCGGCTCCCGAGGCGGATTCCGCCTGGGCCACCTGCAACTCGGCCATTTTCCCCTCGCTTTGAAGTTCGTACCCAGTGAACAACGGAACCCCGGCGCGCAAATAGCTTTTGATGTTGGTCACATACCCCGGATGGTTCAGAGTGTCCACATCAAAATTGGACTGGGTAAAACTGCGCTGATCCAACAGCGACGCAAACGCATACACAGGCCCATCGCCACGGGTAAGCGCCGACCCGGCATCCAAGCGAGGATAACGGTGCGCCCCGGCCTCCGATCGAGCCCGACGGGCCCGATCCACCTCAGCGTCGGCGGCCCGCAACCCCGGACTGCGCGCCACCGCCTGCCGCGCCGCCTCCGCCAACGAAATCTGTTCCGCGGCGGGCAATAAAGGAACCACCGAAAAAACGAGAAGCCCGAGAACCCCCACTCTCTTTTTCATGGAGCGCCCTCTAATTTTGGTTTTTATTTCGATCGTTAATTTTGCGCAAGAACGCCATCATGGGGCACCAGTTGATGAACGCTGAGACAAACAGGTTCAACCCCACAAACGCCGTAAAATAGAGCCATTTGGGGCTGTGAACAAAAGCCAACCCCAAACTGGTCAAAACAAAAAACCCCGCTATCCCCCGCAACCATCTTTCAATATCCATCGTTCCCCTCCTTGACTTAGGATGGGATCCATCATACAAAAAGCGAACCGCCCAACGAACGACGATTCAACCCCATCCGGAGGGGAACCAGGGCCTGCACAAAAATGCATTTGAAAAGCTGTTTTGTAAATGCAACGTTCCGGACACACGGGCCTTTTGGCGCACTTACTGAAATATCCCACCCCCGCGCTTTTAAGCGCGGGCCCCATGGCCGGGTCTTTTTTTGAAAACATGGTGGTCACTGAAATTCTAAAGAAAAAACTGAATCATCAGCGAACCTACGACATGTATTTCCTTCGTGACTCCCGGGGGACCGAGGTGGACGTCCTCCTGGACTTTGGACATCGAATGCTCATGGCGGAGATAAAACTCAACAAGACCCCCCGCCCCGATCACGCCAAAAACATGGAGACTTTCCAATCCGAACTCCCCGGAACCCCCGGCGTTGTTTTAAACCTCGCCGAACAGGAAGTTGCCTGGTCCAAATCGATCCGCGCCGTCCATTGGGACGCGTTCCTTAGAACCCTTTAACGCCCAGCGACTTGATTTTAATTTATATTAGGTATATAATAATAGACGTTAATATAAAAAATAAAATAATATGTTTAACAAAATAGACTTTAAATTGTCCTCTCCAACAGAAGTGGCTCAGGAACTGGGGCGACGGCTCAAAACCGTTCGATTGTCAAAAAACATGCGCCAGGAAGAATTGGCTCAACGCGCGGGAGTTTCCCGGCTCACGGTTGTCCACTTTGAAAAGACGGGCCAGGGGTCCATTAATTCGTTCTTGCGCATCCTGATAGCCTTGGGCACTATTTCAGAACTTTCACCGCTTTTCCATTCCCCCCCAACGACCATTGCCGAAATGGAAAAAATGGCCAATCAAAAACGCCTACGCGCGTCCCGAAAAAATGGCGGTTAATCGTTTATCCATTTTTTACCAGGGGTGGGACGAGCGCTGGGTGTGGGGGCAACTGGCCGACATTGGCGAGAGGATCCTCTTTGAATATTCGGCGGAGGCCCTTCAAAAGAGATTGGAATTATCTCCGTTAAATCTCCCTCTTCAAAATCATCCTTTCGACCCGTTCCCTGCCTATCAATGGGGTCTTCCGGGAATCGTCGCGGATGGTTTGCCGGATGGGTGGGGATTGGTTTTGATGGACCGATTTTTCAGAAAAATCAAAAAAAATCCGGCTTCTCTTTCTCCCCTGGATCGATTGGCTTTTGTCGGCTCCCGCCTGGGCGCGTTGACCTTCGAACCAGCCCTGATCGATGAAACAAAGCCCAAACCACTGGATTGGCTTGAGCTGGCCAACAACGTTGAAAAAATAGTTTCCGGTCAGGGACAGGACGTATTAAAGGAAATGGCCTATTTGGGCGGATCTCCGCAGGGGGCGCGACCAAAAGTGTTGGTCTATTTTGACGTCGCAACGAATCGTCTTTTCAACAAAGTCTTCGACACGGGGCAACCCTGGTTGATCAAATTTCCCGCGGAGAATGAAACAAAAGAATCCTGCGCGATTGAAAAACTTTACGCCGATCTGCTGTCGGCGTGTGGGATCGAATCGTCACCGTCCCGATTTTTTGACCTGGATGCAAAACGGTCGGCTTTTGGTTCCAAACGTTTTGACCGCCAGGGAGAAACCCGCGTGCCCACGCACACGTTGGCGGGGTTGCTTCACGCGGACCACCGCGTTCCTTCCACCGATGCCCTGACGTTCCTGCGCGCCACCCGGTTCCTCACGCGAGACGACCCGCGAGGTCAAGAAAGCCTATCAGCGATGCGTCTTTAATGTCCTGTTCAACAATCGAGAAAAATATAGACTTTAAATTAATGTCGGTCCGGGAAGTGTCCTTGGAACTGGGACAACGGCTCAGCCACGCGTCCGTTTGTCCCAAAACATGGGACAGAACGAATTGGCTCGGCAAGGGAGGGGCCGCCTCCAACGGTTGTTCATCTCGGACAACGGGACAGGTTTCTCTGAACTCATTTTTGCGATTGGTTTTGTCGTTGGGCAAATTGGCTGAACTGTCAGCGCTTTTTCTATCGGTCCCAACAACCATTGCTGAAATGGAAAAGACCGTTTCCCACCAACGATTACGCGCATCCCGAAAACATGCCTCTTAAACATTTATCCGTTTACGATCGGGGAACACCGATTCCTCACCCTGCCCTCTCCCAAGAGGAGAGGGAAAAGCACCTGAACGGTTACGGATCAATCCACAAACCGCATCGTCACTCCCACCCGATAGGTTCGGCCGGTTTGGGGAATGGGGTTGGAAACAGCATTATAATTGACGTCATAGACTGTGCTGATGGCTTCCGCGTAATGTTTATCGGTTATGTTATCGACCCCCACCATGAACTCAGAGCTGAGAACCTTTTTTGTCAGGGACATATTCCACAACGTAAACGAGGGAAGTTTGATCCCCTGTTCCCCATCGTTTTGATATTGCTTGTGAACATAGCGAAGGGTGTTTCGCACGGAACAGCGGTTGGGAAATTGACACACGACTTCTTTTGCCGCCGTGTGTTTGGGGGTCAAGGAAAGTGCCTTGTGCGAGGAATTGTCGCCGCTGGTGCCGATCGCTCGCGTGTAGGCATAGGATGTTCGAGCATGGACTCCGGGATAATCATTGAAGACTTCCAGTTCGACCCCCGACATTTCGGCGTGAGACTGGTTAAGCGGTTTACCTGCCATGGAATCATATTTGATTCGGTCTTGCAGTTTCGTAAAGAAGGTCGATAGCCGGGCGGAACCTAGTCCAGGATCCTCCACTTCAAATCCGGCGTCGTAAGTCCATGCAATTTCGGGCTGAAGGTCTGGATTGGCCCCATAGGGGTAGTAAAGGTCCAAAAACGTCGGCGCGCGAAAAGACCGAGCGGCGGACGCGGAAAACCGGACCCCCTGCGCTGTGTCCATAATAAAGCCAAACCGCGGGTTGTAGGTGTTTCCGTAGGTGCTGTGTTGGTCCGCGCGGAAACGCCACATCGGCTTGAGCGGCGCCCAGACGGAAGTTCTGTTGGACATACCCGGCGCCGTTTGTAATGTGATGATCGGCCTCCCCTTCCGCCTGACGTTCGTCCCGTTCGTAACTCCCCCCCACCACCGTTCCGAACTGGGATTGAAATCGGAGGTCAGCCCCTTTCACTTTCTCGAGGTAATTGGAATCGTAGGGTCCCCCGTAATAATCATAGGCCAGTTGGCTGAGATAAAGGGACGGTTCCGCTACCCAGTCGCCCAGGGGCGTCACCGCTTTCATGCGCGCCCGGGTTGTTTTTGTCTCGGAGCGGGCTGTTTTATCATGGGCCGCCTGCTCTCGGTGGCCATCCCACTCTCCGAGGGGAACCGGGGTACCGTTGGGGACCCCCACTTCGTTGTCGGTACGCGACAAGTTAAGCGAGATCTTTGATCCATCCCCCACAAAAACGGCGCCTTCCCCGGACACGTTGATCCCATCGAAATCGGAGTTCTCTTGGAATCCATCCGAGAGAGAGCGCCCGGCGGAGAGAAAGCCTTCCCATTTTTTCGAGGCCGCGCCAATGTCGCCATGATAAACTTGCGTGTTGTAGGTTCCCCAACTCGCACCGATGTTTGTTATGGGTTTTTCTTGACGGTGGCGTCGCGTAATAACGTTCACTAACCCGCCGATGGCGTTGGCTCCGTACAACACAGAGGATCCGCCCCGCACCACTTCGATTCGTTCGATATCGTCGATGGGAATTTGGGATAAATCGACATTTTGGTGGGAGATCCCTCCCACTGGTTGATCGTCAATCAATACCTGAACCTGGTTGGACGTTGTCGCACCGCGCATACGGAGCGTGGTCCGATTGCCCAAGGTGCCCGCCTTATTGAAGACAGCTCCCGGAACAAGGTCCAGTGCCTCACCGAGGTTGCGCGCTCCGGACCGCTCAATTTCTTCCCGAGAAACCACCGACCTCTGGGACGGTAGGGCGTTAGGGGATTGAACTTTTCGCGTAAGGCTCAAGAAGACCTCTTCCTCCTCGTCCTCTTTGACCACCGGCGGAGTTTCGGCCCGCAGGAGGGTTGAGAAAAGCAGGGTGAACAGCAGGGTGTAGCGGCGTTTCTTATTCATGGGAATTTCCTTTGATTGATGTGTGGAGAAATTGAACCGCCCCCGGCCGGTTGATACCGGACGGGTAAACAACAGAATCCAAACCGTAAACCTCTTTCAAAATGGCGGGCGTGAGCACCTGGGCGGACGGGCCCTGGGCCTGAACTCGGCCGTCTTTCAACAGCAACACCGACGGGCACCAGCCCAACGTCAAACTCACATCGTGCAAAATGGCCACCACCGCCAAACCCCGTTCGCGGCGCAGTCGGTCCACCACCGATACCAGGTCCGCCTGGTGGCCGGGGTCCAGATGGGCAGTGGGTTCGTCCAACAGCAAAATTTTGGGTTCCTGGGCCAACGCCCGAGCCAATAACACCCGACGGCGTTCACCACCCGACAAAAAGCTAACGGGCCGATGGCGAAGATGAAGAAGATCGGTTTCTTCCAGTGCCCTGTGAACCTGGCGTTCGTCTTCCCGACCGAGCCGGCCCCAAAAACCGGTACGGCAAAACCGACCGAGCCGAACCATTTCTTCCACGGTCAAAACAAAAAGCGAGTCCAACTCCTGGGGCACCCACGCCGCGAGACGGGCCACATCCATTTGACCTAAACTTTCCAGCGGGGCTCCCCCCAAAAGAATTTGCCCCGCCCGGGGGGCAATGGCCTTAATCAGGAGCCGAAGCAACGTTGACTTTCCCGCGCCGTTGGGCCCCAGAATGCCCAGCAGGTCCCCCTGACCGAGACTGAAACTGACGTCATCTAAAACAAACGGCCGGTCCCCGTTCGATTTCGGGTAGGCAAACCCCACATGGTCCACGGACAGAAGAGTCATCCCAACTTTTTCCGTTCCCGACGTAAAAGGAGAAGGAAAAACGGCGCCCCCACCAACGCCGTCACCACGCCCACGGGAATTTCTTGCGGGGCCATGACCGACCGGCCCAGTGCGTCGGCCCCCATGAGCAGGCCCGCGCCCAACGAGGCGGAGACCGGCAACACCTTGCGGTTATCGTGGCCCGCCAACAAACGGGCCGCGTGGGGAACCACTAACCCCACAAACGGAATGACACCATTAAATGTCACGGCCAACCCAGTGGCCCCCGCGGCTAACAACACCGCCGCCCAACGAACTTTTTCGGTAGACAATCCCAACGCCCGGGCCGAATCGTCCCCCAACGACAACAGGTTCAAGGAAGGAGCCAACGCCCAAAGCCCACCGAACACCAACAGGGCCAACGCCAGCAAAGGCAAGAGCCGACCGTAGGAAGGGGATTCCAAACTGCCCAACAGCCAAAAAAGGATACCGGCACTTTCTTCCCGCCGGGCCTGGGAGAGAATGAGGGTTAGAATGGAGGAGGTCAGCGCGTGCAACGCCGCCCCGGCCAACACCATCAAAGTAGCGCTGGGCGCGCCACCGCCCCGGGAAAATATCAACACCGCTCCCAACGCCAACAAAGCCCCCGCCATGGCCGCGGGAGGTTGGGCCACACCCAACAAAAGACCGATGGCCGACCCCAACGACGCCCCGCCCGAAACGCCCAACAAGTAAGGATCCGCCAACGGATTACGCAAAAGCCCCTGCAAAGCGCACCCCGCCGACGCCAACAACGCCCCCACCGTCCCCGCCAACAAAACCCGCGGCAACCGAATATCGATCAAAATGTCCCGCCCCACCCCCGCATGAATTAAAGAGTCCCAAAGCCCCCCCGGCAAATCCACCGATCCCACCGCCACCCCCACCACCACCCCCCAAAAGGGGACGGAGTACACTAATTGACTAACTCCCCGTTTCATTTTAGATTTTCCCCCAGTCGAACCCGCCGAAGTGCGGCCAGGGCTTCGACCACCCGCGGCCCCGCCCGCGAAAACAAATCCGCGTCCAGCAAAACAACGTTGTTGTTTTTGACTGCGGGAATTTTTTTCCATCCGGCCCGCGCGGCAATCCCCGCGGGGGAAGACAAGCCCGTATGAAAAATTATCTCCGGCTTTTGAGCGGCCACCCATTCCGCCGATATCAAGGGCATTTCGGTCCGTGTGTCAGGGACGATATTATCGAAACCCGCCCGCTCTAAAAGGTGCCCCTGCAAACTGCCCGGCGCCACCCCTTGCAGAGGCTGGGCCCAAATTTCAAAAAAAGCGAGGGGTGGCGGGCCCGCGGGAGCGGAGGCTTCCAAGGCGACAAGCTCTCGGCGAAGCCGTAAAAGAAGCTCCTCCCCCTCACCCCGGCGATCCATTGTTTCAGCGACGTCCTTAATGATTTTGAATACATCCTCGATACTTTTCGCATGGGTCGCGGGATAAAACTTGACGGGGAGGTTAAATCGATCAAAGTCGGGGCGAAACCGTTCATGGGCGCTATCGGCCAAGATCACGTCGGGAGCCAGAGCCACCAACACTTCCCACCGCGGCGAAAGGCCCCCCACGCGAGGAACCTTTTCAAAATCCGTTGGCCGTTCCGCGTCCGAGACGCCCACCAAGTTGTCCGAGGCCCCCACGGCCACGACAATTTCGCTGTGGGACGGCAAAAGACTCACCGCCCGACGCGGGGCGGCGAAGAGGGGCAAAGCAGTCATTAAAAAGATTCCGACAATAAAACAACGGTTCATTTCGAAAACACCATTCGCCGTAAACGGGAGAGAAAAGAGGAAAAAAAAGACCCAACAGGGCGGGACCCATGTTGGGGGTTTCGTCGTGACCTTCCCGCGAAGGCGCCTTTCAGCGATTTTGGTCCCTCGCGCCGTAGACCGGACTTATCTCGACGAACCTCCATCGAGCTTCACCGTTGCGGGGCAGTGTCTGACTTACACAGACTTCCCCGGCGCAAGAGAATGTAGAGGCTATTCTAAACGAATGGGACCAGGATTGTCAACCAAAAAAAAATCCTTCCCTTGGTTATGCAGCGATGGAGTGGTTACAATTAAAATTTTTAGTTGTGGGTTAATAAACGGTGTATCCTATAATGGCCGTGTTCGGTTATTCTGACTGGCGGATCGGGGACCTGCCCTCCCTTGACGTTTTAACTTTCTTGTGTCATAGTTATGCTATAATGTTGATCAACATTTGTGGGAGGGGCTATGCAAACAGTAACGGTACATGAATTTCACAATCATGTGGCGAAATGGCTTCGGGCGCCAGAACCGTTTGTGGTGACGCGCTACGGGAAGGAGCCTTTGGGAGTTTATTACCCTGCGGGGAGTCCAGAAGCCACAAAAGAAATGCGGTGGTCTATTTTTGAAGCCATGACACAACAGATTGGCCGGCAATTGAAACGGAAGGGGCTTTCGGAAAAAGACATCTTGAACGATTTTAAAGAATGGAAGAAAAGTTCTCGAAAAAGTCGCCGTTGATGCCAATATCCTGATTTCGTTTTTGATTCGTGGCAAGGCGTATGTGATTCTTCGGAGCCTTTATGGGAAAACCGCTTTCGTCACCACGGAAGGTAAAATCGAAGAGGTCAGGCGGAGTTTAGCGGCCATCGCGGCGAAGCGGAAACTCAACCCCGCTGTTCTTCTGGAAGGCATTGATACTCTTCCTGTTGATGTGGTTCCCCTCGTCATTTATCGAAAAGCCTGGGAAACGGCCTCAAAGCGAATCGGTCCAAGAGATCCGACGGATACAGATTTATTGGCCCTGGGGCTTGCGTTACAAATTCCCATTTGGAGTCAGGACAAGGACTTTGAAGGGTGTGGGGTAAAAATTTACACCACGGAGCAGATGTTGCCGTTTATTGAGTAGAGAACAAGGTCACATCGCGGCGGTTTATTTTTCTGGCAGAAAGAAAGGGAAAAGTTAATCTGTATGCATCTCGTAGTGGTCGATGGATAGTAATTCCAGTTTGGCTAATGCTTTGAGATCTCCAGTATTGTTTCAGTGATATTAAAAGCATTGTTTGACAAATCGAGGATTCTCCCGCCAAACCGCGCGTTGGGAGGAAGCAAAAAGGTTTCATAATTGGCTGTCGTTTATTTTTATCACGAGCCAACTATGCATTATTTTTTATGAAATTGGCTATCATCCAGACCGGGCGAGTCTCTTTAGCCCTCCGAAGTCGTTGACGAGCGAAAAAAGAATTTCCTTCTCCTCTTGGGAGAAGGTGCCGCGAAGCGGCGGATGAGGGATGTGCCGTTCTATGGTCGGAAAATGGAATCCCTCACCCTGCCCTCTCCCAAGAGGAGAGGGAAAATCACTTCTGAGGGCTAAAGTAATACGACCGGGCGATCCCCCTCCGCGGTGTCCCTTCGGGTCAGGAGGATCGCCGGAGGCGGGGGTAGCGGGGGATCCAGGTTTTGGCGGTGAGGCGGCGGTCAAGCTCGTCGGGGGACACGGCGTCGGCGTGGCCCTGGGACTGGGCCATTTTGGCAACAACCATCGCCACCCGGCGGGAAACGTCACGAATGGTGGCCAAATCCGGGAACAAGGGGCCGTCGGGGTCGGCCAGGGCCGGGGATAGGTCCGCCAACGTGCGAGCGGCGGCGAAAAACATTTCGTCGGTTACCCTCCGGGCCCCGGCCGCGGTCACGCCCAGCCCCATCCCCGGGAACACGTAGGCGTTGTTGCATTGGCCAATGATCCGGTTTTTTCCGTCGATCATGACCGGCGCGTAGGGACTGCCCGTGGCCACCAGGGCCCGGCCGTTCGTCCACGCCAACAGATCGGACGGCGAGGCTTCGCATTTCGATGTGGGGTTTGACAACGGAAAAATAATGGGCCGGGGGGCCGGTCGCGGCACATCGCTGTTCATGTCTTGAACAATCTCTTTCGTGAAAACGTTGGGTTGAGCCGATGTCCCGATCAACACCGTGGGCCGAGCGTGGTGAACAGTTTCAGCCAAATTGATCTGGGCTTTGTTGGCTACTTTCCATTCCGCTGTGCGCTGGGTGGGTTGGGCAAACCGGCTCTTACCCGGTTCCAGGTCCGGCCGTTCCTTCAGCACCAATCCTTGACTATCCACTAACCAAATTTTAGACCGGGCCGAGACCAGGTCAAGACCTTCCTGCCGCATGGCCATAACCAACTGGTCACCAATCCCCATGGCCGCGGATCCCGCACCCAAAATCACCACCTGCTGATCCCTCATTTTTCCGCCAATGGCCTGCACCGATGCCATCACGCCCGCCGCGGCCACGGCGCCGGTGCCTTGAATATCGTCGTTAAAGGTGCACAGTTGGTCCCGGTATTTTTCCAGCAACCGCGCGGCGTTGCCCTTGGCAAAATCTTCCCATTGCAACAGAACGTGGGGCCAGCATTTCTTCACCCCCGCCACGAACCGCTCAATGAACCCGTCGTATTCGGCCCCGCGCACCCGTTCGTGCCGCCATCCCAGGTACAAAGGATCGCTCAGCAACTCCTTGTTGTCTGTGCCCACATCCAGAACAATAGGAAGCGTCATCGCCGGATGGATCCCCGCGCACAACGTGTAAAGGCTCAATTTGCCAATGGGGATACCCACCCCGTTGAGCCCCAGATCACCCAAACCCAAAATCCGTTCGCCGTCGGTGACGACAATCACTTCCACGGCGCGGTGGGACACATTGGACAACATCACTTCCAACCGGGCCCGATCGGGATAACTCAAATAAAGCCCCCGCGGCCGACGATACAAGTGGCTGTATTGGCGGCACGCTTCTCCCACCACCGGGGTATAGATGATGGGCATCATTTCCTTGATGTGGGCCTGAATCAATCCATAAAACAACGTTTCGTTTCGATCTTGAAGGGAGGTGAGAAACACGTGCCGCTCGAGGTCGGTGGTTTTCTTAAGATAATTGCCGTACGAACGCTGGATCTGCTCTTCCCAGGTGGACACATGAGGAGGCAAAAGACCTTCCAACCCCAACGCACATCGCTCGTCCACGGGGGAACCCGCTTCCCTTGTTCAACAAAGGATCTTCCAAAAGGCTCGCCCCACCCGGGACACTTCCACCACCTCTTCACCGGACGCGTCTTTTTTCCAACGGTTTTGCATGAGCTCTCCTGGAGTCTATTTTTCCTATTATCGACGTTTTTTCGAAATTAATAAAAAAAAATGTTTTTCTTGATGGAAGATCCACCGGGATCCAACCGCGAACCGAATTAATCAGAAAAACACGATCTGCCCGACGAAGATCTTGTCGCGTGAGAATCCGTTCAACAACCTTTCCCTGACGTATTAAGTGGCGCCTCATAACGCCATCCAACAAACCGCTCCGAACGGGGGGCGTATAACGACGTCCACGAATCTCGATCACCAGGTTGGCCAAGGTTGACTCGGTCAGTTCCCCGCGGCGGTTCCACAAAATCACATCGTCGTCATCAGGATGGGCCCGACGAAATGAGTCGTAAACGTCACGGCAGGTGGTTTTGTGGTAAAGGAACAGGTCGGACTCGTCCACCGGTTGTTGGGCCACGACCACGCGCCAACGCGGGATGTCGCCTTCCAGACCCGTCGATTCACACCGAATTGTTCCATCGCGTGACAACAACAGGCGAACTTTCCAACGGCCCTTCGGCCGTTTGTGCGCCTGGGTCTTGAGGTGCGCTTGAATCGCCTTGGGATTCCATGGGAACCCCAACCTTTGGGCGGACCGGCGCAGACGATCCAAATGGCCGGCCAACAAATACCACGCGCCGTTTTCCAATCGGATCGACTCAAATAATTCGTAAGACGGGGCCTTTAGAAAATCGCCTTTGAGCAGACATTCCCGATATTCCGCTGACGCATCTGACGCAATGGTCACGCCGCTTCCCACCGGACAACGGGCTTCGCCCGTTTTTTCGTCCAGCGTTAAGGTGCGGATTGCGACGTTAAAGGTCCAGTGCCCGTTCGGGCGAAGCAAACCGAGGGTGCCCGTGTAGACGCCTCGCGGACCGGTTTCGAGACTCTGAATAATTTCCATGGTTCGGCGTTTGGGCGCGCCCGTGACCGACCCGCTGGGAAACAGGGCTTCCATCATTTCGGTTAAGCCCACGTTGGGACAGAGGCGGGCCTCAATTTCCGACGTCATTTGCCAGAGAGTGGGATAGGGCTCCGTTTTAAAGAGGCGCGTGGTCCGAACGGACCCGGGGTGAGCGATTTTTCCCAAATCGTTGCGAAGCAGATCAACGATCATCACGTTCTCGGCCCTTTCTTTTAGGCTTAAACGAAGGCCTCGGGCGAAGGCCCGATCTTCTTCTTCGTAGCGTCCTCGGGGGGCCGAGCCTTTCATGGGGCGCGCAACCAACCGATTTCCATGTTTCTCGAAAAAAAGTTCCGGCGACAGGCTCAGAATTTTCCAACGGTCGAGATCCACGTAGGCCGAATAGGGCGCCCCTTGGGACTCCCGGAGCTGGCGATACCACGCCCAGGAATCGCCCGACCATTGGGCGCGGAGTGGAAACGTGAAATTGACTTGGTAGGTGTCTCCCCGTTCAATGTAGATGTTTGATTTTCTGAACCGCGGTGGCGTATTTTTTTTCCGTCAAGGCGGGACGCCACGGGGAATGATGAAAAGGGCCCTCGATCGGGGGACGAACCGTGTGAGGCCGGTCAAACACCGCCGCCCACGCCAAGGGAAGGTCACCCGCTCGGCGAGTGGTCAGCGCTGGGTTGAGACCCGGCGCCGCCTCGTAGGACAAGAGGAGAACGCCCCACCGGCCGTGCCGCACCTGGCCTTCCAAGAAATCCAACAAGGGCCGGACCTGGGAAAGCGTCTTCGCCTGACGCACCACGCGGGGCCGCCCAAACCAAGCCGACCACCCCGACCGGTCGGGATCGAAAGATTCAAAGACCGCGGTCGGTGGATTCAAACGGACTCTGGCCAGCCCCGCGGAAGTAGGGCCGTTCCCCCGACGCATGGTCTGTGACATCGCGAACACCCCGCAGTTCTGGAACCTTTAACCGAAGAGATTGCTCGATGCCAAGGGAAAGCGTCATTTTGGCCGCGCCGCATCCCTGACATCCCCCGGTCAATTTTATTTCCGCCACACCGTCGCGGACCGCCACCAGTTCCGCTTGGCCCCCGTGCTGGGCCAACCCCGGATTGACGTCCGAAGACAAAACGGTTCGAACCCGTTCTGGGAGGTCGCCCGACGGACGCCGATTTTGGAACCAAGGGCGAAAACCATTTCAGCGAGGGTCGCGCGAAGGATTTTTCCGACGGTTTTGGCGGCGATTTCCCAAGGCGGGGCTTCGCCGTACGCCACGGTCACCCGATCGCCGGCCACCCACACCTGGACAACTCCCGGCAAGGCGAAGAGCCGTTCAAACAACGGCGTTCCCCGCGCTTCATCGGCATTGCGACACAGGACGGAACCAGAAAAAATGGACCGATCCAAGATAAACGCGCAAACGCGGGGATCGGAAGGAGAAACCGCGGCGGTGATGCGGAGAGGGTTCATGAGCACGGGTCTATTTTATCGCAATTAAGATGAAAAAGCGCCGAAAAGAATGCGTTGACAAAAGGCACACATTGGATTAAACTTATACCATGAAGATCTTTTCCTGGGATGCGGATAAGAACGCCTGGTTGAAAACCCATCGCGGTGTTTCGTTTGAAGAGGTCCTTTTTCATATTGAACGGGGGCTTTTGGATCGATTGGCGCATCCAAATAAATTGAAATACCCGGGTCAAAATCTTTTTGTCGTCAATATTAACGACTATGCTTTTTTGGTGCCTTTTGTCGAAACCGAGCGGGAAGTTTTTCTTAAAACGATCATCCCCAGTCGGAAAGCAACGCGTGATTATTTAGGAGGAGAATCCCATGCTTAAATTGGACCGAAAGGAACGTAACATCCTTAAGTCATTCGAATCGAATGAGTGGCATTCTCTTGAAAAACACAAGTCCGAATTGGCCCGTTACCAAAAATATGCCCGGGACACTTTTCAAAAAAATAGGCGCATTAACATTCGTATTTCGGCGAAAGATTTGGAAGGCGTTCAGAAAAGGGCCTTGGAGGAAGCCATTCCTTACCAAACCCTTCTCTCCAGCATTATTCACAAATTCGTGTCGGGGACATTGGTCACGAAGCGAGTCTAACCGGCCTCCACCTGGCAGGTTGAGGGAAGGGGGTCAAACGACAATGTTTGTTGGAGTGTTCCCTTTCTTGGCAATGCACTGAGGGCACTCACACGCCGCGCGGAGAGCCTCAAATCTGTAGATCCCGGTGTTGTGGCTGTCGGAAAAAGCGATGCCGATGCCGTATCGGCCCACGGGATGGACCTCCGCCACTTTGATGTCCAGGAGGAATGCGTTGGGGTCCAACACCCCTTTTTCCGGTGTCTTCGTCGACGCACGCCGCGCAAGGACAGCTCACCCGAAGTCCCCACGCCCCGTTGATTCCCCCGTGTCCGTCGGCCCACTCGATGCGAAGATCCCCGGTGGAACCAATCGACACATTTTTCGGTTCGTCGGCCAACGGCGCCCCGTTGACCCGAGCCACTTCGTGCTCAAAGGCTCGGGCTAAATCCAAAAACGATTGGGCGGCGGGGGCGTTGGGACTCGGACCAACAACGGTTCCCCGCGTCGCCCCCGGTCATGATGTCTGTTTCCAAGGGGATACGACCCAAAAAGGCCGTGCCGGATTCTTTGGCCAACGCCCGTCCGCCTTCTTTTTTAAACACCAAATGTTCCGTGCCGCAGTTCGTGCAAACAAACCCGCTCATGTTTTCCACCACACCCAAAATCGGCACCTTGACCTGCTGAAACATCTGAAGGCCTTTGCGGGCCACGTTGAGCGCCACGTCCTGAGGCGTCGTGACCACGATGGATCCGGTGAGCGGAGCCTGCTGGGCGATGGTGAGCTGGACATCGCCGGTTCCCGGGGGAAGGTCGATCAAAAGGTAATCCAGGTCTCCCCATTGAACGTTGTTTAAAAACTGAAAAAGAGCTTTCATGGCCATGGGCGCGCGCCACACGACCGGCCCGTCCTGGGGCATGATGAGCCCAATGGACATAAACCCCACGCCGTGACGATCCATGGGTTTAATTTGGTCGTTTTCGGATTGGGCCCGCTCCCCGCTTGCGCCCATCAATCCCGGTTGACTGGGCCCATAAATGTCCGCGTCCAACACAGCCACTTTAGCGCCCATTTTTTGAAGCGCCACAGCCAAATTGGTCGTCACCGTCGATTTGCCCACCCCGCCTTTCCCGCTTCCAATGGCCACTAAATTCCGAACGTTGACCAACGAGTCCGGCCCCGGCCGTCGAAACGAAGGCCCCTTCCGAGCTTGAAGAGCCTTCGGCGCTGGCTTAAAAGAGATTTCAGTGGGGGTAGACATAGAAAGGCTCCATTTACCTATAGGCTATCTTAACAAATCCACTTGACAAAACCCCATTATGATGTATAGTGTATAACATCTACTTGGAGGAACCATGGAACACTTACACCGCACGCAAATCTACATCGGCCAAGACCAATTTCGCCGTTTGCAAATGGAGATTCGCAAAGAAGGGGTCCGTGGCGTTTCTGAACTCATTCGCCGGGCAATCGATGCTTTTTATTGACGCGCGAGCGGGGAACCGATTGGAAAAAGACCCGCTCACCAAAACCCTGGGAAAGATCACGCTGTCCGTTGAGGACGCGGCCGAAAACCACGACGAGGTCCTTTACCGGTGACCCCGGCGAACAGCGTCTTTGTGGACACAAGCGGATGGGTGGCACTGCTCACGCACAACGACGCCCATCACTCACGGGCGGCCGCCGCTTTGAAGACCTTCAACAGTCTCGAACGTTGCTTTAACATCCGACTATGTGGTGGATGAGACCATTACCACCATTTTGATGCGAGGAGGTCATAAACAATCGGTGGTGGCGGGGACGTCCTTCACAAGTCGCCTGATCAAAACTATTTCGGTGGGCCCGACTCTTTCAAAAGCCTGGACCTCTTACAAAAAATTTAAAGACAAAAGTTCAGTTTTACAGATGTGACGTCCTTCGTTATTATGAAAGACTTAAACCTTCGGCGCGCCTTTTCCTTTGACCGCGATTTCGTCCAAGCGGGTTTTGAAACCATCCCGTAAGAAGGCTTATCGCCCGAATTCAGCGATGAGGAAGGTGTGGTCGGAGGGTTTTTCCCAGCCACGGGGGGCTTTGTCGATCCAGATTTTTTGGAGCCGTTGAACCGCGGGCGGTTTCCCAGCATCACATCAATGGACTCCGCCCGATGCCAATAGGCTCACGAGAGTTTTTGGGGAGGGCGATGTTGATCGACATCCTTTTCGATTTGTTCCACGATGCCCCTTATCCGATCAACCAGAGGAGGAACAATCTCCGTTGCTGTGGCCCACACCGTTTCCATCTCGATGCCCATGTAGTGATGAATCAGCTTGTCCCGCATTCGGGCCATCTTTCGCCACGGGATATCCGGGTAATTCTCTTGCCAATCCAAAGGCAATCGCTTTGCCGCCTCGCCGATCACTTCCAGGTCCCGGATAACCGCCTTGTGCCTCATGTCGTCCGCCAGAAATTCCGCCTCAGTCTTCCCAGATGAGTAGCGACAATGCTGTCCATTGCGTCGAGAATATGGCGCAAATAGACGATTGTTTCCCCAATCATAGGTTGACCGCTTCCGCCAAAACCCTCGGCTTCATGTAGCGGCTCATCCCCCGTTCCGTCACCACATCCACAGGACGATGGATGATTTGCGCCCACCGGTCTTCCAGATCAACCAGATCGAACAACGTCCGCCCAACCGTCAAATCGATCAAGAAATCAACGTCCGAATGGGGCCCGGCTTCTCCGCGCGCGACACTCCCGAACACACGGACATTGCGAGCCCCATACACTTCCCCCACTTCCAAAATTTCCTCGCGATGATCCCTCAAGGTTTTCAGTATTTTTTCGCTCTCGTCCGTCATAACTCCTCCTTCCTCACATCCCCCAGGGCAGTGACACATTTTACATAGTTCTTTTTTATGAACAGCTCAGGCCCTCACCCCTCCCGAGAGGAGAGGGAAACCTGTTTTCCTTCCCCTGGGAGGTGCCCCGAAGGCGGATGAGGGGCCTGAGTGCTACTTTATCCCCATTCCCGAACACGCATGTCGGGAACACCTGTTGTCAATGGAATTCAGCGACGAGGAAGGTGTGGTCGGAGGGTTTTTCCCAGCCACGGGGGGCTTTGTCGATCCAGATTTTTTGGAGCCGTTGAACCGCCGGCGGGGTTCCCAGCATGAGATCAATCCGCCAGCCGCGGTTGCGGGGAAAATTCGTCGGAATCATGTAATCCCAATAGGTGTAATGGCCGGGCCCCTTTTCTTTTTCGCGAAAAAGGTCCGTCCATAAATCTCCCCGAGCGGCTTCGTAAGCCGCGCGGGATTTCGGATGAAAACAGACATGTTCGGCGTTTCGAACCGGGGTCGTTTGTCAATTTCTGTGGGCGCTACGTTGAGGTCGCCCATCCACAAGGGCGGGTGTTTTCGCGGAGACGTGCCGTGCAAAAAGGTCTTTCAACCCCGCGTAAAACTTTAGTTGGTTTTGGAATTGCGGAGAGTCCGGCTCAAACCCCTGGGGCACGTAGGTGTTGATGAATAACCAATCCTTCAAGCGAGCGGTTATCGTCCGCGCTTCCCCGGACCCGGACGGGTCCCAGGACATGTCCACGTCGGTCAGCGGTTCTTTGGAAACGAACGCCACGCCGTTGTACGACTTTTGCCCGCGAAACACCACCCGCCACCCGGCGTTCTCAAAATCCGCCCGGGGAAACTGGTCGTCCATCACTTTGGTTTCCTGCAAAGCCAACACGTCCGGCCGTTCCTCCGCCAACCACTTTAAAACAATCGGCAACCGCGACCGTACGGAATTGGCATTAAACGTGGCGATCTTCATGGAAGCGAAAAAGGGAGACGAACCGGCTTATACAGCCGGAACTTTCGCAACCGGAGCAGGCGCGGGGGACAAAGGTTTTCAAATCCGGGTTCAAGAGTGCCTTTTTGTTTCAGAGTCAAAAAGGTGCATCCGTTCCAGGTTAAAAACAAGGTCCATTTTTTACCTTCCTGGGCTTTCACATAACCCGGGACTCGGGCCACGAGGTCAACGGCGCCTGCCTTAAGGTAAAGAATAATCTCAGGGCCCAACGGTTCAACAACGTCCACTGTCGCTTTCACGCTGGATCCGGGGGCCACGGGGTAATTGTAGAAGAGACGGTCGTAAAGATCTTCCGGCCGGATCCCAAAAATAAGTTTTTTCCCAGCCAGCGGAGCCACCTGTGCCGTCAACGACAGGGGGACAGCCAAATCAAAGCTGGGATGGCGGAGCAGAACACTTTTACCCATTGCATCCACCGTCACGGGAAAAAATTCATGGGCGAGTTGCCAATAAACCCGGCCACAAACTCGTTGGCCGGCCGTTCGCATAAAGGTGAGGTGGATCCACCTGTTGAACTTCACCGTCTTTCATTAGGCAGATGCGGTCGCCCATGGTCATGGCTTCGATCTGGTCATGGGTCACATAGATAATGGTGGATTGCAGTCGTTGGTGAAGTTTGACCAGTTCCAACCGCATTTGAACGCGCAGTTTGGCATCCAGATTGGACAGGGGCTCGTCGAACAAGAACACCCGCGGTTTTCGCACTAATGGCCCGGCCCACCGCCACTCTCTGGCGCTGGCCACCGGAAAGAGCGCCCGGTTTGCGCTCAAGATAAGACCCCAAATTGAGTATATCGGCGGCCTCTTTAACGCGGGCTTTGATTTCCGAACGGGGATAGTTCCGCAGTTTCAAGCCAAAAGCCATATTTTCATAAACGGTCATGTGGGGATAAAGCGCGTAGTTCTGGAACACCATAGCGATGTCGCGGTCTTTGGGGTGGATGTTGTTGACCACGCGCCCGTCGATCAAGATTTCGCCCGACGAAATATCTTCCAACCCGGCGATCATCCGAAGCGTGGTGGACTTCCCACACCCGGAGGGACCCACCATGACAAAAAATTCTTTGTCGGGAATGTCCAGATCAATCCCCCGGACGATGGGTTGATCGCCAAAATTTTTAGTGACTTTTCTTAAGACAACACGCGCCATGGTCTGAGTCCCTAACCCTCGAAAAATGAGTAGGTTATTATATCGCCAATGAACCGGAAAAGCAAAGCATTTTCTCTATCAGGTAATGCACTCTCTCTATCAGAAGTCCTGGCGGAAAGAGACAAACCTCTCTAACCCAAAAATCCGAATATTACTCATCTCAAAAAAGGGATAGTGCCCATCAAGCCGCTTTCTTAAGACGGGCGAAACCAAGGCGCAGATCATAGACCCCGAGAATTTTTTCCAAGGTCGAGAATTCCGGATTGCCTTCCTCAGAGAGAGAGTGCGATAGAGCGTTGTCGACTCAGTCCTGTTTTACGACCAAGCCTTTGGCAATCCGCCCTGAGCATCCACCACATTCCGGATGGCTTTCAAAATATCACTGAGACTGCCATCCTCCGCAACCGCGTCCAAGTAATCCGCGGCTTCTTCGGGGTTACGAAGTGTTTCCAGCAAAAAATCATGGTGGGAAACGAAACTCTTCATTACACTCTCCTGTATTCTAGCCAGAACTTCTTTGCCTGGCGAATATCCCTTTCTTGTGATCTTTTGTCCCCTTCAGCCACTCCCCAAACACATCTTGCCCAGAAACGGATATAAAATGCCGGACTTCACGGGACGTGGGTTCCATGCTCACCCCGAAGTGTATCCCATAGGAGACATTTTGTCAATGGCGAAATCGATCCCACCTTACGCGTTGTTGTCCGTGGCCTTCATGGCGTTCAACCGCTGGAGAACCTCGGCCAAAACTTTTTCAAGGGCCACAAGCCGTATGACGTCATTTAAAGTCCACGCATCGGGCTGAGACGTGAAACACGCTATCCCGGTCACGTGGCTCGCGGACCGTTTGATCTGGTCAAACAGCGCAACCGAATCGATCTTTCCGTCTCTGAACGTGAGATCTGAGCGAAGACGAATATTGAACTGGCCTTGGGAAACCTGGTCAATTGCCGCGGGATGATGTTTTTTAACGTAAGACACAACCGCCGCCTGCACCTGGTCAGTGCTCACAACGGCCGGATCCGAACTGACCAACTCAATGGGAGAAATTTTCACCCCCGCGGTTTCTTTTCGATCGTTGGTCAGAATCGTCTCCACCCATTTATCCAAAACCTCACTTTTTTCTTGGCCCGCTAAATCAGCCTGCCCAACGTGGAAAACCGCGGCTTCGTTGTCCTGAACGCTTACTGTTTGGGCAAAAGCCGCTCCCAACTGGAACGCCTGGGCGAAACCGGCGGGGCTCATGTGTACCCCGACTTCCTGTGACCGGGACGCCACCGTTAAATAAGCCGCTTCAAGGAGCGGTACCAACTCGGCGGGATTGTCCGACCGAGCCATCTGATAACCCAACGCAAACGCGTAATCCCGAACCGCGACATCAAACGCCTGCCCCTTCACACCCGGAGCTAACATCCGCCCATAATGAACCGCGGGAACACTCGCCTCCCCCATAAGTCCATCCATGCTCAACCCAACCGACTCAAACGCTGTCGGGACATCCTGGGCCAACCGGCGCTTCAAACCAACGGATCGACTCCCGATGAAACATCCAAAGACTTCAATGGCATTCCCGCCAAAACTGTCGTCAGAAAACTCCCCATCGCTTGAGTGTCAACGGATTGTGCGTTCAACGCTTCGATCGCGGCGCCCGTTTCTGAAATCAGGATAGCTCGACGTTGCTGGGCCACGGTAACGGCCCGTTTATTGAGCATCTTATGAATCGATTTAAAGAGGGGGCCGGCAAGGAAAAGGGAAACGGGAAGAATCACGAGCAGGTTTGAAAGGAGAGAGATCTGAGCAACAGAGGCCCATCCATCGAAGAGTGCCAGCCGGGCCATGAATTCAGAGAGAGGCGACAAGGCGAGTAAAGAGTCGAGCCCCAGCGCAAAAAGTCCAACCGCCACACCAACCACCACCGCCTGGGCGATAGACGGGACCAACGCTTTAAAGCCTGAAATCGGTTTAAGGTCCTCATCAAAAGTTCCACCCAAATGGAGAAGTCCCCAAATGACACCCACCCCGCCGCAAACACCGGTGACCATTGAAGGAAGATAAGGAATGGCACCGCTAGTCCCGCTACCGCCACCATCCAATAAGACTCCCAGGGGGCCTGGCTAATAATCATTTTTTCCGTAGACACTTCCCGCCCCATTAACCGGTTCCAAGGCGCCCAGAGCCAGGCAATCGTATTGGGAGCAATTCCTGGAATGCTGGAGGTCGTGGGTGCTCGCGGGATAGAGAGGACAGGCGCATCCAATCGTGGATCCGCCAACCGCCGGGTAACAATTTGGTCGAATCGCATTCTCGACCCAAATGGTTCGGCGCCACGGGTGTAGGCAACAACTTCCACTTTATTAACTTTTTCGGAAGTGTAATTTGGAGCCAGCACGTTGGGAGAATAGCTATGAAACACATAAGTCTGAACCACGTATCGTCCGGTGGGAAGGCGTACAGCGCTGGGCCCTTGGGCTTTTCTTTCCTTCGAGACAAGAGATCCCCATTATTTGGGTAGCTAACCTGGTCAACTCGAACTTCGACCTTCCTCGTTTCCGGCGTTGGCCACAGTTGGGAGGCAACACCCACCACATGCCCCCTCAAGTCCGATTGGGGAATTCTTAATTCCACCACAATGACCGAGGTGTTTGACGACCGGCCGTTGCGGATTTCACATCAATGACAACATCCCGGAGGAGTAAATGTCTGTTGTCCACTGGTCTGAAATTGGTTTAAAATCGGCACCGGTTTCAAGGGAAGACCGGGAAATATTTTCTCAAAACGATCCGTTTGTCCCGTTACGGCAAGCGCACTTTGAACCACCTGAACAATCTCCTCATATCTCCGAATGGCTTTTTCAGCCTCAATTGGATTATCCCAATTCGTTCTACGAGCAAGTCCATCGGCATAGGTCCGAACGGGAAAAAGAGCGATGTCCAACTGCCGCAGGGCCCGGCGTTCCATCACGGAATCCCGATCCTTGGATTCATGATAGAGGCGGCTTGCCTCGTCAACCTGAGCCACCGCCCACCCTTGAAACGATTCGGGGTTCAGTTGGTAGGCCGAGTCCACCGCCCGGCCCCAACTGGCCCAATTAAGTTGAGTGGGAACCCCTTCTTTCGTGACAATCGACACTTTGACTTGTTCGACCCCAACTTCCCGTTCGATTTTCGTCCGCCAATCATGGACAGCTGTTAACCAGGGGAGGGAAGCCAAGATAATAAACGGGAAGACACTGTATTGCAATATGGTTTTACCGGTGCCCGCCCACCATATTTGGAACCGCCTCCAGGGGGTCAGTTCCCACAAACTCAAATCGCCCAACCCTTCGTCACGCCCCCGGGTCCAGAAAGGCTCGTTTGCGCCGGGTTTGTAAAAACTGTTCACAGCCACCCCAAAATTGCGCCAGGCGCTGGGGTGCAGGAATGTAAAATAAAAATACATCTTGAGAGCTCGCCCAGATTGCACCGCAAAATTTCGCATTTGAACAGATCCCTTGAACGCGGGGATTTTCCAGATCAAATTGATCGTTGATATCACCAACAACGATACGCCGAGCGCCACAAGAAACGCACCCAACCACATAGGGTAGTCAAAACCAAACCAAATCAACACCAACGCCGCCACAATAGATAAAACACCCGAAGAAAACGTGCGCCACCCGTAACGCAGTCGTCCGAGGGCCAAATCTTCCAGCTCGGTTTGGTCCACCAGTAACTTATCCATGATCTGCCGCTGTTCTTTTTGACTCAAATTCATATCTGCCAAAAGGGGGCGAACCTGTTGCTCTATCACGTTCCGCGTTCGAGTGGCAAAATTAGCGAGCAAAATAGGATTCAGTGCGTTGTCTGGGCTACTCATCAGGCCCCTGGCAATGGATTGCAATTCGGCGATAATATTATTTAAGCGGACCAGGTTCGATTCTTTTTCGGGGGCCGTCATCACAAATCCCTCGAGGATTCGACGGTTGAGGCCCCTAAACTTCGGCATAAACTCCTCCCCCTTTTTTTCTACCTCTCTCAGTTTGGCAAGAATTTCAGCCTCTTCTCTGACAATGGCCCTATCCCCCGGGAGATCGAAAGCCGCGGCGTCAGGCATTCCCGTGCTGACGAACAAGAAAAGGAACGAATGGAATCGGCTTGTGAACTTTGTTTGGACGGCGGCCCGAACAGATTCGTCATCCCTCCAGGAAGTGTACAGCACCGTCACCAAAGCCATCAGGTTCATGGCGATGGGCGGGTAGAGGAATATTAAGATCCCCCAGAAGGTGGTTGGAACCACGGCTTCGATCAACGGGAAGAACGTTTGGATAAAAATCACCATCATACTGACAAAACCTGTCAGCCCGGGAATACCAAATCCTTCCACGAATTCCATGACAGTTCCAATGTTGAAGAAAAACCCCAAGAAATAAAGCAGTGTAATCGTCACCAAAACACTACTGGCCATCATCATGGGGACCGACGCGGCCAAATGGGCAATTTGCTGAAACTTGTAATAGGCCTTCACCCGGCTCACAATGGCCCGCCAAAGCCCGGGACCACGGTCCATGCTAAGCCCCACCAACGGGTTCACATAGAACTGGGTGTTGCGAATGATCCCCGCTCGACCCAACCAACGGAATATCACGAGCCCCACTAGATAGGCCGCGACCCCTCCAATGACGAATCCGCCCCCCATCCCCAACAAACCCCTGGAGAACGTGGGCGCGGTCGCCGATCAGGGCAAACCCCAACCCCGCGCCCAAATACTGCCCAAAGAACATCAATCCTACGGGCAAAAATCGAATAATGGCAAAAAATGTCTGCTGGATGATCCAGCGCTGTCGTTGGTTCAACCATTTGGGACCCAACCGAGGAAGGGGGTCTTCAAGGACCTCTTTGTCCCGCCCATAAAGCCGGTGGGAAGTTAAACCCCCAAACGCGCTTCGCCGACCCCGCTCAGAATCTTCAATGATGTTGAACTTGTCCCAGACCCCCGTGGGGACGTAACGATTGAGATACTTATATATCGTCCGGGAGGAAATCCACGTGGCCCTCGCCTGCACAAATGAGGCTCGCAACGAGCGCGGAACCAACAGGGAAAGCACGGCCAGGGGAAGAGGAACCAATAGCAGTAATCGAAGGAACAGGGGCCGCTCGGTTTCTTCCTTGCGGTTCGCCTCTCGAATCGGCCACACCATGCGACTGAGTCGAACATAGGCGTGATCGTCGGTTCCGCCTAACAATTCCCACATAAAGGTGTTGCCCGTCCCACCCAAAAACATAAACCCGGACGCATCTTCCCCGATCTGGATGGTGTTGTGCCAAAACAAGTAATCGATATGGCTCAGTTCAGAAAACCGCCGGTCGGCGGCGTTCAGCGGAATCTGGCGCAGTTCGGTTTGGATCACGTCCGGCATGTTCCGGATACGAAACACTTGACGTCGAAAATCTCTAAAAGTCGGAAACACTTGGGCGTAAGCCCACAATTCGTAGAGGGCCCGTTCTTCACCGCTTAACGATTCGGCCAGTCGCACAGCCTCAACACGGACCCGTTCCGCACCCGCAATATCGCCACTCGCACGCAAATCACGTTCTCGAACAACAGCATCTTGCAAAAAATCAAAGGTGTGTTGAAGTCCATCAACAACAGAAATGGCGTTACGAAGATTGTCGACATTATTTCTTGCCCATCGTCGTCCCAACCCCGCCGCCGAGGCCAGGCCTTGAACAGTTTCCGTATATTCCTGACGAAGAGCATCGGAATCTAACCGAATCCCCCACTGCTGGCCATCCACCGAGGGCCGATCGGCCGACCGCCGAAAAACGACCCACCCGGCAAAAGCCACTCCAAGGCCTCCCGTCCCGACCCATTGTCCCGTGGTCATTACCGACGTTAGGGCGGACAGCGCTCCTCCGACATCGGCGGAGGCCAAACCAAACCCGCCCAAAGCCATCCCCACGCCAACCGCCAACATCACAAAACCCGCCGCCCGCGCCCATCGACGTTGACTTCGGATAGGACTCGAAAATCCTTCCTCCTGTTCCTGGCGGAGAAGTTGGTCGTTGAGTGTGCGTTCTCGCATGGCCCAAATGGCCATTTTGTCATCGATTACTTCTTTTAAAAACACATCTTCCATGTCCACCAACGTTTGGAAGAAAGGAAGGCGGCCAAGGAATTTTTTCATCCGATAATTAAGACGGAAAACCGCTTCCGCGTTCATCATGGGTTTATGGCGTTGATGGATATTGCCGATGCCCAGGTTGGTCCCATGGGCGGCGTGGTTGCTAATAATGATTCGGTCCGCAAACCGAGCCAACCGCCCCTCTTTCATGGACTTTAAAATACCGTTTCGACCGTCTTCATCGTTGTCATCCAGCGTTATGTCCACTTGGATACTGGGCCAAAGGGTCTCCGCGCTTTCCAGGAGAGCAAAAAGCCGCTCTTCGGATGTCGCCCCAAACGCTGTCTGCATTAAAATAATTTTAGGCCAAAAGGGTTCATGGACATCTTTGCTATCTCTCAGATGAACAATATCCTCAAACGAAAGGCTCTCAACAATATCGCTGTTACTAAAATCCCCCGCCTGATAGGTTCGAGCCTTCAAAATACACATTGAGCACCTGTCCAGGGCGAGGGTTCTCGCCCAATCCGGCGATTCGATTATCGATCCACGCCATTTCTTCGCAAATCGCTTAACCATTGGTCACTTTTTTCCCCATCCTCTCATCAAGCGCCAATCTCCGTTCGGGATTATCATAAAGCCTGAGAAGATGAGCGATCAATTCCCTCCGGCGGGGCCCTTGAACATTGGCCAGGTAAACGACCTTAAGCAAATTAAACCGATCGTCTTGCCGGAGGCGGTGAATGGGCCGTTGGGTGTTGGGTATGCCCTTCAATGAAGATCGGATAAGAACAAGGAACGAATCTTCCCGTTCAGCCAGTCGCCGCCAAGCTCCCCGGGCCCCGTATTGATTCAGCCATCCATTGAACTGATCCCGGGTTACGCCGATGGCGACCAATTCGGAGTCCGTAACGGTGTCGATCGCCTCTCGCATTAATTGTTCCGGGACAAATCGTTCCACGTGCTGGTTGGTTAACTCTTCTTTGTATCGTGTGGCAAGGGCGGCTTTTAATAGCCAGCCAATCCCAATAAAGGCAAAAAGCAATGATCCCACCACAAGGGACCAACCAAACGGCGTCCAGAACCACAGAACCCCGGCCACCCCAAGTAACCCCGCCCCAAAAAGAATATCCACGATCCGGTTGGGCGATTTAAATCCTTGGAAAAAAAGAATTATTTTGAATACCATCCCCACCATGAGCAGGGCGAAAGCCCCCATGCCGAACGTGATTCCACCAAAGAGCGAAATGCCCGTGGCATTGAAAACAAAAAACTCCACATTTTCCAATGTCACAATCTGGGAAACAATGTTGGTAAACGCCAGGAGGGCGTCCCCGACAACAGGAACGCCCGAAAACAACCCGGTGGAAACTAGCTGGATCCCTTCTTCAATGGCGGCGCCAATGTCCAGCCGAAGGGAAAGAAAAATCGGGACCAAGACAAAGAACGCCACGGCCGTCAGAACCAACATCAAAATATTTTGGCGAAGTGTGTTCCCTTGGCTGGAGTTCGTTGGGCCGGGACCCTGTAGACCCTTATGGGCGGCAATGGCCGGATTGACCATGTTGTTCCGGTCGGTATCTTCCTCCGTCATCGCTTCCTGAAAATCCATACGCGCCGGGTCGATCGCGCCTGTTTGAGCTCGACGAACTTGTTCCCGAACAGTTTGACCCAAATTGTCGTCAAGGAAATCCTGGAGCGTTGGGTAAACGCGAAGTGTTCCTATGGGTTGCCCATTAGTAAGTTGCGACACCCGCGGGAAGAACTCTTCGTCGCTCAAGGAAGAAAGGCCTTCGTATGGATAGTATGCCTGAACGATTCCCCGGTAAGGAAGAACAGCCCGTCGGTATTCGTTGATGGGGTAAACCGTGCCCGCCATATAGTCTCGTGTGGTTCGCGTTCGATCCGCCACCATTTGGGAATAATAGGCGATGTTGTACAAGGGCGCGGGATGGGTGATGGCTGGCCATCCGCCACGCCGGTAATTGATGACAGATAAAAACAGGACAAACAGCCCGGCACCGGTTAAAATGGGCCATTGAATGAAAAAACCAATGGTTGCCATCATCGCTCCGGCGGCAAACCAGCGCACAGGGTGAGCCGTATACCGATCGTCACCGTTGAAAGAAAACCGATCATCGTCTGTAACTTGAGTATACCCGGAAGGATAGTCTTTATGGGATCCCGGCATAAGGTAGACATTGCCGTTCTCACGCCGAAGAACTTCAAATTCAGGTCCCCGAACATAAAAAAATAGGATCGTGGTACTGGGGATCGTAGTTTGGATAATGTGTCCTCGCAAACAACTGGTAAGTGTCGGCTTTTCCATCGAGAAATTCCAGCCAATCCTTGGAATGGGCGATCCATTCAAAAAATCCACCTTGATGGACTCCACGTATACATAGTCGTCCGGTAACCCCAACGGCGGAGCCGCCCAAACTCGACTAAGCTCGCGGACTTGGGCCTTGAGGCTATCGCGGTCAATTTTGCGTTGGCTCACTTGGGAATCAAGCCAGCTTATTAATTCTTTACGATCCGAGTCGTTCAACTTTGAGAAGGCCGCAAGCCAGGACGATGGGATATCTCCTAGAAATTTTGTAATCCCAAGGAACCCTTGGTCTTTGTGAGCACCAACTACACCACCAAATTCCTTTTCTAATTCTTGAATGAGATTTGTCTTTTTCCCTTGGGAAGCAGTCCGTAGGCAACGATCCACCCGTTTTTCCCGGAAGGAAATTTGGCGGTTGGAAAAGCCTCAGAAAGCGCAGTCCGCACCCGTGATTCCAAAGTTTCGGTATCATCCTTATCAGACGGAATATTGCCTTGGGCCGACTCAAATTTTGTCAACACTTGCCTTTTCCAATCTTCCTTAAGATCGCTGGGAGCGAGGTCCACCCACAGCAGATCCATTTTTTCCTGAGCCTTTTCAATGCTTTCGATCAAGGTTTTGACCAATTTTTCCTGTCGCTCGGCGCGGGGAGCCAGCCGCACAAACCGGATACCCAAACTTTTTTGGACCCAGTCCAATGTGATTTTTAGGGACGAAAGTTTTGGCGCCTGGTCACCTTTTTCGTCTTTCCAATCGGTCCAGCCCCACAGCGGCAACCGGGGAAAATGGGATTGAAGCCAGCTACCCAAAATGCGCGCGCCGATCCAATCGGTCTCAGGGTTCGGGCTACGAAACGAAAGTTTTATTTTTTCTGCTAGTTTTGGAGTAATGATCCCTCCCACCAAGATTCCTCCCAAACTGGAACCGGCGAACGCGCCCGACGACATTCCGTAAATCGCCAAGAGTATCAAACCCCCCAGACCGACCATTTTCCAGGACAAGAAGTTGCCCAACAACCCGTTCAAAAAATAAAACCGCGCCGATTCCCAAACAACGTTTGTAATCCACCCCAGTTTCCAAAGGTGGAAACGGCATAGGCCTGGGCCAGGAAAATAAGTAACACCAGCCCCCATGGAAAGAAAATTGGTCAACCGCCAGGAAGAAATGGTGACACGCTGTGGACCTATGCCGGCTTTCATAAAAAATCGCCCCTCTTCCAGGGCCTGGTGTCCTTTGCGGAAATCCCCCGCCAGGCCGCCACCCACATCCGCAAAGTTGGCCGCCAAATCTGTCAAGGAAGACTCCATATCCTGCCCCGGCTGAGACACAGGCGCCGGAGTTGATGGAGGGGTCTCGGCCGGCTCGACCGGTTCAGTCACCGCCGGGGATGTTGAACCTTGAGCCTCCGTTCGGCTCTCCCAAAATTTTTCCCCTCGTCGACGGTAGTACCGCTTGAAAGCGGCCCCCAACCCCAAGGGGATCAAAATCCAAAGAATTATCTTTCCCGCATCGCTGAAAGCTTCCTCCGCGCGGCTTGCTCTCACATCATCCTTGGTGTCTTTAAGCACACCCACTTCTTGCTCAACCGTGGAATCGTCCCCGTTAGCCAATCGAGCCAAAACTCCCTGCATAATTTCGGGAGTTAACACACTTTGGTTTTTGGCTATTTGGTTGGTCAACATCGTCGCCCCGGTAATAAAGTCAGAGTAGGAAGGATGATCCCCATACCAACGCTCAAGATACTTGTTGAACAATGGCGTTTCCAGGGCGTTCAGAAAGAAGGAAAAATCCGGCCTATTGCCCCGATCAATGGCCTCCGCCCGTTCAATCATCACATCTGGCGGGCCCACGGGATGGGTTTTTAACTGGTCCTCCTTGCGAGTGAGGGGCACGGGGGTCAAAACATCGTTGGCCGCCCAGTACAAAAGGACGCCCAACCCTTTAGGCAAAAATTGGGATATGGCTTCGCCCCGGCCAGGGTAACGGGCCAAGAACGCGTCTTTCAGTTGGATCGCATACTGCTCAGCCCGTTGAATCACTTGAACCAATTGGTCTCGGTTCAGTGCCAAGGGACGGACAGCGGGACGACCGTTTTCGTCCGTGCCCGCAAATGGCACCGTGTTAAGATGGTAAAGAATTTGCGCGACCTGAAACGATTCCCGATAGTCCATGTTGCCCGACAACGTTCGAATCAGACTTTCCATGGCGTTTAATACAGCTTCGTTGGTCTCCCGTGATCCCGTGAAAGTGAACCGGACTACCAGATCGTCAATGGAATGACCCTGCTGACCTTCCCGGATAGCGGTAATAGCCTCCCGGACATCTGAGGCGTTCACCTTATCAGCCATGCGGATGGGACCGGGCCAACACCGTGGGGACTAAATTCACTGCGTTTATTAAAGGAGACCGTCCACATAACGTTCAGCCTCCTCCCGTTGGAGGGGTTGCAAAGGGATCGGTATCGAATCCGTTGGGCCCAACCCATGCCGTTGCCGGAATTGGGGTTCCTGGGCCAATTGAACTCGTTCCACCAACAGGAGCCCATAGGAATATTTGGCTGATAACGCTATTTTTTGTGCCAAACTTAATTCCACGGAACCGGATTCGTATGTCAAACCGTAGCGTTCCCTTTGATACAACATTGGATCTATCAATCCCGACAAATCCCAACCCAATTCCTGCACAGCGGTGGAGGTCAAATTCGGTCGAATAGCCCGGGCCAACAGAATCGATGAGTCCAAAACAGCGCCTTGGGTAGCTTCAGGGAAAACGTGCCCCCGAACTTCCATAGGACGTTCGAGGTCCAACTGTCTCCCGGTAGAATCCAGGGCATAATACTCTCGCGCATGGGTTCCGGCCGGAGCGGAGATAGGATACCTCCCGTCTTCGACCACCTGTTCCATGGGCGCATAAATGTAAAAACCTACCCGATTTTCAAGCGCGATCAATCGGGACAAAGCATCCGCTCCGTCTGGGCGAAACCCGTTCCCTGGATTGACGACCACGCTCGGCGCTTGCGCTCTCCTCGGAGTAACGGTGTAGGTCCCGTCCGGCTGAAGAGCATAGGTGTTCCCAGCGGGGTCTTGTAAGAGAAGGCGCAGAAGGTTTTCCGGACGTGGCTTTGCTCCACTATAAACTTGGATACCTTTTAAGCCGTTGGGTTGTCGCTGGCCTGGAACGAGTGTCCGCGCAGCGTTGGCCGGATTGTCCAAAATAGCCATGGCGCCCGGTGCGCCGAAATCAAACCCGGCTGGTACAGAGATCACCCGTTGAATATTTTTGTTAGCGGGATCGAACGGGTCACCGATTGAACGAATCACGGTCCCGTCCGGCAGGGGCGTGTAAACAACCCCATCCGCGGCACGATAGGACAATTCAACCCCGGGATCCGTCGCGACCGTTGGCCCACCAGGTTTTTGCTGCACCCCCGCGGGCTGTTTCTCCGTCTCCTTGGGTTGAACCGCCGTTCCCGAGGCCTGAGCGGGTGCGGATTTTGGGTCCTTCGCGACCACCCCGGCCGTTTTTAAATCTGCGAAGCTCTCCCCCATTGGCCGTGGTTTGCGCATCGATATTCAGCCCACCGTCCCCCAGTCCAGGCATGGGCGCCGATCCCTCCTTTAACGGGATCGCACTGCCGCCATGTTGCCTGCTGGTGAGGTCTGCGTGCCCGCAGTGGCGTATTCGCCTAATTCAAAGGTTTTCCGTCCAAGGGAATCTTTTTCAACCAGTCTTGCAAGGGGCCCATCCAGTCGTAGTGGTGAAAAGAAAAATAATCCAGGTTCTCGCTCACTTCAGGATCGGTCACTATTTTGTAATGTTTGACAGACACCCCGAGGTTCCCAACACCCGGCCCGCAACCGATTTTCCATCTGAGCCCTTGAGATTTGGATCTTTGATAGCGGTAGCCGTTTGCCTCACAAAATAATAGAAAGATTCAGCGTCACCGGTGACCGCCCGCCTTCCATCTTATCGCCCCATGCCAGAGATTGAGCCAATATCCATTCCGGCTCATTGATAAGGTCGATTGAAAGAAGAGCAGGGTGCCCGCCAAACTCCACAAGAAACGGTGTGAGAAAATTATTCCGAAAAATTATCGGTGGACAATTTTGACATGTTGAAATTTCCCACGAGCCACAGCCAGGAAATCGAACATTACGATCTCAACATGAATTCCCCGGGCCGCCGCGTCAAGAAATACCTTAATGCCCTGCCTAAATTGTGCCAAAGTTAGAGAAATCAGGCTTCAGGTGCCGGCCGTCGTCTAAAAGGGAATGCGAACAGCGTTGACCCCGCTTGCTTTCATGGCGTCCAATTCGCGTTCCATCCAGGATTTATTTCGTTCAAACCCCCGCGGCGGATCGCCAAAGTTCCAGCCATACTCAATTCCGCGCCAATTCACGCCGTTTAAGTAAATCGGGTTGTTGTTAGCATCCAAGAGCCCTTTCGGTGTGGCCCGAACATCGACAAAATCAGCGGCCCCAGCGTCTTTGCTGGCGCTTAAGGTGGTCATGATTTTTTCCAGAATTTTTCTCCACCAGGAGAGCTTTTTTCGGCCGGCTTTTGCTTTGCGCTTTCTTGGGCCGGGTCAACCTTCGCCTTCGCAGGCCCTCGTTCCGTTAATTTGGCAAGGTCTTCCGGCGGAGCGGGAAGACGGCTGTCACTTGAAAGGGGGGCACCTGTCGCACGCCGAGTTTCCACCGGAGTAAACCCGCTTGGAAGCGGTGCCCCATAAGTCATTGACTCTGTCGTTACCCCAGGGTTAACCACTTTTTTACCATCAACTTTCACGCCCTCCCGAACTTCGGACGCTTTATCCGACCCACGAGGAGAAACGTAGGCTAACCCCGGAGTGCCTCCATCGTTCGTGGGCAGGACAAACACTGAACTCACCAAGGTAAGCCAGTCTGGCGTAGGATCCACGTCTGGTAAAGAAAGTGTTACCGCGCTCCCCCTACGAGAGACTGTTCCCTCACCTTGCCGGAGTTCCCCGCGTCTCGATCACCGAACCGGGTGTAAGACATGGACGGGGCCGGCTGGCCCGGCTCATCCTGGTGGGCCAAAGCACGGCGAGGGACTGTCCCGTTCGCCACCGATCCCAACGAGGTAAAGTTATCGGAGAGGATCTCAACTATTGTGATGGGTTTCCCTTGCCCGTCCAGCGCGTTGTAACGCACAACACTCCCCCCGTAAGTTAAAACCGCCCACTCAGACCCAGGAAGATTGACCCGCGTTCCCCTCGAAAGGGAGTCCCGCGCGGCCACGGATCCCCGGATCTTGTTACGGTGGTCCACGAATGACACAGGTTCCTGCCGTTCCGTAAACACCCCCTCCCAAATAAGCCGACCATCAAGGCTCATGGCTTTACGGATAGACTTCTTGCCGGAAGCATCTGTCACCAAGGATTCCTGAGTTAGGAAACCGGCCGACCCCCTGGTTTTTCAACCGAACACTTTGACCGTCCCGTATCACTTTGTCTTTGATGCGTTTACCATCAGGAGTCACGACATCGATCTCGACATCCCTCGCACGGCCCGCGGCCACGCTTTGAATCGTCCAGCCGTCTTCGCGGGTCCAGCCCACAGTGGCGTCGGGGAGGGTGTAGGGGTTGTAGGGGTTAGCCCTCAACGTATCCCAAGAGAACACGCTGACAGAAGAAGGTACGGACCTTTGGATATCCCCCGGAGCGTAAGGACGGCGATCCACAAAAACTGTTGTTTGGCGAGACGGGTCTGTTGCGTGGGTGGTGTAGTGGGCTTCGATGACACGGCCGGTGGGTTTTCCGGTGGTTAGGCTCACTTCAACGTAGTGGGTGGGCCGATCCGCCAAAGGATGGTTTGCGGGAAGCGGTGTTGAAAATCGGCGAGACGTGAAGCCGGGACGGCTCATGGACCCCGGAAGTTCTCCCGGAAAAGGAATCACCAATCGGTCTGTGGCCCTGGCCGGGGGAGGGAGCGCCAGGGTTCCCGGTGAAACATCGGCCCCTGAGGAAACGAGCAACGTCTGTCGGGTTTGCCCAAGGACACGCATCAATTCATTGAACCGGGCCACCGATTGCTCAAATTCTGAACGGACGTTAACGTATCGGTCAAGAGCCGCGCTATACTCCCTGGCCGCTTGCAGGGGAAGAGCCAAGTCCGCCTGTTGCTGAACGTGGCCTGAAAGAGAAACACCGAGCCTCTCATAAGCCGCAAACCCGGCCGCGAAAGCAGACCGAGCAGACTGCAAGGAACCATAGAGATCGGCAAGCTGTTCTGCTCCATCGTTTATTTTTTCGGCCAATCCGGCCATCTCGTGTTCCAACCGACGCACGTTTTCGTTTTTGTCCAATGCTGCGGCTTCCGCTTCTTTTTCAAATCCTTCCGATTTTACCGCTCCCGCCAATGTGGGTGTCACATTGGCGGTCACACGCAGAACGAGCTGGGGCCCTCCCTCCTCTGGAGACTCAACATTAAACGACACCGCGGGATAATGGCGCCTGACCGTTTCAGCCTTATCTTGAGCGCGAGCTAGATCGGTGGCAGCGGCCGCCCCTTTAACCGCCGGATGACCTTCAACGTTGCCTTCCACACCGAGCCATTGAATAGTCGGCGGGCGCCATCAAAACGAGGGAGAGGG
>JADJZR010000023.1 GCA_016715645.1 Elusimicrobiota bacterium | reverse complement strand
CTGCCGCGGTGGCAAACACCGCCACCGCCCCGCCTGTTTATCGTTCAGAACCTCGCTTCTTGAGGTCACAAAAAACCGTGCTCAACGGTGGCCACCGCAAGCGCCGCCCCATTGCGCCGCCGCGCAGGCCGCACTTCGGCCCGCACGGCACCGCTGGCGGCGCTCCAGGCAAACCGCCCCCCCTCCCCCCACGGCCAGCCACAAACCCCATGGCTGTCCGCGGGGGGATTATGGGGGGCTGCCTGGTGGTGGCCCCCCACACCCCCCACAGGGCACCACCGAAAACCCCGCGGCCTCCGCCGCGGAGCGGAAATGGTGTTTTTCTTTGTATTAAACTGCCCACTTCCCTCCTTCCCCACCCAAATCCCGGCGGCGGCATCCAACCGCCCTAGCCGCCGCCAGATTAACCCATCTATATTACTCACCTTCGCCGCCGGTTTTCCAACTACACTAGGAAGCAGGTGGACGGCTCTATTATCGATTGGATCAATCAACCTAAAAACGTAAGTTAAAATTTCTTTCTGGCCGGATAAAGTATTGGTAATCTTGTATTTTCAGGAGAATCTGGCGACAGAAAGGGGTCCCCCAATGGGTGAAGCGAAACGGAAGGCATTGTTGTGTCAGTCAGAAGCCGTGGCCTTGGATACTTTCGGAGGCGCGTTCACGTGGAGTGGGACCCCCAGGCGGCCGTCACTCCCCTGGGCCAGTTGCCCTTTTTTATTGAATTTCTGAAAGTGAGCGGCCTCTTGGACACGTGGGTGGCGGATTGTCCATTGGAATACAAAAGCAACAACGCCTCAGAAAAGCGGGACATCCTGGTAACGCTTCTTCTCTCGATTCTGGCGGGGCACCATCGGTATGCGCACATCACGGCGATCCGCCAAGACGGGATCAATCCAGCGCTTTTTGGCGTGTCACAGCTTGTCTCGGAAGACACGGCGCGCCGGGCTCTTCTAAAGATCGAAGAATCCGCTGGCATCGATTGGCTGGAGCGACATTTGAGCAAGACGACAAAGGATTTACTGTCGACGCCCTGGATCCTGGATCTGGACACGACGGTGAAGTGTCTCTACGGCAAACAAGAGGGGGCGGTCGTGGGATACAATCCGCGCAAACGTGGCCGTCCCTCCCACAGTTATCACAGCGGACTGATGGCGAACACGCGCTTGGCGTTGCGTGTGGATGTCCTGCCCGGCAATGAATCCGCCCCGATTCACAGCAAGCGAAACTTTTGGTCATGGTTCGACGCGTTGCCCAAAGGCCATCGTCCGACGATTGTCCGTGGGGATATTGCCTACGGGAGCGAGTCTTTTTTGAAAGAAGCCGATCAACGAAATCAACCGTATCTGACGAAGGTGAAACGGTCGCCCGTGGTGAAACGTCTGGTCCGAGAATTGTTTGGTGAAAACGAATGGGAAAACGCGGGGCAAGGATGGGAAGGCAAGGAGAGTGTCCTGACGTTATCGGGGTGGAGTCGAGCGCGGCGGGTGGTGGCGCTTCGTCGGGAAATCAAGGATGGACTGTTGTTGACCAAGAAAGATAAGGATCAAACAAAGTTCATGTTTCTCGACAAAGACAAGGCCAGTGCCGGTTATGAATACGCGGTGCTAGTGACCTCCACAGACTTTTCAATTCTGACGTTGGCGCAGATGTATCGAGACCGCGCGGACGCCGAGAATAATTTTGATGAGCTGAAGAATCAATGGGGATGGGGTGGGTTTACCACGCACTATTTAGCCCGGTGCCAATTGGTGGCCCGCATGGTGGCCTTGGTTTATAACTGGTGGACACTCTTTGTCCGGTTGGCCCAGCCGAACAAACATTTTGAAGCCATTTCCAGCCGCCCACTTCTACTCCACGGGGTGGCCACACAAACACGACACGGGGGACAAACGCGTTTGACCATCACCAGCATCCACGAAAAACGGACGGTAATTCAATCGATTCTGACGAACCTGGCCCGTTTCTGAGCCACCTTAAAAAACACTGCGGAGCAGTTGACCGACAGCCAACGATGGCGGGCCATTGTGTGCCGTGCTTTTGCCAAATTTATTAACCCAATCCCGGCGCCCACGCCATTATTGGCCCTGACTTGAACCGAAAACAAGGGTTCAACTCACGTTTTAGGATCAAGAGGTGCGGGGCGAGAGAATAGGGATCCCCCTATTAGTCGACCAAAGAATTTAGCTGGGGGACCAAATTACACCAATCATGATCAGAACCATATTTCTTTCTAAATCGCTGTTCTAAATTGTTGTAAAATTGGACATATGCCAAGGGTAAGCCCACGACGGGCATTATGAGAAAGCAAATAACGATCGCGACGTTGGTCGCCTACTCGGTTCTAACCCACTATTGTCTAGTCTACGCCATGGTGACAGGCAACACGCACCATGCCACCGCAATTTTCGCCGATCTTCGCACCGCGAACGAAGAGGTCCAAGAAACCCATCATCAATCCACCGCTTGTCATTCCAACCAAGCTGCCAATGATTCTTCCCGTGGCAACGACAACGAATCCAAAAACGAAGATCCCTGTTGCATCACATTTTTTCAGAACGTTCCAGGCATTGTCTCGGGCGGGGTGCCCATTCCGGATTCGCCAGTTCTGGCTCTTTTGCCAACGGGAATTCCAGGGGCAGCTATAAGTCCGGCTATCCCAATTGTTTCCCGACAAAACGACCGCGGGCCTCCCATTCCAGCCTCGCAGTTTTTTTCCCTTTCCCACCGAAGCCCACGAGCACCTCCTCTCGCGAGCCTGTAAGGTTCGCTCTTTGCCGGTCTTTGCCGACCGGCTTTACATTCAAAAACTCAAAAAACGTTTCAATCATTTCGTGCGCCGATGATTCCCATAACTATCGGGGCCACGTCGCCGACGGACAGCAGTGAACAGCAGAGGAGGCATCATGCCCGATTCTACATATGAGGGCGAAACCCCCGCGAAGGCGTCCGAGCCGGACGAAACCCTCATGGCGCGGTTCCGAGACGGCGCTGAAGAAGGGTTTCAAGCCGTCTTCAACAGGTATTCGGCCCACGTAATCAATTTCATCTACCGATTCTTGAAGTCCCAGGAAGAGTCCGAGGACCTGGCCCAGGAAGTTTTTCTGCGAATCTACAGAGCCAAGGAACGATACGATCCTTCCCGGCCCTTCCGGCCCTGGCTGTTTTCCATTGCCTCCCGGCTTGTTTCCAACCGGTTGCGGGACCGAAAGCGCCATCCCCATGACTCCATCGACCAACGGACGGAAATGGAATCCGGAGAGTCGCTCCCACGGCAGATCCCGGATTCGCCGGCTGACCGCCCGGCGGAACTCATAGAAAAGAAAACGATAGCGCTAACCGTTCAAAAGGCGCTGGACGCCCTTCCGGAGACTCAGCGCATGGCTGTGCTTCTGGCCAGATTTCAAGGCATGTCCCATGAAGAAATCGCCGTCTCTCTGGCGACCTCCGTATCGGCCGTGAAGTCCCTGCTTTTCCGCTCCCGTCAAACTTTAAAAGAGGCGTTGGGCCCTTATGTCCAATCGGATTCGATCCCCGAAAAATAACCGTGACAGGACATCAGTGGTCGGAAGAGGCCCACCAGCTATTTGCAACGTTATTGCCGCTGATATCGTGAAGCGGACAGTGGCGGAATTCAGGGGCGGTACGGGCGCCAGCGGCCGGAAAATATCCGACACGGCCGCTTCCCCCACACCCGACGCCCCTTCTCACTCATCAAGGGTATGAGACTGGCCACCGGCGGAATTGCATGGTGTCATGCCCAATGAAATCAGGCTGCACAATTGCGTCAAATTGGATTATTCATCTTCCCGAAGCCTCGCCTCTGCTCCTCGCTCAACACTGACCCGCCTCATCCTGTAGCGCACCCTAACCGCAACCTTTTGCCTCTTCCGGTGTATGGAGGGATGAAGAGAGTTCATCCCCAAAGGAAAGGCATGGCTATGACAAACAATAACGTTGTTTTAGGCGGATTGATGATTTTGATGGCGGCGCCTGCGGTCGCTTACATGGGCACTCAGCAGAAGTTGGAACAAAAGGTTTCGGAAGCCCAGTATAGGGTTGAGCATGCGGCCTTTGCAGGAAAGCCGGTGATGGCGGACATCCGCCACGCGGAAGCCCGCGAGCAGTTGGCAAAGGCCCAGGCCGAATTGGAGGCGTTCAAGACCTCCGGACCGGCTCGCTATGAGCAGGGCCGACTGGAGGAGGCCGTGAAGGCCGATCAAGCACAGGTCGAACGGGCAACATTCAATGGAAAACCGGCGACCTGGGCTGCCCGCCGCCAAGAGGCCCGGGAAAAGCTGGCCAAGGACCAAGCCGCGCTGGAGGCATTTAAGACCGGCGGGCCGACCGCCTATAAGCGCGCCACCCTGGAGAGAGCCATCCAGCATGACCAGTGGGTGATCGCGACCGGAGGGGGCGAAAGCAAGTTCGTCCAGCGGGAGGCGCGAATCAAGGCCGCTCAGGGAAACTTGGCTCAAAACGAGGCGGCGCTAGCCGCCCTTAAGTAAGGGAGGTTGTCATAGGGTGGCGGGTCGGTAGCGCCCGCCACCCGTCCGAGGATCAGGCGGGGCGCCACCGCGACTTTTTCAGGGGGTTGGTGTAGAGAAAGGTGAAGAACAAGACGATAAGGGATCCAACGCCGTATTGGGATCGTCAGAGTTTGGTGGAGAAAGAAAAGAAACTGTCCGCATTGAAAAACGAGTTGGCTAAGGGCCTGTCCAGAAATAAGTTGTCTAATTTGCTGAGAGGATTTTGGCACTGGGCAAGGCGCGAGGAAGGAGCATACCGGGCGTATGTGACTGACGAGCAACGCGGCCCAGGGACAAAAGCCTCCAGAAAATTGGATAAGTTATTTCTGGACAGGCCCTAAGCTCGACGGCCAACTGGCTCAAGCGGAAAACCGCTGAGAAAGAGCCGGAGCGGCGCGGGTAAAACCGCGTCTCTCTAACTGGAGGAACTTTAATGAATTGTAGAGAGGTCCAGGAACTGTTGCCGGCGTTTATAGATGCCGCGCTGGAACCTGAGGCGACCATCGGGGTACGGACCCACTTGAACGCCTGCCACATTTGCCGGCAAGAGGAAAGTCTCCTCTCTTCCACCTGGAGCGCCCTCGGCGCTCTTCCCTCGATTCAACCATCTCCCGAATTCCGCGCCCGATTCTGGGAAAGAGTTCGCCGGGAAGAGGATGAATCCAACAAGTGGTGGGCCGTGTTCCTACCCAAGCAGCTTATCCCGGTGGCGGCTGGGTTTCTGGTGATTTGGACGTTGGGCGTGGCTGGCGGCCTTTTTTTGTTTAAGGGCCGCGCATCGGCCTCCAAACCTCTCGAGTTAGCGGTCAGCGTCTTCGCCTCTCCCTTTCCTCCTAACTCCATTGAACAGATCTATCTGCAAGGGACGTCAGACCATTCGCAAAATGTCCGGAGGCAAAATTCATGAAACCTAAACGATTCGTTGTTTTCGGTTTGGCGGGGTATTCCTTTTGGGGATCGCCGTTGCCACGGTCTATTTCTCCGCGAAATATTTTACGCACGACCGTCAAAACATGTCATCAGGCGTCATTGACACGGCTTCTTTGATTCAAAAAATGGATTTAAGCTCGGAACAGAAAGCGAAACTGGAACCGATGGAGGCTTCCCTCCAGAAAGACCTTAACGAACTTCAGGTCAAGCTGGCCCAGGAGAGAATGGCCCTCTGCGAACTGCTCGGCAAGGACGTGACCGACCCGGAAAAGCTGGACGGCTACGTCAACCGGGTCGCGGCCCTGGAAGCCGAACAACAGCGTCGGGTGGTCCAGCACCTGGCCGCGATGCGGGGCATGCTGAATCCTGAACAGAAGAAGAACTTCTTTTCCTCGCTCATGCAGGCCATCTGCCAAGGGTGCCGCGCGACCGGTTCGGGCCAGAAATGCCTGTGTGGCCTATGCGAATTCAAAAGGAGACCTGATTGGCCAGCTACCCGGTATTTTCAATGGATTTGGGCGGTAAAGGAAAATAGGCCGCCGAAATCAAAGGAGACATAAGATCATGAAAAGCATCAAACGAATCATGTTGAGCGCAGCGGTCGTCGCTGGAGTTTTGGGGTTCGTTCCCCGGGCCTTTGCGGCGGATGCCGCTGGTACCACACATGGGGACAAGGCTGCGGTCTATGAGTATAAGGCCACGGAGTTGGATGCCGTGGTGGCGGAACACACAAAAATGCGGAAAGCCGGCATGACGGACAAAACACCGCTGTCCGTCCGCCAAAAGATGGAGGAGCACTGTGACGCCATCATCGCTGGTGCGAAGAAGCTGCGGGATGATTACCGCACCTTCGCCGCTTGGCATAGAATGCAGGCGAAAGAGGAGAGCGGCAAGTAGAAATCTCGGGAGGGCCCTCTTCCGGCTCGGGCCGGAAGGGGGCCTTTCCGAATCTACGAAGGAAATGGAGTGCTAAATGACCGTTCAATTACCGCGTCTTTCATGGAAATATTTTGTTCAGAGTTCGGCGCTCATCCTTTTGATTAACGCCTCCTCCTATTCGGCGGAGCCGTCCCACATTTCCACGGAAACGCTGACCCTCGGAGACGTCCTAGACGCTGCCCGGCACCAGAACCCGGAGATCAAAGCCGCGCGCAGCCGATGGGAGGCAGTGAAGACCCGCGCCGCTCAAGAAGCTACCCCGGACAAACCGCGTGTGGATTTCGAGAGGATGTACGCGCCCGAGGGCCGAAACGTCATCTCCGGCGCGGAAGAAAAAAACATTGCCATTAGCCAGGAGATCATGTTTCCCACGACGCTCTATTTTCGCAGCCGCGCGGCCCGCCAAGAGGCAGAGAAAGCTTTTGCGGAGTATCAGGTCAAGGAGCGGGAGATCCAGGCCCGCACCAAGTCGGCCTACGCCATGCTCTTTTTCAGCCGCCATTCCATCCATATTTTTGAGGCCAACGTGGACCTGATGCGGCAATTCGCCAAAGTGGCGGAATCCAAATATGCCGTCGGCAAAGCGCCCCAGAGCGACGTCCTTAAGGCCCAGGTGGAACTGTCTAAAATGCTGAACATGCTGGTCACCGTTCATCAAGAGCAGGAAACCAACCAGGCCATGCTGAACACGCTCATGAACCGTCCACCCGAAACCCCAATAGTCTTGCCGGAAGACCCTCAAGTGCGGATAATCAACCGTTCTCTATCGGAACTCACCAGTCAAGCCGCTCAACAGCGGCCGGAGCTGCGGGCCGCCGCGGCCGATGTGGAACGTAGCCGGTCGCTTGTGCAGGCTGCTCGCTCGGAGTATCTCCCGGACCTCATGCTGCAATACCGGCAAAGAAACATGATGGCGGGGCCGGACAGCCGGGATGCCATGCTGGGCTTTTCCGTGCCTTTGTGGTTCTGGAAGCAGGGCGCCATGGTGCGGGAGGCCGCGGCGGAGCGCGAAATGGCCCAGGCCGAGTATCAGGCCATGCGGAACATGACCTCCTTTGACGTAAAAAATCTACTCGTCAAGGTCCAGACCGCCCAACGGCTCGTCGAACTTTATCAAACCAGCGTTCTACCCCAAGCCGAGCAGGCTTTGAAGGTGACCGCGTCCGCCTATCAGTCCGACCGCATAGGGTTCCTGGACCTCTTGGACGCGGCGCGGACCCTATTGGATTTCCGCCTTGAGCATTACGAGCACATCACCCAATACGAACAATTTTTTGCCGAACTGGAACGCGCGGTCGGCGCTGATCTTAAAACGGAGGCCACACGATGAAGAGAACACTTTGGATATTTATGGCAATCGCCCTTGTCACAACCGGTTCTTTGGCGGTCATTGGATGCAAGGGAGGAGACCACGCCGGGCATGCCGGAGCCGCCCAAAAAGCAAAGTACCACTGCCCCATGCACCCCACCTACGTCTCAGACAGGCAGGGGGACTGCCCCATTTGCGGCATGCGCCTCGTGCCCATCGAATCTCAGGCTGAGCATGAAGAGGCTGTTGAACAAACCCAACAACAGGGAGAAGAGAGGAAACCCCTCTACTACCGGCACCCCATGCAGCCGAACGTGACTTCGCCGGAACCCAAGAAAGACGAGATGGGCATGGACTACGTTCCAGTCTATCCGGAAGAAGCGAAAACCGAGCAACCACCGGACTCCTTCGACCGGGCTGCGGTTTCTATTTCATCCGAAAAACAACAGCTCATTGGCGTGCGCACCGCACCGTGGCCCGACGAACGTTGGGAAAACTTGTCCGGGCCAGCGGACGGGTTGCCTACGATCCCGATCTCTATAACGCCATAGTGGAATACCTGGAAGCCTTGAAATCGCGGGAAAAGTTGAAGGACAGCCCTTGGCCGGACGTGAGGGAACGGTCTGACGCCCTTATTAAATCCTCCACATTGCGGCTCAGGCAAATGGGCCTATCCCGGACACAGATCAATGCGATGACCTCGGAAAGCGTTGACCCCACCAACTTGCTTTTGAGCGAAACCGGCGGCTCCGTTTGGGTCTACGCCCAGATCTATGAATACGAAGCCGGAACGGTAAAAGCGGGGCAAACGATGGAGGTAACCTCCTTGGCCTTCCCCGGCAGGAATCTGAAGGGGCGGGTTGTGGCGGTTGATACTGTCTTGGACCCGGAGACGCGCACCCTCCGCGCGCGCGGCGAAATCCAGAACCCTGAGGGCTTGCTTAAACCAGAGATGTTTGTGGACACGGTGATCCATGTGGATTTGGGGCGGAAGCTGGCTCTGCCGGAGGAAGCGTTGATTGACACGGGGACCCGGCAGTTCGTTTTCGTCCAAAAAAGCCCAGGGAAATTCGAGCCGCGTCCGGTGAAGGTGGGCCGCAAAACTGAGGAATATTACGAAATCCTCTCGGGACTAAAGGAAGGCGAAGAGGTGGTGACTTCCGGAAACTTCCTGATCGATTCAGAGTCGCGCTTGAAGGCCGCGCTCTCGCAAACGGGCGCCGGCGGCGCGCACCAGCACTGAGGGCCCTGCCATGATTGAAAAAATCATCGAGTTCTCCGCGCGCAACAAATATCTGGTCATCATTTTTACGCTGGTGGCCGTGGCCGGGGCCTATTATTCCATGAAGAACGTGCCTCTGGACGCCATCCCCGACCTGTCGGACACGCAGGTCATCGTCTATTCCCGCTGGGACAGGAGCCCGGACATCATCGAGGACCAAGTGACCTACCCCATCGTCACGGCCCTGTTGGGCGCGCCCAAGGTGAAGTCCATCCGGGGGTTCTCCGATTTCGGGTTCTCCTACGTCTACATCATCTTCGAGGACGGCACCGATCCCTATTGGGCGCGGAGCCGGACCTTGGAATATCTTTCCAAGATCCTGCCGCGCCTGCCGGAAGGCGTAAACACTGAGCTCGGACCCGACGCCACCGGCGTGGGGTGGGTGTACCAATATGCTCTCGTCGATAAAACGGGACAAAACGACTTGGCCCAACTGCGGAGCTTCCAGGACTGGTATCTGCGCTACTGGTTGCAGTCGGTGCCGGGGTGGCCGAAGTGGCCTCCATCGGCGGTTTCCAAAAACAATACCAGGTCAACGTCAACCCCAACGCCCTGGTGGCGTGCAGGTTCCACTTATGAAGGTGGTGGACGCCATCCGCGACGGTAATAACGACGTGGGCGGCCGCCTGGTGGAGTTCGCGGGCGCCGAATACATGGTGCGCGGCCGAGGCTACGCCAAGAGCGTGCGGGACATCGAGGAAATCGTGGTGGGGCAAGACATGAAGGGCACGCCCATTCTGGTGAAGAATATCGCCCGCGTGGCCCTGGGGCCCGACATCCGCCGGGGCATCGCGGACCTGGACGGCGAAGGCGACACCGTGGGCGGCATCGTGGTGATGCGTTCGGGAGAGAACGCTCTTAATGTGATCAAGCGCGTGAAAACCAAGATCGAAGAGATCAAGCCATCCCTCCCCAAGGGCGTCGAAATTGTCACCACTTACGACCGCTCCCACCTCATCAAAGAATCCATCGCCACCCTGAAAGAGGAACTGATATTGGAGCTCATCATCGTGAGCCTGGTGATCCTCCTCTTCCTTTGGCACATCCCGTCGGCCGTGGTGCCGATTGTCACCATCCCGATCTCCGTGTTCTTGGCGTTCATCCCCATGTACTTCATGGGCGTCACCTCCAACATCATGTCCATCGCGGGCATCGCCATATCCATTGGCGTCCTGGTGGACGGAGCCATCGTGGAGGTGGAAAACGCCTACAAGCGGTTGGAGGAGTGGAACGAAGCGGGGAGGCCGGGCGATTTTCACGTCGTGCGCCTTCAGGCCTTAAAAGAGGTGGGTCCGTCGGTCTTTTTCTCGCTTTTGGTTATTGCCGTGGCTTTCATGCCCATCTTCACGTTGGTGGACCAGGAAGGGCGGCTCTTCAAACCCTTGGCTTATACCAAGAACCTGGCCATGGCCATTGCGGCGGTTTTGGCCATCACCCTGGATCCGGCTGTGCGCATGATGTTCACGCGCATGGACTACAAACATTTCCGGCCCCGCTGGCTGTCGAACATTTGGAACACGATCACCGTCGGCCGTTATTACCCAGAGGAGAAGCACCCGGTGAGCAAAGTGCTTTTTCGAATTTACGAACCGGCCTGCCGGTTCGTTTTGCGCCACCGAGCCGCCACTCTGCTCACAACGGCGGGGCTCATGCTCTCCAGCGTCTGGGCCTACAGGCAGTTGGGCTCGGAGTTCATGCCGCCGCTCTACGAAGGGACCCTCCTTTATATGCCCACCACACTGCCGGGGCTTTCCATTACGGAGGCCCAGACCCTGTTGCAGACCCAGGATAAAGTCATCAAAAGCTTCCCGGAAGTGGAACGCGTGTTCGGCAAGGCCGGCCGGGCCGAGACGTCCACCGACCCCGCGCCCTTCTCCATGATGGAGACCACGGTGGTCTTGAAACCCACCGATCAGTGGCGACACAAAAAGCGGTGGTACTCCTGGATGCCGGACCTTTTGCAGAGGCCCTTCCGCCACATCTGGTCGGACCGCATCTCCAAAGACGATCTGATCGAGGAGCTGGACCGGGCACTCAAGTTTCCCGGCGTTACCAACGCCTGGACCATGCCCATCAAGGCGCGGATTGACATGCTCACCACGGGCGTCCGCACGCCCATCGGCATCAAAGTATTCGGCGCGGACCTAAAAGAGATTGAGAAGGTTGGCACGCACTTAGAGATGATCCTGAAAGATGTCCCCGGCACCCGCAGCATATACGCGGAGCGCACCGCCGGCGGCTACTTCGTGGACTTCACGTTGAAGCGCGACCAGTTGGCCCGCTACGGACTGACGGTGAAAGAGGCGAACATGGTGATCATGTCCGCCATCGGCGGTGAGCCCGTCACCACCACCATCGAAGGGCGGGAGCGCTACACCGTGAACGTGCGTTACGCCCGAGAATTCCGGGACGATTTGGATAAACTTCGCCGGGTGCTCGTGCCCACCATGTCTGGCGCCCAGATCCCCATGGCCCAGATCGCGGACATCGCCTTGGTGCAGGGCCCGGCCATGATCCGGGACGAGAACGGCATGCTCTCGGGCTACGTGTACGTCGACTTGTCAGGGCGCGACGTGGGCGGTTACGTGACCGACGCCAAGAAGATCGTGCGCGAGAAGCTGGTTCTTCCCGCGGGCTATTCCCTGGTTTGGAGCGGCCAGTATGAGAACATGCTCCGCGTGCGGACACAACTCAAAGTCGTGGTGCCCATCACCATCTTCCTGATCTTCCTGCTCCTCTACATGAATACCAAGTCCACCGTGAAGGCCGGCATCGTCATGCTGGCGGTACCCTTCTCCATCATTGGGGCGGTATGGTTCATGTATTTCCTGGATTACAACGTCTCCATCGCCGTGTGGGTGGGCATGATCGCCCTTATGGGTCTGGACGCAGAGACGGGGGTGTTCATGCTTCTCTTCCTGGATATGGAGTACGAGCAGAGGGCGCGGAAGGGGCAGATGCGCACCTACGCGGACCTGGAAGACGCTATCATGCACGGGGCCGTCAAGCGCATCCGGCCCAAGATGATGACGGTGATGACCACGTTCATGGCGTTGGTGCCCATCATGTGGTCCATGGGCACGGGGGCGGACATGATGAAAAGAGTTGCCGCGCCCATGGTGGGCGGCATCCTGACGAGCTTCCTTCTGGAGCTTCTGGTTTATCCCCGATCTACGCCATCTGGAAGTGGCGCTTCGAGATGAAGCACGGGACGGTGGACGTAAGCAAGCTCGACTTCCGAGAAATTCGGGGGCACGGGGCGTGATGGGGGCCAGCCATGACGTTGGAAATAAACTGAAAGAGAGGCACGAGAGGAGGATGGCATGTTTTACTTCGATCCGGTATGCGGCAAGAAGATCCATCGGCAAAAAGCACAGGTGGTCGTTAAACACGGGGAGGGAACATATTACCTTTGCTGCCCTGTCTGCCAGCGGCTTTTTGAGCAAGATCCCGAAAAGTATATACGCGCCGTGCCGAAACGGGCCCGGAAACTTGTGGAGGCCTGAAGGTGGCGGTGAATTTAACGAGACTAAGGAGGAGGCAAACCATGCGGATTAAGAAATTGTTCTTCAGCGTTTTGATCGCCGGTTTTACCGGAGGGTCAGCCATGGCCGGCTCTGGTCACGAGAAAAGCGCCCACGGCCAGGACCCCGTGCTGCCGGGCGGGAGCTACACGGCCAAGGCGAAGTCCATCGTCTGCGGCGGATGCGGATCGTTAATCGAGAAAACGATGCGCGGCACGCCCGGGATAGAGGCGGCGAAGGTGGACCCCAAAACCGGGCAAGTGGACTTCACGGTCAAAAAAGGCCAAGAGGTGAAATGGTCCGAACTGCAAAAGGCACTCAAGGTCTCCGCCGGCAAGATGGGGATGGGCGCGGACTACACTCTCACGAACTTCCGCGTGGCGGGCCATCCTGTGGATAAGGCGGAAGCGGCTCCTAAGGCCTTGGGGCCGGGTGAGTACACGGCCAAGGTGAAGGCCATCGTGTGCGGCGGATGCGGGTCGTTCATTGAGAAGTCGATGCGTCAGGTGCCGGGGTGAGCATGGTGAAGGCGGACAACGCCGCGGCCACGGTTCAGTTTTCTGTCGCCAAGGGCCAGACGGTGTCGTTGCCAATGTTGCAGGAAGCGCTACGCGCCTCCGCCGGCCAAATGGGCATGGGTGCGGACTACGAGTTATGCGACATCAAACCGCTGAAAAAGCGGACTAAAAATCAGGAGGACGTCATGGATATTTCGCTTCTAGGATTTTCCGGGGTCAGAGAAATGTTCAACATCCACCCGGCCTTCGTGCATTTTCCCATTGCCCTGCTGCCAAGCGCCCTGTTGTTCTACGTCCTGGGGTTGACCCTCGGAAAGAAGACGCTGCTGGTGGCGGGCCGAGGAAGCCTCTACATGGCTTTGGCCGGGACCATTGTGGCTTTATGGACGGGCTTTCGCGCGGAAGGCAGCTTCCCTCATAATGACACCATTCACAACATGATGGAAACCCATGAGGCCATCGGGATAGCCCTGTTGATTCTGACGGCCTTCCTGGCGCTGTGGACGTTCTGGCAGTCTGACCAACGGCCAAAAGGGGCCTGGGTTTTCGTGGCGGGGCTCGCGCTGGCGAGTTATTTGGGATTTCAGAACAGCGACCTGGGCGCCCGGATGGTTTATGTGGAAGGAGCGGCCGTGAAGCCCGCCGTCCCCGTTGTGACGGGAACAGGGAATAAGGAAAAACCCACCTCTGGGGAAGAGTTAGAAGGTCACCATGGCGACAATGGCGGACCCGAGCATGACCATGGCGGGCATGCGCATTAAAGAACGTCGGTTCTTCTAAAAAATTCTAATGGAGAGGGCGGCCATGTTGTACCCGGGATACGGTGGGCCAGAGGACAATATACGATCAGCGCGTCCGGTCGAACGAGGATGCCGGACTCTCTAAGGTGAAATCCCCATGTCCGTCGTCAAACTCGTTGTGCTGGCCGTTGCGATCTTCGGCACATGGCAAATGGCCTACCATTGGATTTTCATGGTGATGCGACCCTTCAAGCATGTGGGCGTTCCATTTCGTCGATTGGATCGTTGGGGCGGCTGGCGCTACGCTGTTGACCGCCTATTTCGTGCGCATCCTGTACCGACAGAACAGGTGGCTCCGGACGCTCGATTGGCAGAAGAATCTGCTGGTCAACGCCATCGTAAACGATTTTCGCCAGCCGCTCTCGGTGATATTGATGAGCCTGCAGTATTTGCGAAAAGAAATCGGGCCGTCCGAGCAAGCCGCAAAGCTGTTGAGGACCGTGCAATCGTGTTCACAAAACCTGATGGAGATGGTCGGCGACCTGCTGGACGTGGCTCGGCTGGAGGAGGACCAGTCTCTGGTGGACTTAAGGGAGATTCCACCAGCCGAATTCATCCTCGAAGGGATTCGGTTACTTCAGCCTCTGACGGTCGTGAACGGGCAAGTCCTCAAAACCTCCCTCCCCCCGGCCCTGCCGATCGTGATAGGCGACAAGGAAAGGCTGCGCAGGGTCGTGACCAACCTCGTGAGCAATGCCATCAAATCCGCGGGGTCGGGTGGCACGATTACGGTCACCGCTTCCCATGACCCGGAGCGTGAACGGCTTCTGATCAGCGTGGGTGATACGGGAGCCGGGGTTCCGCCGGAACTTCGGGCACGGCTTTTCAAGAAGCTCGCGCGGTCCCCGTCCCGCCCCGGCGGCGGCCTCGAGTCGACCGGCATGGGTCTCTACATCTGCAAATTGATCATCGAGGCGCACGGCGGAGACATCTGGCTGGACGACGGCGCGGTTCAAGGCGCTACCTTCACGTTTTCGATCCCGACGGCCCCGAATGGATGAGCACGGAGTCCGGACAACAATTTTTCGTAGCCCCAAATTAAAGACAAAGGAGAATCACCACATGAAACGTCGTCGCATATTCGCGTTGTTGGCCTTGATAGCCCTGGGAGCAGCCGTGATGAACGGTTGCGCCGGATGGCAGGCGAACGAAGGATCGTCTTCAAACCCGTCGTCGGGGGGGCATCGCCATTAAGAGAGCCGATGTCCCGGTCGTGAGCGGTGGGCTTTTTGACGGGAGACCTCGTCTCTTCCCAAGAGGCCGTATACGTGAAAGTAACGATTTCGTCCATTCCGGTCTGGCCTTGTCGCTATCGGACCGCCAGGATCGTATATAGGAGGTGGTTTTCCGTGTTCACGCAAGAAGAATTGAAATCTCAACGGACAGTAGTGACGCTGCATCGATGCGGCTGCCGGCATTGCGACGACGCGGAGGAACGTCTCGGGAAGCTAGCGAGGGCTTATGGGGCGATTCTTGAAGTGAAGCAGGTGGAGCAGGAAGGTTTGGCCGACTTCGCCGGCTGGAGAACCCCCATCGTCTATGTGAACGGCGTGCACATCACCCATTATGAAACGAGTCCCCAGAAGTGGGAGGAAGCCATCAAGAAAGGAGTGGTGTCCGTGCCCACCATGGTCATCGGCGAGATCGTGGACATCAATTGCTACATGGAAAAGGGGGCTCGCGGAGATCAGCACAAGCGGTGCGCCGAGGCTTGCATTCAGGCCGGGGTACCCATGGGACTTGCGGCAACCGACGGCCAGGTGTATCTGGTCGTCGAAGACAAGGAAGCCAAAGCCCCCTACGAAACCCTGAAGAAATGGGCGGCGGAGCGAGTCATAGTCACGAGAATTATCCGCCAACGCGACGGCGTCCAGTCAATCGTGGTGAAGGCAGCGGTGAGGGCCCCATGAAATCGTGGTGGAACATCACAAGCCTAGGGGTCGTCTGTTGCACCAGCTTTTGTTTCTTGGGCTTGCCGATTCTGGCCATATGGACGTCGGCCCTGGGGCTGGGCTGGCTGTCCAACAACAGCGTCATGCGGGCCATGTCACCCATGTTCCTGGCGATCTACGGCGTGGGGAGTATCAGCGCTTACCTGACACATCGGCGAGCGGGTCCAGGCATGACGGCCATAATCGGGGCCGTTTTATCATTGGGGGCCGCTTGGCACAAATTTCCCCATGCCGCCGGCTGGCTGGGCTTGGCGATCCTGCTGGGCGCATGGTTTTGGGATTGGCGTTTAGTGAAAAGCTGCGGACAGGGTTGAGAACCATCGGAGAGGACGCTGTTCCATTAGGTGTGCGTAACATATTATGAGGCCTTTTATGGACGCATGGAAAAGACAAGCCGCCACAAACAAAACCATCTCCCCATTCACTTGGGAAGACGGGGTGCTTTTGGTTCTGACCCTCGCCTGGGTCATATTCGGTGGGAGGGAGGATCTGTTCCACGTTTATACAGTGGGGATTATGGTCATGCTCCTATCCCTCGGCCTCCGCAAAGGCATGGTCCCACCGCTTATTCGCGCTGCGGGACTTACAGGCGTTCTCTATTTCTCCGACATGTCGCACGGTCGGGCTCATCCGGGGTTTCTAACGCAAGTACTTCCCATGATGGGGTGTGGATTCCTGGCCGGAATCTTGGGTGGCAGGCAGAAGCGGGCTCAGGAAGCGCTAAAGCTCAGTTTCACTCGGACTCTGCAGGCGTTGGCCCAAACGCTCGAGGCGCGGGACCCTTATACCGAGGGACACTCGCGCCGGACAGCGCGGTACGCCGTGGCGATTGCCGGAGCGTTGGGATTGGACCGGAAATCAATGGAGACAATTGGGCAGGCCGGCTTGCTGCATGACTTCGGGAAAATCGGAACGCCCGATGCCGTTCTCCTTAAGAACGGGGCTTTGACGCCGGAAGAGGAGCGGAGAATACAGGAACATCCGGTGGTGGGAGGGCGGATACTGGAAGGGATTCCCTCCTTGGAGCCAACCTCGGCGCTCGTCCATTGCCATCATGAGCGATACGACGGTTCAGGGTATCCCGCAGGATTAGCCGGAACATCGATCCCGTTAAAAGCCCGCATTCTGACGATGGCGGATACTTTAGATGCCTTGATGACGGACCGACCCTATCGGAAAACCTTGAGCTGGGACGACGCCATACTGGAATTGGAGCGCGGTTCGGGGCGATTGTTCGACCCTGCCGTGTTGGGGACGTTGAGACGGTTAAACTTGAAAGACGCGGAGGCAATTGCCATAAACAGTTTGGACCCAAAAGTCGGGGCGGTTTAGCCAACATGTTTGATGCGTACACGGGATCATCGAAGTTCATGTGCGCCATGCTTGTTATTGGTGCGTTCGGGTTGACCGGATGCGTAATGCACGCGTTGCATGGCGCGGATCACCGGCATGAACAAGACGCTGTGATGGAACCCAGTCCGCTCCAATATCCCAAAATTCAGGCTGGCCAAGAACAGGTCGGCACTTCTGCGAAAACAACAGAAACCCAGAACCATCAGGCCCACGACCGACCAAAAAAAGGACTGTGGATACTTGGCATCATCGGCATGGCCGCTATGATGGCGCTGATGATTTTTTGAAAGGATAAGGAAAACCTTATCTTGTTTTGTTCCAAAGCCTGCCGGATCAAAATCGACGCGGACCCCAAGAAATACGTCCGAGCAATGGCCGAAGAAGCGACGCAAGGACGCAACCACGAAAAGGAAGGCGTTCCATGAAAATCTTCCATTGGCTATGGCGACTTGGGTGGGCCGTTCGGTCCGGCAAGGCCACTGCTCTACGGGTGGGCGAGATATTCCCGGATTTTGGATTGCGCGATGTCGATGGCGTGTCGCCGGTGACGATTAAAGACGCGGGCGATGACGTGAACGTCTGCTACTGTTTCGGGTTCAAGCGCGGCGACCTTCGCCGGGATTTGGAGGGAAATGGTTCGAAGGACATCCCCCAACGGATCAGCAGGGGGATTCAGGAAAGCCGCTGCGATTGCGAGCGGGAGAACCCTCAAGGGGCGTGCCGTTTGGGAAACGCAGCAACGATTATCAAGGAATTTTAGAAATATGGAATAACTGACAGCTCAGGCCTCCTTGCGAGCGGCCGATATATCTGGTATAGATATGAGGTATGAAAAATTGGGTCGCGTTACCTCTCCTGCTCTTCCTCAGCTATGACATCGTCCTGGACAGCGCCCTGGCGGACTGTCACGAGGCCGCCAACGCGCCGGCCTGCCATACTTGCGTCTGCCAGACGCACATGAAGGACCAATCCGTCTCTACTCCACGAGATAACGCCCCCGCGCCATCCGAGCGCATGGTCTCCGCCGATCCTCTGGTTCCCCAGCGTCTTTTCGATAAGTCCATCTTCCACCCTCCTAAAGTCTCCGCTTAATCCTCGTCATTTCCCAAGCTTTCCCTGACCGGCCGCTCCGCGCCGCCGGTCGGCATCTTGCGTCTACGAAAGAGGTAACCATGCGAAAATTATTCGTCGGGCTATTGCCCCTATTCATCTTCCAAGGCGTCCGCGCGGGCGAGGCCGCCTGTCCGCCCTTCGCCTCGCCCCAGGACGTCCTGAACTGCGTCCGGAAAAACCACCCGGAGGTCCTCCGCGCCGATGCCGAGGCCGCCAACCTCGACGCCTTCGACTCCTTCGCCCGCCAGCGCCCCAACCCGGAGATCGATGCGGAAGCCGTGTCCAACAGCGATGATGACGAGGCCGCCCTTTCCGCCGAGGCCTCCTACCTCCACACCTTCGAGCTTGGCGGCAAGCGAGACCGTCGCCGAGACCTCGCCAAAGCGCGGAGAGAAGGCCTCCTCGCCCGAATCCAAAAGACACGGGAAGAAGTGACATTGACCGCCGTCCTCAACCTCTACCGCCTGCGGCACCTCCAGGCCGAGCTCCACGCCGTTGAGGAGGCGCAAAACACCTTCGGGACCATCATCGGCCAATACAAGAACCGCCGCCAGCTCTCGCCCGAGCAGCAGGTCTCGCTCAACGTCTTCCTCCTCGCGCAGAGCGACTACATCCTGCGCAGGTCCCGCCTCCTCCAGGAGCAGCGGGCCTTGAGGCAGTACTTCGACCTCGCCACCGGCACCGACTTCCGGGCGGTCCTTAAAGCTCTCCCGCCTCCCAAAACCGTCTGGCCCGCTCTTCCCGCCTCCGCGCCGGCCCTCGCCGGGGCGGCCCGCAAGGAGGCCCAGGCCGAAGTCGCCCGAGCGCAGGCGGAGCTGGAACTGGCAAACAGCGACGCTACTCCCGACCTCAAGCTCGGTCCCAAGGCGGGGGTGGAATCCGGCCGAGGCCATAGGAACCAGTCCCTGGGCGGCGTCCTTTCCATGGACCTTCCGCTTTACCAAAGGAACCAGGGTGCCCGCGCTTTGGCCCGCAACGAGGCCCGCCGGTCCGAGGTCAGCCTCGCCCAGCGCGAGCGCGAGCTCTCCGCCCAATGGACAACCTGGCTCGACGTCTATCAGGACGCCGTCGCCTCCCTGCGCGGCATGCCCACCCTGGAGCAGATGGAGAAGAAGCACCAGGGCATGGAGAGCCTCTTCGAGCGGGGCCTCGTCCAAAGCGCCCTCATCATCGAGGCCCACCGGCAGATGACCGACTTCACCGAAAGCCTCAACGCCCAGGAGCTCCGGGCCCTGGAAGCCCTGTGGTCCGTCTACGTTCTTCAAGGCCGCGCCCTCGAGGAGGGAATATGAAACCTTTCTTTTTGATTCTTTGTCTCGTTTTGCCTCTTAGCCTTCAGGCAGGAAAATCCCCCCAGACCCATGAGGAGGACGGCCACAAGGACGACCACGGCGACCACGCGGACCACAACGAAGATGACAAGGGCCATGAGGAAAGCGAGGGACATGGGGGAAACGGGGAAGAAGGCCACGAGGAAGGTGAAGAAGAAGCCTCCTCCAGCGTCGGTCCCGGAAACGCCGTGACGGCCACCGACCAAGAGAACGGCCTCCAGCTCTCTCCTGAAGCCGTCGCCACCTTGGACATCAAGACCCATCCCGCGCCAATGGAATCCCTGTTCCCCAAGAAAGCCATCGTCACCTCCAAGGACGAAACTGGCGTCTACCGCCTGCGGGACGGCTGGTACAAATTGGTCCAGGGCAAAACCGAGCCGCAGGGAGACCGCGTCCGCTTCACCCCGCACCGTAAACAAGACCTCCGCCCCGGCGACCAGGTCGTCGTCGAGGGTGCCCCTCTCCTCCGCGTCGCCGAACTCGACGCCTTCTCGACCGGCGAAGCCGGGCACGGCCATTAGGCTTTCCAGGAGACAACCATGATAGAAAAACTCGTCCGATTCTCCGTAAACAACCGAGGCCTCGTCTTCGCGTTGGCCCTCATCCTCGCTGGGTTGGGCTGGACCAGCTTCCAGGCCCTGCCCATCGACGCCGTGCCCGACATCACCAACAATCAGGTCCAGGTCAACACCGCCGTGGAGGGCCTCACTCCCGAGGAAATCGAGCGCTACATCACCGTCCCGATAGAGAACGGCATGGGCGGCCTGGCGGACCTTCTGCAGACCCGCTCCATCTCTCGGTTCGGCCTCTCCCAAGTCACGCTGGTCTTTGAGGACAGGGTGGACATTTACCGCGCCCGGCAGGTGGTCTCCGAGCGCCTCCAAGGCGTCATCCCGCAGCTCCCCGAAGGCATCCAGCCCGGCCTTGGCCCCGTCAGCACGGGCCTGGGCGAGGTCTACTTCTACACTCTCCAAGCCTCCACCCCCGCCGTTGGGGCCGCGCGCATCGCCCAGCTCATGGAGCTCAAGAGCATCCAGGACTGGTATCTGAAGCCCCGCCTCCTCACCGTCCCCGGCGTGGCCGAGGTCAACAGCATCGGCGGCTTCGAGAAACAGTTCCACGTCCAACCCGACATCCGCGCCATGGCCCGCTACGGCCTCCACTTCAACGACCTCATCGAGGCCCTCGAGAACACGAACCGCAACGTGGGTGGCGGCTACGTCCAGCAGACGGGCGAGCAGTTCCTTGTCCAGGCCACCGGCCTTTTGGAAAACGTCGAGGATGTCCGCCATGTCCCCATCAAGTCCCTGGAAACGCTCAGGACCATCCGCATCGGCGACGTGGCCAAGGTCCGCCTCGCCACGGGATTGCGCACAGGCGCGGCCCTGGTGAACGGCCGGGAGGACATCGTCGGCACAGCCCTCATGCGCCTGGGCGAAAACAGCCGCGTTGTCGCCCACCGCGTGGC
>JADJZR010000022.1 GCA_016715645.1 Elusimicrobiota bacterium | reverse complement strand
GGGCGCGACACAGTAGTGCCGGGAGTAACTTGGCTAGCCCGGTCGAAGTTTCCGACCTTATAGTAAAGATCCTTCGGCGTCAGCCTGCGCGTAACGGTCTGCGCGTTAGCGGTGACAGCCATCAGACAAACGAGAAGCAACACAAGACGCTTCATCACGCATCCTCAATTGTAGCAGGGTAGCGGGATTGCAGAGAGCGCCCCCTGTATCCCATCGTACTTCCTCGGTTCCATACCTTCGGCAGAACATTAGCCGTGCGTAACCTAATCCGATCCTTCAGCATCTCCGCGTGTGCGCGGAAAGCACTCGCCCGCTCGTAGTCGGGATCAGGGATCCCCACCGTGAACGCCTCGGCCAACCCAGCGAACAGCAGATAGTGAGCCGCCCATTGCGGGATGTCGGGATCACTAGGATCGTCCGCATCCGCAGGAGTAGCCCGATACCACACCTCTAGGTGCTTGTCCGTAAGCTGGTAGGACGTAACCCCGTCCTCTAGAGTCGGCAGCATGGCGGCGACCGAGGTGTCAATGATGATAGAGTCCTCATCCGTCCCGACAGAAACGATAATCCCGTCCTCGCTAGTAGACGCCGTGAGCGTGGAGGAGACATCGGGCTTCGGGTACAGGCCGACCTTCTTATTCATCCTGTCCGTGTACCACTTGTACGGAGTCCCGGTGTTATCCCTCCAAGTACGCCCCTCTGCGTCTAGCCTCTGCTGGCTGTAGGCGTCAATCGCATACCCATCGTAAGCCACCCGGTACGCCTCGTAGCAGTCATCGGGGAGATCGTAAGTCCCCGTCCCCGCCGTCAGGTTCAGCGACACGCGCTTGTGGATCATGTTGGCGTTAACATTGGCCTCGCGCATCGCCTTCTGCATGAACGTCTTGACATCATCAGACGAGAAGAACGTAGGGTTCGCCTCGTCCTGCCCGAGATACAGATGGAACTCGCTGACCAGTTGACCCCAGTTCATAGCAACTGCCCATCGCTCATGCCTACCCCAGACCGGGAGAGATTGACGTATGGCGGTTAGCAAAGTGACATCTGGCCTTCTCGACGCCTGCCATGTATTCAGTCCAGTATCCCTTGAATTTGTCGATGTTCTCCATCGCGTATATCTGCGAGAGGACATGAGGGACATGGCAGGTGTCAAGAATCCAGTCATCGAGATCGTCAACAGCCTCAAACGTAGAATCATTCTCATCGTAGCATTTGGTGTATTCGATCCTGACCTTCTGTGTCGTAACAGTAAGCAGCGGCATCCAGACTACGAGGTAGCAGCCGGGGGTGCCGGGGGTACTCAAGATCCCGTAATGCTCAGGCGTGACCCCTGTGTTGTTAATCCACAATCTATAGGTGGTATCGAGGTCGCTGACCACGAAGGGCTTGAGTACCCCATCAACAAAGTTGACACCATCGGACGAGTAGAGCACGGAGCGGACTCTAACAACGTCCGAAGGCATCGGATAGTACAGAGTCTCCGCGAGAAGCGGAATATCCACAGTCGCAACGGTCGGCTCGGCATACTCACGGATGGCGCAGTCTGCGGCATGAACCATCGCCTGAAGCCGAGTGTCGGTATAACGCGATCCGCCATACTTGTAGTACGACCGTACGCGCTCCGTGACTTTGGATACGAGACTCATTACGCTACGTCTTTCGCGTAGGTACCAGACTGACAGACAACCCACCCATAGGCAATATTATCGACATTCGCGCCAAGATTCTTGGCGACGATCATATTGCCCTGGACGGAGTTGTCATTGAGGTCTGTAGCGACTCGTCCCTCGACGCCGCCGCCGTTGATCACAACCAGAGCGACATCGCCATCAGCCGCGTCCGTAGGAGCGGTAATGGTATCAGCCGTGTAGATGTAATCGCAGAACCCAAACACCAGCACCTTGCCGACTCCGCCAGAAGGAATGTCCTCGGCGGCAACGCCGATAACCTTCTGGAGAGAATCGGTGGCGGCGGTAGTGATCTGCCCGTCCGTACCAAGCGTGACGCACCGACCACGGGTGATGGCAGCTGAAGCCTGATACTTCGCGTACAAGGCCCAATGCTCAAGCAGCCCGGTAGTCTTGCAATCGGTAATCATCTACTCACCCCCTTTCGGAGTGCGAAAGGGTTAGACGTTCTTGGCGAACGTACCGGAGCCACAGATAACCCACCCGTGCAGCCGTGCAGACGCGGAACCCGAGGCTTGGCGACACCCCGCCAGGCCCCAGACCGAACCACAAGAACCGCCCGCCGGCCCCCAGACGAATCCGACAGAACAGCAGACCACCTGAGGCCACGGACTCAGCCGCTACTCCGATAACAGTCTGAAGCGCGTTCGTGGCAGCAACCGTGATCTGGCCGTTAGTGCCAAGAGTGACACAGTAGCCCTTGGTGATCGCAGCAGCGGCCTTGAACTGGGCGTAGAGCGCCCACTGTTCGAGACTACCGGTGGACTTGCAATCGGTAATCATAAGTCCACCTCCTTTAGCTCAGGGCAGCGGGGATGTCGTGCATGATGCCGTGGCACGAACGATGATCGACGTAAAGCTGGCCCTCAAAGAAGTGATTGGTGACAATCGCGTCCTGATCGACCGGCTTCTGCGGAGTCTCGGGCTTGAAGTCCGCCCCAGACAGAATACCCAGACCCATATGCTCGGAGTTGATGAAGAACACCGTGCCGTCAACGGGGGTGTTATCCCAATCCTTGCAATTGTCCATGTCGGGGACATGGCGGTCGGGGTACATAACAGCGCCCATGCACTCCACGCCACGGAAGCCCATATCAGCCTTGTCCCAAGACGTATACTGCATCTTGGTATCAAGAGCCTCAATGTAGTTGGCGTAAGCCATGTAATCGGCAATAGCGAGATCCGGCTCGCCAGCGCCCTGCTTGGAGCAGTTCAGGAACAGCGCACGCAGTCCGGCGAGGTAGGTCCTGGCCGTCAGCGAACCGCCGCCGTTCTGAAGCTGCGGATGCCAGTACGCGAGATCGGCGTCAATGCCGTACAGGTCGTACTCGCGGGTGTCGCCCGTGTCCATGCCGCTAGACGGGCTGAGCAGCATCGGGATCGACATGATGTTCTTGCCGCCATTGCCAGTGGAGGAGACAACCTCGCTGGTAGCGATAAGGCCCTCAAGATCCCACATGTCGTTCGACAGCCGCTCGTTGGCGCTGTTCATGCCCTGACGGAAACGAGCCTTCAGCAGATCAGCGATCTGCGCCTTGCCCGAGTTGGTCCGCATCTCATGGCCCGAGATCACGACGGGGAAGTGATACTGCGCCCACTTGGCGAAGAACTCACTCATGCCGTCAGGGCGGGTGATGGTCAGAGGATCGAGGTCAGAGTACGAGTTGACGGGAGTGTCAAGACCGTACATCAGATTGATGGCAAGCTGCTTGCCACCCTGGTAACTAATCTTCCCCTTGTTACGCAGGCGGTCCAGCGTGGGCGTACCCTTGCTGATGATGTCCACGAAAGCGCCACTCTTATGCAGAGCATCGGCGGTCGCGGCAATCGCGCTCGTGTAGTAGGAGAAGGTGTTCCCAGCAGGAGTATTCGGAACTGCCATGTCACACCTTCCTAGGCCGTAGCCTCAGCCACGGCTTTCTCAAGTTTCTGCAATGCCGTCAAGCCGTTGTACCTATCGGCAATCCCCATAGGCTCGGCCTGACGGTTCTTCGCGGGAGCAGGAGAGCGAAGCTTATCCTCCGCCTTCTGCGCTGCCTTGTCCTGTGCGCCAGCCTGACCCATGCTGTTCTTGGTCTTTTCAAACAACATGGACAAGCCCACCCGAGTACCCATCAGGGTTTTCCACTCGGGATCGTCAACGTGCTGGCTCAGGATTTCGGCCATCTTGGCTTCGATCTCTGGCGTGTAGCCCGGCTGAGACTTAACGTGTTCCTGCAAGCCGTTGATATGCTGCTGGAACTTCTGTTCCTGAGTCGTTACCTCGTAACGCTCGGCTGTCTCGCGGTACTTGGAAGTAGCCTGTTCCACCTGATATTCCACAAGGTCGGAAATCTGCTTCGCCAGTGCGTCGGGTTCTGCATCCAGATCGATCTTAGGAGGTCCGCTAGGAGCGGGTTCGGGCTTGGATTCCTGCTTGCGTAAGGATGCGATCTCCTGCATCTTGCGGGTGTAATCCGCCTGACGAGCCAACTCCTGCCTCCGCAGCGGCTCGGGGAGGTCGTGGGGATTACCTGTCCGGTCGAACTTGTCAATCGCTTCCTGATACGACTTGGAGGGATCTTCCTTTACCGGCTCAACTTCGGGAACCTCGGGCGCGTCATCTGCCTGCACGGGCGCATCCTCAACAACCTCGTCCTGATCTGTCGGGATTTCGTCCCCGGTATCAGGATAAGGAATGTCAGCAAGGATCTCGTCCATGTTCAGAATATCGTCCTCATCTCATCACCTTCCGCCTGTCCCTTGCGGGATGCGTGTTTACGAGAGGCTTGCTAGTGTCCTATCGACAATCGGGTCGATGATACTAGCGGTAACTGCCTCTGATTTCTCTTTCGCTAACTTGTCGGCCATCTTGTTGATGGCTCTGCGAGTCTCGCCACCCTTGGCGTTCTTTTGGATATACTTGACCTCCTCATGCATCCTTGCTTGGTCTGGTTCCATGTGGAACTCCGTGAGTCCTTTCGCCTTCATCAGATCGTCACGCTGCTTCTTGGAGTGGATCTTCGCCCCAAGGTTGGGATCGTAGTACCCGTTCCAGCAGCCTCGCGTGGGTAACTCCCCAAAGACCATCGGCGGCTTGTAGTCGCTGAAGTCCTGCGTCATCTTTCTCCCGCACGGGCAAATCATGGTATGTTCCTCTGAAATACCCTGCACAATGTCCCGTTCGGTATAACCGCACACACAGCGGAAATCATAGACCGGCATTAGCCCCTCCCATCTGCTGCATCATCATCGCCGGATCCTGCGCTGGCTGCGCTCCGCCCTGTGCGTCGGGCTGGTTCGGCGGCGGACCCATCTGCAACTGCCGGTAGATCTGCGCCATCGCCACAAGACCCTCACGCAGGGACGCGGAGTTGATCTTCGCCTTGTCCAGCAGCGGGCCAGAGATGCGCTCGTCAGAACCCATGAGCGGGTACTGCCCGAACAGGTTCGCCATCTGGATCAGGTTGCTCATCTCAAGGTCCGTAGAGCGAGGCATCAGATCCTCGACATCCACCGAGACATCGTAGTCGCCCTCGATCATGTCGGGAGTGATCGTCCCGATGAACATCTCGCCATCCGGCCCGTCGATAGCGACAGCCGTAGGGATGTCCATGTTCGCCTGTACCGAATCCAGCAACTTCTTGCCAACCTCGCGCCAAGCGGCGGAGAACTGCGCCCGGTAGTCATCCTCACGAAGGGCGTTGCTCTGCTGGATGGCGTTGATCCCGGTAGCCAACTGGGAGGAAGCGCGACCACGCGCCTCGCTCGACTGACCGGCAACCTCATCGAAGTCCCGCTCCAACTGCTGCATCCGAGCGTAGAAGTCGGGCGGCGTATACTGGCGGTCGATAGCGAACAGGGACTTCTTGGGGTCGGCGTGAGAGAACTTCTCAAACCGCACAGCCTCGTTCGGGATCGGGGACATGAGGGCCTCTAGCTGCTCATCCTCGATATCCCCCCTGAGGAAGCCCCACTTCGGGGTGTTGCCATAGGCTCCGTGTAAGTCAAGGAGCCTTAACTTGTCGATCTCCTGGTTGATCGGGATCAGGTCCGTGACCACAGGGTGCGGATACCAATCCGCGTGTCCCTCATCGGGGACGAAATGGACGTAAGGGCTGTGGGCTACGCCAAGCGGGTACTCCTCGATAGCGAGGAAGTCGGAACATCCGTCCGCGTACCACAGGACTTCCTTGTCCCTGATGTCGTAGATCTCAAAGACCCGACCGTACTCCTCGTCCTCCTCGATCACGGCGTCTTGTCCGACACCACGGGCGGCAGCGACGATCTTTCCTTCGTCTATCAGTTGCGCCTTCGCCGTGCCTTTGACCTGTTCGCGGACAGTCTTGTTGAATCGCTTGTTAGCCTTGATGTCCGAGATGGGCCAGTAGTATTCACAAGCCACCCACTCATGGTCAAAGAACTCGTTCTCACCGTCAGGGTCGTACAGCATCCGCTCGGGGGGAACCCAATCCGTGAACCACTTCTCAGAGGTAGGGCGGATCGGGTACGGCTTCCCTGCCCCATCAGGAGCGGGGATGAGGTTCTGCGGGACACCGCGACTGTCGGTATCCGGCGGAAGCATGGGATCGCGCAGCCAAGTGCGCCCCTGCTCGTCGTAGATGTACGACTCTTTAGTGTGCGTACCTTTGCCGTAGTCCGGCTTGTACCCAACCTTTACCACTCCGATAGAGGTCAGTCCGGCTTTCGCCATGCGACGGGACGCCCGGTCAGCGCCGAAGGATGGCTGCTGAACGATGAAGTTCAAGATATGTTCTGCAACCTGATGGCGCGGAACTGTCTTACCGTTTACGTCTAACGGCTCCATACCATTCTGGTTGACCGGGCGCACGATGAACCGGGGGTTCTTGTAGACGAACGAAGCCACCCGGTTGTTGATAAAGGCGCGGGTCTTGTTGACCGCGCACAGATCCCCATCAGTCGCAGGGTTGTGGTTGGCAACCCGCTGAAGGGAGATGTATTCCTCGGTCTTTTTCCACATCTCGGCATGGGGCTTGCGCTTGGCAATAGCCCTGTCGATCTTGCGCCGCCACTTGGCTACGCGATCATCGACATTACCCGTGATCTCGACCAAGCCCTTGTCCCAAATCATAGCCCACCCACAAAGTGTTTAGCCATCTTTGACTTCTTGGCTGCTCTCTCGGCGCGATCTCGCGTAGCCTTATAGGAGTTGTGCGGCAGCGGAATCGCCGGAACCTTGAACTCACGCATGAGTAGGTCAATCGGGTACGCAATCGCGTCCCACGGATCGTTCCACTTGTGGACAATAGCCAAAGGGCTATGCTCTCGCGCCTTCGTAGCCTCTGACCTGTGTTCCGCCCACCGCAGCATCCGAACGCTCTCAATCAACTTCTGGCAGTCCAGGGAGATGAACGCTTCAGGCTTCTCGGGGTTAGCCCAATACTTCGCCCGGAACATCTCCTCTACCCGAACGTCAGCAGACGGCGAACCCTTCTTGCCTCGGATGAAGTGAACGCCTTCCTCCGCGAACAACTGCGCGATGGACTTGATACAGCCGTCTTGGTTCTGCGTCATCGCCCAAAGGGACGGGTCAGCGACCATGCGGTTCTTTACGAGGTCGAAGTATGGACAAGCCTTGATCGCCCTAGCCGCCTCCTTGTAGGTAGCCCCGTGCGCGTACCACTCCCAATCGAAGAACAGTTTCCCATGCTCGTCTACGGCGATAACCTCAAAGACCGAAGGGTCGTTGGCAGAGCCGTAGTCAAATCCGGCCATTAGGTAGTGACGGTTTTTCACCACATCAACGTCTCTAGGCTTGATAATGACGGGCCAATCCACCCTTGAAGCCTGCGCCCACACAGGAGAGCCGCCAGAGACTTTCCAGTTGATCTCCATCTCCTGCTGCCAGCCGGGAGAATGGATGCCGCCATAACGCGCAGAGGCCTTCAGGAGCCATTCCTTGCCGTAGCGGTCTGGATCCTTCATCGGGTCGGCAGAGTAGTGGACCCGCAGGACAGGGATCGTGCCTCTCGCGTACCAGAAACTCATACCCTTGGGGAGTTTCATGTTCTTGTACGGAGGCTCTGCCCCATCCGTGTAGCCGGGGTAGTCGTTTACGAGGTCGCAGAAGTAACCAGGAGCAGCGGAGGAAACATAAACCGCCCGACCGCCACCCTGTAGCGCGGGCTGTGCAGCCTCGTAAGCCTTGCCGAACTCATCCTGAAACGCGCTCTCGTCGTTAGCGTAGAAGCTCGGGACTCGGGAGCGGATCTGGTCGCCGCCCTGCGGGACTCCCTCTACGTTGGTCCCGTTCTTGAACCCGATCTTGTTATACGCTACGCCCTTGGCTGCGCGTACCTTGGGGTCCATGAGCCATGTAGCGGGAGTCCCGTCAGGATTCTCCAAGTGAGTCTCGATGAACGTCATGCGGGCGGTGTCGAGATCGTCCTTGCCCATGCTGACCATCTTCGCGGCGTCCTCCTCCTTCTTGCTCTGAAGGAGGATCAGCCCGTGCTTCTGTGTTCTCGCCAGCCAGCAGGAGTAGATAGCGAGGATCCAAGACACCATGATCTGCCGCGACTTCGGGATCATCAGTTCGTCGTGGCGCAGCAGCATATGGAAGATGGCGAGGATGTAGGCCAAAGTCTTACCGGTATCGGGGTCAACCGGTAACGGTTTTACCGGGTTGAGCGCGTCGTGTTCGTCCTTCGTGCGGACGTATGGCAGGAAATGCCACAGGCCACTATCGAGGTAGTCCTTCTCGGGCGTACCAAAGAAGGCGATCTTGCGGTGTAACTCCGCAAGTCGCT
>JADJZR010000021.1 GCA_016715645.1 Elusimicrobiota bacterium | reverse complement strand
TGGCCGGTGCGTTCGATGTGGGAAAAATTGAAACCAAAGGACCCGGTTTGGCCGGTGTCGGTATCGGCCCGGGGGATAAGCTGGGGGGCGGGACGTTAAAAGAAAAATCGTCGGGATTCAAAATCGCCCAGGGCGATCTTCCTTTTGCCGTTAAAAAAACAGGCGGCGGCTTGGCGGACTCCGATGCCGACGCGCCCCGGATTGCGTTATCGAATAAGACCGACAAGAAGGTGACGTCGGTGTCCACGGCGTTTTTTGGGACCGGGGGCGGCACGGGCGGGGGCGACGGGCCCGGTGAAGGCGGCGGAGGCGCGCTGAAAGACAAAAGCGGGGGGGGGAAAGGGTTGGTCGGTGTGTCGGGTGGATTTTCAGGAATGGGAGCGCCAGGGACGGTTTCGGGATCCGGTGGTGGCGGGCTGGTGGGTGTGCCATCTCGGGCGGCGGGAGGAGGGGGCGGCGGCGGAGGAGGTAAAGTCCCGTACGAAATTTCCGGGTCCGTGGCCAATCGGGCTATCTTGTTTCAGGTGCTTCCCAAACTTCCGGACTGGGCGAAAGAAAAAGGTCTTTTTGCGATTGTGCGCATCGAGTTTTTTGTGCGCCATACCGGTGAAGTGAACATCAATAAAACCAACGTGGTCCAGAGTTCGGGATACCCCAGTCTGGACGCGACCACGATGGAAGCATTGAATCAATGGCGGTTTATTCCATTGGACGATCCCGCTCAGAAAGGCAAAGAACAGGTGGGAACCATTAAATTTATATTCAAGGCTTTGTAACGGAGGACACAATGAGACATCGTGCTTGGGCATTGATTTTAGCGGGATTTGTGGCAAGCGCTTGTGCCGTCTCGGCAGAGGAAGCTCCATCCCTAAAGAAGTCGCCCCGATCTAAGAAACCCGCGACTTCCACCAACACATCGACGTCGGGTTCGGAAAAAGCTCCGGTTCCCGCCGTTGTTCGGGAACCCCAAAAGCCCGTCGTTCCGCCGCCGCCTTCCAAAGAATCCGCTCGCAAGACGACAACTCCTCCGCCGCCGCCCCCCTCGGAACCGGCCGGCGGCGACAGCCTGGGATCGTTGGACGTGACCGGCCAGGCCAAAGACAAGGTCAACATCGAAAAAGTGACCCCCGAAATCAAAGTGGACATGAAAGAGTTGGTGGATTCGGTCACCGATAAGACCGAAAAACTATTGGACCAAACGCGCACGATCCCTTCGGACGAAGATTTTCGCCGATTCGACAGCGTTCAAACCCAGCAAACCGCCCGACCCTGGTTGCCGGATTTGGTGGAGCCGCCGCTCATCAGCTTTCAACCGTCTCCCGCGGAAAACGCGGTTGTGACCTGGCGTTTGGAGGTGACCGACGATAAGGGGGATGTGATTCATACGATCACTGGAAAAGGAAACCCGGTCAACGAAATTGTCTGGGATGGGTTTAACCGCAACGGGGACATGATTCGGGTTGCGTCGGCTTATTCGTTCCGTTTCATTACAGTGGACGAACTCAAAGGGACCCACACCACGTTGGGCAAGGCGTTTACTCTGCGGCACTTAAAATACAAAGACAAGAAAAACCTGATCATGGAAATTTCGTCCAGTTACCTGTTCGAAGACGAGCGGTTTAACACCGACGCGTTGCCGATTTTGGAGCGGGTTGTGGACGTGTTGCGGGACTATTCCGCTTACCCCTTTGTGGTGGAGTTTCAAACCCGAGAGTACGACGGCGAGACCGTCAAAGCCCGCCAAAAACGCGTCACCGAAAAAATCGCCGCCGAGTTGTTGTTGGCTCCCGACAGCGTTCGGTTCACCTACGCGCCCGTTAAAGACCGCGGCGACGTGGTGCGTTTCGTCATTAAACTGCGCTGACCGGGATTCCTCGATCGGCGCGGTCCTGCCGTAGAAAGAGTTCCGAACAGAAAAGTTTCGCCCGTGTGGGCGATAAGCCTACGGGCGTTTCGAGTTAAAGAATGACGCCCATCATGTTTTTCCCTTCCTGGAAATGTTAGCCTCACTCAATTCGCCCGCGAGGAGGTTCCACTTGTGAAAAGAGTCCGGCTTGTGTTGGTGGTTTTGACCCTGGTTTCGGGGTTGGGAGGCGCTGATGTTCGGGCGGCAAAGGGGTCTCTTTCCCTCGACGATTTGGGATTTTCCGATGAGCAATTGCAGGGCGATTCGGCCACCCAAGCCACCCTTCATAAACGATCGAAAATGTTGAAAACACACCAAATATTGGGTCTGATCACCGCCGTGCCCATGGCCGCGACAATTTTTACGGCTTCGGGCGCCGAGGGAGGCTCGGACGCGAAACGGGACTTGCACAAAAACATGGCCATCACCACCGGGGCCCTCTACTTCACCACGGCGTCGTTTTCCTTGTTCGCTCCGGAAGTGGAGGAAAAAAAAGCCACCGGCTCCACCAAGATCCACAAAGCGTTGGCCTGGATTCACTTCCCGGCCATGGTCATCGCGCCCATTTTGGGCTATGAGGCGTACAAACAAAAAGAGCGGGGCGAGGAAGTTCACGGCATGGCCAAACAGCATTCCGCCGTGGCGGGCGTGGGCGCGGCGGCTTATTTTCTTTCCATGGCCGTGATGGTCTTCAATTTTTAAGGGGCCTTCCATGAATAAAATTCTTCTTGGCTTGATGGCGGTGTCTGTGGGCGCGATGGCACGCGCGGAATCGTGGGTTCTGGATAAATCACAATTGACTTACCATGTCACACACACGCTTCATAAAGTCGAGGGGACCAGCACCGGGGCGCGCGGAAAAGGTGTCTGCGACAAAGACGGGTGTCATTTTTTGGTGGGGGCCACCGTCAGCGGATTTGTTTCGGGGGACACCAATCGGGATTTGCACATGCTTGAAACCACCCGGGGAGCGAAGTTTCCTATGGTAACGGTTTCGGTGTCCTTGCCGGGGGTTCCTGAGGGGCAAACATTCACGGCGGATTTGGACATTGAATTCGCCGGTGCAAACGCGTCTTACAAAGCCGTCCCTTTCACCGTGGTGGACCGTCCGGACGGGAAACTTCATTTTAAGGGCGTCGTCCCTCTGAACATTGACGATTTTAAGATTCCGGCTCCCTCCCTCCTCGGCATGGCCATCAAACGCCAGGTTCCGGTCGACGCGGAAATGACCTGGAAAAAACAATAACGGCTGTTCGCGGCCGCCGCGCGGGCGCATCCTTTCCCCGCCAAGGCCGGCTCTGTTTGAAAAACGATTAAATGTGAGACCCCCCGTCCCGATGGCTCCCGTTCCTTTTCCACCCCCTTCGATCCAAGACCCCGTTGTGTGGGCCACCCGGCCCTTGGATGGGCTTATGCAGGAACTCGCCACTTCTCTTCAAGGGATTTCGGAGATGGAAGCCAAATCCCGTCTGGGAAAATCGGGACCCAACGAGCCCGCTCGGCGACGGAAACGGGGTCTCCTTTTTGGTTTTTTGATCCGGTTCCTCGATCCTCTCGTCATCGTCCTTCTGGTCATCGGCGGCTTTTCCCTCTTTTTTGGGGAAAAAGTCAGCGCCGCCCTCGTGGCTGGCATGGCCTTGATCAGCGTGGGGTTGAGTTTCGCCCAAGAGTTCCGGGCGGACCGCGCCGCCGAAAAACTGACCGCCATGGTCCGCGTGAGCGCCACCGCCCTACGGGACGGCGTTCCCCAGGAGGTGGATCTTCGCACTATTGTCCCGGGCGATGTCGTGGTTCTGGCCGCCGGGGACATGATTCCCGCGGACCTCCGGGTTCTGGAAGCCAAGGACCTTTTCGTCAATCAGTCCGCCTTAACGGGGGAATCCCTTCCTTTGGAAAAACAGGTTTCTCCTCCGGCGGCCGGGGTTCGGGGCCTCTCAGACTTGGCCAACGCGGCGTTCATGGGAACGAGCGTGGTGAGCGGCCGGGGCCTGGGTCTCGTCGTTAAAACGGGTCCTTCCACCCAGTTCGGGGCCATTTCCCAGCGTTTGGCCCGGCGGCGGGCGGAAACCTCGTTCGAAAAGGGGCTTCAACGTTTCGTTTGGCTCATGCTTCGATTAATGCTGGTATTGGTTGTGGTGATCTTCGCCGCCAATCTGTTGACCAAAACTGGTTGGATGGAATCGCTCCTATTCGCCCTGGCCGTCGCCGTGGGATTGACTCCGGAAATGTTGCCCATGATCGTAACCTTAAACCTTTCGCGCGGGGCCCTGCGCATGGCCCAACGGGAAGTGATCGTCAAGCGGCTGTCCTCGATCCAAAACCTGGGAGCCATGGACGTCCTTTGCACCGACAAAACCGGCACGCTCACCATGGACGAAGTGGTTTTGGAGCGGCACTGCGATGTAATCCTTCAAGAAGATGAGGCGGTCTTGTCCCTGGCCTATCTGAACAGCGTACATCAAACCGGACTGAAGAACCTTCTCGATCGGGCGATCCTCAAACATCAGGAGAATATGACAGGGGTTGGCGAAAAAGTGGATGAGATCCCTTTTGATTTTTCCCGGCGGATTCTTTCCGTCGTGGTTTCCCAGGAGGGGCGCCACCGCTTGATCGCCAAGGGGGCGCCCGAGGAGATCTTTAAGCGGTGCGCGCGATACGAATTGGACGGCGAGATCTTTCCCATGGAAGATCTCATCCTTCAGGACCTTCGGGAGGAATACGACGCCTTAAGCCGGGACGGCTATCGGGTTTTGGCGGTTGGCTACCGGGACATGGCGGAGGCCAAGGCGGCCTACAGCAAAGCGGACGAAACAGATTTGGTGCTTCGGGGCTATCTGGCCTTTCTGGATCCCCCGAAACCTTCCGCACGGGAAGCGCTGGCGGCGCTTGTTCATCGGGGCGTTTCGTGCAAGGTGCTGACCGGGGACAACGCCCTTGTGACTCAGAAGATCGCGCGGGAGGTGGGCCTTCCCGTGGAGGGCATGCTGACGGGGGAAGAGCTGGACCTTCTTACCGACGAGGGGTTGGCCCCGCGGTTGTCCTCCTGCACAATTTTTGCGCGCCTCGCACCGCTCCAGAAAGAGCGCGTGATCCGCTTGCTTCAAAAAGAAGGGCGAACGGTGGGGTTTCTCGGGGACGGGATCAACGACGCTCCCGCCCTCAAAGCCGCGGATGTCGGCTTGTCGGTGGAAAACGCCGTGGACGTGGCCCGGGAAACCGCCGATATTATTTTGCTCCGCAAGAACTTGAACGTTCTGGCCGCCGGCATTGATGAGGGGCGCCGCACTTTCGCCAACATCGTCAAATACGTTCGGATGGGGTCTAGTTCCAATTTTGGGAACATGATCAGCATGACGGGTGCGAGCCTCCTATTGCCTTTCTTACCGATGCTTCCCATTCAGATCTTGCTCAACAACTTTCTTTACGACATTTCGCAAATCGCCCTGCCCACCGACACGGTGGACCCGCAAGCGCTGGAACATCCTCGCCCGTGGGATTTGGACTCCATTCGCCGATTCATGTTTATTTTCGGTCCTTTAAGTTCACTGTTTGATTTCGTCACGTTTGGGTTTTTATGGGTGTTGTTTGGGCGAAACGTGGAACTGTTTCACACAGGGTGGTTTTTGGAATCGTTCATCAGTCAATCTCTGGTGATCTATGTGATTCGAACCCGAAAACGGCCTTGGAGCGGGGTGCGGCCCAGCGTGGCCCCTGATGGTGTCCAGCGCCATTTTATGCGGGGTGGTTTTATGGATTCCTTTTGCTGACCTCGGGAAACACTTTGGCTTTGCAACACCTCCCGCACCTTTCTACGTGGGGTTAATGATGATCGTGGGATCTTATCTGGCTCTCGCCCAATGGCTCAAGGGCCGATTTATTCGCCGTTACGGCTACGATTGACCAGGCCCCCCTACGTCGGGTATAATGGCCCGGACGCGAGTTGTCCCGCTGATGTTTTTCCCCTTTCTTGTTTCCGGATTTGATTGTTTTCGGGGCGTAGCGCAGTTGGATCCCGTTTGCCGTGAAGGGCAAACGCTTGGGACGCCCCGCTTTAGCGGGGCCGGCCTGGAGCCCCGACGTGTGGGGCGCAAGGCGCGCTTGGTTTGGAAACATTCGGCGGGCGGAGAGTTTGAAGGTACGGGGCGTAGCGCAGTTGGGTCCCGTTTGCCGTGAAGGGCAAACGCTTGGGACGCCCCGCTTTAGCGGGGCCGGCCTGGAGCCCCGACGTGTGGGGCGCAAGGCGCGCTTGGTTTGGAAACATTCGGCGGGCGGAGAGTTTGAAGGTACGGGGCGTAGCGCAGTTGGTAGCGCGCTTGGTTTGGGACCAAGAGGTCGGGAGTTCAAATCTCCCCGCCCCGATTTTTTTCGGGTTTCGGGCGACTACGCAACGAGGTCGGCTTTTTGATTGAGTTCGGTGAGTAAGGCGGGGCTTAAGAGTTCTTGGGCCAAGGGAAAGATTTCATTTTCTTCCAGGTCAATGTGGCGGTTTAGACCGTCGGCAAAATCGTTCAGCGTGGTGCGCCATTGGCTCAGTTGCACGCCGCCCGAATACGCGTGCAGTTCGGCTTGTCGTTTGGCCACGGAATGGTGTTCGTCGTTGCCGTGTCGTATGTACCGTTGAACCGTTTCGTGGCGATCTTTTTCGGAACTAGCCCGTTGCATGGCCGGGAACAACAATTCGGCTTCCATCCGGGCATGACGCCGGAGCTTGTGGGCGAAGGCCCGGTCGTCGTCGCTGACCGCGGGGGCCGTCGCTTGGTCCGAAAGGTCTCGGGCCAGAGCTAGGGTGTCCGCCAGGTGTTTTCGAAAAATCGCGTGGTCCTGAAGAAACCGTTCGATAATGGTCATAGAAATATATAGGGCCTCAATCATTTATTTTCAAGGGGTATTTTTGTGTTAACTGTTCAAAACCTTCATAAAGCGTTTGGTCAACAGGTCATCTTTGACGGGGTCTCGCTTCAACTTAACGCCGGAGACCGTTACGCCCTCATGGGCCCTAACGGGGCGGGCAAATCCACTCTGTTTAAAATCTTGCGCGGGTTGGATTTCCCCGATGACGGGGTTGTGTCGTTTCCCCGGGGTGTGCGGATCGGCTATCTTCCACAGGAAACCGCCGATATCGGCGAAGGGACCGTGCTCCAAGAAACGTTGTCCGGCGAGGGAGACGGGGAGTCCCTCACGGAAAAACGGGCCGCCGACGCAAAAAAAATACTGATGGGCCTTGGGTTTCGCGTGACGGACTTCGATCGGTCCGCGTCGGCCATGTCCGGCGGGTGGCGAATGCGCATTGCCATCGCCCGTCTGCTGTTGCAAGAACCCGATCTCCTGCTTCTTGACGAGCCCACCAACCATTTGGACCTGGCCTCTTTGTTGTGGTTTCAGGACTATCTTCAACACTCAAAGAGTTCAATCTTGTTGATTTCACACGACCGGGCTTTTGTGAACGCCATCGTTCACGGCATATGGGATTTGCGAGACCACAAAATCTTTAAATACGTAGGGGACTACGAGAAGTTTTTGGCGGTTCGCGCCATGGAACAAGAACAGGTGTTGGCCGCCTACAAAAAACAACAAAGAGAAATCGCCGACGCCCAAGAGTTTATCAACCGGTTCCGTGCCCAGGCCGCCAAAGCCCCCCAGGTTCAAAGCCGCATTAAAATGTTGGAAAAAATGGAGCTGATTGAAATTCCTCCTGAAGTGAGAAAAATAAAAATTAATTTTCCCCAACCCAGCAAAACCGGTGTCAAGATTTTGTCGCTTAACGGCATCGTCAAATCTTACGGGGATACGAACGTGTATGACGGGCTCGATTTTGAGCTGGAGCGGGGCCAAAAAGTGGCCCTGGTGGGCCCCAACGGGGCGGGAAAATCCACGCTGTTGAAAATTCTGGCCGGGGTTTTGCCGTTCGAAAAGGGCCAGCGGGTGTTGGGGCTTAACGTGGAATCGGGATACTTTTCCCAGCACCGGTGGGAAACCTTGACGCCGGGCCGCACCGTGATTCAAGAGGCCATGGCCACCCGGCGCATGAACCCGGACCTTTTGGTGCGGACCATTTTGGGAACCTTTCTTTTTCGCGACAACGCCGTGTTTAAAAAAGTGGACGTGTTGAGCGGGGGCGAAAAAAGCCGGTTGGCGTTGGCCAAACTGTTGTTGGATCCCCCCAACGTCCTGTTACTGGACGAGCCCACCACGCACCTGGACATGGCCAGCGTGGACGCGCTGATCGAGGCCCTGAAGGATTTTGAGGGGACGATCTGTTTTATCAGCCACGATCTCTATTTCGTCAACGCCCTGGCCAATCATGTGGCCCACGTCGACCAGGGGCGGGCGAAACTTTACACGGGCAACCACGACGATTTTCTTCGCCTGTCCCAACGGTTGTCGGCGGCGGGACCGAGTCTTTCCGTTGAGAAACCGTTGGCTCGTCCCGTCCAGGCGGGGGGGCCCGCCTGGATGAAAACCGGGTCCGACGATTTGAAACGGTTGCGGGAAGCCGAACGGGCCCGATCGAAACGCCGTAAAAAGTTGAACGAGCGGTTGCGGGAGCTGGAAAGCGATATCGAGGATTTTAATCGGCAAATGGGATCGGTTTTTATTCAAAGCAATTACCAAAAGCTGATGGAGTTGGATGCGGGCCTCAAAAAATGCCAAAAAGAACGGGACGAGGTATTGGTCGCTCTTCGGGAATCCTGATTCAAAAATGGGGTGCTATGTGGTAGAATGCGGGCCAAGGAAGGGGTCTATGTTGAAAAAATCGATCGCGTTTATTGCTATATTGGTGGGCGCAATGGGGTTGGCCCGGGCCGGGGCTCCGGTGGTGGAACTCATCGATGTGCCCACCGCCGAAATCTTGGACCGTTACGGGTTTAACACCTCCTTTCGGTTTTATTCCGATGGGGGAATGCTGGCCAAAACCTATTTTGGGGTTTTTCCCCGGCTCAACGTGGGGTTTGGCTTGGACGCCGAGGGGTTTGTGGGTGACGAGGCCGTGGGCCTCAATAAACCCACATTGAACGTTCGGTTCCGTTTTTACGACGGCCAAAGGAACCTTCCCGCGTTGGCTTTGGGTTACGATGGTCAAGGGTTGTTTTACAACGAAGAAACCGACAAATACAACCAGCGGGAAAAGGGGTTGTATCTGGTGGGGAGCGGCGAAGTGTTTGTTCCGGACCTCAGTCTTCATGCCGGGGCCAACATCTACGAATTTTCCAACGATCATCTTTACGGATTTATGGGACTTCGCTACATGTATAAAGATCTGCTGGGTCTGACGGGCGAATGGGACAATGTCCGCAACGGTCGCGACAGCCGCTTGAACCTCGGTGGGTCGTGGTGGTTGACGCCCAGTTTTGCCCTGGAACTGGCTGTGCGTGATCTGTGGGCGGCGGGGCGAGAACCGGAACGAATTGTGCGTTTATCTTACACGGGGGGGTTTTGAAAAAGGAGGATGACAACCGCCTTGGCTGATCTGCCCACCACATTTCGGGGGTTTGATTTCGAAAAACCTATTTTGGATCTGGAAGAACAGATCCAAGGGTTGGAGAAAACCGCCCAGGACAATCCGGCGGTGGAAATGGCCGAGCAGATCAAAGGCCTTCGCCAACGCTTGGAAGAACTTCGCCGAGACATCTATGAAAAACTGACCCCTTGGCAACGGGTCCAAATAGCCCGACATCCCCGTCGTCCTTACACGTTGGACTTTATTGAACGGGTGTTCACGGGGTTCATTGAAATGCACGGCGACCGGCATTTTGCCGACGACAAAGCCATTGTGGGCGGCGCCGCCTATTTGGACGGCCGGCCCGTGATGGTCATGGGTCACCAGAAGGGACGGACGTTACAGGATTCTATGGCCCGTAACTTTGGGATGCCCCATCCGGAGGGATACCGAAAAGCCTTGCGACTGATGCGGATCGCGGCCAAGTTTCGAGCGCCGATCATTACTTTTATCGACACGGCCGGCGCTTACCCGGGGATCGGGGCTGAAGAGCGGGGCCAAGCTACGGCCATTGCGGAAAATTTGCGGGAAATGTCCCAATTCACGGTGCCCATCGTGTGTTGCGTGATCGGCGAGGGGGGGTCCGGTGGGGCGTTGGCGTTGGGTGTGGCGGACAAAATTTTGATGTTGGAAAACGCCTATTATTCGGTGATTTCGCCCGAAGGGTGCGCGTCCATTCTGTATCACGACGCGGCCCAGGCGCCGGAAGCGGCTCGGGCCTTGAAAATCACCGCGCCCGACTTGAAAGAGTTGGGTGTGATCGACGACATTTTGCCAGAACCTTTGGGCGGCGCTCACCACGATCCGGAGGCCTGCGCGGCCACCGTTAAAGCGGCCTTGCTGGGTGCGCTGGATGCGTTGAAAGGGGTTGCCGGCGAGGCGTTGTTGGCCCAACGATACGAGAAGTTCCGTCGGATTGGGCGCTTTTCGTCGCCGGACAAACCCCGCGCGTCGTCGACTCGAAAGAAAAAGTAGCCTTCCCGCGGGGCGGTCTTCACACCTTTTTTTCATCCCGAGGAGGATTGAAACCATGAGTGGATCAGAAAGCGGTAGCAAAAAAGTCTCTGTTGCGGAACTGCTCGGCAAAGACGCCGAAAACCTATTGACGTACAAGGCCAAAGTGCCCGCGTCCCGGTTGCATTTGCCCGGGGCGGACCATGTGGACCGCGTGTGGGTCTATTCCGATCGGAAAGCGCCGGTGCTTCGCAACCTTCAGAACTTGATCAACAGCGGCCGCATGCAAGGCACGGGGTATGTGTCGATCCTGCCGGTGGACCAGGGCATCGAACATTCGGGCGGGGCGTCGTTCGCGCCGAATCCGGACTATTTCGATCCCGAAAACATCATCAAACTCGCCATCGAAGGGGGATGCAACGCGGTGGCATCTACGTATGGTGTGTTGGGCGCCGTGGCTCGCAAATACGCCCACAAAATTCCTTTCATGCTGAAGATCAACCACAACGAGTTGATGTCTCTTCCCCAGGTGCCGGACCAAACCATGTTCACGAAAGTCAAACAGGCCTTCGACATGGGTTGCACCTCCATCGGCGCGACCATTTATTGGGGATCCGTGGAAAGCCGCCGCCAGTTGCAAGAGGTGTCGGAAGCGTTTGCCCAGGCCCACGAGCTGGGGATGTTTACGGTGCTGTGGTGCTACGCCCGCAACAACGCGTTTAAGACCGCGGAAAAAGATTATCACGTTTCGGCGGATATCACGGGCCAAGCCAACCATCTCGGTGTGACCATTGAAGCCGATATCATTAAGCAAAAACTCCCGGAAAACAACGGCGGTTACAACGCCGTGAAGTTCGGCAAAACCAGCCCGAAAGTTTACACCGATCTGACCACCGACCATCCCATCGACCTGTGTCGTTACCAGGTCCTTAACTGTTACTCGGGCCGGGCGGGGCTGATCAATTCCGGGGGCGAATCCAAAGGCGCGTCGGACCTGGCGGACGCCGTTCGCACGGCCGTCATCAACAAACGGGCCGGCGGGATGGGTCTCATTTCCGGCCGCAAAGCGTTCCAACGTCCCATGAAAGAAGGCGTGGCGCTCTTAAACGCCATTCAAGACGTGTACCTGGACAAGTCGGTCACGATCGCGTAAAAAAGTAAATGCTCAGGTCCCTCACCCTGCCCTCGCATCAGCGGCTCTGCCGCCCCAGGTGCCCCGATCTCTGTGAGGGGCCTCCCAAGAGGAGAGGGAAAATCTTTGTTTTCCTTCCCCTCTTGGGGGAAGGTGCCCCGAAGGGGCGGATGAGGGATTTGGGTAGTTACGTAAAAAATATAGTGTCAGACCCCCGCGCGTCGGCGATCACCGTCGACGCGCGGGGGGATTTTTCTCTCTTTACTTGGTGAGGTCTCTTCCCATGGCAACCCTTCAATCCGAACTTCAGTTGGAACGATCCAAATTCAAACCCGTGCTTCCGGCGGTTCTCCGATCCGGACCTTCCGGTGTGGTCCCGCGTTTAGGTAAACCCACCCAAAGCGTATCGGATCAGGAATCTCTGCGGGCCATTTTTCCCAAGACCTACGGGTTGCCGTTGGCGTTGCTGATCAAGGGCCGAAACCCTTCGGTGGGAAAAAACCCTTTTCGGCTGGGGATCGTATTTTCGGGGGGCCAGGCGCCCGGGGGTCACAACGTCCTGGCGGGACTATTCGATGCGCTCAAGAAGGCGAACCCTAAGAATCAACTCATTGGGTTCATCGGCGGGCCGTCGGGCATTTTGGAAAACAAGCGGATGGACATTACCGCGGCGGTGGTGGACAATTACCGCAACACCGGCGGGTTCGATATGATCCAGTCCGGTCGGACAAAGATCGAAACGCCCGAACAGTTGGCGACCGCGAAAAAAACCATCGAGCAGACCACGCAAGCCAACCGGCTCGATGGCTTGGCGGTGGTCGGGGGCGACGATTCCAACACGAACGCGGCGCTTCTGAGCGAGTATTTTAAAAATGAAGGGGTGAAGGTCAGCGTGATCGGCGTGCCCAAAACCATCGACGGGGATTTAAAAAACAGTGAAATCGAAGCGTCCTTCGGGTTCGACACGGCGACGAAAATCTATTCGGAACTGGCGGGAAATATTTGCCGTGACGTTCTGTCCGCTCGGAAATATTGGCATTTTATCCGATTGATGGGCCGTAGCGCTTCCCACATTACCCTGGAGGTCGCGTTAAAAACCCGTCCCAATCTGGCGTTGATCGGCGAGGAAGTGTTGGCCCAAAAAATGACCCTCGCTCAGGTGGTCGATCAAATTGCCCAGGCGGTGGCCCGTCGATCGGAAGCGAAAAAGAACTATGGGGTTGTCCTCATTCCGGAAGGGCTCATTGAATTCATTCCTGAAATGAAAGAATTAATCTCCGGATTAAACGATACCTTGGCCGCCCATGAGCCGCGGCTGGCCGCTGTGAACAGTTTCGAGGAAAAACGGGACATCGTGGCGGGGGCGCTGTCCGCGCCGTTGGCGGCCCTGCTCCAATCGCTTCCCCAGAGTTTCCAGGCCCAGTTAATGTTGGACCGGGACCCCCACGGGAATGTCCAGGTTTCCCAAATCGAAACGGAAAAATTGCTGGTGGAAATGGTGAAGGCCCGCTTGGCCGCGTTGAAGGTGAAGGGGAACTATGGGGGGAAATTCGCCGCCATCACGCACTTCTTCGGCTACGAGGGCCGGTGCGGCGCTCCGTCGAACTTTGACGCCACCTACTGTTACGCCCTTGGCTACAATGCGGCGGTGTTGGCATTGAACGGGTTGTCCGGCTATTTGTCGTCGATCAAGAACCTTATGAAACCCCCTGCCCAGTGGGTCCCGGGGGGCGTTCCGCTCACCGCGATGATGAACGTGGAACGCCGGAAAGGAAAAGATAAGCCGGTTATTCAAAAGGCTTTGGTTAAGTTGGACGGCGGCCCGTTTAAGGCCTTTGCCAAAATTCGGGAGTCCCTGGTGTTGGAAGACGGTTACGTTTATCCGGGCCCCATCCAATACTTCGGTCCGTCCTCGGTCACGGACATGACCACAAAAACCCTTCAGTTGGAGTCGTCCGAACGTTAACGTCGCGCGGGGAGGCGGGTTTGATTCACGAACTGGACTTTCGGGTTTCCTATGCGGACACGGACAAAATGGGGGTGGTGTACTACGCCAACTATTTGGTTCTGTTCGAGCGGGGACGAACGGAAATGATGCGGGAATTGGGTCTTCGCTATCGGGATCTGGAAGAAAAAAATATTTTTCTTCCGGTGATGGACGCGCGGGTGACCTACTTGGCGCCGGCCCATTACGACGACCTTCTTAAAATTCGCACGTCGATTTCGGACCTGGGGCGCGCGTCCATGACGTTCGATTATGAGTTGGTGAACGCCGAAACAGGAAAAATCATGGCGCGCGGTTACACGAAACATCCGTTCGTCAACAAGGCGTGGAAACCGGTGGCGGTTCCCCCCGAAGTGAAAGCGATTCTGCTCCCGGCGGTTCGGCCTTCCCAATCCCAATGAGACGGCGCGTTCGAACGAGGGAAACCGTCGGCGCGTCTCTGGCGACCGTTCCGGCCCCACCGGACAGGGAGCCCGTTGGGATTCTTCCCACCCCCATTGTCAATCCAGAGATGTCCATCCTGGCGGTTGGTCCCGGCGCGGACGTTGAACCAGACTATGTGGGGCATCGAAAACGGCTCCGCCAGCGCTGGGAAACGGCCGGCGCCAAGGGATTTCCCGATTACGAATTGTTGGAACTTTTGTTGACCTACGTTTTTGCCCGTTGCGACACGAAACCGTTGGCGAAAAAACTGCTGGAAAAATTTGGGTCGTTTAAGGGCGTTTTGGACGCGTCCTCCGAGGCTTTGGGACAGGTCGAAGGCGCCGGGCAGGGAACCGGAACGTTTGTTTCCTTGATTCGAGGCGCCATGGAACGGTATTTTGAGACGGAAGCGCGCCAGTCGGATTTGCTCAACTCTCCGGAAGCGGTGATCGCCTATTGCCGGGCTTCGTTGGAAGGGTTGGCCAACGAAGTGTTCGATGTGGTGTATGTGTCCACCAAAAACCGCGTGATCCGCAAAGAGCGGTTGTCCGAGGGGACCATCGACCAGGCGGCGGTCTATCCCCGCCGGGTGGTGGCGGGAGCGTTGGCGGCCAACGCGGCGGGGCTGGTGTTTGTGCACAACCACCCGTCGGGGGATCCCACGCCGTCTATGGACGACAAACGGCTGACGGCCCTTCTCTTGCAAGCGGCCAAAACGGTCAATATCGCTGTTTTGGACCACATCATCGTGGGCAACGGCCGCCATTACAGTTTTCGGGAAAAGGGCCTTTTGTGAGGGAAAAAGGATGGATTTCTTTGTGGGCGCCCGTCGTTGTGTGGGCGGGCCTGATTTTTATAGCTTCCTCCATCCCGGACCACCGTCCGGCCGGATCAACGGGCCTTCCCGAGTTGATGTCGCGCAAACTGGCGCATTTGGTGGAATACGGGGTCCTGGCCTATTTTGTGGCGCGGGCGTTAACCGGGATGGGGTGGGCGATCCGACGCGTGTGGGCGGTGGGCCTTCTGGCCTGCGTGCTGTACGCTATTTCCGACGAAGTCCACCAATCGTTCGTGCCCGGCCGGTTTGGAAAAGTGCGCGACGTGGCCCTCGATTCGCTTGGCGCGGCCTTGGTCATCTCTTTGTATGCCCGCCGCCAAATGGCGCGTCAATTCTCACCCTCTCTTCAAGTCCCGGATTCCCCTGCTATTTTTTCCGCCACCGCCCGATTGGATCGATCATCGTAAACGTCGTCGGTGGTTTGGCGGCGATCGTGTTTTCCCATGGCCGATAATTCCGTTTGCCCCCATTTTGGCGTGTGTGGCGGTTGTGCCTCACAGGATCGTCCCTATCTCGACCAATTGGCCGAAAAAGAAGAAATGGTCCGGAGGGGGCTTCGCCCCTTTTTCCCAAGAGCGATTCAGTTCATTGTCGCTTCCCCGGACATTTTTTTTTACCGCAACAAAATGGAGTTCGCTTTTGGCGGTCTAAAAGACCAGCCGCCGCTTTTGGGCCTTCGGCAAAAGGGGAAGTTCGACCGGATCGTCGATTTAACGGAATGCCGCCTTTTGTCTCCCGAAACGGGGCGACTGTTGGCCGCGGTGCGGGCCTGGGCTGTTCGGGAAAATATTCCCACCTACCATTTGAGGTCCCACCGAGGTTTTTTGCGGTATCTGGTTGTGCGAGAAGGGAAAATCACAGGCCAGAGGATGGTGTGCCTCGTGACGGCGGAGGGGGCGCTCCCGAACGAATCGTTTGTGTCCGCCCTTCAAGACAGCGGGGTTCGCGTGGACACCGCTGTTTGGAGCGTAAACGCCGGTCTTTCGGACGTGGCCTGGGGGGAAGAACGCGCGGTGCTGTTCGGGTCGGGACACATCGAAGATAAATTGGGGAATTTGTCTTTTCAAATATCACCCCGGACTTTTTTTCAGACAAACACCCGCGGGGCCGAGCGGCTCTACCAAATCATTAAGGACGGCCTGCCGGATTCCTGCCCCACGCTATTTGACGTTTATTGCGGGTCGGGATCCATCGGTTTTTTTTGCGCCGATCGGGTTAAAAAATTGGTGGGAATTGAACTGAACGAGTCGGCGGTGTCCGACGCCCGCGCCAACGCTTTATCTTTCGGGATTGATCACGCTCAGTTTCATGTCCTGGACGCGTCTGTTTTTGCAAAATCCCCCGAATTTTTGGAGGCCTGGAAATCACCGGGCGCTGTGGCCGTGATGGACCCGCCCCGCCCCGGTTTGTCGGCGGAGGTTAGAAAACTGTTGTTGGACCACCCCATCGAATCCTGGGTTTATGTGTCCTGTAACCCCGAAGCGCTGGCCCGTGACCTGGCGGTCTTGTCTCCCACGTATAACGTCAAATCGGTTCAACCGGTGGACCTGTTCCCCCACACTCCCCACGTGGAAACGGTAGTCCAACTGAAAGCCAAAGATTGCAAACTCAAGACTTGACCCCATTCCTTCCTAAGCGGCGATAGATGGAACGAACACATGAACTTCCCGTGCCAGACGGGAAGCCAATCGTTCCTCTTCAATTTCCAAATCGAAGTGCGATTGAAGGTTCATCCAAAACTGAGGGGAAACCCCAAAAAACCGCCCGAGCCGAAGAGCCGTGTCCGCGGAAATGGATCTTTCCCCGTGTACAATCTGGTTGATCCGTCGCGGGGGGACATGAATGTTTTTGGCAAGGCGATATTGGCTGACACCCAGCGGATTCAGAAACTCTTCAAGCAAAATTTCCCCCGGATGCACCGCCGACAATTTATTGTTCATAGTCATCACTCCTTAATGATAATCGACTATTTCGACGTCGTCCGCATGACCGTCATTCCAGCGAAAGCAGACGCGCCACTGCTGGTTGATCCGGACACTGTACTGCCCCCGCCGACCTCCTGTGAGAGCCTCCAATCTATTCCCCGGAGGAACCCGGAGATCTCGAAGATCGGTGGCTGAGTTCAACATCACCAACTTTCGCAAAGCCGCCCGCTGAACATCGTGGGGTAGCCGGCGTGAAAACCGCCTGTGAAAAAGACTTTCCGTTTCTTTGTCAGCGAAAGACCGGATCATAAACCAATAATAACACGTCGCGTTAATAATGTCAAGGTCGGCTGAATGGGAAGCCGTAGGGGTAACTTGACAACGGGCGTGTCGGGGTAGACATATGGAGGGCGAAACAGTCCAATCTGTTGGGGATAGTTTGCGCGGTGGAAGCGAGGGTGACGATTTAAAAAGGAGGAACGAAGATGGGGAAGCGGAGGCGGATGCGGAAGATGAAATTGATAATGTTGGTGGCGGGGCTGGTCATAGGGGCGACCTGGGTTGGGGCCAACAATTTGGCGGTGACGAACGTGACGATGGTTCCGCGGGATTCGAGCACGACGTACATAGAATTCGACATATCGTGGTCAAATTCCTGGCGATACACGAACATCAACCACGACGCGGCGTGGGTGTTTTTCAAAATGCAGTTGGAAGGGACAACGACGTGGACGCATCTGATGTTGGAGACGGCGGGGATCAACCCGGCGGGGACGTCGCCTGGAACGGGGACGGGGGTCGAATTGATCGTGCCGAGCGACCGGGCGGGATTGTTCGTGCGGCGCGCGGCGGAGGGGGCGGGCGCGGTGTCGGTGGAGAACGTGCGGGGGGTGTTTAACTTTAGCGAGCACGGCCTGTTGCGAACGACGAAAGTGCGGATGCATGCGTTGGCGGTGGAGATGGTGTATGTGGCGGAGGGTGATTTTGCCGCGGGGAGCGGGGGGACGGAGGCGAGCCCATTTACGCTGACGACCATCAACACGAACCAGGCGAACACGGTTCCCGCGGGGTTGGGAACGAAGGGGGGCAAGGCCGGGGGGTATCCGGAAGGGCAGACCGCGCCGAATGTGAACTGGCCCAACGGATATTCCGCGTTCTATTGCATGAAATACGAAATCAGCCAGGGCCAATACGCAGACTTTCTGAACATGCTGACGTCGGAGCAGGCCGGCAATCGGTATTCGGTGGCATCGACGGGTTACCGATACACGATCAGCGGAACCCACCCGACGTTTGCCGCGACAGCGCCGGACCGGGCGTGCAATTTCGTGTCGTGGGGGGACGGCACCGCGTGGTCGGACTGGTCTGGGTTGAGGCCGATGACGGAGCTGGAGTATGAGAAAGCCTGCCGGGGCCCGTTGATGCCTGTGGCGAACGAATACGCGTGGGGGACGATCACGATTACCACCACCACGGCGATCGTGAACGACGGGACCGGAACGGACACGGCGACGGGGGGCAACTGCAACTTTTCTTCGTGTTCGCCGGACGGGCCCTACCGCGTGGGGATCTACGCGACGGGGAGCTCGAACCGGGAGCAAGCGGGGGCTTCGTACTGGGGGATCATGGAACTGAGCGGAAATGTATGGGAACGGCCTGTGACGATTGGTCACGCGACGGGGCGGGCCTTTACCGGGCTGATCGGCGACGGGGTGTTAACAACCAGCGGCGATGCGAACGTGAGCCTTTGGCCTGGGTCGGATGCTATCGGCGCCGGTTTCCGCGGCGGCAGTTGGGGCGACCCAGCCGTCTCTACGCGCGCGCGTCGGACCGCTACGAAGCGGCCAGCGTGGGCGAGAGTCGGCGCAATGGCCACGGCTGGCGTGCCGTTCGGCCGGCGCCGTCCGGGGTGGGCCCTTGATGATGAGGAGGGAGGAACCCGGACCTGTAACGGGTTTTAACGTTTCATGATGGATGTTGAAAAAAAGGCGCAAATGAAAACCAAGGTTGTGTGCCTTGCGGTGGTTTTGTTTCTATCGGTGGCGCACGCGACAGAATGGAGCACAAACCTGCCTTGTTTTTACGGCGGGTCCTATGACGGATGGGACCGAAACGCGATGGGTGCCGTGGCGCCGGTTGGGGGCATGGACGTGACGATGTCGTCGGGGTTGGACCAACAGCTCGCGTGGCTGGGGGGGAACCCGGGGTTGGGGATGGTGACGATCACTGCGGCGTCGCCCGCGGGCACGCTGACCAGCGGAACGACGATACAGGTGCGTGTTCCAACGGCCTGGCCGAGCTATTTTGATAGCGGAGCGGCGGTAACCGTGGGAGGCAGTGCAGGGGGCAAGGTGGGCGCGGCCAGATATTCAATGACCGGCCAGGCGTTGGAAATTCCGGTGACGACGAACTTTGCGGACGGCGATACTCTAACGGTGTCGGGCCTGAAACTGGCAGGGGTTCCCCCGGTTCCCAACACACAACGGCTGGAACTGAACTTTACGGGAACTCTGGACGCATACGACCAATACGCGTTGACCGCGTCTTCGCTCCCTTCCCACAACGGCGGGTCCTATGACGGGTGGGACCGAAACGGCCCGGCCGATTATCATTACGTTGGAGACATGACAGCGCCTGACTCCGCCGCCACCTTCTCGGCCCGGGAAGGCGCGGCGGGGTTTGAAGTGACGGTGGTCAACCCCAGTGGCGGATCGGCGGGGGATGTGACGTTTTCGCCGGTGGGGGAACTGACGATGGCGTTGGCGGGGGCGACGAACGGCGTGCGGGCGGTGGAAAAGTGGATGGGATCGCGATGGTCGTTGGTGGGCTCGGCGCGGGTGGGGCCGCCGGGGGTTGTTACGGTGAACGTTGCGCGGACCGGGATATACCGTGTGATGGGGGCCGCGGCGGGTGGATCACTGGTGCGGGAAGTCTACAACCGCTCGTTTAGCCCCAACGGGGACGGGCGTGCGGAGTCGGTGGTGTTTCGGCTGGAGAACCCGGAAAACCTTCCCATGGAAGGCGCGATCTACAGTTCCGAAAACATGCACATCGCGGACATGGCGCCGGGCCCGATCCCCGGCCTGACGTTGACATGGGACGGCCGGGCGCGGCACGGGGCGATGTGTGAAGGCGGTATCTACACCTACGAGATCAACGTGGGCGGTCGGCGCACCAACGGGATCGTGGTACTGCTCAAATGAGTCCAAACGGCTCACATCGTTGCGTTCCAGTCCTCTCTCGTCATTCCGGCATGATTGTAGCCGGAACCCATACCGCGTCATTCCGGAATGAATCTGTCCGGAATCGGTTGCTGGCGGGTTTGCTTGTTGGGTGTGCGATAACGATGTTTGCGGTTCCTGGTGGGGCGGCGTTCGAACCGTCGCCGACCGGTGCCCGCGCCATGGCGCTGGACGGAGCCATGACGGGCGCGACCGGGGACGTGTTTTCGATGCATTACAATCCCGGCAGTCTCTGTGACCTGCTGGAACCTGAGGCGGGTCTTTACTACGGGCGGTTGGTGAAAGGGTTGGACGACGGCGGCGACACAAGCCGATCTTTTTTCGGCTGGGCGACGCCCAGTTCCTGGGGCACGGTGGGGTTAAGTTACGGGGGATATGGCGTTGGGGACGTGTATTCGGAAGAAACCGTGTCGGTAGGCTACGCCCGTCCGTGGAAAGACACGGTTCGATGGGGCGCGGTGGCCAACTATTTGCGCAAGTCGGCCAACACCAGCAGTTCCGGGGGAACATTTGCAGATCCCGTCACGGGCGAGCCGGTGTTGGGATCGGGTGCGCCGGAAGATCTTTCCGCCACGGCCTGGGACGTGAACCTGGGCGCCCAGTGGGTGCCCACGGATCGGTGGCGGGTGGGGGTGACGGTGGCGCACCTGTTTGAACCGGATTTGGGATTTTACGGCAACGATCCTGTGTACCGGATCTGGAAAGTGGGCGGTGGTTACGGGACGCGGTGGGGGGTGGCGTTGCTGGAAGGGTCTTACCAGGACGTTAACGACAAGGGGCAGGCCCGCCTGCACGGGGGGATCGAGAAGACGACGAAATATTTCGCTTTGCGCGTGGGTGGTGGCGTGGGGGCGGAGGGTTATTCGCGCGTAACGGCGGGGGCGGGGGCGCGGTTTCGATCGTTGCGGGTGGACTACGGCTATCTGCTCCCGCTCGACACGGCCAAAGACAATTCCGGCACGCATCAAGTGTCGCTGGCCCTGGGGTTGGGGGGGCCGGAGTGAATAAAAAAAATGCGTGGGCGGCGTTGGGATGTGTGTGGATGGCCTGGATCACGTTGCCATTGATTTCCGCGGAACCGGACGGCTGGTCGGTGGAACTGGACGGCGGGGGCGTGGCGGCGTTGGGGTCGTCCGTGGTTCGCAAGGAAGGGAAATCGGGCGTGTCGATTGGCGGGCTGGTTCGATACGGGGGCAAGAAAGGCTGGTCGCGGGGATTGGGATACAATGTTTTGTCACTTCAAAATGGCCACCAGCTGAAACCCGCAACGTTCGTTGGCGACCGGCGGGGCGCACTCTGGGGGGCGTGGTCGCCCTACGTGAGAGTCGGGGCGGGGATCGGGTCGGACAAAGAGGCCGGGTCGATGAACCGGTTTTTGATTCGAACCGGTGTGGGGGTCAGTCGGCCCCTTCATCCCCATTGGGCTGTGGGACTGAAAACCGAACTTTGGTATTCTCCCGCAGGGCAAACGGGTGAAGATATGGCGCTCATGACCCTGGGACTGACGTTATCAAGGTCGTTTCAAACGATCCCGCGAAAAGCGGTTGCCGCTCAATCCGAGCTAAAAAAGAGGACCCCGTCGCGGAAAACGTTCCTGATTCCGACAGTTCTCCCGCGGCCAGTGTGGTCGAAGGTCCTCCCCAGTGGCCGTTGTGCCTGAGACGACAGCCGGGCCATCCGACCCCGTGACATCCCACAAGATCACCATTCTGTTCGGTTCGACCGTTCCGACGCGGCGGGAAGCGACCTGACAACAAAAAGAAAACAATTGGAAGGAGTGGCAACGTTGTTACGGGCCGACCCCGACGTACAAGCGGAAATCCACGGCCACGCCGACAGCAACGGCCCCCTGGGCTACAACATGGCCCTTTCCCGCAAACGGGCTCACACGGTGCGTGACTTTTTCGTGAGCCAATGGAAACTCGACAAGAAACGATTTGGGATTTTCGCCCACGGCGCCAAACATCCCGCCGCCTCCAACGCCACACCCGCGGCCGCGCCAAAAACCGCCGGGTGATTGTGCTCTGATCCCGTAGGAAGCGGGTGGGTAATGGGACGAAAGATGAGTGGAAAGTCAAAACTTGCCCCATTCTAGACTCCCTTTCTTTAGCCGTTAATGGATGTGCCATAACAAGGGGCAAGCGAGAACGTCAGCCCACCTTGTGGGGGCATGCATTTCTCTTTGGAAATCTTCCAGAACCCACATGCGCAACAGCGAGGAGTAGCCAATCCCCTTTTTCGCCGCCAGGGTTTTGATGGATCGGACGATTTTTCGATCCAAGCGAAGAGAGATCACTTGACGATCTGGTTTGACGAACGCAATGTCTTTGGCGGGACGAAGTTCGTCTTCGAAATCCGCCAAGCTGTGGGTGTCCCAAAACTGGGCGGTTTCTCGATCGGATTTGAAATGTGGAATTTTTGCCATGGTCATCTCCGTTTTTGGTATCGGGCTCTTTCCATCTTCTCCATATCACGGGCCGTGATTGCGCGCTCGGCCGCGACCCAAATAGCGAACCACCACAAACAAGTAACGGCCAGCGTCGGTTTGGCCGGTCACGTAATAAATGTCTTCGCCGCGCCCGCGCTCAATGATCGACTCTTCGGAGAAGCACAGATGCTCGACCTCGTCCGGTGTGACGTGGTGGCGAGCGATATGGGCAACGGTCTCTTCCGACCAGTCAAGCGCGGTGACGGATTTCATAGCCGATTAGTTCTATTGTAATACAAAAGAAACGTCCATGTCAAGGGAAAAATCACACGACAGAAATTCCCCACCCCCGCTCATTTCCGTTAGACCCATCAATGGCACTTCTGTTGGGCCACGGGTCCCTTCTCGGCGACGAGCACGAAAAGCGTGAGGGCGGTTTCCGGTGAGCCATTCCACCGCCGACGGCCTTACGTTGTGTTTAGTGAGGCCGCTCCCAACGAAGTCCACATATAGGACCGCAACAACCGTGCCGAAAAAGTCCCATGGTCCCAGAGATGTTTCATCCGCTCCCGTAACCGCTGGAGCTCATGGCGGTAGAGCTCCAGCCAAGTGCGGCCCATCATTTGCAACAGGGTGATGTTCAGAGCTCCGGCGCTACTCCGCCGAAACACGTGTTTGCTATGCGCCTGCTCATTGAGCGCTTTGAACTCGTTGTTCTCAATGAACCACCGGAGGTGAGCCAACCGGCGAAGCGTCAGAGCGTCCAGCGCCGGGTCCTGGCTGATGACCCAGAACTCCAGGGTTTGGCCCCGGAAGGGTCCCTTCAGCCACTCCTCCCGAACACGGGCCACCTTCAACCGTCGTCCGCTGGTGGACCATTCCAGGTCCGCTACCGCCCACACGTGGTAGCCGCATCCCCGTTCCAGGTCCATCCCCTCCACCTCTTCCACTCCCGGTAATCGTTTCGGCGCGTCGAACAGCCCACGGGCGTCTTTCAGGATGAGGAGCCGGTCCGCTTCCTCCGGCTTCAACTTCACTATGGCCTTGACCCCCACCTCTTCGCACGTTGCCCAGTACGGCTCGTTCGCGTAGAGCCCATCGCCCAGGACATAGTCAAAACATCCTCGCCCCTCCTGCTCCTCAAGGTGACGAAGCAAGATCCCGCTGGCCACCAACTCCTTTCCACGTTTCGGATAACGCACGACGTTCACGGGCACGGGGATTGCCCCCACTTCCACGATCGCGCTGGCATACTGCCCGCCGATGAATGAACCGTCGATCACGCCCACCCGGCACCGCCGGCCGTTCACCTCCACCCCCAGCACACCTTCTCGCCGGGCCAACCGCCACATCTCCTTGAGGCGTTGCCGAATCTCCGACGTCATCATGACGTCGCATACGCGCGACACGGTCGTGTCGCTCGCCACCCGTTCCCCTGAACTTCCCAGGGCGCGCCGCACTCCAACCTCCCTCAACGCCTGATCCAACTGCCGAAGGCTCGGCACCCCCAGCACCGCCCCCATGGCGACGGCCTCCGCCACCGTCGTCGTCCTGATCTCTGGACTTTTCCGCGTGTTCGGCCTGCAATGGACCTCGAATGAGAAGCCCCATCGCTCTTTCGTTTGGAGAAGGCCGGTGAACCCGACCTCCTCTTTTTTAGGTGGCATGAGACATTCCCCTCCCCCGGTCAAGATTCAAGAAAAGAGGAAGAGAGAACGTCTCGTCTCCGACGATATTCTTCGTTAAAACCCCGCCTTAAAAAGAACTCCTTGCCGACTTCTTTTCTCCTTCTCTCTTACCTCTTTTTGATCGCCTTGTCAGTGATCCACGTCAGTTGGGGAATTTCTGCGTGCGCTCTCAAAAGGCAGGAACTCCATGGATCGAATGGACCGGTAATTCATACGATTCTGTCTTCAACCGAGGTTCGGTTTTAACACTTACAACAGAGCTATCGGGTAAACTGTCGACGTAAACTTCCAGGTGTCTCAACGTTTCGGCATGGGAGTGGCCGGAATGAAGCATTGACCTAAAAATTTTGAAACTACTCAGCGCCAGACTCGGCCAGCTTCCTGGGGCCAAGTCAACTAGGAGAGTCACTTGTGGTCCCCCCTTTTTCAAAGGAGGGACCAAAGATTTCGTGCCCTGTTTTCCCCCCTTTGTAAAGGGGGGCTGGGGGGATATGCCGGGGAAGTAACTCAGAAGCTCCCTCATCCGCCCTCGGGGGCGAATGCCCTCTTCGGGGGTCGCGTTGCCGGTGGGCGCCATCCGCCTCGGATGGCTCATGGTTGGCGCGCCCGGCTTTAGCCGGTCCGGCCCGTGACCTCGCTCACGGCACCAAAACCAGGCGCCCCTAACGCTTCTCCCAGGCCGAGATGTCATTAAACCGTCTTTCCATCAAGGATAAATTAATGCAGACGTTGAACGAGGTGAGCCGAAATTGGCCATGTCCCCCAGATCGCCATTTTTATCCGCTTTGACCGCTCCGACGCAACGGGAAGCGAGCTGACGACAAAAAGAAAGCTATTGGAAAGAGTGGCAAAGGACCCCGACGCGCAAGCGGAAATCCACGGCCACGCCGACAGCCGTGGCCCCCTGGGCTACAACATCGCCCTCTCTCGTAAACGCGCAAATACCGTGCGCGACTTTTTCCTAAGCCAATGGAAACTCGACAAAACCCGGTTCACGATTTACGCCCACGGCGCGAAAAAACCCACCGCCTCCAATGCCACATCCCGCGGCCGAGCCAAAAACCGCCGGGTGGTTGTGCTACTGATCCCGTAGGAAGCGGGTGGGTAATGGGACGAAAGATGAGTGCAAAGTCAAAACTTGCCCCCATTCTAGACTCCTTTCTTTAGCCGTTAATGGATGTGCCATAACAAGGGGCAAGCGAGAACGTCAGCCCACCTTGTGGGGGGCATGCATTTCTCTTTGGAAATCTTCCAGAACCCACATGCGCAACAACGAGGAGTACCCAATCCCTTTTTGCGCCGCCAGGGTTTTGATGGATCGAACAATTTTTCGATCCAAACGAAGAGAGATCACTTGACGATCTGGTTTGACGAACGCAATGTCTTTGGCGGGACGAAGTTCGTCTTCGAAATCCGCCAAGCTGTGGGTGTCCCAAAACTGGGCGGTTTCTCGATCGGATTTGAAATGTGGGATTTTTGCCATGGTCATCTCCGTTTTTGGTATCGGGCTCTTTCCATCTTCTCCATATCACGGGCCGTGATTGCACGCGCTCGGCCGCGACCCAAATAGCGAACCACCACAAACAAGTAACGACCCGCTTCGGTTTGGCCGGTCACGTAATAAATGTCTTCGCCACGCCCGCGCTCAATGCTCGACTCTTCGGAGAAGCACAGATGCTCGACCTCGTCCGGTGTGACGTGGTGGCGAGCAATATGGGCAACGGTCTCTTCCGACCAGTCAAGCGCGGTGACGGATTTCATAGCCGAGTAGTTCTATTGTAATACAAAAGAAACGTCCATGTCAAGGGAAAAATCACACGAGGGTGCACGGCATGGAAGTTCTAATGCAATAAGTCCGACGGCATTTCTTACAGGATCTATGCAAAAAGGCGGGGGTTTTCCATAGAGAAACGAACTCCCTCACCTGGAGCTCTTCGGCCAAAAAGCCAAAAAATCAACCTTAGGAGCCTCGTCAAAATAACTTAAACATTTTGCCGGAGGCTTTTGGCTCTGGGCCACGTTGCTCCTCGATCACATAGTCCCCTTCACTCGTCGCGCCTTGCCCAGAACCAAAATCCTCTCGGCAAAACGTTCAATTTATTTTGACGAGGCTCCTGAACGCACATCCCAACATTTTCTTACCGCAATCACAGCTGTCCGGTTCACCATCATGCCTATGACCGTCATTCCGGCGTGCTTTTGGCCGGAATCCAGCATGGGAACCTGTTTACCTGATGGATTCTGGCCAGAACCATGCCGGAATGACGATTTCGGGTTTTCGCCCACGGCGCGAAAAAACCCGCCGCCTCCAACGCCACCTCCCACGGCCGAGCGAAAAATCGTCGGGTGATTGTGTTGCTCATCCCATAGGAAGCGGGCTCGCAATTTGATGATCTACTGCCCAGTCCCATGAATAGGCTACATTCTGGGAGCCCCATTTTAGCCGGATTTAAGGAGCGACGAGGGTCGTGCCTGCCTGTGGCAGACGTCCACGACGGGCCGAACAGCCCTGGCCCCGAAGGGGGATGCGGCCCGTCGCAGCGCTCCGGGCACCTGGGGCGGTAGAGCCGCTGATGCGGGCCATCGTAACCTAGGAGCGACGCAGAAGCCCGGGCAAAAGGGGGCTCCCCCTTCGGGGCCGGTCCCTTTTGGGCTACCACTTTGCCGAATTTTCTGTCCGTATTCCCGATACGACCAGAAAATTCGGCTCCGTGTCGCCACAAAATTGACCGGCCAGAATGTATCTTATTCATGGGACTGGGCAGTAAGATTGCAAACTCAAGACTTGACCCCTTTCATTTCGCACCAGAGAAGCTGCTACTTATCGATGAATTTTTCCTGGGCCATTTCAACTAAAAGCCTTTCCTTATCGACAAGCAGTCGCAGTTGCTCCTCTGTTGGCAGACAAAGCATGTATTTCGAGGCGAATATCTGTTTGCGATCTTTTAGAACCGAGTATCGCGCGACCGTTTCATTTTTTTCCGTGCAAAGGATCAGCCCTATTGAAGGATTGTCGTCTTTTGCCGCAATCAGATCGTCATACATACGAACATATCCATCCATCTGGCCGACGTCCCCGTGGGTCAGTTCACCAACCTTGAGGTCAATCAGTAGATAGAATTTAAGCCGGCAGTGGTAGAAAACAAGATCAATGTACCGGTCCTGTTCACCTAAACGGAGGTGCTTCTGTCTGGCAACGAAAGCAAAGCCATTTCCTAACTCCAGAAGAAACCGTTGGAGGTGAGTGATGATGGCTCGCTCTAGATCGGATTCGTGGAATGAGGCCGTGTCCGGCAATCCCAAAAACTCCAGGACATAAGGGTTCTTGAGATGGTCAACGGCAGAAGGGGCAACAACGGGCAACGTCCGGCCCTCGGCCAGCATTTTCTCGGGTTTGCGGCTCTTGAGAATACGTTCGTAGTAGAAGGATTGTATTTGCCGTTCCAACGTTCTTTTGTCCCACCCGCCCACGACGGCCTCTCTTTCGTAAAAATCGCGGGCTTGCTGTTGCTCCACCCGCATCAAGGCACGGTAATGCGACCAGGAAAGTTGCGCAGAGAAGCCCGACAGGGGTTCGTTGCACGCCGGAATTTCCTGGGGTGAGACCGTCAATCCCGCACCCCTTGGGCGGGGAGCGACGGATGGATGAGATTCCATACCCGTTGGGTATGGAATTGTGATGCGTTCACGATAGACAAGATAAAACTTTCTGAACCACTGAAGATTAATAACTGAAAATCCCTGCCCGCACCGCTCTGTTAATCGCTGTGAGAGATTTTCAATCAACTGTTTTCCATATTCCGCCCGTTTTTTACCCCTCTGGATTTCTTCCACAATTTCACGCCCGATGAGCCAGTAGGCCAATACCATTCTGGATTTCTTCCACAATTTCACGCCCGATGAGCCAGTAGGCCAATACCATATTCGTGTTGACCGACCGGACAACATTTCCTCGCGCTTGATCGAGGATCGAGACAATGCGCTCGAAAAGACGGTCTGGTTTCAACGTGGAAGTAAACCTTTTCGGACAACTCACCGGTTTCCACCATCGCGTGAATTCTCGACTCCGTCAATTACCCCCGGGTTCCCCATTGCCCACTCCCCAAACTCAAATAATTTCATCGCCATGGAAGACATTTTAGCAAACCCGAGATACTAATCCTGCGACAACGCTCTCTCTCCTTCTCTTGCAAACGTGCCCATGGTGAAAAAGCGGGTGGAGGGACGAGAAATATACTTGACAATGAGCGTTTATGGGGGTAGGTATGGAGGGGGAAATAGTCCATCCTGTTGGGGAGTGTTTGCGCGGTGGAAGCGAGGGTGACGATTTAAAAAAGGAGGCGCGAAGATGGGAATGCCGAGGCGGATACAGAATATGAAATCGATGGTGTTGGTGGCGGGGCTGGTCATAGGGGCGACCTGGGTTGGGGCCAACAATTTGTCTGTGACGAACGTGACGATGGTTCCGCGGGATTCCAGCACGACGTTCGTTGAATTCGATATTGCATGGTCGAATTCCTGGCGATACACGAACATCAACCACGACGCGGCGTGGGTGTTTTTCAAGATGCAGTTGGAAGGGACAACGACGTGGACGCATTTGATGTTGGAGACGGCGGGGATCAGCCCAGCGGGGACGTCGCCTGGAACGGGGACGGGGGTTGAACTGATCGTGCCGAGCGACCGGGCGGGCCTGTTCGTGCGGCGCGCGGCGGAGGGGGCGGGCGCGGTGGCGGTGGAGAACGTGCGGGGGGTGTTTAACTTTAGCGAGAACGGCCTGTTGCGAACGACGAAAGTGCGGATGCAGGCGTTGGCGGTGGAGATGGTGTATGTGGCGGAGGGGGATTTTGCCGCGGGGAGCGGCGGGACGGAGGTGAGCTCGTTCACGCTGACGACGATCAACACGAGCGCGGCGAACGTGGCGCCAACCGGGAGCGGGTCGAAGGGGGGGAAAGCGGGGGGATATCCGGAAGGACAGACCGCGCCCGGGGTAAGCTGGCCGAACGGCTATGCGGCGTTTTATTGCATGAAATACGAAATCAGCCAGGGCCAATACGCGGACTTTCTGAACATGCTGACGTCGGAGCAGGCCGGCACCCGGTATTACGCGACGTCCGCGAATAGATACACGATCAGCGGCAGTCACCCGACTTTTACAGCGACAGCGCCGGACCGTGCGTGCAATTACTTGTCGTGGGCGGACGGCACCGCGTGGAGTGACTGGTCCGGGTTGAGGCCGATGACGGAGCTGGAGTATGAGAAAGCCTGCCGGGGCCCGTTGATGCCTGTGGCGAACGAATACGCGTGGGGGACGACGAATATAAGCAACACGACGGCGATTGTGAACGACGGGACCGGAACGGACACGGCGACGGGTGGCAACTGCAACTATGATGCGTGTTTGCCGAACGGCCCGTACCGTGTGGGGATCTACGCGACGGGGAGCTCGACCCGTGAGCAGGCGGGCGCGTCATACTGGGGGATCATGGAGCTCAGTGGGAATTTGTATGAACGGTCTGTGACGATCGGCCACGCGACGGGGCGGTTGTTTACGGGGCTGATGGGCGATGGGGTGTTGACAACAACCGGCGATGCAAACGTGAGCCTCTGGCCCGGGACGACGGCCACCGGCGCCGGTTTCCGCGGCGGCCGTTGGGACAACGCAGCCGTCTACGCGCGCGCGTCGGACCGCCACTACGCGGCCATCGTGGACGCGGGTCGGATCCACGACTACGGCTGGCGTGCCGTCCGGCCGGCGCCGTCCGGGGTGGGCCCTTGAACCCTTGGGGGTGCAGGGGGCGAAGCCCCCTGCCGAACGTAAAAAATCGAAAATGAAACCGCTGTGTCATGTGTTTGAGGAGATCGTGGGCCTAAAAAATTTGTTAAGCGCGGCGAACGCGACGTTATCGGAAGGCCGTCGATTTCGTGGTGAAGGGGCCCTGTTCAAGTTTAATCTTGAAAGAGAACTGCTGAGGCTTCACGACGAGCTGATGACAGGCCGGTATCGCCATGGGTGTTACCGGTTGTTTACTATTCTTGACCCGAAACAAAGAATAGTCGCCGCCGCGACAGTGAAGGACCGGGTGGTTCACCACGCGGTACATGACGTGATTGAGCCGCGGCTTGATGGGATGTTTATCCACGACAGTTACGCGTGTCGGCGTGGAAAAGGAACGCACGCGGCATTGGATCGCGCCCATGGGTTTTTGCGGTTGTCCCGATATGGTTTGCATCTGGATGTTAAAAGTTACTTTCAGAGCATCGATCACGAGATTTTGAAGGCGTTGTTGCGCCGTTATGTGGCCGATGAGAGGGCCAGGATATTAATCGAGCGGATTGTGGATTCGACGAACGATCCGGAACGGAAGGGGTCGCGGAGGGCGAGTGTCACCGTTAACCCGTCGGTGGCGGCGCAGTTGGAGTTTAACCTGCGCCCCGGCAATGGGGATAACCGGGTTGGGCGGGCTCGTGGACTGCCGCTGGGTAACCTGACGAGCCAGTTTTTTGCGAACTTGTATTTGAACGAGCTCGACCAGTATGTGAAGCACGAACTGAAGGTTCGGCGTTACGTGCGTTACATGGATGACATGCTGATGTTTGCTGATGAGAAGGCGTCGTTGCTTGAATGGGAGAAGGCGGTTCGAGATTTTGCGCGGCGCGAATTGTTTTTGGAATTGCGCCCCGCTGGTGGGCCGAGGCCCGTGGGTCGTGGCATCGGTTTTCTGGGATTCCGACTGTTTCCCGGATACCGGAGGCTGAAAAAAACCAGTGTCACGCGGTTCATTCGTCGGATGAACGCGTATTCGAGAGACTACGTTGCGCTCTGGCCTGACCGGGCAAGGCGAGCGGCGCTGAGGAGCGAGATCCAACAATCGACGCAGAGTTTTCACGCGCACGCGCTGAATGGCAACACCTATCGGATCCGAAAAAGACTGTATGATCGGTTCCCCACCATCAACCAGTATGCGTTGGCGGGGATGAAAGAGCGGTGGCGTGGATTTGGCAAGGGGTCACGGTAGTAACGCCGAGTGTATGGCATTGGAGGCGGCCCGTGGCGCACGTGTCGGGAGGAGGGGGGAGACCGGATGGATATGCCACCGATCGTGGAGAGGATGTATGAAGTGAACAAATGGTTGTTGCAAAAAGTTGGGAAATTCCCACGTGATCAGAGATTGCTTTTGGGGCAGAGGCTCATGCAAAAAAGCCTCGATATTCAGGAGGCTCTGGTGGCGGCCGCGCTGAAAGGGAAGGGTGAAGAGAAGTCCCGAATTCTTGCGGACATCAGTCTGGCGTTGGAACAGGTGCGTTATCTTCTTCGTCTGGCGCGTGACAGCCGATGCCTAAACCAGGATTCGTGGTTTTTTTGCGTGAAAAACCTGATGGAGATAGGAAAAATGCTGGGGGGGTGGATGAAGAGTGTCTGAACAATTGAATCCCGCGATCTCGCTGTGGCCGGATCAAG
>JADJZR010000020.1 GCA_016715645.1 Elusimicrobiota bacterium | reverse complement strand
GTAAAACCGGTCGTCGTGGGTCACGAGCGCCATGCGCACATACCCTTCGGCTTCCGGGCCAAACCCGATGCCGGGGGTCACCACCACGCCCGTTTCTTTCACCAACTGTTCGGCGAACGCCAACGACCCCTTGGCTTTCCAGCTGTCGGGCAGAGGCGCCCACACATACATGGTGGCCCGCGGAAGCGGAACCGCCCACCCCATTTTGTTGAGTTCCCCCACAAAATAGTTGCGCCGCTTTTGGTACGTGGCCACCATTTGTTTCACGCAGTCCTGGGGCCCGTCCAGAGCGGCCACCGCGGCCAGCTGAAGAAACGTCGGCACGCCGTAATCGACGAACGCCTTGTATTTTTCCAGGGGAGCCAACAACGACTTTTTGCCGCACGCCCAACCGATCCGCCATCCGGCCATGTTGTACGTTTTCGAAAAACTGTGAAACTCCAACGCCACGTCTTCGGCGCCCGGCGTGGACAAAAAGCTGGGCGCTTCGTACCCGTCGAAGGTGATTTCGCAGTAGGGGTTGTCGTAGGCCACGAGAATGTCGTTTTTTTGGGCGAACTTGACGGTGTCCTTAAAAAAGGCCGGGTCGTCCACCACCGCGGCGGTGGGGTTGTTGGGATAACACAAAAACATGATCTTCGCCCGTTTCAACACCGCCGCCGGAATTTTCCCGTAGTCGGGCAAATACCCGTTTTCCGGCGTCAACGGCATGTATTGGATACGCCCGCCCGCCAAGATCACCCCGTTGGAATGGACCGGATAACTGGGCACCGGCACCAACGCAAAATCGCCCGGATCCAAATAAGCCTGGCACAAATGGGCGATGCCTTCTTTCGAACCGATCAGGGCCAAAACGTTATCGTCGGGGTTGAGCGGCACATCGAACCGGCGGCGCATGTAGTTGGTGACCGCCTTGCGGAATTTGGGCATGCCTTTGGCTTGGGGATACCGGTGCGTGCGCGGATGGTTGCGCACCGTGTCGACCAGCCGATCGATCACGTGCGACGGAGTCGGCAAGTCCGGGTTGCCCATGCCCAAATCGATCACGTCCAACCGCTGACGGTGCGCTTCGGCCGCTAACGCTTTGATGCGGGTAAAGATGTACGGCGGAAGTTGATCCAACTTTTGCGAGCATTCAACCATATAAAACCTCGATCAAAAAAAATGCCCCTTATCGGGGAGACGATCCTTCCGAACCAATCTGACTCTCTTTCCATTCAGGCAACCGGCGGGAATAAATCCACACAGCTCGTCCCAATCCCATGCAGGCCACGCCAAACACGAATTCGAACAACCCAAACCGCAACCAAGCCGACTTCGAAACAATCGACCACGGAACAGCGGAAAAAAATTGGGCCTCAGGCTCGCCGAACGTGAGAGCCCACGCCCCTTTAAGAACCGCCAAAACCCCAACACTTCCCAGAATCCATGCCGCGAAACGCCCCAACCCGGCCACAGCCACCTTTTCGGTCGGGACAGACGACACGCTCAGCCTTTAGCTAATTTTTTAAACGACAGGCTCGGTTTAAACGATATTTTCCGGCCCGCGGGGATCGAGATGACAGCACCGGTTTGGGGGTTACGGCCCACGCGGGCCTTGCGCGCTTTGATTTTGAATGTGCCCAACCCCGACAGAGATACCTTGTCCCCGTTTTTAAGGGCTTCGCGAATAGCCCCCACCAGGGCCTTGAGAGTCCGGGCCGTTTCAGTCCGGCCCACATTCGACTGCCGGGCCACACGGGTTACCAAATCATTTTTTTTCACTGAACCTCCCGTTCGACGATCAGACCAGCGCGGTGAACGTGCGGGGTTTGGATTTTAAATACCGTTTGCCAACCGAAATGCGCGCCACCACCGTGTGCACCCCAGCGCTGAACCCGCTCCAATCGTACCACCAAAATCCAACCGACTCACGGCACGGTTTCCATTCTTTGCCGTCAATCGAAATTGAAACGCCTTGTGTGGCGCTGGTGGAAACACGAATGGAGTATTGGGGACTGGTCAAAATTTCGCCCACTTGAGGAAAATCCAACCCCACATAATGTTTCCCGGGGACGTTCGTCCCTTCGGGGACATTCGTCCCTTCGGAGACATTCGAGACTTCTGACATTTTTGGTGCGGCCGCAGAGGCCCGGTAGATTTCAACCGCCGCCGGTTCCCGCACCGACGTGCGGCCAAACGTTTTGGATGTGCCCGTTGATTTGGGAGATGTCACGCGTTTCTTCTTGAAGTTCGATTTCTTTCCGAGCATGGGTTTCCTCCCTTCGAATCGCTCACCGCCGAGGGCGGTGTTGGCCGGGATATTCTACAACATCCCTTTAATATTGATAAACGCCCCCGCCGATAAACTCGCGAAAAAGGGAGTTGGGCGGCACGTCCTCCTCCGAAGCCCCGGAGGCGATCGACGACAACAACCGTTCCAACCGTTGGGCCCGCTGGTGGGCGTCGACTTTTTTAGGGTCGCCGCTGTAACGGGCCGCAATCTCCGGAAGCATCGGCAACAAACGCGACCGGTAATACGGCAATTCGTAGGGAAGCGACCCGTTGAAAATGTAATCCACCGACTGAATGTAGGGCACGATGTAACGCAGTTCGCTTTTTCGAACGTAATGCCAGTGGCCCACGGTCATCGCCGGGTCGTAACTGCGGTGCCAACTGTCGCGAACCATCCGCCGCATCAAACGCAAATCCGCCCAGCGCACAAATTCCCCGTCACCGTCTTTGATCTGGCAGAGGGCCTCAATGTAAAAACGAAACGTGTTCTCGGGCGCGATGCTGCGCGTCATGCCGTCATAAAGCCCATGCAAACTGTCGATCAATAAAATTTCTTTGTCTTTAAGACGAAACGGACGGGTTTCTTTTTCCCGGGCGCCCGTTTTAAAATTGTATATGGGCATCTGGATCGGTTTTCCATCCAACAAGCTTCCCAAATGTTCATTGATCAAGTCCAAGTCCAACGCCGCGGGCATTTCAAAATCGTAGTCGCCGTATTCGTCTTTGGGTTGGTGGATAAGGTCTTTGAAATAGTTGTCCAAATTGAGCAAGACGAAACTGTGGCCCCGTTCTTTTAGCCGTTCGCTGATTTTGGTGGTGGTTGTGGTTTTCCCCGAACTGGACGGCCCCGCCACAATCACAAGGCGCAAGTCCGGCAACCGTTTTGTGATCACGCCGGCCACGTGGTGGATTTCGTCGTGATAGGCCCGCTCGGCGTCTCGAATCAATTTTTTCCATCCGCCGGATGTGAGCGTTTCGTTCAGAGCCTCGACCGTGTGACAACCGTGGTCCACGTTCCAGGTCAGTACCCGCCACAGCACTTTGTAGGGAATGTTGTCTTGAACCGAGGTGACTTCGGGTTTTTGTTCACGGGTGCGGGCTCGTTCGTGACGGTACAGGATGAACGCTTTCGCCGTTTTTGCGTGGCCGTTGTCGACCAGAACTTTTTCGACAAAATCTTGGATTTCTTCCACCGACGGCGTGGATCCGTAAGGAAACGAGGCGTTGATCCGGTCGACCACCTGGTTGGACAGGACCGCGGCCCGGTCCCGGTCGCGCCCGCCCAAGGAGGCCGCCGCCCGATAAATGGCGTTCGTGATCTTGAGCTGGTTGAACGCCACCAGCCGGCCGTCACGCTTAATGATGCGCGTGATCTTGTTCTGTTGCGGCTGGGGAAATAAATCCAGCTGGGCGCCGGGCGGTCCGTCCACCGGGTAACGGATTCCTAACGTGGAAATTGCACGGATTTTTCGGGATGCGCCGCCATCGCTGAAACTCCGTTAACCAACAAACTGATCAAAACGATGAACGCGATTTCCACCGCCAGTTGGGCCCAATCCGTGGCGCTGGCCCCCCCGCGCAAAATCTGGATTCCCACCAACAGCACCGACGCGGTCACGGCGTTGAACAACGTGCGGGCCCGATTGCCGTAGATCGCCGTGGCGATGGGCGTCAACGCCAACAACATCCAGAGCGGACGAAACTCCGCGCCCAGCAAGTAGACCACGGCGCTGTTCACCAGCAAGTTCATGTAAAGGCGAAACTTAACGTTTTTGCCTTTCTCCGTCACTGATTGTTGGCGCAAAAAACGCGGAAACACGCTGTTAAAAAAGGCCGCAAAACCCAGCAGACCCAGGGACAATGTTTTCTCCCACCCCTCGCTGTTGGTGAACGCCACCGCCATGCACCCCAAAAACAACGCAAAGGGCGTGGCAAAGTATCCCACCAACGTCACGAGTTTTGGCTGTCGAATTTTCTGTTTCATTCTCCATATCGGGTGGCTCCTCCTGAAAAATTACTTCTTCTGGGACTGGCGAGCCTGGTTGGCCGCGTTAATCGCCTGTTGGGAGTTGCGCTGGGCCGTTTGGGCGTTTTGCAACGCCTGGTTTTGGGCCTGTTGCATTTGAAGTTGTTGTTGGACCATGCGTTGCTGTTGTTGGGCCATTTCAACCGAGCGGTCTTGCTGTTTTTGAATTTCTTTTTGGATTTCTTCCATATTCAAATCGCGCTCTTCGTTAGTAGCACCCCCCGCCGTTTGGGTGGGTGACGTTTGGGCCCCTGCCGATCCCTCCGTCTTTTTCTTGCACGCCGTTACTCCCAACAAACTTACCGCCACCGCCATGGTCCAAACTTTATCCGCTGATTTCATGAGACACCCCCTAGTCTTAGTTCAAGTTTCCCCCGCGTATCCATGGGGCGCCGGGTCGGTGCGGCCTGCGCGTAACCCTCCACTGCCCGGCGAAAATCTTCCGCGTATTCCCAAAAAGCCGACACCGGTTGATCATCGTCCAACGGTAGGCCGACCATCTCCCGTTCCACCGTTTCGGCGTTGGGGAAAGTTCCCCCCGGCGCAAAGATCCCGTGGATGTCGGGATACGCGATTCGCTTAAAAGTATACCCTTGATTTGCCGAAAATGCCAGAAAATCTTCCGCCGCCAGGCCCCGAAGGCGCACCGGGTAGGCAAACAAGCTGGACCCTGTTCGATTCAGCGCAACAAGCGCGCCCCCCTCGCCCAAAGCGTTTTCGTAGACCTCCGCCCGGGCCCGACGGGCCTGAAGAATGTCGGGCAACTTTTTCAATTCGTCCAGGATAATCGAGCCGGACCAGTCCCTGGGTCCGGAGGACGCCAGCAACAATCGCCGAAATTCATTTTCAAACGGGGCCAGCAACTCCCGCCGGATCCAGCCCCCCGCGGCCACATACCCGGTCAACGAATGAAAAGCTTTCATGGCAGACAATATTTCGTCGCGGCGAGCGGGAACTTCCGGCGGCAATGCGTTCACAAACGTTTGGGCCCGCCTCGCCACGTCCGGATCGTCGGTTAACACGGCTCCGCCCATTTCCAATGGTAACATTTTACGCACGAAGCTAAGACACGAAATCCGGCCAAAAGATCCCGCGGGTTTCCCGTCCCGCCGGCTTCCCATGGACAGAGCCACGTCTTCCACCACGTCGGCTCCGTACCGCCGCCCCAAGGCTTCCAGCGCGGACATGTCGTCGGGTTTGCCAAACATGTGCACGGGAATCACCGCGCCCACGTCCCCCTTTTTAAGCTCCTGTTCCACCGCGTTTAAATCAAAATTGGCGTCATCCAAATTGACGTCGGCGAAACCTGTTCGCCACCCGGCAAACACGGCTGAAAAAACCGGGATCGAACACATCACCGCCGGAAACAGGGCCCGGGCCCCCGGTCGGTTCAGCCCATGCAGAGCGGCTGTTAACGCCGTGGTTCCCCGGTTGGTGAGCACGCAATACCGGCGCCCAAAATGGGCGGCCAAGACCGATTGGATATGCTCCATGCCCCCCCGGTCCATCACAAGTTGGGGAACAGAGCCTGAACGTTGAACCCGGCTTCGTTCAGAACTTTTTTTTCCCGGTCGGAAAAAAACTTTTTTGGCGGATTTTGTGGCGCAGACGGGTCGCGTCGTCGGATGTCATCCGCTGGATTCCATGCACCACCAGCGGTTCGTTGGACCGAGACAATCGTTCCAGCAAGGCCAACAGCTCTTCACGTTGATAAGCGTAGAGGTCGTCTTCGGAGGTGTCCATCGGAGCCGTTGGTTTTGTTATCCCTTTGAAAAGAATCGGACCAGCCCCAACACGCCCGCCGATCCCAGGAGAACGAACACCGACTGAACCTTCGACCAACCATACACTTTCTGAAGGCCCCACCACCCGATCACAAAAAAGAGTGTATTGAACAGGGTGTTGAGCGCCAGGGTGATCAAAAACGACCACGGCGTCCCGTTGGCCGCAAACAAACGCAGTGCTAAAGCAGGCCAAAACACAACAAATGACCATCCTGTCAACGCCAGAAAGGCGCCCAAGGACCCCTTTTTACCGGACATTAACGAAAAAAAGTGAAGCAGAACCACCGGCCCCGCCCATTTCAACAGTTGGCCCGCGAAATGGCCCGCGGCTTCCTTCAAAAGACCGCTCACGCCGTTGTCCCACCCTAAGGGCCCCGTCAACGTCTGACCCATAACGGTCAGCGCGACAATAATAAAACCGGACCCGATGTAAGGTTTTTCAATAATTCGCTCGAGCGCGGGGATCGGATCCGATGTCAGCCGACCCAGCAGGTCCAGGGGATCCGCGGAGGCGAGCGGGTTATTCCCAGACATATTCTAAGGAAGCCCGGGGTTGCGCCCAACGGGAAAAATGGCCCCAGGGCCCCGCGACCGTGCCTTTCAACAATTGAATAATTTTTCCAAACGGATTGTCGTCGATGATCAATCGAGGTTTGGCGGAATGAATGCCGGCCAACTGTTTGGCCTCGTCCACCGCCCGGTCGAACCCGCCCAACACGTCCACCAACCCTTCCGTCCGGGCCTGTTCGCCCGTAAACACACGCCCGTCGGCCAACGCATACAGCTTGCCGAGAGGAATGTTTCGTCCCTCGGAGACCGCGGTTAAAAATTGCCCGTAAGCGCTTTGAACCAAACCTTCAAACACCCGCCGCTCTTTGTCCGAGAGGGGCCGAAAGGGGGAACCCATATCTTTCATAGTCCCCGACTTAATGACGTCCGATCGGACACCGACTTTTTTGGCCAGATCCTCGTAATTCATGAGGTGAAAAACGACTCCGATCGACCCCACGATGGATCCTGGATTGGCCACGATGCGATCGGCCGGCGCGGCGATGTAGTACCCGCCCGAAGCCGCCACATCTTGAAACGATGCGACCACTTTTTTGCCCGTGGCTTGCAAACGGATAACCGCGTCATGGATTTCCTGCACCGACGCCACGGTTCCACCGGGAGAATTGATGCGCAAGATGACGGCCTTGACCTCTTTATTGTCTCGAAGGTCTCGCAACCGCCGCAGAACGCCGTCCGCATCGCCCGAGGAACCGAACCCTCCCCCCGACAGAGCGATCAGCCCTTGGATGTCCAAGACCGCGATGGCGCCGTCTTCCGGGGTCCGACGGATGGAGGACAGAGACGACGACGTTTTTCCCACCCCTGAAACCGGCCCTTCCAGCCCCCCGGCACGCCAAAAAGCCACCATCAACAACGCCAGGTAAACTATCAGAAAAAACCATCCGCGCAAGCGGTAGCCCGACAGCGTCGTCATTTTTTATTGTCCGGGGACGGCGCTGGGTTCGCGTCGGTCGATAATTCCGCCACAGCGGGTGAAGACTTGTGCCCTTGAACGTACGTCATGTGGATAGCGCATTTTTCTTTGGGGCGTGATGGGCGAAACGAACGCGCCGCTACAAAGGCTCGGTTGCCGCGGGCCGGGGAACGATCGTTGGGTTTCCAGCGGAACGTAAAATCAGCTTGGGGCGCCTCGAGCGTCAGCTCAAAAGCGGCGGCGGACAACTCCACATCCGATGAAGAAAATAACTGCACCGTCACAGGTCCGTCACCCGTCCCAGGTGAGAGCGCCACCGATCCCGACAGAGGCGCGCCCGGTGTGGCTTCGGAGGGGACAGTGAAAGAGACGCGAACCGGTTCGCGGCCATGAATTTCGCGCACCCGGGTCATGGCGCTCCCCGCGGCCAAAAACCATTCTTTGGGAGGATAGGGGCCCAACACCCCCCGCAAACCCCGGGCCAAATCGTGCATGAAAATTCCGCGAACCGGCCGGCCGTTTTGAAACCGGTCCACCGCGGCCAGGGTCCTCCGAACCATTTCTTCCGGCCCAGACGGATTGAGCGTCCTCTGGTGCAATCGCCAGTCGAATGTGTTGCCCACCACCAAATTGAATGGGGCATCGCGGGTGTAGCCGTTCCACTGGCGAAGCAGTCCGCTGTATTGGGCGTTGTCGGCTTCGTAGAGCATGATGCCGTTCATGTCGATGCCCGCGTCCCGCATCATGGCCGGGTCTTGGCCATGTTCCCATCCCTTTTGCCAAGACAACGTGAAGGCCCACAGGGGTTTTTTGTTCCCAAACCCTTCAACAATTTTTCGGACCACGCCCGCCGTGCGGTGGGCCCGATACCAAAACCATTGGTCCGTGGTTTTGAATTTGGGTTCGTTGCGCAGGGCCGGCGTGGGAGCAATGTATCGGCCCCGGGCGATCCAGGACATGCGCTGTTCTTTGCTCCACTGGTCGTACCCCTGGGGTTTTTGAACCCCCGGCATATCGTTAACAAAATCGTCGACCAATTCGTTGCCGCCGAAGACGGGTCGAATGTAGTCCAGTCCTAAAAAGTCCACGCCGTCCACCGCGCTCCAGCGGTCGAGAACTTTAACGATATCCGCGGGCCGTTTTTCATCCCGGATCGAAATGCCCCGCCGGACCGGCCGTTCAAGGCCGTGGATGGGTTTTCCATTTTCGTGGTGCCACCCATAGGCGTAGTCCGGCGAAAATTCAGCCGGGCCGCCCACCATATACGAAAGCACATAAATCCCCAGCTTGACCCCGCGCTCGTGACAAGCCTTGGCCAACGCCGAGACCGGTTCGGAGGGCCGCATTTGCCACGGAAACTCAGAGGACAACTTTTTAGAATGGCCGCTGGACTCGGCGCCCTGAATCAGGACCGCGTCGGCCCCGATAAATTCCGCCCATTCGGCCATTGCGCCCACGTGGGGCGCGCCGCCGTTGGGGCCCACAAACCGCTGAAGAGATCCCAATCCCTCCAAAGTCAAAACACCAAAACCCGCCGGAACCGATTCGAAAGTTCGGGACGTAACACGGAATGATCCTGTCTCAATCGCCTCCGCCTGAGCCGGCAACGACGCCGTGGCCAATCGAAGTTGGTAATCGCCGTCGAGCGCGTTCCAGGGAACCGGCCAACGGGCTCGCCAGTCGCCGGTTTCCTTGTTAAAAGCAAAGCGCATTTTTTCCAGTTCACCCACGGTGACCACCGGGTGGCCGTCCCGTTCGACCCAGCCGGTGACCGGAGAGGTGGATTTTCGCAAAGCCTCCCGCGCTTCGTCGCCAGCGGGACGAAGAATCAATTCCACCATCGCGTCGTGGCCATACGTTTCCTGATCCGACCGGAGGGAATAGCCCGCGGACGCACCAATCGGTTCCCCGTTGTCCGAGGCATCCGGTTTTTTGAATAAGTCATACCCCCCCACCCCCGCCGCCACCCCACAAAGGGCAAGAAACAACCCCGCAAAATGTTTTTTTGATCGCCATTTGAATTGAATCATCGGTTGTTCACCTTGTTGGGATCGGATCGAGTGAGAGGTCGACTTCCATAGCACACCAATTTAACGAATTTTGAGCTTGAGGACAAATTAATTTTTACAGGATATTTGGGTTAGGCATGGCGAGCGAGGACACGGAGGGCATTGATGATGGCGGGGAAGTTCAGTAAGCGGACTGGGACGCCCCACTGGAAGAGATCGTTCAACATTTGGGACTCCGCCGCGGCTTCCGTGATGTAATCATCCTTTTCGTCCAAACCGTCTATGCTCAGTTGCAGGCCGAGCGACTGATGGAACCGAAGGCCCCTATTGCCTCCGTTTTTATTGATTAATTTTAATTTCGTTTTCAGGGCCGCTAAAGAAACTCTTGTCAATCCCAGAGGGCGGCCTTCCGCATAATTAATTATTGCGAATTCCTCCGGCCCCACACGGAAGACGCGATCAGGGTCAAAACTTAAGAATTCCATGTTCGCATCCGTTATTATAAAAGGATTCAACCTACGAATTAATTCACTAAGACCTGCCCGTTGTTCCTCTGTTCCAACGCTAAAATGGCTCACGAACACCACAGGGGTTCCTTGGGCCCCTTTGGCATCCCACAATTCAGCTGTTGGATCCTGTGAGCGTGCTTCCCGCACAGCCGCATTCCAAACGTTCTGTTGCAATTCATTGACCCCCAAGCGAGCGGGTTCTTCATTTAATTGAGTGTTAATATATTCGGCCTGCGAATTCGGCCTTGGGGTCGAGGACTCGATTCCCGGCTTTTTTTTAAAAGATTTGGATAATAGGCCAACCCAATTTTGGTCCCATGCCAAAACGAGCATCCCCATCGATAACCCCATGGGAAGAGCGGCTCCGGAAAAACCCAGGGCAACAAAACCCGTGATAACCAAAAACATGGCCGAAAGCGGTTTCCACAAAATAGGAAGTATTGAAGAAACATCGTGTAACCGAACGGATCGGCTAGCCCTCTGAATGATAAGCCGACCGACTTTGTCTTCCCCAAAAGTGATAGGGAACCGGTACCAGCGGTCTTGATTATGTTTCACTGTTCGCATTTTCAAGGAAACCGCCCTGGAAGAGGCTCGGTCCCGCGTGGCGAACTTTTCTCTCAGCCTCCATTTCCAATGATTTTCTGATTCCTTATCAAACCGCGGGTTGGCCGCCAGAAAATATTTTGGCACTTCCACCCAAAAGTCAGACACTTCACCCCAGCTGGGGTAAAAATCCAATACGCGAATCTCGTAATCCCCCGATTTTTTCTTCACGGACAAAGCCACAAAACGCGCTTTGTTGGTATTGTCAAGGAACTCAATTTCCTCGGCGGCTTTTAACAAGTCCCGCATATCCTCAAAAAACGGGCGATGGGGAGAGTGTCGGAAAATATTTAAAAATGCTTCCCACCCTTCCCGAACCGCGCTACGAAATGGGTGCTTAAACCTTTTACTCTTTTCTTCAGTTTCGTCCTGTCCACCAGCCTGAGGAATATTTTGCCCGTCCTCGTCCATCAGTTCCCGTGTATCAATCATGAGAGGAACCCCCATCCATTCGTAAACAAGAAGGAGCGCAAGGAAAGAGTGGGTGGGACCTTTCAAATCCCTCAACGACCATTCATCGAAATTTGTCGGAAACACCACCAATTGCCCCTTTTTTGTTAGAGCATATTCTAATGATGCCAGAAGATGAGTTAACCCATCCGGATTGCCCTTGGCAATTTTCTCGACATTATGGAAAGGATCCACGTAATAGGTTTTTTCTTCAGGAAACCTCGCCAAAAATTTATTTATCCAATCGTCGCCATAGGCCTCCATCAAGAAATTAAAATCCCTGCCGTGCCCCTTAGCGACGTCTTTGGCTCCATTAATAATTTTATCCCAAAACTCAAATTGGGTGTCACCCAATTCATGGGCCATATCAACCCTCACCGATTCCACCCCCGCATCAATCATTTTCTTAAGAGAGTCTTGGATGTAGGACTGATACCCCGCATGACGCCAGTTGGGGTATACCTGGTCCACTCCCACACCGAAGTTGGAAACAGTGGCCCAGACCTCCTCATCGCCCTCCACCCACCTAATGAGTGAATTGCCAGAATTATCTTGTAAGATTTTCCTAATCTCATCCTCGGTTAAAGGAGGTAGGCTTTTCTTTCTTCTCATCACTATTTCGTGGTGGTTCGCCCATTCCCAATTCTCTTTTGTAATCCCGTCAGGTGAAATCCAAGGCACGAGATCAACCTTGATTTTTATCCCATGCTTACGAGCCGTTTCGACAAACGCTGCAAACTCAACCCATCTCCCTTCATTCGTTTCACTCCGGAATATTTTAGGGTTCAAGACTCGCATATCCCGAACGGAAAAATTACTCCCGTGACGATCATCCAGTTGAGTACCTAAAATATTGGTTCCTTTTGTAATGTAAGGCTTATCTCCTATGATGGAATATGCATTCCCTGACTGAAAGATACGGAAAGTTTCGGGTGGCGAAGTATGAACCTTCTTGCCCATATCGCTTAACTCGAAAAGACCATTCGTTAGATAAAGTTCCTTAATCCCCATTTTTTGATATTCAGGAAGAAGTTTCTCTAACTTTGCGATGCTATCACCATAGTCAACCGAGTTCCCCTCCAAATAACTTCCCAGATCCATCAGGTTCACCACCGCGGTTGTATTTTTAAACACATGCGGGATTTTTCCGGAAATTTGGGCCATCGCGGGGATGGGACTGATGAAATTAAAGAGTGCATGATACCCAAGTCCGTATCCAAAGACGTGTTTAAAGAAAATCTCGGCCACGCGTTGAACGTCAAAAGCGGGTAACCCCATCAGTCCATAGAGAAGGGACAGAAGAGTCAACCCTCCAAAAATCCAAAATCCCAAACGGACAAAGTTGTAATAATTCTCCGGACTTGTTTCTAAAATCTCCGCGTTGACCTTCGGATGAAACTTCAGGAACGGCTCTTCAGCTTTTTTGAGAAAAAAGAGGCCTGCCACAAATGCCACGGGAAATAATAGCGGGATGTTGAATATCAAGGCCGCCGACGCAATGACCATAGTCACAACGGCGGCCCTCAGGACGAAAAACTGTTCCTCTAATAATTTAAGCGGGTTTAAGGATTGTTTACGAATTTCTCTCTTAATTTCGAGCGCGCCTCCGGAGACATTATTGGCTTTGACGCGATAAGTCCACCCCTCATTAAAGTGGATCGTGAGCTCGGAGAACCCTTTTTTAATTTTTTCAGTCATCGCACGAATCCGTTCAGCTACTGATGTCGGAATGAGGGAGCCAAAAACAGCTTTTATTGGCCCGGTATTTCCCCCGTCGGCGGCAGCAACGGTGGCTGGGAGATCGACACTGCGCACTTTTGGGGATATCGGGTTATGGGCGAGGAAGAGCTTTTCCCCGCTAAAGAGCACATCGAGAGGGGTCTTTTCTTGGGCGAAGACGGAAAGATAGGTTGATCCTTGGGTTGTTTCTAACTTTTCAATTTTTGGCACAACACGAATGACCGTGGCGCCGGCCTGGGTCAATTGGGCGGTGAGGCCGGGGGAATGGAATCCCCCTGTCACGAGGATGGACACGCGCGCGCCCTTGTTGTCTTGAATGGCCTTCAAAAGGTTTTCGGCCATGGCACGGTCGCGGGCATCGGCTTCCCGATAGAAATTCTCAAATGAAGAAAGGGCTGTTTCCTTCGGCGTCAAGGACCGGTATTCTTTCCATTCTTGGGGTGTGAGGCTGAAATCCACCAGTTAACTGGTGAGATAAGCGGACCGGGATTTGTCCATAACGGCGCGCATTTCTGGGGTTTTAGCCAGTCGGGAATAAACAGATCTCTCGTAAGAGAGCAAATCATCCAACAACGTTTCCGCGTCAATACCGTCCGCCAAAAGGACATATCGAACGTATTCGTTCATGACGGGAAAAGACTGGAGTGAAATCCCATGCCGGGAACACAGGGTTTGTAAAAACTTATAAAAATCGGCATAGCTGACTTCGCCGGAACGGTAAGCAACGCTTTGGGCGGTCAACTCATTTATCTCGGGCTGGGCTAATTTTTGAACCAAGAGGTTGATTAACGCGGCGCGCTCGCTTTCCACTTTTTGAAAGTTGAGGGTCTTTTCCAGGGCGATGGCTTTGTGAAACGTCTGAACAGAAGCCGGGATGGACAACCGCAAGGCAGGGGCGGTCACCGCCTGAACATAGTCCCCCAGACTGGAACGGCCCGCACGGTAAGATTCCACGGAAGAGTCAAAAGCTTTTAACTCTTCTGAAAAAACCCGAAACTTCTCTTGGTTCAGAATAATCTGTTGGTTCGCCAGTTCCTTTTTGATTGATTCGAGGCGCGGTACGGATTGGCGATAGGCGTCCACATTGGCATTGTAATGATACGGATCGTCGACTCCAATCAACGGCGGCAAAGGGCCGGTTCCGATGAGCGCCGCGTGAATAGGACCTGAGATATCATTTTCCCGCAGAAGATAATCGGCGCTCTGTTCGACGGCCTTGCGGTTTGGAAAATCCCGAAAGGGTTGAAGCTTTATCTCCCCCCAGGTTCCTTCCAAGGCAATGAGACCCGCCTGCTGAGCATTGACGAGAGAACCCACCATATGACCAATGTTTTTTTGAGCGTCTAAATTTTGATGAACGTCTTGAATGTGTATGACCACCGGGCTGAGCAACGAGGATGGGGAGCTGAAAGACACTTGGCGGATCGTGCCGTGCGCGGGAGAGAGAGAAGCCAACAGCGCGGCGTGATCAACTAGAAACCTCTTAGGGACAGAGCAAACGACGGCTTGGGAAAGGGATGGAACGATTTTCCGCGGGGAAGGGAACTGGGCCCCCAAAGATTGAACCGAAACACGCAAGGGCGCCGAAGGGGAAAGCGCCAGAAAAGAACGCCGGTCTCGTGCCTTTCGACGTTCGGCCCAAATATTATTTTCAACGGAATAAGCGAACACACAATTCGTGGCGAATAAAAATACCCCAACGGCGCCTGCAACGAGTCGTGTGGTCTTGGAATGGGAGGGCATGGGCTACAATTTACAATTTAGCCCCAGCGATTTGCATTAAGAACTTGTAACTTTTTTGTAACGCTTTTATCCGATTTCTAAATTCGTGGTTGGGGGGTGCTGTGTGCCATTTAGGCACACGTTTCGCACGCCCCGCTTTAGCGGGGCCGGGTCCACACAGGCTCCTCTTGCTTTTCTAAATTCGTGCCTGGGGGGTCCTGCTTGCCATTTGGCGTCGTTTGGACGCCCCGCTTTAGCGGGGCCGGGTCCACAGGCTCCTCTTGCTTTCTAAATTCGTGCCTGGGGGGTCCTGCTTGCCATTTGGCAAGCGTTTTGGACGCCCCGCTTTAGCGGGGCCGGGTCCACACAGGCTCCTCTTGCTTTTCTAAATTCGTGCCTGGGGGGTCCTGCTTGCCATTTGGCAAGCGTTTTGGACGCCCCGCTTTAGCGGGGCCGGGTCCACACAGGCTCCTCTTGCTTTACTAAATTCGTGCCTGGGGGGACTTGAACCCTCAGCCTTTGGCTCCGGAGGCCAACGCTCTATCCAATTGAGCTACAGGCACATATATCTCTTCTTAGATCCCTCACCCTACCCTCTCCCAAGAGGAGAGGGAAATCTTTGTTTCCTTCCCCTCTTGGGGGAAGGTGCCCCGAAGGGGCGGATGAGGGATCTGAGTGGTTACAACTGTTATTGCGTTCCGGTCGCGATTCTACTATTTCTTAAGGATCGTCGGCAGGTCCTCGAAAATTTTGTCCAGTGGGTCTAGGGCTTTCCCGCCCCCTTGAGCAAAATCGGGCCGACCCCCTCCGCGTCCCTCCACTTTTCCAGCCAACGCTTGGGCAATTTTACCTGCGTTCCATCCCAATTTCACCAAATCCGGCGCGAGAGCCACAACAAACGCGGATTTGTCTGAATTTCCCGTGGCTACCATCACACCCGCGCCCGGATTTTTTTCCTTCAGCTTGTCGGATAGGGACCGAAGCGCCTTTTCGTCTAGCCCCGCTACGGCTTGAACCACCCAACGGGCGCCGGCCACCTCGTGCGCCGTCGATCCCGTGGCCCCGCCACTCCCTTGGGCCGCTTTCACCCGGAGATCGTCCATTTCCTTTTCCAGCTGTTTTTGCCGTTGCAAAACCTTATCGATCCGCGTCCCGATTTCGTGGGGAGACGCCTTCAACTTCTCGGCGGCCTGACCCAGGACGACTTCCATGGTTCTCACATAATCAAGCGCCCGCAGACCCGCCACCGCTTCAATTCGCCGCACCCCGGCTCCGATCGACGATTCGGCGGTGATTTTGATGAGCCCCACCTCGCCCGTGCGCAACACATGGACGCCCCCGCACACCTCCGTCGAGGCGTCGCCGAATTTTACCACGCGGACCTTGTCGCCGTATTTGTCCCCAAAAAACGCCATGGCCCCGGCTTTTTGCGCCTCCACCAACGACATTTCCGGCGTTTGTTCCGGGCGACCAATGTCCGCCAAAACGTTGCCGTTGGCGTCGTCTTCGATGGCGCGCAATTCGACCGAGCTTGGCGTCCCCGTGTGCGTGTAGTCAAACCGAAGTTTTTCGGGCGTCACCACCGACCCGGCCTGGCTGACATGGGTTCCAAGCACCCGACGAAGCGCCGCGTGCAAAAGGTGTGTCGCCGTATGATGGCGCTGGATGGCCAACCGTCGCGCTCCGTCCACCCGGGCGTTCACTTGATCGCCCACTTTTAAATCGCCCTGTGTCACTTTAACCCGATGGACAATGAGCCCTTCCACGGGCCGCTGGGTGTCCAACACCTCGGCTTCGCCGTTTGACCAAACCATTTTTCCGCTGTCCCCCACCGGGCCGCCCCCTTCAGGGTAAAACGGTGTCTCGGTTAGAACCACTTCCCCCACGGTGCCAGACACCAAACGATCAACCTTTTTTTGGTCCCGGACCAATTCCTTCACCTGGGACAACAATTCTGTGTGGTCGTATCCTTTAAACACCGTTGCCCCCAAATCCCGAGCCAAAGCGGCATAAAATCCCGCGTCTTCTTGGCCGGACCCTTTCCAGGCCCCGCGGGCCATTTCCTGGGCCTGACGGTGGGCGGATTCAAACTCTTGTTCATCGAACGTCAAACCCCGTTCCGCCAAGATGTCACGGGTCATGTCCGGCGGAAAACCATAGGTGTCATACAAACGAAACACGTCGGCCCCCGGCATAAACTTTTTACCCGCCGACGTTAACGACGCCACCAACTCGTCGAGCCGGGCCGTACCGCTTTCCAGAGTTTCCAAAAAGCGTTCTTCCTCTTGCTTGATAATCGATAGCAAGCTCTGCCGTTTGGCCCCCAGTTCCGGATAAGCGCCCGTCATCTCGTTGACCACCACGTCGCCGATCAAATACAAAAACGGTTCTTTTCGCCCCAGCAAACGTCCGTGTCGCACCGCCCGACGAATGAGACGCCGGAGCACATAACCCCGCCCCTCGTTCGATGGAAGAATACCATCGCCGATCATAAAAATAGATGATCGCGCGTGGTCGGGGATGAGCCGAAACGGGGCCAACTCTTTTCCCGTAAGTCCTTGGGCGGATCGACCGATCAGTTCTTCGGTTTTCGCAATATACGGCAAAAATAGATCCGTCTCAAAATTCGTATGTTTCCCTTGAACCACCGCCGTCAACCGTTCCAACCCCATCCCCGTATCAATGTTCTTTTTGGGAAGGGGACGAATGTCCCCGTTTGCTTGACGGTCGAATTGGGTGAACACCAAGTTCCACACTTCCATCCACCGGTCGCAATCGTTTTCCGGCCGGCACGACGGACCCGCGCCGCAGGTGCAGGCCTTTTCTCCCTTATCGAACAGGATTTCCGAACAGGGGCCGCAGGGGCCCGTGGGGCCCATGTTCCAAAAATTCGTGTCGGCCCCCATGCGGACAATGCGGGATTCGGGCTGAAACGGTTTCCACAGGTCGAGGGCTTCGTCGTCTTCTTTGTAGATTGTCGAAATAAGGCGGTTTTTGTCGAGACCCATTTCCTTCGTCAAAAATTCCCACCCCCAGGCGATGGCCTCTTTTTTGAAGTAGTCGCCGAACGAAAAGTTTCCGAGCATTTCAAAAAAGGTGAGGTGCCGGGCCGTGTACCCCACCCGTTCGATGTCGGTGGTGCGAAGGCATTTTTGCGACGTGCACGCCCGGCCGCCCGGCAACACTTTTTGCCCAAGGAAATACGGTTTAAACTGCACCATCCCCGCCGACGTAAAAAGAAGAGTGGGGTCGGATGAAGGGATAAGGCTGTCCGAGGCCACGCGCCGATGGCGCCGGTCGCCCGACTCAAAATAAGTCAGAAACTTTTCGCGAATCTCGTTGCCGGTGGACATTAATGGTTTCCTTTGGGGTCAAAACACATCGTGATGATCTGCGGAACCCGCTCAAAATTCTTATCTGTGGTCACCACAGTGAGACCATACTGCATGGCGCTGGCGGCAATCCAAACGTCGTTAATGGGGATCGGCGTTCCGGCCTTTTTTAGAGCCGTTTTGATCACGGCGTAGCAATGAGCCGTTTCTTCCCCCATCGGCACGACAGTCACCCGAGAAAGGTCGAGAAACAAGGCCAATTTTTTTTCGTTTTCATTTCTGCGCAACCCCGACATAAATCCCGCGCGCAATTCCCCCAATACAACCGGGGTCAAAACGACCTCCGATGCCCGCCGAATGGCATCGGCCAAAACCTCATTTCCCCGTTCAGCCGCGGAATACGCCGATGTGTCCAAAAGGACCCGACTCACTTCCAAGCCTCAGGCTCGATTCGACGTTGTTCACGAATCGACTTTTCCAATAATCGAGCCTCTTTAGGATGTGCCGACCCGAAAAACCAATCCATGTCATGATGAACCACCCGCCGCGAACAACTCCCAAGCCCGACGGATTCTTCCATGATTTGAATCGCCACTCGATTTAAACTTGTTTTCTCCGCGCGCGCACGACGGTCAAGAAAACGCGCCAGCGGTTTCGGCAAATGGCGTAATGTGATCGTTTTCATTGGATCAACCTCCCGATGATTCACAAACGATGCAGGCTGATTCAATTATAGCATCAACGAGTCGGGGTTTCAATGACGGAAATGCCGGACGGAGGTGATGACCATGGCCAGGCCGTGTTCGTTGGCGGCGGTCACGCTCTCTTCGTCGCGCACGCTTCCGCCGGGCTGAATAATGGCCGACACGCCCATTTTGGCCGCCTCGTCCACCGTGTCACGGAACGGGAAAAACCCGTCCGACGCCATCACCAACGGCCAGATCTTTTTCGGCCCGATGGGCGGAACGCCCAGCTTCATGTTGGCCACTTTCAGAGAATCGATTCTGGACATTTGCCCGGCCCCGATGCCCGCCGTCACCCTCCCGCGCGCCAACACAATGGCGTTGGACTTCACGTGTTTGGATACCTGCCACGCAAAAGCCAACGACATTTGCTCTTCCGGCGACGGCGCCCGCCGTGACACCACCTTCATTTCCAGCGGGCGGGGGGCGTCTTGTTCCTGCACCAAAAAACCACCGGAAATCCGCCGTATATCCCACTCGTAAGGATCGGCCAACAGCGTGGGCTGTTCCAACAAGCGAAGGTTTGTTTTCTTACCCAATATTTCCCGGGCATCGGGATGAAACCCTGGGGCGATCACGCATTCCAAGAACAGTTTTGACATCTCTTGGGCAGTGTCGCCGTCCACCGCGCGGTTGAAGCCCACCACACCGCCGAACGCCGACAACGAATCCGCCGCGTACGCCTGACGAAACGCCTCGGCCAACGTTTCCGATTCCGCCACCCCGCAGGGGTTGTTGTGCTTAATGATCACCGCCGTGGGATTCGTGAACGAAGAGACCAGTCGCCACGCCGCGTCGCAGTCCATATAATTATTGAAAGAAACCTGTTTGCCCTGCAGTACCTTTGCTCCCACCACACCCCAGGCTCGCGTGCCCGACTCTTGATACAATGCGGCTTTTTGGTGGGGATTTTCACCGTAGCGCAGATCCGCCTTCTTGCGCAGGCTGGGAGCGATTTCTTCCGGGAACTCTTTTACCTGGGCTTTTTGTCGGAACACGGACGCGATCACCGCGTCGTAATGGGCCGTGTGGCCAAACGCTTTGGCCGCCAATCGTCGACGCGTGGCCAGCGCCAAGGTTCCACGTTCTTTAAGTTCTTCCAGCACAGGAGCGTAATCTTCCGGGTCCACCAGCGGCGCCACGTTGCGGAAATTTTTTGAGGCGGCCCGAAGAAGAGCCGATCCCCCGATGTCGATGTATTCCAACAACTCCTCTTCCGGCAAACTCGTATCGCCGCAGATGGACTCGAATGGATAAAGGTTCACGATCACCATATCGATGGGCTCGATCCCGTATTTTTCCATGTCTTGCGTGTGAGACGGTTTGCCGCGCAAAGACAGCAGACCACCGAACACTTTGGGATGGAGCGTTTTCACCCGACCGTCCAAAATTTCCGGAAACCCCGTAAGGTCGGACACGTCTTTGACGCGCAATTCCACTTGTCGAAGGGTTTTGGAAGTCCCCCCCGTGGACAAAATTTCCACGCCCAATTCCGACAACCCGTGGGCCAACTCCACTATCCCTTCCTTATTGGATACGGAAATTAAAACACGGCGAATGCCGCAAGTTTTTTTCATGGTTCGGCTCCCTCCTCGGGTTCGCCCGAGAAAAATCGTCGCAGGGCTCGGCTCGTTTCGTCAATACCGAACCCCTGTCGAATCAAATACCCGTGCAACCGGCGGTAAGCGCGATCACGGTCTAACCCTTTGACCCGAGAGGCTCTTTTTTGAAGGCAGTCCCAAGCGCGGTCGGATTCATTTTCCGCGTGTTCCGCCATAGCCTCGGTGACCTCCCCCCCGGAAACCCCGCGTTTAATGAGTTCACGACGAATACGGTGGTCACCTCGACCGCCTCGCCGTTGGACCTCAATCAAGTCTCGGGCCAAGCTTTTATCGTTAATAAGCTCCAATTCGCGCAATCGAGCCAAAACGGAAGCGACCACCTCGGCCGAAAAACCTTTTTGGCCCAACCGGTCCGACAATTCGCCTTCGCTTCGGGCGCGAAACGACAAAAGCTTTAACGCGCTGTCCATCGCCGTCCGGTTGGGATCGGCTCCACCCGCGGAAGGCTTGGCTGTGTGATGGGAAATGGGGATCATCTCTCCCTCCAAAGAACGGCCGACATTCTACCAAATTACCAGGCTTCGCCCGTCCCGGGGATGCGCTCTTGTAAGAAAATTGCTAGGATACGATCCTTCCAGCGGAAAAAAAAATTAGGGTCCGTTGCTCAGGACCCAGGGTAAAGGCAAAATGCCCTTTGGTATTTTGGGCACTTGGCCCGGTTTGCGCGCCGGCGAGTTCGTGAGCCGGCCGCCTGGAGCCCCTTCCTCTTGTTTGATGTGGAGCGGAAGGGAGAGCATTTCCCACTTTTGTTGTCTCCTCGATCTTGTTTGCCGAGGGATGAAGGGTCCGTAGCTCAGGGGTAGAGCATTCGCCTTTTAAGCGAGGGGTCGAGGGTTCGAATCCCTCCGGACCCATATTTTCAGCAGGGATTCGAACGGATTTTCCCACCGACCTTATGGGAGGAAAAGGAGCCGCCGGGCGGCTCCGGAAGGGAAAACCCAGCCCGGAGGTCTTGATGCGGGTGTGGGTAAGCATCAAGGCCGTAGGGGCGAATCCCTCCGGACCCAAAATTGTCAGTTACATTAAGTTATGTCGGAAGGATTCGAAGCTAACTTGCCCGCCGCCTAGGATGGCGGATGAAGGGCAAGTGGCCGGCCTCTGGAGGAGCGGCGAAGCCGCGGGGAAGGAGGGAATCCCTCCTGACCCAAAATTCTTAGTTACTTTACCGCGTGTTACATGGCACGCATGTCCCCGTCGACTAGCGGTTAGGTCACGGCCCTTTCAAGGCCGTAGCACGGGTTCGATTCCCGTCGGGGACACCATTTTATGTGTCGAACTTTGTAAGGAAGGACCCACTCTCATAAGCGGGGGTGGGTCTTTCTGTTATTGGGGTGGCGGCGGGGCGGGCGGGGGCGGCGGACGGCTCGACACCGTCGAGAAAACGTTCCCAATAGAAGTCCACCACCACAGAATCCTTGGAATACCGCACCTGCTTGATGCCTGCCTGCACCAACAAGCCTTTCTCAATCCCGGTTTTGCGCGCACATATGCCGTTATAATTTTTTAATGAATTTTGAAGGTTTTTTATTGAAAAACCCACCCCCACCGAGTTAGGTTCGACGCCCGTTGTCCATCCCGGGCGGGTCTGGTTTTGAACGGAATGAACCAGATTTTCTATATAAAAGGAGTCCAGCGAGATCCTGGCGAGGTTTTCTTCCACCAGCGAATGCAGGCGGTCCGCGTTGATTTGTCGGGTTGAGCAGGATTTCCAGCCTTTATGTACCACCCGATTGCAACGATAGTAATAGTAGCGGCGATCCCCCTCTTTGGTTTTTTTGACAACGTGGGAAGCGCTCATAATGGAACCACACTCTTGGCATTTAATTAGACCACTGTAGGGCATGTTCAGATAAGGGCGAGGCTTCTCACGAGGGTGGCTGGCTAGAAGAGTTTGCACGTGGTCAAAAAGGGGTTGTTCAATTACGGGCTGATGTTGCCCGGGATACGCTTTTCCCTGGTGAATGATTTTTCCCGTTAGTACGGGATTCCTTAAGAGGTGCCACACCATGGAATCTCCATAGGAATCTCGCCGGGGCCTCAAACCGCTGTCAACGACGACATGATAGGCCTTTCTGAGGGACCGACTTTCAACGTAGGTCTCAAATACGCGCTTTGTAACGGCCGCGGCGGCAGGATCGATGACCAGCCGTTTTTCCTTTACCACGTATCCCAACGGCGGCCGCCCACCCACATATAACCCCCGTTGGGCCTTTTGCGCGATCTTGTCCCTGGTCCGTTCCGATATCAACTCACGCTCGAATTGGGCAAAGGTAAGCATGATGTTGCGGAGGAGCCTCCCAGCCGAAGTGGAAGTGTCGAAGCGCTCCGTGACCGAGATAAATCCAACATGATGGCGGTCGAATATCTCAATCAGGTGGTAAAAATCTCGGGGAGAACGAGTAAGGCGGTCGATCTTATAGGTGATCACCATATCCAATTTCCCCTCTTCAATGTCTTGGAGTAGCCTCTGGAGCGCCGGACGTTCTAAATTCGCTCCAGTAAAACCTGCATCGGTATAAACCTGCCCAAGGACAAACCCTTCCTGACTTGCGAGGAATGCACGGATGCGGTCCTCTTGGGCTTCACAGGAATTGAATTGCACCTCAGCTTGTTGGTCGGTTGAAACACGGGTATAAATGGCACATCGAGTTGGATTAGGTGGAGATGGTTCTTTGGTCAGCATTTTTATTCCCTCCTGGGTGGTTGGTCTTCGCTATTTTGAAGACTATGGTTTCCTGAATTTTCAGGAAACTTATCCTTAAGATTTGTTTTACCTTTTCTCTGCTTTTCTCTGGCAAATTCCAGCTCGTTCAAGAGGCGTAAAAGCTCATCAGCTCGTTTAGGATCTACCCTACAGATTTCTAACCAGAGATCCATGGAATCCTCAATATTTTCCTGAATTTAAAGCACTACTATAGCATAACGCTAAAGCACAGCTATTGCAATGAGCGGTTTTCTGGTAGCTTCTCTTTATGTCGCCTTCAAAGAAAGGAAAAATTAAGCGCGGAAGCGAATGGGGTTTCGCTAACCGTACCGAACGAGGGATGAAGGCTATCCTGATTTACATATCGGGAGAATCCCACTCAAAACTTAAGCAACAAGCTTACTTAGAGGAGCGATCGTTGCAAAAGGTTGCCCGACGCCTTATTGAGGAAGGCATTAAAACTCTGGGGCTCCCTGAAAAAAAGTAATCGACGAAACAAACAGCATCCGCCTTTCTTCCTTTTCCTTAACTCAGACCCTATTATAGGGAACCATGTATCACGTGACCCCGCCAAAGTCAGCGACATTATTGTCAGTTTAGACTTGGCCCTTCCCCTTTCCCCGCTGGGGAAAGGCCGGGATAGGGGATCCGGCTGTCCCGCCCCCGCTGGGGGAGGGAGGCAGGGAGGAGGTCCTTTGAGGGGTTGCGCGCAAAACCGGGATTGAGAAAGGCTTGTTGGTGCAGGCAGGCATCAAGCAGGTGCGGTATTCCAAGGATTCTGTGGTGGTGGACTTCTATTGGGAACGTTTTATCGACGGTGTGGAGCCGTCCGCCGCCCCCGCCCGCCCCGCCGCCACCCCAAAAACAGAAAGACCCACCCCCGCTATGAGGGTGGGTCCTTCCTTACAAAGTTCGACACATCAAATGGTGTCCTCCTTGAAATCGATTCGAACCCTGCCATTTTCTTTCCCAAACCAATCCCACGACTACTGGCGGGAATTTTATCAATCCAAGGCCAGAACCGTGACCGTTTAGTCGATGGGGTGCCCGGCCAAAGGCGGCGTGCCTTGAATGGCACGCTGGTCACTTTGGCCACGCTTGGGCACGGGCGCGAGTTCGTGAGCGCACCGGGGAGGGACGCCACCACATGTTTTTGTGCGGCCCGACCACAGATCAGCCACCTTTCTGCCTTGCCCCCGCCCCCTAAACGGGGGAGGGCCGGGGAGGGGGTTCCGATTTTTTTTAATTTGTGCCCTCTATGCGCGCGCCACAGCCGCCGCACATCGTGCCCACGCATCACACGCACACAACGTAAGCAACATCAGTCCGCACTGCCTTTCGCAATCCGCTCCGTTGATTCGTTCTCTGTGAAAACCCAGAGGCCATTCGCTTCGATTATTCCGTTGCCGGGGAAGGTCGCTCCGGCGCGGCGGCCCTTCGCGCCGCCGCACCTCCGCTTCGTCGTTCGGACGATTGAATCCCAGCCCATCCCCGAGAGTTATGTTCCAAGGCAACCCCGCTCCGGTTGATTCGTTTTCTGCGAAAAACCCGGAGGCCGTCCGCTTCGGTTATTCCGTCGCCGGGGAAGGTCGCTCCGGCGCATCGGCCCTTCGCGCCGCCGCACCTCCGCTTCGTCGTTCGGACGATTGAATCCCAGCCCATCCCCGGGAGTTCTGTTCCAAGGCAACCCCGCTCCGGTTGATTCGTTTTCTGCGAAAAACCCGGAGGCCGTCCGCTTCGGTTATTCCGTCGCCGGAGAAGTCGCTCCGGCGCGTCGGCCCTTCGCGCCGCCGCACCTCCGCTCCGTCGTTCGGACGATTGAACCCCAGCCCATCCCCGGTGGTCCTGTCCCAAGTCAACCCCGCTCCGGTTGATTCGTTGTCTGCAAAAAACCGGAGGCTTTCCGCTCCGGTTATTCCGTCGCCGGGGAAGTCGCTCCGGCGCGTCGGCCCTTCGCGCCGCCGCACCTCCGCTCCGTCGTTCGAGCGATTGAACACCAGCCCCTCCCCGAGAGTTCTGTTCCAAGGCAACCCCGCTCCGGTTGATTCGCCCGGCGCACCGCACCACCCACGGGCGCGGCGCACCTCGTTTCTTCGACCGAGCCACGCCACCAGCCCACGGGAACGCCCCACCCCGGTCCGGATCCATGGTCCCACCAGACGCCCGTCCTTCCCCCATCGCACAGATCAACCCCTCTTTGCCTCTTTCCGTTTCTTTTTTTCCGCGCGCATGCCTTGCATTTTTCTTCTCTTATTGTGTCCCGCAGTTGGGGGCTTGGGTGCACACGGGGACCGTGGGCACCAGGCCCCCGCCGTTGGGACTCCTTTCTGACATGAATTAAAGCGGGGGTCCATCGTTCTCACTCTCTGAAATTCTGACTGTGTTTGACTCTACCCACAACTTGCCACTTCCTGCGATGGGCTCTACCAGAAGATCAACAACAAAAGAGCGAATACGAACATCGCGGACAATGACAGAGATTTCTAATTCGTGCACTGAATCAACCCACACCGGCCAACGGCCATTCCCGCACCAAGAAAATCCATAAATCCTCCCAAGCTGTGATTTCTATTAGATATACAACAAATCTCAAAAAAAATGCCCCTCGTTTATGTCACCTCAAAAAACCGGGCTGTTAAGTAGCGGAACAACTCGCCCTTCTGCATGTGACGTTTTTTAGCCTCAGTGCTAAACCTTTCATACTCTTGAGCCGTCACCCGAAAGAGAAGGACCTTTGTCCGCTTTTGTTCCGCCGACTTCCTTGGAACCTTCGGACTCATTGGTGTTATGATATCTATTAGACAACCTCTGGTCAATTACCCAAACACGCCTTAAGAAAATAAATTCAATCCTCTCCTGTCGCTTCAGCGGCTACCCTTTCCCTTTCGCGCTCATAGGTTTCCGCTAAATTTTTAAGAGTCTTGGCAAGCCTATGATATCCAGCGGTCTCAACCTGTTGAGCTTTATCGCAAAATTTTTCGGTAAGAGCTCTTTCGCTCTTACCGGTGGGATCAACCCAATGGGCACCACGGGAATAATAAAACTCGTTTTGAAATCCATTACGTATTACATCAGCATCCTTGGCATTAAGCAGTTCCGCTACCGACCTGTGTATCCACAGGCCGTCTGGATCGGAAGGCGCATAAACGAGAACATGGCCAAATCTTGATAGGGCGGACTGTAGATGGCCTGATTCAGTGCAAGTGTCTTTTACCTTCTTCAACCATTCGGCCAAAGCGACCCCATTAAAAGCCCCGCCGCGGCTTCCCGGAACCGTTCTCCAATTTCTGAGGAGACCAGAAGCTGCGGTCGCTACGTTCCTTTCCTTTTCAGTTCGCTCTTGTGGTGGAGTCTCGTTCTTGTCCGAACGGGAAATCAGCCTAATGAGTTGACAAAAAAAATCGTGGTCATCCGCAAGCCGTTGTTCAAGGATTCTTGGCGACGCGCCGCGATGACGAGTGAGAAGCGGCAGGTAGGCCCATTCAACCTTAAAAAGGTCGTCAGGGTCCGTGGTCGCGTCGGCTTGCAAAGCTTTTATCAAGCCCGTCGCTTCAAACACATCCAGGGGAACCCCTGGCTCCGGTGAATTGACCGCCTCAAGCAGAACCCGCACAACCTGCTTATTGTCCATGGGCATCTTTTCACGGTGCATGCGATAGAGGCACCCGATTGCGGCCTTTGGCCTCCCATATTGCACCAAACTGTTAATGGCTTGTTCCAGGCCTTCTTTATCCTCGTATGGATTGACGTTGGTTCTAGTCCAATAGGCCGACTCGTCTTTCCCCAGCATCTTTGACGCGCGTTCCCAAGTTTCCGGCATGAATGGAAGATAAGAAAGGAATTGCCCTTTCTGCGTTTGTGACCAAGACGACGTATTAACATCATCCACCCACCCCCATCCCGAGCTTCGGTATCTGCCCCAGACAAACCCGCCAGTGAATTGCGTTAGTGACCTGTCCTCCCCATCCAATAGGGCGGGAAGGATGCCATTTTCCGTTTCACGCTCGGCAACGGCTCCGAAAGCCAGCCCTACCTGCCGAGGAGACTCAACGACTTTGGCAAAGCCCATCACCGCCAGGAGGCCGCTAGCATTAAAGATTTCCATGATCGCGGTCTGACGACGATCCTCATCGATCAGATCGAAATCCTTGGAATTAAAAAGCCGACGATGACGGATGGAAGGATCTTCGGGTTCCAGTTGATCAGCCACTTCGGCGAGCCTGTCCACCTCGTTAGTTTCCATGGCCCATTCGGCATCCGAAAACTTTCTGTGTTTCACAACAAGGTCAGCAAGTTCTTTCCAGATTTCATGCCTCTCATCTTGGGACAAAGACCTGATGGTGTCGGAAGTCAGATGCTCAAGGACTTGATTGCGGCTTTCCGGCGGAATTTCGCCCAAGTGGCCAACAAGTTCGGAAAGTTTCGAAACATCATTTTTGGCCATACCAATAGCCAAACCCGTAAAAAAAGTTACCTGGTCCCAATACTGAAGCGGAGTCACGGTCCCTGACCAGCCTTCGTGTATCGTTTGTCTCCAAGTTGGCTTATGACTGGACGAAGAAGTTTCGTGTACCCCCGGTAACAGATTCAACAAAAGCCTCCATGCCACCTTGGGAAGTTCCCTTATGAGGGTCTCAATCGCTGACTTCCGTTTTTGTAGAGGCGCGCAGGTCTGGGGCAACCAGGGAAGAAAGATTGTGATCAATGAATTCATCGGACGGTTGGCCCAGTTTCCGCCGGGGTCCTTGGCCGCAAGTTCTCCAAGGATAACCGTTACTCGGGCCAATTGCTCCGCATCCCAAGCTATCGATTCCAAAGCCCAGAGCAAGCCTGTTGTGTAGTTGCTTCCCATGATTCCCGTGCTCTCTTGAGAAAAAACCGTAGCGAATGGGGATGGATCAGATTCCAGTGCTTTTTCCACCGCATCCATGAATTCACCGGGGGCGGACTCTGCAATCAGAGGCAGTTGATGGTTCAGACTGGCCCAAAGAACCCAGTCCGCCCCGGCAAAAATTCCCCGAACCGTCGATCCAGCAATGCTTTCGGCCTTACTGAAGGAACAGGATGTCAAAGCTCTCGGATGAGAACCGAGTAGAGCAAGGGTTTCCGACAACCCGGCTCGCAAGAGGTCTGAGTGGGTTAACACCTTACCATAGAGGCTGGCCGCGTATCTTTTATCCTTTGGAAGATCGAACCTGGGGTCCTTCTCTCTAAGAACATTTACCGCCGCCTCGCGGAACCTTTCCAAGTGTTCATCGTAGAAAAAACGTCCCAAAGAATTCCAGCCTTCGTAACGCATAACCATCTTCCATTCACCGTCATGCTGGGCAAGGGGAGCGCCCGAACGAAGCGCGATTTCGCGCATCCTTCCGATCCACTCCCCATAGGCTTTTTTTGATAATTTCTCAACGATATGTTTGTCAGCTTTGGACCCGTCCAGCCATGCCCCCAATATCTCCGCGATGGCAAGATCTGCGGCGTCACTATTCTGCGCCCATTCCGGCATCGGAGAAAGATTATTGAGGCATTTAATCAAGGAATTTAAATTGCCGTTCGTTCTCTGCGCGAGCGTCCGTGCACGCTCCTCACTGTAACCGGCCTTATGTAAAGCATCTCTAAGCTGATAGGATTTTGGATTAGCGAGTATTTCTCGATTCGGATGCGAGGCGCCACCCGGAGTTCCTTTATAAATAACGGAGTGATGGGCTTGCCGCGCCTTTTGGAAAAGCTTTTGGTCCAGATCGAAGTCCGCAATAAGGATGTGTTGATCTTTCAAAGCACAGACCGCTTCCCATGCGTCCGCTTGGCTAATAATAAGACATCGCCCGGCGACTTCAATCCGAGTAATTTCGTCCGTTGAAACGATATAGGCTGAGAGGAAGTCAGCCAATTGGTCCGGGAACAGAGAATCCAACTGCAACTGAACCGTCGTGCCTGAGAACAGGCCCGCCAGCTTTTCGCACGCCTTTTCCCTGTTGGCGAGGAAGACCTCTGGTATCAGCGGCGGTGGATCGCCAATGCTCATTAATTCAGACCATCTCTGTTCGGGCGTCTGGATGCCCTGCGCGGAAATCCCCATTTGGCGCGCAAACCACAGCTCCACGGCGGGGAAGGACCGAAGCCAGTCAACCAGTCTCGTCCCATCAATCACGTTGACCGTTCGCCATTCTCTACGGTCACGACGATCCTGCAACCATGCCGTTTGCTTGTCACTCGTCCAGCCACGCCTCCCGGAGAGTGGTGTTACGAAGATGAATACTGATTGGAGACGTCTGTCCTCACTCTCGCTCGCCGTGCGGGCTTTGTAATCAGATGTGGCTTTGTCGCCAGCATTCAGCCCGGTACCGATTTCCCATAAAGACAACCCCTCAGGCACAAACGGGTCGTAGCCGGTTACGGCATCAAGGATTCCATCAGGGCCAGGCTGACCGATACTATCACCCAGTGGAAACCGAAAATCTTTCGGATGGGGAGATGAAGCGGCCACCAACCTTTTGACCAGTTCCGGCATGACACTTTGAGATACCACGGCATTACTTCGAACCCACTCGTCAAGAAGATTTTCCGTGATCAACATAAAACGATCCCCAACGTCGCAGTCAGAAAAAACGGCACTTCACTTTTCCAATTATCATTGTGGGTGTCTCGCTATCGTGTTGATTGGCACGTTCCATTTTTCGATCTTTTGACGAAGACAATCGGATTTTCCGCCTGGGGTGATGTAAACGAACCAGGCCTCATCGGCCAAGGCGGCAACAATTTCGTTGCGTCGTGTGGCAAACTTTTTTGTTGGCCGGTTATCGGTTTCGGAAAAAGCGGAAAGGATGAGAAGGCGACCCTCAACAATGGGTTTCTGACAATCCGACGAAATGCGCTTGGGAAGTGCACGGGCCGGGCAGAGGATAATTGGCGACGAACCACGGAGCAATATGCGAAGACATTCCTTTTCCACAGGCGAATGGAATCCGCTGATAACACATCGGCGGGCATCGCGCCAACGCGCGGCTTGGTCGTAGGCGCCAAGAATGATGTCTCCTGGACTAATAGCAGAGCCAAACAATGCTGTTTTGGGCAATGAGAGTAGATTGAGGTTTCCGAGCGCAGAGAATTTCGTGGGGGCGATTGTGCCCATCCGCTCACGGATTTTTAAAGGAAAGCGCGGGTCTGATGAATCAAATAAAACAGGATCCATCATGCATCCCCAGGGGACCCTCGACCGACCCTGTCATGCGTCTTCTTCGGTCTCATTGTCACGGCCGAGACGGTATTTGATGTCGTAGTTTAGGATGAAATCCAACTCCTCCTCTGTGAAACCGTAATGGCCTGCCAGAACTGTGTCTATTTCGTCGATGATGGGTTTGGAATGCTTTGGATAAAATTCATCGTAAACCACTTTGCCTGTAGCCTTGTATTGAGACTCTTTGCGAAATTTGTGTTTCTTGAGATCCGCCATAAGTGCGGCTGATAGTTTCTCTAATTTCACCTTATCAGGCCTCTTCATGGTTTCAAGTCCAATAGGGAAAGTTTCAATTTCTCTCAAATTTAAATGTCTGCAGTCAGATAGCACAACAAACCACCAATAAAAAAGAGTGCTGTTTAAGGATGCGGCAACAACCTCAGCATCCAACTCTGTTGATAAAGATAGCGTCTTGACCTGCGTGGACAATTGTTCTCCACCGCGTTCATTCCAAAAATAAGGCGCAAAATTCATTGCCCGGATCCAATATCGAGGAGCATTATGAAAATAAATCGTTTGCCCCCCCCGTTTGCTCAACCCAGTAACCATCCGCGAATTGGGCTTCAGATTGTGCCACAACGATCTTTCAAGATAAGAATGTAATTTCGGTAATGAGTTTTGGAAGTAGATATCCGATATATCAATGTATTGAACCAGATGAAAGAGGTATGGACGAAATTCTTCATGCCATTTGTGGTAACGAGAGGAGAACTGTCTTAAAGTTTGAACGTTGCGCCCTGTAAAATAAATTGCCAAGCGTTGGTCTACTCCCACGAAAAGCTTTGCGGGGCGAATACAGAAAGTTGAAACCCATGTTTCCAATGGTTTGGTAGTAAACAAATCCTGCACTGACTTCATGCGATCGGTGCAAAAAGCGGAGTGTGGCACTATCATCCCAGTTCGTCCGTGTTCTTGTTTCAGGGTTAAATTCCTTTCCAATATAAACCCATAAAGATTTCCGCAGTCTTCGGTTTTGTATCCTTTTACTGTGTAGCTGTCGGTTACTTTGCCGTATTCAACGTATGGTGGGTTGCCAATTATGACATCAAATCCACCCCGATTCAGGATGCCATAGAAATGGATGAACCAGTGGAACGGCTGGTGCGATTTCAGCCACCTAGCATAGGCCTCTTTGTCTCCCACTTTCACACCGTATTCACCGGCGAGGTGGAGGTTGAGTTCGTCTTCGAGTGCCTTTAGCCGCTTCTGAAGCTCCTGTTTGTCAGCGAATGGCACTGAGCCGTCGCCTTCAGTTTGAAGCTGGCGGAATTTTGTGAAAGCCTGTTCCACATCTGCGCAACGAGTGTTGAACCGGGCAAAACTTCCCAGCTCATTTTCATCCAACAGTTTCATTTGTCCGCCACCGAACTGCACCATGCACCGGCGCACCTCGTCCGCTGTTGCATAGCCGACAAGGGTGTTCCCGGTGCGGATGTTGAAATCGATATCCGGTAACGGCTCGATTCCCAGGTTGTCACGCGTGGTATCCGGCTCAACCTGGGCGGCAAGTTTTAAAAACAGGCGCAGTTTGCATATTTCCACCGCTTCTTCCATGATGTCCACGGCGTAAAGATTATTAAGGATGATGGATTTGAGGACGAAGTAGCGCCGGTTAGGGTGGGTTTCTACGCGGGCAAGGACCTCGGAAAACTTTTTGTGGTAGTTGGGATGGGACTTGCGACCAGCCTCCCCCCACTCGCTCAGGAATGCCTCCATGCGGTCTAGACAGGCTTCGTATAAAGGCTCAAGAATGTTGAGGGCGGCAAAGATGAATGCGCCCGAACCACCGGTGGGATCAAGCACAGTAATGGTGGTGATGGCCCCCCATAATGCCATGAGCAGGTCCGGGCCTTCACAACTCTGGATGACATCTTGTGCGAACTGGCGGAGATCGAGATTAAGGGTTATGAAGTCGTTGACCTCGCGGACTTTCCCCGTTGCAAGTTTACTTCTGACTTCCTCGTAGTGCTGACGACGCGCGACAACTTCTCGCCAGATTTCGGTGGGCAAGGCATATTCGCTGGGGGCGGCCTTATTCCATTCCTTGCGCCGTTCGATCAGATTGGGCTTTGTGGTATCAACGCCCAAGGCGATTCCAGATGGAAGCGCCTTCGCTGACCCGTGGCGAATAGCTGAAAAAATGTAGCGGTCAGGGTTTTCTCGAGCCAAATCCCAGATATTTGGTCCATTGGGACTATCAAAGGCCACCTTGCATTTTGAGCGAACAACGTCGAAGAGAAATGGGAGGACGGTGTTCTTGCTGATGTATTCGGTAATGTCCTCCTTCGTGTAGTAAGCCCCCATTTGTTTCTGGTTAATGTATTTTTCAAAAATATAACCAAGAACATCGGGATTAATTTCTTTGTCGTTGCGGAGAGGGCGTTCGTCAAGATGCCATTGATACTGATCAAATAAATCAAAGATATTTTCAAAAGCCTTGTCAGGAATCTGTATGTTTTTACCGTATCTTTCGGGCTTTTCCAATTCGTGAACGTCGAAAAGGCCGCCGTTTAGATAAGGGATAACCCCAAGGAGTTTTTCGAGTTCAGGGGCTCGATCCTTGCGGCGTTTGCCGAACCCTTCATGAAACAACCGGAGTAAAAAATAGCGATAGAACGAATAAAATTTGTCTTTGCCCTGTTCGCTTTTAGAGCGGTGAAGGCGATTTCGTAGGTAATTGGGGTCGCCATCCAGGAAGCCTTTGCGCTGGATAAAATAAACGAACATCAGTCGGTTCATCATCACGGAGGCATACCATTCTCGATCGGTCACCTCCTTAATTCCTTCAATAAACTTTAGAAAGTTTTTGCGGTGGGCATCAAAATTGCTGTAAAAGGATTTGGTAATTCGCTCCACGTCGAAGGCGGCGCGCGCGCGTCCAGCAACGGCAACGGTGGAGAGCCCGGCCTCTTCTTCCTCCAGGGATACGAATAGATTTTGTAGCTTTTGAAGCAAAGAGTCGCCTGGTTGTCCACGGTGATACTCATGGGATCGAGCGGCAAGCGGCTTGCCCTGTTCACGGCGGACCCACATCCACAACTGGCGAGACCGATCTTTATTCACAAACACGATGAGATGCTCAAAACTGGTTTCGGAGAGCTTTCGGTCGAGCTTGAGGCGGGTAGGGTGGTCCGGCAAGATCCCGGTTGGCGTTTCACAGAGCCAAGCGGTGAACCCCCGTTTTTCAGCAATGGCGGCAAGTTCGTAATCACTTTCGCCGATGCGGATCGTGAGTTTTCTGCGAGACGGTTCCCAGCCAAGCCCCTCGACGAATAACTTAGAAAGGTCGGAATTTTGCAAAAGGGGGCGGGCGCGTTGAAAATCGAAGGGCATGGATCAATCCTTCCGTATTCCCAGCGAACAAATGATTTTCGGCTCCCGCGCTTCAACATCATCTTGGGGCACGCAAAGACGACCATCTTCAGAAAGCGAAAGGACAAGTTCGACGAGTTTTTGATTATCAATTCCAGACCGCATCTCACGGCTAAGGAAATCGCGAGCGGCTTCAGTAAGCGGTGATTCGTAAACCGAATCGATCGCCTGGTGGAGTGGTTTGATGTCAAACAAAGTGCCCTTCACTTGATCAGCATGATCCTTAAGTCGCTCGTAAAGGCGCCGACGAACGCTGGAGGGCCTGCCAAGTTGACCACCAGTCGAAATGTGCTCTTTTTGAATCCCGGCAACGCCCTGCTGAACCAAAGCATGGTGGTTTTCCAGGCGGGGAAGCGCTGGCGTGTTGGGCTCACAGGCGGCCGACCGCAAGATTACATGCTGGCTCTCGGTAATGGTTTGGCCCTTTTCATCCAGCCAGGCAAGAGCGTCGTTGCCGTCCGCAGTGCGAACATAGACCATCACGCCGGATTCGGGTTTCGTCCCCTCGGTCCCCCCCACCTTTTGAGTTTCAGCGGAAAGTGCCTTTGTAGAAAAAACCACATTGGCCATATCAGGAATAGTTTTCTTAAGTGCGGGATCCGCATCACAGGCATTTTTCCAGATTTGATAAGCCAACGAAGCCAGATCCACTTCATTGTCCTCGGGATCATCAAGGAGGCCGGATTTCTCTGTGAACAGGTCGCGGGTAAGGTGTTCATGTTTTTCGTCTTCGAAAAATGTTTCGTCGGTCCCGACGACTTGGGCATTTTCTTGAAGTCGCTCGCGAACCCGGGCACGAAGGCGAATAACACGCTCGACGCCATCGGCGGGGAGAAAGGAATAGCAGAGAATTTCTTCCGACTTTTGCCCAATGCGATCCACGCGACCAGCACGCTGGATAAGCCGAATGATGGCCCATGGCAAGTCATAATTAACGACAATAGCGGCATCTTGAAGGTTTTGTCCTTCGCTGAGAACGTCAGTAGTTATAAGAACACGGAGCTCTTCGGACCCAGTGCTTCTTTCCTTGACCTTGTTTGATTCCGGGCTGAAACGACGGGCAAATTCGGAAGGGTCTTCTGAATCGCCATCGACAGCACCAAAACTTTTTAGCCCCATTGATCGGAATTGCTCGTTAAGGTAGCTAACGGTATCAGCAAACTGTGAGAAGATAAGAATTTTTTCATTGGGATGCTTTTTGAGTAGAAGTTTTTGAAGTTCAGCGAGTTTCTCATCCTTTGCGGGTTCCCATTCGCGCGCAAGCTCAATTACTGAGAATAGACGCTCAGCGTCTTCGCGCAAATGTTTCGCCAAGTCTTCGACAAACAGACCAGGGCGAAGCCATTCGAAATTGGCCGAATGATCTGCTTTTAACTGGGCATAACCAATGGCGCCAGCCTGGGCAAAGTCGGCTAAGGATTTTGCTGTGGTTTCCCTTGGTTCTTTCGGCTGTTGATCTTCAACACCGAACAAAGTGCTGTCGCTATCATGGTCATCAATGCGGGTGTCGAAAAGAGAAGAGTCTTGAGTGCCCACAGGCACGGGCAAACCCTTTTCGAGGGCGTGAAGACAAATGAAGTTACGGAGGATGTGGCGTCTCACTGAAAGGAGAAAAGAGTGCCCACTGCTTTCGAGACGTTTGAACAAATTAACACGGCAGAATCCAATGAGCCGCTTTCCCGCGCGAGAAAGATTATCTATTACCTCCGCTTCGTTAGTCGTTGGTGGCTCGTCAAACGTCGGCCTGAGATAGTTGGCAAGACCGTAGCGCGGGAGGTGTAGCAAGCGGACAGTATCCACCACAGTGTCCGAGTAGAGCTTGGCGTATTGGTCATCGGGATGATCGTCGCGGACACGAAAGTGAAGGGCCTTCGGTTTCCGTTTGGGAAAATGAAAACGACGGTCACCTTCAAGCACTAAAAAGCGGCGATCGGAATTGCTTTTCGCACGGGAACAGTTGGGGCAAGCCGCCTGGATGGATTGCAGGATGGTTTTGCAAGTGGGGCACTCGGTGTAGGCGTAGTTGTGTTCGACAAAGCTACGGGTGCGACGAACCATAAACAATCGCATTAACTCACGCCAGTCATCGGCATGTGTGCTCTTCTCAAATGCAGAGAGGCAATTTAACGGACACTGGTGGCGGCGTGTGAATTCGTCAGGGCGCCCATCACAGTCACGGCTCAAATATTTTTCGGGCCGGATGCCGACCACGTCCTCCGCGTCGAGGAAGAGGCGAAGTTGATTTGCGAGGTCGAGGTAAGCTTTATTGTATGGCGTGGCCGAGAGGAGGATACACTTGCTGGCATTTCGAGAAATGTAGTCGCGCACAACCCCCCAGCGCCTACCCTCACGGTTTCGGAGGTTATGGCTTTCATCAATTATGGCGATACGGTATCGGCGCAACTCAGGTAGGATACTTTGGGCTTGGGTTACCGATACCACTTTTGCAATAAGTCGGTACCGATGGGCATAATCTTCCCACATCCCAACCAGGTTTTTTGGGCAAAGGATCAGAGTTTCCAGTGAACGCGGTGGGTCTTGGAACATTCGAGCCAGGGCTGTGGCCATAAGTGTTTTACCCAGGCCGACAACGTCGCCTAGGATAACCCCTCCGCGTTTCTCCAAATGCCTCGCAGCAATCCGAACAGCGGCGGACTGAAATTCCAGAAGAATTCCGCGCATATCAGGCGGAATGGTGAATTCCGAAAGGCCGGCTCTCGCCTCCTCAGCCAAATGGTAGGCCATCTTGATGTAAATCTGGTAGGGCGGTGGGCAGGCGGGCCGCGCCCAACTCTCATCTATAGCCTGGATAAGCTCCTTGGTAATATCAATACACCATCGATCTTCCCAGCGGTCGTTAAACCACTTAGCGAGCTTCTTGGTAGCATCCTGGTCAAGAACGTCCACATTTAACTCGCCCTGCTTTGAAAGACCCGCAAGTGTAAGATTACTTGACCCGAGAAAACCCGTGATGGGGTTGTTCGGATCTTGGCGGAAACAGAGGTAGAGCTTTGCGTGGAGCGTGTGCCGAAGATGAAGCTTTACGGATACCTTACCAGCCTTAAGCTGAGCAGAGAGTCTGCGCAGTCCAGCCTCATCGGCATCGGTTGGCGCGCCAATCGTGAGTTGTGTACGAAATTCTTCAGCCAACCGACGCTTCAAGCTGATGACGGACTGGTTGCTCATCTGATCGTCGTGCGGGAGAAGGCTGTAGGCTTCGCGCAACTCCTCCTGCGCCAGACGTTGCATGCCGACAAGCAGACGGCATTGCTGACCGTTTGCCCCCGCCCACTTTTCGATCAAATCATCAATAGTTTTCCAGCCTCGAAGATTAAAGTAGCCAACACAGAAGTCGGCGCGCTCTGAAATATTGAGCGTCTGCCGAAGGGCTGGGAGTAGATCAAGTTCAATATTGTCAAAGATTCTAGGCATTGGCGATCAACTTTGGGGGGATGAGCTCTCCCTGTTGGTGTTCCATATCTCGGGCTATGACCTGTTTCATTGCTTATTGAGCGCCGTTGAAATGGTGGCCATGATTTTTTTGTGTTCGATGGACGGATCGGTTTTTTGGATATATTCGACAGCGGCCAGGTCGTCGCCCCGTTTGCGGTTTTGTCTGGGTTCCAAGGCCTCAATAAGGATCGCTTCCAACGCGGGGATCATTTTTTCCGCTTCGTATTTCACGGGTAAGGGCCCGATTTTCCCTTCTTCCGAGACCGGGAGCAGGCCAAACCAGGAAAAACGATCCCAACGGGCTGACATACGGTCAATGGTGTGCTCATACAAACGTTTTCCCAGAGGGCGGTCTGTTGTGCGCCCGACGTAAATGACTTCGCGCCCGTCGTAAAGGAGGTAAACGCCCGTCTGATCGGAAAAATCAACCGCGAGGGAGGATTGTTTCTGCATGCCCAGCAGTTTGGGAATGGGGGTCCAGTTCACCCCCTCCCTGCGCCAGAACATGCCAAAGGAGGAGACAATGGCGTATTGATCCTCCATTTCGTTAAAGTCTTTGGCAGGAATTTGGAGGGGGGGGGCAACCTTGGCGGCAACTTCTTTGTCTCGGAGTTTGAAAGTTCCGCGTGCCACCCGTTCGTAAGGTGACCGTAACCCTTCATGTTTGATGGAACTAGAAATCTGAGCGTTGACCGTGGCCGAAGGGGTTGCTCCGACAGACTTTTTAAGACCATCGGAAATAATTTTATCAGTAATCTCCTCGTAGTGGAGGGGACCCGTTGAATTCTGAAGAACCTTCTCGATTGCGCTTTTCCAGGTTATTTCATTTCGCATAGTTTTCCCCCACACTTTCACCGATCATTTTTCCCGCCCTTCTCCAATTTCACCTCGATCGTTTTAAGCTTGTCCGGCAATGACTCGGGGGCGTCAAAGTTTTTAGTCCAGGACCATTCATCGTAGGAAAAGGCGACCTTATAGCATCGCACAACCTCTTTTCCATCGAATTTGATCAGGAATCCGCCGTCAGCCATTGGATTTCCCCCTTGTTTTGTTCCACGTTCATAAGATGGATAGATGGTTCTCGCCTGGATTTATGAGTATTGGACCCCGGCGATTCCGACAGGGATTATATACAATTCCGGTTAGCTGAAATCTTTATCAGGAGATCACCGTTAATGGCCACACGAAGGAAAGGGTCCCCCGAAAACACCCGGACCACATTGCAAAACCGGCTGGCCCGTATGGAGGGCCAGATGGCGGCCTTGAGACGAATGATTGAGGGCTCCACAGATTGGAAAAAGATGCTGGTCCTCGCCGCCGCCATTGAGGGCGCGGTGGACCAAGTGACGGCTGACCTCTTTGAGAAATATTTGGAATCCTTGAATGGCGGGACAAAACTGGGCGAGGATGCCAGAAAAGCTTTGGACTTGGTTTTAAGGCGGCTTTAGGTCATGGGGAAAGGGACGGTTCTTTCAACCAACACTTTCAATAAGCTTGTTATCGACATTCAGGCCCTTATAAACCAGGGCCGGGAGCGGGCGAAGTCCGCCGCCAACTTGGAGATTATCCGCACCTATTGGGCAGTGGGGTCCAGGATAGAATCCGAAGGGTTGACGGAAAACGCGGGGTATGGGGACGCCGTCATGGACAAGCTGGCGGACGCTTTGAGCGTAGACCGGTCCACGCTGGTTCGGTGTGTTCAGTTTGTGCGGGCCTATCCGAAGGGGGTCCCAGAAACTGATTTAAATTGGAGCCACATCCGGCTACTTTTGACCGTGGCCGACGCGAAGGAACGGGCCTATTACCAAGAGCGGGCTGAAAAAGAACACTGGACCCGAGACCAGCTGGCGAAAGCTATAAACGCGGAGGTGGTATCAACCCCTGGCGGGAAACCCTCCAAGAAACTGAAACGCCCTGAGGGCGGCCCGTTCATCTACCGGGCAGAAGTTTTGAAAGTGAGCGACGGGGATTCTGTCACCGTTCGACTTGACCTTGGGTTCCAGGTGCTTAAAGATCAGCGCATACGGCTTGCGGGGGTGGACACGCCGCCCCTAAAAGAAGACGGCGGCCAAGAGGCCCTTGAATACGTCCAAACCCAAATGGCCAAAGCCAAAATTGTGACCATCCGCACAATTAAGGTGGACATCTACGGCCGCTACGTCGGACACGTTTTTTACAGCTTCAATGAAAACGATGACTGGGAAAAAGTCTTCGCCAAGGGATTCTGGCTGAACCAAGAACTTTTGGATCGGGGTTTGGCGCGGATAATCTGAAGACTCATTCGAGGAACATCAGCTATAAAGAGGTGGACATGGGTTAGGGTGGTACAGCAACACTTTCAGCCGCCTTACCGGCTGGCCTCATTCTCTGTAATGAGAAATAGTGGACGGTGATTCGCTAGTAATTTAAGGCCGACGGTTCGCTGGTGATCCTGAACGCTCCGCCCCGGTTGTCCGCCACGGGGACAATGATTAACAATTTGATTTCCGGGAGAGAGCGGGCAAGTCCATGTTTGGGTCGGCGAGTCGGAAGGCGGGGGCCGCATCACGCCCCTTGTCCTTCGCCGAACCGCTTGATTGTTCGAAGCAATTCCTCATTGGTTCCCATTCCATTGGCTTTTATATAAGCGTCCGCCCCGGGGCAGGTGCGCTCGGCTTCCTCCGGCGCGGTCACCGAGTAAATAATAATTTTGGTCTCCCGCATGGCGGGGTGTTCTCTCACATGCTTGACGATGTCCTCAACCCCTCCCCCCTCCCCCATTTTCATATCTTCCAGCCCTTTGACAACCATTCCCCCCGCTGTTATAAAACCATTAAATAGAAGGTGCGTGATGATGATGTCCGGGTGCATTTTCTCCGCAAACCGGACAAACTGCTCATAGCTCTTCGCAATTGCAACAAGCCAACCCCCGACTCGTTCTCCCATGCCCCAGAGAATCGGGTCTGCACCGTAACTGTGAGCCAACAGAATTTTAAGCCGCTTTTTTGTCATAACGTCTCCCCTTTAATGGGTAAAGTGTAAATTCTATTAGTTCCGGTTCGCGTTCGTTGAAATGAGACATGGCAACCCTCCTCGATTAAATATTTTGATCGTCACAGGTTGTCAAGAATGCTTCCGACCACGGGCCCGGTGGGGGTGTCAGGGTTATGGTTCACTGGTAACCATGAAAGCTCCTCTCCTCCCGCTGGTCGCTTTAGGACCATGTCGGCAGGAATGTTTGCCGCGCCCACTTCGCGAGCCATTTGAATCCCCAGGGGATATGACGGGGGATGCCCTGACCGAGGATGTATACGAGGCCGATGAGGCGTTGGGCCTGGGGGATACCGGCTTGGGCGGCCTTGATGAGCCAGCGGGCGGATTGCTGGGGGTCTTTGAGCAGGCCTTGGCCTTTGGCGTACATGATCGCCAGCTGATATTGGGCCTGGGCAATACCTTGCCGGGCGGCTTTCCAAAACCACTGGGCGGCTTGTGTGGGATCCCGGGGGACGCCCTCCCCTTTCAAATACTGCATGCCCAGAGCGAACTGGGCGTCGGCGTCGCCCTTCTCGGCGGCGCGCCGGTGCCACAGGGCGGCCGCCGAAAGATCCCTCGGGGTGCCCAGGCCCTTGGCATGGATTTGCCCGATGACGTGGCAAGCTTCAACTATCCCCCGCTCCGCGGCTTGACGGAGCCAGATCATGGCCGTCCCCGGGCTCGCCGGCAGGCCCCGGCCTTGGATGTGCGCCAAGCCCAGGTTGAACTGCGCCACGGCGTCCCCCTGTTTGGCGGCGCGGCGGTACCATTTTACGGCCTCTTCCAACTGGGCCTCCGTGGTCCCGGATTTTTGAAGAAGACAGCCCAGGCTGGACTGCGCGGCGGCATGGCCCTGCTCCGCCGCTTTTCGGAGCCAAGCCATGGCCTGGGGGATGTCCTTGGACACGCCCTCCCCGTCGGCGTAGGCTTGTCCGAGCTTGAACTGGGATTCCGCACAGCCATGAACGGCGGCTTTGCGGAACCATCGGAGGGCCTCGCCGTAGTCCTTCACCACTCCATCGCCCTCGACATACCTGACCCCCAAATCCCGTTGGGCTTCGGGGTTGCCTTCCTCCGCCGATAGGCGGAGCATTGCAAGGGATTTCTCGCGGTGCTCCGGCGAGTTTTTTACTTCACCGTAGGCCTTGGCCATGGTCAAGTGGGTTTTATCGTCCCCTACTCGGGCCTCTCGCTCGAGCCACATCTTGGCCAGAGCTGCGTCCTTGGGCACGCCCACGCCGAGGGTGTGGACCACGCTCAACATCATCATCGCCTGAACGTGTCCGCAGGCGGCGGCGTCCCGCCACCATCGGGCGGCTTGGACCGGGTCTTTTGGCACCCGGCCTTGGCCCTTGGAGCAGGCCTCGCCCATCTTATAAAGGATGTCGTCGGAAGCGTTGTCCGCGGCCCTTTTGAAAAACGCGAGGGACTCCGTGATAGTGGGGACGTCATCCCCCGTGCTGTTTCTAACGGCAAAAAGCTTGGCGAGGTCCTTCCAACTTTTTCCGAATTCTTTAAGTTTAGGTTCGCGTTCGTTGAAATGAGACATGGCAACCCTCCTGCGTATATTTTTTTCATCGTCACAGGTTGTCAAGAATCCCCCCGACCACGGGCCCGGTGAACGGGGCCCGGTGGAGGGGGTGTCAGGGTTTACGCGCCTCCTTCACCGATAATTCGCGCAGGATCAGGCTGTCTTCGGAGGCGGTCTTTAACTCTTGGTGGAATTGACGAAGGCGAGGGTATTCCGTGGCGGGGAGCCGGGCCGGGGAGAGCCAGCGGTCCTCGACGACCGTGAAGGTGTTGCCCTCCAGTTTGCAGGAGCGTTTGAAACGGATGGCGTCGGTCTTCATATCGAAATCCCGTGGGAGATGTTCCACGGCATATCCCGCCGGAATCTGGACCACGGCTTCCGTGTGGGCGTAGTCGGTATCGGTAAACCAGAGAGGATGGACGCGGGGGGATTCTGGAAAGTCCTTCATCCGGTCTTCGATGTCTAAGTCATAGACCAGGAACGGCCCATTTTTCTTGGCGATTCCCGGAACCGTGCCGGTGATATGGGCTTGAATTCGTCCGAACCGCTGGTCAACGCCTACGTAACCGAATACGCCGTCCAAAATCCCCGGTTGCGCGGCTGTAAGAAATTCCTGCTTCATTTTTGTCGCCAGCAGTTCGGGCATTGATTCCAAGTGACGCAAACTCTTTCGAATGTCCGGTGTGGAATCGCGGGGGAAGAATTCCGTCTGCTCCAGCCGTCCGGACCCGTCGGGTAGAAGCTGAATCCGCTTGGACTGACCGTATCCCATTCGGGTCACGTCTTCCGAGGGGAGCGCGACCCGTTTTCCCCCCTGGCCGTTAACCAAGAAGACCTGGGCGCCGTTCAGGCCGGGGTGCTGTTCATTGAAGGGGAAGTTGTTGTCCGTGGACTCCACGAAATGGAGGCCCTCGAAGTCCACGGCGGCGATCATGTGGTTGAAATACCCCCAGCGGGGGAGTCGGTCGTCAATGTCGGGCAATTCCGGGGCGACTAGGCAGGGGTAGGCCTTCACGCCCAGGGCCTTAAGAACCGCGATGGCCAGGGCCGCGCGGTCCTTGCAGTCCCCGTAGCGGTTCTTCAGGGTTTCCTCCGCCGGGTGCGGGGTGAGCCCGTTCTGGCCCAGGTTCATGGAGACATACCTGATATTGTCGTCGATGTAGTTAAAGACTTCCTGAATTCGGTCGGCGGTGGCGGTGGACTTGGCCATGATGTCCTCCGCCAGCTTTTGGATGGGGGGCGTGACTTTGGCTGATCCCTCGACCACTGGCGCAAAGAAGGCGTCCATTTGGGACCAATCCTTCCAATGGGAGACGCCCAAAGAGGCGGTCACCTGTTCCATGGGGGGCATGTGGGATTCTTCGGGGATTTCGTCGCTTTCGTGGGAAAACCATTCTTGTTTGTGTTTGCCGTCTTGCACGGTGGACTTGCCTGGTTCAAGCCCGTTAAGCGGGATCAAGGACAGGCCCATTCCCTGGGGCCAGGTGAGGGAGTGGTGGACGCTCTTGACCGCGACAGAGGGTTCGATCTGGCGGATAAACTCCACCTGACCGGGCACCCGGGGTTTGAAGTTATGATGGGACACGATAAGTTCCACCGTGGACCCCACCGTGAGCCGTGGAAGCGTGAGGGTCACCACGCGGGTGTCGTCATAAACAGCGTTGCCCCCGGAACGGGCCTTGTCTTGAACTTTTTTGTGGTGGATGCGTTTTCCTTCCGGGGTGATGATCACGGCTTCCATCTTTAATTTATCGAACCGGGGATTGTATTCCCGCTGGAACTCGCCGAATCCGTTTTTGATGGCCTCGGGGCTTTGAACCTTGTATTGGGTCACGGAGGCGGACTTATAGGAAAAGTCCGGGAATATTTCCACGTCCCGGTCCATGGAGAGGAGAAGGACGTGCCGGTCGGCGTTGCGTTCTTCCCAAGTGTCGGCGAGGAGAGGGGCGAGAAACAAACAGAAGACAGAGAACCCAGCGACTGATACGCGGAGAGACCGTTTCATAAGGCTACCGCCTTTTGGACCTGCGAGGGTCCGGAGATGGAGTCGCCCATGATGTCGGAGGGAGGATACGCTCGTCCCTCACCTCCATTGTAAGGGTGAAACATAGATAAATCAAACTAATAGTATTGATAACTGATATAAAACCTGATAATCTATTGGCATGGAAATCCAACAGATGCGAGCGTTCTTGGCGGTGGCGAGCGGGGGCGGGTATTCCCGCGCAGCGGAGACCGTTCACCGGACGCAACCGGCGGTGACGGCGTCGGTGAAGGCGCTGGAACGGGAGCTGGGGATCGCGCTATTCGAGCGGCGCGGCCGCCGGGCGGCGCTCACCCCCGCCGGGGAGGCCCTGGTGGCCGAAGCGGGCCCGGCCCTGGACCAGTGGGAGGGTCTGAAGGACAGACTGAAGGAACGCCTGAGCGGAGAAGCCCAAGGATTGTTGCGGATCGGCGCCGGGGAGGCGGGGGTGCTCTACCTCTTCCCTCCATTTTGAAGGCGTTTCAAAAAAAACACCCGAAGGTCCGGATCGTTCTCCACCACCAGCGGGCGGACGAAACGCTCCGCATGCTAAAAGCGGGAGAACTGGACCTGGGCGTCCGATCGCTCACCATCGTCCCCGCCTGGGCGAGCTACCGCCCGTCCCGGGACTATCCAAGGGTGGCGGTGTGCGCCAAGGGCCACCCCTTTGCCAAGGGCGGAACGGTCAAGCTCCCGGAACTGGCCCGGCACCCCTTATTATTCCCGGGTTCACAATCCATCACCCGGGTCTTGGTGGAAGAGGCCCTGACGAAGGCGGGCCTGCCTTATCAGGTGGGTCTGGAGGCGGGAGGGTGGGAAGCGATCAAGACCTACGCCGCCGCCGGGTTCGGCGTGGCAGTGGTCCCGGAGCTGTGCCTATCAAAGGATGACCGCCGCCGTCTGGCCGTGCGAAGCACGGGGGACTTGTTCGGCCGGGACAGTTACGGTGTGGTCACTCGGCGGGGAACGGCGTTGCCCCCCGCGGCCCGCGAGCTCATTCGGCTGGT
>JADJZR010000019.1 GCA_016715645.1 Elusimicrobiota bacterium | reverse complement strand
TTGTCCAGGGCCGAGGGAAGGCGAAACCCATAGTCCACCAGGGTTTGTTTGCGGGACCGATCGCCCTCAAACATCCCGCCGATTTGCGGCACCGTCACGTGAGATTCGTCGATCACCACCAGATAATCTTTCGGGAAATAATCCAGCAAACATTCCGGCCGTTCCCCCGCCGGACGGCCGGACAACGCCCGAGAATAGTTTTCAATGCCGTGACAAAACCCCACTTCTTTCAGCATCTCCATATCAAAGCGCGTTCGCTGATCCAACCGCTGGGCTTCCAATAATTTGTTGTGGGCCCGCAGGTCCGTCAACCGTTCTTTCAGCTCGTTGGAAATGGAGACCAACGCCCGATCAATGACTTCCTGAGTGGTCACGAAATGTTTGGCCGGATAAATGTAGGAGCGCTCTTTTTCTTGAATGGTGCGTCCCGTCAACGGGTCAAACTCCCGCAATCGGGCCACCCGATCCCCGTCCAGTTCCACCCGCAGGGCGGTTTCTAAATAGGCCGGAAATATTTCCACCACGTCGCCTTTGACACGAAATTTTCCCCGGGAAAAAGCGATTTCGTTGCGTTCGTATTGGATGTCCACCAACTCGCGCAAAAGGTCTTCCCGGACTTTGGGCGCGCCTTTCTCCAAAAACACGCACATGTTCCGGTAATCCCGGGGACTGCCCAGAGCGTAAATGCACGACACCGACGCCACCACCACCACGTCGCGCCGTTCCAACAGCGACGACGTGGCTTTTAACCGGAGCCGGTCGATGTGGTCGTTGATCGAGGCGTCTTTTTCAATGTAAGTGTCGCTTTGGGGAACGTAGGCTTCCGGTTGGTAATAGTCGTAATAGGAAATGAAATATTCCACCGCGTTGTGGGGAAAAAACGCCTTAAGCTCCGCGTAAAGCTGGGCGGCCAAGATTTTGTTGGGCGAAATCACAAGCGTCGGCCGGTTCACCTGGGCGATGACGTTGGCGACAGTGAACGTTTTGCCGCTTCCGGTGACCCCCAGCAAGACCTGGTGCGGTTGGTTCTGGCGAATGCCTTCGGTCAGTTGACGGATGGCCTCCGGCTGGTCCCCAGCCGGCTCAAACGATGAAACAACCTCAAAACGCTCCATTTAAGGGAACCCGTTTATCCTTTTATCGTAACTGCTCAAATCCCTCACCCTGCCCTCTCCCAAGAGGAGAGGGAAATTCTTTGTTTTCCTTCCCCTCTTGGGGGGACCGTCGCAGAGCTCCGGTCACCTGAGGCGGCAGAGCCGCTGATTCGAAGGTGCTCCGAAAGAGCGGATGAGGGATCTGGGTAGTTACCTTTTATCAGCCCAAGACGATCGGAAAGGGCGGACAAACCCGTCGCGGTGATGGTCGGACTTAATTTGTAGGAATCAGAACCGGGAAAAACCACAATCAAATGATCCAAGCGCAAATCCTGAATGGCTTGGGTCATGGATCGGGTGATTCGGGGGGCATCGGCGTATTTGAATTCATACCCCCACCGCTTCCCCCCTTGGAACACCAGCAGATCCAATTCCGCTTCTCCGTGGGTGGCCCAAAAAAAAACTTCTTCTTCGCGAGCCCCATGTCGGCGCACCACCTCTTCAAGGGCGAACCCCTCCCAGGCGGCCCCGAGTTTGGGGTGCTGTTGCAATGCCGCCGCACTTTCCACGCCCAGCAAGGAGAGAAACAGGCCTGAATCGCGAAAATAAATTTTGGGGGATTTGACCAATCGCTTATTAATGTTTTCAACCCAAGGCAGAAGGACCCGCACCATGAAGGTGCCGTTTAAAATATCCAGATAACGCTGAACGGTGGTGTGGGCCACCCCCAAAGATCGACCAATTTCAGACGCATTAAAAATTTGCCCATGGTAAAAAGTCAACATCATCCAAAAACGTCGGAGAGTGCGCGGGGGAATCTGGAACCCCAACAGAGGGACATCCTGCTCTAAAAACGTGGAGACATAGGCCTCCCGCCAGTCGCGGCTTTGTTGCCCTGACCGAGCCAGAAACGAGTTGGGGAATCCCCCCCGGTCCCAAAGACGCTTCCAGTCCGGAGAACCCACTTCAAAAAGGGAAAAAGGCGTTAATTCCATGAACGAAATGCGTCCGGCGAGGGTTTCCGAACCCTGGCGAATCAGCTCCCGCGAAGCGCTTCCTAAGATCAAATAGCGGGCCTTGTTTTTAGGTCGATCCACAAGCACCCGAAGAGCTTTAAAAAGGCCGGGCGACCGTTGAATTTCATCAATGACCACCAGGCCCTCGAGCCCCTCCAGCGCAAGAAAGGGTTGGTCCAACCGTTGAAGGTCCCGCGGATTTTCCAGGTCAAAATAGATGGCCCGGCTCTTCGCGTATTGACGTGCCAGCGTGGTCTTCCCGCATTGGCGCGGTCCCAGGATCGCCACCACCGGCGTCGCGCGAAACAGCCGATCCAATCGGCTCAAATGAAACGCTCGTTCCATGGTCAAAGGTTACCATGAAAATTGAGCGATGTCAACTCAATTTTCATGGTCTGACTCAGAAAAAGATCCGTCTTTTCCGTCCCCAAGGGTCGACCGTTTGTGTTTACTAACCAGTCCCTTATTTAGGCTACATTCTGGCCAGTCAATTTTGCGGCGACGCGAAGCCGAATTTTCTGGTCGTATCGGGAATACGGACAGAAAATTCGGCAAAGCGGTAGCCCAAAAGGGACTGGCCCCGAAGGGGGAGCCCCCTTTTGCCCGGCTTCTGCGTCGCTCCTCGGTTACGATGGCCCGCATCCCCCTTCGGGGCCAGGGCCTTCTCGGCCCGTCGTGAACGCCTGCCACTGGCAGGCACGACCCCTCGTCGCTCCTTAAATCCGGCCAAAATGGGGCTCCCAGAATGTAGCCTAAATAAGGGACTGGTTAGTATACTGCCACCCCGGTTACTTTCTAATCGACCAACGCCAACGGCGGAGATCCGGGAGAAAAGCGTCGTCGGTCAAATACAATTTGAGGGGGGTGACAGAAACCTTTCCCGCCTCGATGGCGGCGATATCCGATCCGGGCTCAGCCACGCCCCGGGGAACGGCGCCAGCCATCCAATAGTAGGTTTGTCCTCGCGGATCGGTCCGCGGGGACAACGCCCGACCATAAATGCGCCGGCCCAACGTGGTGACCAGGACGGCTTTCAGCGACCGCCAGGGATGGTTGGGCACGTTGACGTTTAACAGCGTGTGTTGGGGCAACCCGCGGTTCAGCATTTCCCGGGCCACAACCACCGCCATTCGCGCGGCGGTATCGAAATGGGGTTTTTCCTCCTTGGTCGTCACCGATACGGCCAAGGCCGGAATGCCCAACATGCAGGCCTCTTTGGCGGCGCCCACGGTGCCCGAATACATCGTGTCGGCCCCCAGGTTGGCGCCGTGGTTGATGCCAGACACCACCAAATCGCATTTCTCTTTCATCATGGCGATCACGCCGAACCGCGTACAATCGGCGGGCGTGCCGTTCATGATGTAAAAGTTCGGTTCCAACTTTCGGACACGGATCGGTTTGTGCAAGGTGATGGCGTGACTGGCCGCCGATCGTTCCCGTTCCGGCACAACCACCACCACACGGCCCAACTGGCCCAACGCGCGAGCCAACGGTTTCAGTCCGGCGCCGTAAACCCCATCGTCATTAACCACCAGAATATTTTTCCGCGATCGTTTCACAGTTCCTCCTCCACCAAATGGGCGACCTTCTGGGCGGCGTCGTTGAAAACCGGGTCCGTGACCGACAAACGGCCTTGAATGTCTCGCCGCAACACGGTTTCGTCCGGCAGACGATGAAACCAGTCCGCCAGCACGTAGGGGTCGGCTTCTTTTTCCAAAAGGACACGGGCCAAACCAAGTCGCTCCAAATAGCGGGCGTTGTCCGTTTGGTGGTTGTCGGTCGCGTGGGGATAAGGGATCAACAACGCGGTCCGGCCCATGCGCCTCAATTCCATGACCGTGTTGGCACCGCCCCGGGCCACCACCGCGTCCGCCGCGGAATAGGCCGCGGCCATGTCCGCCAGATAGGCGGTCACGTGGGCCCTGAGTCCGAACTTTTGGTAAACCGTCCGACCCTCGGGTTCGTCGGCAGGACCGGTCAAATGGATGTATTGCCAGCGCGGCTTCTGGGCGGCCCATTTCGGCAACGCCGCCCACACCCGGGCGTTCAATGAACGGGCCCCTTGGCTCCCGCCGAAAATCAAGAGGGTGGGCGCCTGGGGGTCCAACCCCAACCGCAGGCGGCTCTGGGCGGGATCTTGTGGCACCACATCCGGCCGCAGAGGCAGTCCGGTCACCACCGTGCGATTCACGCGGGAGGAAAGGCCGACGGTTTCCTCAAAGCTCACCGCCGCGGCCCGGGCCCATCGGGATAAAAGCCGATTGGCCAAACCCGCCCGCACGTTTTGTTCGTGAACCACCAACGGCACACGGCGCATTATTGCCGCCACACCCACCGGCACCGTGATGTAGCCCCCCATTCCCAAAACGACATCCGGCGTTTCGCGCCGCAGAATTCGTCGGGCGCAGGCCAGGGCGGCCGCGGCCATCACCGGAAATGTCAGGGACCGTATCGACAAGTTCCTGGGAAAGCCCTCAAATTGAAAGGCCGAGGAAGAAAACTTTTCCCGGGCCAGAAATGCGGGAGTTTTTTCATCTTTCTTGACCGCAAAATGGACCCGATGCCCCCGCTCGCGCAATATTTTTGCGACGGCCAACCCCGGTAAGATGTGCCCGCCCGTTCCACCGGCGGAAATAAGAACCCGCGCATTTTTTTTCATGCGATTTTCCGGGCCGACGAGGACGACAAGATCGGTGTCCCCGCTTGGCGCGAAACGTTCAATACCAGTCCAATCCCCGTCATCAACACCAGCATCGAAGACCCCCCGAACGACATGAACGGAAGCGGAATCCCCTTGGTCGGCAAGAGGCCGGTCACCACGCCCAAATTAATCAACACTTGCCCGCCCAACCACAAGCCCACCCCCGCGGCCACCAACGCGTGAAACCAATGGACCGCCTGGGTCGCCACTCTTAAACAGGTGTAACTGAGATAAAAATACAGGGCCGTAACAATCGACGTGCCCACAAATCCGAACTCTTCTCCGAAGATCGGAAAAATAAAATCCGTTTGGGTTTCAGGCATGTAATACATTTTGATGGTGGATTCTCCCGCGCCTTTACCCCACAAGCCCCCGGACCCCAACGCCAACAACGATTGAACCAGTTGATAACCGGTACCTTTGGCGTCTTTCCACGGATCCAAAAACGCCAGGAACCGTTGACGCCGATACGCCACGTGAAAAACAGCCAAATAAAGAGCCGGTAAAACGGCCAGGACTGTCGCCATCAAGTGGGCTGGACGGGCCCCCGCCAAAAAAATCATCCCCATGGCCACACATCCGATCAAAAGGGGGGTTCCCAAATCCCGTTCCAGGACAATCAGGCCCACCACCATGCCCGTCAGAACGAGGGAGGGGACGAATCCGTTCAAAAACCGACCCAGACGGCTTTGACGCCGGTCCAAGTAGTCGGCCAGGGCCAAAATCAGGCCCAGTTTCGCCAGTTCTGACGGCTGAAACCCAAACCCACCGAATCGGAGCCATCGTTTGGCGCCCATGACCTCGTGCCCGCTCACCAGAACCATCACCAACAACACCACGGTCGTTACCAAAAGCGGCCGAGCCATCTTTTGTATCCAGGCCAGAGGGATATGGTACGCCGCCAACAACGCCGCGGTCCCCAGAGCGGTCCAAAGAATTTGCCGTTTTAAAAAATAATATTGGTCTCCAAACCGCCCCTCGGCCACCAACGCGCTGGCGGAATACAGAACCAACCAACCGATTCCCACCAAGGCGCCGGTGGTCATCAACAGTCTCCGATCGGGAGGCCGCTTGCGTTTGGCGGCGGGACTCACGGAAGCAGGCCCACCTCTTTTTTAAAACAGCGGCCCCGATGCTCAAAGTTGTCGAACTGATCAAACGACGCGCAGGCCGGCGACAACAACAGCGTGTCCCCCGGTTGGGCCGAGGACGCGGCGTGTTGAACGGCTTTAGCCAGTGTCCCGCAAACGACCTGGGGGGCCGCGCCCGCTAATTCTTTGGCGATTTTCGGCGTGGCTTCGCCGATCAACAGGATTTCCTTGGCTTTTTTCTTCAATAGCGGGATCAATGGCCCGTAGGGGGCCCCTTTGTCTTCCCCGCCCAAAATGATGAACAAGGGACCCGGCAAGGAATCCAGCGCGACACGGGTCGAGTCCACATTGGTCGCTTTGGAATCATTGATAAACCGCACGCCCCGCCACGTCCGAACGGGTTCCAATCGATGTTCCACCCCGCGGAAGGCAGCCAACGCCCGCGCGATGGCTGTGTCAGGCACGCCCAAGGCCCGCGCGCAGACCGCCGCCGCCATGGCGTTGGCCACGTTGTGACGGCCAGGAAGATATCGCGGTGTTTTCCACGGACGTGAAATTCGGTCGTTAAACCAGTGAACCCTTCCATGAACCGTGGGCGCCAACGTCCGGCACCAGGGATCCTGGGAATTCAAAATGGCCGCGTCGGCGGGTTGTTGGGACTGAAACAGGCGGAACTTGGTCCGGGCGTACGCGGCCATGGTACCGTGCCGGGCCAGATGGTCCGGCGTCACGTTCAGCACGACACCTCCGGCGGGCCGAAACGCTTCGGCGGTTTCCAATTGGTAACTGGACACTTCCAGGGCCACCGCTCCGTCGGATCGAACGTCGTTGATCACGGCGCAGAGAGGGACCCCGATGTTTCCGGCCACAACCGTGTTCCGACCCGCCGCGCGAAAAATAGCGCCCATCAAAGAGGTGGTCGTTGTTTTTCCGTTTGTGCCGGTGATGGCCGCGGACCAGGCGGGCCAACGGTCCGCCAGAACCAACACCCGGTAAGCCAGTTCCAGTTCCCCCCACACGGGCACGCCTTTTTCTCGGAAAGAATTTCCCACCTCCGCGGGCACTCCCGGGCTGACCACCGCCAGGTCCCAGTCCCGTTGAAGGAGCCGGTGAGCGCCGGTCTCCAACTGGACCGAGGCCGGAAGCTGACGAACCCACGAAAGACAGTTGGACCGATCTTTTTTTTCCGTTACGGCCACCCGGGCACCCAGTCGAGCCAAGAGCGAGGCGGCCGCGACCCCCGATTTGCCCAACCCCACAACCAACACCCGGCGTTGGTCAAACCAGGCCCGCACAAATGGCAATTGTTCGATTGGTTTCATGTCAGCGAATTTTAATGGACGTCAGCGCCAAAAGGGCCAACACAATGGCCGCGATCCAAAACCGGATGGTGACCTTGGTTTCCGCCAACCCCGCCAATTCAAAATGATGATGCAACGGCGCCATTCGAAACACTCGTCGGCCCCCCCGGAGCCGAACCGACCCCACTTGAAGAAGAACCGACAGGGCCTCGGCCACGAAAATGCCGCCCACCACCAACAGGATCAGTTCCTGTTTAACGCTTAACGCCGCGAAGCCCAGCACGCCCCCCAGGGGCAACGACCCGGTGTCGCCCATAAAAATTTCAGCCGGATGGGCGTTGTACCACAAAAATCCCAAGCAAGCCCCGGCCATTCCCGCCAGAAACACCGTCAGCTCCCCCGCGCCGGGCACGTGCACCAACCGAAGATACTCCGCCCATTTGGCGTTGCCGGCCATGTACGCGAACACGGCGAACGTCAAGGCGCTCACCGTCAAGGTTCCCGGCGCCAATCCGTCGAGCCCGTCCGTTAAATTGACCGCGTTGGACGCTCCCACAATCACCGCCATGGCCAACGCCACCGAAAAACCGCCCAGCCAGAAATGGACTTCTTTCAAATACGGGACAAACACCCGAGGTCCGAACTCGAGGTTCGAGGGAAAAAAGTAGAAATAAATCCCCACCGCCAACCCCAAGGCCACCTGAACCGCCATTTTCGTTTGGGCCGACAAGCCGCCCGCCGGATGCTTTTTTAACCATTTGCGATAGTCATCCACAAACCCAACAGTTCCCAGGATAAAAACCGTCGCCAAAGACCACAGGATGAACCGGTTGTCCAAACGGGCCCACAGAACCGTCGAAACGACCATCGCCCCAAGAATCAGCAACCCGCCCATGGTGGGGGTCCCCGCTTTTTTGAGATGAGTTTGGGGTCCGTATTCACGAATGAACTGCTGCATTTTCAGCCCGTTCAATAACCGGACCAGCGGTCGGCCGAACAGCCAACAAACAAGGAGCGACGTCAAAAAAGCCCCGCCCGACCGAAACGAAATATACTGAAAAACATTTAACGGCGAAAACACGTCCCGCCACGACGCTAAGAAATATAGCACGCAATATCCTCTCTTTTTGTTCCCGCCATTTCAGGGGGACATGGATGACTAATTGACTTCAAGCCGATTGACGTCTCCCGTTGAAAGAAAGTCAGCCCGTCTGCCATGCCCCCTTCAATAGACTTTCGTAACTGCTCAGGTTTCTGTCGTCTCCGACGATAGAGAACAGCCTTCCTTCTCCGCTTGGGAGAAGGTGGCCCGGAGGGCCGGATGAGGGATCCGGACCGTAGTGTGGTCGGAGAAACAGTTCCCTCACCCTTCCCTCGCATCAGCGGCTCTGCCGCCCCCGGTGCTGGGAGCTCTGCGACCAGCCTCCCAAGAGGAGAGGGAAAGACCCCTGAGTCGTTATAGACTTTCATAAATTTCTTCCAACCGGACGCCGCGGGAGGCTTTGAACAGAACGACGGCGTCCGGCCGGAGAACGCGGGCGATTTCGTCGCGCAACGCGAAGCGATCCTCTCCCATTGTAAATAATTTTTTCCCTCCGGCATCGTCATAACCGGCTCGAACCCAGGGGCCTTCCGGTCCGACAAAGAAGACCCGTTCCAGGGGAAGCGTTGCCAACGCCTGGCCCAGCTGGCGGTGTTCGTGTTCCGAGACTTCGCCCAACTCCAGCATGCTTCCCAGCACAACCACTTTGGGCGAACCGGGATAAGCGTTGACGAAACTGTTCAGGCTGGCCGCCATGGAATCGGGATTGGCGTTGTACGCGTCGATCACAAACAAGGCGCCGTCCGGCCGGCGCCGAACTTGCATGCGTTGAGCCGGCGGCGTAAACGTCCCCAGGGCCCGGGCCACGTCGGGCAACGGCACCCGTTCCCACAACGCCACCGCCGCGGCGGCCAGAGCGTTGGTCACGTTGAAAATTCCCGGAACCGGAAGGCGGACTTCCCGACGGGCGCCGCCCACCACCAGGTCAAAAACGGCCGCGGGGTCCTGGCGGACCCGTTCGGCCCGCACATCCAAGCCGGGACCCGTTCCAAACGTCACCACCGAACAACCCGCGTCGCTCTTTTTTTCCATTAATCGCGGATCGTCCCCGTTCAAAAAAGCGATCCCCTCTTTGCCCAAAAATTCCACCAGTTCCCATTTGGCGGCCAGAACCCCTTCCGGCGACCCAAAAGTTTCCAAATGGGCCCGGCCAATACCGGTCAGAACAACCATCGCCGGACATGCCATCGACGCCAACGATGTTAAATCCCCCTTAGCGGAAGCCCCCATTTCCAACACAGCGTGGGATTGTTCGGAATTCAGGTCCAACAACATCAAGGGAAGACCGATCTGGCTGTTTAAATTGCCCCGGGTGGCGCACACGGTGCGGCCGGCTGACCGCAAAACGTGCGCGAGCATTTCTTTGGTGGTTGTTTTTCCGTTGGACCCCGTGATTCCGATCACCTTCAGGCCCATTTTTTTCCGATGGCCGGCCGCCGCTTTCTGCAACCCCGCCAACGGATCGTCCACGCGGATCCAGCCGAACCCGTCGGGCAAACCGTCCCCCGCCCGGCTGATCAGAGCCCCGGCGGCTCCCCGGGCGGCCACCTCGTTTAAAAAATCGTGTCCGTCCGCCCGTTCCCCCTTAAGCGCCACAAAGAGATCGCCGGGTTGAACCGCCCGTGAATCAATCACCACACGGCCAGGCCGATCCGTTCCTTTTTTCCCCAGATGGCCTCCGGCCAAGGCCGCCCATTCTTCCCACGAATAGGAAAGGGTCATGCGCGGTCCGCCAACCACCGTCGAACGTGAACGCGATCGTCGAAATCCTCGGTTCGGTCCTTGAAAATCTGATAGGTTTCGTGCCCTTTGCCGGCCAACACCACCACATCGCCCGCCCGCGCCATGGACAACGCGCGGCCGATGGCGTGCGTTCGTTCAACCAACACGTCGTAAGATCGGTCCAGAACCCGTTTGACCCCCGCTTCCACCTCCGCCGCTATGGCGGCAGGATCTTCCGATCGGGGATTGTCCGATGTCACCACCACATGATCCGCCAAGCGAGCCGCGAGTTCTCCCATTTTCGGCCGTTTGGTTCTGTCGCGATCGCCTCCGCATCCGAACAGGACGATAAGCCTCCCTCTCGTTAACGGTCGGACGGCGCCCAACACATTGCGCAGGGCGTCTTCCGTGTGGGCAAAATCCACAAACACGCTGAACGGAAACGCCGTAGGGATTCCGCCCGTGGCGTGTTCCGTTACCCGTTCCAAACGGCCGGGCACGCCCGCCAACGATTCCACGCCGCGAACCGCCGTGTCCAGGGGAGTCCCCAACGAAACCGACGCCGCCACGGCGGCCAACGCGTTGTAGACGTTGTAGCGGCCCACCAAGGACAAATGGACGGGCCGCTCGCCCATCGGGCTGACCAGTCGAAAACGAGACCCGTCCGCCGCCAATCGAACATCCACAGCGCCGAAATCCGCCGATTTTTCTAATCCATACGTCCAGACCGGCACGGATGTTTTGTCGATAAAACGCGGGGCCCACGGATCGTCCCGGTTGATGACCGCCCGCCGGACCGGCCGCGGGGACCGAGCCAGACTTTCAAACAACCGCCCCTTGGCCTGAAAATAGCCTTCCATGTCCTTGTGAAAATCCAGGTGGTCTTGGGTCAAGTTGGTGAAAATGCCGATAGCAAAACACACGTCCTCCACCCGTCCCAACGCTAGGGCGTGGCTGGAGGCTTCCATGGCCACCCGGCGGACACCATCGGCGCGCATGGCCGCCAACAACCGTTGAACGTCCAAGGCGTGGGGCGTGGTGTTCACCGCTTTTTCCAAATGGCCGGGCCACCGATATTCGATGGTGCCCATCACGCCGCCCGACACCGATTCCGTGCGCCAAATGCTTTCCAGCAGATAGGTGATGGTGGTCTTGCCGTTGGTCCCGGTCACGCCGACGATGTCGAGGGCTCGGGCCGGAAAATCAAAAAACCGCGCCGCCACTGCGGACAGCGCCGCCGACGTGGATGGAACAAGAAGGACCGGAACAGGCGCCGTCACCGGCCGTTCAGCCAGGATCGCGGCCGCGCCCGCCCGAACCGCGTCGTCCACGTGATCGTGTCCATCGTGGTGGACGCCCCGAATGGCCACGAACAGGTTGCCCGGCTTCACCGCGCGCGAATCCACGGCAATTCCGCTGACGGGCACCGGTTGCCCGTGGTCCACGAGATCCGACAAAGGTTTCACCGTTTTTTTTCTCCTTTCGACGCCGGGCCGGGCGGCGGGGGCTCATCGGTGGGAACCCCCAACAACGAAAGCGCCTGCCACGCGATGTTCTTAAACACCGGGGCGGCGTTGTAGCCTCCCCAGATGAGCCCTTTGGGTTCGTCGATGATCACCACGATGGTCAACCGCGGCCGACGCGACGGGGCGAACCCTGCAAAGGACGCCACGTATTTTTCCCGTGAATAGGCCCGGGTGCGGGGATCGATTTTTTGCGCGGTCCCCGTCTTTCCGGCCACTTGCCAACCCGGCAAAACCGCGTCCACCCCGGTCCCCTTTAACACAACACCTTCCATAAAAGTGGTCAACGTGGCCGCGGTCTCGGGGCTCATGACGCGCCGCACCTCCGTCGGGACCGGCCACCGGGGCGTTTCCCCGGAAGGCCAATCGGCGTCCAGGCAGACGTGAGGTTCCAGCAGCCGCCCGCCGTTGGCGATAGCGCTGAACGCCCCGGCCAACTGAAGGGCCGTCACCCCCACTTCCTGACCGAACGACAGGATCGGCAAGGTCACACCGCTCCATTGGGACGGTGGTTTTAAGAGGCCCACCGCCTCACCCGGAAGATCAAAACCGGTCCGCGATCCGAATCCAAAAGCGCGCACGGTGTCGTACATCTTTTCTTTGCCGACGCGCAACCCCACTTTCGATAAAGCGATGTTGGAGGAGACTTCCATGGACCGGGCAAACGTGATGATCTTTTCCGGTTCGTGATCGTTGATTTCGACGTCGGCGTATTTCCACTTCCCGGACTCACAGTTTATCAATTCCCCGGGCCGAACCGACTTGTTTTCCAACGCGGCCGCCGCCGTCACCACTTTGAACGTGGATCCGGGTTCGAAGGACCATTGAACGGCCCTCACCATGAGTTCCTCGGGCGAAGCCACCGACTCCGACGTCAGGGAAACCGCCGGCCGGCCCGCCATGGCCAAAATCTCTCCGGTCCAAGGGTCTTGGACAACGACGATGCCCGATCGGGCCTGGGCACGCCGTAAAGCCGTGTCCAGTTCCCGCTCGGCAATGAATTGGATTTTCCGATCGATGCTCAGCCGCAACCCGCCGGCCGAAGGCCGTTCGGAAGACGTTTCCATTAACCGCCGCCCCCGCCCGTCGCGCAGGGCCCGTAAGGGCGGACGGGGGTCCATCAATTCTTTGTTGAACGCGTATTCCAGGCCCGACAATCCTCGGCCGTCTTCCCCCACAACGCCCAAGAGGGGGCCGGCCAAATCCCCGTTGGGATAAAACCGCCGGTATTCCCATTGCAAACCGATGCCGCGTAAATTTTCTTCTTCGATCGCCCGTGATTCGTCGGCGCCCAATCGCCGTTTCAGCCACACGAACGCGCCGGGCGCTCGCCGAATGCGCTCAGTGATTTCAGACGCGGACAGACGGAGGGGTTTCGCCAACCGCTGGGCCGTGGTATCGGGGTGGGGCAACAGGCGGGGATCGGCGTAACACGACGCCACCCGAACGGAATCCACCAACACGTCTCCGTGCCGGTCCCGGATGGGCGCCCGGCGCGGAGCATCGCGAACCCACCGTTCCGCTTGGGACTGAGCTCGTTGGGACAAATCCCGATGGCGCCAAACCTGAAGATAGGCCAACCGCGCTGTCACCGCCAGAAACCCCGCGGCCATCAGCCCCATCACCAGGCGAAATCGAAAACGCACGGTCAAACGTCGGGCAAAAGGCGAACCTGGTCCGGACGAGGCAACGCCAATCCCCGCCGAGACCGGGCCGTCTGGTCCAAACGGGCCAACGACATCGCCGACTCCAAACGACGGCGTTCGGCCTGTTCCTTGCGTTCCAACCGATCCAAGTCCTGGCGAACCGATTGGGCCCGATAGGACAACCGCACCGACTGGACATGGAACCAAGCCGAAACCGAAAACAAAATAAACAACCCGCCCCCTCCAACAAAGAGGGCGGTTCCCATCTCCCGGGAACCCCGCACGTGCGGCCTCCGCTGTTTCAAAATGTCCGGGAGAGGAAAGGACAAGCCTTTCCTCTCCCGGGTTCTGTCGCTCGTGGTGTCTAAACTTGTAACTACCCAGGTCCCTCATCCGCCCCTTCGGGGGTTGCGTGTGCCCGCGGCACACGATTGCAACGGGCCGAGCAGGCCCCGGGCCCGAAGGGCCTTCCCCCAAGAGGGGAAGGAAAACAAAGATTTCCCTCTCCTCTTGGGAGAGGGCAGGGTGAGGGAGCTGAGCAGTAACCTAAATTTTTTCGAACACCCGCAATTTGGCGCTCCGGGACCGAGGGTTGAGGCGCTGTTCCTCTTCGGACGCCTCCAGAGGCTTTTTGGTGATGATCCGAAACCGCCCCGCCGCCGCTTCCCCGCGCCCAAACCACTTGACCAGCCGGTCCTCCCCCGAATGAAAGGAGATCACCGCCAACCGCCCGCCCGGTTTCAAAACCCCCACAGCCCGGCGCAAAAATTCCGTTAAACTCTCCAACTCTTGATTCACCGCCATGCGCAACGCCAAAAACACCCGCGTGGCAGGGTGATTTTTTCCCCGTCGCGGCACCCACCGGCACACCGCCGCGGCCAACTGATCGGTGGTCGTCAAATCGGGTGCCGCCTCCAACAACCGCCGTGCTAACTTACGGGCAAACCGCACTTCTCCCGCCGCTTTCAGACACGATTCCAACTCTTCCGGCGACGCGCCCATCAGGAATTGCCGCGCGGTTTCCCCTGAGTCGGATCCATCCGCATGTCCAACGGGCCCGATCGCATAAAACTGAACCCCCGCTCTTCCCGGTCTAACTGGGGCGAGGAAACCCCCAAATCCGCCAAAATTCCATCTAAGGAACCCGGGCGAATGTCCGCCCGCTCTTCGAACCGATCATAATTGCCCGCCACAAACGTCACGCGGTCCCTAAACCGAGCCAACCGTTCCCGAGCCGCCGCCAAGGACGTCGGGTCCCGATCCACGGCGATCAACCGACCGTCCGGCGCGCTCGCTTCTAAAATAGCCTCCGCATGCCCGCCGAGCCCCACCGTCGCGTCCACATACCGCCCACCGGGCCGAACCAGCAACCCGGCGATACTTTCGGACAGCAACACGGACCGGTGAGCGATTGACCCACCCGCCGCCTCCGTTTCCCCACCGCCTGACGCGGGACCGGTAAGACCCAATCCCTCAGAGGTCAATGTGTGCGGCGATCTGGGCGGCGCTCTTTTCGGCCCGTCGTTTATAGGACGCCCAACGCTCCGAAGACCAAAGTTCGATCCGGTTCTCCATACCGACCACCGTCACGTCCTTTTGAATGCCGGCGTATCGCCCTAAGGATTCGGGGACCAAGAGGCGCCCCTGCCCATCCGCGTCCACACACATCGCCCCCGAAATCAAAAGACGTTTGTAAGCGCGCGCGTGCACTTTGTTGGCAACGGGCAAACCATCCAGCTTGGCGAGTAATTTCTTCCATTCGTCCTCCGTATAGAGCGACAGGCATCCTTCCCATCCCCGGGCCATCACGAACCGACGGGCGTTCTGACGGAGCCGAGCCGGAAGCGCCAACCGACGCTTGTCATCCAAACCATGACGATGCTCGCCGCTCAGAAACACAGACGGATCCTCCCACTCTTCCACAAATTTCACCACTTTTCCCCACTTTTCTCCACCGCCCTGAAAGCATAGTCAAGCCGCGCCCTTTTGTCAAGGGGCGGGGACGAGACGGACGAGACAGCGGGGCGAGGGACGAAGGGTCGGTGACTATTGGGACGATTCGCGCTGGAGCATTCGGCGCCACCAGGGGTCGGTTTCGCGGGGACGGACACGGACACAAAGGGTTTCAGGCGCCTCGGCGTATCCCAGGATCCCGGCGGACAAGCGCACGTGCAACCGAACCCGCCCTTCGTGGCGTTGCACGGTTTCCACGGGAACGTCCATCGGACGCGGGCCGGATTCGTTCAGGAGGCCGAACAGTTTGGCGATGTAGTGGGCGATGTCGCGGTTGTCCGCCAACACCACCGCCACGTGGTCGCCCACACGAACCTCTTTGAGAGGACTCCCTTTGGGATCCTCCCGCACCTCCATTTGAATGCGCAGGGCCTCCTCGGCGCTGGATCCGCTGGGAACTCCTTCCGAAGAAACCGCCGGCCGTTCTTCGCCTTTGATCGGAAACCGGCGAAACTGGTTCCAGTCAATGACCTCCGGCACGTATTCCGACGTCAGGCCCCGGGGGAACGATTTTTTCACCGCCCCGTCCAACACGGCCGCCAGGTTGGTCCCCGACGGGGATTTGAGCGCCGGAAAAAATTCGTCCCGACGCGCCCCTAAGTCTTCCAAAAAAGAGCGTTCCAGGTCCTGGCTCACCTGTTGCAACGCCCCCTCCGCCAACCGCGCGGCGTAAATGTCCTTTTCAAATTCGTACCAATGTTGACCCAACGTCGTTTCAAACAGCGCGGGGTTGTACGACACCACCGCCCGAACCCGAATGAATTGGTCGCGGCGGGTGTCGGCGATCAAAATGAGAAGTCCATACAAATTTTGCTGGGCGTCCACGAACTTGCCTTTCACCACGACGATGTGGCGCAACAACGTCCCGATGGTCCGGATCGCTTTTTCCAAATCGAACCCCGCCAGCGACATGGCCAACTCGGCTTCCGCCCGGTCGCAAGAGGCTTCTTCCATCAACAAACGAATTTTGTCGGGAACAACCGGATCGACGGTCATGGGAGGAAATGCGCGGGTTGCGACACTAGGCCCTCGGGTGGGCTTTCTCGTAAACCTGGCGCAGGCGTTCGGTGGTGACGTGCGTGTAGATTTGTGTCGTGGATAAATTTTTGTGGCCCAGCATGTCTTGCACGGAACGCAAATCACACCCCCGGTTCAACAAATGCGTCGCGAACGAGTGGCGCAACAAGTGAGGATGGGCGTGGCGCAAACCCGCAACCCGCGCCGCCCCGTCCACGACCCGACGAAGTGTCCGCACGTTCAGCGGTCGTCCCGATCGTCCGACAAACAGCGGACTTCGGGCCTGTTCACCTGGCGACATCAAATCGATCCCGCGGAGTTTAAGATAGTCTCGAACCGCTCGAAGAGCCGGTTCCCCCACGGGGACAAGCCGCTCTTTGGAGCCTTTCCCGAACACCCGCACCGCGCCGTCCCACGGATCCACCGCCGAGACCGCCAACGACACCGTCTCCTCCGCGCGCAAACCCGACGAATAGAGCAATTCCAACATCGCCCGGTCCCGGGCCACGCGCACCGCCGATCCGGCCTTTGGGTTCGGATCCGCCGACGACAACAATCGCGCCACGTCGCCTTCCCCAAAAGGAGGGGATCCGTCGTTCCGGTTTCGGCCGCGAAAGGCCGTCCGTTGGGTTGCGGGAGCAAAAGCCTTTGCGGTTTAGAAATCGAAAAAATGCCCACAGGGATTCGTATTTGCGTAGGAGCGTGGACCGCCGCCAGTCCCGTTCGCCCAGCCTCGCCAAATAGGGCCGCAGAACCGATCGGTCCGCCTCTTCGATGGGCCGCTCGCCGTGGGTCCGGCGCCAATAGTCGGAAAAGTCCGCCAGGTCCGACCGGTACGCCCGCCGCGTGGCCGCGGCGAGATTCTGTTCCCCTCTTAAATGCAGGTCGAACCGATGCAGGGCCTCGTCAATCTCCATCCGGTTTTTTGGGCGGGAACGGTTTGATGTTGCGGCATTTGGGAAACCCGGAACAGGCTAAAAAGGGGCCCCGTTTGCCCACCCGTTTCCACATCATCCGTTTGCATTTTTCGCAGTTGAATTCCGTGGGTTCGGGTTTCGGGCGGATTATTTTATTGCCCTCTTTATCAATAGAAAACGTGGTTTTGCAGTCCGGATAGCCCGTGCAGGCCAAGTAGCGGTTCGGTCGCCCGCCAAACCCCCGTCCCTGGCGGATCACCATGGGCTTCCCGCATTGGGGACAGATTTCCGAAGTCTCCTGGGGCACGATTTTTTTGCCTTCCCGGTCCACCGGGATCGTGCTCTTACAGTCGGGATACCGACTGCACGACAAATATCGTCCGAGCCGGTTTTCCAAAATGCCCATCGGCGCGCCGCATTTCGGGCATTTTTCGTCCGTGGGCTCGGGTTTCATTTCCACCTTCGCCATGCCCTTGCCGGCTTTCTTGATCTCCGCCTCGAAGGGCACATAAAAATCTCTCATCACCTTCACCCAGTCCTCGCGCGATTCAGCGATGTCGTCCAGGCGGGCCTCTAATTTGGCCGTGAAATCCACATTGACGATCTCTGGAAAATGGTCCACCAACTGCCGGTCCACCACGCGGCCCAGAGCCGTCGGGTAAAACCGCCTCTCTTCCAGTCGAACGTAGCCGCGGTCCACAATCGTGTGCATGATCGGCGCGTAGGTCGACGGCCGCCCGATCCCGTGCTCTTCCAACATTTTCACCAAACTCGCTTCGTTGTATCGCGGAGGCGGTTCGGTGAAATGTTGTTCCGGTTTCAGGTCTTTCAACGTCAAGGGATCCCCCGGCGACAGAGGAGGAAGCGCCTTGGCGGAGTCGTCCGAGTCCTTTTTCGCGTCGTCTTCAGCCACCTCGCCGTAGACCGCCAGGTATCCGGGAAATTTGAGCGTGTGTCCCGTCGCTCGAAACAAATACCCCTTGGCGGCAATGTCCGCTGTGACCGTATCGAACACCGCGTCCGCCATTTGGCTGGCCATGAACCGCCGCCAAATGAGCTCGTACATTTTAAATTGGTCCGGCTCTAAATATTTGCGAACGGATTCCGGCGATCGGGAGGGGAGCGTCGGCCGAATCGCTTCGTGGGCTTCCTGGGCGCCTTTGCTTTTGGTTTTGTACACCCGCGGTTTGGGCGGCAAATGATCGGCTCCGAAGGTCTTTTTCACGTAAGCCGTCGCGTCCGTTTGGGCCTCTTTGGCAACGGTCACGGAATCGGTCCGCATGTAAGTAATGAGCCCCACCGGCCCTTCGCCGGGTTCTACTTCGATGCCTTCGTAAAGCTGTTGGGCCACCACCATCGTTCGCGACGCCGAATAATGCAACCGCCGCGATGCGTCTTGTTGCAACGACGCCGTTGTGAACGGCGGCGCCGGCGACCGGCGGCGTTCTTTGGGTTCGACCGTCTTAACGGTGTACGTCGCGCCTTGCAGGTCGGCCAACACGTCGTCCACCGATCCCTTGTGGCGAAACGAAAATTTATTGAATTTGGTTTCGCCCTTGGAAAACAGACCGGCGGAAAAATTTGACCCGCCCTTTTCCAACAACGCGGTCAACGTCCAATATTCTTCGGACTTGAATTTTTCGATCTCTTCTTCCCGCGCGCAAATCAGCCGTACCGCCACCGATTGCACCCGCCCCGCGGACAGGCCCGGCCGAATTTTTTTCCACAGCAGAGGCGACAAACGGTATCCCACCAGTCGGTCCAGCACCCGGCGGGCTTGTTGGGCGTCCACCAACGATTCATCAATCGATCGCGGATGTTGGACGGCGTCGCGAATGGCTTCCCGGGTGATCTCGTGAAACGTGATGCGCTTCGCTTTTCCCTTCGGGATCATCAGCGCTTGGCTTAAATGCCAAGCAATCGCCTCCCCTTCCCGGTCAAAGTCGGTGGCCAGATAGACCGTGTCGGCGTTTTTGGCCAAGGTTCCCAGTTCGGTCAATATTTTTTTGGCTTTCGGCAAATTGACATACGTGGGTTTAAAATCTTTCTCCACATCCACTCCCAACTCCTTTTTCGGGAGGTCCCGGATGTGCCCAAACGAACTGCGGACCACGAACTCTTTTCCCAGCATGGGACCGATGGTGCGTTCCTTGGTGGGAGATTCGACTATTAAAAGTGATTTCGCCATAAGGTGCCCTTGTTAGACCGTCGTTAACGAAATTTCTGTTCGCACATATTGTTTCCCCGGCAGGGCCCGAACCAGCCCGGCCAGTTCCAATTTCAGAAGTTCACGGGCCGTTTCGCTCGCTGACAGTCCCAACGCACACGCCAGCCCGTCTATCCCCCGCGGAGTTAACGACAATTCTCCTATCAGGGCCCTTCGGCGGGCCATTCGGCCCTCTTCGCCAACGGCACGGGCCTTTTGGCCCGCTTCAGCGGGGGCGAACGTTTGGGCGCCAACGTTCGAGTCGGTTGGCGATGGGGACGAAACCAAATCAACGGATCTGGGTGCGGTCGTCGCAACGGGTTCCTTTTTTTCCGCGGAAACTGGGTTATCCATTGAGGCGGCCATGAGGGTGTGAAAGACGCGGATTTCGTCTAGAATGTCCATGGCGCTTTCCACCGGTTTGGCTCCGTTTTTTATGAGACGGTGAGGGCCCCGGCTGACAGGCGAAAAAATGGATCCGGGCACCGCGAACACGTCCCGCCCCAATTCGGCCGCCAGTCCGGCGGTAATCAAAGCCCCGCTCCGCTCATACGCTTCCACCACAACAGTTCCCACCGATAACGCCGCGATCAATCGGTTTCGACGAGGGAAATGGCCCGCGTCCGGTCCCGCCGTCAACGGAAATTCCGTGATCACCGCGCCCTTTTCAGCCATTTGATCCGACAACCGACGGTGTTCCGGCGGGTAAAAACGCTCAAATCCGCTTCCCAAAATTCCAACGGTCCGCCCCCCGGCCTTCAACGCGGCGGAGTGAGCCGCGCCGTCAATGCCTCGGGCCAGCCCGCTGACCACCGTCACGCCCACCTGAGCCAGTTCCCGACCCAGCCGTTCGGCGGCCGCCACACCGTACGCGGTGGATCGGCGCGATCCCACCAGCGCCACCCCGATGCTGTCAGAATGTTTTAAAACGCCCCGCACGTAGAGAATTGGCGGAGCGTCCCGCAAAGTCCGAAACGGCTCCGGATATTCGTCGTCGAGAGCGCACAGGATGCGAACGTCCAAGCCGGTTAACTTTTTCTTTTCTTCTTCCCATCTCAGCCGTGCATCGACAACGGCCTGAAAGTAGTCGCCCGCCGAAACTCCAAACCCGTCCACGTCTTTCCAGGGCCCGGCCCCCGCCCTCAACGCGTCCACCGCCGATCCGAACCGTTCCACCAACCGGGCAAAACGAACCGGTCCGATCGAATCGGTGAGGTTAATCAAATGACGCGCGTCTTTTTCGTTGGTCGGAAACATGGGGGACACAGGCTGGTCGGCTGAGAAAACCGTCATCCTCCCAGATATCCGATATTGTTGGAAACCGACCGGAAAAACCGGCCTTGGGGATATTTTTTTAAATACGTCCGATACGCTTCCAGGGCTTTGCCCCTCTGATGCAACCGCTCGTAAGAAGAGGCCACGCCAAAACACGCCTCATCGCCGTAACGCGAATTCGGATAATGCCGCATCAATCGCTGATAATTCAGCAGAGCTTTTTTATCTTGGTTCCACAACTCGTGGAACCCGGCCAAAACGTAAAGAACCCTGTCGCCCCCGCGAATCGGCGGACGGGACACGATGTACGATCCGATCCCGTCTTCCGTCACACCGCGGTCCCACCCGTAAAACACGCCCGCGGCCAACAAAACAAAAAATAAAAAGCCGCGGCTCACATCGACTCAGCGGGCGGAGAATTTAACAATATCGCCGATGCGAATGGGCTCCAAACTGTTCGTCACCACGGCGGTGCACCCCTCTTCGGTCACCGCCCCCGTGACCATCACGGCGCCCACCCGTTTAACCATCCGGCCGGACTTTGTTTTAAGGTACGGGTCGCGGACCTTTTTGCCGACGCGATAAAGGTTGGCCACCATTTTGGGTTTGACGCCGGATGCCGCTCCGATGTTCAAGTAGACCACGTCGCCTTGGGAAATCATCATCCGCTGGTCCCGATCCCGGAGAACGTATCCGTCGTATTCCCAATTTTCATCGGCAATAAACGAATCGGCCACGCCCCCCATAAACCCGGCCCCGGGCACCGCCAGGGTCCGCTTCTTTTTGGCCTCGTTCGCATCTTTCGTCAATTCATCCTCGACCGGGGCTTCCACCACCAGGTCCTCCGTAGCCTCCACCATTTTCTTTTCCGGAGCCGGCTCCACGTCCATGTCTTCCGCCGCAACCGCCGTAGGGGCTTCCGCCGCCGGTTCTTCCACAGGAACAGGTTCCGCTTCCACGACGGGCGCCGCCGCAACCGGCTCCGCCACCGGCGCGGGTTCGGCCGAGGCCATCGTCGCCGCCGCTTCCATGGATGGAATCACGAACTCTTGGCTCGGGTAAATCCAGTGCGGGTCCTGAATGAGACTTCGATTCGCCTCGAAAATCTTGGGCCAGAGAAAAGGATCCTGCAAATAGGACCCGGCCAAAGCCCACAACGTGTCGCCCCGAACCACTTTATGGGACGAAACCGCCACGGACTCAGACGGAATTTCTTGCTTTTCAACGGGAGCCACAGCTGTCACCGGCTCGGCCACTGCCACGGGCGCATCGACAACGGGTTCTGCCGCGGGCGCATCAACAACCGTTTCGTCAGCGACCGGAACAGACGAATCCGCTGGTTCAACCGCCGCGGCGTCAACGGACAGGTCCGCTTCTTCCGGCGAAACAGCCTCCTCTGCCCAAACAAACGGGGCGAAGGCCAATACTAGGGCGAGGACGGATACACGCTTCATCGGGACCTCCTGGTGTCTATATAAACCGAACTGCAACTGCTCAGGTCCCTCACCCTGCCCTCTCCCACGAGGAGAGGGAAAATCTTTGTTTTTCCTTCCCCTCTTGGGGGAAGGTGCCCCGAAGGGGCGGATGAGGGACCTGGGTAGTTACCGCGAACCTTTTATAATCCATAAACGAGAACCTGTCAAGGGCGGCTCAAAACCGCGGCCCCGGCCGTGTCCTGTAACCGAGAAAAGTCAGCCACACGGTCAAACAGAGCCCGAACAGAAGCCAACATCCTCAGCCGATTGCGCCGAAGATCCGGGTCCGGGTCCATCACCACCGCCTGAACAAAAAATGCGTCCACCGGCGCCCGAAGTGAAACCAACGCCGACAAATACCCGTTGTAATCCCGCGCCGCCAACAAAGGATGCGCCCGGCTTGCCACCGACGATGTTTCGGCGGCCAACACCGTTTCGGCCTCCACGCGGAACAAGTCCGCTTGGGGCGCGCCCTCCGAAACGTCCCCTTTTTTTTCCGCCTGTTTGAGAACGTTGGCCACCCGTTTAAACGCCACCGACAACGGACCGAAATCGGGATGGCGTCTGACGTCCCGAATCGCGGTCAGTCGCGCCCAAGCGTCCCCCACATCGGTTAACCCGGCGGACGTCACCGCGTCCACTTCGTCCGAGCGAAACCCCCGCGCCAACGCCAACGCGGCCCATCGCTGTTGAAAAAAATCCGCTAAGGATCGGCGCGCTTTGTCGGCGTCACCCAACCCGGCGGGCAGAAGCGACAACGCCCGATCCACCCAGTCCGGCACGGAGACCGGCCAGCGGCGGGATTCCAGAATCCGAAGCACACCCACCGCCGCTCGGCGAAGCCCATACGGGTCTTGGGACCCCGAAGGAATTTTTCCCGCCAAGAAGTTGCCGGCCAAGGTGTCCAGTTTATCCGCCACCGACACCACCGATGACACCACGGACGACGGAAGCGTCCCCTCGGCCGTCAAAGGCCAATAATGTTCTTCAAGGGCCCGGGCCACCTCCGAGGTTTCGTTGTCCCGCTCGGCGTACAGACGGCCCACCGTGCCCTGCAACTCGGGAAACTCCCCCACCAACCCCGTTGTCAAATCGGCCTTGGCCAACCGGGCCGCCCGTTCCACCGCCTTGATTTCGTCAGCGCTCAACCGCAACGTGTCCTGCGCCAACCCGACGGCCAACCGAACCACCCGTTCGGTTTTGTCTTTCAAGGTCAACGTGGGTGAAAGAAAAGCGACGCCCGCCAAATCCCCTTCCCGCGACGCCAACGATCGTTTGGCGTGTTCCCCAAAAAAGAACGCCGCGTCGCTCAACCGGGCCGCCAAAACACGTTCATACCCTTCCCGCACCACGGCTTGGTTATCCGAGAGACCGTTGCGCACGGCCACGAAACAGGGCAACAACTCTCGGCACGATTCGTCTTTGAACACGGGGAAATATTTTTGGTGTTTTTTCATGGAAACAACCAGCACCTCCAACGGAACCGCCAAAAAACGGGGGTCGAACTTGCCGACCACGGCCACTGGATGTTCCACCAAGTGAGACACCTCTTCAAGCAGGTCCGGGTACCGATCCAACGGGATGTGGCCGTGGTGGGTTTTGGCCACGTGTTCGATTTGCTGGACAATCAATTTTCGCCGCTCGTTGGGGTCAACGATAACGCAATGGTTTTTTAATAACGCGGCGTATCGATCCGGCGACGGAACGTCAAACGGCCGCGCCGATTGAAATCGCAACCCGAACGTGCGACGGCCGGATTTAACCCCCGCCACGGTGAGAGCCAAGGGTTTTGCGCCGCACAGGGCCACGATCCAGCGGATCGGCCGAGCAAACGGCACTCGGCTTTCCTCCCACACCATGCTTTTGGGGAACGGAAGGGCCCGAATGAGGTCCACAAAAAGAGAGGGAAGCACTTTTTCCGCGGGAGCCCCGGGCGTCTTTTTAATGAAGACCAACCGGGGGCCCCGATCGGTTTCTTTCACGCCCAATTTTTCCAGCGGAATCCCCTGGTTCCGAGCGAACCCCTGAGCGGCCCCCGTCCAATGGCCGGCGGCGTCTTTGGCTTGGGCCAAGGAAGGACCCAAAAACTCCTGCTCCACATCCCGGGCCTTGGCCGACAGCCCCGTCACCACCAGCGCCAATCGGCGCGGCGTGCCCACGGTTCGAACCTCTTGAAACGAAAACCCCGCCTTTTCCAACCGGGCCCGCCCGTCCTCCGACAGGGCCTTCAAGGCGGGAGACAAAAATCGCGCGGGAATTTCTTCGGTTCCGATTTCCAACAAAAGATCTTTCATCGGGACGCTCCTTCCACGTAGGCTTCCGCCGTTCGCCGCGCCAAGCCGCGGACCCGTCCGATGTACGTCACCCGTTCCGTGACCGAAATCGCTCCCCGAGCGTCCAGCAGATTGAAGACATGGGAACATTTCATCACCGCGTCGTAGGCCGGAAGGACCAACCCCTTCTCCAACAACCGTTTGGCTTCCCCTTCCCAATCGTCGAAATGCCGTCGCAAAAGAGACACATCGGCTTCCTCGAAGTTGTATCGGGAAAACTGCCGCTCGTCCTCCAAATGCACTTGACCGTACGTCACGTGGGGCGTCCACAACACATCGAAAACGCTGTTTTTCTTTTGGGAATACATGGCCAACCGTTCCAGCCCGTAGGTGATTTCAACGGAAATCGGATTGAGGTTGATGCCCCCGACTTGTTGGAAATAAGTGAATTGGGTGATTTCCATTCCGTCCAACCACACTTCCCAGCCCAACCCCCAGGCTCCCAAGGTGGGCGATTCCCAATCGTCTTCCACGAACCGAATGTCGTGCCGTTTGGGATCGATGCCGATGGTCTTCAAGGAAGATAAATAAAGGTTCTGAATGTCGGAAGGGGCCGGTTTCATGATCACCTGATACTGGTAGTAATGTTGGAGCCGGTTGGGATTTTCGCCGTATCGGCCGTCGGTGGGCCGCCGAGACGGTTCGACATACGCCGCCGCCCAGGGAGCCGGGCCCAAACAGCGAAGAAAAGTGGCCGGGTTGAATGTCCCCGCGCCCTTTTCCGTGTCGTAAGGTTGCCACAACAGGCATCCTTGTTTGGCCCAAAATTTGTGAAGCGCCAGAATGATCTCTTGAAACGTCATGGGAACACCATCGCCTTTGCTTTAGTTGAAAAGGCCGCCAGGGCCCGCCCATGCGCCAACGTCCGCAACGGCCGGTCCAGCAACGGCGCGAGAAATTGTATCACTTGTTCCCCCACCCGGGGGGCATTCGCCCCCGTGACCGGAACGTCAAAGTCCCAGTCTTCCAGGTCCGTTTCAGCCACACCTGGAACAGGTCCGTATCCGGCGAGTCGGGCGAACTGCGTTAAAAACGCGGCGCGGACCACGGCCACGTCGTGGCGCTCCAACGCTGACAAAGCGCGCACCAGCAAATCGAATTTTTCCGGCGCGGGGTGCAGAAGCGGTGTCCACCGGTCCATCCACTCGCATAAAAAAAGAGCCGCCGTCAACCGGGGCCACTGGCCGCGCAAGGCCGGATGACCGTCGAGCACCGAACCGCCGGTCACTCGCCCGCCCGCGGCACCGTCCGCCAACCACAGTCGAAACTGGCCCCGGACCCCGGGTTCGGTGGCGGCCGACAGTTTGGCCCCGGGCCGAAACGCGCCCGATGCCCGGGCGAACAGGCGGCCCCGTTCCCGTGTAAACAGAACCAGACGTTTGTCCTGTTCCGAAACGGCCCGGGCCGACAACACCACCGCTTCAACGTTCATCTGCATCAGCGGGTCAACCATCCCAACGAAAGAGCCAGAGTGGCCAGCGATAAGTAAGCCGTTACGCTCATCAGATCGGTCATGGTGCTCACCAACGGCCCGACAGCCACGGCGGGGTCCATGCGAAAACGGGTTAACAAAAACGGTTGCACCGCGCCCAACGTCGACGCCACGGTCATGGACAACAACACCGCCGTCGCCACCACCACCGGAAACGCCCATCCGAACCGGGCGGAATGCACCGCCGCGGTGATCAGCCCCACAAACACCCCATACCCCGCGCCCATATACAACCCGGCCAAAAATTCCCGAATTGTCACCCGCTTCCAATCCTTCAAAACCAAGTGGCCCGTGGCCAACCCCCGCACGCACAACGTCGACGACTGGGTCCCCACGTTGCCCCCCATGGCGGCGATGAGCGGCATGAAACTCGCCAGAGCGACGGCCTGGGCCAACGTGGCTTCGAACCGGTGGACGATGGCCCCCACCACCACTTCCGCGATACAGGTCGTGACCAACCACGGCATGCGCAAACGCGCCACCCGCGAGGCGGACGCGTCTTCCAACTCTTCCGCCGTGGTACCGGCCATTTTGGCGATGTCTTCGGTGGCCTCCTGGCTGATGACGTGCAGGATGTCGTCGACGGTTAAAACGCCCAGCAACCGGTTATCGGAATCCACCACGGGCGCCGCCAACAGTTTGTATTTGGAAAACACCTTAGCGGCCTCTTCCTGGTCCACGTCGGCCCGAATCTTGATGAGTTGAACCGGCCCCATAATGTGCGACAACCTCATATCCCGCGGCGCCGCGATGAGCGCCCGGGGCGTCAACACCCCCATCAGCCGGCCCTGATCGTCGGTCACATACAGCATGTGCAGTTCGCTCATGCGGTGCAGTCGGCTGGCCACGCACACCTAATCCAAAACCTACTAAACCATCATTTTGAACCCCAAAAACAAAACGTCCGAGTGCATCAGCGCCCCGGCGGTGTTGGGAGCAAACACCCAGTCCCGATCCGGCCGAGACGACTGGGCTCGGCGCACCATGTTCACCATGCGACGCACTGTCCTCTCCGGCAGGCGGTGAAACAACGTCGCCGCGGCCGAGGGCCCCACCTCCTCCAAAACAGGCCCCAAAGCCCCCCCCTCGAGGGCGGTCAATAAATGGGTCTGTTGCTCCACGTCCAATTCTTCGAACAGTTCCGCCGCGCGCGCGATGGGCAAAAGCTTGAAAAGAACGATCCGCTCAAACGGACCAAATCGGCCCCACCCCTCGGCCAAATCGGCGGGGTTGATTTCCTGGAGATCCTGTTTCAGCTCCTTGTAATCTTTTTTTAACAGGAGCTGTTTGATCTCCGGAACAAACAGGGCGGATGGATGCAAGGGCATTAGATGTACCGTGGTTCCTGGGCCATGTCTCCGACAAGGGCTTCCAGCGTGTCTTGAAGCGTCACCAACCCGACGACTTTTCCAGCGGGATCGGCCACCAACGCCATATGGTGGTGGCCCTGGCGAAAATCCCTCAACAAGCGGGCCAACGGCGTCGTCGGAGACACCCGGGGCAAAGGCCGCACCAAATCCTGCAACGCGATCAGCGCACCACTGCGGCGCTGAGCCAAGAGGTCCTTAGAGTAAACCATTCCCACGACGCCGTCAATCGAACCGCGGTGCGCCGGCAGGCGGGAATAACCCGAGGACAAAATGCGGCTGATCACCCCGTCGACACCCCAGCGAAGATCCACCGACGCGATTTCCGACCGCGGCACCATCACCGCCGACACCGGGGTTTGGGCGAACCCCACCACGTTTTTCAACATCCGACGCAACGGCGTTCCCATCGGCGCGTTGTCCAACAACGCGCGGATCACGTTGTGGTCCCACTGGGCCCGCTCGGTGCGCACCGTGCGAGACAACCACGATAACAAAATTCCCACCCGCTCCAACAACCCCTGCATCAGCGGACCCAACCAACGGGTGAACAGCTCCATCATCGGCGCCAGGGCCAGGGCCAAGGGTTCCGAATAGGCCCTCGCCACCACTTTCGGCGCCACTTCGCACAGGGCGATGACCACGATGGCGCTGGCGACTGGAAAAAGAACCCGTCCCCATTCAAACGGAAAGTGCAACATTTCGGCGGCGTCCAGCGCCATGGACACCGACAACACCGCCAGCCCGGCGTTGACCACATTGTTCAGGAGCAAAATGACCGCCAACGCTTGATCGGGATCGTTCTGCCAAAAATCGAGCCGTCCCGGCCGCGCCCGGCCCAAACGGGCCAACTGCAAACGCGACAAACTCATGAACGCCGTTTCGGCCAACGACAACGACGCGCTAAACATAAACAGCAACGCCGCACCCGCGGTTTTCCAAAGGAGAATCGTCACGACGCGGCCTCTTCCCGGTCGTATTCGTCCAATATTTCGCCCACCAATTCTTCCAACACATCTTCCAAAGTAATCAGCCCCGTCACCGAACCGCCTGGTTCGCCCACCAGGACCAGTCCGTCGCCTTCCCGTCGGAAATCTTCCAACAAATCCAGCGCGGTGGCGTTGGGCACAACCCGCCGCAGGGGACGGACCATCGCCGGAATCGGCGGCACACGGCCCGTTCGAGAGGACGCCAGAAAGTCCATCACGTTCAAATACCCCGCGTACAGCCCGCCCCGGGTGACGGGAACCCGGGTTCGCCCGGTTTCCACCAGCAAATCCATGAACAACTCCCCGCCGTTGGGGCGGTCCAACAGTTCCAACGCCAGCGCGTCGATTTGGTGGACAGGCTGGGCCACGTCTTTGGCTGTACGGTGGGTCATGGCCAACGCGCGGCGGAACATATCGCCGGCGTCTTCCGTCAAGTGCCCGGCGGCTTCCGATTCCGTGACCGCGTGTTGAAGTTCTTCCAGGCTGACCACCGCCAACGGATTGACCGGCGCGCGATGGAGGGCCGGGGCCATCCGTTCCACCGCCCAGCCGACCGGCCCCCACACCCAAAACAACGCCCGGGCAAACCCCGACAGCCAAGGCAACGTGGCCGCCGCCACCCGTTCGCGGTAAACGCGGCCGATGATTTTCGGAAGAATTTCGCCCAGGACAAGCAAGGACGCGGTCACCGCCACCCAGACGGTCCAGCTGACCACGGTTTCTGAAAACAAGGCGTTAAGCGGAACCGCCGCCACCGCCGCCAAACTGGAAAACCCGATGCTCACGACGTTGTTGCCCACCATCAACGCCGTCAACAGGCGATGGGGCTTGGACAACCATTCTTGAAACAACGGGGCCAGTTTGGGGGAAAGAACAACAATTTTTTTCATGCGCAAGGCCGACAAGGCCGTGACCGCCGATTCCACCATCGAAAACGTCGCGGACAACCCCAACAAAACCGCCAACGCGATCCCCGTGAGAAGAATCATTGTCCGCTCATCGGGCGGCCGGGGAGGTCCGTCCGCTTCGGGCCATCACCGCCCGAACGATGGGTTCTTGCACCGCCCACATGCGCGCCCGGGGGCCCGGCGTGTAATCCGTGTGGCCCAGCAAATGGAGCGTGCCATGGACAGCCAACCGAACAATCTCTTCGTCCAAAGAGACGCCGAACCGACGGGCGTTCAACCGGGCCTGGTCCACCGCGATGTAAAGGTCTCCAAACGGGGCCTGTTGTGTTGCCGACAACGGAAATGTCCCGACGGCGCTGTCAGGCCCGTGCCGGAAGGCAATGATGTCGGTGAACCTGTTTTTGCCTCGAAACCGCCAGTTCATCCCGCGCAAGCGACCCCGGTTGGTCCACACCACGTTCAGCTCGCCGGCCGCGACAGGCGGTCGAGTGCTCAACGCGAGAAGAATGGCGGTTCGGGCTTTCGCTTGGGCCGGGGGCCGCGATCCGCGGTCTACAGTGAACAAAACAATCACGTCGGTCGGGCGGGCCGTTTTTCCAGATTGGTTTCTTGCGAGGTGGGGTAATGCAGGCGGGTGTGGTAAATGCCGATGAGCGAGTTGACAAAAGCGTCTTTGACCGCCGCCACTTCGGCCAGCGTCAAGGGAACGGATTCGAATTGTCCGTCGGCAATTTTTGAGTCCACAATACGGTCCACGTGGTCCACCAGCCGTTGGGGGCTGGGATTTTCCAGGGTGCGGGCTGACGCTTCCACGGAATCCGCCAGCATCACGATGGCGGTCTCTTTACTGTGTGGTTTGGGACCCGGGTAGCGGTAGAGGTCTTCGTCCACCTCTTGAGTGACGTCGGTTTGTTCGATGGCCCGCCGATAGAAATATTCCACACGGCTGGTGCCGTGATGCATCAAAATAAAGTCGGCGATGGCCCGGTCCAGATTGTGTTTTTGGGCCAGGGCCAACCCGTCTTTCACGTGGGACTGAATCACGATGCGCGACATGTTCGGTGGCAACAGTTCGTGGGGATTGCCGATGGCCCCTTGGTTTTCCACAAAATATTCCGGTTTGGCCAACTTTCCGATGTCGTGGAAGTAGGCCCCCACCCGGCAGAGAAGCGCGTTGGCGCCGACGCGCTCGGCCGCCGCTTGGGCCAGGGACGCGGCGATCAGCGAATGGTGATAGGTTCCCGGCGCGTCCAGGCTCATGGCTTTCAACAACGGGTGGTTGACGTCGGACAATTCCAACAAACGGATGGTGGATAAGCGCGAGAAACACAGTTCCAGCAAGGGCAACAGCGCCACCACCGCCACCACAGAAAAGCCCCCCGCGGCCAACACCCATTTCAATGTCCCCACCACGTGGGCGGGGGGCCACTGTTTCAACAAAGCCAACATCAGCACCGCGGCCGCCCCGCCGCCGGCCGATCCCAAACAAGCCACCGTGAGATCCCGCCGTGTCCGGACCCGCAACGACAACGAGACCCCCGCCATTCCGCTGAAACAGGCCACCAGGGCGTTGTCCAACGAAAAACCGTTCAGGATCCCGAACAAAAGCGACAACACCAGAGTCAACACCACCCCCATCCGCGCGTGGAGCAGAACCGTCACCAAAATGCTGGCCGCCGCCAAGGGAAATCCAAACGGCGACAGGTTGATTTGATGAAACCACAGGTCCATTCCCAGCGCCGCCGATACCACCAGCACCCCGATCAAAGCGATCGCGTCGTCGTCGTGCATTAGTTCCGGATGGTCGTGATGCAGGTAGAGCCGAAACAAAACAACCAAACCCGTGGTCAAAATCAATACGGCGGTCAACGGACCAATCCCGGGCCCCAGTTCCATGAACAACACCGCCGACAACAGAACCCAAACGGCCACGCCCACCACCGGCGTGGGCACATGAATTTCCCGGTGCAAAAACACAGAGGTCCGCGGACTGGGAAGCGGCCCCTTTCGTTCGGTCCAGCGCAGCAGACGCACCAATACGGGCCGAAGAACGTGGCTGAGAAATTGTTGGATGAGAGAACGGCTCACGGTGTTTTTCCCCGGGCGTCCCACTGGTCGTAGGCTTTCAGAATTTTCTGGATCAGCGGGTGGCGAACCACGTCCGTGTCGCTGAACCACACGAACGCCACGTCCGACACGCTTTTCAGGACGTCTTGGATCACCACCAGGCCCGACCGCGATTGGGTGTCCAGGTCGATTTGCGTCACGTCGCCGGTGATGGCCATCCGTGATCCGTTGCCCATGCGGGTTAGAAACATTTTCATTTGTTCCGGGGTGGTGTTTTGGGCTTCGTCCAAGATGGCGAAGGCGTCGTCCAACGTGCGTCCCCGCATGTAGGCCAGGGGAACGATTTCGATGGTTTCTTCATCGCGCATGGCGCGGAACCGTTCGGCTCCCACCATGCTGTGGAACGCGTCGTATAGAGGTTTTAAATAGGGATGGACTTTCTCGTAGAAGTCGCCTGGCAAAAAACCCAGTTTTTCTCCGGCTTCCACAACCGGCCGAGTGAGGATGATCCGAGACACCACGCCCCGTTCCAACGCCGACACGGCACAGGCCACCGCCAAATAGGTTTTGCCGGTCCCCGCCGGACCGATGCCGAACACCATGTCTTTTTCTTGGAGCGCTTTCACGTAGGCTTTTTGGTTGGCGGACCGAGGCCGCACCGCGTGGCCCGTGACCGACATCAACACCGCGTCCGCCGGTGCCGCCGCGGCCCGAGGCAACCCCGCCGCGGGGACGTCCACCGATTCCACACGCCCGCCCTGGCGGCGCCCCAACAGGGCCGACCGCTTCATCTCGGTCAAGGTGGATACGGCCTGTTCCACGGGTTTTGGATTGCCCCGCACCGCCAAGGTCAACCCGCCCTCGTTGAGCCGATCCGACGGCCGCACAAACACCTGCACCCCGAACCGCCGCTCAATTTCTTTGATGTTCTTGTCGTGGGGACCGAAAAGAAGAACCGCCTCTTCCTGGTCCGACAGAGCCAATCGGCGCGTGACCATTATGTCCTCCCTCCAACAATGCGGCGCAGAACGTCAGCCAACCCCAAAATGGTCAGACCTTGGATTTCCTTGGTCATCCAGGGTCCAAAATGTTTACGATCGCCAGTCGCCAAGATGTCGGCTCGGCCGATGGCCGCCGCCAAAACTGGGACGTCCATGGGGTCGGTGACCCCCACGGAGCGGGCCTTTTCAAGACGAAGAGCGTCGGCCTCCGCGCAAAGATGGAGCCAGTGAGTTAACATGTCAAACCGATCCAAGGCCAAGGGTTTTTTACGAACCAAATTCCGCCGGGCCTCTTCCATCGCGTAACGGGAAGAAACCAATCGGCATAAACGCCGTCGGGCCAGAGCAAAGAGGGCCGCGCTTCGCCCCTCCGGCGTGTAAGCGGCGGAAAAAACCACGTTGGCGTCCAAGAAGATAACGGGCCCGCGCCGTTCAGGCATTCAAAGCCTTTTGGAGTCGGCGACGCTCGGCGGGGGTCAGACGGTCTTCCCCCTGAAACTCGCGCAGACGTTCTTCGGAGTAGGTCTCTACCGGAAACACCGCGGCCACACGCAAATGGATCCCTCCTTGGGGGTCCATCTCCACCACCAAAGGATCCCCCTTTGAAATATGGAGCCGTTTTCGTATGTCTTGGGGAATCGTGACCTGGCCTTTTTCGCTCATCAGGACAATGCTCATGGGTGTGCACCTCCTGGATCAGTTTACCGTAACAGCCCAGGCCCCTCACCCTGCCCTCTCCCAAGAGGAGAGGGGAAATCTTTGTTTTCCTTCCCCTCTTGGGGGAAGGTGCTCCGAAGGAGCGGATGAGGGACCTGATTGGTTACAGTCTACCACGTAATCTTATTTTCCGCAAGTAGGAAATTCCTACTTCAACGGCAGTGATATTTTGAGCGACAGCTCCTTGAACAGTTGGGCTTCGTCCACCGAAGAGGGCGCGCCGCTCATGGGGTCGGCGCCTTTTTGGGTTTTGGGGAACGCGATCACGTCGCGGATGGAGTCTTCGCCGGCCAAAAGCGCCACCAGTCGGTCCAGGCCCAAGGCCAGGCCCCCGTGAGGCGGCGCGCCGAAATCCAACGCGTCCAACAAGAAGCCGAACTTGGCCCGGGCGGATTCGTTTGATATCCCCAAAATCTCAAAGATCTTCGACTGAAGAGCCGTTTGGTGAATCCGCAAACTTCCTCCGCCGATTTCCGACCCGTTTAACACGATGTCGTAAGCCCGGGATCGCAGAGTGTTAAGCGGTCGACCACCCAGTCCCTCTTTCAAGGCTTTTTCGTCGGCGGGGGTCGGACGGGTGAACGGGTGGTGCACCGCGTTCCATTTTTTATCTTCCGCGCTGTACTCAAATAGAGGGAAGTCCACGACCCACACGAACTTGAAAACGCCCTCGGTTTTCGTCCAGCCGGCCCGTTTCGCCAGTTCCAACCGCAACGGTCCCAGGTAGGAGGCCACGTCCAGGGCAGGACCCGCCCCAAAAAACACGATGTCCCCTGGTTTCGCGCCGACGGTTTTGGGCAGTTCGGCCAGCTCGGTTGGGCTCATGAATTTGGCGATGGACGATTCCGCCCCCTGTTCGGTCATTTTCAGCCAGGCCAAACCCTTTGCGCCGTATGTTTTTACCCACTCCGTGAGCTTGTCGATCTCTGTGCGGGAAAGCGCGGCCCCGCCGGGATAACACAGGGCCCGCACCACGCCCCCCGCGGCCAAGGTTTTCGCGAACACCTGAAACCCCGTTTTGGCGAACACCGCGGACACGTCCTGAATCTCCATGCCGAAGCGAAGATCCGGCTTGTCCGATCCGTAACGGGCCATGGCTTCGTCGTAGGAGAGGCGCGGGAACGGTGTTTCGATGTCTTTTCCCAGAGCGGCCTTGAACACTTTTTTCAGCAGGCCCTCCACCAAACCCAAAATATCTTCCTCATCGATAAACGACATTTCCAAGTCGATTTGGGTAAACTCGGGCTGGCGGTCCGATCGCAAGTCCTCGTCCCGGAAACAGCGCGCGATTTGGTAGTACCGGTCAAATCCCGCCACCATGAACAATTGTTTAAACAGTTGCGGGGATTGGGGCAACGCGTAAAAACTTCCTGGTGACAATCGCGAGGGCACCAAAAAGTCCCGCGCCCCTTCCGGCGTGGACTTGGTGAGAAACGGGGTTTCCAATTCCAAAAAGCCGTTGTCCGCCAAAAAACTCCGAACGGTTTGGGTCACCCGGTGACGAAGAATCAAATTCTTTTGCAGAGGCGGTCGGCGCAGGTCCAGATAGCGGTATTGAAGACGAATGTCTTCGCTGGCGTTGGAATGTTCAGAAATCTCAAACGGCGGGGTTTTGCTGTGGTTCAAGACTTCCAACGAGTCCACCCACACTTCCACCGCGCCCGTCGGAAGGGTTGGGTTTTCGGTCCCGGCGGGACGCGGTTTCACGTCGCCCGAGATTTCCACCACATATTCCCCCCGCAGGGCCTCCCCCTGGGCGAACACCTCTTGACGGTCCGGATGAAACACCAACTGAACCAGCCCTTCCCGGTCGCGCAAATCGACAAAAATCACGCCCCCGTGGTCCCGGCGGTTATGAACCCATCCGGACAAAACGATTCTTTTTTCAACATGTTCCGGCCGAACCTGGCCGCAATAAACGGTACGTTTCATAGCTTGGGCTCCACGGACACGCGATTGAACAACCGATCCGCCACCTGGGCCAACGGAATTTCTTCCTGAGCATGGCGACGCAAATCTTTAAGAACGACGTTGCCTTTTTTAAGCTCTTCTTCGCCCACCAACACCAGCCAATCCGCGCCCCAGCTATCCGCCGCGCGAAATTGGGCCTTCAGACTTTTGGTCGATGCCCCCATCTCCACGGGGGGCATTCGCCCCCCTTCCACAAAAGTCCTCAACTTTTGAGCGAGGGTGAATGCCACGGGGGTTGTGCCGATGCCGGCTTGGGCGACAAATATTTTCGGGACAGCGGGGGGCGTAAATCCCTGGGCCTGAAGAGCCCGGGCCACCCGGTCTATCCCCAGAGCAAACCCGACGGCGGGGGTCTCTGGACCGCCCAACAGTTTGACCAGTCCGTCATAACGGCCCCCGGCGCCGATCGAGTCCTGGGACCCTTGGCTCGGCGCGGTCACTTCAAACACGGTCCGGGTGTAATAGTCCAACCCTCGGACCAACCGGGGCGCTTCCTCGAACGGAAACGAAACGGATTGGAGAAGGGAATACGCCTCGTCCCGATGAAGACGGCAGGCCTCGCACAAATGGTCCGCCATCAGCGGCGCGTCGTCCAGTCGGGGACCGTCCCCCTTGCAATCCAATGCGCGAAGGGGGTTGCGGTCTATTCGCCGAACGCAGTTTTCACAAAGGTCGGACTTCCGCGCCTCCAAGTAGTTTTTCAAAACGTCTCGGTAAACAGGGCGACAGACAGAACAACCGATGGAATTAACCAAAAACCGCACGCCGTTCGTCAACCCCGCCGTTGCCAAAATGTCCCGAACCAACAACAACGTTTCCGCGTCGGCTTGGGGGGACGGGTTTCCAAAACATTCCCCGCCGATCTGCCAAAATTCGCGATAGCGTCCCGCCTGGGGCCGCTCGGCCCGGAACATGGGACCGCCGTACCACAGTTTTTTCGTCGGACACGTTTGGTCCCATCCGTGCTCCAAATACGCCCGCACCACGCCCGCCGTGCCTTCGGGCCGAAGGGCCAAGGGACGCCCGCCCCGGTCTTCAAAAAGATACATCTCCTTTTCGACGATATCGGTGGTATCGCCCACGGCCCGGGAAAAGAGATCCGCGTTTTCAAAGGAAGGCGTCCGAATTTCCTCGTACCCATAAGCGGCAAAACGCTCCCCCGCGCGTTCCTCCAACCGACGGAAGGCGCGCACATCAAGGTCCACAATATCCCGGGTGCCCCGGGGAGCGCTGGAACGTGTCATGGAATTCGCTTTATGAGCAAGGGGGATTGTACCAATTAATGGGGTATTCCACCGACCCGATCAGAACCTGTTACCAAGAGCGGGTCGATTCTTTCCAAGAGATCCGGTAAATGGGGATTCGGCTCCACACCACATTGGCGAACACGTTGGGATCATAATAGATCTGACTTTCGGTTAATACCGTTGAAAAAGTAGGGTTCGCCTGCCCCACGTGGACCACCCCGACGACTGTCCCGAGGCCCCAGCCAACACGATGACTGTAGTAATAGCCATGAATTTGAACATTATTGATATTCGTACAACAATGGTTGGGCTGGGCATAGGTCGCTGAAAACTTCCAGTTCCAAATATCCTGACCAGATTTCGTTGATCCGTCACAATAAGTGATCTGTTTGGTCCCTTTATAATCAAGGGGGGCCGCCACGGGAATCGTGGCGGCAAAAACATTAAAAGGTACCACAGAATTCACTAGGGAGCCGCCTCCGGGGGAATCGGCGTCAACAATCACCGCTTCCACCTCGAGAAAAGCTCGCTTAATGCTCACGCTGGAAAAATCGGCCGCTTTGATGTCAAAATACAAAACAGACGTTGAACTGCGAAACTCATACTGGTTTCCCATCCCGTCCGGTAAGATCGCATTTTTATCGAAAGTGACGGAATTTCCCACATTGAGAGAAGACTGAAAATAGCCGGAATTCGCCGGATTTCGGATGGGCGGTGTCCCGTCAAAGCGAAGGATCTTCCCGTTGGGCGAGACGTCAGGAACAACGGAATTCATGGCTTTCTGCTTGTAATAGGCAAAATCCGGCACAGGGGGAAGCCCTAGGTCGCTTTGAAACGACCAATGGTCCACATTGTTTGTGTTCGGCGGGGCCGAATTGGTGTCACGGAACGTCTGGCCCGAACTGAAAATTCTCGGGTACGGGTGTAACACCCCATAACTGCAATTCCCATAACTCTTGATCGACCCCCAATGGACTTCGAGTCTTGGATTTCCAACAGACATCCCCGCGTTTAAAATAAGGGCGGTCGTGTCGGGATCCACGCTGGAATACTCCGCCTCGATCACGCGCACCTCTTTCGTGGACGTGTCCCTGCCCTTTCCAATGATGAGAACCGTCCCTGCCACGGCGCCCCGTAAAAATTGCACCTTATAGGTGCCGCCGGCCACGTCAGTGAACGCCGTGTCATTGTTGAACCGCGTGATGGGGATTCCGGCCGCCGCGTCCGTCCAGTTTTTTCGGGTTTCGGTCAGTTTCGCGACGCCCTTAGCCACAGCGGCTTCCGCCAGCTGGAACGCCAAGGTGGATTTTTGATAATTCACCGACTGGTTGGATTCCGTCTGGAGAAGCTGAATCACCAGGGGAAGAAATACCGTGGCCAAGACGAGGATCCCCAGAAAAACAGCCAGCATATTGCCCGCGTTCTTTCGCATAGGTTTAGCATACCCCCAGAACCGAAATTTTTCAACCCCCCTCCTCTTCCTCAAAAAACCGCAACTACTCAGGTGTCTTTCCCTCTCCTCTTGGGAGAGGGCAGGGTGAGGGGAATGTCTTACCGTCGATTGAGAATGCCACTCCCTCATCCGCCCCTACGGGGGTTGCGTGTGCCAGTGGCACACGATGGCAACGGGCCGAATAGGCCCTGGGCCCGAAGGGCCTTCTCCCAAGAGGAGAAGGATAGGCTTTCTTTTTCGTCGGAGACGAAAAGTGTCCTGAGTAGTTACATAAAACCATTGAAATTTTCCTGTTCCGGGGTCATACTGATCCTGGAGGGAGGAATGGCCCATGAAAACCAACCGACTCGGCACCGGATTTAACCTCGGCGTGACTCTCGTTGAATTGATGGTGATGAGCGTCATCGCTTCCCTGGTGGCGTTGACCGTCATTCAAGGATTTTCCGGCATCAGCCGCGGGATCGTCATGAACCGATTTAAATCCCTGGCCAGCCAATACGCCAACGAGAAAATGCAGTCGTTGAAAAGCACCCCTTACTATCGTTTGCGCGTCTCCAGCACCACCGTCACCCCCACGGGCATGGGATCGGGAGTGTTCTCTCCCTACGTTTACAGCGACACCACCAATTATCCCCCCACGGCCGCCGTCGTCAACGGCATTTCGTTCACCGCCTACACCCAGGTGGAACGGGTGCTGAAAAACGCGTCGACCGATGTGCTTGAAGTCAAAACCTGGAACTTCCCGGACACGGGCATCAAGCGGATCACGTTGAACGTTGTGTGGCGGGAACGAGGCAAATTAAAGCGGATTCGAATATCCAACCTGCTGGAAAATCCCGATCGGTTGGCGGCCAGTGGGGATTTCGTCGGTAACGTGCGACACGCTGTCACCAATGCCAACCTTTCGGGCGTCGCGGTGTCGTTGTCGGAGATTCCCTCGCTCGCCACGTTGACCACCGCGACCGGATACAGAATCGGGGCTCCCGCGGGAACCTACACCCTGCGGGCCTCCCTCAACCGCTATTTTCCCATCACTGTGCCCGGCCAGGTGATCACCAGCACCACCTCCCAAGTTACGGTGAACATGTTTCTCACCCCCAAATCTTCCGCCCCGGTCACCGGATCCGTCTGGCACAATGACCACTTGGTGATCAGCCGAATTTGTGCGGACGTCTTGGATTTCGGTGCCGTCAATTGGTTGGAATACGTGGAAATCCACAATCCGACGACGTGGACCTGGACCGTGGACGGACAAATCGGGCTCGCTTTTCAGCGAAGCGCACCCCTGGACCCTGCTTCTGTGCCCATCAATCTCAATTACGGGGTTGGGGGAAACGCCATTTCTCCAGGGGGCTTCTATCTGTTCGCTAGCCACCCCAGTTTAAATATCGGGGGCACCATTGTTAACGCCGATGCCGTTTGGGAAAATGCCATCGGCGGGCCCAACGACACCAACTTTCCATACTTCAACTCCGGTTTAAGTAAGTTTGACGTTATCGGTGACTATAACGGGGCAGACCCTAACAGTGGGTTCGGTGTTCTTTCCCTCCAAAAACTGGCTCCGGCCGTTGTCCTTGACAAAGTGGGCTGGGAAGGAAACGGAGAGACCCCGGCTTCTTGCGAATCAGCCCCTCTGCCGGACGCAAACGGAATGGAACAGGATGAAGTGTACTTTCGTAAGAGCTCGCCCGCCGGTGGTTCATCCGTTCTGGGACCCGCCTACGACGGCGGGAACAACGCGCTGGATTGGGCGGTGGACTCTGGAATCACCTACCCCGTGCCCCGGACCACGGCTTCGGCGCCGCTTCCGGTGGTGTCGGGGGTTCCGTCGTTCGGGGCGCGGGTGTTCGCCAACGACGGGATGTCCGCCCTCGTCACCGCGTCGTCGGGGGCCTGGTCGCCTCCGGAAGCCCGTTTCACTCTCCCCGCCGTGGCCACCGGCACCTGGACCGTGAGCGCCTCGTCAGGGAGCTATTACGGAAACGTCAACGTCACGGTGGCGGCCGGCGTGCCCGTGACCACGAACATCGTGATGAACACCCCATCGCTCTACGGGTTCGTGAGCGGATGGGTGTTGGACGCGTCCACCAACGGGGGGATCGACGGGATCACGCTGACCCCGGGCCCGGCGGGCACAGACGTCACGGGATATTTTGATATCCCATTGACCGCGGGAACAAAAATCCTCACCGCCAACCCGGGGAGCATCCACCCCACCTACACCGAGACGTCCCAATCCGTCACGATCACTCTCGGGCAGGTTCTTTCGAACGTCGTCCTCTCCCTCAACCCAGGGGGCAAAATTCAGGGGCTCGTGACCCTGGACGGTGCCACGCCGCTTCCCAACGTCTCCATTGAGGTGACCAACAACGCCACCGGGATGGTCATGGACAACACGACCTCGGACGCCAACGGTTATTTCCTCGTGCAGGTCCCTGTTGGATACTACAATGTTCAACCGGCGACCGATTACGGCGAAACGGTTTCCCCCGCCACCCCCAACGTCTTTGTCCCGAGTGTACCGGGGGGAGTCACTGTTTTTTCGGCCACCTACACCGTGACCTCCGCCTATGGCAGTCTGGGAGGAAAGGTCACCTCCCTGGGAAAATCCATCAACACGGGCGTTTTGGTCATGGCCAGCACCAGCGCCGTGCCGGCCTTGCCCCCGGACATCGACTCAACCCTGCGCGGGGCCGGAAACCTTTATTACGCCGGCTCCTCGCGGGCGGATGGGACATACGCTTTTAATTTAAGGAGCGGCACCTACACCGTCACCGGGTGGTTCACCTCGTTTAACGGCGACACCCCCGCGGTCTCGCGAAAAGACGTCGCGAATGTCGTCGTTAATCCAAGACAGAAAACAACCGTCGATCTCGCATGGTGAAAAAAGACCGCGGTTACACCTTAGTTGAACTTCTCGTCGTCTCGGCGATCGTGGCGGTTATCCTGTCCTTGGGCGCGAGCCTGATGATCAAAATGGACCAGTTTTTCCGGGTTTCAATCGCAAAAATTGAAACCCAGCGGGACCTCCGCAACAACATGAACCTCCTGATCCGCGAGATCCGCCAAGCCAAATCCACCTCGGTTGTTCTATCGCGAGAAAACGCTTCCCAGCCCCCCTACAGCAAAATAAGCTTTGCGACTATTTCGGGGGAAAACATGGTCTTTTGGCAAGACGGACGGAACCTCAACATGAGCAAAAACGGCCAATCCACCATTTTTGCAAAAAATCTTCATTCTCTGATATTCTCTTACCCCATGACAGACGATCCAAAATTGATATCGGTCCTGCTCTCCATGGAAAAGTCCGCGGGAAGCAAAGGGACCTACGCCCTTCAGGTGGGCGGCGAGTCCATTCGACTGTTGAATGACTAACGGATCGGCTGATTGGACATCCTTGGCGGAAAAAATCCCCTTCTTCTCGGAACTTCGAGAAGAGGACAGAAACCTGTTTACTCCCCTTCTGCGCTTTCGCCGCCTGACTGTCGGAACGACGCTTTTCCAACAGGGCGAACCAGGCGACGCTCTCCATGTGCTGATTTCCGGCCAGGTGAAAGTGGTTCAACAACAAAACGGGAAGGTACACATCCTCGCCACCCTGGGCCGCCGGGGCGATCTGCTGGGCGAAATGGCCCTGCTCGGCGGCGAATCGCGATCGGGAACCGCCGTGGCCCTTCAACCCACCCTTGTTCTTGAATTAGCCCGGGCGGACTTCGACGTTGTGCTGTTGCAACATCCCCGCCTGGCCCTCGCTCTCTCACGCTATTTCGCCAAACGCCTGATGGAAACCAACCAACACCCGCCCGCGGCAAGGATCCTTGGAAAAACCCATGTGGTGATGGGCGCCCTTCCCGGGCCGGACCGGGCTAAGTTTGTGTTCCAGTTGGCCTCATCGGCCTTGCGTCAAACACGATTTCGCGTCTTGTTGGTGGAAGTGGTGGAAGAAAGTGAACAGCCCTTGGTCGCCCGTCTCACCCGCTCGGCCCGGGGGATACCGCCGCACATGGATCTTCAAGATTTCCAAACCATCGAAGGGCTCCGGTCCTTGGTCTATACCCATCCCGGCGGCCCGGAGATCCGGTGCGTTTCGCAAACGCTTTTGTCGGGCCCGCTGTTCGGAGGTCTTTACCCGCTGGTGTCCACCGCCCGACAAGAGTGGAACCATATTTTCATTTCGTTTCCAGGCCGTCCATCCCGAGCCGCCCGGGCTTTGTGGGACGAAGCCGATCGGGTTCTCTACGTCCGACACGAAGCCGCCGAAAAGGGCGGTCCCCTGTGGCGGGACATGGAAGCGGCGGTCGCGCCGCCGCGATTGGATTTGGTGGAACTGTTAGGATCCTCCCCTCAAAAACGCAATCGGCCGGGTCGATTTTATATTGCCTGGCAACGCGGGGCCGAGTCGGATTCCGCCGGCCTCGGTCTTTCCGCCGACGAAGGACCGATTCGCCAATCCATGGATCGGATGGCCCGGCACCTGGTGGGAATGCGCATCGGGTTGGCCATGGGCGCGGGAGCGGCCTTGGGGTACTCGGTCATCGGGGTTCTGCGAGCTCTCGAACGCCACGGCATTTACCCGGACCTGCTGGCGGGGACGTCCATGGGGGCGTTGATAGGAAGTTTTTACGCGGCCGGCAAGTCGGTTGACGAACTGGAAGAAATCGCTCTCAGCATCACCAAACGACGGTTGTGGTCGATGGCGGACTTGGCGCTCCCTTGGAAAGGCGTCTTGGCGGGTAACGGCGTGTTGCGGTTTTTAAAATCCAATCTGGGCGACACGGGGTTTGACCAGTTGAAACTCCCTTTTGCGTGCGTGGCCACGGACATTCACAGCGGGGCCGAACGGGTGTTGCGTCATGGAAACGTGGCGGAGGCGGTGCGGGCGTCGATTTCACTGCCGTTTTTTTTCGAGCCTTTTTTTTGGCAGGGCCGCTATTTGGTGGACGGCGGGGTGGTGAACCCGGTTCCCAGCTCGGTGGTGGAGGCCATGGGAGCGGATGTGACGTTGTCGATCAACATCACCACCGCTCCGGGCGAGAGACGCTCGATGGGTCGGCGAACACGCAAGCCGTCGGTGTTTAACCCTCTGCACGGCCCCAACATTTTCAGGGTCATGGCCAAAACGCTTTACACCATGCAATACGGCATCGCCAAGGTGGGCGCCCATCAGGCGGATGTGGTGATCGCGCCGCCCCTGTCGGACTTTTTTTGGTCGGAATTCCATCGGGCCGCCGACATCATCAAAATCGGCGAAGAGGAAACCGAACGGCTCATGCCAAAAATCAAATCAAAAATTGCGCGGTGTGGAGAGGCGTCGTTACTAACTTAGTATTGAAACGGAATCTACTTTTTGTCTTTTGACCCTTTGTACTGGCCCCGGGTGTACCGCTCGGCCGCGGCCAGAGAAGCGCGCGTCCCCATACTGATCAACGCCTCGGCGGCTTCGTTGCGCAGATCAACGTCGGTGCTTTCTTCCAAGAGATAAACTATTTGGGGAAGAGACGGTTCGGCCGCGCCCCCCATGGCACCCAAAGCCCTCAATGTGCCCAACAAAATATCTTTATCTTTGGAAGCCAGTCCGGGGGCCACGGCTTTGTACACGGATTCGTCCCGTTGGCCCATGCGGCCTAAACACAGAGAGGCTTTGAGTCGGATCGTCCGCTGGGAATCTTTGTAAAGACCGATCAACGCCTCCACCACCTCCGGCGTCACAAGGCCGATTTCGCCCAACCCATCCACCGCGCGCTGCCGAAGATCGTCATCTTTTTGCTTCAGGGCTTCCAAAAAAACGGGGACGCCCACTTTCCCCATGGCGGTCACATTCATGGCCGTTTCGCCCCGCAGGAAAGGGTCATCGCTGAGAAGATCCGGCAACAAAGCCGCCGCGACTTGAGCATGAATTTCCGGGCTCATGTAGCCCAACGATCGGGCCGCCCCCCGGCGCGCCGCGGCGTTGTCGGACTTGAGCGCGCTCAACAAAGCCGGCACCGCGGCGTCACCCATCGCACCCAAAGCCAAAGCCGATTTTTCGGCCACACAAAAATCCGAATCTCTCAGGGATTCCACCAATTGGGGAATAACACCGACCGCCTCTTTCCCCATTCGCCCCAACGAAGCCGCCGCCCGGCATCGAACCCAACTGTCTCGGTCGGACAACAACGATCCCAACGCCTGGGCGCCCGGCTCTTTCATGCGAACCAACGCGTTTTCGGCGCCCCGATAAACCGGTTCGCGCCGATCACGGAAATTTTCCACCACCGCGGGAAGAAGTGTGGCCCCCTCGTCGCCGTAATCGGGCAGGACGGTCATGGCTTTGACGCGCACGTCGGGATTGGGACTCCGAAGTTGTCTGGCCAACGATTTAAGCGGAGGTCGACCGGTGGCGCATCCCACCGTGATCAGGATGGATCCCAGAAGAAAGGGGATTGGCTTACGCATGGCGTTATCCTACCATTTCACAGGGCGTCGCCCCACCCATGGAAACCTCTATCCCTCTCCGCGGTCTGACAACGCAACAAGCGCAGGCCCGTCTTGACAAAGACGGGCCCAACGAACTGCGCGGCTCCAGCGGGCGAACGTTTTGGCATTTGGCGTTGGATGTTCTAAAAGAGCCCATGTTCTTATTGCTGGTGGCCTGCGGCTTCCTTTATTGGATGTTGGGCGACCGACAGGAAGCGCTCATCCTTCTGGGCTTTGTGTTTTTCATCATGGCGATCACCATCGCCCAGGATTGGAAAACGGAGCGGGCGCTGTCGGCTCTGCGGGACCTCTCCAGCCCTCGAGCGGTGGTGGTGCGCGACGGGATTCAACACCGGGTAGCGGGGCGCGACGTGGTGAGAGGCGACCTTTTGATTTTGTCGGAAGGCGACCGAGTGCCCGCCGATGCGCGCCTATTGACCGCCAGCCATTTGTCGGTGGACGAATCCCTCCTGACGGGCGAATCGGCGCCGGTGCGCAAACACCCATCGAACGAAACCGTTCCGTCCGCCCGTCCGGGCGGCGACGATTCGCCCACCGTCTATGCCAGCACGTTGGTGGTCCAGGGCCAGGGCGTGGCGCAAGTCATCGCCACCGGGTCGCGAACGGAAGTAGGCCAAATCGGGTCGGCCCTTAAATCTATTCCCTCCGAAATCACGCCTCTTCAAAAGGAAACCAACGTGCTTGTCCGACGACTGGCCGGGGGCGCGGTGACCCTGTGTTTGGTGGTGGTGGTTGTGTATGGGCTGACTCGATCCGACTGGATGGGCGGCCTATTGGCAGGGCTGACCTTGGCCATGGCGATATTGCCCAACGAGTTCCCCATGGTCCTGGTCATCTTTTTATCGCTGGGTGCCTGGAGACTTTCGAAAAAAAGAGTGTTGACTCGCCGAATGTCCGCCGTGGAAACATTGGGGGCGGCCACGGTCCTGTGTGTGGACAAAACCGGCACCCTCACCCAGAACCAGATGGTCCTCCATACCCTTTATTCCGAAAATGAAACCCATCGGGTGGGGGCGGATTCGGTTCCCTCCCCTTTTCACCGTTTAATCAACGCGGGCCTGCTGGCCAGCCAGCCTAACCCCGTGGATCCCATGGAACAAGCCATCGCCGCGGTCCATCGGCCCGAAAAGGGGTTTGCGTCCCGGCCCCATTCTTCATGGAAACGGGTGCATGAATACCCCCTCTCCCGGGGACTGCAAGCAATGTCGAACCTGTGGGTGTCGCCGGACGGACGAGAGGCTTTCGCGGCGGCCAAGGGCGCTCCGGAAGCCATTTTTGATCTGTGCCATTTGCCGGAAGCCGAACAGCGCCGCCTTTCGATCGGACTCGACCGCCTTTCCTCAGAAGGCCTGCGGGTGTTGGGCGTGGCCACGGCGTCCCCCCCCTCGACGACACGCCCGAATCACCAACACGATTTCGACTTCAATTTTGTCGGACTGCTGGGGTTCCTGGACCCCGTGCGGCCGGGCGTCCCGGCGGCGGTGGCCGACGCGCAACGGGCCGGGATGCGCGTGATCATGATCACCGGCGACCATCCCGGGACCGCCCTTAGCGTGGCCCGTTGCGTCGGGATCACACGGTGCGATGATGTTCTCACCGGCCCCGACCTTGAAAAAATGACCGATTCCCAACGGCTGGCAGCCGTGGGCACCGTCAACATTTTCGCCCGGGTGGTGCCGGAACAAAAACTCCGGCTGGTTCAATCGCTCAAAGCCCGAGGCGAGGTGGTGGTCATGACCGGCGACGGAGTCAACGACGCCCCCGCCCTTAAAGCCGCCCACATCGGTATTGCCATGGGCCAACGGGGCACCGACGTGGCCCGGGAAGCGGCCGACCTGGTGTTGTTGGATGACGATTTCTCTTCCCTGGTCGCGGGCGTGCGCATGGGCCGACGGGTGTTTGACAATTTAAAAAAAGGCCTGGCCTACATTTTGGCGGTCCATATTCCCATTGCCGGCATGACCCTGGCACCGGTGGCGCTGAACTGGCCAATGATTTTGCTCCCGATTCATATTGCGTTTCTTCACCTCATCATCGATCCGGCAGGCTCGGTGGTGTTTGAGGCCGAGGAAGAAGAAAAGGAGGTGATGCGGCGCCCGCCCCGCCATCCCAAAGACCCCCTGTTCGGCCGTGCCCTGTGGACGTTGGCGTTGATTCAAGGAGGCCTTGTAACGGCAGTGGTGGTGGGATTGTATGCCGTGGCGCTTCATCGGGGGCAACCGGCGGACGACGCGCGAGCCATCACCTTTACGGCGCTCATCGTCGCCAATCTGGGCTTGATTTTTGTCAACCGATCCTGGGGGCCCACGGTGAGGAGCACGTTGGCGTCTCGCAACACGGCGCTGTGGTGGGTCACGTTGGGTTCCGTTGGTTTTTTAGCCCTCGTTTTGCGGGTTCCGTTTCTGCGGGAGTTGTTTCACTTTTCAAGGTTGCATCCCGGCGACATCGCCGTGTGCGCGGCGGCCGGAACCGTCAGCGTGGTTTGGTTTGAGTTTTATAAAAGAAAGGGTGACGACTCAGGTCCCTCATCCGCCCCTTCGGAGCACCTTCCCCCAAGAGGGGAAGGGGAATAAAGAATTTCCCTCTCCTCTTGGGAGAGGGCAGGGTGAGGGACCTGTGCCGTTACAAAAAAAGAGGGGTGCCCTATGAAAATGGCGTCACTGATTCGCATCGGCGTTTCGTCTTGCCTATTGGGTCAGAAGGTCCGCTACGATGGCGGTCATAAACGGGACAGCTTCATTTCGGACCTGTTGGCCCGGTTTGTTGAGTTCGTGCCTGTGTGCCCGGAAATGGAAATTGGCCTGGGTGCCCCCCGAGACAGCATCCACTTGGCTGAAATCAACGGGGATATCCGACTGGTGAACCCCAAAACGGGGCTAGACCTGACGGACGCGATGACCGCGTGGGCCCATCGTCGGTTGGCCCTTTTAGAAAAAGCCCCCCTGTCGGGATTTATATTAAAAAAAGATTCCCCCAGTTGCGGCATGGAACGGGTGCGCGTGCACCATGAAGGGAAACCACCCACCAAAGAAGGCGTTGGTCTTTTTGCCAGACTATTATTAAGCCGGTGGCCCACCCTGCCGGTGGAAGAGGACGGGCGGTTAAACGATTCACGCCTGCGGGAAAATTTCATTGAGCGGGTTTTCGCTTACCATCGACTGGAAGGATTTTTTGGGAAAACCTGGACTGTGGGCGATCTGGTGAGGTTTCACACAGACGAAAAACTGTTACTCATGGCCCACGAACCCGCCGGATACCAAGAATTGGGGCGCCTGGTGGCCACCGCCAAAGGCAAACCCGCCGCCACTTTTGCCACAACCTATCGAACCCGGTTCATGGAAGCCATGAAACACCTGGCCACGACCCGTCGCCACGCCAACGTATTGAGCCACGCGGCCGGCTATTTGCGCGACGTCGCCACGCCCGAAGAAAGACGGGAACTCCTCTCAGTGATAAACGATTTCCAACGGGAGCTAGTGCCCCTGGTTGTGCCCATTGTCCTGTTAAGGACCTTCGTTCGAACCAAAAACATCGCCTACCTGGCCAGCCAAACCTATCTCTACCCCCACCCCAAAGAAATGATGCTTCGCAACCACGTCTGAAACCTCAATCAATTGACAACAGCGCAACGGCTGGGCAAAATGAATGTGACTGCAATCGAAGTCACAGGATTGGACAAAAAATTCGCCCTGGTTCGGGATTCGGTTTAAGCCGCGCGCTTGGCCATTTCTGGCATGACCGAGAGCCTGAGTCCAAATACATGGAGCACCTTTTCCAGCGTTCGGACACCGGGGTCCCCTTTGGACGATAGGGCGTGATACAAATTCGAGCGGTTTAATTTTGTGGCCCTGGACAATTTGGACATTCCCCCGCGCACTTCAGCAACGTCCCGCAACGCCGTCAAGAGAAATTCCGCGTCCTTTTCTTGAAGGGCCGCGTTAATGTATTCAGCGGCCTGGGCGGAATCCGAAAGGTTCTCAAGCAAATATTCCCTAAAGCTCTTTGTTTTTGGTTTCTGATTCATTTCTCCCCCGATAATCTGCCCAATACGTTTGAGCCTTCCAAACATCCCTGCTTTGAGTACCCTTATCTCCGCCACACAGGAGAATCACAAGATGATCGCCATCCATTCCAAAGTAAACCCAATATCTAAATTCATTCCAAACAATACATCTTGTCAAGAGACAGAATCAACTCGATTGAAATGGTTTTATACCCCCCCCCCGCACATCAATCCAACCTGAATGAAATAGTTTTCTCCCCCCCCCCCCCCCCCCCCACCCCCTCCCCCCCCCCCCCCCCCCCCCCCCCCCCCCCCCACCCACCGCCCCCCCCCCCCCCCCCCCCCCCCCCAGTGAATAAGTATACTCCGTCCCCTTAAGGGGGTTGGGCGGTGATTTGGATTCGCATGGTTTGGGGGGCTTCGGTGCGCGACGTCGTGGGCATGTCCAGTCGGATCCAGAGTTTGCGGCCTTCCCCCGCGGGCACCGCGGACCATTATCACGGTTGATTTATGAAAGAAAAACGAATACAATATTCTTACAAAAATGGAAAGCGTTCAATCTCGGATTTTAGTTCGAATGCGTCGTGGACCCACCAAAGTCCACATCGGTAAGGACTTCCTTGATTTGGGAAGCCGATCGGCGGTTGATTTGGCGTTGTATCGACTGGCAAAAAACAACGTTATCCAGCGGGTTGGTCGAGGCCTCTATTATATTCCGCGAGTTAACCCGAGGCTTGGGATTGAGTGGGTGCCCGACATCCAAGAGATCGCCCTGGCCTTGGCGAGGCAAACAGGAAGCCGTGCGGTTCCCTCCGGAGCTGTTGCCGCGAATTCGCTGGGTCTGTCCACGCAGGTCCCGGCAAGACCTGTTTACCTCACTGACGGTCGAACACGCCGAGTACGAGTGGGGAACATCGTGATTTCTTTTCGGCACGTGTCTCCCAAAGACCTTCCCCTTGGGAGCGTCTTGACCGTTCTCGTGTTTCAGGCTCTACGCCATCTAGGCCAAAAAGATATGGGAGCTGAGACGATCGAGCGGATTCGCCGAAGACTCTTGCCGGTAGACCGACGTCGATTGATCAAAGAGACCCATCACGTCACCGATTGGGTGGCTGCGATTGTCCGAAACATTTGCATAGATGAAGAGATACCCAATGGAACACGACATGGATGAGATCGCTCGGCTTCCCATTCGCGATCGGGCCGATCTGTTCCGCGCGACAGCAATCGCCCGCGGGGACATGACTCCTGCTTTGGTCGAGAAGGACTTCTGGGTGTGCTGGACCCTTCGGCGGATATTCATGTTACCGGATCCTCCCGCCGATCTCGTTTTCAAAGGAGGGACGAGTCTTTCCAAAGTTTTTCAGGCCATCGATCGTTTTTCGGAAGATATCGACCTTTCTTTCGATAGGAAAAATCTCGGGTTTTCAGGGGAAAACGATCCCGGTTTGGCTTCCAGCAAAACCCAAACTTCAAAACGCTTGGAAAAACTCTCTGCGGCTTGCCGGCAAATGCTTAAGCAAAGGTTTGGGCCTAAACTTGAGGAAGCCTTCTGTTCCGCCATCGAGACATCTTCTTCGGAAGGGAATTGGCGGATTGAACCGGACAATGACGATCCAGACAGATTGACTTTGGTTTTTCATTACCCAAGCGGGACGGCGCAACCGAATGCCCCAGGACCGAGGTATTTGCGCCCCTCCATACGGATGGAGTTCGGTGCCAGAGGGGAACAATGGCCATCCGTCTGGGGCGAGGTAACCCCCTATGCCGCTCAGTCTTTTCCAACAGCGTTCAAACAACCATCTTCCCGAGTTAAAGCGTTGGCGGCTGAGCGCACTTTTTGGGAAAAGGCGACAATATTGCACATGATTCACTATCTCCCATTGGAAAAACATCTGCCGGGACGTCTCTCCCGCCACTATTATGACCTTGCAAAACTTTATTCAACGGAAACTGGGAAGAGGGCCGTTGTGGATGTCGAGCTTCTGAAAAGCGTAGCCCATCACAAATCCGTTTTCTTCGCCTCAACCCCCGCAAGGTACGACTTAGCCGTTCCTGGGACCCTCCGGCTTGTCCCCCCGAAGGACCGATTAAAGGCGTTGGAAGACGATTACGCCAAAATGCGGGAGATGATCTTCGGTGATTCCCCATCGTTTTTGGATTTATTGAATGTGGTTGAACAAATTGAAAGGTTGGTGAATGAGAAAGGGCCAAAAAGTCCACCGAGGTAACAACTTCGTTCGACTATTTGATACGAGTTCTTGCTGGGCTCAATTCTTTCCGCAATGGATCCCCTTCCCAAAATCATCTTAAGCGTATTCTTAATCCCTCCCACCCATCGTCGCGGCGGGCCATTGGCGGGGTTCCATCGTCCGATGGAACCCCGCTAGTGAATAAGTATACTCCGTCCCCTTTGGGGGTTTACGGGGGTTGGGCGGTGATTTGGATTCGCATGGTTTGGGCGGCTTCGGTGCGGGATGTGGTGGGCATGTCCAGGCGGATCCAGATTTTGCGGTCTTCCCCTGCGGGCACCGAGGCGCCGGTCGTGGACCCGTCAATGCTGAACACACTGCTGTTGCTTCCCGTTTCCATTGTGCCGATCAGGTCTTCCACGCCAAAATCGCCCAACACCGGCGCCGTGTCGTCGTCAAAGAGGCCAAAGATCACCATCGCGTCGGGCCCCGCGGGGGTGCTGTCTTTCACGCTCCAAGGGGTGCCCACGGTTAACGTGGACGCGCTTAACACGTATTTGTTCATCAACGTCCCATCGTTTCGAATCACAACCCCCGTGCTCGCCACCACCTGCGACCCCAAATTCACTGCGCCAAATCCCAAAGTGTTCAACCCCTCAATTGTTACCGATCGGATAGAAACAAACGGCACCGCGGAGGTACTATTAGAAATGGTGGACCAGTTGGGGACTTCGTCCCCGCTCCACAAAACAAAGTAATAGGTCAGCCCGACTGTCAGCCCTGTGGCCGTATACGTCTCGGCCGATCCCGGGACCACGTTCGTGGTCGAGATCGTGACCGTCGTCGCATCGGTCGGAGTTGAGCTGGTGCTCCAGTCCACGGTATACGTGGCATACTGGATGCGGTAGGTGCCGGTGAGGTTGCCCCACATGCCGTCGTCGCCGGCGGAGGCCCAAGACAGGTCGATCTCGCCGTCCACGTCGCCTGTCACCGCCGTCAACGTGCTGGTGGAAGGAACAATAAAGTCCGGTGCCCCCTGCACCCACGCTGACGTTGTGTTGGAGACCAGGGACCACGCGTTCACATCGTCTTGGCTCCACAATACAAAGTAGTAGGTGTTGGACACTGTCAGACCAGTTACAACGTAACTTCGGGCGCTCCCCGTGGTAACGTTGGTGGTCGACAGCGTAATTGTCGTCGCGTTGGTCGGTGTTCCGCTTGTGTCCCAACTCGCTGTATAGGACGCATACTGGATTCGGTAGGCGCCGGTCAGGTTGCCGATCATGCCGTCGTCGCCGGCCGAATTCCAGGTCACGGTGGCTTGTTGGTCGCCGCCTGATACCGCCAAGGTGCTGGTGGACGGCGGCGCCGCGGCCAGCAAACTGCCTGTCCCGCTCCAGGAACTCTCCGACAAGGCAGAGTCCACTGTTTTGACCCGGTAATAATAGGTCGTGTCCGCGCGTATCCCATAGCTGGCGGTCGGTTGCGCGTTCCAGGGATCGGTGGATTTTAAGACCACGCCGTAATAGGTGTTCCCATTAAAGATCTTCATCGGTTTCAAATAACTGCCCATTCGAGGTGAAGCCCCCATCTGGCCAGGGAACATCAGTTTGCTGAAATTGGACACTGTGGATATTTGAATATCGTAAGTCAGCAGATTTTCCGGAGTCGCACCCGTACCGCCGTCGCTTCCCGCGTTCCAGGTAAAACTCGCAACACTGACGGATGTCGAGTTAAACGAAAATCCTCCCGCTAAAGAACCGGGTGCGTTCGGGGGAGTATTCGGGTTGGAAACATTATGATAATTCTTATACACCCTTAACTGAGGGAGCGAAGTGGCGTCTGATCCGCTCGCCAACACATCCAAATCCCCATCGGCGTCATAGTCCCCCCACGCGGACTCGCCTATCAGCAGACCACCGGTAAGCGCATCGACCTCGATTTGCGTGGCATCGATCGTCCCGTTGCCGTTGTTCTTGTAGACCCGTAGTTCACGCGTGGTTCCCGCGGTTTGCTGTCCACTGGCCAGAATGTCCAAATCCCCGTCATTGTCGAAATCACCCCAGCCCAATCCGCCGTAACTCATTCCCCCCCCTGCCCCGTCCACCTCGATTTGCGCGGCATCGATCGTCCCGTTGCCGTTGTTCTTATAGACCCGAAGTTCACGGGTTCCCGCAGTGGATCCACTGGCCAGGATATCCAGATCTCCATCGTTGTCGCAATCTCCCCAGGCAACTTTCGCACTCAATCCGTTATTTATCCCGTCAACCTCAATTTGAGCGGTATCAAAAGTGCCGTTCCCGTTGTTTTTGTAAACACGAAGCTGATGACCAGACATATTGTGCCCGATAGCGAGAACATCCAAATCGCCATCGGCATCAAAATCTCCCCAAGACACACCACCAAAGACTCCAGAGGCAAACCCTTCTATATGCATCCCTGTTGGCTCGACACTGCCATTCCCATTGTTCCTGTAAACCATTAACTGAGGATATTGGTCATGATAATAGTCACTGTCACCACTTGCTAAAATATCCAAATCACCATCGTTATCGTAATCCCCCCAAGAAACACCTCCTTCAACAAGGCCGCCTCCACCGGCGACTTCTATTTGTGTGTTACTCACTGTTGCGTTTCCATTGTTTCGATAGATTCGCAGACCAGGACTTGGCAATACAGACCCAACGTTTCCACTCGCCAGGATGTCTAGGTCTCCATCGTTATCGAAGTCCCCCCAAGCCACACATCCTAACGAAATACCGTTATCAACCGACTCGACTTCGATCTGGGCAGGATTAATGGTTCCGTTGCCGTTGTTTTTATAAATTCTCAGCTGAGGATTAACATTGGTTCCACCACCTAAGATGTCGAGGTCGCCGTCGTTGTCAAAATCACCCCAGGCGGCCATGGAATTTGAAAGTCCACCGTTAAGGCCGTCCACTTCCATCTGGGTTGCATCGAAGGGAGACGACATGGCGCCCGCCCGAACGGCTGTTGTGTCCAAAGGGCTGGTTCCATTGTCGTTGGTCGACTTAACGGCAAAATAATACGTCAGACCTGGGACTAGACCTGTTAATGCCATCATCTCCGAACTCCCGCTCGCGCTGGGTGTTGGCTCACCATTTAATGAGGTCGCGCCTGTGTAACCCGCATTGTCTGTGATGGGCGCCGCGGTGCTGTAACGAACATCGTAGAACGCATTGGCCGGCGGGTTTATGTAAAGCGGGGCCGTCCAGGTTAATTTTATCTGACCTTCCCCGACCTGGGATTGGGCCAAAAGGTTATTTATGGGATCGGGAGGAAAGGGGGGTGGGTCCAAATAAATATTCCCCGTGGCGGACCAATCGGATTCCTTGAGGCCCGCGTCGACAGTTTTGACGCGATAATAGTACGTGGCGTTTGTTTGGGACAAATATTGGAGGGATACGCCGTGGTTGGTGTTGCCATCAAAAATTTTAGGGGGCTTAAAATAATTTCCCCGCCCAGGGGAGGCCCATCCCCCCGGGACAATCGACTTTCCAGAAAACACGTCGTTGGTGGATACTTGAAGTTGATAAGCCAGAGCGTTCTCCGGTGTTGCTCCGGACCCATTGTCGACACCAGGGTTCCATTTAAAAATGGCATTATTATAATCCCAGGTGGCCGTTAATCCCGCAGGGGCGGAAGGCGCGCTGTTGGGCGTAACGGCCATATTGGAGTAAATCCGCAATTGGGAAGCACTCCCATAATCTTGCCCGCTGGCCAAAACATCCAAATCCGAATCTCCATCAAAATCCCCAAACGCAACTCCACCGAGTTGTAGTCCTCCACCCACCATGTCCACCTCGACTTGGGCAGGGTCGATCGTTCCGTTGCCGTTGTTTTTATATGCCCGAAGTTCGTTGGTGCTTCCAGATGTTAGTCCACTGGCCGAAATATCCAAGTCCCCGTCGTTATCAAAATCTCCCCACGCCACAGAGCCGTAGCGAAACCCGTTGCCGGATCCGTCCACTTCAATTTGCGTGGCATCGATTGTCCCGTTGCCGTTGTTCTTATAGACCCGCAGTTGACGAGTGGCTCCCCCTGCTTGTCCACTGGCGAGAATGTCCAGGTCCCCATCGTCATCGTAATCCCCCCAGGCCACGCCGCCGTCTTGCAACCCGTTACCGGACCCGTCCACTTCAATTTGCGTGGCATCGATCGTCCCGTTGCCGTTGTTCTTGTAGACTCGTAGTTCACCGACGGCTCCCGCTTGCCCACTAGCCAGGATGTCCAAATCCCCATCATTATCATAATCCCCCCACGCCACAGAGCCCTGGCTCAACCCGTTGTTCTCTCCATCCACCTCGATTTGCGTGGCATTGATCGTCCCGTTGCCGTTGTTCTTGTAGACCCGAAGTTGGAGGTTGCTCCCCGATAATAGGCCACTGGCCAGAATGTCCAAGTCTCCATCGTTGTCATAATCACCCCATGCCACAGAGCTGTAGAACAACCCGGCGGCGGCTCCTCCCACTTCAATCTGTGTAGCATCGATCGTCCCGTTGCCGTTATTCTTGTAGACCCGAAGTTCGAAGGTGCCCCCAAATGTTCGTCCACTGGCCAGAATGTCCAAGTCCCCGTCGTTATCAAAGTCGCCCCAACTCACCCCGCCATAGTCCAGCCCCCCGTTGGCTCCGTCCACCGCGATTTGCGTGGCATCCATCGTCCCATTGCCGTTGTTCTTGTAGACGAGGATTACATCTGTGGATCCAACTTTTTGTTCTCCGCTGGCTAAGATGTCCAGGTCCCCGTCATTATCGAAGTCTCCCCAACCGACACTGCTGTAATACAGCCCCCCGTTGACTCCGTCGACCTCGATTTGGGTCATATCAAAATGGTTGGCCACATAACTTGTTCGCGGGCTGGACACGTCCAGCGGGCTCATCCCGTTGTTATTCACAGACTTAATCCCGAAATAGTGCGTCACTCCAGGGGTGAGTCCCTTCAGCACCATCCGCTCACTCAATCCCGCTCCTCCTGGAGACGGTTCCCCCGTCGCCTGAGTCGCGTTGTTAAATGCCGCATCGTCCGAAATCGCCCCCACTGTGCTATACCGGACATCGTAATACGCGCTTCCCCCAGATTGAATATTCAACGGTGCTGTCCATGCCAACAAGATTTGTCCTTCGCCCGCTCCCGCCACCAGGTCCACTACCACTGACGGCTCAGAACTTGCCACCAACGTATACACGCTTGCCGTGGCGCTCCAACCCGATTCCTTTAACCCTGAATCGATCGTTTTTACACGATAGTAATATGTCGTGTTGACCGGTAAGTAGCGCAACATCACCCCATGGTTGGTGTTCCCATCAAATATCCTCGGAGGCTTTAAGTAATTGCCCATCCCGGGACTTGCCCATTGACCCGCCACCATCGACTCCCCCGTAAACCCACTGGTCGTGGATACTTCCAACTGATAAGTCAGCACATTCTCCGGCGTGGCCCCCGTGCCGTTGTCCGCGCCGGCGTTCCATTTGAATGTCGTCGTGGACACACCGGACGGATTGTGAGACCAACTTCCGGCCAAAGTGCTTGGCGCACCGGGAGTTGAATTTGCGGTAGCCAACGATCCGTTCGATTTATAAATTCTTAACTCGCGAGTGCTCCCCGCTGTTTGTTCTCCGCTCGCCAGGATGTCCAAATCCCCATCGTTGTCATAATCCCCCCACGCCACAGAGCCCTGGCGCAACCCGTTGCCCGATCCATCCACCTCAATTTGCGTGGCGTTGATTGTCCCGTTGCCGTTGTTCTTGTAGACCCGAAGTTCACGAGCGGATCCCGTCGCTTGTTGTCCACTGACGAGAATGTCCAGATCTCCATCATTGTCAAAATCGCCCCACGCCACAGAGCTGTAGCGCAACCCGTTGCCCGATCCATCCACCTCAATTTGCGTGGCGTTGATTGTCCCGTTGCCGTTGTTCTTGTAGACCCGAAGTTCTCGGGCAGATAAGTATCCGCTGGCCAAGATGTCCAGATCCCCATCGTTATCGTAATCCCCCCACGCCACGCCCCCATCATGAAGCCCTCCTCCCGCCCCGTCCACCTCGATTTGCACGGGATCCATCGTCCCGTTGCCGTTATTCTTGTAGACCCGAAGTTCTCGGGTGGAAGATGTGTATCCGCTGGCCAAGATGTCCAGATCCCCATCGTTATCATAATCCCCCCACGCCACGCCCCCCTGACGAAGCCCTCCTCCCGCCGCGTCCACCTCGATTTGCACGGGATCCATCGTCCCGTTGCCGTTATTCTTGTAGACCCGAAGTTCTCGGGTGGAAGATGTGTATCCGCTGGCCAAGATGTCCAGGTCTCCATCATTATCAAAGTCACCCCAACCGACACTGCCCTCAAACAACCCCCCGTTGGCTCCGTCCACTTCGATTTGCGTGGCGTCGATCGTTCCGTTGGCGTTGTTCTTGTAGACCCGGAGTTCATTGGTGCCGCCTGCCGATGTGTATCCACTGACCAGAATGTCCAGGTCCCCGTCATTGTCGAAGTCTCCCCAACCGACACTGCTGTAATACAGCCCCCCGTTCGCTCCGTCCACCTCGATTTGCGTGGCATCCATCGTCCCGTTGCCGTTGTTCTTGTAGACCCGTAATTGATTGGGGCCTACCGCTGAATATCCACAAGCCAGAATGTCCAGGTCCCCGTCGCTGTCGAAGTCTCCCCAACCGACACTGCTGAGATTCATCCCCCCGTTGGCCCCCTCCACTTCAATTTGGTTGGGGTCGAACCATTGGAAGTCCGTCGCCACATAGGCCGACGTTGTGTTGGATATGCTCGACCAGTTAAGGACTTCGTCGCCGGTCCACAAAACAAAATAATAGGTCAGCCCGCTCGTGAGCCCCGATATCACCCGGCCCTGCGCCGACCCCGGGACCACGTTCGTGGTCGCTATCGATACCGTCGTCGCATTGGTTGGGGTTGAGCTGGTGCTCCAGGTGGGGGTGTAGGTGGCGTACTGGATTCGGTAGGTGCCGGTCAGGTTGCCGTTCATGCCATCGTCGCCGGCGGAATTCCAGCCAATGGTCATTTGCCCAGCCCCCGCTGTGCTCGTCAACGTGCTCGTGCTTGGAACCACACCCGTATAGGCGCTCCCCCCACTGGACCAACTGGACTCCGCCAGGGCAGAGTCCACCGTTTTAACTCGGTAGTAATACGTGGTGTCCGTGCGAAGCCCGTAGCTCGCCGTGGTCTGGGCGTTCCAGGGGTCGGCGGATTTCAACACGACGCCGTAGTAAGTGTTGCTGTTAAAGATCTTGGGCGGTTTCAAATAACTTCCCATGCGGGGCGTGGCGCCCATTTGTCCAGGGAATATGACCGATGCAAAGTTCGATACCGTGGATATCTGGATGTCGTAAGTCAGCCCGTTCTCCGGCGTGGCACCGGTGCCGCTGTCCGTGCCGGCGGACCAGGTCATGCTGGCGACACTGACCGACCCGGTGTTAAAGGAAAAAGAGGCCGAATGGTCTCCCGGGGCGGTGGGCGCGGTGTTGGGTTGAACGTGGTCAAAATAATTTTTATAGATCCGTAGTTCTTTTGTGCTAGTGGCGGCCCCGCTGGCCAGTATATCCAGGTCGCCATCGTTGTCATAATCGCCCCACGCCACCGCGCTGTAATAAAGCCCGCCACCCGCGCCGTCCACATCGATCTGAGCGGCGTCGATCGTTGCGTTCCCGTTGTTTTTATAAACGCGTAGCTCGTATGTGCTTCCGCTGGCTTGCTGGCCGCTCGTCAAAACATCGAGATCCCCGTCATTGTCAAAGTCTCCCCACACAACACCGCCAAATTGAAGCCCGCCGCCCGCGCCGTCCAGGTCGATCTGAGCCGCGTCGATTGTTCCGTTCCCGTTGTTTTTATAGACACGCAGTTCCTTTGTGCTTCCGCTGGTTTGCTGACCGTTTGCCAGAATATCGAGGTCTCCGTCGTTGTCGAAATCGCCCCACGCCGCGCCGCCATTAAATAGCCCGCCGCCCGCGCTGTCCACGTCGATCTGGGCCGCGTCGATTGTTCCGTTCCCGTTGTTTTTGTACACCCGCAGTTCTTTTGTGCTTCCGCTGGATTTCTCGCCGACTGCCATGATATCCAAATCCCCGTCGTTGTCGTAATCGCCCCACGCCACACCGCTGTAGCTAAGCCCGCCGCCCGCGCCAGCCACTTCAAGTTGGCCGGTATCGATCGTTCCGTTCCCGTTGTTTTTGTAGACGCGCAGTTCCCGTGTGCTCCCACTGGTTTGCTGTCCGCTCGCCAGCACATCCAGATCCCCGTCGTTGTCATAATCGCCCCACGCCACACCGCCGTATTGGAGCCCGCCGCCCGCTCCATCCACCTCGATCTGGGCGGCGTTGATTGTTCCATTCCCGTTGTTTTTGTAGACGCGCAATTCCCTCGTGTTGCCCGTGAAATATCCGCTCGTCAGAATGTCCAGATCTCCATCGCTGTCATAGTCTCCCCATGCCACACCGCCGTTGATTACGCCGTTTCCCACGCCCTCCACATCAATTTGGGCGGCGTCGAGCGTTCCGTTCCCGTTGTTTTTGTAGACTCTTATTTCCCTTGAGTTTCCGTTGGTGTTACCGCTGACCAGAACATCAATGTCTCCGTCGTTATCGAAATCGCCCCACGCCACACTGGCATAATAGAGCCCCGCGCCCGCGCTGTCCAGCTCGATCTGGCCCACATCAAAGACAAGGGCGATGGCGCTGGGTCTCGGGCTCGATGTGTCCAACGCGCTCGTGCCGTTGTCATTGCTTGATTTGATGGCGAAATAATAGGTCGCATACGGAATAAGCCCGCTTAAGTTCATCGTCCGCCCCATCCCCGCGCTGACAGGCGTTGGCTCCCCTGCGACGGCGGTGGCATTGTTGAACTCCGTATCGTTGGTGATCGATCCACTAAGGCTGTAGCGCAGATCATAGGCGGCGGACCCCCCGGAAGTAATGTTCAGGGGTTCTGTCCACAATAGGGAAATCTGTCCGTCCACCGTGGCCGCACTGGCCGCCAAATCCATCACCACCGCGGGCGCGGAACTTAACACCTCCGTGTAGAGGCTTCCGGTGTCGCTCCAGGCCGACTCTTTGAGCCCCGCATCAATCGTTTTCACGCGGAAATAATACGTCGTGTTCGTGGCGGGGAGATAATGCAACATCACCCCATGGTTCGTATTCCCATCGTAGATCAAGGGGGGTCTGAGATAGTTCCCCATGCCGGGGGTGGCCCACGCTCCTCCCGCCACGGACGTCCCCGCAAAATCGACGGCGCTGGAGATTTCCACCTGATAGGTCAAGACGTTCGCGGGCGTGGCCGGCGATCCGTTGTCCACCCCGGGGGTCCATTTGAATGTCGCTGTTGAAACACCGGTCGCGCTGTAGGCCCAACTGGCCGTTAGCCCGGCGGGCGCGGAAGGCGCGGTGTTCGACGGGGCCCCTGATTTTTGTAAATGCGAAGTTCTTTTGTGCTTCCACTGCTTTGCTCTCCGCTGGCCAAAACGTCCAAATCCCCGTCATTGTCGAAGTCTCCCCACGCCGCTCCGCCATAATAAAGCCCGCCGCCCGCGCCGTCCACGTCGATCTGCGCCGCGTCGATCGTTCCGTTTCCGTTGTTTTTATAGACCCTCAGTTCCCTGGTGGTTCCGCTGGTTTGCCGACCGACCGCTAATACATCCAAGTCGCCATCGTTCTCATAATCGCCCCAAGCCGCATTCCCGATTTCAATCCCGCCGCCCGCGCTGTCCACATCGATCTGGGCCGCGTCGATCGTTCCGTTTCCGTTGTTTTTATAGACGCGCAATTCCCGTGTGTTTCCAACGGTGACGCCGCTGGCCAAAACATCGAGGTAGCCGTCGTTATCGAAATCGCCCCACGCCACACTGCTGTTAGAGAGGCCGCCCCCTGCCCCATCCACTTCGATCTGCCCCGGGCTGATCGTTCCGTTTCCGTTGTTTTTGTAAACGCGCAGTTCTCTTGTGTTACCCACAGTCAATGCGCTGGCCAGTACATCCAGGTCGCCATCGTTGTCGTAATCGCCCCACGCCACACCGCCGTAGCTAAGCCCGCCGCCCGCGCCGTCCACGTCAATCTGAACCGCGTCGATCGTTCCGTTCCCGTTATTTTTATAAATGCGCAGTTCTCTCGTGTTTGTCGCGATAAGACCACCCGCCAAAATATCGAGATCTCCATCGTTATCGTAATCGCCCCACGCCACCGTGCCGTTATCGATCCCGCCCCCCGTGCCGTCCACGTCGATCTGGGCCGCGTCGATGGTCCCATTTCCATTATTTTTGTAGACGCGCAGTTCAAATGTGCTCCCCACCGTGAGCCCGCTCGCCAAAACGTCGAGGTCACCATCGTAATCGCAATCGCCCCAGGCCACACCCCCATACCGCAGACCGCCCCCCGCGCCGTCCACGTCGATCTGGGCCGCGTCGATGCTCCCGTTTCCGTTATTTTTGTAAATCCGCAGTTCCCGTGTGCTCCCCGCGGTGGATCCGCTGGATAGGACATCGATGTCCCCATCGTTGTCAAAATCTCCCCAAGCCACCCCCCCTTCGATAAGCCCCCCCCGCCCCGTCCACCTCGATTTGGTTTTGGTCAAACCAGCCCCCCGCGACGGCGGAGGCGGTGTTGGAAATGGTCGACCAGTTGGGGACTTCATCGGCGGTCCACAATACGAAGTAATACGTCAGCCCGGCCGTGAGGCCTGTTATAGTCCGGCTTTGGGCGGAGCCCGGGACCATGTTCGTGGTCGAGATCGTGACCGTCGTCGCATCGGTCGGCGTGGAACTGGTGCTCCAGCTGACCGTATACGTGGCGTATTGGATCCGGTAGTCGCCGGTGAGGTTGCCGAAACTTCCGTCGTCGCCGGCGGAGGACCAGGTGAGTTGAATTTCGCCGAACCCGCCCGTCACCCCGGCCAACGTGCTGGTGGACGGCGGCGCGGCGGAAAACATCGTCCCCCCGCTGGACCAACCGCTTTCCGCTAAGCCCGCGTCCACGGTTTTCACCCGGTAATAATACGTGGTGTCCGTACGAAGCCCATAACTCGCCGTGGTCTGGGCGTTCCACGGGTCGGTGGATTTCAACACGACGCCGTAGTCGGTGTTACTGTTAAATATCTTCGGCGGTTTGAGATAGCTCCCCATGCGCGGGCTCGCGCCCAGCTGACCGGGAAACAGGAGCGTGCTGAAGTTCGAGGTGGTGGATATTTGCAGGTCGTACGTCAGCCCGTTCTCCGCCGTGGCCCCCGTGCCGCTGTCTGTCCCGGCGGACCAGGTCATGCTGGCGACACTGACCGACCCGGTGTTAAAGGAAAAAGAGGCCGAATGGCCTCCCGGCGCGGCGGGGGCGGTGTTGGGTGTGGCCACATTGTTTTTATACACGCGCAACTCTTTAGTCCCGCCATTCGTCAACCCGCTGGCCAGCACGTCCACATCGCCGTCGTTGTCAAAATCGCCCCAGGCTACGCCCGCGTATTCGAATCCGTTGCCCGCCCCATCCACTTCGATTTGGGCTGTGTCCAACGTGCCATTTCCGTTGTTCCTATACACGCGCAACTGCCCAGAATTGCTCGCATCGTATCCTGAAACCAAGATATCCAAATCGCCGTCATTGTCGTGGTCGCCCCACGCCACAGACCCATTTCGAATTCCCCCGCCCACGCCGTCCACCTCGATTTGAGTCGGATTGAACGTCCCGTTTCCGTTGCTTTTATACACCCGCAATTGGCGGGCAGAATTGCCATACCCGGCGGCCAGAATATCCAAATCCCCATCGTTGTCGTAATCGCCCCAGGCCAAAGAAGCCGACACCCCGTTGCCGGCGCCACCCACCTCAATTTGAGTTGTGCTGATCGTCCCATTTCCGTTGTTCCCATACACCCGCAACTGGTTCGCGTCACTGCTGTCCGCTCCGTTCTCCAAAATATCCAGGTCCCCATCCGTGTCGTAGTCGCCCCACGCCACACTGCCAAGATACAGTCCCCCGTTGGACCCATCCACCTCGATTTGGGCGGGGTCCATCGTTCCGTTACCGTTGTTTTTGTAGATCCGCAACTGCCGGTTGGTTCCCTCCAAGCCGTTGACCAAAATGTCCAAATCCCCGTCGTTGTCGTAGTCGCCCCAGGCCACGCCGCTGTCTTGAAGGCCACCGGTGGCCCCGTCCACTTCGATTTGCGTGGCATCGAAAGTGGCGTTGCCGTTGTTCTTATAAATCCGCAACCGCCGGCTGGTCCAATCGTAGCCGCTGATCACAATGTCCAAGTCCCCGTCACTGTCGAAATCGCCCCAGACCGCTTGGCCCAAATGGATCCCACCGTCCGCCACGTCCACCTCGAGCTCGGTAGGGTCGAAGGTTCCGTTGCCATTGTTTTTATACACCCGCAAGTGATCGCCGCTGTTGTTGCCCACGGCCAAAATGTCCACGTCCCCATCGTTGTCGTAATCGCCCCAGGCCACGTTCCCAGAAATGAGCCCCCACCCGCGCCGTCCACTTCAATTTGGTTTGTGTCAAACCAGCCTGAGGGGACGGCGGAGGTGGTGTTGGAAATTTCGGACCAATTAGGGATTTCGTCGGCGGTCCACAAGACGAAGTAATACGTCGTGCCGACGGTTAACCCGGTTACCGTGTAGCTTTCGGCCGAGCCGGGGACCGCCGACGTGGTCGCGACCGTCACCGTTGTCGCGTCAGTGGGAGTGGAACTGGTGCTCCAGCTCACGGTATAGGTGGCATACTGGATCCGGTAGGTGCCGGTCAGGGGGCCGAAACCTGCTTCGTCGCCGGCGGACGCCCAACTCAAATCCACCTGGCCGGCCCCGGCTCCCGGCAAGGCCGACACGGTAGAGGTGGACGGCGCCAAATCCATCGAGTATGACACGATACGGTTGTTATTTAAATCCCCCACAAAAAGGCGGTGGTCGGATGGGTGTACGACTAACGAGGTGGGACCGTAAAGGCCTGTCTGTGTGGTGCTGTAGGCGTTGGCGGTGTAATTGGCTTGGCCAATCAGATCCACCGCATTTTCACCGTCCGTCACGGTTGTGACGTCAAAGACCAAGACGCGGTTATTGGAATATTCTGCCACATACAATCGGCCGCTTTCCGGATCATACTCCACTTCCCGCGGGGCGTTCATCCGGTTAATGTCCGTGGCCAGCCCACTGCTCGTAAAATCCGCTTGGCCCAAAACGTTCAGGGCATTTTCGCCGTTGGTGATGGAAGCCACGTCAAAGATCAGCACGCGCGCGTTCGTGTCGGAAACGAACAACCGCCGACCCGCCAAATCCACGCTGACGCCAATGGGGTAGTACATCTTGTTTTGGGCGGCGCCGGAAGTGGTTGTGGCGAAATCGGGCTGTCCCAACACATAACTGGCGTTTTCCCCGTTGGTCACCGTGGCGGTGGAAACATCAAAGACCATCACCCGGTTGTTCCCGTAGGCCGCCACAAACAGCTGATCGGTGAAGGAATCGTAGGCAATTCCCCTGGGGCCGCTCATCCGAGATTGGGACGTCCCCGAGGAAGAATTGGTGAAATTGCTTTGGCCCAACACATGGGTGGCGTTTTGACCATCGCTTAACCCCCCGCTTAAATCAAAGATCAGGATTCGATTGTTCCCATTGTCCGAAACGAATAACCTTTGACGGGTCAAGTCATAATCCAAACCCATAGAATAATTCATTCGGTTTTGTGTGGCTGAGGAAACGGAGAGATCAAACCCCGATTGGCCCAACACGTGGTCGGCCACCCGGTCGCTTATGGCATTGTTCGCGTCCAGGTCGAAAACCAAAACCCGGGAATTGTTTCCGTCACTAACGAACAGTCGATGGCTTGAGGTGTCCAAGGCCACCCCGTAGGGGGAAGTCAATCCCCTGCTGTTGGGAGGATTGTTGGGAGCCGTGCGGGTCCACATATATCCTCCGGACCCGTCCTGCAATCCCAGACCGTCAGAAGCGTTTTGGCCGTCCGAGATCGATGAAATGTCGTGAAAAAAGATTCGATGGATGTTGCAGTCTGCCACGTACAACCGGCTGTTGCCCTCGTCCATGGCCAGCCCGTAAGGGCCTTGGAATCTGTTCTTAGCCACCCCGGTCCCTGCGGACGTGAAATCGGCTTGTCCGATGACGTTGACCGCGTTGGGTCCGTTGGAGTTGGTGGCGACATCGAACACCAACACGCGACTGCTGTTAAAATCGGAAACGAACAGTTGGTCGGTTGCCGGATCGTACGCCAGACCTTGGGGAGAATCAAACCCGCTCTGTGTCGCGGCGGCTGTGTTCGTCGTGAATGCGGATTGCCCGATCACGTAAGACGCGTTCATCCCGTTGGACAACGCGGACGCGTCGTAAACGACAACCCGATTGTTTGTCGCTTCCGCGACGTAAAGCATTTGTGTGGACGTGGCCAATTTTACCCCGTAGGGACCGCTTAAGCCGCTTTGGGTGGTGTTGGCGGTCTTGGTGGTGTAGTCCGGTTGGCCCAGAACAAAAACGGCATTTTCGCCGTCCGTGACGGAAGCGACATCAAACACGAGGACCCGGTTGTTCAACTGGTCTGCGACAAACAATTGGTTCCCGACCCCATCATAGTCCAGAAACCGCGCTCCATCCAACCGGTTCTGCTGACAGCTATTCGAATACGCTGTGAAGTTGCTTTGACCCAACACGTTCACGGCATTTTCGCCGTCCGATAAAGACGCCGCGTCAAAAACCAACACCCGGTCGGTGTCCCGCTCCGAAACAAACAGCCTCTGTCCCCCAGGGTCGTAAGCGAGCCCCACCGGGTAAACCAGATTGTATTGGTTCGTGCCTCCGCTGGTCTCATCATTGAACCCAGATTTTCCCAAGACATGGTCGGCGACTCTGTCCGACAAATTGTTGCTCGAGTCCATGTCAAACGCCAACACTCGATGGTTGTTGTAATCCGCGATAAACAACCGGTGGGAGGAAGTGTCCACAGCGACGGAATAGGGATAATAAAATCCCCGATCGCTGGGACGATAGTTGTATATGCGATAAGTGTAAACCGGGTTGTCGCTGTCGTCCATCTGCCCCAAAATATTGTCAGCCGAATGGCCCAATACGTTTTCAACATTCCCCACACTCATGAAAACCAAAAAGGGAATTATTTTAGCTGTAGAACGAACCATCGCAACAACGGTTCCATCCCGTTTGGGCAATAGAGAACACCACCGCGGGGCGGACATTTTCACGTTCTCAATATAGGCCAAGAACGGACTAAATTCAAGGTTTTTTAAAAAATCGCTGTGGTGGTGCGGTGGGGTCTGCGGTGGGGTCAAGTCTTGATTTTGCATTCTTCAACAATCGTAATTCCTGCTCCCCTCCTATGGGAATCGGATTCGCCCCGTTGTCTGCGACAAACAAGCGATGGATGGTCGTGTCAATGGCGACGCCTTGCGGTGTATCAAATCCTTTGAGAACCTGTGTGTTGTAGAATCCCCCCTGCGTAAACACCCCCGCGCCGTTGACGTCGGTCTGACCGACGACGTCCTCCGCATTTTGCCCGTCGGTCAACGCCACGTCCCCCGCCCGCAAAGCGGCCGACAACACCACCAACCCCAACGGGGCCAGAATTTTTCTCAGAAGGTCCTTTTTCATGCCCTTGCAGTATAGATCCAGAAACCGATCATATCAATGGTTTTTTAACGACTTACGTCATTGCGATCCGGCACCAACCCTGGCGGAATGATACGAAAAGTAGATTTGATCGGATCGGTCACAAACTCCCGCTTTTCTTGGAAGGTCACCGTTGCTCAAAATGCTGAAAAACATTGTCGGTTTGCAAATATAACTCATGAAATGCAATAATGTGAGGCATAAACGGGGGAGTTTATAACTCATGCGATGGAATTGGCAGAAAGATGACTGGCCGCGGTTTCGTTACGAATTCGCGGTGATTCGTGACCGGGAATCCCAGTTTGTGTTTCAGGCCGGCCAGTTTCAAGGGTTCTCAAACATGTTGGTTCCGCTGACCAATCGGCTTTAACCATTGAACTGTTGGGCCAGGAAGCATTCAACAACGCTGAGATCGAGGGGGAGATGTTGGATCGAGACAGCCTTCAATCTTCCCTGCTTCGGCAATTTGGTCTCAAATCTCCCGATAAAAAAGTGCCGCCGCCGGAACAGGGGATGGCCGAACTCATGGTGGATCTCTATCGCTCCTACGAGAAGCCCCTTTCCGACGATCTCCTATTTGATTGGCACAGGAAAATATTTCGGGGCGCCAAAAATCGAATCGAGGTTGGGCAATACCGCTCCAGCCCCGATCCCATGCGGGTGGTTTCTGGCTCGATTCATAATCCGCGGATTCATTTTGAAGCCCCCCCCTCGGAGCGGGTTGCGCGGGAGATGGGCGGGTTCGTGGAGTGGTTCAACAAGACAGCTCCGGACAGAAGCGATCCCTTGCCAACACTGGTGCGGGCGGGTTTGGCCCACCTCTATTTTGAATCCATTCACCCCTTCGAAGATGGGAACGGCCGTATTGGCCGAGCGATTTCTGAGAAGGCATTATCTCAGGGGTTGGGTCATCCGGCATTGATTGCCCCTCTCCCAAACGATTCAGAAAAAGAAAAAGCTATTACGATGCGCTCGAGCGCGCCAATAAGACGACCGAGGTTACGCCTTGGTTGGACTATTTCTCAACGACTGTTTTGGATGCGCAACACCACGCCCACGTGTGCGTTGAATTTTTAGTTAATAAAGCGAAATTTTTTGACCGGCATAGGTCGAAATTTAATGATCGGCAAGAAAAAGTGCTTTTAAGGATATTCAAAGAGGGGCCCGACGGGTTCAAGGGAGGGCTCAGCGCGGAAAACTATATCCGAATCACAAACACGTCGCGCGCCACCGCCACACGGGATCTTCAGGAGTTGGTGGTACTGAAAGCCCTTTCTCGAAAAGGGGAACTTAAAGGCACGAGATACTACTTGTTTCTTTAACCCCAATGCAGGTTAGATAAGAAAAAAGCAACAGCTCTGTGGTGGTAGGGTCAAGTCTTGACTTTGTAATCATCAGCAATCCCAATTCCTCCCCCCCTCCTTCTGAGTTACTTCCCCGGCAAATCCCCACACCTCGCATCAGCGGCTCTGCTGACCGCGTTAGCGGAAATGTCTCGTGGGAGAGACCGCCCCAGGTGCGAGTCGCCCTGAGACGGGCCCCTTTTTCAAGGAGGACTACAACTTTTTGTGAAGGGTGGCGTGTGCCAGTGGCTCACGTTTGGCACGGGCCGAATAGGCCCCGGCCCCGAAGGGGAAGGCCCGAATTTTACGTCGAATCCCGCGATCCAGCTGGGGAATCCGGGTAAAGTTAAGGGCGGTCGAGGGGCGCGGCGGAGGAGCGGGCGAACGGGAACAGAGGTTTCTTATTTTGAGTCGTTGAATGAGGCGGAACCCACGTCACGCCGTCGGCTTCAGCCGCGGCATGGCGTGCCTGGGCGGGGTCGGATATGCCGGAAGCCCACGGCCACGGGGGACCGGCGACCGACGGCGCACATCGGCTAAAAAGGCCCCCACGTCTTTCGGCAACGCCTTCTTTGACCTGCGCCCGTCACCCCGTGAGCGACACCGCATACAGAAATCCCCGTGACCGTCGGGCAATCTGTCCGCGCCGGGCCGGCGGGTTGTGGGCGCCACCAGGTAAATCAGATGGACCCCGTCG
>JADJZR010000018.1 GCA_016715645.1 Elusimicrobiota bacterium | reverse complement strand
AGCCGTGACTGCGGTATCAGGTTTGAGCCCCGGACTTTTCGGCGCGACTTAACTTGACGAGTGAGCTGTTGGCACTCTTTAAAGGATGGCTGCTTCTAAGCCAACCTCCTCGCTGTCTGAGTCAAATCACATCCTTTACCACTTAACCTGAATTTTGGGACCTAGGTCGACGGTCTGGGTTGTTCCCTCTTGCGCACGAAGCTAGCCCTCGTGAACTGACTGCGGGTTTTGTTGTATTCGGAGTTTGGTTAGATTCGGAACCGAGGTATTCGGCCCTACACTATCCAGTGCTCTACCTCACACGGTCATCGCTCCACGCTAGCCTTAAAGCTATTTCGGGGAGAACCAGCTATCACCAGCCTCGATTGGCCTTTCACCCCGTAACCCAAGCTCATGCAGGACATTTTCAACTGTCAACGCTTCGGGCCTCCATCACCGGTTAAGGTGACTTCACCCTGTCCTGGGTTAGATCGACTGGCTTCGGGTCTACTATTGCATACTTGTCGCCCGTTAAGACTCGCTTTCGCTACGGCTCCGCACCTTCCAGGTGCTTAACCTTGCATGCAACAGTAACTCGCCGGATCATTCTTCAACAGGCACGACGTCGAGCATTCGCCTTGCGGGGGCATAGCTCTTCGTCTGCTTGTAAACGCACGGTTTCCAGGTTCTTTTCACTCCCCGTCAGGGTCCTTTTCACCTTTCCCTCGCGTATTTGTGCACTATCGGTCGCCAGAGAGTATTAGCCTTGAGAGTGGTCTCCCGGATTCACGCCGAATTTCACGTGCTCGGCGTTACTTAGTACTCATGTGAGCCGCTTCGTTTTCGCTTACGGGACTCTCACCCTCTTTGGTCGGCCTTTCCAGGCACGTTCGACTAACGAAGCGATTTTTTGACTCACCGGCTCTAAACCGGACAGGTTCCTGCAACACCCAACATAGGTTGGGTTTAGGCTGTTCCCGGTCGCTCGCCACTACTGAGGGAATCTCGTTTGATTTATTTTCCTCCAGGTATCGAGATGTTTCACTTCCCTGGTTGTCTCGACAACGTACTCTTCCGGTTTCCTGAAAGCCTTTCCATTGTCGTTCCGTGATTTGTCACCACGGAGGGTTTCCCATTCAGAGATCTCCGGATCAAAGGTTGCTTGCACCTCCCCGGAGCGTATCGTCGCTGGCCACGTCTTTCTTCGACTTCTGGCGCCAAGGCATCCACCATGCGCTCTTAGTAACTTAGCCGCATCTTGTATCCTCAGTCGCATCGCGCAACTCAAGGCGCCGGAGTTTGACCCCCGACGTCTATTGAAGCTCGATACAACATTACGATTAGACGCTTGACTTTCCTATTCGTGTGTCAAAGAACCGCCGATTCGTGGCTCAATTTCCGCCAGGAACCGACTAAACTTAAAATTGGTTTATTAAAGATCAAAATGGAGCTGATCGGGATTGAACCGACGGCCTCCTGCTTGCAAAGCAGGCGCTCTCCCAGCTGAGCTACAGCCCCCCGACACTCCACATTCCGCCCAAACTGGGCGGAAGTGGACTCGAACCACCGGCCTCACCCTTATCAGGGGTGTGCTCTAACCAGCTGAGCTATCCGCCCAAAACAATATGATTAATCCCACCGAGTCACACTTCCATTTTTGACTTTCATCTCCAAACACCATTTCGCAAGCCAGTGAGCGCCCCGGGCGCAACCGACGATCGACCTCTTTCAGCGACACCGAAGTGCCCTGAAATACCTTTAGAAAGGAGGTGATCCAGCCGCACGTTCCGCACGGCTACCTTGTTACGACTTCACCCCAATCACCAATCACAACTTGGGCCTGGCGAAGCCAGGACTTCTGTTGCAACGGACTTTCGTGGTGTGACGGGCGGTGAAATGCAGGCCTGGAACGTATTCACCGCAGCCTGCTGATCTGCGATTACTAGCGATTCCGCCTTCATGTGGGCGGGTTGCAGCCCACTAATCTGAACTGGGGCGACTTTTGTGGGTTGGCTCCATCTTGCGATTTCGCATCCCTCTGTAGTCGCCATTGTATCACGTGTCGCCCTGGACATAAGGGCCATGAGGACTTGACGTCGTCCCCACCTTCCTCCCCGTTATCCGAGGCAGTCTCCTAAGAGGCGCCGCTTGCGCGGGTGGCAACATAGGACAGGGGTTGCGCTCGTTGCGGGACTTAACCCAACATCTCACGACACGAGCTGACGACAGCCATGCAGCACCTCGGCCGACAACCGACTTTACGGTTCGTCCCCGCTTTCACAGGAACTACTACCGGCCGTTCGAGCCCAGGTAAGGTTCTTCGCGTTGCGTCGAATTAAACCACATGATCCACCGCTTGTGCGGGCCCCCGTCAATTCCTTTTGAGTTTCAACCTTGCGGCCGTACTCCCCCAGGCGGCTCATTTAATGCGTTAGCGTCGACACAGGAGGGGTCGATACCCCCATATCTAATGAGCATCGTTTACGGCTGGGACTACCAGGGTATCTAATCCTGTTTGATCCCCAGCTTTCGTGGATGAGCGTCGATGGTGGTCCAGAGACTTGCTTTCGCCATTGGTGTTCCTCCCGATATCAACGCATTTCACCGCTACACCGGGAATTCCAGTCTCCTCTCCCACATCCAAGCCCGATAGTATCTCTTGGCCTCCCTGGGTTAAGCCCAAGGCTTTCACAAGAGACTTATCGAGCCGCCTGCCCACGCTTTACGCCTAGTAAATCCGAGTAACGCTCGCCACCTTCGTCTTACCGCGGCTGCTGGCACGAAGTTAGCTGTGGCTTATTCGCCGGTTACCATCAGTCGGCGTTATTCACGCCGCTATTTTTCACCAGCAAAAGGAGTTTACAATCCGAAGACCTTCGTCCTCCACGCGGCATCGCTGCTTCAGGGTTTCCATTGAGCAAAATTCCCCTGCTGCCTCCCGTAGGAGTATGGCCCGTGTCTCAGTGCCATTGTGACCGGTCGTCCTTTCAGACCGGTTACCCGTCGTCGCCTTGGTGGGCTTTAACCCCGCCAACCAGCTGATAGGCCGTGAACCCCTCCTCAAGTGCCCCTTGCGGAGCTTTAACCCCATCCTGATGCCAGGACGTGGTCTCACGCGGTATTAGCTCCGGTTTCCCGGAGTTATCCCCCGCTCGAGGGAAGATTGTCCACGTATTACTCACCCGTTTGCCACTACCTCTGACGATATACTGCCAAAGATCGTTCGACTTGCATGTGTTAGGCATGCCGCCAGCGTTCACTCTGAGCCAGGATCAAACTCTCCGTAAGATTGTGGCCGCGCCCTTACGGGCACGACTCAAACTTTAGAGGTTTGGTTATCGGCTCTTGTGGAATTGCTTGAGTTTCAACAACACAAGCTTTATTCACACCTGAACGTCGTATACCAATCGGCATCGAGAAGCACCCTCATCAGATCCCCTGGTTAGGGAACCCTCTGATTGGGGCGCTCATTTGCTTGCGCGAATGGTTGTTTGGAAATGTCAAAGAGCTAAACTTCAAAATCGACCCGAGTATAGAAAAAAATCCCCAGGGACGCAAGAGCCCTCTTCAAAGGACCCTCTTTTCGTCCTCTGGCGTCAGCTCTCGGGGAGAGCCGGAAATCGTGATGTCAAATTGGCCCGGCGTTTTTGTTGCGCCGTGAACTGGACAGAATTTAACACATACCTCTGTTCATGTCAAGCACTTTTTTTTAAAAAAAGTTAAACTTATTTCGACCGACGGAGATGCCCTTGAAAATCACACCGCTGCCTTTGCCCGGACTTGTTTACTGGAACCGCGCGTCTTTCGCGACCCGCGCGGATTTTTTTTCGAAAGCTTCAACGCAACTGATTTTTCCCGGGCCGGCCTGCCCATCGATTTCGTCCAAGACAACGTAAGCCGCTCGGCGCGCGGAACCGTTCGAGGACTCCATTTTCAGCGCGTTCCCCACGCCCAGGGCAAACTGGTCCGGTGCTTGACGGAGAAGTTTTGACGTGGCGGTGGACCTTCGGACCGACTCCCCCACCTTCGGCCATTGGCACACGGAAACCCTCTCCGCTGACAACGCCCGCGCCCTCTATATTCCACCGGGATTCGCCCACGGATTCTGCGTCACCAGCCCGTCGGCGTTGTTCGTCTACAAAGTCACCGCGCCCTACGTTCCATCGGCGGAAGGCGGCCTGCGGTGGAACGACCCCACGTTGGCCATTCCTTGGCCCATCGCGCCTGACGCCGCCTGCTTGTCGGCGCGGGACAAAGAATGGCCCGCGTTTTCGAAAGAAGGACTATAACGTCGCGGGGCGCGACATGCGGTGAAGCAAAGTTAATCGCCGCTTGATGTCGAGCGGACGCACGGTCAGCAAGCGTTCCAACGAAAACTTTTCGACGGTAAAACTGGCCATCACCGTGCCATAAAACAGGGCTTGATGGAGAGTGTTTTCGTCCAAACGGTTTCCTTTTTTGTTCAGGTAACCGATGAACCCGCCGGCAAACGTGTCACCCGCCCCCGTCGGATCAAACACCTCTTCCAGTGGATACGCGGGAGCGGCAAACACGTTTTTCTTGGAAAAGAGAAGTACCCCGTGTTCCCCCTTTTTAACCACCACAAACTTGGGCCCCCACGACTGAATCAACCGCCCCGCCTGAATCAAACTGGCTTTTGCCCGATAATTGACGGCCTCACCGTCGTTGAGAACCAGAATGTCAATTTCTCGGCACAGGGCCTTAGACTCTCCTTTTGGTGGAGATCCACAAATTCATGGTGTCCGCGGCGATCAGTTTTGGTCGGCGAACCTGACGAAGAACGCGTATCTGTAGATCGGGATCGATATTGGCCAGGAAAACACAATCGGCATTGCGGTAAGCGTCGGGTAAATTGGGCGAAAATTTCTCAAACACATTCAACCGCGTATCGAGAGTTTTGGCCTCGTTCAAATCGTATTCATAAAAACCCGACCATCGAAACGTTTCCCCGTCGGCCACTTGCAGTCCGTCCAAATTAATTTTTCGCCGGCGCAACAGATCCAAATGCGGGTCCGGAAAATCTCGACCCACCACGCCAACCAGTTTAATATCGGAAAAAAAACTGGCCGAATATGAAAAATAGACTGCCGACCCCCCCAGCGCGTTTGACCGCTCTCCGAAAGGTGTTTTGACCGAATCCAACGCCACCGACCCAACGACGACAACGCTCACATGATTCTCCTTTATTCATGATGACCGAGAACGTCCCTCCCACCCAAGAACCTTTTCGCGTTTTTGCAACCGACGCAAATGGCGAACGGCCTTCAAGTGATCTTCATAGGAAACAGAAAACCGGTGTCCTCCGGCTCCGTCCGACACAAAATACAAAAAATTAACAGGCGCCGGCGCCAATGCCGCCGCTAACGAGTTCCGCCCTGGACTGGCAATGGGCCCCGGGGGGAGACCGCAACGTCGGTAGGTGTTGTAGGGAGAATCGACTTGAAGGTCTTTTTTGTACAGCGGGTTTTTCCAACCCCCGAGAGCGTATTGAACGGTGGGATCGCATTCCATGCGCATGCCGATTTTGAGACGATTGTGATAAACGGCCGAAATGGTCGTGCGCTCGTCCGCCCGGCCCGACTCCCGCTCGATCATCGAGGCCAACGTCACGATCTCCCGCGCGGTCCAACGACAGCCGTTGCTCAATCGAAAAGTTGATTCGGGTTCGTTGATGGGACCGGAAAGAGGGGTTAAGGCCCCTTGTTTCACGGCCGACTCGATGACGTCCTTCCAAACGTTTTGAAACCGATCGCGCAAAGCTTTCACCGCTTGGCCCGCCGGCACGAGGGGATCGAAAAAATAGGTGTCGGGAAAAAGAAATCCTTCCCAGGGGCTTGCTACGGCAAGAAAATCAACACCCCGACAAACACCCACCGCTTCCAACCGTTGGGCCATCTGCCAGACGGCGAACCCTTCCGGAAGGGTCACCTTTACGGTCGCCCCCCGTCCAGCCAATAACGATCCAAGAATTTGGTCGGCCCGTTGGCGAGGAGCAACACGATAAAAACCGGCCCGCAATTTTTGGTCTGCCCGCATCGCCCGTGCCAACACTTCCAGCCACAGAGCCGATCTCACGTGACCACCAGCCCGCAATTGGCGCGCAATTCGCCGAGCGCTGGCGCCGGGCGTAATTTCAACCAGACCGCCGTTGTTTCCCGATGGGGGGAGGTTGACCCATATCAGGCCCGGGACGATCAATAAAACAATAAAAGCTCCCGCCAACCCGATCCAACGCCGTCGAATCAAGGTGTTGTCTCGCCGGCGATCTGAGGGTTGACTCCCCCCATGCCCTGAGAGGAAGACGCCCCCCGCTCTTTGTCTAAAAACGATTGCAAAAGCAACGCGGCCGCCGCCCGATCCACGCGCTCTTTGGCTTTATGAAAACCGCCGCCTTCCCGCAACCGCCCCTCGGCCTCCCAGCTCGATAAGCGCTCGTCCCAAAAAATGACCGGTAGCCCCGCCGCTTCCAATTTTGAGGCCAACCCACGAACCGCCTCAGCGCTTTCGCCTTCTGTTCCATTCATGTGTTTGGGCAGGCCCAACACCACGACGGCGGCGCGACGTTCTTTGGCCAGCCCCGTCAACGTTTGAACCAGTCCCGCTAAGGATTTGGGTTCCAGCGTGACCAACGGATGGGCCATGCGACCCAACTCGTCGGAAACCGCAACGCCCACCCGGCGACGGCCCCAATCCACACCCAGATAAACCGCGCTCATTGAACAATCACTTTGTCTTCCCGTCCCGTCTCGACCAGTTTTTTGTAGAGCGAATCCGAAGAGGCGCCATATTTTTTTTCGATCTCCGATCGACGCATTTTTAAATTGAGGGTCAATTCGCCTTTCAACGGAGTGAGCGCTTTATCAAGGAGATGGCCACCCGACAAACGCTCGTGCCGGGGGAGTAAAGCGTTACATTTTTCGATCAATACCGCCAACCGTACCGGATCACGGGAACATCCGGGCACCAGAGAAATCAACGCCACCAAATGGGGTCGGCCGTGGCCGAAGACCACAAACTGGTCGATGCCGGGAGCATCGCGAAAGTGCGTTTCCAAGGCAGGAAGGGCTACCTGGCGGCCGTTCGATGTTTTGGTGATTTCCCATTGACGGCCGAGCAAATAGAGGTAACCATCTTCGTCAAACCGGCCCAAATCTCCCGTGGCGTAAAACCCGTCCGATGTGAAAGGGGTGCGATCGGGAATTTCAATTTTCTGCAGGGTCGACCCGCGGACCAACACTTCGCCGTCCTCGGCAAGATGGACCTCTTGCTCCGAAAGCGGTTGGGCCACGCTTCCAAGTCGATAGTTCCCCGGCGGATTTACCGCCACGGGGGGAGGTGCTTGGAAACCCCATAAGATTCGTGAATCGGCATGCCGATCGCCTCAAATAATCCGAGCACTTCGGGAGATCAGGGGGCCGACCTGCTCATTGCCATCCGCAACCTCCCTCCCCAAATCCACAGGATCCAGCGATAAAGATAGATATCCAAAACCGCTAAAACCTTTTGGTCGAGCCCCGTCAAACCCTTTCCAGACCGGAGACGACCGCGCGATTGGCGAGCCAAAACCACCGCCCCATTCAACATCCAACAAGCAAAACCCGGCAGATGGGCAAAAACCCCTGACGTCCTTTCCCAAAAAAACGCGGGACACCGATCAAGCGAGTGGGTTTCACTTCCCGCAAAGCCATCATGACCCCTCTCGGATTGGCCAGATAATAAAAAGGCATGATTCCTGCCATGGGGAGGGCCGTCTGTTACAGAAAAGTCGAGTCGCCCTGGGGGGTGCCCCCCAGGGCCCTCACGGAATCGGACATGCGGATTTCCCGCATCCGGCTCTTCAAGTGAACAAAGCACCGAACAGTTCCAGCTGGACGGGTTTGCGATGCGTGATCCACGGTTTCGGCAGAGGATATTTCTTCTGGATGTTGAGGAACTTCTGCCAGTTGAGGTAAGCCTTTTGACTTCGCCGACCCAACCATTTCTTCCAGAGACGTAAGAGTCCCCGGTGAAACTGTTGGATCGCATGGAAGTTGGCTCGAATCCCGTAATACTGGTGGTGTCCTTGAAGAACTGCCGTGAGGTGTCGCCATTGGCTGTGGAGGGGTTTGTGCCGGAATTTTCGACACCAGTCCGCCACCTCCGATAGGCTTCGACTCAACCGCTTCGACATCGTCTTGCTCTTGACCGTGAACCGCCCTTTTCGATCTTCCGTGGTGTAGAACGTAAAACCCAGGAAGTCGAAGGTGTTGGGCTTGCGCCCTTGCCGACGGCTTGTCTCCCGCTCGAACCGGCCAAAACTCATGAGCCGGGTCTTACTGCCCAGTCCCCTGGATAGGCTACATTCTGGGAGCCCCATTTTGCCCGGATTCAAGAAGCGACGAGGGGTCGTGCCTGCCTGTGGCAGGCGTCCACGACGGGCCGAACAGGCCCTGGCCCCGAAGGGGGATGCGGGCCATCGTAACCGAGGAGTGACGCAGAAGCCCGGGCAAAAGGGGGCTCCCCCCTCGGGGCCGGTCCCTTTTGGGCTACACTTCGCCGAATTTTCTGTCCGTATTCCCGATACGACCAGAAAATTCGGCTTCGTGTCGCCACAAAATGGACCAGCCAGAATGTAGCCTATCCAGGGGACTGGGCAGTAAGGGGATGGAGCTTCAGACCGAAGCTCTCAAATTTCTGACGAAGGGCCTGACGGACGCGCACGGCGTCGTCTTTGTATTGGAAACAGAGCACGAAGTCATCGGCGTACCGGAAAAGAGAGATTTCTCCCCGGATGCGCGGTTTGACGGTCTGTTCCACCCACAGATCCAACACTTCATGGAGGTACACATTGCCAGGAGCGGGCTGATCACGGATCCCTGCGCGACGCCCTGTTTAGACGGAAACAGTCGCCCGTCCTCCAAGACCCCGGTGTGAAGCCATTTGTCGATCAACCGCAAGACGTCTTTATCCACGATCCTTTTGCGAAGCATCTGGGCCAACTTCTCCCGCACGACGCTCCCAAAGTAATCTTGGATGTCCGCTTCCAAAACATAGCTCACCTTGCCGAAGATGATCCACTTCTGGATGGCCTGAACCGCCTGGTGGGCGTTCTTGCCAGGGCGATACCCGTAGGAGCAGGGCAAGAAATCCTGCTCATAGATCCGGCTGAGAATGTCGGTCGTCGCTCGTTGGACGACTTTATCTTCCAGCGCGGGGATCGAAAGCGGGCGTTGTTTTCCGTCCGCCTTCGGGATATACACCCGTCGAAGCGGCTGGGCGCGATACCGTCGATTCCGCAGACGTTAATGGAGGTCACGGGTGTTCTCCGCGAGCCTCTCGCCGTAGTCGCGGGCCGTCATGCGATCGACGCCCGCCGCCGCGTCTTTCCGTAACTCATGGAAAGAGCGCGTCAGCATCTCCTCGTTGATCAGGTGAGCCAGTGTCCGGAATTGAAACGCCGGCCATGACTTTGCTGTTTCAGCGAGACGATTCAGTTTCGTGTTCAAGGGAACCGGCATCGATGCACCGCCCTCGTGTCCTTGATTCGTCGTGTTCACTCGCCGCTCCCTTCCCTCCAGCGGGTCCCGTTATGATGGCGGTGTCCCGCCTTCGCTGGTACTATGGAGTTCTCCGAAAACCCGTTGCTCTGCGTCACGTTCGGGCTTGTCCCTTACGCTCTCGGACGAGGAAAAAATAAACGTTCCCTCGGTAGAACGGGCACTCCCAGGTTCCTGGCGATCCGATTTGAACGCGTGCCGTTCCCTGAGACCCCGGCGGCCCTTTGATCGCCTCGCGTGATTCGGCGATTGCGGTATTGCCTTCCGTCGTGTAACACCGCGTCGGCTTCCGCAACAATCAGTTAGTTTTCGGGGCTATGCTAGCAACGGCCCATATTCTCGCTGTCTACGCTTCGAGAGAAGACGTTGCCGTCTTCCCTGCAAGACTCGCTTCTGGATGGCGCGCGATAACGCCTTGTCCAGGCCGGACTGTGGCCCGTCGGTGATATGCCTTCGCGGGAATCTCCACCGGCTCGGATCGGTAAGCCCATTTCAGACGGGAATCCTTTCCCGCCCTCCTTGGGCTCCAAGCTTCACGAAATAAACACGGAATTTCGCGTTTATTTCGCGTTTCCTGGCGCACGTTACAGAAAATTTACAAATTCGTTACCAAAAATTTACGAATTCTTACGGGAATCTTAAGACGCGCGGTGTAGAATTTTGTCGGTCGGCGCGTGAAGGGATACGGCCGTAACAGCTCAACGCCAGGCTCCGCCATGAAGTGTGCCGTTTTAAAAGTGGAGTCTTTTAAGGCCCCCTCTTGGGAAAGGGAGCTTGTCGCAGATCGACGAGTACCAGAAGCGCCGGACACGCTGATGGGGGAGGTAGTGGGTTTTGAAGGGGCGGATGAGGGGAGTGAGCAGTGGCTTACGATTTACAATTGCGTCAATGAGGGGGCGGGATATGACATTAAGGGACATACGGTTGATCTTAGCGGTGGCAATAAGCGCAAGTATGATGGCGAACCAAACGTCGGCGGGTTTTGATGTGGGCATATTACGGGCGGCGAATCGGTCGGCCCAAGAAAATGAGCCGGGTGGTGAGACTTCTCCATTAGCCGGGAACAACGCGCCGACAATTTCGGCGATCGCCAACCGCGTCATTGCTGTAAACGGTGCGGCGATCGCAACCTTTGTTGTTGCCGACAAAGAAACCCCGGGCGATGGACTGAAAGTGGAAGTGGCGAGCGACAATCCGGCGGTGGTGGACACCCAGCGATTGACCTTAGAGAAACAGGGCGGGAAACAGACTCTGACCGTTGTGCCGGTGCCGGAGGCGGAAGGGACGGCGACGATTACGGTGACCGTGTCTGACATGGACGGGGGAAGAACGTCGACCCAATTCGCGTTAACCGCGACCGAGAATCTACCGTATGTGCCGGGAGAGCTTTTGGTTCGGGTGCGGCCCGGCGTAAAAGCGGCGGGGATGTTGAGAGAGGCGAAGGCGGCCGGGGCGCGGTCGGGCGCGTCGGCGGCGGCCGCGATGGCCGTGGGCGGTGGCGGGTTAAAGGAGATTCGGCCGTTGTTGATGGGATCGTTGGAAAACGTCGGGGCCCATGCCGCGGCGGCGGAAGGGGACCCGACGGAGAGGGAAGAAGGCGCGGCGGAGAGTTTGGATAACTTAATGAGAACGCATGTGTTGACATTCGATTCCCGCGAAGATGTTCAGGACCTCCTGGAAATGTTGCAACGGGAGGAGGGCGTTGAGTCCGTGGAACTGAACGATGTCTACCGCCTCGACTATACCGCCAACGACCCCATCTATGTTGACGGTTATTTGTGGGGTTTGGAAAAAATCCGCGCGGGAAGGGCGTGGGATAACTCACCAAGAGGGGACGGCGTTGTGGTGGCGGTGATCGACAGCGGGGTGGCCATCAATCACCCGGACTTGACACCGAACATGTGGAAAAATTCAGGCGAAATCCGGGGAAACCGGGTGGACGATGACAAAAACGGATATGTGGACGATGTGGACGGCTGGGACTTTATCTTAAACGCCAAAACCTGGAATGGCCATGGTCATGGAACCCATGTGGCGGGGACGATCGCCGCGGTGGGCAACAACCGGGAGGGGGTCATTGGTGTCGCGCCCAAAGCCAAGATCATGCCGTTAAAGGTGTTTAGCGACGCGGGAGTCAGTAACCTTGCCAGCAGTGTCAACGCCATTTATTACGCGGCAAAAAAGGGGGCGAAGGTCATCAACCTGAGTTGGGGAGCCTACAAAACTTGCGACGAACGGCCCACGCTTCGTGACGCGATCGCTTATGCTCAAAGCAGGAGAGCGGTGGTCATCGCGGCGGCCGGAAATGACAATAAGGATGCGGGTACCCATTCGCCGTCGAATTGTCCCAATGTTGTCTCGGTCGCGGCCACGGACAAAGACGATAAAAAATGGGTCAATTCAAATGGGGGGGCGGACATAGACGTCTCCGCCCCGGGATCTGGAATTTACTCCACTTACGTGGACCGAGGAGGGTACATCTACGCGTCGATGAATGGGACAAGCATGGCCGCGCCCCATGTGTCAGGGCTGGTCGCGCTCATTGCGAGCAAATTCCCAAATTACACGACCTCCCAAATTATCTCGACTCTGGAGAATTCAAGCGATGATATCGGGGATGAAAACAAATTCGGACATGGCCGCATTAACGCCGAGAAAGCCGTTAACGCCAAACCGAGCGTGCCAGCCAACCCCAAACTCAAGGACCTCTCGGCCACGCGGCTCAAACTGACGTGGTCGGCTTCATCCGACGATGTGGAGGTGAAAGGCTATTACGTTGATGTGTCAAAAAATAGTTCGTTCAGTTCCTTTGTGTCCGGCTACCAAAAACGAAACGCGGGAAAAGTGACGACGTTGACCATCACGGAGCTTCAACCGCAAACGAAATACTACGCGCGCGTGCGGGCCTATGACGGGCTGGGAAAAATGTCCGACCAAAGCGACGTCGTTTCGGACAAGACATTGGCGGACACTACGGATCCGAGCGTTCCGGCCAACGTGAAATTGAAAGCGAACTCGTCATCAAAGCTGACCCTGTCGTGGTCCGCTTCTTCAGACGATGTGGCGGTCGAGGGATACTACGTGGACGTTTCAAAATCCAATACGTTTCGGACGTTCGTGTCTGGTCACAACGGCAAAGATGTGGGGAACGTGACCACGCTTGAACTGAAGAGCCTTCAGGCCAACACGCGCTATTACGCGCGCGTACGCGCATACGATGCGGCGGGTAACATCTCCTCCTCCAGCGCCACGGTTTTCGAGGAAACCAAGTAACGGCCAACGTCAGGCACGGTCCCCAACCTGGCCCTGTCACATTAATTGATCGGGCTAGGAGGGCGGGGGGGGCCTGATATCGGAGGCGTAATTGTTGGGGTGGTGAAGAAATCGACGGACAGCGACCAACAACGTGAGGACAACCGCCAATGCGGCCAAGTTCACGACCCACCCTTCGAACTCCCCCAGGGCATAGGGGTAACCCTCGTATCCAAAATCGCTCCAGGTTTTTGATGTGAAAGCCACTTGAAGGAATGGGACAAATTTAGAGAACAGTCCCCCCTCGAACACCATCCATGCCCACAGGGTCCAAAACAAAACGCCCACGGCCGCCAAACAACTGACAATTACCGCTGACACATGGACCGGATCGTAGACGATGGGATTTCCGGACGGATCATCTTCCCACAACGAAAACACCGCTTTCCAAACCCGGCCGATCATCGTGTTTTGCCGGCGACACTTTTGCGACGCAATCAAAACCCCTATTTCAAGCCCAGCACGTGGCCCATGTCGTAGAGCCCGGCCGGTTTTCCGACGAGCCATTTGGCCGCGGCCACGGCGCCGGCCGCGAACGCCGACCGCGACGTCACCCGGTGAACCAATTCGATCCGTTCCCCGTTGCCCAAAAACAACACCGTGTGATCGCCCACCACGTCGCCTCCGCGAACGGCGTGAACGCCGATTTCATCCGGCTGTCGTTGACCCACCAGGCCATGCCGGCCGTAAACGAACCGGCCGGCTTTACGACCGCGCTGAACCGATTCGGCCAACCGCTGGGCGGTGCCGGAGGGGGAATCTTTTTTTAAGTTGTGATGGATTTCCACGACTTCCGCGTCGTAAGAGGGAAGTAGGCCCGCCACTTTTTGAGCTACGTCGAAGAGCACGTTGGCCGACAAACTCATGTTGGGCGAAAACACCAGAGGGATTTGGCGGGCCAACTCGGCCAACGTGGCGCGGCCGGCTTCGTCCACCCCCGTGGTACCGACCACGAGCGACACACCGGTTTTTGCGGCGATCCGCGCGTTCCCCACGCTGGCGGAGGGAGCCGTAAAATCAATCACCGCATCGACAGATTTCAGCGCGCCCTCCACATCGTCCGTAACGCGAACGCCGTGGCGCGTTTCTCCCACGCAGGCGGCACCCCGGGCATCCACCAGGGCCGACAACATGACGGCCGGGTCGCTGGCCGCGATGTCCGCGATAGCGCGGCCCATTCGCCCCCCCGCGCCGATCACCCCCAGTTTTAACGCCATGTCAACACACCGGATGTTTGCGCCGGGGACCCACCAACCCGTATTCGCGCAGGGTTTTTTCCAGTTTTTCCAAACTCGGTTTTTCCAAACACGCCAACGGGGGGCGCACGTCGGGCGCGCACAGGTCCAACCACCCCATAGCGGTTTTAACCGGGATGGGGCTGGTTTCCACAAACATGGCCTTCGACAGTGGATACAGTTTGTGGTGCAACCGGCGGGCTTCCACCCAATCGCCCCGTAGAGCCGCCGCGCACAACAACGAAACGTCTTTAGGAACCAGGTTGGCAACGACGGAAATAACACCTTTTCCGCCCACACTCATAATGGGGAGCGTCAACGAATCGTCACCTGAAATCAGTTCGAAAGAATCGCCCAACGCGCCGGCGATTTCTGTGGACTGGTCTAAACTGCCCGAGGCCTCTTTGATGCCGACGATATTTTTTTCGGATCGGGCCAATTCGATCACTGTGGCCGGGAGCATGTTCACTCCCGTGCGCCCCGGCACGTTGTAAAGAACGATGGGCAAATCAGCCGCGCGGGCCACGGCACGAAAATGTTCCACCAACCCCCGGGGGGTGGGCTTGTTGTAGTAAGGCGTGATGTGAAGCGCCCCGTCAGCCCCCGCTTCCTTGGCGTGGCGAGTGAGAGCAACCGCTTCAGCCGTGGAGTTGGACCCCGCGCCGGCCAACACCTTCACCCGTTTTCGTGCGAATTTGATGACCAAGTCAATCACGCGCCCATGTTCGGCGTGGGTCAACGTGGCCGATTCGCCCGTCGTGCCGCACGGCACGATCGTTGAGGTGCCCCCTTCGATTTGAAACTCCACCAATTCCGCCAACTTTTTTTCATCCACCGCGCCGTTTAAAAACGGCGTCACTAAAGCCACCGCGGATCCTTCAAACATATCAAACCCCCTTAGGGGACGGAGTATACTTATTCACTAGCCGGGATTCCGCGGATGAGGCCATGGTCCCATAAAAATATTTTAATGCAGAACTGATCGCTGGGATTTCAGTCCATGGAAATTTTTTTGGCTAGCTAGTGAATAAGTATACTCCGTCCCCTATTAGAAAAAATGGCCTTCGTAAACGAAGGCGGCGGGGCCGGTTAGGTAGACTCGGTTGTCCGACGCCCATTCCACGTTCAGATCCCCGCCGGGCAACGACAAAACCACTTTGCGGTGGAACCGTCCCGTCAACACCCCCGCCACCCCCACGGCGCAAGCGCCTGTGCCGCACGCCAGGGTGGCACCGCTACCCCGTTCCCACACCCGCACGCGGGCTCGGTCGGGATTGATTTCTTGAACAAATTCCACGTTCGTCCGTTTCGGAAAAAACGCGTGCTGTTCCAAACTTCGTCCCCACTCTTCCAACGGAACACGGTCCACGTCGTCCACAAAAATCACCGCGTGGGGGTTGCCCATGGACACGGCGGTCACCTCCAGCCGAACGGGCCTTTGCCCGGCCCCGGGTCGAACCACAAAAGGTTTTTGGATGACCCGGCCCTCGGCCGTGGTGGGAATCCGCCGGGCATCCAAAATCGGCGCGCCCATGTCCACCCGAACACCGGAGCGGTCAAGAACAGCCGACCGAACGCCGGCCAAGGTTTCCACCGTCATGGCCTTTTTTTTAACCCGGCCCGTTTCACAGGCGTATCGGGCCACGCATCGAATGCCGTTGCCGCACATTTCCACCTGGGACCCGTCAGCGTTGAAAATCAGCATCTTGAAATCCGCCACACGCGACGGGGCCAACACCAACACCTGGTCCGCCCCCACGCCAAAACGCCGATCGCACAGCCCACGGGCCAACATCGGGGTCACCCGCACCGGCATGCGAAACCCGTCCAGAACAACAAAGTCGTTGCCGGTCCCCTGCATTTTCGTAAATGGAATCTTTTTCATGGCCGGTTTCCCCCCCGGGAAAACGATGGAATCGTTTCCCCGCGAACCAAATCCTCCACCGTTTCCCGTTTACGCACCAAGCGGCTTTCGTTACCTACCACCAACACTTCGCCAGCCCGGGGCCGCGCGTTGTACTGGGAACTCATGGAAAACCCGTAAGCCCCCGCGGCCATCACCGCCCACACGTCGCCGGGTTCCGGACGCGGCAACGCCCGGGCTTTCGCCAAATAGTCGCCCGACTCGCAGATGGGGCCCACCACGTCTGCCACATATCGGCCCGCCCGCCCCTTCCGAATCGGCCACACGGGATGATGGGCATCGTACAGGGCCGGCCGGGCCAAATCGTTCATGGCGGCGTCAACGATCACGAAATTTTTGTGCCCCGGCTCTTTTCGATACAAGACTTTGGTCAGTAAGCAACCCGCCTCCGCCACCAAAAACCGGCCCGGCTCAAACAACAGTTTCAACGAACGCCCTTTCAAAAGAGGCAATAACAGTTCGGCCAGCTGGATCGGACGCGGCGCCCGTTCGCTATTGTACACCACGCCCAGCCCCCCGCCGATATCTAAAATGCCAGGCGCGATGCCCAACGGTGCCAATCGGTCCACCAGGTCCAGCAATTTTTTAAGCGTCTCCCCATAAGGCCGCACGTCTAAAATTTGCGATCCGATATGCGCTTGCACGCCGGTCACTCTCAGCCAGGGGTTTTTGGCCGCCCGCCGATAAAGCGCCTCGGCTTGGTTCATGACAACCCCGAACTTGTTTTCGGCTTTTCCCGTGGTCATATGGCGGTGGGTGTCCACCGCCACGTTCGGGTTGACCCGGATGGAAAGAGGAGCCAGTTTGCCTGCCCGTCGAGCCACACGGGCCAACGCGTCCATTTCTTCACCCGACTCCACGTTGAACATTAAAATACCGGCACGCAACGCGGCCGTCATTTCGTCTTCTGTTTTTCCCACACCCGAGAAAACAATCCGCGATCCCGGCACCCCCGCCCGACGAGCGCGAAACAGTTCGCCTCCGGACACAATGTCCACCCCGGCCCCGGCTTTTGCCAACAACGCCAGAATCCCCAGGTTACTGTTGGCTTTCATGGCGTAACAAATGGTGTGCGGCACACTGTTGAAGGCCCGATCAAACGATTCGAACTGGGACAATATTTTGCCCCCCGAATAAACGTAAAGGGGCGTTCCGAATCGATGGGCCAAATCCGCCAGTTTGACCCCTTCCACAAAAAGGTCTTTCCCTCGATAACAAAACGTGTCGTAAGCCAATCGTGTCATGGTTTTCCTTTGCGGGATGGCGACCCCGCTGATTCCAGCACACCGGCCCATCGGGCGCAGTCCGGATCGCCCGGGCTCAAGCCTGTCACAGAGACAGCCCGTGCCCCCCGCGATTGAATATCCATCCATCGCCGCAAAAATCCGGCGGGAAAATAGCCTGGGGCCCTTTTTTCGGCGTCGGCCAACAGGTCGCGGGCCCGATCGATCTGACCCTGCCTCCAGGCCAACACCGCCCGCTCAAACGAGGGTTCGGGCCCGGAGTCTCCCGCTTGACCGGCGCGGACAAACGCCGCGTCGGCCATATCGAACACGTCTTGCCGAGCCCACAACCGACCCAACTTCATGTAACCCTCGGCCGACGAACGAAGGGACACCGCGGTTTCCCGTCGACGCGCGGCGCCCGCCAAATCACCGGACCGTTCTTCGATGTCCGCCAACAGTTCTTGGGCCGAATAGTCCCGCGGCTCTGTTCGGACGGCCTGGACAGCCAACGTTTTGGCCTCCGCCAACCGCCCGGACTGGGCGTACAGCGCCGCCAACGCCAAGGCCACATCCCGCCGGGTGGTATCTTTTTTGTTGGCTTCCGCGTAAAAGCGAACGGCCTGATCGTCAATTTCCACCGCGTCGTATAAACGCGCCAGATCGATCCAACGGTCCACGTTTTTCGGGTCCCCATCGAAGGCTTCCTGATAGACCGTCAGGGCTTTTTGATAATTTCCTTCCGCCTCGAAAGTCCGCCCCACCAGGGGCCGCCACCGCCTCGATTCCGCCCGAGACGGCCCCCCAGCCAAAGCGGCCTGAAATTTATCCCGCGCGGCGGAAAACTGCCCGCCCTTATACAGCGCGTCCCCCTCCGACACCAGCGTTTCTTTCTCTCTCCGGGACAAGGATTCCGCCCACCCGAAACAAGCCGAACCCACCAACGTTATTGCCAGGAGCGCTCGTCTCATCTCCCTCCGCTCGGCACCGGTCATGGCCGCGGGACCTCGGGTGCGGGATTTCCACCGGGCGACGCCACCGACCGTTCCAAAAACTTTTCCGCCAACAATCGCTTCAATGCCGGCCACGCCGTTTCAGCGGCCCGCAGACCGGCTTCCATGCACTCTTTGGAGCGCCAGAGTTCCAACGCCGAAATATCCGACACATCCGGCCGAACAAGAAAATCCGCTTGTTTAACCCGTTCCTCGCTGAGGGTCTGGCCTTGAATATAAAGGGCCTGGGTCATCATCGTCAACACGTTGGACACGTTGTTGCGACTCAAATCCGCCGGCACGTACAGGCATATCAACAGGTCGGCGCCCAACCGCCGGGCCACCTCCGTGGGCACGTTGTCCACCACGCCGCCGTCGATCAACAACCGGTGACGAAACGGGACCGGCTCAAAAATGCCCGGCATGGTCGCGCTCGCCCGAGCCGCCAACGCCACCGATCCTTCCCGCAACACAATGCCTTCCCCGGTTCGAACATCCGTGGCCAAACACGCGAACTGAATTTTTAGATCGGCGAACGATTGATCACCGATCCGGGCCTGAAGATACTGTTCCATTTTTTGCGTGGACAACAGCCGTTCGCTCACCAGCAACCGCACCACCCGCGCCGACGACAAATCCGTTAAGTGATCCCATCCCACCTCAGACGCCATGCCCTCAATGTCCGCCGCGGACACGCCGGACGCATACAACGCCCCCACGATCGCGCCCACGCTGGTGCCCACGATGAGGTCGATGGGGACCCGCTCGCGTTCCAACACTTTCAGCACACCGATGTGGGCCAACCCCCGCGCGCCCCCGCCCGAAAGGACCAACCCCACTTTGGGCCGCTGGGCCGCCGGAAGCGACCGCACCTGGGCCCACACCGCGTCGGTCACCCGGTCCGCCTCCGGCGACGCGTCCACGGACGCCGTTGACAAAACCAGTCCACCCGCCAACAACGTCCCCACAACCGTTCGAAGGGTCATGGAGCCAGCGGCAACCCCACGGCCTTTTCCAGTTTCGCCCGGGCCACACGGTGGCCATGAATCGATTCCCAGTACGCGTCCCACGCTTCCATCAACTCCGTCCGCGACAACGCGCTGTCAACCGTTGCGGACCCCCTCTCGTTGCGGGTCGTTGCCAGCAACCGGTCCAGATCTATTTTTCGTTCCCCGATCTCCGATTGCCAAAACATCACGTCGTTGTACGTTTCCCGAACCTCGCGGTTAATGCGGTCTTCCACTTCCGCCCGGGCAATGCGGTTCTGGCTGGCCAGCAAACGCGATTGGCGAATGCGCGATCGGCTGGCGAACCCGTCAAAAATCGGCAGATTGACATTCAACGTGGCGTTCCAAAAAGCCCGGTCGAGGGGAAAATCCGAATTGTTCAGTTCATACGCCGCCCCGAACACCACCACGGGGTTGCGTTCCGATTCGGTGAGATTGACCGCCAACCGATCCATTTCCCTTTGGTATTCCGTGCCCCGAATTTCCAGCCGAGCCTCCTGGGCCCGGGCCAACAGTTTCGGCAACGATTCCTGAACCGGCGTTGTCGTCAAGTCTCCCGTCAATTCCACCGTCGTGTACAGTTCCAACCCCACCGCGCTCAAATACGCCAGCCGAGCGGCTTCCAAGTCGCGGCGGGCATCGGCTTGACGCCGCCTCAACCGAGACGCGAGGGCGTTTAAGGTCGTGGCGTCGGACCCCCGGACTTTCACCGACAGGGCCAACACCTCTTGGCGGGCTTGGTCGGCCAAGGCCCAGCGTTTTTCGGCCAGCAGCACATCAAAAAATGTTCGCACCGCGTCGACCGTCACCTGGCCGCGGATGGACTCTTCGCGGATCCGCGCTTGGGCCAGGGCCGCCTCGGCCAACTGCAAATTGGCTCGGTTTCGGCCCCCGTTGTAAAGCATCTGGCGAAGCTGGGCGCGCCCCGCGTAGAATTCGTCGGGATCCGTGGAAGGAGACAGGACCGTCGACCCAAACTCGCCGGGAAGCGCCACATAGTCTTTGGCGCGGTAGCGCGACGCGTTCATGTTTAACGCCAACGTGGGATAATACAGCGACCGCGCTTCGACGATACGCTGTTGGGCCATCCGCACATCGTCGCGGACAGACAACAGCGATTGGCTGTTCTGAAGACCGGTTTGAACGCTTTGTTCCAATGTTAAAACCCGGTCCGGGCTCGCGGCCCCGCTAAAAACAGCCGTGGCGAGCGCAAGCCCCGCAACGCTCGCTTTCAACAGCCCGGTACCCCCGCGGTTACCCACGGAGCGCCCGTCGCAACAACGCCGCTTGCCGACGAACCGCGCCGGGAGCCGTTCCACCCCAAGACCGTCGCGCCGACACGGCTTTATCCACCGACAGAGATTCGTGGATCCAACGGCCCGCCAGCGGCGCCCACTTCCGCCAAAGCGAGAGAGGAACCTCTTCCAGAGAAATCTTTTGGTCAACCGCGTAACGCACCGCCTGGGCCACGGCCCCATGGGCTTGCCGAAACGGCATGCCGCGCCGAGCCAGACCGTCGGCCACATCGGTGGCCAGCAAAAATCCGTATCGACAGGCGTCCCGGGTTTTGTCTGAATTCACTTTTAGGGTCCGCACCATCGGGATGGAGACGTCCAAACAGGCCTCCAGGGTTTCCACCGCGTCGAACAACGGCGGCTTGTCTTCCTGGAAATCCCGGTTGTAGGCCAGGGGCGTGCCTTTCAGCAGTGTCAACAGCGCCGTGAGCGCGCCGAACACCCGGCCGGTTTTTCCGCGCAACAGTTCGGCCATGTCGGGATTGCGTTTTTGTGGCATGATCGACGAGCCCGTCGTGAATTCGTCGGCGAGATGAACAAAAGCGAACAAAGGATTGGTCCAGAGAATGAGTTCCTCCGCGAAACGGGACAAATGGGCCATCACTAAGGACGCCGCGGCCAAAAATTCAACCAGGAAATCCCGGTCGCTGACCGCGTCCATGGAATTTTCAATCACTCCCTCAAATCCCAGCTGTTGGGCCACCCGGTGCCGGTCGATGGGGAACGTGGTCCCGGCCAGGGCCGCGGCGCCCAGGGGCAACCGATTGACCCGCCGACGCACGTCCGCCAACCGGTCCCGGTCCCGTTGAAACATCCACCCATAAGCGAGAAGATGGTGCGCCACCAAAATAGGTTGGCCCGGCTGAAGATGAGTATAGCCCGGCATAATCGCGGAGGCGTTCGCCTCCGCTTGCTTTAAAAACGCGTTTCCCAGGGCCGCCAACCGTTGATCGAGTCCGTCGATGTGGTCTCGCAAATACAGCCGAATGGCTGTGACGGTTTGGTCGTTGCGGGATCGGGCCGTGTGCATTTTCCCGGCCACGGGGCCGATCTCTTTGTACAAGACTTTTTTCGATGGCGAAATGAACGTCTTCGGCGGCCAACAATCGACCGCCCCGTTCGATTTTGGCGGCCAACCGTTTGAGGCCCGCAACAATCTTGGCTCCCTCTGATCGAGACAGAATTTTTTGCCGCGCCAACATGTCCACATGGGCGATGGACGCCGCCAGATCATAGGGCGCCAACCGTCCATCGAACCCCATGGACGCGACAAACTCAGCGGGTGTTACCGTGGAAAAGTTTCGTTTCACTCTAAACGCGACCCTTGCGTAACAGCGCGGCCACTTTAATAGGCAAACCGAACAGGTTAATGAATCCCTCCGCATCTTTCTGGTTGTAAATGTCCTCGGCCTCAAAACTGGCCAACTTTTGCCAATACAGAGAGTGGGGGGATTTTCGTCCCTGCACAACGATGTTGCCCTTGTAAAGTTTCAGCTTCACCTCACCCGTGACCACCTTTTGGGTCTCGTTGACAAAAGCGTCCAAAGCTCGCCGAAGCGGCGCATGCCACTGGCCGAAATACACGAGTTCGGCGTAACGGGGACCAATGAGTTCTTTGGCATGGGCCGTTTCCCGGTCCAACACCAACGATTCCAGTTCCTGGTGCGCGGCATAAAGCAGCGTGGCCGCTGGAGCCTCGTAGACGCCCCGGGATTTCATGCCCACCAACCGGTTTTCCACGATATCCACGCGGCCCACGCCGTTGCGGCCAGCGATTTTGTTGAGCGTTTGAACCAGCGTCACCGGCCCCAACTTATTGCCGTTGACCGCCACGGGCACACCTTTGTCGAACCGAATTGTCACGAATTCCGGTCGGTTGGGCGCGTCTTCCGGGGACACCGTGAGCTCGAACATGTCGTTCTTGTAAGGATGGTTCGGATCTTCCAACACACCGCCCTCATACGAAATGTGCCACAGATTGGCGTCCGAAGAATAGGGTTTCTTTTTGGTGACGGTCACAGGAATTTTATGGTCTTGGGCGTACCGGATTTCGTCTTCCCGGCCCTTAAATTCCCATTCCCGCCAGGGGGCCAATATGCCCAGTTCCGGAGCCACGGCCTTAAAGGTCAACTCAAAGCGAACCTGATCATTGCCCTTGCCTGTGGACCCATGGGACACCGCATCGGCTTTTTCTTTGCGGGCAATTTCCGCCACTTTTTCCGCGATGATGGGCCGAGCAATGGACGTTCCCAGCAAATAGCGGCCTTCGTACAGAGCATGGGCTTTGAGCGTCGGCCAAATAAAATCGGTGACAAACTCTTTGCGCGCGTCGATGACGTAAGCTTTGGACGCCCCGGTGGCCAGGGCCCGGGCTTTTAATTTCGGATAATTTTCCGCCTGCCCCACATCCACACAGGCCGCAATCACCTCGCACCGATACCGCTCTTTAATCCACCGCAACATCACGGAGGTGTCCAACCCCCCGGAATACGCCACCACCACTCTGGAATAGGATTTCAAAGGGATCTCCTGAAAGCAGTTGAATTTGATACCAAAAGAGCCGAACGGATCAAATTCTACCCGTTTGTGCGCCGACGGTCAACAAAAGCCGCGTCCTTCCCGCATATGTTAAAATTATCATCCGAAATCCGGGGAGGGGTGTGGTCATGGAACAAAACATGCCATGGGAACGATATGTTACCGCCGCGCTTTTGTGGGCGGGTTTGACGGCTATCGCTTGGGCCGTCAAACGGTGGGGGTTGCCGCGCCTCAAATTTTTCACGCTCAAAACATCAAACACGTTCGACGATCACGTGATCGAAGGCTTAAAAACCCATTTGCCGGCGTTTCTGTATTTGGGGGCGTTTGTGGCGGCGGTCCACTCGCTGAACTTGCCGGTCGGCGGGGCCCGGGGGGTCCGACTCGTTGTGGCGTTGTGGTTGTTGTGGGCCTGTGTGCGAGCCGCCAACGGGGTGGCGCGCTTTTTCATTTTCCAAGTCTGGCTGGGCCCCCGAGGCGACAACAACCTCACCCTAAAAATTCAATCCCTCACGCCGTTTCTGACGATCCTCCTGTGGTTGGCCGGCCTCATCGTGTTGCTCGACAATTTCGGGTTCAAAATCTCGGCTCTCATCGCGGGGTTGGGCATCGGAGGCGTGGCCGTGGCCCTGGCCTCCCAGGCGATCCTGGGCGACCTGTTCAGCTATCTGGCGATCTTGTTCGACAAACCTTTTGAGCTCGGCGATGCCATTATCGTCGGCGACATGATGGGAACGGTGGAAAACATCGGCATCAAAACCACCCGCTTGCGCAGTATCAGCGGCGAACAACTGGTGTTTTCCAACACCGACTTGACCGGTTCGCGGGTACGCAATTTCAAACGAATGCAAGAGCGGCGCGTCCTGTTTCGGCTGGGCGTGGTCTACGATACACCGTCGGACCGTTTGGCCGAGATCCCTCAACGGATTCGCGCCATCGTTGAAAAAGCGGGCCACGCCCGCTTTGACCGGGCCCACTTCGCGGCGTTCGGACCGTCCAGCTTGGATTTTGAGGTGGTTTATTTCGTTTTATCGTCGGACTACAACGAGTACATGGACATCCAGCAAAACATCAACCTCGCCATTAAAAAAGAGTTCGATGCCCTGGGCATCAGTTTCGCCTTCCCCACACAAACGATCCACATCGCGCCCAGTTCAACCCCTCCCGCCACGTCATAGGGCCCGCCGAACCAGGTGCGCGCCCGGTATCTGACGGGCTTCCACAAGGGCGGAACGAACCGCGTCTTCGATGGCCCGCGGGTGGGCGTACACGCCGGGAGCCACATCCACCACACCCGCTTTCAAACACATGGACGAAAAACCGTCGCTCCCGTTGCGGGTTCGGTCCGGCGAATCGTATTGCATCATGAGCAAGATCTCGGCGTTTTCCAAGGCCCGGGCCGCCACCACGTGGGCCCGGGCCGATGGCGCCACAAAACCGAAATCCGCCCCGCCCCTATGGACCGCCACATCGTTGCGATCGGCCAGTTCGACCACCGCGCTTTTGACAATCATGGCGGCCAACCGAATCACGTGGTCGCCCCGGTCATACCCGTAAGCCGTGTTGAAGTCGCCCAACCCCCACACTTCCAAACGTCCAACAGAAAAAGCGCTGTTGGCCGCCAGCCGACGACGAATTTCCTCTTCCAGCGCCACCCGGCCCGGCAGACCTGTGCGGGGGTTCGCGGCCAGGGCTTCCCGGGCCCGCCGAATGGTGCGCTCGATGCGGGCCATCAGTTCGGCGGTTTCAAAGGGTTTCGACACGAACTCGTCGGCGCCCAACTTAAACCCCGTCACTTTGTCTTTGATTTGGTCCAACGACGTCAACAACAGGATCGGGATCAAACAGGTGGCGGGATCTTGCCGAATTCGCTGGCACACCTCAAACCCGTTCATCCCGGGCAACAGCACGTCCAACAATAACAGGTCCGGCCGTTGTTCCCGAGCCAGTCGAAGTCCGGTTTGGCCGTCCATGGCCAACGAAACGTGATACGATTCCTTTTCCAACAAAGCCGTCAACAATTGCGCCGTGGCGGGATCGTCTTCGACCACCACCACGCGTGCGGTCGACTCGCTCATTCGCCGTCTCGATAACTCAAATACATCGACCGGCCCCGCCGAACTATGTCCAATAAAATCCCCTTTGAGGCCGACACTTTTTGGGATGCTTTTTGAAACGCCTCCACGCTGGGTGTTTTTTGGCGGTTGACCGACACAATCACGTCGCCCGTTTCCAAACCCACCCGTTCGGCCAATCCGCCGGGCGCCACACCGGTCACGGCCACGCCGGCTGTTGCGTCCGGAACGCCCCATTTTTCAGACACTTCCGGCGACAACGATTCCACCCGGGCGCCTTCCCACTCCGCGGCGCGGGCCTTGGACGGTTCAGACGGGTTAGCGCTTTCTTTGCCGGACGCGGTTGGGTCCTTGGGCATTTCCGCGGTGGTCAATGAAAGGGTCACGGGTTTACCGTCGCGAACAAGGCCCACCTTCACGGTCTTTTTGGGTTCCGTGCGGGCCACGATGTCGCGCAAGACGTCCGGGTTCGGCGTGGGTTGGCCGTTAAAGGACACGATCACGTCGCCGCGGACCAGGCCCGCTTTTTGCGCGGGAGACCCCGGCTGTACTCCGTTGATCAAAACACCTTCGCTCGTGGACAAACCGAACTGCTGGGCCATCACCTCGTTGACCGGCAACACTTCCACGCCCATCCAGCCACGGACCACGTGGCCTTTTTCGATGAGCTGGTCCATGATGTCTTTGACCCGGTTGGACGGGATGGCAAACCCAATTCCCGCAAACACCCCGGTGGGCGCGTAAATGGCCGTGTTGATTCCCACCACCTCGCCGCGGATGTTCACCAACGGCCCGCCGGAATTGCCCCGGTTAATGGCCGCGTCGGTTTGAAGCAGACCCGAATAGGCGACCCCTTCAATATTCAATGATTGGCGCATGGCCGAAATCACACCCACGGTCACGGTTTGTTCCAACCCAAACGGACTGCCGATGGCGATGGCCCAATCACCGATACGCACCTTGTCGGAATCGCCCAACACGGCAAAGGGCACCGCGGTGGACGCGTCGATTTTGATGACCGCCAAATCCGAACGGGGATCGGCGCCGACCACCTTGCCGGAATACTTTTTGAGCGACGGGGTTTGGAACGTCACGGTCAGCTCGTCCGCTCCGCGCACGACGTGTTCGTTGGTTAAAATGTAACCGCGGGGGTCCACCGCCACGCCGGACCCCATGCCCTGTTGGCGCCGCTGGTACTGGCGGGGCTGAGGCGTCGGGCGCTGGCGAGGCATCCCGTGAAATTCCCGGAAAAATTCCTCAAATGGGTCCCCGAAATAAAATTGTTCCGGCATGGCCTGAATCGTTTCCACGTGGGTGGCGGTGATGCTGACCACGGCGGGTTTGATTTGGGCGGCCACCCGGGCGAACGAATCTTGGAGATCCAACACCGGTCCCTGGACCTCCACGGGCGGCGGGCTTTCTTTCGCCCCCGGACGCCAGGATCGGGGCAGTACATCGGACAAACCGGTTTGGCCTTTTTGGTCCAACACCCACACCACCCCCGTCGCCAGGGAAAAGACAAACAGCAGAAACAATAACCGATTCGATGCTCGTGATTTCATAAACAACCTCCTTTCACTCCGCGTGGACAAACGGGATTGTCACGTCCTGTCCCGATTTATAGACGCCTAAAACGCGCCGCTGGGTCAACCCCGGCGGAACAAGCATATCCAAGTAAGGCGGGGCCGCCCGGTTGGCCACGGCGCCGCCGAACCGGTCCGGACCGGGTTCCACCGCCACCGGCAAGGGAATGGACCCCGAGGGCGACCGGCCCATGACCACCACCGCGTATCCCCAATCCGCCGGATCCCCTCGGAGCAACCGGCGGGGGACCCGAACAGAAAACGTCGTGGCGTTGTCTTTGCGGACAGCCAGAGCCGTGATGTCCCGGGAATCGAGCCGAGCGCGCGCCTGCACCCACCGGCCGGTCCATCCGTCAACAGTAAGGGCGTATTCCCACGCGTCCGCGGCTTCCACAAGGCCCGGCCGACCCGCCAACAGGTCCTGGGCCCCCGCGCCGATCGATCCGTTAATATCGATGTACACGTCCGCCAACGGCAACGAAAATCCCGCCGGAGCCCGCCCGGGGTTTGATAGATCGGCCAACTCAAACGAAAACGCCACTTCCGATTCGCCGGGCGTCACGCTGAACGTCAACAGGTCCCAGGAACCCGTCGGGTACTGGGACCCGGTTGGATAAAAATAATCTCCCGGTCCCCGGTCGTCGTGAACGGCATCGTGCCAGCGCAAAACAGCCCCTTCCCGCTCAAACCGCCCCTCGCTTTCGTCGGCTTCCGCCATCGATGAGCCCGAAGATCCCGGACGAAGGTCCGACGGCACCGGCTGGCCCAACAACGGGTAAACTTGGGCCAACGAAGCCGTAAATTCCCGCGTCACGTCGTCGTTACGCGCGCCGTCTTTTTCCGACCCAAAACTGTCGAAATAGGAACCGTTTTCCGCGGCGTGGATGGCGCGTTTGGCCAAGTCCAAGGAACGCAAATCCGCTTGGCCCGAATTTTGATGCTCGTCGATTGCACGGCGCACCATTCCCAACAGGTCCCAGGCACGGTTTTCTTCCGGCTGGCCGATCCAGGGGTTGAAATCCACGGGAGCGGGTTTGCCCCTCTTCTCGTCAGATAACGGGCCCTGAATCACCCGTTCGGACAACAGCGCCCAGCCCACCGTACCGGTCGAACCAGCAAGAAGTTCCAACGACGCGAAATCCTCCAACGACGCCGACTGAATCGGCCCCACGGTTCCCGACGATTCCAGGACCAAGCGGGCGTTTTTCTCAAACCAATCGGACCGGGCCCCCGCCGACGCGGGAAGCTCCGCCGGGGAAACCACCGGCATGGCAAACCCGTCCACCCACGTGGCCACGGGCCCCGACGAAGGCAACAGGGCCCAGGCGATTTTTACCTGGTCCAGCAAGGGGAACTCGGGGCCCAGGGCCACGCCCCAGGGAAGGGCCAACCCTTCGGGCGGCTGTCGCCATCGGCGCCGAAACGATTCCCGGGCCAACCCCATTTGTTCCACCGCGTCCGTCGGCCAGGCAAAAGGCGTGGGCAACACCGCCACCGGCGGCGCCGACAGTTTGGCGTTTTGGGTGTCCATGATCAACGGCAAAACCGGCCGGTGCGGCAACGTCAACAGGGCCTCAATTTGTTTGGACGACACCAACGTTTGAAAAAGGGTCTTGGCCTGGCGGGACCGTTCCTCTTCCCCAAAAAAATGGTCCGGAAAAACAACAGTCAACCGCAACTGAGGCCGGGATTGAAGAAACTGAGCCGACGCCAGGGGGTCGGTGTTCGGGCCCGGAACCCACACGCCCACCAGGTGGCCGCGGACGGTTCCGCTCGCGGGTTCCACCCCGGGAGGGAAACCCGGTTCGACTGCTTCGCCCGGAGGCAACACTCCTCCGTCAGCGGACGGCATTGTGCCAGACGGGACCGGCTCCGACGAAACCACACGGGGCTTTTCGCGCCGCACGGGTCCTAAACAACCGGACAGCAGGATCCCCGCCGCCACCCCAACTCCCCAAAGAAAAATCCCTGTGTTTTCGTTACGGTTTAACATCGATCGTAGAACATTCCCGTGGCGCGGGCGTGCGGTCCGGGCTGGCCGGATCCAATACCCATTCGCCATCCACTTTAAACTTGTAAATGTGTTGTCCCGGCGCCAACGGCACCGTTGTTTCCCACAATCCGCCCGCGCCGCGGACAAGCGGATGACGCGAGGCATTGAACTCGTTAAACGAGCCCCCCAAAAACACGGACTTGGCGGCGGGCGCCAATAGACGAAACACGATGGGTTTTGTCCCCGCCGAGGCGGCCCGAATTTCCGTCACCGCAGGCGCCGACAAAAAAATGCCGGGCCCCGCGGGCCCCGACAAGAGCTCTGGAGTCACTCCGCGACGGGCATGCAACGACCGAAGGTTATCGACCATCCACCGCGTGGGGGACCACAACACGGCCACACCCACGGCCAAAAACGCCATTCGAAACCCACCGCTTGAAATTTTCACAGAACCCATTGACTCTCCCCCTCCTTCAATATTCGAATTGCTTTAGCGAGACAATCCAGAGTCCCGAACCCGCCCGGTTTTAACACAACCCAGCGAGGATTTTTTTCAATAGAAACACATAAGGGCACTCCCCGCTCGACCCTCCCGGCAATACGCCATCGACCCACACCCCACCGCCGAACCAACGCGAAAGCCGTTTCTCCCCCGGTCACCACCCATCGGCGCAATTTCCGATCTTGTTCCAATCGGCGGATTTGCTGAACCAATCGCCGGAGGACACGACCGGGATCCGTTCGAACCGTCGGTGCCCGTAACACGCTCACGCCCGAACCCGTTATCCTGTCCGCCTGTCTGGAGGTGACAGGGTGAACTGATCCCACCACCACGCCCACGGTCTTTGTTCCCCCGTCGAAATTGAAAAATTGAGCCCGTTGGGGGGCCTTGAGTTGCACAGCCAAACATTCGGCCAACCCCGCCGACCCCACCGCCGCGCCGCCGGACAGGGCCCGCCGGGCCCAATGGGCCAAATCCCGGTGAGATCGAACGTTCGGCACAACCACACCGTCTTTGGACGAACCCAAAAAGAACGACACTCGGTCCGTGCGCGCCGGTTGGCGCGGATCAGCCCGAAAGGCCGAACGGTGAAGGGGGACTCCGTTCACCAACAGTTTTCCGTTCACCACCGTGCGGCCCATCCGAGGAAACGCCGGGACAAAGGGCACCGGCTCGACGGATTTCACCGCCGCTAAAAACTCCGCCAGTTCCGGCGCGATGTTGCCGCGCAAAGTGGAATCTATTTTCTTAAATAAAAAGTCGGGTTTCCAGCGGGAAAGGACATTCAATGCCTGTCGAACCCGGCCGCGAGCGGCGCGGGGGGACAAAAACCGCGATTCCGTGTCCAAAACCCACACCCGAACCCCCGGACCCGGGCCATTCGGGAAGGGACCCGCAGGGACCCCCAATTCCGTTTTCAATCCGGCGGAAGCGAACGCCAAGGCCACATCGCCGGCCCCGGTCAAATCGTCCGCCAACACACCTACCCGTTTCACAATTGGCAATTAATCAAGAATGGGCCGGGTTCGGTAATCCGCCCCGGCGGATTGGGCCACCGCGCGAACACCCGACAAATCCACGCCCGGCAATTCCACACCTGTGACAACCGTTTGGGGAACCGACCGAACGCACGCACGAATAAAATCTTTGACGCTGTCCAACGCCCGATCCCGAAACTCCGGCCGGGGCCGCATCATTTTAATGTATTGAACCGGGTCCACCGTGTTGAGGCTGATCGACACCGTGTCCACGAACGTTCCCAAATCAGGGGCAATGTCTCGGCCGTTAATCAGGTTTCCCAACCCCACGGTGTTAAGCCTAATTTTCCGAGCGCCCCGGGCCCGAAACGCAACCGCCAACGTTTTCATTTCAGCCAGGCGGTAAGTGGATTCCCCATACCCGCAAAACACCACTTCCCGGTAAGAGGACAGGTCCGCCGGTGTTTGGGCCAGGATCTGCTCCACAGAAGGATCTTGGGGCAATTTTAAGTTGTTGCCCCGATACATGTAATCCCAGGAAAATTTGATGCAGAATTCGCAGGCGGTGGGGCAACGGCTGGTGAGATTAATATACAATCCGCCGTCGTATTCGTAGACATAAACGGGCTCAGCGGCCCCGGCCGAAGAGGGGCTCTCGTTGGGTGGAGATGTCTGGGCTTGTTTTTCGTCCACAGAAATAGTATACCATTTGGGAATCCCCATACGGGGTTCCCCCTTTCCTTGGTCTTCCCCCCTTTCATCTCTTGAGGCGGACCGGAGGGGTTTTTTTGCCCGAGGGCTTGACCGGCCCCCGGAAAAATCTTATTATTGGCGACCACTATGACTGAAAATGCATCCACCTACGCCGTGATTCGCACCGGCGGCAAACAATACCGCGTTGTTCCCGGCCAACGGGTGCGCGTGGAGAAATTGGAACAAAACGTGGGAGACGATATTTCGTTTCCGGACGTTCTTCTTTTGAAAGACGGCGACAAGCTGGAAGTGGGCCGACCGACGGTCTCCGGAGTGACGGTGACCGGAAAAGTGTTGCGGCAGTTCCGGGACAAAAAGGTTTTGGTGTTTAAGAAACGTCGCAAAAAAGGCTACAAAAAGTTGCAGGGCCATCGGCAGAATTTGACCGAAGTCCTTATCGAAAAAGTCGGAGCGTAATATGGCATCCGTAAAATCTCAAGGGTCCACATCCAACGGCCGGGATTCCAATGGCCAACGCCTGGGAATTAAAGCTTTTGGCGGCGAAAAGGTTCACGCCGGTTCGGTGATTGTTCGCCAACGAGGCACGCCCATCGCGGCGGGCCACAACACGTTGCGGGGCAAAGACGACACCATTTTCGCTCAAATCACCGGCGTCGTGAAGTTCGAGTATCTTCGCGGAACGCCCGGCCGCCGCGGCGCGGGCCGTCGGCGTGTTTCGGTTTACCCCGTCGCCGCGTAATATCCTTCCACTCATTTCGCCGTTGCCGACCGACCGTCCCATGCCGGGACGGTCTTGTGCGGTTTTACCTCTATGATTTTTATTGATCGCGCCAAAATCCATGTGTTGTCCGGAAAAGGCGGAGACGGCGCCCTTTCTTTTCGGCGTGAAAAACACGTGGAAATGGGCGGCCCGGACGGCGGGTCAGGCGGGAAAGGCGGCGATGTTTGGATCGAAGCCGACCCTCAAAAAAACACCCTCTACGATTTCACTTACCGGCCCCTGTTCAAGGCCGCACTTGGCGAAAACGGCCGCTCTAAAAGGCAAACCGGCGCGTGCGGGGACGATTTGGTGATTGGCGTTCCGCCCGGAACCCTTCTTTTCCGAAACAGAAAACGGGTGGCCGACCTCATCAACCCCGGCGACCGATACCTGGCCGCCCGCGGCGGCCGAGGCGGCCGCGGCAACGCGACGTTCAAGACCGCCGTTAACACCGCGCCCCACCTTTCTGAAAAAGGGGAACCTTCCGAAGAAGCCTTTTACGATTTGGAACTCAAACTGGTGGCGGACGTGGGCCTGTTGGGTTTTCCCAACGCGGGAAAATCGACGTTTCTATCGGCGGTCACCCAAGCCCGACCCAAAATTGCCGATTATCCGTTCACCACGCTGACCCCCAACCTGGGGGTGGCCCGGGTTCGCGGGAAGACGTTTGTCATCGCCGACATTCCCGGCTTGATCGAGGGAGCCCATTCGGGCAAAGGACTGGGGGACGAGTTCCTGCGACATGTGGAACGCACGCGCATTTTGATTCATTTGGTGGACGTGTTCGGATACGACGGGAAATCACCGGCGGAAAACCTCCGAACGCTGAACAAAGAGTTGGCCGCCCATTCGGCCCGGTTGGCTCAAACGCCACAAATTGTGGCGGCCACAAAAATGGATTTGACCGGATCGGACAAGGCGCTGGCGGCGTTTCGCAAATCGTTCCGTAAAAATAAAATTTTTTCCTTGTCGTCGGCCACCGGGTCGGGTGTGCGCGAATTGATGGACGCGGTGGTCAAAGCCCTCGACAAAGCCCCCGGGGTGGCCTCTTTCGCGCCGGACCCTGTGGACATCGTGATCGAGCCGGACTTCCAGGTGGAACAAACCAACGACGGTTGGCGGGTGACGGGGAAAAAAGCGGCGCGGCTGGCGGCGATCACTCATTTCGACCAGGATGAAGCGGTATCACGGTTTCAAAATATTTTGGTTAAATGGGGAGTGGAAGACGCCCTAATTAAAGCGGGGGCCCGGGCGGGCGATACGGTCACGGTGGGCGACCACCGGTTGACGTTCCGCCCGGCCCTTAAACACCGATCCAAACGATGAAACGCGTTGTCGTCAAAGTGGGCACGGCCATATTGAGCCGACCGGAAGGCGGGCTCAATCGAATCCGCATCAAGGATCTGGCCGCCGAGTTGGCGGGCCTGGTTCAAATCGGGCACGGCCCGTTGTTGGTCACGTCGGGAGCCATCGGAGCGGGGATGGACGCGTTCGGATGGAAAACCCGTCCGACGGTTCTTAAAGACAAACAAGCGGCCGCCGCGGTGGGCCAGGTGGCCCTCATGGAAGCTTACAAAAATGCCTTCGCGCCCCTGGGCCAAACCGTGGCCCAGATCTTATTAACGCGGGCCGATCTGGACGACCGGGAACGGTATCTGAACATCCGAAACACTTTGAACGCCTTGCTGGACCGGGGCGTGATCCCTATCATCAACGAAAACGACACGGTGGCCACTCAGGAAATAAAGTTCGGGGACAACGACACGTTATCGGCCCTGGTGGCGGCGAAAGTGGACGCGTCGCACCTTGTGATTTTAACCGACGTGGACGGCTTACTGACCAGCACCGGCGCCGAGGGGCGCCTGTTGCCCGAAGTATTTCAAGTCACTCCCGACATTGAAGCGTTGGTCCAAGCCGGCACTGGGTCCACCAAAAGCGTCGGGGGAATGGGCTCGAAACTATCGGCGGCGCGGTTGGCCATGGCCTCGGGCGTGGAAGTCTGGATCGCTTCCGGCCGAAAACCCGGCATTGTTCGTGACATTTTGGAAGGCAAAGGGGTGGGGACACGATTTGCGCCCAGTCCGGATGCCCTGTCCGCCCGCAAACGATGGATTGCGTTCGGCCGAAAAGTGCGCGGCACGTTGGTTTTAGACGACGGCGCCGTGCGGGCGCTTTTGGAACACAAACGGAGTTTGTTGGCCTCGGGCGTTGTGCGAGTGGAAGGGCTGTTCAACGCTGGCGACACCATCGCCCTGACCACCGTCGACGGCCGCGAATTGGCGCGGGGCCTGACCTCCTTTACCGCCGGGGATTTAAAAAAAATTAAAGGCCGCCGATCAACGGAAATTGAGCCTTTGTTGGGCCACCCGTCTCCGGCCGAAGAACAATTTGGTTTTTTTGTAGCCGGAGTCCCACGGTTGGCACGGGGTTATTAGAGTGTTGATTTATCAGGAGATGACACTTTTAGAAGCCGCGGGGCGTCTAAACACGCAAACCCATGGACACCACTTCCACCGACAAAGACTTAATTAACAGCGTCCTGGCCGGAAACCTGGACGATTTTGCCCCGTTGGTGCGCCGTCACCAAGACCGGGTCTACGGCCTGTGTCTGTCGATGACCCGCCACACGACGGAAACCGAAGATTTGGCTCAAGAAATTTTCCTGAAAGCCTTCCGGTCCCTCAAAGAGTTTCGTTTTGAATCCTCGTTTAGCACCTGGCTGTATCGGGTGACTTACCGCCACTGTCTTGACTTTCTTAAATCCCGCAAACGGCGTCCATCCCAATCGCTGGACGCAATGATCGAAGACTGCGGTGAAGCTCTATGGGACGAAAGTCCCTGGGGCGAAGGCCCCTGGGGCGACCTTTCGTTTGATCACCACGCTCAGACCCAATGGGCGCGCCACCTGTTGGACAGTCTTGATCCGAAAGAACGGCTGGTCCTGACATTGAGAGAGGTCCAGGGATTGAGTTACGAAGAACTGGCCGGCGCGCTTAAGATATCTCTGGAGGCGGTCAAATCGCGCCTGCGGCGGGCGCGGGAAACCTTGCGTGAGTCGGCGCGACACTTTTCGACGCCTCCCATCGTCGAACCTGTTGAGGAGATACCATGAAAAACGACGAACCCCGCGACCCTTTGTTTGCCCCGTTCCGAGAAGCCCAGGCTCCTCCTCGGTTTTGCGCAAACGTCATGGACCGGATCCGTCATGAAACGGAATGTGCCCGCGGTGGAGGATTTGTGGTTGCAGGGAAAAAAGGATTACGGTGGGTTCTGGATCTTTTTAAAAATTCACGGGCCCGGTGGGTCTGGGCGGCGGTGCCCGCTGCGGCGTGCGCCGCTTATTTTCTGTTGCCACGTCCGTCGGTTCCCGTGTCCATCACGGGGACAGACGTTTCGTTTTATCTGGCGGACAGCGCCAGCGTGGAAGACGAGGCGGTTTTGGGCACTGACATCGAGACCATCTTTCTTTAAAGGAGGAACCTATGAACCACAAATGGACAGGAATCGGCTGTATCATCCTGCTGGCGGCGTCGTTGGCCGCGGCGGAACGGGATGGCGGGGGGGCCCATCGCCGAGACGACGACATGCGCGACAAAATGAAGGCTGAGCTGAATCTCACCAAAGAACAACAAAAAAAACTGGACACTCATCGAATTGAACAACGCGCCGCCATGGAAAAAGCGATGCTGGACATTAAAGAAAAACGGGACGAGTTAAAAGCGGCCTTGGAACAACCCAAACTCAACCGGATTGCCCTGCAAAAAATAAACGATGAGCTCAAAGACGCTCAAAACGAAATGGCCGACCAGCGATTGGAAGGTATCTTGTATGTCCGCGAGGTGTTGACTCCCGATCAGTTTAAAAAGTTCCTGTCGTTGGCCCCGGAGATGAAGGAACATCGCCGAAAAGAATGGGCCGAGCAACGGGGCCGTGACAAGCACGGCCGGTCCGATAAGAAAGGCCGATCCAACGATAACCCTGACGACGAGGACCACGAATCCGACGACGAATCGCCGCGACGGTAATCGATGCCGTCTGATATACAGGCCGGGCCCCGCCGGGTCAAACCACGGCGGGGCCCGACTTTTTTCTTGTAGAATTGACCTATGTTCGTAAGAATCCGACCCATTTATTTTCTTTTGCCCCTTCTGTGTTTGCCGTTTTTAACCATGGGGTCCCAATTCGTTGGGGCGGAACACGACGACGCCCTTTATATTTTGGGGTCCCAAGCCCTCGCCCTGGGCAACTACACCCAATGGTTTTTGCCGGGGTCTCCCCGGTTTGTCAACGGCCCGCCCGGCCTGCCGGCTCTTTTGTTGCCGGTGGGTTTTTTCGCGCCGGAAAACTTATTTTTGTATCAACTGCTCATGGCCGCGGTGGCTTCCCTGGCGGTTTTCTTTTTTTGGAAAGCCGCCCATCGGTATTTTCCGAAACTCACCGCGACAACACTCACGGCGTTTTTCGCCGCCAACCCGGTTTTTCTTTATCGGTCCGGCATGGTCATGCCGGAAATTCCAGCCCTGGCCGTAGGACTCTATCTCTGGTGGAAACAAGACCGTATATCCGGTTGGGCCATCGGAACCTGGTTACTGGCCGCTTACCTGATACGACCCGCATCGGTGGCCCTGTGGGGTGCGGTGTGGGGAACCCTGTTGATCCAACGCCAATGGAAAAAAGGGGCGTTCAGCCTGGTTCTGCCCTTTGTGGGGCTGATTTTGTGGAGCGCGTGGTGCCACGGACACGGCGGGATGCAAGAAAACAAGGAACTGGCTGTTTTTTATAAAGGAGTTGCTGGATTTCTCAAGACCGCCCTGACCGTGTCCGCCAGCAACGGAAAAGAAATTTTGTTGATCACGGGCCAAAGTTTTCTTCCCGTTTTTTTAGCTCGCGACGCCGTGGCGTTGGGGTGGGGTGCTGTTTTATGGATCATCTCAGGTCTGGGTCTGTTTATCGGCTTGCGTCATTCCAGCATGGAACCAACCGAAATCCTCCACTCCAACCTCCGGGTGACGATCCAGGGTCTTTGTAAGCATCGCCGAAAACCAATTTTTTTCCTTTGTTGTGGACGGGAAGCCACTTGTTCATGCATCTGTTCTGGCCCTACTGGTACAACCGATATTACGTGTTACTTTTTCCGATGTTGCTCGCGGGTTTGGCACTTGCCCTCACCGAATTACAACAGGCCGGCTCCCCCCTTTCCGGTCTGTTTTCAGGAAAAAATTCAGGGACAGCTGGCCGATGGCGAACGAATTCGATTTGGGTCGGTACCACCGCTTTGTTTTGTGTGATTTTTTTTGGACATTCGATCCGATGGTTTCGGACCCCCGGCGAACGGCCCACACGGCCTTTGCACGAATGGGTCAAAACCAACGTCCCACCCCACGCCCTGTGCGCCAGTCTCTTTTACGGCACAGACATTCTATACACAGGCCGGCTGTTCTCGCCGTTGTGGAACGAATCCAACCCGGATCAGTTCTACGCCCAAGCCAAAAAACGAAAAGTGGAATTTATTCTGTGGGACAACACCCCGGCCGGTTTGGGCCATTCAACACCCGACACCCCTGTGGACCTCTGGCGCGCGAACGTAGCCCGTTGGCTCACCGATCCCACCCGCTATCGCCCCCTCTTCACCACCCCGGCCGGAACCATTTTCTCCCCGCTTTAGTCGACTATATTGAAAAATCCTGGCCGGGCCAGACACCGTGGTCGGGGGCAGGGAGGTGGGGGCGCGGGTGACCGCTCTTTTTTTCCAACGTTTCTACCCGTGTCACCAGGGCGGCCAGGGTTTCGCCTAAAACGTCCGGTAATTTCCCGTGCTCAAAATCGGGTGAAACGCTGGGCGCGTGGGGACCCCGCTTAATGATTTCGCCGGGAACGCCCACCACCACCGCGTCGGGCGGAACATTTTTGACAACCACCGCGTTCGCGCCCACCCGGCTTCGTTCACCGATCACAACGGCCCCCAACACCTTGGCCCCGGCCCCGACAACAACCCCGGTTTCCAGAGTCGGGTGACGTTTGCCCCTGACGAGGGCCGTACCGCCCAAGGTCACGCCTTGATAAAGGGTAACGTTCGCTCCGATCTCGGTGGTTTCGCCGATCACGACGCCCTGGCCATGGTCAATAAACAGACCTTGGCCAATGACCGCGCCCGGATGAATTTCCACGCCTGTCAACCACCGCGCGACGAAGGACAACCCTTTGCCGTCAGTTTAAATCCCCGCGTCCACAGCCCGTTGGCCACGCGATGGGCCCACAACGCATGAACCCCGGGATAAAACAAAAGAACTTCCAGGGCGTTGCGGGCCGCGGGATCCCGATCCAAAGCCGCCTTGACGTCCCGCCAGAGGATTTTCAACACGGATCAGATTCCCGTTGGGGGTTCGTCCGCTAACGAAGCAAACAACGGCGTGCTCAAGTAGCGCTCGCCGAAAGAAGGAATGATCACCACGATCAGTTTTCCTTTCATGTCAGGGCGTTTCGCGACCTCCAACGCGGCCCACACCGCCGCCCCAGACGAAATTCCGCCCAACACGCCCTCTTCTTTGGCCAATCGACGGGCGGTGGTCATCGCGTCGTCGTTCTTGACGCGGATCACCTCATCGTAAATTTTCGTGTTCAGAATGTCGGGGACAAACCCCGCCCCGATGCCTTGGATCACGTGGGGGCCCTTGGGTCCGCCGGATAAAACAGGCGACGCGTCCGGTTCCACCGCCACCATCCGAACGGACGGCTTCTTTTTCTTCAACACTTCCCCCACGCCGGTGATGGTCCCTCCGGTCCCCACACCGGCGATGACCGCGTCCACAGAACCGTCGGTGTCGCGCCAAATTTCCTCGGCCGTGGTCCGACGATGGACGTCCGGGTTGGCGGGGTTCTTAAACTGTTGGGGCATGAAATAGGTGGGATTGCTTTGGACCAACAATTCAGCCCGTTTGATGGCGCCGGTCATTCCCTCGGCGCCGGGTGTGAGCACCAGGTCAGCTCCAAACGCCCGCAACAAAAGGCGCCGCTCCTTGCTCATGGTATCGGGCATGGTCAACACCAGCTTGTACCCCCGTGCCGCGCACACCATGGCCAAGGCGATTCCCGTGTTACCACTGGTGGGTTCGACTAGGACCGTTCCGGGTTTTATTCGGCCTTCCCGCTCAGCCGCGTCGATCATGGCCACTCCGATCCGATCTTTGACGCTGTGGGCGGGATTCATGAACTCCAGTTTAAGCGCCACCGTGCACGCCAGACCTTCCCCCATGCGATTGAGCCGAACCAGGGGCGTGTTTCCCACCAGTTCCGTGACATCTTTTGCGATCTTCATGACGGACTCCCAAACGTTTCGAACACCGATTTTAAAATAGCCAACCCGCGCAACGTTTCTTTCCGGGTCAACACAAACGGGGGCAAGAGTCGGATCACTTTATCCGCCGTGCAATTGACCAATATTTTTTTCTGAAGGGCCGCAGGAACAATGTCGGCCCCGGACCGGTCCAGCTCAATGCCGATCATTAACCCCGCGCCGCGAACTTCTTTCACGAACGGGAAGGCCCATCCGGCGATTTCCTTTCGAATTAATTTCCCCAGCCGTTTCACGTCCGACAACAGGCTCGGCGTGAGTTGGCGCAACACCGCCAGAGCCGCTTGGCAAGGAACCGGTCCGCCGCCGAACGTGCTGGCGTGGTCGCCGGGCCGAAGCAAAGCCGCCACCGATTCCCGGGCCACAATGGCTCCGATGGGCAACCCGTTACCCAACCCTTTGGCGAGGGTCATCACGTCGGGAACCACCCCGGGGGGCATGATCTCTTCGTTTTGAAAGGCGAACAGGGTCCCCGTCCGGCCCATTCCGGTTTGAACTTCGTCGAACATCAAGAGCAGGTTCCGGTCCCGACAAAAGTCGGCCAACTCCTGGAAAAACGCCGGCGGTGCCATTCGCACGCCGCCTTCCCCTTGGATCGGTTCCACCAACACGGCGCAGGTTCGCGGGGTTAATTGGGCCTTGACGGAGTCCAAATCTCCATAAGCCGCCACGGAAAAACCCGGCAACAAAGGGCCAAACCCTTCCTGGTACTTTTTTTGGGGCGTGGCCGACAAGGCTCCGTAAGTTCGGCCGTGAAACGCCGAATCAAAAACGATCACCTCGTATCGGGGGCCTTCCGGCCCCGGATTCACGGACCCAAACCGGCGCGCCAACTTCAAGGCCCCCTCGTTGGCCTCGGCCCCGGAATTGGTGAAAAACACCTTTCCCCCAAACGTCCGCACCGAAAGTTCTTTAGCCAACGCCCGCTGGGGTTCGGTGCCGAACAGGTTCGACGTGTGAACCAACGTCCGGACCTGGTGGGCCACGGCACGGGCCACAGGCCGGTTGGCGTGACCCAGGTTGCACACGGCCAAACCCGAGAAAAAGTCCAAATAGCGATTGCCTTGATTGTCCCACAACCAGGGCCCTTTCCCCCGAACAAACGTGACGGGCTGGCGCCGGTAGGTATTGAACAGAAACGGCGATTCGATAAAAACCGGGGCGTCGCTCATGGCAAAAGTTGGGTTCCGATTCGTTTGGACAGACCCGCGCGGCCGTTAATGATGTTGATTTCGGCAACGCCTTTTTTCAACGCGTTTCGGCACGACATTACTTTCGGGATCATCCCGCCGGTGATCACACCGTCATCGATCCACCGTTGAACGTCTCCCACGCGAATAACGGGGATTGTTTTTTTAGCGGCGTCCAACACCCCGGCCACATCGGTCATATACACCAACCGCCGGGCTTTCAGGGCCACCGCTAAGGCGGAGGCGGCCTCGTCGGCGTTCACGTTAAGCGCGCCGCCGTCTCGACCGGCGGCCACTGATGACAAAACGGGCAAATACCCTGCTTTCAGCAAAACCAAAATGAGGTTGGGATCCGCCTTGTCCGGTTCTCCCACACGGCCCAGGTCCGGCACAGGTTTGGCTTTCAACAGGCCGCCGTCGCGACCAGACACCCCCACGGCCCGGACACCCAACGCGTTCAGTTCCCCCACCAGCTTTTTATTCACCGTGCCGGACAAAACCCCTTCCACGACCCCCATGGCCGCGTCGTCGGTAACCCGCCGTCCCTTGACCCAGGACGAAACGATCCCCATCTTGTCCAGAGCGGCGTTGATTTCCGGCCCGCCACCGTGGACCAACACCAAGGGTTCTTTGCGAGCAACCGAAGCCGCTTCTTTGAGGAACGACCGGCGCGCGGTGTCGTCCGACAAAAGGCTCCCGCCGAATTTGACCACCCAAACTTTTGATTTAGTGCCCATGAGGCGCTCCGTTTTCTTTTTGAAAAAAAGACAAAACACTGTCCCCGTAAACATTCTGGCGCGTGCGCACCCAGCCGGGCGGAACGGCGTCCACGTTTTCTTTTTTATGATGCTGGGCCATCACTCTTCCCCCCTCATCCAACAAACCCTGTGCATCCACCGCTTTCAGGGCGGGGATCGTCAAGGCCAACGGGGTCCGCTCGGAATCTTTGTAGGGGGGACCCATAAAAATTAGATCGAAGGTTTGACCGTTCAACACGTCCAATCGGCGCACCACGTCCGCGCAAAGGACCCGAGCCCGGTCACGAAACCCCAAAGCGTCTAAATTCTTCTCGATCATGCGGCACGACAAGGCGCTGACGTCGACAAAAACAGCGCTGGCCGCTCCGTTGGACAAGGCCTCGATGCCCACGGTCCCAGTGCCCGCGAACAAATCCAGAAACCGCGCCCCGGCCAGCCGGGGGCGAAGAATATCGAAGAGGGATTTTCGAATCCGGGCCAAGATGGGCCGGACTTCAGGACCGGTGGGCAGAGCCTTGATAAATCGGCCTCGCGCCGCTCCCGATTGAACACGCATGGACATGGCTCACATCCGGTAATAGGTTGGGAAAAAAGTGGAGCTGATCGCGGTTTCCGGCCTAGCGGCCTTCAACCATTCCTTCGGCCAACGGCCTCAGTCCGGTGCCCCCGATCTGCTCTAATAAACCAAAATTGTGGAGCTGATCGGGATCGAACCGACGACCTCCTGCATGCCATGCAGGCGCTCTCCCAGCTGAGCTACAGCCCCATCCTACAAGTTTGTTCTCTAATATGCTGGGGCAGCCCCTGCGTTTTCGGCAGGGGCAGCCCCGATTTTAATCAGAAATAGTTACAGCCTCAACCTCTACAGCAGCCCCTGCGTTTTCGGCAGGGGCAGCCCCGATTTTAATCAGAAATAGTTACAGCCT
>JADJZR010000017.1 GCA_016715645.1 Elusimicrobiota bacterium | reverse complement strand
GCTCGTTCTACAGTGATAGAAAACTTAGCAGAAATCGGAACTGCTCAATGGTACCTCGAGAGAAAAAACTAAAGGCGAATTTGCCAACAATCAGAAAATGGAATTTTCTTCAAAGGAAGGAAGCAAATTGTTTTGATATTTCCGTCGGAGAAAGTTGGAATTGAAAATCAAGTGATTGATACGGTACCGGTACAAAACACAACTAATTTGCAACTATCGACGGTGAATGTAGAAAATTCTAATGAGTCCCGACGATAAACCTAAGAAAGAAAAAAAAGTTTTTCATCTTACAATTCCGCAAGCCAAATTTATCTTAAGTGAAAAAAGGTTCCCAGCATTTGTGGGAGGTTGGGGTACTGGTAAGAGTACGGCATTAATTGCTAAGGCCATGATGCAGTCTGAAAAGTTTCCTGGTAACTTAGGTGTCATTTTTCGTAAGGAGTTTTCAGATTTGAGAGATTCTACAATGAAAGATTTTGAGAGTTACACTGGCTTGAAAATTTCTTCGGAAGGATCTTGCAAACTTGCTAATGGATCCGAGATTCTCTTTCGGCACATGGAGCAAATGAACAATATTCAAAATATGAACCTTGGATGGTTTGGGATTGAGCAGGCAGAAGAGTTTGATAGTGATGAATCTTTTTTCAAGTTACATGGAAGATTAAGAAGGGCCGATACTGGCAGATGCGGATTTATTATAGCCAATACAAATGGTGAAAATTGGATCTACAAGTTATGGAAGTCACCTGCTACTAAGGATGATTCGTATCCACTGTTTGAATCTAATTACTTAGATGTCGGAGGGTACATACCTTCCGACACTTTACAGTCCTGGCTAAAGCTAAAAGATAGCAAGCCTACTTTGTACGCTAGATTTGTACTTAACTCATGGGATTCAGGTGATACAACGTCTACGGTGATACAACCCGGTTGGGTGAGTGCGGCTAAGAAACGGTCACTGGGGTTAGGCTATCCAATCCGCTCTATAGTTGCGGTGGATGTAGCCAGATACGGTGATGATAAGACGGTGTTTTATGCGGTAGAAGGGTGTCCTAAGTATAGAAGGGTTATTGGACGTGCTAGCTACGAAAAGAAGTCTACGATGGAGACTGTTGGGCTTGCAACTGTTTGCAAAGAAACATGGCGGGATACAGTCGTATGCGGTGGATGAAATTGGTGTAGGATCTGGTGTAGTTGATAGGTTGAGGGAGTTAGACTGTCACGTTATACCGATCAATTCTTCTGCTAAAGGTGTTGCTGGGTACAACAATAAGAGGTCTGAGATGTGGGGAACTGTTGGGAGTATGTTTGAGATGGGATTAGTTGAGGTACTGGGAGATGATGAGGGGACGGACCAGCTATCCTGGCTAAAGTATAAGGTAAAGTCTAATCAAGAATTACAGGTAGAGAGCAAGGACGATGTAAAGAAGAGGCATGGACGGTCACCGGATGACGGAGACGCTTTGGTGTATGGTTTGTATGCTGTTGGTGAAGGTAAGGTAAAGGAAGGGCTTGACAAGTACATGAGGGCGTCTAAGAGGGGTAAAGATGGTGTGAGTATAGCGGAGGTGTTAGGATGATTTTGGAATAAGTATGGGACACGAAGCTAATGTAAGGTCGTACCGGAGAGAGCAAAGGGCTAAGACAATGCTTGGGAGGCTGTATTTTTTGGAGAGTCGGCAAAGGGCATTAGAGAACGTTGTACAGATGTTGTTGAGTAAGCAGGTGGTGAGGTTAGCGATAGGGGCGACGGATTTCAGTGTTCTTGTGGACCGTGAACATGAGAAGATTTATGGAGAAGACGGGGGCGCAAATGGAGATGAGTAGTGGAGTTGATGTTAGGGATGGAGAAGTTGTTTCCAAGGATATTGGGATGTATGAGAAGGAATTTAGGATAGCGTATGGTGCGAAAGCTGAGTTGGTAAAGAGGGAGATCAAGGATTTCAAGTATGCGTTAGGTGATCAGTGGAGTGAAGAAGACAAAGTGGCGTTGGAGAAGGCGAAGATAAAGCCTGCTACTGACAATCAGATAGCGCCTAATTTGTATTTGCTGACTGGGTTGGAGAGGCAGAACAGGACTGACTTTAAGGCGTTTCCTGAAGGTGAGGAGGACGGGCTAAGGGCTGAGATAGCTACGTTTTTGTTTAAGAAGTCGATTGAAGTATCTGGATATAGTGACAAGTCGAGTGAGCAGTTCAAGGACGGTATAACGTGTGGTGAGTCATATTTGGAGATGTATCTTGAGAATGACGAGAGTCTGATTAATGGAAGGCCGAAGTGGAAGAAGCTAGACGGGTGCCAGGTGTATCCAGACCCGAACAGTAGGGAATATGATTTTGGTGATGCGCGGTATGTGTATAAGGTAACTAAGGACATAACTAAGGAAGATTTGATTAATTTATTTCCTGAGAGGGCTGAAGAGATTAAGGGTATCAGTGATGGTAAACTGCATTTGGATTTAGATACTGGTGAAAAGGCGCACGTTCAGAAGCGTGATTATGGTACTACTAGCGGGGCTGGTTATAGTGGGGATGGGTATAAGGGTGAAGAGTGTGTTGATTTGATTGAGAGGTACTATAGGAAGAGTGTTCTGCACAGTTTTGTTGGTGACAAGAAGACTGGGACGATTATTGAGGCTGAGAGTGGTGAGAAGGCTGACAGGTTCATTGCGGAGTATGTTCGGAGCATTGACGAGGCTGAGGCGGCGCATGCTGTTATGATGGCGACTGGTGGGATGGACCCTGCGGTGCATGCACAGATTATGGTTCCTGAGGACCGAGGGCGGTACATTCACATTAAGAAGTATGTTAAGGAGATGTGGGTGTGTTCGTTTGTGCCTGGGCAGAACGATGCGCTGGCTGATGAGCGGGCGTGGTTTTATCCGAAATGGAAGAGTTTTCATATTATTCCGTACTATGCGCGGTTTTCGACTGCGCCGTTGAGTGGGGATGATCGGCATTTGTTGGTACAGGGGTTGGTGCATGGTGTAAAGAACGCGCAGGATCGGCATAACAAGGCGACGACGTTGATGATCCGGCACTTGAACAGTTCTGTTAATAGCGGGTGGCTGAGTGAGCAAGATGCGTGGGTAAACGCGGACGATGTTCGTAATTTCGGGTCTGTACCTGGGATTAATTTGGAGTATAAGACTGGTAAAGGGAAACCTGAGCGAATAACGCCTTCGCCGTTGTCTAATGCTCACTCTGAGATTAGCCGGGACGCATTAGAAAAGATGAAGATGTCGTTGGGTATAAATGCGGACTTGCTGGCAGTGCAACAGGGTGGGAGCGATAGTGGTAGGGCGATTGCGCTGAGGCAGAAACAGGGATTGCTGATGGTTCAGGAGCTGTTTGACAATCTGACGCGATCGCGGAAGATGGCTGGTCGGTTTGTGCTGTCACAAATTGGGAAGATCTTTGACACGGAGACGGCAAAGAAGATATTGGGAGAATCTTTTTTGATTAAGAACTTCCCTCCGTTACAGTTGATGAACCCAGAGACGATGGAACAGGAACCGATGAAAGACGAGTATGGTGTTCCGATGCAGTATGACAAAGAGATGGCTGACTTAGCGATTGCGGAAGTATTAAGTGGTAGTTTAGGGGATTATGATGTAAGTATTGGCGAGGCTGTGTCGTCTGAGACGATGCGGATGGCGAACGCCTTGGAATTGAAGGAGATATCGAGTGGGTTGCCGGGAGTTATACCGCCGGAACTGTTGATTGAGGAGAGCCAGTTACCACAATCGACAAAGACAAAGATTGTAACTGCGATTAAAAATGCGCGAGTGCCGACTACTGGACCCGGACCTGTTCTAGGTGGTAGTGGCATAATGCGGCCAGGAGGACAAAATGGGCAGGCCCAAGGGTAGCAAGAATAAAAAAGATGAAGTAGTTGTAAAGGCGGTTCAAGAGGAAGAGGTTGAAGTTATTGTAGACAAACAAGAGGAGGATCACGATGGGATGCTCGAAAGGGAAGAAGAAACCAAAAAAGCCGTCGCGGTAGAAGTATTACCTGCGTTAGGGGAAGGGCAAAAGTATTTTGAGGCACCTACGGGTGAAGTTGTGGTTGGGGAAGCGAGTGCGAATCACATCTGGTGGAGGCATGGGAACGGCGGACACGGGATGTGGATTAACCCCAAACGGTAGAGATTAATTTAGGGTGAGGGTCATTCCCTCTTTAGCGGCCTAAATCCGCACCTCTGGCAACACGGCTATTAGGGGCCGTCCTCCTTTAAAATGGAGGGCGGCTCTTTTGTTGCCAAGTGATTAATAAAAAACGTGCTAAGCACGAGGAGAAACCAAATGAGCGAAGTGAATTTAAACACGGTAGAGATTCCGGAAATTAAAGAAGTTGTTGTCAATACGAAACCAACGCTTGAGGAAGTTAAGGGCCGTGGTTGGAGTAAAGACGAGATTGAGAAAGCGGCGAAGTTTGGGTTGATCGACAAAGCTGAACAGAAGAAAGAAGAGCCTGTGAATAAGGAAGAAGTTAAAGAGAATGTTGCGAAAGAGGAAGTTAAGGTTGAGGAGAAGCCTGAGAAAAAGGTTGTAAGCGGGTTGCCTGAGATCAATTTGACTGCTGAGCAAGAGAAAGCGTTAGCTGGAGTGTTACCGCCGGGTGATCCGATTCGAGGCATGTATTTCCGGATGAAGAACGAGAGGACAGCTCGGCAGAGGTTGGAAGCTGAGCTAGAGAAAGCGAAGACTGAACGGGCGGCATTAGAAGCTAGGCTGAACCAGGTGCCACAAGCACAAACAGAAGAAGAGGGTGACCCTGACGATAAGCCGTTGACTGTTAGGGCTTTGCGTGAACTGCGTTTGCGTGAGATTGAAGAGGAGAACAAACGGCAGGCTGATGTTAATTCTCGGGCGTCAGCTGTTGTTCAAGCTCAACAAGCGCAAGAAGAGTATGCGAAACACATTTATAAGGATTTCGATGTAGTTGTTGGACGTGCGAGAGACGTGATTAAGAATTTGAACTCTATTAATGAACCGTGGAAACGCGCAAAGGCTGTCAAGTTGTTTAATGAATTACAACATGCGGCGGCGAACGCCGATTCGTTAGGGCTTGATGACTATAACGGGGCGATGATTGCGTACGAGATAGGACAATTGCACCCAGATCACGGCACGAGTGCCGAACTAGACGGGGAAGTTCTTAAACCCGAACCAAAGGTAAACGGGGGCCTAACTCCGGAAAAGATGAAGCGCATAGAAGAAAACACTCAACGTAGAGCGTCGAGTGCGTCTGTATCTGGTGGTGGTGGACGAAGAATGGTGACGGCTGAGGATGTGACACTGGCCGATCTAAGTCGGATGGATACGCGACAGCGGTTAACATTCAGAGAAAAACACCCTGAACAGTATGCACGGCTATTACGTGGGTAAAAACTAAAAGGAGAAAGCAAAATGGCTAATACTATTAGTATTGACGCGCTTCGTCAAGAGTTGTGGGCTAAAGAACTTCTTGACGATGTGATGAAAGATGTAGAGAACGTGATGATGTTTATGGGCGAAGGCCAAAACAACGTAGTGAATGTTTCCCGTGACTTGGCTAAATTGAAAGGGGACATTCAGACGTTTGGATTAGTTGCGAGATTGGCCGGAAATGGTATTACGGGTGACAGTGAATTGGAAGGGAATGAAGAGGCGATGAGTTCCTATTCTGAACAGGTTGCCATTGACCAAATCCGAAATGGTGTGCGTTTGACTGGTAAACTGGATGCCCAAAAAACTGTGTATGACCAAATCAGAGCGGCTCGTGAGAATTTGCGCGTGTGGATGAAGGAATTTATTTCCCGCCAAATTTTTCTCAAACTTGGAGGTGTAACGAACACGACTTTAGTTGACACTAATGGAGTTGTAGTTGGTGGTCGTGCGGCTTGGTCTAACACGCCTGATTATATTCCTGACGCACACGAAGCGGCTGGAATTGGAGCTCGGTATCTGTGTGCTGAAACTACAGGGACCGATGCGTTGGCGGCGGCTGATACTATGACGTTGGACTTGGTGACGTCTGCGGCCACGATGGCTACGTTGGCTAATCCGAAGATTCAGAAAATTGAACGTGGTGGTGAATCGTTCTACGTGATGTATCTCCATCCGTTGTGCGTGCGCGACATTCGGAAATCTGCCGATTGGAAAACTGCACAGCAAAACGCCCGCGAGCGCGGTGACAAAAACCCCGTGTTCCGAGGTGCGCTTGGCTATTGGTCGAACGTGCTACTTCTCGAAAATGAGTTTGTGCCTTGGCTCGATGTGAGCGTTGCCGGGAACTCGTTCCGTGGAGCCGCGACTGGGACTGACTGCGCCGTTGACTGCGCCCGGAATCTCCTGGTTGGCCAGTCCGCCGTTTTGATGGCGGAAGCCTCAAATCCTGACGCGCTTGTGGTCGAAACGTTTGACTACAAAAACAAAGACGGCGTTGCGGCTAACTTCATCGGTGGTATTCAAAAGGCGATGTTCAACAGCCTTGAATACGGGGTTATAGCGGTGGATGCCGCGGCCGCAGTTTAATTATAACGGACAAGGAGATTAAAAAATGGGTGCTATTACTGGAACCGCCGCCGGAGTTACTGAGTTTGCCGGCGACTACAAAGTATTGAAAATTACCTGCGTTCCCGCGTCCGCATCTGACACGGTGACGTTGACCGCCGCGACTCACGGCATTTCTGAAATTCTTTACGTGAATCCGACGCTTACCGCTGGTTATGACGCCGCGCTGGCTGGCATTTTCGCCACCTTCTCGGGTCTTGTGATTACGGTTGTGACGACTGCCGCCGCTGGAACTGCGGCGACGGATTGGACCGGAGCTACCGCCGAGATTCTGGTTATCGGACGGTAATATTAAAGTGCCTGACCACGGGGAGAACGTGGCGAGTGGGTGGAAAGCCTACTCTATTTTTGGGGGTTAAATAGTGCCTACAGTCTGGACACGACGCGATAATGTTGACAGTGGATGGGTGAACAGGAGACAGCCCGTTTACTATTCGGGATTTGGCGGAGGGTATAACTTTCAGATCATAGACGGCCTCAACCGAATTGAGTTTAAGCCGAGGTTCACGTCAACGGGTGGGTCTATTTCGTCTACGGTGTGGGATCAACGTGATAACAGCGATACAGGATGGGTGCGTAGATGAGTGTTACAGTTTTCCAATCTCCCGATTTGGATGCTCAAATTAATTCATTTGGTGGTGGGAATGGGACTGCAAACATAAACTCCATAACTGAAAATCTAAAACTTTTGTTTTTTTTCGATTTATCAAGTATCGATAGTTCTGATATATGCTCGTCTGCAGTATTAACACTAACTAATCACATAGAAAATCATGCAATTTTAATAGATGCTTATTCTATAAAATCAGGAAATTCAGGATGGAATGAGTCTGTTACAGACACAACCATTGATGGAACAACAGCATGGGCTGGTTCAAACTGGTGCAACACAGCGGGGACTGACTATGATACACCAGCCATTGGTTCTGAGACAGCAGTGTCTGGATGGTTTAGCACAAGTTCATGGAATTTAAACCCAAATATTGTTAGAACTTGGTTTGGTGTTATAAATTCAAATTATGGATTCTTCCTAACTACAAGTTCTCTACAATCAAACTTTTATTATATGCGTGAAGAATCTACGGCATCCTTTAGACCTAAACTTACGATTACTCATTCAGACGGAACAGTAAAAAACAGACGGTCTTTCGCACCACTCGGAACGCGCGCGGGTGCTAGGAGTGAACACTAATGAATAAATTGCGTAAACAATCCGATTCGACGTATCCAATGATGTTTCTAATGGTGGATTCAACTGATCATGTGACTGGAAAGACTGGTTTGTCCCCGACGGTAACAATTTCAAAGAATGGCGCATCGTTTGCTTCTCCTTCTGGCGCGGTGGCAGAAGTGGGGAACGGCCTTTACAAGGTTGCCGGAAACGCGACCGATTCAAACACGGTTGGTGAATTGTGGATTCACGCGACGGCCACCGGGGCCGATCCGACTGACACAGCTTACACGGTTGTTCCGTATGACCCGTTTGATTCTGTTAGGCTTGGGTTGACTGCGCTTCCTAATGTTGTAGCGGCAGGCAATGGCGACTGTTGCGGATCAAACCGAAGTAAAGCCTCGTGTAGATGTAACACAGGTCAAAAGCATCAAATCTGTTGTTCGCACAACGCGATGGAGGTGACTCCACCGGGCCGCCGGGATTGATTGGGCTAACCGACTGTTTCAAGGGGCGCAACATTGGAGCAACTACTGTTACTGGGTGCCGCTGGTATTTACAGCATTACTGTGGCCCCCAGAAATGTGGGTTAGCACACACGACATGCGGCAAATTTAACACATCTGGGACACCGGACAAATATCGCCACAAATCTGAGGCTGTCGTTAATAGCGACGTCTGGAACAGGTCTGGACAATTGGGGAATGTCGAGAACCAACATGCGACTGGTCATTACAACCGACTGTTGCGGGTCGAACATTGGACGTAACTGCTACCGGGGCGGCTGGATTGGATTGGGGTAACATAGAGAATCCAACCACTACGGTAGGGTTAAGCGGAACGACTGTTGGGGCCACAACAGCGGCAGGTGATTCATCTGGAGTTACGACCTTACTCACACGTGTTCCATCAGCGTTGACGATTACGAGCGGAAGTGTAAACGTTTATTCTCTTGGATCAACAGCGAAATCAGAAGTAAATACAGAAGTTTTGGACGTTTTGACGGTTGACACTTTTGCGGAGCCAGCGAGTGTCCCTTCTGCAACGGCCACTATTAAAGACAAAATTGGATGGATGCAGGCATTATCACGAAATAAGGTTACGCAAACCAGTACAACTCAAGTGTTGCGTAACGACGCGGATGGATCCAATATATCGTCTTCCACAGTGTCGGATGATGGGACAACATTTATTCGTGGGAAATTTGCCTAATGGCAATCGACACCCGGAACAAGCGAGCGTCTGTTATAAGAGTGTTTATGCCTGGGCGTATTCATCCAAATCCAGACGGAACGCTTGCCAACGCAAATGACAGGACCCATATGGTGATGCGTTACGCCGGGATAACCAGCGCGACAGAGACGGGAAATAAAGTTCCTTGGCACATAATTAATAGGAGGACTATTTAATGGCATCTAGAGCGCAAAGTCTTACAATATCGTATGTCGCCTGGGATACTGCAAACAATGTTGGAAAAACAGGTGACGTTGCAAACCATACTTTAAGGTGGATCAAGGACGGAACATCATCTGCTCCCACAAATTCGGCTTCTGAGGTAGATTCAACAAATGCGCCTGGAATTTACAAAATAACACTGACAACGGCAGAGTGTGCGTGTGATTATGGGACATTGGCTGGTAAAAGTTCCACCGCGAATATAAGCATTTTGCCGACACATATATCCTTCGAGCAACTTCCGACAGCCGCACCAGGAGCAGACGGTGGAGTTCCAATTGTCGATGCGTCTGCGAGAGTTAAGGCGAACATTGAAGCGATTGACGGACTTGCAACGAGTGGAAATAACGCGACGCTTAATTTAAAATCGCTAAATATACAAAACTCGACTGGGACAGCTGTAGTTATGAAATCAATAGGGAGTAACGGTATTGGCATTGACGTGGCTGGTCACGGAACAGGGATAGGGTTTAAAATTGTTGGTGGGACACCAGCCAGCGGGGATGGGTCTGATGGACTTTACATCGAGGCTGGTACAGCATCTATGGGGAACACGGGAGGCAATGCTTTGCGTGCTGTCGGTGGAAGTGTTGTTACATCAGGAAATGGAGGAGATGCGTTTAGTCTTGAGGGTGGATCTGGGTCAAGTTTTGGACAAGGGCTCTATATTCATAGCGTGAATGGTGTGGCGGCTTATTTTCATTCCGATAACGTGACTGCACTTGCACTTGTCGGCAGATATGCCATTGAGGCTAGGGGTTTTGATTCTGGATTGTATTTTCAGTCCGACAGTGGAAACGGAGCTACATTCGAAGGCGCGTCCGGGGCATATGGGATTAATGTGATCGGTGGAGCGAATGGAATTGGAATTACACGGCCCAAAAAGAATATCGCTTTAAATAATTTCATGTTCCCTATGTTCGATTCAACAACGAAAAATCCTATAGCTGGATTGGTTGTAACGGCAGAACGTGCAATTGATGGTAATCCTTTCGCTCCGTGCAGTTCAGGTGTTGCTGAAATTTCAAATGGGACGTATCGCATCAATTTGTCTGCTGACGATATGAACGGCGAGAAGATCATGCTACGATTCAGCGCAACCGGGGCAGACGTTAACTTCGTTGAACTGATTACACAGGACTAGGAGGATTTATGGACAAAATGAGTGGATCTTCTCTTTACAATTACATCCTCCGGACGTTTAAGAGGACAGACAAAGAAACAGAGGTTTACGAGGCGATAACAGACACTCTCGTTGACATGTGTGAACGATTTGGATTCGAGGACACAAAGGTTGAGGCATACACGACGAGCGGAATAACTGCGTTGGGTGATTACAAAATTGATCTTCCGGACGATTTTGGTAGGTTGTTGGGAGACGTTCGGTGGAGTGACCAGGACGACAGTTACGTATTGCAACGGTTATCGAAACGTGAGTTTCACGAAATGTTCCCTGACCCGTATGGTGATGACCCGATTGATGGAGAACCAACACATTATTGCGTGTTTGGAAAACAGATACTTTTAGGGCCTGTTCCTGACGATGTGACTTACGAATATCAAATTGATTATTCTACGTTTCCAGCGGGTGAGATCACAAGCACTTCATCCGATGTTTTATTCACGGATGTGGCGCGTGAATGTATAAGATACGGCACACTGTATCGTTTGTTTGAGCAAATGGAAAAGTTCGATTTGTCTGGATATCATAAGCAGAAATATGAAGAGGAGCTAGGACAATTTGTTTCACGTGAAACAGGGAATATAAGAAGTATGTTCTCTATGAGACAGGTAGATTTTTAATGCCAAAACTTAACATACCGTTACCGTCTAAAGGGCTTGTAGTTGACCGACCTTCCGAATACGTTGACGAGAGATCTTCGTTTAACATTCGGAACATGGAATTTAATAGGAATATTATCAGGAAACGATCAGGGAGTTCTCTGTTGGGTGGTGGACTTACTGAGCGCGTGATGAAATTGTTTGAATTACAGGTCGGACCTGACACCCGATTGATTCGCGTCGGTTTAACAAAAACGGAAGATTTAGACAAGCCAACGAGTACGTGGTCAAACATAGCACACGCTCCATTAACAGGAACGGCAGACGATTCTATAAGTGTCGGATATCCACTTTTGACAGCTGAGAAGATAGCTGTTTTTACAAATGGTATCAATCCAATACGCAAAGTAGGACTTACGGGTGATACGGAATTGCTAGGCGGTTCTCCTCCAATTGCAAGATATGTTCGGTCGTTTGGGCCATATCTTGTGTTGGCATACATAACTGACGGAGGCAATACGTATTACAGCCGTGTTCAGTGGTGCGATACTGGTGACTGCGAAACGTGGTCCGGTGGAAACGCCGGGAGTACGGATTTACTCGAAGATCCAGAGGATATTACAGGTCTTGGGATATTCGGAAACTTCTTGACTATCCATAAACGATCATCGATATATCTTGGTCAATTGGTTACTACGTCTGACGTGTTTCGTTTTGATCGTAAATCGACTGGTGTTGGAGCGATTGCGGAAGCCACAATATCAAACATCCCAAGTGGAGAGCAGATTTTCCTTGGTGCAGATGGTTTACATCTATTCAATGGTATTACTGCCCCACTGATCGATTCACCTATTCAAGACGAATTAAGAGAAACGATAAACCCAAGCGCGGTTTCACGATCAAATGCAGTTTATATCGATGATCTAGATGAATACTGGGTTGCGGTTCCGATTGGGTCCGACTCCGATCCGAGTACAATCTATAAATATAATTGGAGAACACGGCAGGTTTATCGTGATGACCGCCCAGATTGCACGGCGATGTCGTTGTATTTGAATACAACGTCAGCTACATGGGACTCTGCTATTGGAACATGGGATAGCCAGGTGAAACGATGGGATTCAAGTGATGCTCTTTCTCTGAACAAGGTTCTTGTATTCGGAAATGCTAATGGAGAAACACTCAAACGCGAGTCTGGGGCTACGTCTGACGCGACAACGGCTATTGATGCCTTATGGGAAACGAAGGAATTTACAGCGACAGATTTCGGAATACCAGACATTGACACTATTATGCGATGGACTGGAATGGAGTTATGGGCACTCGGAAACTCATTCGATGTGTCTTATTCAACGGACAATGGCAATTCATGGATTTCATTAAGCACAGTGAATTTGACGAGTTATTATCCACAAGATGATGCACCGTTGAATTTATATTTCGATGTTTTGTCCTCGTCTATAAGATTTAGGTTCGCAAACACGGCTAACAATCAGGTGTTTACGATTAAGAAATACCAAATTGAAGCGCATCTAAGGGAAATGCGGCGATGATAAAGTATTATGAACCTAATTTTCCAGCATTATTTACTGAACAGTTTGATCGGTTACGCCCATTTGACAAAGATCTTTTGACATCCTTAAGTACCTGGTCAATGGTATTAAAATCAATCCTTGACGGTGGGATATCTATTGACGACAACGTGGACGCATCTCGTATAGTATTTACATCTCATGCGACACCTGGAACAGAGGCATCAGTTGCTCATGGGCTTGGGAAAGTGCCTCTTGGGTACATTGTAACAGGGCAAGAAACAGCTGGAACCGTTTACGATGGGAGTACAGCGAACACAAATACGACTTTGTATTTAAAATCGGATGTATCGTCTAAGGCGTTTCGACTTTTAGTTTTTTAAGGAGAAAAAAAATGAGTAATTTCGACGTAACGACTCCGGCTGGTTCGGATCTTCTGAGCCAGGGGGACGACAAAATACGCGAATTTAAACTTGCGATGCGTGAGGCTCTCCGCGCCGGCGAAGTGGCCGGAGACGATATAGAAGGGGTGGAGGCTATTTTCCCCGGATCTTCGCCGGCAACGGCTCCCGTCTATCGTTACAGAGGACTTAAAGGCACTACGGCGGAAAGACCCACGGCTGGGCAATATGGTCTTTATTTTGACACGACAAGAAACGTCCTCCAGCGCGACAACGGGACAAGCTGGGACGATATTGGTCAAAACGTTATTCCTGCTGGGACGAAGATGGTGTTTTATCAAGCGTCGGCCCCTGTTGGATGGACGGCGGTTGCGGTTAATGACAAATTTCTCCGGGTTGTTACGGCTGGCGGAACTGGCGGATCAACGGGTGGGAGCGGGGCAACGCCATCGTCCACAATAACGCTTGCTCATTCTCATACTGTATCAAGCCACACACACACAGTTGCAAGTCATTCTCATGATCTTGCATATACTACATTTACCGATCTTGACGGAACTATAACGGGGACTATTCTGTCTCTTAATACGTCCGGGGCTCCGCTTGGAACAGGCGATTCATTCAATAATAGTTCAACCACAAAAAGGATCATTCAAAATTCGACTGAAAGTGGTGGGAGTGGGACTAGCGGTGGGGCAGCCCCGACAACAGATTCTCAATTATCAAATACCGCTTTTCAATATGCGGATATTATTGTCGCTTCAAAAGACTAACGATGATTTGCCCACTTCTCTCCGCGCTACGAAAGCAGGATTGCGTCGAGGCTAAATGCCGATTCTGGACGCATTTGTTAGGGAGGAATCCTCAGGGCGACGGGGTGGTTGACAAATTTGGGTGCGCGATTGAATTCCTCCCGATCCTCTTGGTGGAGAACGCGCAAATGATTCGCCAAACGGCGGCATCGACGGACAAAGTGGCAAACCAGGTTCAGAAAAGCAGGGCGGAATTTATCGGAGCATTATCTACAGACGCACAAAAACGGCTCTTGGACGCCGATCCTCATGTAAAACAAATCGGTAGGACAGGAGACAATTTATGACGACGGCATTGATGGAAAAGCCCGCGCCCTCTGCCATTGAGAGCAGGGACGCATTTAGAAAACAGATTTTCGAACTCGAAAGCGTGATGGCCAAAATCCCTGGCGCGACGTTTGGCGACTCCCCGGAAATGCCGCTCAAACATTCCTTCGCGGAAGGCGTTTACGTGCGGGAGATTTTCATTCCGAAAGGGCACATCCTTACGGGAAAAATCCATAAACACTCTCACCCAAACTTTCTTATGAAGGGCGAGGTAGTTGTGGTTACAGAAGAACGCGGGCGCGAACATCTGAAAGCCCCTCTATCCATGATATCCGCCCCTGGGACGAAACGGGCCGTTATCGCCCTTGAGGATACGGTTTGGATCACTGTCCATGTGACGAACGAAACTGACCTGGAGAAAATCGAGGATTACGTGATTGCGAAAACGTATGACGATCCGGTTTTGTTGGCGTATGACGTGAGTCAAAGAAACTGTCTTATTCTCGCGTTGAAAGAGAAGGGGAGGGATTACAAGAGCTTGATGGAATTGACGCCTTCCGGGCATCTCCTCCCATTCAACAAAGCTATTGAAAAACTTAAGGTTTCGGGCGTCTCGGTTGAAGGGTTGTTCGGTAAAAAAGTCTCTGATACAGAGTGGCATGTAACGACGCGAGAGGGAACGTCTCTCTCTGAAATTGTCCCCGGTGACCATGATATGGTGGGGACGTGGGGCGGTGTTGCTATTGGTGCCGGGGCAATTGGGTCCGCAGTTATCGGGAACATGGGAAAGAAGAAACAGTCACAAGTTCCGCTCGAAACCCCAGAGCAGGGGGCGGCCCGCCGAAAGTTGATGGGGTTTGCTGATACTGGTAAATTTGGGAACTTCACGGCGGGTGAAGAGGTTCCGCTCGGCTACGGTGATTACGGTGTTACAGACATAGAGAACCGCGGACAATCTCAATTACAAGGACTCTTGGACCAAGGACTTCCTCCACAATATGCTGTTGGTGACGCGGCTCTTCAAGATTATCTTCAAACTGATCCGACTGACATTGCGGCGCAATACGATCCGTTCAAAACTCAGACCCAACGCCAAATTAGAGAATCCGAGCGGGCATTAAAACGCGGAGCAGGTTTTGCGGGTAATTTGTATTCGACCGACACTATTCGTGGATTGGGGGACATTCAGGCGCGTGGAAACGAGACGCTAACATCTGAGATGGCACGGTTGACGGATTCGGCATTGAATAGACGATTACAGGCTATTCCATTAGCGTACCAAAGTGGTGAAGCACAGCAGGCCGCACAGTTGAACCAGATCCAGGCCGCGCACCAATATGGATCGTTGACGAGACAATTAAACGATGCGTCGATAAAAGCACGTGACGCTGAATTGCTAAGACGGAGACAGGAACTTCAGTTACCGATTCAGGCCGCACAGACCGTGGCAGTACAGCAAGCGAACTACGGTGTTCCGTCCATAGAAACGAGCCCATATGGAGATCTTCTTGGCTTGGTTGGGCAGATTGGAGGACAATATCTTTCCAACAAGTATGGTGGGGGGCAGACAGCAGAGCGATATTATCCGAGCGGGCAGACTTCAAATTATGGGTATAATCCATATGCCCAGGGTAATTTACCAAGAACGAAATTAGGGATAGGATACTAACTATGGCCTCCGTTCAAGAATTGATATTGGCCGCAGAAGCACAAAAGAGTCCGGCTATTTCAGCGATGGAAGGATTGGCTCGTGGATACGCTATTGGTCAACAACAAGAATTAGAAAGGGCCAAAATACTAATTGAGTTGGAACAAAATAAAAGGCAACAAGAACAGATCATGGAGAACAACAAACGTATTGCTGGTGAGCTTGAGGCCCGTCGCAAACGTTCACAAATGGGTGTTGGGATGCAAAATAATTCTGCTTTCCCACAACAAAAGTTAGAGGAAATCGAAACTCAATATGCGATTGGACCTGATGGGAATTACAGTGAGAAAACTGAATTCAAACCAAATCAGGAAAAAGTTATATTTGCTACAGATACGATGGGGCAAGCGGTTGATCCATTCTCTGGACAAGAATTAACCGAACAAAAACCAGGTGTTGATTATCAACCAATTTCAATCAGTCGCCCAGGACAGACGCGGTATAATCCTTCGCAACAATCGAGTTATATGGATTCGTTTGATAATACACCTGTTTTTTGGGATGTCCAAAGGCAATCTTATTTGCGTGTAACTGATAAACAGACTCCACAGGGCAATATCGCACCGGTTAAAGGGAATCCAGAAGCCGTCACGTCGGCGGCGCGTGGTGTCACATTATTGAAAAACGTCGATTCGTTCTTCGATAAATTAGAGGAAGGGAGCGCAATATCTCAAAGAGCGAGACTCACACCTGGTATTCGTCAAGTTTTTAATCCGGAAGTTGAGCGGTTTACGAATGAATTAAAACAGGTTGGATTCTCGTTTGGCGGCAAACAACTAACAGGGACAGAAGAAGAAATTATTATGGGGACATTCGTTCCAAACGCACTTGATAATAAAGAAAGCAGATTGGCAAAACGCGAGGCTCTAAAAGCATACTTGGGTGGCAATATCGACTTGATGGCGGCCGCCAATCTTCTTGGAACGCAGGGTCAACAGATTAAAGAGGTGTTAAAGAAATACACCGATTCGGGTGACGGGGCTAAAATAGGCCGATTTACTGTGACGGTGGATAATTAATATGCCGAAATACAGGATTAACGACAACGAGACTGGTAAAACTTTTGTCTTGGAAGGTGATTCTCCTCCGACCGAAAAAGAGTTAAAAGAGATTGTTTTATCTATGGGTGTAAAAAGTGGAAACATTGCCAATGATGTAGCAGACAAACCACTTCCTAAAAAAGCGAGAGTTGGTAAAGCGGCGGGTGCTGTTGTTGGTGGGGCGATTGGGTCTATGTTTGGTCCAATCGGTGGCATTACTGGGTCTCTCCTGGGTGATAAGGTTGGTAAGTTTACTGCTGAGAATCCAAGAGAAGCGGCATTGAATGTTCTTGACACTCTTCCGTCTGTTGGAGGTACCGCTGGTGCTATAGCTGGAGCTGGACTTGGCAGTATTCCACTCGGTATGCTCTTAGCATCAGGTGGAGAGGGGTTTAGGCAGGTTGGGCGAAGGGCGTTAGGTGCGGAGGTTGCACCGGCAGTTGAAACTGGAATTCCCGGACTACAATTCCCGCGTGTCCCTGGTGTCCAATCCGAGATGTCGAACCTCATTGAGCAGGGGGCAATGTCCGGTCTTATTGATTCAGCGACACTTGGTGCGGGAAAAGTTGCTAAGTTGGCGTCTCCCGTTTTCCATAGGCTACAAGCTAAAGCGGCTGGCAGTGCTATGGGTGGCATGAAGAATGTATACAATAAAGTTCGTGGTGGATCGAAGGCATTTAATGAAGCGGCTGTGAAGATGCAGGATCTTGGAGCATTTGGAGCTTTTACAAGTCCAACGCATATGGAAGAATTTGTGAAAAATAAGAGCATGGAGGCTGGGACAAAAATTGGGGATATAATTAAAGAAGTATCTGGTACAGAATGGAAGATAGACTCGCATCTCCTTTCTAAAGAAATTTATAAAGATTTACGTAATCCAATTAGAAAAGGGTACGGGAAAGAACAAAATGATGAAGTTCGTAAGATAATGGATACTATAACTGGGATGCGAAAAAGGAACATAACATTAAAAGATCTGCAAACAATTAAAGCAGAAATTGACCCTGGAAAATGGGGGGATTTCCAACGAGCTAATCAGGGAAAAGATGCACGTAAAATTTACGACTTAAGGAAAAGAGCTTATGGTAAATTATCCGATGTGATAGAACAGGGGGTTGAATTATATTCTGGACCCGTAGGTATTCGTCGTATAGATACACCTACATCAACCCCGACTGGACAGACTTACTCAGTCCCAGCAAGAGATCTTGCAGTCCCAACAAGAGATCTTGCAGTCCCAACAAGAGATCTTGCAGTCCCAACAAGAGATCTTGCAGTCCCAACAAGAGATCTTGCACCATCGATGACCCAAGAGGCGAAAAGTGCTGGTCGTGGTCCAATGTATGGAGAAGTTTATGACGCTAGAAGGGAGCGATTGATTGATGACTTTAAAGCGGCAAAAAAAATGTACGGTGCAAGTGAGACAATAAAGACAGGACTCCGAGACAAAATTGATCGTTTGGAAGGTCGCCAGTTTTTAGGTCTTGGTGAAGTTGGTTCCAGCATTGGGGCACTAGTTAGTCTCTTTGGTGGAAATCCAGCTTCTGCGGCGAAATGGTTAGCAACAGCGGCAGGGATCAAGTACCTTCGATCTTTTGGGCCGCAACAGGGCGCGATGATTTTTAGAGCACTGTCAAATATGCGTCCAAACCCTACAGCGATGGGTAGTGTTTTGCGTGTCGGTAGGTATTTGGCTGACCGAAGTAACGATACCAATAGAAAAAATTAAAAAGATGCTACAAGGAGAAAAATATGAACGGATACAGGATGCCAACACATGGTGATATGGGAATGGTTTTGCAAGGAAATTCTCAAGCCGCGTTATCTATCAGTGCAGTAGCGGCTCAGACAAGTGCATTTACAGAAGCGGGATATTATGATCTTTGGTCAGATGTTGATGCTTACATTAAAATAGCACCTACGGCAAATAACGTGACTACAGGTAATGGTTATTTAATTCGAGCCAATACGACATATCCAAACATAATGGTCCTAGTGGGTGACAAAATTGGTGCGATAGCAGGCGGAGCTGGAACATTGAGCTTTCACAAAGTGAGCTAGTCTAATGAGGCTAAGACAACGGGAGAGGCAGAGATCGGCTGATTTAGGTGCAGATCTGTTGCAGACAGCCATATTTCGTTCAAACTTAACAACGAGCCTTGTCCCGTCTGTTGGGGCAGGAGATCCTACGTGGTCACGTGCTACGAAGGCGTGGGGCTTCAACGAGCTTGGTTATCTGGAGGAGCTGGCCTCAGGCTGCGCGTTCTTCGGCGGGGCGAGGTTGGTAAGGAATACCGTCAGGACGAAGAGTGAGGACTTTAGTAATGCGGCTTGGAAGAAGGATCCGTTACAACCATCTGCCAATACGATTGTTTGCGAAATGCAACGAGCGTTCAAGAGTTCAGCAGCCAACTAGCCCGCTAACAATCTACTGCTGGACAAAGCTATTCGTATGGTTTTCGTGTTAGGTATGTTCCAGGCGGGGCGGAATTCATCCAGATTCTAACAGGGTCTGTATCTTTTGGTAATGACTTCATAAACGTATCGTTAGTTGATGGAAGTTACGCGGCAACAGGTGGGGTATCTTCATCAGTGTCCGAGGTAGTTCCTGGAACATATGATATACGTCTCAATGCTTTGGCTGATGCAACAGGAGCTGGTGACTACTTTGCAGTCATATTTGCCAATAGCTTGACGCACACTAGGTATCAAGCATTCGTCGGCGACGGCATCAAGTCCTTCGAGCTTCTCCGCGCATGGTCCGTTGATGTCACCAACTACGACGCCTCCTACGTCCCCGAGTATGTCTCAGTCGGCGTAGAAGCTTCTCCCTACTTCGGCGCAGGTATCGACGGTGCCAAGTACTTCGGAACAGACCAAAATGGATTAGCGTTGGGAAGAGACAAATTGATTGGGTTCAGGAGAGAAGCGGCGGCGACGAATAATCTGTTGCACTCCAGAGACCTGGGCAACGCAGCGTGGTCAACCAAGACGAATATCACCGCAGCTAAGACAGCCACCGGCCTAGACGGCATCGCCAACACCGCCACAACCCTGACCGCCACCGCAGCAGACGCCATCATTCTGCAACCGATCTCACTAGCCTCCGCAGCCCGTTGTGCCTCGGCTTATGTCAAGCGCAGAACAGGGACAGGAACTATCTCATTCACGCAGGACGGCGGCACCTGGACTGATATTACTGCGCAGATCAACAGCAGCACTTGGTCAAGAGTGCAGATCACATCAACGCTGGCTAATCCGTCTGTTGGCTTCAAGGGCGGCACGCTCGGCGATGAGATTGATGTGGATTGCGTGCAGAATGAAGCGGGTGCAGTAGCTACGAGTCCGATTGTCACGACGACCGCAGCAGTTACAAGGAATGCGGATTTGCTGACGTATCAGACGGCGAGTAACATTGATTTTGCTGTGGGGACTCTTTATGGAGAAATCCAAACACCCATAAACTCATTAACTAGATACCTTGTGATTGTTGGAACGGGATACAGCGGGATTGCGGGAGCATCTCTTGTTACATGGAGAGCATCTGACAGTACCACTATCGCACAGCAAGTCGGGTTAAGTGACGTAACCACTGCAAAAAGAAAACGGGTTGTTAGTTGGGGGCCAGCTGGACTATCTTCTACTGGAGACGGACTTGCTCCACTAACCGTTGCATTTGATGGAAGTTTTGGTGATGGAGCTACTATAAATATAGGTTCTAATACCAACGGATACATCGGCCCCGTCGCCATCTACAACTACCAAATGACTGATGCACAATTACAGGAGGTGACGAAGTGAGAAATTATTTGGTTACTCTAAATAATTGGGCACTGTTGCCAAATTCAACGATATATCGCGGAAATAAAAAGTTTGATTTTTATGCTGACGAAACTGCTGTTCCGCAAATTATTAAAGAAAAGTTGGTCGAACTAAAAGAAGACGCGACGGTTATATTCAAAAAGGCTGGTGAAACCACTAAATTATCCGCCGACTTAAAAAAAGAAGGGAAACCGATTTCGGTTAACGAAGACAAGATCAAGGGTGGGAAAAAATGAAGCGCATGATTTACGTGCCCGCTGATAACGAGATGGTCCCGGATGGTGCGATATATTACAAACTGCAAATTTCATTAAAGGATGTAATAGACGTAATCTGCGAGGACGACTTTACGACGGCAGGGGAAACACTTTACGACAGCATTAATGGCCCCATGTTGGCCGAACCTTTTATTCACCACTTCGCAGGGTGGGAAGTTGGTAACTGATTATTTTACAAAAACTCAAATACGACATAAATCGGACACAACGTGATCGACAAAAATGACATACGTAATAGACGGGTATATGATACGGAATCAGAGCCAAACGTTGACGAAATATTGGCGTTAGAGGGGATTTCTAAAAGCGACATAGAAAAATATCAAAATTACTCCATGTTCTATCGCGCATTGCAGGCGGTGCTAAAGCACAAACGACCTTCCCCTGAAACTGTGAGTAGACTTGAAAATCTTGAACGGATGATCGGAGAACACATCAAAGACGAAATGTTTTCTAAGGATGCGGTATTAAATGCAATAAAGGAACTGACGCGGACTGTATCTGAGATGAAGCCGACCGTAAAAAAGGTTTCCGACTTGGATACTTTCTTGTCCGTCGGGAACCGCATCGGGTGGATAATTTTGTTGATGGTCTTGGCCGCTTTAGTTGGGCTCTACCATTTCGGGAAGGACCTTTTTACAGGTTTTCGGTGATGGGCGAACACGCCATTTCATGTGAGTATTGCGGCGCGGCGTTTATGCCAACAGAGGATGGACCTAAGCCAACGTGCGTTTGCCACCTGGAACGCGACGTATGGGGGCCGGACAAATGAGCAAGTGGAAATGGTTTAGCGACGAAGAATCAAAGGGCCTTGATTATGGGCTCATGGTTCGCTTGGACATGGCGCGGGATCTTTGCGGGTTCCCTATTGTTATCACGTCTGGGCGGAGGGATGAAGAGCAGAACGCGAACGCGGGGGGAACGAAAGAATCATCCCATTTGAAAGGGCTTGCCGTTGATCTCCGCGCGCCGACCGGGCAGAACGAACGGGAGAAGATGATTTGGGCGTTAGGGCGGGCCGGGTTTACGAGGATGGGCCTCTATACTCGCCACCTGCACGCGGATTGCGATCCCGACAAGGCCCATGACATTGTTTGGTTCGGCGAGTCCCATGCGTAGGCTGTTGGCCCTATTCCTTCTACAGGACGGGCGAAAGGTGGGACTCGGGCTTTGGATTCTTCTTCTGTCGTGCGTTTTTTTGGCAACGGATAAAATATCCGCTTCGGATTGGATTACATGCCTATTTTTGTCAACCGCCTTGGTCGGGGGTGGTACCGTAGCAGACAAGTTTATAAAGGGCCGGGATGCTACCTCTTCTTCTCATAAATAGCATCCGTTGGCGTCCCATACTGCGCGTTGCCTTGTGTATGGCGGTCTTTTTGCTCTGCGTTTATTGTTACCTTCAACATGTGGCCCTCAAACAAAACCAGCTTGTTTACAAACATCCGGCGGTATTTCATAAAACGAGGGTTGTTAGAGTTGAAGGCCCCGTGCGGATCGTCACCCGCGTGGTGGAGACTCCGGGCCGGGTAGAGCGGGAGACGGTGGAAGAGCGCGGGCCGATTTCAGTTGTTAATGAATCTTTAAATGCTCAAGCCCCCGTTTTCCCGCCAGCCCCGCGTTCTGACAGGTGGCTTGCCGGGATTGCTATTAATCCGTTTGCTTACCGGGATTCCCGGCAATTAAGTGTTTATGGTGGCTACGGATTTAAAAATAGGTTGGACCTATTGGGCGGATATTCCGACGATAAATTCGTTGCACTTGCAATTTTTAGGTTTTGATGTATAATCATTCAGGTTTGTGTGTGCGGCGGCCTGTGTCCATGCCGGACCCCTTTCCGGCGGATGCTGACTCATGACAGTATCCCACAGGGCCAGAAAAAAAACCTTGACAAAAAAATATTGTTGATGTAGGATTGAACCATGAACTACCTCGGACAGTTCATAAACTATACCCCGGCGCCTATAATATGGGCGGCGGGTTCGTTATTCCCCCAGACAGTCCGAGGCCCGCGGAAGCGGGTTCTGTCTGGGGGCTATTTTTTTAAAGGGGGATTATCATGGAATACATTCAAAATGTAATTGATTTCAACAATAGGCTGTACTTTGCCGTTTCAAACGCAAAAAAGGATAACATCATGGAACCCATCGAAGGATATGACGCATGGAAAACAACGCCACCATCTGAAGTGTTGACGGATCAACACATATCAATAATTGAACAGAATCTAGCTAGATGTCCATTTTGCGGGAATCGACCATGTTTTGAAGATTCGGTTGATGGGTGGTTCGTGTCGTGTAAGTGTGGAGTATCGATGCCAGGTGATGATCCGATAGATGCGTCGGCCAAATGGGCTACGCGGCCAAAGTTTGAAAATTTGCGTGAAGGGCCAAGAGCTTACTGGCCTGGGGCATAAATGATTGCCCACATAGGAGCGCGCACGATTGACATTGGGCCATATTGTTCTAAATGCCAGCAACGGGCTGTTAAAATAGAGGGTGCAATTTGTAGGGTATGTGAGCGCGAAATTAAGAGCGGCCGCACGTTATGGATTGTGTTCATTATATTTATTGTATGTGTAACATTGATTTTTTCAACGCTATAGTGAATAACGATTTATGCCCGCGCGGGGCTTAAGCGCAAAAGGAGAAAAAATGTTTTGTCTTTGCGGATGTGGAATACGGACAAAATTGGCAAAACAGACTTTAACTAAATATGGTTATGTGGCTGGACAACCCATGCGGTATATCCACGGACACAACGGCGGAAATAAAGGGAGCTTCAAAAAGGGACATAACGCAGGTTCGCGTCACCCACGATACAACATGGGCCTAACATTTGACAAGAAAGGGCGTTGTATAATTCATTGTAAGGACAGAACGATGTACGCATATTACAGGGCTGTTGTTGAGTCTTCCGTAAAACGGAAACTTTCCAAAGACGATATTGTCCACCATATAAATAACGATGTGACAGACGATAGAATGGAAAATTTGCTTCTTACGACGCGAGCCGAACACGCCAGGATACACGACTGTCAAAATCGTCTACCAAATTTTAAAACTGCTGGCGAGCTAATACGCATTGGAGTAAAAAATGGCACTCAAAGGGATTAAACCAGAAGCAAAAGAAAAAAGGTTGAAGTTGTTGGTTTATGGACCGTCTGGTGTTGGTAAAACAACCGCCGCAATTCAGTTCAAAGACGCTTACATTATAGACGGAGAACGCGGGACTGACTTTTACTCGGATACGATTAATAAGTCAAATTCTGCCGTACTGCAAACGAACAGTGTTGACGACATTATGGAGGAACTTAAGACGCTACTGACAACAAAACACAATTACCGCACATTATGTGTAGACCCGATAACTCAAGTTTACAACGCTTGCCAGGAGAAATGGACTCGCGTTTTTGAGCGCAACGCAAAAACGAGGGAAGCGGCTGAGATCCAGGACTTCGGTCCCCGATATTGGGGTCGGGTCAAGGCCGACATGAAGGCCATCGATAGAATGTTGGTCCAACTGGACATGAACGTAATTGTTACGTCCCACCAGAAAGATATATACGGCCCTGGAATGCAAAAACTCGGTGTTGGACCGGATGCTGTAAAGGGGTTCGAGTATCTTTTCGACTTGGTTTTTGAATTAAAAAATATCAATGGGAAGCGCGTGGCACAAACGATCAAGGAGCGGGCTGAGGTCGGTAAAAATAAGTTTCCAGAAACATTTGAATGGTCGTATGAGAACTTCTTGAAATTTTACGGCAAGGATATTATTACTCGGGAGGCGGTCGTTGTCGATATGGCGACACCGGAGCAGGTCATTGAGGTTGAACGTCTCTTGTCGGTTGTTAGAATTGATGATACCACTGTAATGGCATGGTTCACAAAAGCCGACGTTGAAAAATGGGATCAGATGACAAAAGAACAAATTCAAAAATGTATCGATTTCCTTAAGAAAAAAATTGCGCCAATGGAGGCAAAATAATGCCATTCGACATGGATTTTACAGGGGTTGAAATCAATAAATTTTCACCGAAGGCCGTTCCCGCTGGGACGTATAATCTGTCAATCGTCAAGGCTACTGAAAAATTAACTAAAAAAGGTGACCCGATGGTTGTCGTCGATTACGAGATTGTAGACGGCGATTACATTGGCAAAATCATAAAGAATCATTGTGTTGTATTTTTTAAAGACAAGGAATCTCCTGGTGCAGGGATGGCCAAGGCGTTTCTTAAAACGATTGGATTAGCTAACGACGGGGCTGTTCAGGTTGATCCTACCAAATGGATAGGCAGACGGGTAGTTGGTAAAGTTATAAATGAGGACGTAACAATGGAAGATAAGGAAACTGGAAAGCCCGTCAAGCGCACGTTTGCCAAAGTAAAATACGTGAACGAGTATGTGATTGACTACACGATACCACAAGCACCACCAGTGAGCAGTGCGAACGAGGACATTCCGTTCTAAATATAGTTTTTGACTGTGGGAAATAGACAATGCGCGAGTGGCATAGTCCCCACGCCAGTCAAACGTCTGGCCCGGACGTTAAACGGGCACGATTTGAGAAGTGGCGGCACTCTCTGCAGAGGATTGCCACGCGCCGAAACGAACAGGTGCCGGAGTAGTTTCGGACCAAACGCCCGCCCGTGCGTAACGGGCACGATTTGGACCTTGGCGGACGCGCCTCCTCTCCTGTCGAGGTTGGTGGGTTCAAACGCTTGGCCCGAGCGATAGCGACCAGAGATTGACACCGTACGGTGGACGGCTGGAAGCAGGGCACTATTCTGGGATTATCCGTGAGTGGCCGGAGGTCCTGACTCCGGGGCGTAGGTGTAGCATTTTGACTCTACATCGAAACCCCGCCGATTTTAGGAGGTAATATATGACGGACTTTAAAAAAGGCTATTTTGAAAAAGGACTGGATTATCCATGATTATCGGCGTGGACTGCGGTCTAACAGGGGCCGTTTCATTCATTGACGAAATGGAAGGAACGTATTTTAGTGTAGTCGATATTCCAATTAGTCAATCGGCGTCCAGTTCCAGGAAAGTAAAAAACGAAATTAATCCTTCCGGACTGCGTGAAATATTCGCAACAATTCCAGTTCCATCTATCGCCGTTGTCGAACGGACGTCTGCCATGCCAGGTCAAGGCGTTTCGTCCATGTTTTCGATGGGAGATTCGTTCGGTGTGGTTCGTGGAGTTTTATCGGCTCTTTGTGTCCCGATTGTTTACGTTTCTCCAATGGTCTGGAAAAAACATTTCAAAATTGGCTCCGACAAAGAGAGAGCCAGGGCATTAGCAATTTCCTATTTTCCGACCGCTCCATTGGCGCGAAAGAAAGACCACAACAGGGCGGAATCTTTATTATTGGCGAGGTGGTATTATGAAAACAGAAAACAGTAATATTATATGAGTACGTTCATCCTTGTAATAGTTCTTTACGGAGGTGATGGACCTTTTCTTAAGTTAGTTGAAGGGTTCTCGACGATGGAAAATTGCGCTAAAGCGGCACAAGTTTTTAACGGTTTTGTACAGAATAAAGATACGAAGGCTATGGCATTTTGCATGGAAAAAAAATAAGGGGGGCTTCATGCTTGACATACTAGCATCTGTTTGGTTGTTGATCGTATGCATAACTCCATGGTTGTTGGCCTATTTTATTTACAAAGGAGCAGTAAAATGATGTGCGAAGGCCCTCACCACATCTGCACTTGCAAAGAAATTCTGTTAATGCGCGCAATTGACATTTTAAACGACATAAGGATAGGTATGGCCGAGTTTAAAAAGACAGCGAGCCAGAACGACAAGAAGCGGCTTCACATACTTTGCAATGGAGCGATCGAACGGATTGAGCGGGTCGTGATAATGGCAAGGACAAGATAGAATGGATCACACTGCAAGCTATATTAATTATTGTCTTTTGTTTATTCGCGTTGTTAGGTACCGTCGAGAAAAAAGTTCTTGACAAAACAACTGATATATTTTAAATTATGGACATGAAACGCCACTGCCAGGGCAAATGTGAATATGAAACCGACCCAAGATAATTCAAGGGGCGGTATTTTTTTGCCCATTCACAGACGTCTGGCGGCGAAAGCTTTGGCTAATTCACGGCCATTGCCCTCTGTGGATGGGCATTATTTTTTGATGATTGATCCTCCAACCATTGGAGAAAATAGGAAATGAATTATTTCAGATTGCCCCGGAACTCCCGAGTGGGGATTTTTATTTTAAGGACAACACGAACAAAATGGCTTTTCTTAATCTTGATCTAGACTTCTTCGCCCATCCAAAATGTGCCCGTTTGGTCGGCCTCATAGGAAGGGACTCGGAGGTGTTTCCACTGCGGCTGTGGGCCTATACGGCTAAATATCACAGCGTAGATGGGAAGCTGTCCGGGTACTCGCCTCAGGCGGTTGAGCGGATCGTTCAATGGGGAGGACAACCGGGACAATGCGTAGACGCATTGGCGGCGGTTGGATTCATAGACAAGATCGGAGAATCGGATTGGAAAGTCCACGATTGGGTGGACTACCAGGGTCACATACACGCCCTAAAACTCCGAAATAAAAAAGTGGCAAAGAATCGGTGGAAGAACATAAGAAAATCAGGTTCTACCGTCGATACCAGTGGTATACCAAAAAATACCAGTGGTGTACCCCATTCCTTGCCTTTCCAATCCTTTCCAGAAGATTCAAAAGAAAAAGAAAGCAAACCGCCGGAAAAAACTCCGGCGGGCCAGCCACAGGACGACAAAAATCAAAAAGAAAACGTCACAGAGCCGCCCAAAAAGACATATGGGCCACCGAAAACAGACGTCCAAAAGGTCGTTGCCGGGTTTAAGGCTGTAATGAACGTTCCGGATGAAGACAGGGAATGGGACGCCGTTTATTTTAGGCGGTATTCGCGCCCGGCGGCCGACTTGTTGCGGTTGTGTCGGGGGGATGTGATGGTGGTGGCGGACTGTATCGACCAGGTATCTTCGGCCCTTGAAAAAAAAGGGCTTTCCTGGACGCCGGAAACAATCGTCAAGCATGCCGGAGACTGGAAAAACGGGAGGTTGTTCAAGTGAGAGACATAACGGCAAGGATGTATCAGGTAACGAGGTTGGACGAAGCGCATGTTAATGTTTTGCATGATTTTGAAATTTCTGTTGGTTATCCTTCGACACCGTGGATGATTAAGAAAAAGTTTCGGCTAAACGATATTGGTGACGTTCCGGAGGAGTTTCACACAAAACAGGAATCTCAAATTATCGCCATATACGAAAAAACACGGGCGGAATACAAAACATCCCACGCCGGGTGTTGTTTCAAAGACGCGGAAGGGTTTCATGTCCGTTCCGATACCGAATGCCAGCAGAACGCCGACATTATCGTCCTTCACCAAGCCGATTGGAATGTGCGAGACGACAGGCATTTAAACCTAAACACTCCAATGGGTGGCGGAAAAGCGAAGCAGAAAATACAAGACGGCGTATTTGGAAAGCAAGGATTTCGGGAGTGATTATGCCAAACGGTGAAAATCATAAAAAGCACTGGGTTATTTTTAACCCGAAAGGATACAAGCCAACGATGATTCACAAAGACATTGAAAGCGCGGTTACAGAGGCCGTGAGGCTTGCCGAAAAACAACCGGGGGACTCATTCATAGTTTACGAGTCCGTCCGGGTCGCTTCGGCTGAACTACCAAAGGCGCGTGTATATGCCATTGACGGCCACATTGCCGGCCAGTATTACGGGTCAACGCAATGGGTTAGGGGAGAACATGGGACAAATTCGGATGACACAGGACGAACTCCTCCGAAGCCTTTTTGATTCAGGTGGTGGCGGGTTATGCTCCGGACTCTCATGGAGTCATACCTTGGGGCATCCTACCGCCAAAGGCTCACTGATTTGAGGCGTGACCTGGCCGGGGAAAACAAAACAATCGTCTGCCACCAGGTGCGCGAAGAGGGCCGCAAGGGTGAAACGTATTGGGAGATTCAAGAATTGCCAAAACAGAACTACTACACAGAGCCGACGGGTCAAACGGTGATGGTTTTTCACTGATAATGGAGGACGCAATGAAAAATAACGAGCGACGAAAAGAGTCAATTAACATTGACGACATTTTCTACCGGATCACGACAGGCCCGGCGTCGTATCATGGGAACATCGTTCGGGTCGTGAATACCGTTGTCCACGTTGCCGAAACTCTTGAACAAGCGCGGGACATGGCCGATGCGATCAATCGGGCTCTTTGTAATTAGCGCGATACCGTGCGTATTACACGCCCTGGCTCCACCTCAAATGTTTGAAAAAAAATATGGGTCAACGAACCATTTCGCAGTCACAACAGTTTTACTGGATTTGCATGAGAGGAATAATGAGGACGATTCGGATTGGTCGGATGCCTCATATCAGGGTGACTTTTAAATGACAAAACACTGGCCCTCGGACAGGATGGGGAAGAAGCAGGCACAGCGGGCAGAGATTACTAAGTGTCTTATTGAAATGCAAAAACGAATTACGGAGTTATGGAAAGAGACAAACAAAATGGTGAGTGAACGTAAAAAAGGGGGAGAGAATGAGCGAGATTGACAGCGGGGGGCCTGCGTTTCCATCAGAGCAGGGAGAAACTAGCAAGGGCTGGAATCAAACATACGAGTCAGGTATGTCGATGCGCGAGTGGTTTGCTGGAATGGCGTTGAAGGGGTATTTGTCTAATCCATCGACTACTGAGCATCCTGCGTTCGACAGGCTCAGCCTTTCCGTAGAGTGTTACGCAATGGCCGACGCCATGATCCGCGCCGGGAAGGTGGAGAAGTGAGCGACCACGTCCATGAATGGATTCCAAATTTTGACCAAATGTTCAAAGAAAAGATAGACGCTGAAATGGAAATTTTTGATCGGTTTAACCAATCGTCGTGAAGGAGGTGGTAGATGAAACTTGAGGACGCCAGGAAAGGTATGAGAGTTGTTTGGACTAAATTAGCAGAAGAAAAATTAGGTGGAGGAAAATGCAGAAGAACTGGTGAAATTCAAGGGAGTGGGAATGGATTAATTTACGTTAAGCCGGATGGAATAAAATCAAGATATGCGTATTCCCCGAGCTTTTGGGAGCCGGAGGTGGTCGAATGAAAACAATAAACATAGATGGTGTTGATTACGTTAAAAAATCAGATGTTGAATCGTTTGTGTTGCCGGAAGGAGATAAAAGTAATCCATTCATGGTTGTTGGTAAGGATTATTTCATTAGAACCGTTACGCATTATTTTACGGGTCGGCTTGTGTGGGTTGGAGATAAAGAGATTGCTATCGAATTTGCCGCATGGATCGCAGACACCGGGAGGTTTAGCGAGTTTGTCGCGGGGGAAACAGGCAACGAGGTTGAACCTTTTCCTCCGGGCGTTGTCATCGTTGGTCGCGGTGCCATCGTTGACATGTCCGAACGTGTGGGAGGACTTTTGCGCACGGTTAAATAATATGAACCAATGTATTAAACGTCAAGGTTATATCAGTGCGTGGTTCTGGTCGCGGTCGGGGTCGTGGTCGTGGTCGGGGTCGCGGTCGCGGTCGGGGTCGCGGTCGGGGTCGCGGTCGGGGTCGCGGTCGGGGTCGCGGTCGCGGTCGCGGTCGGGGTCGTGGTCGTGGTCGGGGTCGGGGTCGTGGTCGCGGTCGGGGTCGTGGTCGGGGTCGGGGTTGCGGTCGGAGTCGCGGTCGGGGTCGGAGTCGGGGTCGGAGTAATTAAATGGCTAAGCAAAAAGGGGAATTCGAGATGAGCGAGATTGAAGCGGTATGAAAGTGAGCGACTACGAAAAAGGGTTAAACGCCATCAGTTTGAAAGCAAGCCGGAATATGGGACGCTCCGCAAGGCGCAGAAATGATCGAGATTCAAAACGGATAATTCATTAAAGGGACCATGTTCGATTGATGGGATCGATTTTTCCAATCTATCCTATCAAAAGCCAAAGATATCGAAGGGATGAATGCGTGAATAAAAATTCGGGCTTGGCAGTTCGTTGAGATTGTAATGACAAATATTTTTGTATCTTTGCTGACATCGTTTCTTTTAAAACCGAAAATTAAAGAGTGTCGTGGGAATCGTTCCCTTCAAATGCGTAAAGAAAATGATCCCGGGTATAAATTAATGAGATGCGCCCATAGGAAAGTAGGAACGGAGATTGAAGCGAGTAGATTATTCCGTCTTCCATGCGAAATTTGTGGGATTGAAAAAGCGGATGCACATCACCACGATTATTCGAGGCCGTTGGATGTTTAAATGGTTAGGTGTCCGAGGGCATACAACCGTCTGACGCCATGACCGCGACAAGGCGGGGAGAAATGATACGAAGCTCTTGGTGACTGCGCTTGGCACGAGTGGTGCGTTTTCAACTGCCCCAAATGCGCTTATGACAAGGGCCGCAAAGACGAGCGCGAGCGGTGCGCCGACATTGCACGCAAATACGCTTCATGCGAAGGGATAGCACAAGAGATCGAGAAGAAAATTTTAGGGGGACAAGATGGAGAGTGAGGGGCCGTATCGGCACATTAGATTTCCACGATTTGAAGGTGAGCCACAATGTTCTATGTCATGTCCCGCGTGCGCATACGCCGAGGGCCGGAAGTCGATGGAGAATGACATCAAGCAGGAGATGTTGAAGATTGCCGATTCTCTTCATGAAGGTATTGATTGTAATTCGACGTTAACGCAGGATTTTTCCGCCTGGAAGAATGCGCGGTGACAACCCGCGCCCCCCTCGCAGGGGGTTTGTTTGTGACAAAAAGACATTTCTCCGGTCATTTTGTTAGGGTTCCAAATTAGGGAACAGATGTATGTGGGCAAGAAAATAATTGCTCACAAAACTCGAAATCGGGTAATTAAGTGGGACGAATTAGCAATTAACAAACGAACGTTTAGGTTTTGCCCATATTGTGGTGGACAGTTATGCAATTTATTAAAAAGGATATTAACAAGGCGCGGGGATTAAATGAAAACAAAACATCAGCACGAAACGTAAACAAACGAACACTCAAAAGAAAAACCATGTTGAATACGTTGAAACGGTGGACGGGTTTACGAAAATCAAGCTGGTCGCCAATATTAGTTTGGATTGTTTTTCATGCGGATGTTTTCCTAATTTTATTGGCAAACCAGGAAAAACAAACAGAAGTGTTTGTTTGACATGCGAAAGGGTTAATAGACGTGGAAAATAATTTAATTGGGAAAAAGTTCGGTTTTTGGATGGTCGAATCTTTTTATAAAAAAAGTCAAACAGGTCATAAATATTGGAATTGTGTTTGTAAATGTGGTGTCAAAAAACAAATAAGAGTACAGATATCAACGTAAAAGACGTTGTTGATGCCTCGTCCCGTAATGATGGGCCAAAAGTGCGTCGCCGTGTGTGCGCTATGCCATAAATGCCAAAATGCTGGCCAATCAACCCGCTGGCCCTGGTGGTGTTTCGGCCAACTGAACGGGTGGAATTATGCACGGAATTGCGCGATCCGTCTTTTTTTTAACCTTCCGCTTTTTCCAATTCCATTGTAATTTATTCCCGTTTTCGTCCATATATGGCTTATGCCACCAGTTTTTCTGGCGGCACAGCGGGCATAGTTGTGGTTTTATAGCCTTGCGCGGTAACCACTGATGGCCACAGCGAAAACAAGTGTAATTAGACGGCCTTTTTGAACGCATAAATTTATCCCCTTTTGCGTGGAATTGAGCGCGTGAAGTTAGGCCGGGCGTTCTTGCGGAGCCATTTTGCCTGGTTCTCATAGGCCGTTTTCAATGCTTTCTCCCATGACTTTCCCCATGCAATATCACTTAGTCTTAATGTTCGTTTGTCTAATATTCCTGGGCGTGTGGCTATCCATCCCAACCATTTAGGAGGTGCCGACTCCCAGGCTTTTTCCATACTTGAACATCGTTTCGTTGCCCACCGCTTAAACAATACACCCGCTCCGTGCTGTTTACAAAATACGTGGACGGACTCATTCCATTTTGGTTTCCTCATGTTATCCTCCATTTTCGCGGAATTGCGCGTGTGACTACGCATTTAAGTGAGTTGCTAACAGCAAAACAACAACAAAAACGCAGTAGGTTATAAGCATACGGTTGCCCCCTTAGTTAAAACAAATGCGACATAGTTTTTTATGGTCGGTATAATCTAATTTTCGCGTCAATTCGTCGTATTTTAGAACGTCATTTGGTCCGAAACTAATTGGGTTACCGTGTTCAAAAATACCATGTAACCTTTTAAATTCCTTCTTTTCTTCTTTGTTTAACATTTTGTCACCCCTTGACCTTCTTCCTTGTTTTCCCATACATTTACAAGCCTGCCATCTCGTTCTAAAGCAATCGCTTTACCGTACGCCTTAGCCCTGGCCATTGACGCGGTGTATTTTTTCATACGTTTCCCCCTTGACATTCGTGGTAAACCTCGCGAGGTTCAGATTTCACAAACCCCGTTATTGTCCATTCGTAACCTTCAACCATGGCAAGCATGGCCCCGCATTTTTCGCATTGTTTCATAGTGTTACACCTCCAAAAAGCGGGTCGGATAAGATGGCGTCTTTAACACCTGATATATTTTTATCGTATCCCATTTGACCGGCTGTTCTCTTTGCGATTTTGGACACATTTGCCGTTTCGTTGTAAATGCCTAGGCACATTTTTAGGGATAGTTCATGCCATGAAGAAGGTAATAATTTCCCCGTGATGCTCTTATCCCCAAAACGTGGAACAATATACATACCGGGATTTTTTATATATTCTTTTTCCATATTTTCGGCGTACAGTTCAGAAAATGATTTCATAGTGCCCCCTTTTTATTTTATGCTCCGACAACAACACGGCCATTTAATACGACGGGTTTTTGCCATTGCCAATAGTCCAGTCTGTAAGACAATCGCATTATGCGTCCCGCTTTTTCTTGGTCAGTGTTCCTGTATTTTGAGTAAGCTTTAAGTAAAAAATCACGACGTTTTTGGTATCTAGATGGATTCATGGATTCCCCCTTGCGCGGAATTGCGCGTTTAGATACGGCCTTCGGCTTTTCTTATGGCGTTTGCGGCTCTATACACTTCCTCTCCGTGCAATCGGTTGTCTGTAACCATTTCCAATATATCCCGCAACGAATCAAGAAGATCCGGCGCGGATGCTATGAGACGGGCGTTTGCTAGTGTTTCGCTATCATCGTTTGGCCCCCCGTTCATTTCGCATATCAATTTATTCCCAGGTGCGTACACGGCCCTGTCACCGTCGTGTTGTGGGGCGGTGTGGTGTAATACTTTCCACGGCCCCGGTGTGTGTGTGGTTTTGGTTTGTGTGGTCATATGTTCACCCTGTTATTGTTGTTCCAACAGATCTACATATGACCGCGCCACCTCTTCACCGGCGAACCATGCCAGCGCATTTAATACCGTGGGATGATTCTCTGATTTTTTATTGTAGATGGATTCTCCTACATCGAGATTTTCGTAATCTTTCAAACAATTAAACCCCTCGATTATCTGGTATTTATTCTCCCCCATGTCATTCGCCATATTTTTGGCTAATTCCATAATTTCCGGAAGATTCTTTTTTGCGAATTTCACGGTTTCCGAATAATAGATAAACCCACCGAACCCACTATCTATTCCATGGTTGGTAATGTCCGGCGCCGAATTGGTGAAATTCTCCCATCCGCCCATTTGACGGACAACGGCACGGACTAACTTTTCTTCGATGTGTGATTTTTCAACGAATGATTTTAATGTTTTCATTGTAGTTCCTCCGAGTGGAACAATTTAGTCGATATTTACACTTTTCAGTTGACAGAAACGGCCCAAACCTTGCGAATCCGCCCATTTAACTGCCCAATGAAGATCATGGCCAGGTTGCACGAATCATGGGCTAGAACCGCTTTAGATTCGCTTAGGCTTGATTCCATGAGGTGGTACTTGGTTTCCATTAACTCCAATGTATCCATCATTTTATTTCCCCTTTTTGCTTTGTGTGTGTCGTCCTGCGTATTCAGTATATATCATTTATGAAACATTGTCAAGCTTTATTTTACCGTCGATCGACCGCATCGTGACACCAACGCTCTACTTCTACACCACTAGAATACATCATATATGATAGCGTGTCAAGCGGGTGCGCTTCCGTCGGTGTCTCCCTCATCTCGATTATCGGCAATTTAAAAAATAACTTGACATCCACTAGTGCTTATCTCCTACAATAAATTAGGATTTATGGATAAGGGGTTTTATTCCGAGGACCTCAAGGATAATCGGATAGTTCCCGTCGAAGGGAATGAAAACATTTTAGAACGGCCAGCAATGGCCACAAGCGCAAAAACGCTAACCCCAACCACAGGGCAGGGAAATATCGGAGCCCGCCCTCACGCGCCCGAAATCAAATGCGTCCGTGCCCATAAATCCGCCGACAATATCTCCTCAATATCGTCGATAAATTTTTAAATTTATCGACTAATGTACCTCCTTTGCGCATATCTACCACTTGACATCTACTATAAAACTATTCCTACAATCCGTTGTATGACAAAACCTAAACCAGTTGAAGATTATCTACCACCAGGTAGACCTTCAGTTGTCACCCCTCCAGTTCTGGCTAAACTCCAACACGCTTTCGGCATGGGGTGCTCAGATAAGGAAGCCTGTTTGTTCGCCGATATTTCAATGGATGCCCTTTATAATTACCAAAATAAAAATCCGGGGTTTGCAGAGTGGAAGGCTTTATTGAAGGAAAAACCAGTATTAAAAGCTCGTTCTACAGTGATAGAAAACTTAGCAGAAATCGGAACTGCTCAATGGTACCTCGAGAGAAAAACTAAAGGCGAATTTGCCAACAATCAGAAAATGGAATTTTCTTCAAAGGAAGGGAAGCAAATTGTTTTGATATTTCCGTCGGAGAAAGTTGGAATTGAAAATCAAGTGATTGATACGGTACCGGTACAAAACACAACTAATTTGCAACTATCGACGGTGAATGTAGAAAATTCTAATGAGTCCCGACGATAAACCTAAGAAAGAAAAAAGTTTTTCATCTTACAATTCCGCAAGCCAAATTTATCTTAAGTGAAAAAAGGTTCCCAGCATTTGTGGAGGTTGATGCTGGTAAAATGCGGCATTAATTGCTAAGGCCATGATGCAGTCTGAAAAGTTTCCTGGTAACTTAGGTGTCATTTTTCGTAAGGAGTTTTCAGATTTGAGAGATTCTACAATGAAAGATTTTGAGAGTTACACTGGCTTGAAAATTTCTTCGGAAGGATCTTGCAAACTTGCTAATGGATCCGAGATTCTCTTTCGGCACATGGAGCAAATGAACAATATTCAAAATATGAACCTTGGATGGTTTGGGATTGAGCAGGCAGAAGAGTTTGATAGTGATGAATCTTTTTTCAAGTTACATGGAAGATTAAGAAGGGCCGATACTGGCAGATGCGGATTTATTATAGCCAATACAAATGGTGAAAATTGGATCTACAAGTTATGGAAGTCACCTGCTACTAAGGATGATTCGTATCCACTGTTTGAATCTAATTACTTAGATGTCGGAGGATATACCTTCCGACACTTTACAGTCCTGGCTAAAGCTAAAAGATAGCAAGCCTACTTTGTACGCCAGATTTGTTAACTCATGGGATTCAGGTGATACAACGTCTACGGTGATACAAACCCGGTTGGGTGAGTGCGGCTAAGAAACGGTCACTGGGGTTAGGCTATCCAATCCGCTCTATAGTTGCGGTGGATGTAGCCAGATACGGTGATGATAAGACGGTGTTTTATGCGGTAGAAGGGTGTCCTAAGTATAGAAGGGTTATTGGACGTGCTAGCTACGAAAAGAAGTCTACGATGGAGACTGTTGGGCTTGCGCAACTGTTTGCAAAGAAACATGGCGGGATACAGTCGTATGCGGTGGATGAAATTGGTGTAGGATCTGGTGTAGTTGATAGGTTGAGGGAGTTAGACTGTCACGTTATACCGATCAATTCTTCTGCTAAAGGTGTTGCTGGGTACAACAATAAGAGGTCTGAGATGTGGGGAACTGTTGGGAGTATGTTTGAGATGGGATTAGTTGAAGTGCTGGGAGATGATGAGGGGACGGACCAGCTATCCTGGCTAAAGTATAAGGTAAAGTCTAATCAAGAATTACAGGTAGAGCAAGGGACGATGTAAAGAAAGAGGCATGGACGGTCACCGGATGACGGAGACGCTTTGGTGTATGGTTTGTATGCTGTTGGTGAAGGTAAGGTAAAGGGAAGGGCTTGACAAGTATGAGGGGCGTCTAAGAGGGGTAAGAGATGGTGTGAGTATAGCGGAGGTGTTAGGATGATTTTTGGAATAAGTATGGGACACGAA
>JADJZR010000016.1 GCA_016715645.1 Elusimicrobiota bacterium | reverse complement strand
CGTTTGTGGCTCGTCCAACAGCAACACGTCGGCGGGCCGCAACATGAGCCGCGCGATCATCACGCGCGACTGTTCGCCGCCCGATAGTTGTCCCAGGGGCACGTCCAACTGTTCCTTGCCGAAGAGAAACCGCTCCGCCCAGCCGACCACATGGATCGGCTTGTCTTTGAAATAGACGAACTCGCCCGACTCGCACAGCGCCCGCCGTAGAGGCATGGACAAATCCAACGGCTCCCGGTGTTGGTCAAAGGTCACCACATTCAGCCCATCGGCCCGATCGATGCGCCCGGCGTCCGGCGCCAGGGACCCCACCAAGATCTTGAGCAGGGTGCTTTTGCCGCTCCCGTTCCCGCCCAGCAAGCCCCATTTGTCCCCCGGGCTCAACACCAAATCCAAAGGTCCGAAAAGTTTTCGCCCGCCCAGGCTTTTTTCCACTCCCGTCAGCGCGATCAGTTTCTTCGTCTTCCGCTCGCTGGAGGTAAAATCGATCGAGGCCGAACGTGTTTGCGCGTTGCGGTATTCCAGCTCCTTCAACTCACCCATCAGCTCCCCCGCGCGGTCGATGCGGGCTTTTTGTTTGGTGGTGCGAGCCTTGGGGCCGCGCCTGAGCCATTCCGTTTCGCGGCGGACAATGTTGCGCATGCTGTCCTCCCGCGCCGCCTGCACGCTAAAGAGCGCCTCTCGGTTTTTTAGAAAGTCGCTGTAGTTCCCCGCGCTACTGAAGTGCCCTTCCGGGTAGCGCTTGTTCAGTTCGATCACGCGGTTGCACACCGCCTCCAAAAACCGCCGATCGTGGGTAACCACCACGAACGAAAAATTCACCCCCGCCATGAGCTGCTCCAGCCAAAGAACGCCCGCCACGTCCAGGTGGTTGGTGGGTTCGTCCAGAAGGAGCAGGTCCGGCCGGCACACCACCTGGGCGAGGATCGCCAACCGTTTCCGCCACCCGCCGGACAGCGCTTTCACCCTCTGTTCAGGGGTGAAACCCGACCCCGCCAGAGCGTCCTCCACGCGGATGTCAATTTCATAGTCCTCCAGACCTTGACCCTGGAGCGCCCGAGAGAGCTTGGCTTGAACGGTGATGTCCTCCCCGTCGGCGAAACGGTCTTGTTGGGCCAAATAACCCACGCGGAGGCCGCGCCGCACGGCCCGTTCCCCGTCGTCGGGTTTTTCAACCCCGGCCAAGATCTTAAGCAAGGTGGATTTTCCGGTCCCGTTCGGCCCAATAAGCCCCGTGCGTTCACCGGCGAAAATGCCGAAGGACAGCCCCTCAAAGAGGGGCCGCGCGCCGTAAGTTTTGGAAAGACCTTGGCAACTGATCAGGGTGGACATATAGGTTTGACCCAGCGATTTTACTTCTTTTGTTGTCCGGTGCTGGCACTGGGGAATGGCACATGGGGCAGGACCACGCCCTATTTTCCACCTCGTCCGCGGATCTGGGAGGAATAGGGGACGGTGATTCTTTAATAACTTAAGGCCGATGGTTCGCTGGTGATCCTGAAAAGGTCCGCCCCCATTGTCGCCAAGGTGGCAATGATTGAGAATTTAATCTACCGTGGGGAAAGGGACGTCGCCTATCGTATAGTTGCGGGCGATATTTGGCACAATAGTGTCGATATCTGGCGGCTGACTTGAGCCACTCCACTTTTTTTTGCCCTTGCCGGTTGGGGCGCGCGATTGGGAGATGATCATGTCTTTCTTTTGGCAATCCTTTTTTCTCCGCCCCCAGCCCGGCTCTTTTGGGAGGCGCCTGGTTTTAACGGTAGCGGCGCTCCGCTGTTGGCGGGCCCGGCTCCTTTTCTCGTTTCTCCTCCTCGCTCGGCCGGTCTTTGCGGCCGACGTAACGGTCATTGCGCCCCGGGAATATTTTCCCACAGTCCTTAAAGAAATCAACGCCGCCCAGTCCTCCGTCACCGTCTACATGTTCGTTTTCGCCCTGCCGGCCAATGCCTCCAGCTCCAAAGCGCTTCAACTTGCCCAAGCCTCGTGCGCCAAAGACCGTGGCGTCAAGGTGGACGTGGTGCTGGACCAGAAACATGTATGTCGAAGATGAAGGGACCCTCCAAGGCAAGAACCTGGCCGCCTACAGCTATCTTGCCCAGGCGGGGATACCGGTGTTTTTCGAGGACCCCTCCACTCTCACCCACGCTAAGGCCGTTGTAATCGACCAAGAAACGCTCATCACCGGTTCCTCTAATTGGAGCCAAACCGCTTTCGACCGCAACCACGAATCCAACGTTCTGGTCCGTTCCCCAACCGCCGCTCGAGAAATGCTGAAAATACTGGCAGACGTCAAGCGGGAAAAACCGAAGGACCCCGGCCCCGTCGTTTCCCTTCCGGCCAGTTTCCTTACGGAGGGCCATCTTTTCGGCCGCATGGTGACCGATCGAGACAGAACCGGCCTCTCCCTTTACCTCTTTTTGACCTGGAAAAGCGGCGGCCAGGGGCCGGGGCCCGCCGTCACACTGGATTACGCGGAGCTGGCCCAACACATGGAACACCCTCCCCGCCCGAACCGCCAGTTCCGCAACAACACGCGCACCGTCCTGGAACGGCTCCGCGACCGCTACAACCTCCTTGACTTCAAAACGCAATACGGCAAACCCACGGCGGTCCATTTGCGGCCCATCCCCAGCACGGAGACAGTTAAAATTCCCACCGCCTATTGGGAATACGGCTGGGACGCGCGGCTCGACTTCCACGGGCAGGGGGTATACTCATCAACCTTCGGGAATCCCAAACGTCCCGCCTATCGCCGCGCTGGTCCCACGGACGGAATTGGCTCGCCGAGCGCTACGGCGTCTCTCCGGACTTCATTTCTTCCGGGGTAACGGACCTTCGCCGCGCCAACCTGTTGGAGGTAGAATACGGCGAGTTGGCCCAGCACATGGAAAAACCCCGTGAGCCCAGCCTCTACACCCCCAACGTCCTCTACAATCCCGCCGACCTAAAAAAAGGCTTGGAAGGGCTAAAGGAAAAACACGGCCCGGATAAACTGGCCCGGGCCCAAAAAGCCGCCTCCCTGGTCTATGAAGACAGCGACCTGGCCGGCATCGCCCGCCTCATCGAACTGGAAGATCGTTATGGCCAAGCCAAAATCCGATGGGCCCTCGATAAAATGGAAGACAAAAGCCCCTCCAACCCTCGCCGCACCCTCCCCTACCTCATCGGCACCATCCGCTCCCCCGAAGAGGGCTTTTAACCCCTCACCCCTTCTTTGCCACAGACCACAGTTTCTCCCCCAGACAAATGTGGGGAAATTTATACAATTCCCCAACTATTCAACCGATTAGAAACAGGTTGATGTTCAAGCCGGCCGCACCCAATCGCTACACCGGATGCGCGTGTCGGTAAGCTATAATGACGCGGTCAGCGCGTGCCAGCTTTGAACATCCTTTAGTGAAGTGCTTCCGAGTGTTGAATAGTTAGAAGGGGTGGCTATCTGTGGAGATTTACAATCTTGTGTTGCCAAGGGCGGTCCCAGGATTGCAGAGCACCGACAATGATTGAACAACAAATAGAACAAAGCTTCATCGACAAACTGACGGAGCTTAAATACGAATACCGCCCGGACATCACTGACCGCGCCGCGCTGGAGAAGAACTTTCGGGAAAGGTTCGAAGCCCTCAACCGGGTCAAGCTGAGCGAATCTGAGTTTGCCAGGCTGTTGGATGAAATTGTCACCCCGAACGTCTTCACCGCCGCCAAGACCCTGCGTAGCATCAATGCCTTCACCCGCGACGACGGCACGCCGCTGAACTACACGCTGGTGAACCTCAAGGACTGGTGCAAAAACCACTTTGAGGTCATCAACCAGCTCCGCATCAACACGGACAACAGCCACCACCGCTACGATGTCATCCTGCTCATTAATGGCGTGCCCTGTGCGCAGATTGAGCTGAAGACCCTCGGCGTCAACCCGCGCCGGGCCATGGAACAGATCGTCGAATACAAAAGCGACCCCGGCAACGGCTACACCAGGACACTGCTTTGTTTCATACAGCTTTTCATTGTCAGCAATCGCGACCGCACCTTCTACTTCGCCAACAACAACGCCCGCCACTTCGCTTTCAACGCCGACGAGCGCTTCCTGCCCGTCTATGAGTTCGCGGACGAGGACAACCGCAAGATCACCCACCTCGACGAGTTCGCCGAGCGCTTCCTGAAAAAGTGTGACCTCGGCCGGACCATCAGCCACTACATGGTGCTCCTCGCGGGAGAACAAAAACTCATGATCATGCGACCCTACCAGGTCTATGCCGTTCAGCACATGATCAAGTGTATAGACGAAGACAACGGCAACGGCTACATCTGGCACACCACGGGCAGCGGCAAAACGCTCACCTCCTTCAAGGCTTCCACCCTGCTCAAGGAAAACGACCACATCCACAAGTGCGTCTTTGTCGTGGACCGCAAAGACCTGGACCGACAGACGCGGGAAGAATTCAATAAGTTTCAGGAAGGCTGCGTGGAAGAAAACACCAACACCGCCGCCCTTGTGCGCCGCCTGCTGTCAGAGGCCTACGCGGACAAGGTCATCGTGACCACCATCCAGAAGCTCGGCCTTGCTTTGGACGAAAACAGCAAGCGCAACAAACAGCGCGCCAAAAACGGTCAGGCCACCTACAAGGCCCAGCTCGAAGCCCTGAAGGACAAACGCATCGTCTTCATCTTCGACGAATGCCACCGCTCCCAGTTTGGCGAGAACCACAAGGCGATTAAGGAATTCTTTCCCAAGGCCCAGCTCTTCGGCTTCACCGGCACGCCCATCTTTGAGGCCAACGCCTCCTCGCAGAAGATCGAAAACACCCAGGCCTCCATGCGCACCACGGCGGACCTCTTCCAGAAACAGCTCCACGCCTACACCATCACCCATGCCATAGAGGACGGGAACGTCCTGCGCTTCCACGTCGACTACTTCAAGCCGGAAGGCAAAAACCCGCCCCAACCCGGCGAGGCCATCGCCAGGAAAGCCGTCATTGAAGCCATTCTTTCCAAGCACGATGCCGCCACCGGTGAACGCCGCTTCAATGCCCTTCTCGCCACCTCGTCCATCAATGACGCCATTGAATATCACGCACTGTTCAAGACAATGCAGGCGGACAAACGAGCCGCCGATCCCGACTTCAAGCCGCTCAACATCGCCTGCGTCTTCTCCCCGCCTGCCGAGGGCGATCCCGATGTGAAGCAAATTCAGGAAGACCTGCCGCAGGAGCAGGCGGACAACGAAGAAGACCCCGAAGGCAAAAAAGCCGCCCTCAAAGCCATCGTGGCGGATTACAACGCCCGCTACGGCACCAATCACCGCTTGAGCGAGTTCGATCTCTATTACCAGGACGTACAAAAACGCATCAAAGACCAGCAGTGGCCCAATGTCGACTACCCCTCGGCGCAGAAGATAGACATCACCATTGTGGTGGACATGCTGCTCACCGGCTTCGATTCCAAGTTTTTGAACACGCTTTACGTGGACAAGAACCTCAAGCACCACGGCTTGATCCAGGCCTTCTCCCGAACCAACCGCGTGCTCAACAGCACCAAACCCTACGGCAACATTTTGGACTTCCGCCAACAGCAGGACGCCGTGGACGCGGCCATCGCCCTCTTCTCCGGGGAAAAAACCGGCGAGCAGGCGCGGGAAATCTGGCTGGTGGAAAAGGCGCCTGTGGTGATCAAGAAGTTGGAGACCGCCGTGCAGAAGCTGGACAGCTTCATGAAGTCCCAGGGGCTTGATTGCACGCCCTCCGCCGTGGCCAATCTGAAAGGCGACGAGGCCCGTGCCGCCTTCATCACCCGCTTCAAGGAAGTCCAGCGGCTCAAAACCCAACTCGATCAATACACCGACCTCACCGAGGAAAACAAAACCACCATCGAGCAAGTGTTGCCGGAGGAAAACCTGCGCGGATTCAAAGGCCAGTATCTGGAAACCGCCAAAATGCTCCGGGACCAGCGGGGCAAGGGTGGCGATAAACCCGGCGATACCGACTCCGTGGACCAGCTCGATTTTGAGTTCGTCCTCTTCGCCTCCGCCGTCATTGATTACGACTACATCATGAGCCTCATCGCCCGCTTCTCCGCCAGGGCGCCGGGCAAGTCCAGGATGACCCGCGAGGAAATCATCGGGCTCATCAGCGCCGATGCCAAATTCATAAACGAGCGGGACGACATCGCCGAATACATCGGCACGCTCAAGGCCGGCGAGGGTCTCTCTGAGGCCGCCATCCGCGCCGGCTATATCCGCTTCAAGGCAGAAAAGAGCGCCAGGGAACTGGCCGCCATCGCCGCGCGGCACGGTCTCCCCACTGCCGCCCTGCAAACCTTTGTGAACGTCATCCTAGACCGCATGATCTTTGACGGTGAACAGCTCAGTGACCTCATGGCCCCCCTCAACCTTGGATGGAAAGCCCGCACCCAGGCCGAACTCTCCCTCATGGAAGAGTGTGCTCCTTACCTCGTCAAACGCGCCGGCGGCCGAGACATCTCAGGACTGAGCGCCTATGAGCAGTAAGACAAAAACCACCTCCACGAAGGAAGAGGCAAGGCCCGCGCTTGTGCCGCAACTCCGGTTTCCGGAGTTGGAAACAAAGGACCTCTACGCCATCGTGATCCCGTAACCGAAAAGGGCCATTCATGGCGAGGAAAACAATGTCCTGAGCTTGTCGGCTGAACACGGCATTGTTCTCCAAAGTGAGTTCTTCGGGAAAAAGGTGGCTGGCGACAACCCAGAGCGATACCTGAAAATCGCCCGTAACGACTTTGTCTATAACGACAGAACCACAAAGGCCTCAACCTTCGGGACCATCAAGCGCCTCTCCAAATATTCAGGGGGCATCGTGTCCCCAATCTACAAATGCTTCCGTTTCCACGATGATGAGAACCCGGTCTTTTGGGAATGGTATTTCGAATCAGGAGCACACACCAAAGCATTGGCTGGTTTGGTGAATGAAGGCGCAAGAGCCGGGCGGTTTAACATTTCTATTTTGCAATTCCTCTCGACAAACGCTTGTCGGCCGACGAACGGGAACAAAAAAAATCGCCGAGTGCCTGAGTTCGGTGGACGAGCTGATGGCCGCGCAAGTGCGGAAAGTGGCCGCGCTCAAGACCCATAAAAAAGGGCTGATGCAGAATCTTTTCCCCCGCAAAGGCGAAACCCACCCCCGCCTCCGCTTCCCCGAATTTCAACAAGCTGGGAGTGGAAGGTCAGATCCATGGGAAGCCTTGCTTCGTTTTGTTCAGGCGGGACACCATCCAAAGAAAACCCTAAGTATTGGAATGGAAGCATTCCGTGGGTCAGCGCCTCGTCGATGTATGATCCTTTAGTTGAGAAGGCGGACCATTATGTAACGCCTCTTGCAATCGGCAACGGAACCAGGATTGCCAAGAAGGGATCGATTTTGATCCTGGTTCGTGGAAGCATGTTATTCAAGCGTGTCCCAATTTGCGTCGCGGGTATTGATGTTGCATTCAATCAAGATGTGAAGGCACTCGAAGTGGACGCTTCCATCAATACAGGTTTTCTTCTTTATCAGCTTTCGGCTTTCCAGTCCCGCATCCCCATCAACGAAACTGGAATTGGTGCTGGGAAGATAGAGCTAGATCATCTCAAACGGTTTGAACTGTTCATCCCCGACTTGGCCGAACAACACCGCATCGCCTCATGCCTGAGCAACCTCGACGCCCTGATCACCGCCGAAACCCAAAAGCTCGAAGCCCTCAAGACCCACAAAAAAGGCCTGATGCAGCAGTTATTCCCCTCCGTTGGAGGGGTGGCAGGCGAAGCCTGACGGGGTGGTTAAATGGCACAACGAGACTTGATGACAAGTCTGAATCGGCAGTTCAGAAGGAGCGGACATGAGTGAAATGACCAGCTTCCATGCAGACATCAAAGCCATTCTGGAGCAAGCCCGTAACAAGGCTCGGTCGGCGGTGAACTCGGCCATGGTGGAGGCGTATTGGTTGATCGGCCAGCGCATTGTGCAGGAAGAGCAACGGGGCAGCAGTCGTGCCGTCTATGGCGAGAGGCTGCTGGCCAACCTGTCCCGGGCGCTTACGGCCAGTTTGGGCAAGGGCTTTTCGTATGCCAATTTGCGCAACTTCCGCCAGTTCTACCTCACCTTCAGCCAGGATGAGATTTGCTACACGGCGTGTAGCAAATTGAGCTGGAGCCACAACCGGCTGATCATGCGGGAGGAAGACCCCAAGGCCAGAGCCTACTATCTGGCCGAGAGCTTCTCTCAGCAATGGACCGTGCGTCAGTTGGAACGCAACCTCCAGAGCCGCAGTTTTCAGCGTCTGTTGTCATCACAAGACAGCGGAATGCAAGACAGCCCACCGCGATCTGAACCCTTGGGTGACTTCATCAAAGATCCCTACGTGCTGGAGTTCCTGCAGTTGCCGGAATCCGGCCAACTCAAGGAGAGTGCTCTAGAGCAGGCCATCATCGATGAACTGCAGAAGTTTTTGCTGGAGCTGGGCAAGGGCTTCTCGTTTGTGGCGCGGCAGATGCGCATCAGCACGGAGACCAGCCACTTTTTTATTGACCTGGTGTTCTACAACTACTTTCTCAAGTGCTTTGTCATCATCGACCTGAAGACGGGCAAGCTCACTCACCAGGATATTGGCCAGATGGACATGTATGTGCGCCTGTTCGACGACCTCAAGCGCGGCGAGGACGATAACCCCACCATCGGCATCATTCTGTGCGATAGCAAGGATGAAACGGTCGTCAAATACTCGGTGATTCAGGAAAGTCAGCAACTTTTTGCGTCCAAGTACCAACGCGTATTGCCCACCGAAAAAGAACTGATTGCGGAAATTGAGCGCGAGAAACGCTTGATCGGAGAGCGTAGCAATGAGCGGCCCCCATCCCAAGAACCGGACAAAAACACACCATGAACGACCTGATTCTCTACACCACCGAAGACGGACGCAGTCAGATCAAGCTCCGGGCCAAGGACCAAACCGTCTGGTTGTCCCAGCGGGAGATGGCCCAGCTCTTTGACGCGAGCACGGACAACGTGGGCCTGCACCTGAAGAACATCTTTGAGGACGGAGAGCTGGAGGAAAAGGCAACTACCGAGGAATCCTCGGTAGTTCAAATCGAGGGCGGACGAGAGGTTCAGCGACCCCTCACGCTCTACAACCTGGACGCCATTCTAGCCGTGGGCTACCGCGTTCGTTCGCCCCGCGGCGTGCAGTTCCGCCGCTGGGCCTCCACCATCCTGAAGGAATACCTGACCAAGGGCTTCGTGATGGACGACGAGCGGCTGAAGAACCCGGACGGCCGCCCGGATTACTTTGACGAGATGCTGGCGCGCATTCGGCACATCCGGGCCAGTGAGAAACGTTTTTACCAGAAAGTGCGCGATCTCTTCGCCCTCTCCAGCGACTACGACAAGACGGACAAGGCCACGCAGGTTTTCTTTGCCACGGTGCAAAACCTGCTGATTTTTGCCGTGACGCGGCAGACCGCCGCCGAACTCATCACCGCCCGGGCGAATCCCGCCGATCCGCATTTTGGACTGCTTGCCTGGAAGGGCGACAAGGTGCGCAAGGCGGACATCGTGGTGGCCAAGAACTACCTGACCGAAGACGAGATCGACACCCTGAACCGGCTGGTGGTCATCTTCCTGGAAACCGCCGAACTGCGGGCCAAGGGTAAACAGGAAACGCGCATGGCCTTCTGGAAGCAGAACGTGGATCAGATCATCACATCCAACGGCTTCCCACTGCTCACCCACGCCGGCACCATCAGCCATGAGCAGATGGAAGAACGCACGGGCAAGCTTTTCCTGAAGTTTGACCAGGACCGCAAAAGGCAGGAAGCCATTCAAGCCGACCAGCAGGACGAGGCCGACCTGAAAGCGCTGGAAACCAAACTTAAAGGACGCCCTAAGAAATGACCGAACAAAACCAAAAACAACTCGGCAACACTCTTTGGAGCATCGCCGACCAACTGCGCGGGGCGATGGATGCGGACGATTTTCGCGACTACATGCTGTCCTTCCTCTTCCTGCGCTACCTTTCTGACAATTACGAGACGGCGGCAAGGAAGGAGCTGGGGCGGGATTACCCCGATGTGGGGGGAGACCCCCGCAAGGTGCCGCTGGCGCTCTGGTATGCCAACAACGCGGACGACATCCCGGCGTTCGAAAAGCAGATGCGGCGCAAGGTGCATTACGTCATTCAACCCGCGCACCTATGGAACAGCATCGCCAACCTGGCCCGCACGCAGAACGGCGAACTGCTAAACACCCTGCAAGCAGGGTTTAAATACATCGAGACGGAATCCTTTGCGAGCACCTTCCAGGGTTTGTTCTCGGAGATAGACCTGAGTTCTCCCAAGCTGGGCAAGACCTACGCAGATCGAAACGCCAAGCTCTGCACCATCATCCAGAAAATCGCCGAAGGGTTGGCGGAATTCTCCACGGATATCGACGCGCTGGGCGACGCCTATGAATACCTGATCGGCCAGTTCGCCGCCGGGTCCGGCAAGAAGGCGGGCGAGTTCTACACCCCGCAGCAGATTTCCGACATCCTCTCCGCCATCGTCACGCTGGACAGCCAGGAACCGAAGACCGGGACGAAGAAACGGCTGGAGAACGTGCTGGACTTCGCCTGCGGCTCCGGATCCCTACTGCTCAACGTGCGTAAGAAGGTGAACAAGGCGGGCGGCACTATCGGTAAGATTTACGGCCAGGAAAAGAACATCACCACCTACAATCTCGCCCGAATGAACATGCTCCTGCACGGGTTGAAGGACACGGAGTTTGATATCTTCCACGGCGACACCCTGACGAACGAGTGGGACATGATGCGGGAGCAGAACCCGGCCAGAAAGCCACGCTTTGACGCCATTGTCGCCAACCCGCCCTTCAGCTACCGCTGGGAACCCACCGCCGCGCTGGCCGACGACGTGCGTTTCAAAAGCCACGGCCTCGCCCCCAGGTCCGCCGCCGACTTCGCCTTCCTTCTTCACGGGTTCCACTTCCTGAAAGACGAAGGAGTGATGGCGATCATCCTGCCCCACGGCGTGCTGTTCCGTGGCGGTGCCGAGGAACGCATCCGCACCAAACTGCTCAAGGACGGCCACATTGACACTGTCATAGGCCTGCCCGCGAACCTTTTCTACTCCACCGGCATTCCCGTCTGTATTCTTGTGCTGAAGAAGTGCAAAAAGCCTGACAACGTGTTGTTTATCAATGCAGCGGAGCACTTCGTCAAGGGCAAGCGGCAGAACCAACTGAGCGAGGAGCATATCCGGAAGATCATCGGCGCTTACCAGAACCGAACGGAGGAGCCTCGCTACTCCCGTCGGGTGGAAATGGCGGAGATTGAGAAGAACGATTTCAACCTCAACATTTCCCGCTACATCAGCACGGCGGTGGGCGAGGCTGAAGTCAATTTGCAGGAAACCAATACCGAACTGGTCACCCTGTCGAAAAACATAAAGGATGCACGCGACAAACACAATGCCTTCCTCAAAGAGCTAGGCCTGCCAGCCTTGCCGTAAAAGGGGAGGTTCTCAACTAATCAACTAATGGCAACAGTAGGAAAAATGTGGGACGGTGATTCGTTAATAACTTAAGGGTGATCCTTAAAAGCCCGCCCCCGTTGTTCTCCTCGGGGGCAATGATTTACAAGTTGATTCCCCGCGGGGAAATGGGTGTTGTCTCTCGTATCGTCGTGGGCGATATTCGGACCAACGATGACGAAGAGAGTGTGTCGTGTTACTTTCTTAACCTATTAAGTGTCCAATCCAACAGATACGTAGCCTAAAAATTGCAGTTGGCGGAGCCCACTCGGCCGGATATGTTCCATGGGAATTGCCGGGTTCCTGAGCCGATCGCTGGGTTGGCTAGCCCGCGGGCTTTATCGGAGCCGTCATTGGCGCTATGCTGTTGTTGTTCGGTTACCGGTTGATAAATCGAAAAAGGGATATAAAAATGGATAAAAATAAAGTGTTGATTGTTACGGGGGTATTGCTGAGTGGTTTGATGGCGGCGTGCCAACCCCAAACGACTGCAGAAAAAATGAAAGATAAAGTTGAAGACGCAACCCACGAAACCGGTCAAGCCATTGAGCGCGCCGGTGACAAAGTAAAAGACGCGACGCGTTAGCGTCGCGCCGTCGCGGTAAAAGCGGAGGTGGGGTCACCCCAAAAGGATTCGCACGGTGTGGGTGGCCCCATCATCGGTCAGGAGGATCGCCGCTCCCCCTCTCGCCGACCGTCCATCGACTTCCACCAACGTAACGCCGCGGGATACATTTTTGGGGTTTTCCACTTTAATGTCGTACCGAGTGGAATGATAACGGAAGGAAAGTTCAAACCCCGGCCAGGCACGGGGAATGCAGGGGTCCATGAAAAAGGTCGTTCCACTTAATCGAAACCCCAAAATCCATTCGATTCCCGCTCGATATAACCACCCCGCGGACCCCGTGTACCAGGTCCACCCCCCTCTTCCCTCATGCGGCGCCGCGGCATAGACGTCCGCGGCGGTCACGTAAGGTTCCACCTTGTAGCGATGGATATCGGCCCTGCTACGGCCGCGGTGGATCGGGTTTAGGATCGTAAACAGATCCCCCGCTTTGTCGCCGTCGCCAAGTTCCGCGAAAGCAAGGAGCGCCCAAACGGCGGCGTGGGCGTATTGGCCCCCGTTCTCCCGTACCCCCGGCACGTACCCCTGAATGTATCCCGGGGACGGAACGGCGTGTTCAAAGGGAGGCGTTAAAAGGAGCGCCAGGCCTTCGCTCCGTCGGACCAAATGCGCGTCCAGGGAGGCCATGGCCCGTGCCGCTCGAGCGGGGTCGGCGGCTCCCGACAGGACGCCCCAGGACTGCGCGATGGAATCGATGCGGCATTCCGCGTTGGCGGCCGACCCCAACGGACTTCCGTCGTCGAAATAGGCCCGTCGATACCATTCCCCATCCCAGCCGTTCCGCTCCACGGCCGATTTCAGGTCCCCCACGTGCAGTCTCCACTTCTCGGCCCGGGCCGTCTCGCCTCGCGCCTCGGCCACCTTGGCGAATTCCCACAACGTGGTGTGCAGGAACCACGCCAGCCACACGCTCTCTCCCTTTCCCTCATGGCCCACCCGGTTCATGCCGTCGTTCCAGTCCCCGGTTCCGATCAGCGGCAGTCCGTGCGCGCCCACAGAAAGGCCGAGGTCCAGGGCCCGCGCGCAATGTTCAAAAAGCGTCGCCTTTCCGCTGGAGGTTTGGGGAAGGAAATAGACGTCGTCTTTGCCGGCCGGGACCGGAGGCCCTTTCAAAAAAGGGATTTGCTCGTCGAGAATAGCCGTGTCCCCCGTCACCTCCAAATAATGGAGGACCGAGTAGGGGAGCCACGCGGCGTCATCTGAAATCCGGGTTCGAACGCCTCGGCCCGAGGGAGGATGCCACCAGTGTTGGACGTCGCCTTCCGGAAACTGACGGCCCGCCGCGCGGAGAATGTGTTCCCGGGCGATGTCTCGACGTGCAACAACCAGCGCCAAGACATCTTGAAGCTGGTCACGAAACCCGTAGGCCCCTCCCCCTTGATAGAGACCGGTGCGCGCCAGGACCCGGCAAGCCAGGGTCTGGTAGAGGAGCCAACGGTTGAGCAGAAGGTCCATGGACGGATCCGGCGTGCGAACCTGCACGGCGCTCAAATCGTTCTCCCATCGTTTTTTGACTTCGGCGAGCGAGGTCTCCAAATTCAGTCGTCGGTAGCGTTGGATGAGGTCCAACGCCTGAGCGCGGTCAGCACCTTGGCCGAGAAAAAAATCCATCCGAACCTCCTCGCCTGGAGGAAGAAAAACAACGGCTTGCAGTGCCGCGCAGGGGTCTCGTCCGGCGCCGACCTCCCCGGACAACCGATGAAACCCTTCCAACGCGGCGGGTCGCGCCGGGGTGCCGTTGCGGCCAATAAACTCCGTGCGGTCCCCCGTCCACGACGTTTGCTTTCCGGCGAAATCGGCGAAGGCCACGCGTTCGGAAAACTCTTCATTCCAGGGGTTGTGGGCGAGAAAGCGCCGCTCGGCTCGTCGATTTCGGTGATCAGGTGCGGGCGGGACGTCTCCCGCGCTGTTCCCAAACCCACTCCACATACCCGGTCACCGAAAGACGGCGCGGACGGACCGAATGGTTGGTCAAGGTCAATCGGAAATTTTGATGGGGTCGTTCAGCGGGACGAACTGGAGCAAAGTCGAAGCGATGCCGTGAGAGCGATAGTCAAATTGGCGTAATCCTTGGCCGTGGCGACTGATGTGCGGCGACCCCTCTTCTCGAATTGGAAGCGGTGGAGTCCAGACCTCGCCGCTCTCCTCATCGCGAAGGTAAAAGGCTTCCCCCGGCGGATCTTCCACGGGGTCATTGAACCACGGGGTGAGCCGGTTTTCCCGGCTGTTCAAGGCCCATGTAGGGCCTGAACCCGATTCGGAAACCTGAAACCCGAAACCGGTGTTCGCCACGATATTGATCCACGGGGCGGGTGTCCATTGGCCCGGCGTCAAAATCGTCACATACTCGCCTCCGTCCGCTGAAAATCCACCCAGCCCATTAAAAAATTGAAGCCGGGGAAGTAAGGTCGGTTCGTTGAGAATCGGCGGGCGGGGCCTCGGGAAAGACGGGGACACGGCCGTCGATATTAAAACCCGGTCCACCCGGTCCATTTGTTCGCTCAACGACCCGCGCCGGCTGAGGAGAACGACCCGGGCGGCCGCCTCCAACAGCCGCGTGTCCTCGCTGGAGAGTTGGTCTGCGCGGAGGACGAAAATTCGGCCTTTCGACAGGTTCGTCTCATGCCGTTGGGCCGCTTGCCGTGTGCGGACGAGCGTCTCCAACAGGTGTTGCAGGTCTTGGTTGTAGGACGGGGGTTTTTTGTTCAGGATGACAAGGTCCACTTCCAATCCTTTCATGCGCCAAAATTCATGGGCGCGAAGAATGTCCCGAACAAAGTCCCGCTCTTCGGGCTCTTCAATCCCGACCAGAACAATCGGAAGGTCGCCCGAAATCCCGGAGGCCCAAAGGCTCGACGCCCCGCGCGTGTTCCGTTGCAGGAAGTCGGAAGAGGGGCGGAGGGAAGGATTGGAATGGAGGATGCGTCCCGCCATCTCCTGGAAAAGGTGGTCTTCCCCCGGCGCCATTCCCAGGTGGTGCTCCTGAATTTGCGATTGGGTCCAGGACAAATCGACGGCGCGTTCAAACATTCCGGGGTCGTGGTACTTGTCGGCAAGGGACAACGCGGCCTGACGTGAGGGGGCCGCGAGGGTTGTGTACGTGATGCGCGCGGTTTCGCCCGGCTCAACGCGCACGCGCCGGCGCAGGCTGACGATGGGGTCCAGCACAGCGCCCGCCGTGTTGGTGGGTTTGCCATCCATGACGCTGATCGGCGCGCGCAATCCCCGCCCTCGCCCCAGAAACCGGGCCCGGTCGCATTCGTATTCCAGGGGGCCCAGGGGGGGCCCTTCTCCCGCGATCACATGGGCAACCCAGGGGGAGGGATCTTCCGGTTCCCGGCCCTTCCGCGTGCAGAGGAGGCTGTTGATCCCCGGCACGAATTCTGTGCGAACAAAAAGGTTTGAAAACGCCGGATGGGCGAGATCGGCCGCCGGGAGAGCCAAAACGATTTCCGCGTAGGAGGTGAGCTCGATGTCCCGCGGGGCGTTTCCCAGATTTTGAACGGTGACCCGACGGACTTCCGCGTCATCTTCGGGAGAGACCACGATTTCAAGGGTCGTCGCGAGGGACCCGTCCCGTCGGCTGATCTTGGCGCGTTCTCCAGAAAAGTCCACATTGTACGTTTCCGGCTCCGTGCCCATGGGTTGGTATCCTGCGGACCACACCTTTCCGCTTTGAACGTCTTGAAGAAAGATGTAGGTGCCGTGAGCGTCCCGCGTCGGGTCCTCCCGCCATCGAGTCACCGCCAGGTCATTCCAACGCGAAAAGCCGGACCCGGCGGCGGTCACCATGACCGTGTATCGCCCATTGGACATTAAGTGAGTGCGGGGAGGGGTGTCGTGGGGAGAGGAGAAGAGACGGAGAACGGGAAGCACCAAAGCAGGGACGTCGCTTTGGGGCTCCTCGGCTCGAAGCCGAGTGACGCGGAGATCCCGAGGAAGTCGCTCCTGCAAAAGGAGTTCGGCCGCTCGGACCTTGGGCTCGGCGTGGAAGCGGGTCCGCATCACGCCATCGAAAAGAACGTTGGCCAGCGCCACGAGGGACATCCCCTGGTGATGCGCCATGAACGTCCGCACCACAACCATTTTTCGTGGTCCGGAAGACGCGTGGGCGTGTAATCCAGTGAGTCGTAGAAACCGAACCGCCTATCGGCCCCCTGTTCCGCCAAGCGGCTGAAATTGTTGGCGGCTTCGAACGGGTCCACCATCGCGGCCAAAGCGGTGGCGTACGGGGCGATCACCAGATCCTCCGCAAGCCCCCGCTTCAAGCCAAGCCCGGGAACACCAAAGGTGGAGTATTGATAGGTAAAGTCGAGGTCTTGCGCGTTGAAGGCGGACTCGGAAACGCCCCAGGGACATGGCGCTCTTTCCGTAGGCAATTTGGCGGTGAACAACGGCGCGGCCGGCATGGTCCATCAGGCTCCCCGCGGGGGTCTGCATCACGAGGGAAGGCATCAGGTATTCGAACATCGATCCCGACCAGGACAAGAGCGTCGACCCCCGCGACAGCGGCGCGAAGGACCGCGCGAGACGAAACCAGTGCGCGGCCGGAACGTCTCCCTTGGCAATGGCGACAAAACTGGCGAGCCGGGCTTCGGAAGCTAGCATGTCGTAGTGGATGGGGTCCGGTTTTTTTTCCGCTGGTTTAAATCCGATAAAGAAGAGTTTTTTCGTCGAATCAAAAAGGAGGCCGAAGTCCATGGCTTGGACGGTCTGATCACAGGCGCGCGCCAACGCCGCCAGGCGGCGAAGCAGGTCCGAGGGGTCCTGCTCCGCTCGAAGGTCCCGCCCGTGTTCATCGATCTGGCGAAGAAGTAGATCCGACCATTCTAAAACGTCTTTGTTCCGCTCTGTCGGCTGGGCGGAGACCATGGTGCGCGCGATATCGCCTACGATAATCGCTTTTTCCCGGAGCGGAACGAGGAAGCCGTCGGAGGCCGGCTTCAGGACATCCCGCACGTCCGCGATGCTTTCGTGCAAATGCGCCTCCGTCACCGTCCCAGCGCGTCCGTGGCCGCTCGCGGGGCCGGCGGATTCTTCGATTAAATCCAGGACGTCCTCGAGCCCGCAGATCACGTCTCCTCGGGGAAAGGGGTAACGGCGAGTTCCCGGCAGGCGTTCCCCAACGCCCACAGGTGTCCGGCCAGGTTCCCGTTGTCCACGGTCGAGACGTAGGGCGGGTCGAGCGGGCGAAGGTCTTTGGTGTCGTACCAATTGAACAAATGTCCCTGGTGCCGCGCCAATTTCTGAAGGGTGGATATCGTGGATTCCAGCCGATCGACCATCTCCGCCAGCCCGATCCACCCGAAGTCACGGGCGGCCGCGACGGCGAGGAGGTAGAGCCCGATGTTCGTCGGCGAGGTTCGGTGAGCGACGACGGGGTGAGGGACCTCTTGAAAGTTGTCCGGGGGCAGAAAGTGATGTTCGGCGGTGACAAACGTTTCGAAATACCGCCAGGTCTTGCGGCCGATGCGGCGCAGAGAACGTCGGGCCGTGGCCGAAAGAGGACGCGTTTGGTCCCGACCCGGCGGCCGGCTGATGTGGGCGGACACCCAGGGGGCCAGGAGCCACAGAAGCGTCCAGGGGATCAAGGACGACCAGGGCGCGGGAACCCCCACCCCCCAAGTCAAGCCGACGAGCGTCGCGGCTCCGATCGGGGTGATCCCGGCGCGCGGGAACGGCTTTTTCTTTTTTAGATCAAAGAGACTTTTGATCTGCGCCGCGCTGACCCATTCCAGAAGCCGGCGCCGTCCGATCAAGAGCCGGTACAGGGTGCGGAGAATCGCTCCCGATAAGGCGCGGGCCTGCCGCGCAAGAAAAATAAACGCGAGGACGATCTGCCAGAGCGCCACGCGGAGGTCCTCGCCCCATATTTTCACATGGAGTAACGACGGACGCCATCGATAAAAGCGGAGGAATCCCGACAGCAGAGGGAGCAGGGGCGGGAGCGCGATTGTCCCCGCGATGAATCCCATCCAAAGAAAAGACGTCGGGGATTCCAAACGCTGGCGCACAACAAACCCACGAACGCGGTGGGGGCAACGAGTGACCGGCGGAGGTTGTCGATCATCTTCCACTGGGAGATGATCGACAACGGTCTCTCTCTCGCCGCGTTGGAATTTCGAACGTCCCTCCCCCCGGCCGCCCCGATCATCCAAGGCAAGAGTTGCCAGTCTCCCCGGGTCCAGCGGTGGAGGCGGGCCAGCGAAATGTCTTCATGGGCGGGGAATTCCTCAAAAAACTCAACGTCCGTCACCAGCGCGGTCCGCGCGTATAATCCCTCGAAAAGATCGTGGCTGAGCATGGCGTTTTCGGACACGCGGCCTTTCAGGGCCGCCTCAAAAACGTCCAGGTCATAAATTCCTTTCCCCACGTAGGACCCCTCGCCGAAAAGGTCCTGATACACGTCCGAGACCGCGAACGCATAGGGATCCATGCCCGCGGGTCCCGAAAAAATCGCTTGATAAAGGGTGCCGCTTCCAGTCATCGGCAACGTGGGCGTCATGCGGGGTTGCATGACGCCATACCCTTCCACGACCCGCCCGAACCCGGGGTCAAAAAAAGGGCGGTTCAAGGGGTGCGCCATGGCGCCGGCCAAGCGGAAAGCGGCGCCCTGGGACATTCGCGTGTCCGCGTCCAGCGTGATCACATACCGCACTCTCGGGGGGAGCCCCTTGTCCAACGGGTTTTCGATCAACGTTTCCGCCGTGTGTCCTCGGAGCCAGCGGTTCAGTTCATGCAGTTTTCCCCGCTTCCGTTCCCACCCCATCCAAACGCCCTCCGTGGCGCTCCAAAGCCGTCGGCGGTGGAAGAGGTGGAACCGAAACGCGCCCTCCGGCCCGAGCCCGTAACGCTCGTTCAGCCGTCGAACACCCGCGCGGGCGGCGTCAAGAAGCGCGTCATCGTCAGGAAGGCGCTCTGTGGGCGCATCCATCCAGTCGCTCAGGAGGGCGAAAAAGATATGGCCGTCCGGATTGCTCAGATAATGAATTTCCAATTGTTCGATGTATTCCTGAACACTGCGGAGATTGTTCAGAAGAACGGGCATGACCACCATCGTTGAAGAAGCGGGGGGAATTCCTTTGGAAAAATCAAGTTTCGGAAGCGTTTTGGGTTTAACAATTTTTGACAGCAAATGGTTGATGGCCGCCACAGCGACGGACGATGCCGGGACAAGGCCCAAGAGCCCCCACGCCACGAGCGTCAGCGCGTGCGATCCTGCCCGAGCGCTGGCCAGAAGCGGGAAGACAAGCAACAGTCCCGTGGCCGTCGCGATGCTTCCCAGATAGATCCCGGTCGCCCATCGACGGCCGATGCGCGTCAAGCGTTGAAAAAGCGGAACCCGATAATGGATCTCCTTTTCGAGCAAGACCCGTCCCCGGGCGATCAAGTAATAACCGGGGTCCGATTCTCGGGTGCTCTCCCCCGTCGGCCCTTTCCCGGTCGGACTTTTTTTGGCGGCGTGGAGAGCGCGCCGCGCAATGTCCAGTTCCGAAAGACCGGATCCTCGGGACAGTTCTTCGATCGCGTGGCGGTACATGTCCCGCGTGGCGAAATCCATGGACCCAAAGCCGCTTTCCACACGGAGGAGCTGGTTGACGACGGAGACGTCGTCAAAAAATTGAGCCCAGTCCACCGCGGACAACTGGCGCATGCTGGTGATCACGTTTCGCACCGTGGCGTTCATGGCGGTCTGTTCCTGGTGTTCCGCCCGCACGATGTCGTCGGCGACCACCCCCTGGGCCGTGAGCCGAGCTTCCAACAACTGTAATATGGGCGCTGTTACTCCCCCCTGCTCGCGAAGTCTCTGAACGAGTTGAACGACGAACGCCCTGTCCAGGGCGCCCTTCTCCAGCGGAGGCAGAATCGCCGGGGGGGCCGCGGGGGAGGGCCCTTTGAGGCCCAGGATCGCGTCGGCGAGGGTATCGGCCTCGTGGCGGGCGGTTCGCGTGTGCGTGATGCGCTCGGCCAGGCGGCGCAGGTTCTCCAGCAAGACGATGCGAAGGCTGATGGCCAGAGCCCAGATTTCCCCGATGCGAAACGGCGTGACCCGTTGGTACGCTTGGGTAAACCGCCGCAGTCCCTCGCGATCAAAGCGGCTGTCGGTGTGGGCCACAAATTCCCAGGCCAGAGCGAACACGCGCGGGGTGCCGGCTCCCGCGCCCTCGGCGAGTTTCGGAAGTTCTCGGTAGTAGCCCGGGGGGAGGTCCTCGATGATCTGGCGAACCTGGTCCTCAACGATATGGAAATTATCCAACAGCCATTCGGCCGCCGGGGTAATGGCCCGTTCCTCTCGAACGGCGTGGGCGATCCGCTTTTGGCACTCCGCCAAAACACGGCCGTTCTCCCGCACACGCGGAAGGAGGGGTTGGCCTCTGGACGGCTTGTCGTTGATTTTGTGGGTGCCCGCCAAGGCTTCCCCATGCAGTTCGAGGCGCTCAATGCTAAAGAGTTCGGACAGGATCGGATCGTTTAACTCAGGGAAATTCTTTGTTTCCTTCCCCTCTTGGGGGAAGGTGTTACGAAGGGGCGGACGAGGGATCGGAGTAATCAGCATGTTAATGCCTTAGAGGCATAAAATTGTGTTCGCCTGGTTAGACGCTGAAAGTTAGGGAAAGGTTACAGGCCGTATTCTGGGTCAAGAAAATCGCCCACCCCGGTTGTTCGAACCAGGGCGGGCGTTGTGACCCATCGTTTGAGGGGGCCTAGAACAGGATGTTCATGGCGAGGGTGATCATGGAGCCGCTGTCGCTGTATGTTTTGTCGAGAGGTTGCGATTGATGGGTGGCCACATCTTCCAGCCAGATGTAACGGTAACTCCCGTCCACAGAAATCGACTCATTTAGCAGTAATTCAAGACCGGCGCCCGCGTGAAGGCCAAACCGGTTGTCGGTTTCCGTTTCGAGCGCTGGACCTTTCAATTGGGTGATATACCACCCGGTTCCTCCCAGCACGTAGGGGCTCACATGAGATTGAGGCACGAGGTAAGCCATCAGAGAGGCCTGAATCGGATACGTTTTGATGCTGACGCCATCGGCATAGTCGTCTTTCCGGTAATCCACAGAACCTTCCAACCCCAAGACGGGAGTGAAATGAACCCGGGCTTGAACACCTCCCGAATAACTTCCATTTTCCGCATCCTTTGGTTTGAAGTAACTGGCACGCGGGCCAATGGAAAAACTCTGATCACCAACCCCCATCTCTTCCGCTGTCCCGATCGTAGCCAAGGTCAACAACGCCATTGAAGCCACCATTCCTTCTTTGATCCAATGCGATGCTGTTTTCATTTTGAGTCTCCTTGTTTATGTCTTTTCGTTCCTTGAAAGCCTGGAAATAGGCAATCTAAGCCGGTATCATAAAAAGAGGCATATTCATTTCGCCAAGGTAAGACACGAAGTCGCCCTCAGAGGTAACAATGAGACCGGGTCCAGAAAGATCTGTTTAAAATCCCACATAAACGCCACCGCCCCAATAGCGCATTTTCTCGTCAAAAAATTGGCCATAGGGCGAATATCCGTCATAAAACTCCGCCAAGAATCGCAGGTGCCGGTCCCGCAGAGCGGGTTTCCCCATCTCGAGGCCAACTTTAAGACTGGTATTAATGGCGCCCGGATGTTGCTTTTTCCACATCAGGTCGAGACCCGCCACGGGGCGGAAGAATGCGGAAGACTTTCCCCCGCGCAATTCAGTCCCTGAATGAAAGTTCCATCGTTCCAAATAAGTGGGATCCCGGGACATCAGATATTCGCCGCTTGTGTAAACCGGAAAAGGGAATTTTCAAGAGCAATAATGTTTTCAAGCGCTTCGTAGCTGTAATTTAATCGAGGGATGGGATTATGGAGGAGCAGTTCATCGCCCAGATGGGAACTTTGATGATAATACTGTAGTCGTCCCGAGAAATTGTGCCACCGGTGGGTGGCCGCCATCCCAAATGTAAAATCCGTGTTGAGAAGATCTTTGGACGGGGTGCTCCAATCGAATTGAGAGAACACCCCGGCTAAAAATCCCAGTTGAGCTTGGAAAGAGTTCCCATCCCACCGCAGTAAACCTAAACTTTCCCCGAACCCCACGGACCATAACGTGTAGGACCGAATAGATGTTTTGACCTGAAGAAGGCTCATGAAGAATTGCCGCTCTTTTGGGTCCGCCAACAGAGGACTGAACACGTCGTTGGAAGGAAAAAAGCGCAGGCCGCCGCCCGCTTTAGGCTCTTCAACATCCGGGACGACTTCAGAATGTGCCAAAGCGCCGAACGCCAATCCCACCATCAGCATGGCGCCAAAAAGGAAAGCTCTCCGCCCTGTGAAACAGTGGAAATTAATTCGTTTGCGGGATATTTCCTTTACGGGCCTTATCATTGTCGACCTCAATAAAAAACAGCTCGATTCCGCTGCGTCTTATGCTGGCCAATCGCCAACCCGAAAACGCTGCGAAACCGAGCCGAGAACAGCCGACTTACGCGCTCAGGCGACTGATGGCGCTTTTCACACTCGTTAACGCTTGGCGGATTTCGTCCCAACTGCCTTGGGCGTTATGAACCCAATGGCGAACCTTTTTTTCCGCGTCGCTCTGGGTGGGCGTCACCAAGCGGGTCACCGCGGTCCCGACGGCGGCTCCGGCCAGCACGGCAATTCCAAGGGACAGGACGGGGTACTTTTTAATCCAAGACATGGCCTCGTCCAACGTGTGTTTGGCTTCCTGTTTGATCGGTTCTGAATTACGCGAAACGCGGGCACGAAAATCTTCACCCAACGTCTCTATTGTTTCTTTCACATCTGCGATTCGATCCATAAACGGACTCCTTTGGTTTTGAAAAACAATACTGACAGGTTGGACACGCCAATCCGACTGAAGGTTACACTCCGTGCCAACCGGGGATCCCGGTATAATCAGGATTTTGGTACCAGGAGCGTAACCTTATGGCCTTCGCCTGAATCTAATCGGAAAACCAGCATAATGAGAATTCAAGGGGGATCGCATGAGCGAAATTAATCAAGTGCCGTATGCCGCGTACAAAGTGAGACAGGATCTGAAACCCAAGGGCTTGGATGGGTTATCTGAAAAAGCGATTGAACAGCACTGGAAACTCTATGAAGGGTATGTCACCAACACGAATCTCTTAAATAAGTTGGTTTGGGATACTGGGGAGGCGAACAAAGAGTTGAACAATGCCGAACACTCTGAAATCCAAAGAAGGCTGGGGTTCGAATACAACGGGATGGTCCTTCATGAACATTATTTCAGCGCGTTGGGAAAAGGAGGGCCCCCATCCCCGGATTCATCGTTGATGTCACACCTTTCAAAAGATTTTAAAGGGTTTGAGCGCTGGAAAAAGCAGTTTGTCCAGATTGGTAATTTCCGCGGGGTGGGATGGGTCGTCCTTAGTTATGATCCGTTCTTGAAACGGCTCAACAACTTTTGGATCACCGATCATGAAGTGGGGCATGTGGCGGGCTTTGTGCCGATCCTGGTCATGGATGTGTGGGAACATGCCTACGTCCTGGATTTCGGATCTCTGGCGTCATGCGGATTGGGACGGCCCGCCTATCTTGAGGCCTATTTTAAAAACATCAATTGGAACGTGGTCGAGGCAAGAATGCAAAACGCCTTGACCCTAAAATCGGACCGCTAAATTTTATTGACAACGATCAGTTCACCGTCCGGCTGGCCGTCCGCGCCTTCAAGGGAAGTGCGTGCGTAGGTGACGGGGATCCCTCCGCCACTTTTTGTCTGAAGAGTTCCGGGGGACTCCAACGGCATCTTATCGCTCAAAGCGGGATTGGCGTGTTCTTTCACCCCAGTCAAAAGAGCGGATATTGGTTTGCCGAAAAGAGCATCGGGTGTCCAGCCCGATAATTTTTCGGCGGCTTTGTTCATGTAAATGAGAAGGCCGGATCGATCGGTGGCGAACAGGACACCGGCGACGCTATCGAGAGCGCGGGCGTGCCAGCCGTCCATTTCGCTGACCACGCGCTCCATCATGGCGGTGAATGGCCAACTCTATGACGACTTGAAGGGATCGTGTTTCAAACGGTTTCAGGATGTAACCGAACGGCATGGTGGCCTTGGCCCGGTCCAACGTGGGCGCATCCGCAAAGGCGGTCAGGTAACTGACGGGCACGTCGTATTCCGCATAAAGGTGTTCCGCCACTTCGATGCCGTCCTGGGGCCCTTGGATTCGAATGTCCATCAAAACAAGGTCAGGTCGATCCGTTGTTACGCTGCGAATGGCTTCCTCTCCGCTGGCCGCAATGGCTGTCACGGCATACCCCATTCTTATCAAAAGCCGTTTTAGATCTTCCGCGACGATCCGTTCGTCTTCAACGATTAAAATCCGTTTCTCAGGCATGGAATTCTCCTCTTTTTTGCGAACGTTCAATCGGGTCTTTAAATTCAATTATAAAACGCGTGCCGGGGGCGCTCTGCACACGTATCTGTCCCCGCAACTGTTCCGTCAACATATGAACCAAGCGCAAGCCCAAGGACGTGGTGGATTCGTAATCAATGGGATGGCTTAGCCCCACGCCGTCGTCCGCGACTGTCAATTCGTATCCCTTGTTGGTCGGTAGAGCGCGAAATTTTACCAATATAGATCCCGTTCGGGTCCCGGGATACGCGTATTTGAGAGCGTTAGAAACCAACTCCGTTATAATGAGACCGCAGGGGATAGCGATGTCGAGGCTTAAAGGAACCTTGTCCACGTCCAAGCGGATTGAGACCTTATTCATTTGAACGCTGTAGGTCCGAAGCAGGCTATCCGTCAGTTTGTTCACATAGTCTGAAAAGTCCATGCGCGCCAGGTCCGGCGACTGGTAGAGGCATTCATGAATGATCGCCATAGACCGGACGCGATTTTGACTTTCTAAAAAGATGGCCAGAAGCGCGGGGTCCTGAATATTTTCCGACTGGAGGCGTAGGAGGCTGGACACCAACTGTAGGTTATTTTTAACCCGGTGGTGAATCTCTTTCAAGAGCGCTTCTTTCTCGCGGAGAGATGCGGTGAGGGTGTCTTGTATTTGTTTTCGGCGTGTAATGTCCCGGACCACTTGAGAGTATCCCAAAAAATTCCCCTTGTCGTTGGTGAAAGGAGTCGTCACAATTTCGGCCCAGAAGACGGTTCCCCCGTTGCGGACCCGCCACTCTTGTTCTTCAAAAACGCCGTGGAGCTTCGCGCCTTCAAAAACGCGTTGCATTTTATCGCCTTCTTGGTCTTGCGCGGGGGAAAACCGCGGAATGAGGTCTCCAAGAACTTCCTCTTCCCGGTACCCAAATATTTGTTCAGCTCCCGCGTTCCAGGTGATGATGCGGCCGTCAGGATCCAAGAGCAAAACGGCATGGTCCTTTAGGCTATTGACGAGCACGATGTAACGGTCCTCGCTGGCTTTGAGGGATGTCTCAATGCGGCGGCCGATCACCACAGCGCTTCGAAATGAAAGATAAACAATGGCCAGAAGGGACAGAAGGAGAACCAAAAAGGTGGAAAGCACGAGGTGTGTGCGCCCATAGGAGAAAACGTTCAAAACGTCGAACGTCAGCACCGCCGCCGCTGTCACCGGAAGGAATTGGCGAAGGATCACTGATTGAACCGATGACCCCATGATGAGGCGCAGCGGGAAACAACGCGGCCCCAACCGTCTCAAAACAGCCAGACCCCGACCATGAGAAACACCGACAACAGAAAAAGAGCGGTCTGTTTGCCTCCGTTAAAAGGGAGAGCGGGGCTTTGTGGAGGGCGGCGAAGACAAAGACGCCATTAACGAGAATCGATAAAAAACCAAGCCGCCGATGACGTCTCTTTCCAATGACGCTGGCGCCAGGGACCAATGCCCCGGGGAGCTCTTCTGCCAAGGGAGATCTCGGGCTTCTTCACTGCGCCTCCTGAACCAATCGCCGATTCAAATATGTTTTGTAATTTTTAAAACCAAGAACACAACCAAGATCACAGCCATCCGCCCACTGGAGGCGTAATCCCACGATCGGCTGTAGGGCCAAATAGGAAGGAACGCCGCCATGTACGTTAACAAAATTCCAACGATCCACTGATTTAAATGACGTCCACACATGGCCCCCTCCTTCCCTTTCTCTTCCACAAGGTGGGACGTGCCGTTCAGCGAAAAGGTTACAGGCGTCGTTCATTGGAATCCCCTGTTAAGGTGGCATAAATGTGTTTGCGCGCGCGGTGGAGATAGACTTTGATTGTTCCCAGCGGTTTTTCGAGTTGCCGGGCGACCTCTTTTAATGAGAGGTATTGGTAATAGTGCAGAATAAAAATAGCTCGAAAGTTTTCCGGAAGACGATCCACGGCCGACCGAAGAGATTGCGCATCCCGTTTCTGGGCAACAATTTCTTCCACCAGAGGGCCTTTCTCCGGGAGTTCCCTGCTGTTGGCTGTTTCTTCTGGCCCTTCATCGATTGAGGAAAAATGCCGTTTTCCGCGCTTGCGAATATGGTTTCGCACACGGTTCAAGGCGATGGTGTAAAGCCAGGTGGACAGTTTGGCTTCCCCGCGGAAACTGTGGAGATGGACATGGACGCTCATAAAAACTTCCTGCAAAACGTCCTCGGCTTCTTCCCGTTGGCCAAGAATACGACACGCCATCTCCAAGAGGGGCGGACGGTGCCTCTGGATAAGCAGGGCGAAAGCCGGACCGTCTCCGGTTAGGACAGCGGAGATGAGGTCTTGGTCGGTTCGGGGCCGGTCATCCTTTTGTTCAAGTGTCAAACACTCCTCCAGAGTGGAAACCTCTGTATCATATGAATTCTTTGGCTCTTAACGGGGGCGCTTGCTTTGGAAAAAACGGACCACCCCCACAATGATGGCCAGAATAAGCAACAGATGAACGAACCCGCCAAGCGTATGGGAACTCACCATTCCAAGGATCCATAAAACGAGGAGAACAATTGCAAGCATTTCCAGCATTTGGACCTCCCTTTACTTGCATAAGGTAAGACGCCAAAACCGTGGTCCAGGTAACACCGGATTGGCGGGTGTAACCTTTCTGGTGGATCTTCTGTCTCACTTGGCGATCGGTTGGATTGAGCGTTTGCGTTCCGTTCGGTATCAGCTCTCTGTTTCAGCGGATTTCGACGCCACCGTTAACGGCGGTGTGGGCGTGCGTTTTTACTTCAAAAATTGAAAAGGAGAAAATTATGCTCTGGACAATCGCGGTGGTATTGATGGTTTTGTGGGTGCTCGGGTTTGTGAGTGCCTACACGATGGGCGGGTTCATTCATATCCTGTTGGTGGCGGCGGTCATATTGGTTCTTGTTCGCCTCATTCAGGGTCGGCCCGTGTTGAAAGGGTAATTTAACCGGGATTCCCCGGTTGGAACGGGGCTACCATCAATAGGGGGCTCAACAGAATTTTCGAGCCCTCCCGGACGGAAATGCTTTGTCAAACGAAATTTTCAAATTAAATTCTCAAAAGAGAGGGCACCGTATGAAATCAAAGATAACATCGCTGTTTGTTTTGTCGGCCGTCATGTTGGGACAAAGGGGTCTGTCGGCCATGCCCATCGCGGAAAAACCGCTCTACCAGGTCACCGTCGTGCAGAGTGCGGCGAAAGCCATCAACTACCGCAATCTCAGCGGATCCGTTGAGATTGATTTCAAAGGAACTGTGCTCTCTCCCAGCGCAAAGGGGATGGCGTCAATCAAGAATAAGGCAGGGGTAACAAAAATTGAAGCCGAATTCGAGAACTTGGCTTCGCCGACCCAGTTCGGACCAGAGTATCTAACCTACATCTTCTGGGCCATCTCTCCCGATGGGAAAGCGACGAATCTTGGGGAGCTAATCGTCAAAAACGGAAAAAGTGAAATTGAAACAAAAACGCCTCTTCAAGCGCTGGGCTTGCTGGTGACGGCAGAACCGTATTTCGCTGTCTCACAACCAAGCAATGTCGTCGTATTGGAGAACGCGATCAAACCCGACAACAAAGAAAAGATTGAGCTGATTGACGCGAAATACGATCTGCTCCCGCGCGGAGAATACACCAAGAACATTGCCGCCACGGATCTTCAGGCGACGGTCATGGACAAGAAAACACCGTTCAACGTGTACCAAGCCCGAAATGCTGTGCGGATTGCCAAAGCCGCTGGGGCGGAAACCTACGCCGCCGAAGGGTATAGAAATGCCGAGCGATTGCTGGCCTTGTCCGAGACCAAAGCGGGTGGAAAGAAAGGTCGGTCCATGACGGCACGCGAAGCCGTTCAGTCCGCCGAAGACAGCCGCTCGCTGAGCGTGAAACGTCAAGCGGCCGAAACCGTGACCAACGACAAAAAGACGGCTCAAGACGACGTCGCGATGGCCAACAGCCAAGCGGACACCGCCATGGCCGGACAAAAGAAAGCCGAGGAAGCTCAGGAAAAGCCGAGCTGGCGAAAGAGACCTCGGACACCGAACGCGCCGCGGCCCTCGCTCTGGCCGGATCCGCCGTGGCTTCTTCCATCGAATCCCAAGCCGACGCAAAAGTGGCGCGGGCATCCGCCGACAAAGCGGAAGGGGAAAAAGCCGTCCTGCGGGCTCAATTGTTGGCCCAGCTGAATGCGGTGCTTCAAACCCGTGATTCCGCCCGCGGTTTGATCGTGAACGTGTCCGACACGCTCTTCCAAACCGGAAGCGCCACCTTCGGATCCCCGGCCTGGGAAAAACTGTCCAAAATCGCGGGAATTGTCTCTTCCCACGCCGGTCTGAAACTGGACGTGGAAGGCCATACCGACAGTGTCGGGACCGACGAATACAACCAAGGGTTGTCGGAAAAGAGAGCCCAAGCGGTACGCGATTATCTGGTAAAACAAGGGGTGTCGGGCCTTTCCATCAAATCGAAAGGGTTCGGCGAATCCAACCCGATCGCCCCAAACGAAACCGCAGAAGGTCGCCAAAAAAATCGCCGAGTGGAAATGATCGTTAGCGGCGATACCATCGAACCCGTCAAATAGGGCCGGCCTCAACAGAAAGAATTATTTTGACCCGTAGCTGTTGTTGGAAAGGGCAGAAACTTTAGCTCCGCACTGTGTCGACAGTTGCCCTGTCCCAACCGGCGGTTAATCCCAAAATAGGACTGTAATCCCGAATAACGGATTACGGTCCTATTTTTTTGCCAGCGGGGGAAGGGGTTTCCCTCGCCACCATTCCGAAATGGGCGAGGCTGTTCTAATATACAGGTGGCAGTTTGGATTCGAGGACTTTGCGGGCCTGTTCCGCACGGAAAGCGTGGAGTTTTTTGCGAAGGGCCTTATCGTGGGTGGCCAGCATGGCCACCGCCAACAATCCCGCGTTGGTGGCGCCCGCTTTGCCGATCCCTAAGGTCCCCACCGGAATCCCTCCGGGCATTTGAACGATCGACAGCAAAGAGTCCATTCCCTTAAGCGCCGGGCTTTCCATGGGAACCCCCAACACCGGCACCGTTGTGAGCGCCGCCACCACCCCCGCCAAATGGGCCGCTTCGCCCGCGCCCGCGATGATCAAATTTAATCCCCGGGATTCAGCGCCCTCAGCAAACGCCGCCGCTTCTTTGGGCGTGCGGTGCGCCGACACCACGCGGCATTCGTGCGGCACACCAAAGTCACGTAGTATGATGGAGGCGTGTTGCATGGTTTCCCAATCGCTTTTTGAACCCATAATGATCGCAACTTTTGGTTTGTCCATGGCCGGCTCCTGATTCAATATTTTTGGGGGAACGGTTGTTATTATAGAAAATCGAATGTGTATAATGAAGCCACCGTGTCCACCTGTGCCCGATCGCCCATTTACTGTGAGTCCTGCCCGACCCGGCTGGCCGGGGTGTTTGCCCGTTTGTCCCGGGAGCGATTGCGGGCGTTGGATCGATGCAAAGCCGATAACCTTTACCACAAAGGCCAAATTATTTTCCAAGAGGGAACTCCCGCGCTTGGTGTTCACTGTGTTTACGAAGGACAGCTCAAACTTTACAAATCCGGCACCCAGGGGCGGCCGCAGATCATTGGCTTGGCCAAACCGGGCACGATGGTGGGCCACCGGGCCGTTTTGACCGATAAGGTCCACACCTTCACCGCCGAATCGTTGGGCGAGGCCCGCGTGTGTTTTGTGGATCGCTCCGCCTTTCGCGCGCTCATCGCCGACAACGCTTCCATCGCCGAATCGTTATTAAAAAAAATGGCCCAGGATTTGGACGAAGCCGAAGATCGGTTGATCGACGTGGTCGAACAGCCGGTCCCGGTCCGGTTGGCCCGGCTTTTGATGTCCCTTAAGGACGGATACGGCCAACCCACAGCTCAGGGCCTGCGCATTTCTTTGTCGCTCACGCGGGAAGAAATGGCCGAAATGATCGGGACCACTCAAGAAACCACCATTCGACTTCTCAGCCAATTTCGCAAAAAAGGGCTGATTCGGTTAGACGACAAATCCATCACCCTCCTGGACCTGCCCCAACTCGCCCAAATCGTAAGTTCCCCCACCTGACGGGGATCATTCCCAAACATCGACCGCTCGCGTTACAATCAGAGCACGCCGTCAGGAGGTGTCCCGTGGAGTGGGTCGTCGACTTCAAGGACGTGGGTCTCAATGACATCGCGCGCGTGGGGGGAAAAAATGCCTCCCTGGGCGAGCTGATCCGTTCCTTGGGCCCGATGGGCATACGGGTTCCTCCCGGGTTCGCCACCACGGCCGACGCCTTTCGATCATTCATCAATCACAATCGGTTACGCCAACCCTTAGAAAACAATCTGGCCCGCTACAAATCCGGTCAACAGACTCTCACCAACACAGGCCGCATCCTGCGCGGATTAATGTTGAAGGGAACGTGGCCTCCCGGGTTGGCAGAGGCTGTTGTGGATTCGTACAACCAGCTCGGTCGAGAGGTCGGACGGCGCGCCTTGGACGTAGCGGTTCGTTCCAGTGCCACCGCCGAAGATTTGCCCGATGCCAGTTTCGCGGGCCAGCACGAAAGTTTTTTGAATATTCGAGGAGAGGCGGAATTATTGGACGCAGTTCGCCGATGTTTCGCCAGCCTTTTTACCGACCGAGCCATTCGCTATCGGGAAGAAAAAGGGTTCGACCATTTGCGCGTGGCCCTATCGGTGGGTGTTCAACGGATGGTGCGGTCGGACCGCGCCGGGGCGGGTGTGATGTTTTCCCTCCACACCGACACGGGGTTCCCCCGGGGTGGTGATCAACTCCGTCTGGGGTCTGGGCGAAAACATGGTTCAAGGTCGCGTGACGCCTGACGAACATGTGGTGTTTAAACCGCTGCTCGACAGGCCGGATGTGCGCCCCATCCTTTCGTCGCGGTTGGGCGATAAGAATATAAAGCTGGTGTACGCCGCGGGGGGACAAACGAAAAATGTTCGGACCACGGCAAGCGAACAGCGGCGGTTTGTCCTCACCGATCAGGAAATTCTGTCCCTCGCCCAATGGGCTGTGTCCATTGAACGGCATTACGGCAAACCCATGGACATGGAATGGGCGAAAGATGGCTCCGGGGGGCCTTTGTTTGTGGTCCAAGCTCGGCCGGAAACATTCCAGAGCCGAAAGTCGGCCGGGGTGTTGCGGACCTTCCACTTGCAAGAGCGTGGGAAACCTCTGGTGGAAGGGCTGGCTGTGGGAGACGCCATTGCCGCGGGTCCCGCTCAAATCATCAAAGGACCAGAGGAAATAGCGCGGTTTAAACCCGGGAGCATTTTGATGACATCCAACACGGATCCAGACTGGGTGCCTGTCATGAAGAAGGCCGCCGGGATCGTCACTGATCATGGGGGGCGCACCTCCCACGCGGCCATCGTCAGTCGGGAGATGGGTATCCCCGCCGTGGTGGGCACCGGACGTGCAACGGCCGTTATTCGAAATGGGCAGGCCATTACCCTTTCATGCGCGGAGGGGGAACGCGGCCGGGTGTACGCCGGAACTCTCAAATTCGACGCGGTGGAAACCTCGCTGGAAAAATTGCCGGTTCCCAAAACCCCGCTCCTCTTGAACATCGCCAGCCCGGCGGCGGCGTTTCAGTGGTGGCGGTTGCCGGTTCAGGGGATTGGGTTGGCACGGTTGGAATTCTTGATCAATGATGTGATTCGTGTCCATCCCATGGCTCTCATCCATCCGGAACGGTTGGATCCCCTGACCCGTCGGAAAATCGATCGGCTCACCCGCGGCTACAAGGGGCCCACCGACTATTTCGTCGATCAATTGGCGTCGGGAGTGGCCCAGATTGCCGCGTCCCAGTACCCGCACCCGGTGATTGTCCGGCTGTCCGATTTCAAAACCAACGAATACGCCAACCTGCTGGGAGGCAAACCGTTCGAGCCCAAAGAAGAAAATCCCATGATCGGGTGGCGGGGAGCGTCCCGCTATTATCACCCCCACTACCGGGACGGGTTCGCCCTCGAATGCCGCGCTCTGAAAAAAGTGCGCGACGAAATGGGTTTAACCAACGTGGTGATCATGGTGCCTTTTTGTCGGACGGTGGAGGAGGCCGACAAGGTTTTGGCGGAGATGGCCAAAAACGGATTGAAACGGGGCGAGTCCGGCTTGGAAGTGTATGTGATGTGTGAAATTCCCTCCAATGTAATTCTCACGGAAGATTTCGCCGACCGATTTGATGGTTTTTCCATTGGATCGAATGATCTAACCCAATTAACTCTGGGGGTGGACCGGGACTCTGGCACGTTGGCTTCGCTCTTTAGTGAACGAAACCCCGCGGTCCTGCGGCTGATTGAAGATGTAATTCGCCGCGCCCACGCCAAGGGCCGCAAGGTGGGCCTTTGCGGCCAGGCCCCCTCGGACCATCCGGAATTCGCCGAATTCTTAGTCAAGGCGGGGATTGATTCCATTTCGTTGAACCCCGACAGCGTGGTCGGAGTCATCCGTCGTTTGGCAAAATAAGAGACACGAGTTCAATGTGTAAGTGCACCAAAAGTTATGAATTCATATCAATGATTGATCCTTATTGTGTTGTTGGGTTATAAAGGGATTTCCCTCTCCGCTTGGGAGAGGGGAGGGTGAGGGAAAAGAAGTCGAGCGACGGAATGATATCCCTCATCCGGCCTTCGGCCACCTTCTCCCGAGAGGAGAAGGAAGAGACGAATCGTCGGGCGGATTCTTTGGGACCTTTATTGGGCACTTGGTGCACTTGCTGGTTGAATTTGGCAGATCATTCCGGCAATTGCGGTTTTCTGGAGGGTTTGATAATTTGACCCGATGACCAAAATCTATCTGGGAGTGGATTGGGGCCGCCGCCGGGTGGGCGTTGCGGTTTCCGACGAGTTGGGGCGCATGGCCCATCCGTTGTCCACGCTGGAACCCAAATCCTTGGCGGGACTGGTTCAAACATTGGCGAATCTGGCCAAAGAACGCCGCGTCTCTGGGGTGGTGTTGGGACTGCCCAAACACATGAACGGAACAGAGGGCGAAAGTGCCGGGGCGGTTCGGACGTTGGCCTCGAAACTGGAAGCGGCGGGGTTACCGGTGATTTTTTGGGACGAGCGCTTATCGAGCTGGGAGGCCGAGGGCCGGTTGCGGGAAAGCGGCGGTTTTCCGAAAGCCAAAGGTCGCGTAGACCGGGCGGCGGCCGCGTTGCTTTTGCAATCCTTTTTGGACAGAGCGGGGGGCGTCTTCTTCCCAGGGTGTAGGGGAAATCAATCCGCAGGCCGCCGGAGAGACAACACCGTGACGAGACGACGTTGGTTCGGTTTGGCGGGAGCCTTTGTCGTTCTCCTAATTGGCACGGGCCTGATGTGGGTCAATCTCCCCCCGTCGGGAAACAACGGCGGTCTGGTTGAAATTGCGCCCGGCGCCAGTGCCCGGCGGATTGCACACCAACTTCGCGCGGACGGTTACGTGCGGTCGTCGCTGTGGTTGGAAGTGTTGGCGCGGGTTTTGCGCGCGGACCAAAAATTGCGGGCTGGCTTTTACCGCGTCGCGCCCGGCCAGCGGGCCGACCAAATTCTTCGATCCTTATTGGCCGGACGGGGGGCGACCGTCAAGGTGACCCTACCGGAAGGGTTCGCTGTTTGGCAGATGGCCCAACGGATGGAAGTCGCCGGTGTTTGCGCGGGGGATGATTTTCTCATTGAGGCCAGATCCTGGGAAGGTTTTCTTTTCCCCGACACATATTATTTTGATCCCCGCGTCCCCGCCAAAGATGTGGTAAAAGCCATGCGCGACCGATTTCAAACCGTCTGGGCGGCCGTCCTCGAATCCGCCATGAGTCAAGGGGCCGTAACCCCTCTTTCTAGTTCTGTCCATGAACCCGAATCAATTTATCGATTGAGCAACGGCCGTCGTTGGACCGCGCGGGAGATCGTGACGTTGGCTTCCATGATCGAGCGGGAGTCGGGTCGGACTGACGAACGCACGACCATTTCAGCGGTTTATCACAATCGCCTCAAAATCGGCATGCGCATGGAGTGTGACCCCACCGTTCAGTACGCCCTGGGGGGCTGGAAAAACCCGCTGTACAAAAAAGATCTTCAAGTCGATTCCCCCTACAACACCTACCGATGTTACGGCCTTCCCCCGGGGCCCATCGCCAGCCCGGGACGGGATTCGTTGGCGGCGGCAGTGGCACCGGCGCCCGTTAATTTTTTGTATTTTGTGTCGGACGGAGCCGGAGGACACCGGTTTTCTGTTTCCTATGAAGATCACTTGAAGGCCGTTCGCCATTTGCGTCGGTTGCAAAAACGAGGATAGGTCCCTTGGTGGGAAGAACGTTCTTGGTCATTATGAATAAAGGAGAATCTCGTGAGCGTTGTCGTCGTTGGGTCAGTGGCATTGGATTCGGTGAAAACCCCTTTCGGAGAGAGGGCAAACGCGCTGGGGGGGTCGGCGGTCTATTTTTCTTATTCGGCCAGTTTTTTTTCCGATATTAAACTGGTTGGCGTGGTAGGGCGGGATTTCCCGACCCCGCATTTGGACCTTCTGCGTCGGCGAAAAATTAATTTGGACGGGTTGCAAGTGGCCGACGGGGAAACGTTTCGATGGTCGGGTTTTTATGAATACGATTTAAACGAGGCCAAAACTCTCGATACGCGGTTGAATGTGTTTGAGAAATTTTCGCCCAATTTGCCCGACGCGTACCGCAATGCCGATTGTGTTTTCCTGGCCAATATCGACCCGGATCTTCAGATACGCGTTCTTCGTCAGGTTCGCCGACCAAAACTGATCGCCGCGGACACCATGAATTTGTGGATCTCCACCAAAAAGGAGAGTCTAAAGGCCCTGTGCCGAGAAATTGACATTCTGGTTCTCAACGACGGTGAGGCCCGTCAATTATCGGGCAAAGCCAGTTTGATTCAGGCGGGTCGGTTGATTCAGTCGTGGGGGCCCAAGTTTGTGGTGGTTAAAAAGGGGGAACACGGGGTACTTCTCTTTTCCAAGAAAAACGTGTTTGCCGCTCCCGCGTATCCACTGGAAGAGGTGTTTGATCCGACGGGGGCCGGTGACACGTTTGCCGGAGGGTTTATCGGTTACCTGAACAAAAAAGGAAACCGTTTGGACGAAAACACTCTTCATCAAGCTCTGTTTTATGGCACGGTGATGGCCAGTTTTACCGTCGAAAAGTTTTCGTTGGAACGCTTGCTGACCGTGCGTCCGCCCGACATCAAGCGGCGTTTAACGGTGCTTCACCGCATGTCGCGCCCCTCGACGTTATAATCCGTCTTTTGAAAACGCGGGCCACTCTTTGTCCCGCGCCGATAAGCAGGCGGCGTCAGGCGCGATGGGCCAAGGAATGGCCAATGTGGGGTCGTTCCACCGCAGACCGCCTTCCGCTGATGGAGCGTAGGGGGCGGTGACTTTGTAGGCGAACAACGCCGATGGACTGGTGACGCAGAATCCGTGGGCGAATCCCGGTGGAATATAGAGGGCGCGGGCGTTGTCAGCGGAGAGGGTTTCCGTGTGCCAATGGCCGAAGGTGGGGGAGTCGGTCCGAAGGTCCACCGCCACGTCAAAAACTTCTCCGTCAAGCACCCGGACCAGTTTGCCCTGGGCGTGGGGAACGCGCTGAAAATGGAGTCCTCGAACGGTTCCGCGCGCCGAGCGGCTTACGTTGTCTTGGACGAAATCGATGGGCAGGCCGGCCCGGGAAAAATCAGTTGCGTTGAAGCTTTCGAAAAAAAATCCGCGCGGGTCGCGAAAGACGCGCGGTTCCAATAGCACAAGTCCGGGCAAAGGCAGCGGTGTGATTTTCAAGGGCATCTCCGTCGGTCGAAATAAGTTTAACTTTTTTTAAAAAAAAGTGCTTGACATGAACAGAGGTATGTGTTAAATTCTGGCCAGTTCACGGCGCAATAAAACGCCGGGCCAATTTGACAACACGATTTCCGGCTCTCCCCGAGGGCTGACGCCAGAGGACGAAAAGAGGGTCCTTTGAAAAGGGCTCTTGCGTCCCTGGGGATTTTTTTCTATACTCGGGTCGATTTTGAAGTTTAGCTCTTTGACATTTCCAAACAACCATTCGCGCAAGCGGGTGAGCGCCCCAATCAGAGGGTTCCCTAACCAGGGGATCTGATGAGGGTGCTTCTCGATGCCGATTGGTATACGACGTTCAGGTGTGAATAAAGCTTGTGTTGTTGAAACTCAAGCAATTCCACAAGAGCCGATAACCAAACCTCTAAAGTTTGAGTCGTGCCCGCAAGGGCGCGGCCACAATCTTACGGAGAGTTTGATCCTGGCTCAGAGTGAACGCTGGCGGCATGCCTAACACATGCAAGTCGAACGATCTTTGGCAGTTTATCGTCAGAGGTAGTGGCAAACGGGTGAGTAATACGTGGACAATCTTCCCTCGAGCGGGGGATAACTCCGGGAAACCGGAGCTAATACCGCGTGAGACCACGTCCTGGCATCAGGATGGGGTTAAAGCTCCGCAAGGGGCACTTGAGGAGGGGTTCACGGCCTATCAGCTAGTTGGCGGGGTTAAAGCCCACCAAGGCGACGACGGGTAACCGGTCTGAAAGGACGACCGGTCACAATGGCACTGAGACACGGGCCATACTCCTACGGGAGGCAGCAGTGGGGAATTTTGCTCAATGGGGGAAACCCTGAAGCAGCGATGCCGCGTGGAGGACGAAGGTCTTCGGATTGTAAACTCCTTTTGCTGGTGAAAAATAGCGGCGTGAATAACGCCGACTGATGGTAACCGGCGAATAAGCCACGGCTAACTTCGTGCCAGCAGCCGCGGTAAGACGAAGGTGGCGAGCGTTACTCGGAATTACTAGGCGTAAAGCGTGGGCAGGCGGCTTGATAAGTCTTTTGTGAAAGCCTTGGGCTTAACCCAGGGAGGCCAGAAGATACTGTCAGGCTTGGATGTGGGAGAGGAGACTGGAATTCCCGGTGTAGCGGTGAAATGCGTTGATATCGGGAGGAACACCAATGGCGAAAGCAAGTCTCTGGACCACCATCGACGCTCATCCACGAAAGCTGGGGGATCAAACAGGATTAGATACCCTGGTAGTCCCAGCCGTAAACGATGCTCATTAGATATGGGGGGTATCGACCCCTCCTGTGTCGACGCTAACGCATTAAATGAGCCGCCTGGGGAGTACGGCCGCAAGGTTGAAACTCAAAGGAATTGACGGGGGCCCGCACAAGCGGTGGATCATGTGGTTTAATTCGACGCAACGCGAAGAACCTTACCTGGGCTCGAACGGCCGGTAGTAGTTCCTGTGAAAGCGGGGACGAACCGTAAAGTCGGTTGTCGGCCGAGGTGCTGCATGGCTGTCGTCAGCTCGTGTCGTGAGATGTTGGGTTAAGTCCCGCAACGAGCGCAACCCCTATCCTATGTTGCCACCCGCGCAAGCGGCGCACTCTTAGGAGACTGCCTCGGATAACGGGGAGGAAGGTGGGGACGACGTCAAGTCCTCATGGCCCTTATGTCCAGGGCGACACACGTGATACAATGGCGACTACAGAGGGATGCGAAATCGCAAGATGGAGCCAACCCCACAAAAGTCGCCCCAGTTCAGATTGTGGGCTGCAACCCGCCCACATGAAGGCGGAATCGCTAGTAATCGCAGATCAGCAGGCTGCGGTGAATACGTTCCCGGGCCTTGTACACACCGCCCGTCACACCACGAAAGTCCGTTGCAACAGAAGTCCTGGCTTCGCCAGGCCCAAGTTGTGATTGGTGATTGGGGTGAAGTCGTAACAAGGTAGCCGTACGGGAACGTGCGGCTGGATCACCTCCTTTCTAAGGAGTATTTCAGGGCACTTCGGTGTCGCTGAAAGAGGTCGATCGTCGGTTGCGCCTGGGGCGCTCACTGGCTTGCGAAATGGTGTTTGGAAATGAAAGTCAAAATGGAAGTGTGACTCGGTGGGATTAATCATATTGTTTTGGGCGGATAGCTCAGCTGGTTAGAGCACACCCCTGATAAGGGTGAGGCCGGTGGTTCGAGTCCACTTCCGCCCAGTTTGGGCGGAGTGTGGAGTGTCGGGGGGCTGTAGCTCAGCTGGGAGAGCGCCTGCTTTGCAAGCAGGAGGCCGTCGGTTCGATCCCGATCAGCTCCATTTTGATCTTTATTATAAAATTTTAAGTTTAGTCGGTTCCTGGTGAAGTTTGAGCCACGAATCGGCGGTTCTTTGACACACGAATAGGAAAGTCAAGCGTCTAATCGTAATGTTGTATCGAGCTTCAATAGACGTCGGGGGTCAAACTCCGGCGCCTTGAGTTGCGCGATGCGACTGAGGATACAAAGATGCGGCTAAGTTACTAAGAGCGCATGGTGGATGCCTTGGCGCCAGAAGTCGAAGAAAGACGTGGCCAGCGACGATACGCTCCGGGGAGGTGCAAGCAACCTTTGATCCGGAGATCTCTGAATGGGGAAACCCTCCGTGGTGACAAATCACGGAACGACAATGGAAAGGCTTTCGGGAAACCGGAAGAGGTACCGTTGTCGAGACAACCCAGGGAAGTGAAACATCTCAGTACCTGGAGGAAAATAAATCAAACGAGATTCCCTCAGTAGTGGCGAGCGAACGGGGAACAGCCTAAACCCAACCTATGTTGGGTGTTGCAGGGCCTGTCCGGTTTAGAGCCGGTGAGTAAAAAATCGCTTCGTTAGTCGAACGTGCCTGGAAAGGCCGACCAAAGAGGGTGAGAGTCCCGTAAGCGAAAACGAAGCGGCTCACGATGGGTACCTAAGTAACGCCGAGCACGTGAAATTCGGCGTGAATCCGGGGAGACCACTCTCCAAGGCTAAATACTCTCTGGCGACCGATAGTGCACAAGTACCGCGAGGGAAAGGTGAAAAGGACCCCTGACGGGGAGTGAAAAGAACCTGAAACCGTGCGTTTACAAGCAGACGAAGAGCTATGCCCCGCAAGGGGAATGCTCGACGTCGTGCCTGTTGAAGAATGATCCGGCGAGTTACTGTTGCATGCAAGGTTAAGCACCTTGAAGGTGTGGAGCCGTAGCGAAAGCGAGTCTTAACGGGCGACAAGTATGCAATAGTAGACCCGAAGCCAGTCGATCTAACCCAGGACAGGGTGAAGTCACCTTAACCGGTGATGGAGGCCCGAAGCGTTGACAGTTGAAAATGTCCTGCATGAGCTTGGGTTAGGGGTGAAAGGCCAATCGAGGCTGGTGATAGCTGGTTCTCCCCGAAATAGCTTTAGGGCTAGCGTGGAGCGATGACCGTGTGAGGTAGAGCACTGGATAGTGTAGGGCCGAATACCTCGGTTCCGAATCTAACCAAACTCCGAATACATACGGGAAAACTCCGCAGTCAGTTCACGAGGGCTAAGCTTCGTGCGCAAGAGGGGAACAACCCAGACCGTCGACCTAGGTCCCAAAATTCAGGTTAAGTGGTAAAGGATGTGATTTGACTCAGACAGCGAGGAGGTTGGCTTAGAAGCAGCCATCCTTTAAAGAGTGCGTAACAGCTCACTCGTCAAGTTAAGTCGCGCCGAAAAAGTCCGGGGCTCAAACCTGATACCGCAGTCACGGCTGTGAAGTGGATTCGTCCATTTCACGGGGTAGGGGAGCGTTCCGTTGTAGGATGAAGGCATACCGATAGGAGTGCTGGACGAGACGGAAGTGAGGATGTCGGAATAAGTAGCGATAAGGTCTGTGAGAATCAGACCCGCCGCAAGCCTAAGGTTTCCTTGTTTAAAGTTCGTCTGAACAGGGTCAGTCGATCCTAAGTCGAGGCCGAAAGGCGTAGATGATGGGCATCAGGTTAATATTCCTGAACCACATAATGTGGGTCACACCAAGGGGGGACGCAGAAAGGTAAGCCAGCCGGCAGAAGGTTACCGGCCCAAGGCGGTAGGGAGGATCTCCAGGCAAATCCGGAGGTTCGCTAATCCCGAAAGCCGAGCGCGAGCGCGTTGCAAGACGTGCGAAGTGGCCCAACTCCGCTGCCAAGAAAATCCCCGTGGTTACTGCATTGTGTGTCCGTACCGCAAACCGACACAGGTAGGCGAGGAGAATATCCTCAGGCGCGCGAGCGAACTCTCGCTTAGGAACTCGGCAAACTGGCCCCGTAACTTCGGAAGAAGGGGTGCCTGTTGAATTGAAGGGGGCGTTAACGCAAACCCGGAGGTTCGATGGGCCGCAGTGAAAGGGGAGCCGCGACTGTTTAACAAAAACACAGCACTCTGCTGAAATCTCAAGATGACGTATAGGGTGTGAAGCCTGCCCGGTACCGGAAGGTCATGGGGAGAGGTCAGGGTCCGCAAGGGCCCGAAGCTTTGAACTTAAGCCCCGGTAAACGGCGGCCGTAACTATAACGGTCCTAAGGTAGCGAAATTCCTTGTCGGGTAAGTTCCGACCTGCACGAATGGCTTAACGAAGGCTCCGCTGTCTTGGCGAGAGGCTCGGCGAAATTGTGGTATCCGTGAAGACGCGGATTACCTGCGGTCAGACGAAAAGACCCCGTGGAGCTTTACTGTAACTTGTTATTGCGTTTTGGGACTGGATACGTAGGATAGGTGGGAGCCATTGAAGTTTCGCTTTCGGGCGGGATGGAGGCGACCTTGAAATACCACCTTTTCGGTTCTGAGGAGCTAACCCCGTGCCGTCTAACCGGCCGGGGAACAGTAGCAGGCGGGCAGTTTAACTGGGGCGGTTGCCTCCTAAAGAGTAACGGAGGCGTTCCAAGGTTCTCTCAAGGCGTATAGAAATCGCCTGTCGAGTGCAAGAGCAGAAGAGAGCTTAACTGCGAGGCCGACAAGCCAAGCAGATCGGAAACGAGGATCTAGTGATCCGGTGGTTGATTGTGGGATTGCCATCGCTCAACGGATAAAAGCTACCCCGGGGATAACAGGCTTAACTAAAAATAGGCCCCTGTGCGAGTAATTGCACAGGATAAAAAACTTGGCTTTGAACGGTGAAACCCAACATTCCATTGTTGAAAACACACGCGCTGTGGGCGCGCAAAGGCACACGTCTTTGATGGAAGAGGGCAATACCGTGGATGTAAGATTAAGTCAGATTAACGATAAATTTTATATCTGTAACGACTGTGCCACGCCCGAGCCGAAAGGCAGGTCCCTGTCTTAGGGATTGAAAGGGCGTCGTGGCGATCTCCTTCGTACAAGGGTTTCGTCCGGCACGACTTTGGTTAGTGTTTTGCCGAGCCGGCAAAACAAATTTACGACCAAGGTAACACGCCAAGCGCCCATACTTTGTATGGGATGATGATATAGTCTACACCCCATGGAAATGGGGAAACATGTGTATCGGATCCAAGAGCCCATATCGACGATCCGGTTTGGCACCTCGATGTCGGCTCATCGCATCCTCCCGCTGGAGTCGGTGGGAAGGGTTTGGCTGTTCGCCAATTAAAGCGCAGTGAGCTGGGTTCAGTACGTCGTGAGACAGTACGGTCTCTATCTACCGTAGGCGCAGGACTTTTGAGAGTGAGTCGTCTCTAGTACGAGAGGACCGAGATGAACGCGCCTCTGGCGTACCGGTTGGCCCACCCGGGCCATGGCCGGATAACTACTGCGCGGACGGGATAAACGCTGAAAGCATCTAAGCGTGAAGCCCACCTCAAGATGAGAAGTCCCTGTTCCCTTGTGGAACCTAAAGGCCTCCAATAGACTATTGGATTGATCGGAGGGGTGTGGAAGTGGGGTAACCCATGAAGCTAACCCTTACGAATCGGCCGTGAGACTTAGTCGCATCTTTGTATCTAGCGAGACAACGCTTGACTTTCCTATTGGTGAGTTTAAGAACAAGACGGGGGCAGAGTTCCCGGTGCTATTCGTGATGGGGTCACACCCGTTCCCATTCCGAACACGGCCGTTAAGCCCATCCACGCCGATGGTACTCGGACCGCGAGGTCCCGGGAGAGTAGGTCGGCGCCGGGAACTGTGCCTCTGGCACTTGCAATAAGTTTTACAATTTGATAGACTCCGCAGGTTGCAGGGAACCAATTCCTGAACATTCCGCGGCAAAGACAGTAGGGGTCAGTCCCGTGCACGAACGTCGGGCGGGGCGGGCTCAATTGGCCCGAACAACGGGTCGCCCTACCGAGGCGCGATGAAGAAAACACTCTTCACCGTCCGGGGGGAGTGTTTTTTTAATTTTAGAGGACAAAATGCCAAGTCTCCGAAAAGAACGAGTAGCGGCGGTGGACACTCTTACCAACGATTTTGACGGTCTTCAAGGGCTGATCGTGGCGGGGTATGTGGGAGTAAAAACACAAGAGTTGAACGAACTCCGGGGAAAGTTAAGGCCTTTGCAAGCACGCTGCCAGATCGTAAAAAACCGATTGGCCAAAATCGCCTTAAAAAACAAGGGGATCGACGTTGGGTTCGGGGAATATTTTAAAGGACAGTCGGCGCTGATCATCCAAAAAGGCGACGCGGTGGCTGGGTTAAAAGTGCTGGTTGAATTTGAAAAAGGCCACGCGAACATGAAGATTCGCGCGGGATACATCGACGGAAAAGTAATAAAGCCCGCCGATTTAAAAGCGATGGCTTCTTTGCCGCCGCGAAAAGTTTTGCTATCGCAGTTTGCGGCACAGCTCAACAGCCCCTTAACAAAATTTGCCGGGGTGTTGCAGGCGGATTTAAGAAACTTGGCGAGCTTATTGGACCAAATCGCCAAGAAGAAAGAGAAGGGCGCGTAGGTTTCAAAAGGGGCGGTTGTTCCGGGGCGAAGCTGGGCAACGGTCCGAGAGCGAGCGATCCTGGGGCAGGTCCACCCCCCCCCCCCGAGGGACGAACGTCCCTAAGGGGCGAACGTCCCCAATCGGAGGAAATATGGCGAAATGCACAGCAGACGATGTGATGGAGTCGATTGACGGATGGACCATTCTCGACGTTCATAAACTCGTGAAAGGTTTGGAAGAGAAATACGGGATTACCGCCGCTCCGGCGATGGTGGCGGGAGCCGCCGTTCCAGCCGCGGCGGGAGCCGCTCCGGCCGTTGAAGAAAAGACAAGTTTCGCGGTGGTCTTGCAAAGCGCGGGAGCGCAGAAGATCAACGTGATCAAAGTGGTTCGCGAGCTGACGGGTTTGGGCCTGAAGGAAGCCAAGGATTTGGTTGAGGCCGCTCCGAAAAACGTGAAAGACGGTTTGTCGAAAGACGCCGCGGAAGAGATGAAGAAAAAGTTGGCGGATGTGGGCGCCACTGTCGAAATTAAATAAGCCGGCCTTTCTGGGGGTGTCCGAAAGGGCGCACCTGTTGATGTTAAGAGAAAGGTGTTCCAATAATCGCAATCGTCAAAATTTGAGGGAGAACCGAGTCAACCGCCTATGAAAAAGACGTCCTTTGCTCGTATTCGTCCGACCATCGAATTGCCGCCGCTCTTGGAGATGCAGACGCGTTCTTACGAAGAATTTCTTCAAAAAGACGTGGCGCCCTCCGATCGCAAGATCCAGGGGTTGCAAGCGGCCTTCATGGACGTATTTCCGATCACGAGCACCGACGAGATTCTCTCGTTGGAGTTCATGCATTACACATTGGGGCAACCGCGATATTCGGTGAACGAGGCGTTGAGCAAAGACGGGAACCATTCGGCGCAGTTGCGGGCGTGGTTGCGGTTGGTGCAAAAGCAACCGGGCGGAAAACCAAAAGTGTTGACGGAGCAAGAAGTGTATTTTTGCGATTTGCCTCTCATGACGGGCCCGGCGACGTTTGTGATCAACGGTGTGGAGCGGGTGGTGGTCAGCCAGTTGCATCGATCGCCCGGCGTCATTTTTGAGGAAGACGAAGAGAAAAAGATTTCGTCGTATGGCAAAAAGCTCTATTTTGCCCGTCTGATTCCCTACCGGGGCGCGTGGGTGGAATTCGAATTTGATCTCAACAACGCCATTTTTGTCCGCATTGACAAGAAACGAAAAATCCCGGCCACCACATTGATTCGCGCCATGGGAATCGAATCGGACGCGGAAATTCTGTCGTTGTTTTATGATGTGGAAACGTTGACGTTGGGCAGTCTCGCGCCGGAAGAGGTGGTGGGAAAAATTGTGGCCCGGGACTGCGTGGACACGACGACCGGCGAAGTGGTGATGGAAGCCAACAAAGAGATCACGCGGGAAATGTTTTTGCGCCTGCAAGATCGCAAGGTTCGATCGGTGGACGTGTTGAAGCTGGACCCGCAGGTCAACGACGTGGCGATTCGCAACACGTTGTTGAAAGACAACATCAAAACCCGCAAAGAGGCGATCCAGGCCATTTACCGGGTGGTTCGCGCGCAAGAATTTATTGTTCCCGAACAAGCGGAAAGTTACCTAGAAAACATGCTGTTCAAATCCATCCGCAAATACGATTTAACCAAGGTGGGCCGGTTCAAAATTAACCGCAAACTGTTGCCCTTTTTGGAAGCGTTGGCGGAACGGAAAGATTTCAAATTTGAGGTGCCCAACGATCGTCGGCGGACGTTGGCGCGGGAAGACATTATCGCCACGTTGCAGTACATGATTTTGTTGAACAACGAAGCGTCCACTCACACGTTCGGGTCGACGACGGCGAAGGTGGAGATCGACGACATCGATCATTTGGGAAACCGTCGAATTCGGTCGGTGGGCGAGCTGATGGAAAATCAAGTTCGGGCCGCGTTGGCCCAAATGGCGCGGTTGGTTCGTGAGCGGATGAACGTGCAGGAGAACAACCAGCTGACGCCCCGGACGTTGGTAAACGCGGCGGCGGTGGTAGCCGCTGTTCGGCGGTTTTTTGGATCCAGCCAACTTTCGCAGTTCATGGACCAAACCAACCCGCTCGCTGAAATGACCCACAAGCGGCGCCTGTCGGCCCTGGGCCCGGGCGGGCTCAACCGTAAGCGCGCGGGCTTTGAAGTCCGCGACGTTCACCACACCCATTATGGCCGGTTGTGTCCCATCGAAACGCCGGAAGGCCCGAACATTGGTTTGATCACCTCGTTAGCCTGCTACGCTCGGATCAACCAGTACGGATTGATTGAAACCCCTTACCGAAAAGTTGAAAAAGGCCGCGTGACCAACGACGTGGAGTATTTGACCGCGGACAAAGAAGACAATTACGTGATTGCCCAGGCGAACGCGCCGGTGGACAAGAACGGAAAATTCACGACGGATTTGATCGCGTGCCGGCACAAGGGCGATTTTCCCCAGAAGGGGCCGGACGACGTGGACTACATGGACATTTCGCCGGTGCAGGTGGTGTCGACCTCGGCGGCGTTGATTCCCTTTTTGGAACACGACGACGCGAACCGGGCGTTGATGGGTTCGAACATGCAACGGCAAGCGGTTCCGTTGTTGTTTCCGACGCGTCCGTTGGTGGGGACAGGCATCGAAGAGCGTGTGGCCCGGGACTCCGGCGCGGTGGAAATCAGCAAACGGGGCGGGGTGGTGTTATCGGCCGACAGCGACCATGTGGCGGTTTACTCGGAAGAAGGGAAAGGCGGGGTGGACCTCTATCCGTTGCGCAAATATGCCCGGTCCAACCAAGACACGTGCCTCAACCAAGTGCCGTGCGTCAAGCAGTATGATCGGGTCAAAAAAGGCGACGTGTTGGCCGATGGGCCCGCGACGCAAAACGGCGAACTGGCGTTAGGGCGCAACTTGCTGGTGGCGTTCATGCCATGGGAAGGGTACAACTTCGAAGACGCGATTTTGTTGTCGGAACGATTGGTCCGCGATGACGTGTTCACATCGATTCATATTTCGGAGTTCCAGGTGGAAGCCCGGGACACCAAGATGGGTGCCGAAGAAATCACCAAGGATATCCCGAACGTCGGGGCGGAATCCTTAGCGAACCTGGACGAGACGGGGATTATTCGGGTGGGAGCCGACGTGGCGCCCGGCGATATTTTGGTGGGCAAAGTGGCCCCAAAAGGCGATCAACAGACGACGCCCGAAGAGCGTTTGCTGAAAGTGATTTTCGGAAAGAAAGCGGAAGACGTAATGGACGCGTCTCTGCGCGTCCCTCCGGGCGTGACGGGAAAAATTTTGGCCACGAAGGTCTTTGTTCGGAAAGAAAAAATGGCCAAGAAAGACGAGAACAAGCGCCTCAAAGAGATGGACCAAGAACTGGAAAGCCGCATCGAAACAATTCGGGCGGACCGCAAGGCCCAGTTGGCGGACGTGCAGGCGCGGCATGAAGAGGGGTCTCTCACAAAGGCCCAAGCCCAAGAACAGAAAGCCATGTTTGAATCCCTGGCGGAGCGGCGGATTGAGGAAGCCAAAAGCCGATCGGCGCGGGACAAAGAGAATTTCAAGATGGGCGACGAGATGCCCGTGACGGTCAACCGGGTGGTGAAGGTGTATATCGCCTCGAAACGAAAGACCCAAGTGGGCGACAAGCTGGCGGGTCGCCACGGCAACAAAGGCGTGGTGGCCAAAATTTTGCCGCCGGAAGACATGCCGTATATGCCGGACGGAACGCCGATCGACGTGGTTCTTTCGCCGTTGGGGGTTCCTTCGCGGATGAACGTGGGCCAGTTGTTGGAAGCGACGTTGGGGTGGGCGGCGCAGATTTTGGGCGTGGAAGCGGTGACTCCGGTGTTTGATGGGGCCACGGAAGAGCAGATTCAGGAGATGATGCGCGAAGCCAAAAATAAACTTCTGGAAAAGGGATGGAAAGAGGAGTGGCTTCCCTCAGACGACGGACGGATCGCGTTGCGTGACGGGCGCACGGGAGAGCTGTTCGCCAACAAGGTGACGGTGGGATACATGTACATCATCAAGTTGGCCCACCTGGTGGAAGACAAAATTCACGCCCGCTCCACGGGCCCGTACTCGTTGATCACGCGCCAGCCTTTGGGAGGCAAAGCGCAGTTTGGCGGCCAACGGTTTGGCGAAATGGAAGTGTGGGCCATCGAGGGGTATGGGGCCAGCCACACTCTGCAAGAATTTTTGACGGTCAAGTCCGACGACGTTCAGGGGCGGACAAAAATGTATGAAGCGATCATTCGCGGCGACGTGGTGACGGAACCCGGCGTGCCGGAAAGTTTCCGCGTGTTGGTGCGGGAGTTGCAGTCGTTGGGGTTGAACGTGGACCTGTTGAAGGCGGGGCAGCCTATTTCGATGGACGAGGCAAAAACCCCTGTGGCAGAAGCCGCCGTGGCGAAGGAGTAACCGGTGACGACCTTGTTTGCGGAAAAAAAGAAAGACGTTAAAAAGAAAAGCACGGGAGGGTTAAACTTTTCGGGGTTTGACTCGATTCGTGTCACCATTGGTTCGCCGGAACAGATTCAGTCGTGGAGTTTCGGGGAAGTGCGTAAGCCCGAGACGATCAACTACCGCACTTTCAAGCCCGAGCGGGACGGATTGTTTTGTGAGCGCATATTCGGGCCGGTCCGCGACTGGGAATGCAATTGCGGCAAGTATAAGTTCATCAAGTATAAAGGTGTTGTGTGTGATCGATGCGGGGTGGAAGTGACCGAATCGAAGGTTCGCCGGGAACGGATGGGTCACATCGAATTGGCGGTTCCGGTGGCGCATATTTGGTTTTTACGCAAATCCCCGTCTCGGATGGGAACGTTGCTTAATTTGAAGTTGTCGGATATTGAGAAAGTGGTGTATTACGCCCGCCACGTGGTGTTAGAAGATTGGAAAGACGCTGACGGAAAAGTGAAATACAAGGCGCGCCAGTTGTTGTCCCTTGAAGAATTGCATAAGGCCAAAGAAGAGACCAAAGGCAAGGTGGCGGTGGGTATTGGGGCAGGAGCGATCCGTCAGTTGTTGGAAGAAATTGACGTGAAAAAAGAGGCGGGCGAGGTTCGCGCTCAACTGAAGGTGGCCAATTCCGAAGCGGAAAAGACGCGGTTGGTTAAACGTCTGCGGGTTTTGGAAGGATTCATGCGGTCAGGGACGCGGCCGGAAAACATGGTCATGACGGTGTTGCCGGTGATCCCGCCGGACCTTCGGCCTTTGGTTCCGCTGGAAGGCGGTCGGTTTGCCACCTCGGATTTAAATGATTTGTATCGACGGATCATTAACCGGAACAATCGGTTGAAACACATCGAGGGCCTGCGCGCTCCCGAAGTGATGGTTCACAACGAAAAGCGGCTTCTCCAAGAGGCTGTGGACGCGTTGTTGGAAAACGGGGTTCACGGCAAGGTGGTGGTGGGGGCGGGCAACCGGCCCTTGAAATCTCTGTCGGACATTTTGAAAGGAAAGCAGGGCCGGTTCCGCCAAAACCTGTTGGGAAAACGGGTTGACTATTCGGGCCGATCGGTGATCGTGGTGGGCCCGAACTTGAAATTGCACCAGTGCGGATTGCCGAAAGAAATGGCGCTGGAACTGTTTAAACCGTTTATCATTCACGAACTGATGAAACGGGAAAGTTGCACATTGCGCGCCGCGAAGCGGATGTTGGAGCGGGTCAAACCGGAAGTGTGGGACATTTTGGAACAAGTTACCAAGAACCACCCTGTTCTTTTAAACCGAGCTCCCACCTTGCACCGGTTGGGAATCCAGGCGTTTGAGCCGGTCCTGATTGAAGGGAAAGCCATTCAGTTGCATCCGTTGACGTGCGCGGCGTTCAACGCGGACTTCGACGGAGACCAGATGGCGGTGCACGTGCCGTTATCGCTGGAGGCTCAGTTGGAAGCGCGGTTGTTGATGATGGCGACGAACAACATTTTGTCGCCGGCCTCGGGTCGGCCGATCGCGGTTCCGGCCCAAGACATGGTGTTGGGGTGCGCGTATTTAACGAAAGAGAAGACCGGCGTTCCAGGGGAAGGCAAAATATTCGCCGGCCGCGACGAAGTGATCTCGATTCACCAAGCCAGTCCCGCGCAGGTGGATTTGCATGCCCGCATCAAGGTAAAAGGTCTGCACGCCCTGGTGGAAGAAGGGTTGGCCGAGAAAGATTTGCATCACGCCTCAAAATGGAAACAGTGCACGACCGTGGGTCGGGTGATTTTCAACAGCGTCGTTCCGCCGGAACTGGGGTATGTGAACACGGCTGTGACCAAAAAAGAGTTGGTGGGTTTAGTGGACCGGTGCTACCGGGAGCTGGGTGTGACGCGAACGGTGACGTTTCTCGACGACATCAAGCGATTGGGGTTCCGATACGCGACGCAGGCGGGGCTGTCCATTTCCATTTCAGAGATGCACATCCCAAAATTGAAAGACGAACTGGTGAAAAAGGCGCGGCAAGAGATTCGCGACATTGAAAAGCAGTCCAAAGCCGGGGTGATCACGGATTCAGAGCGCTACAACAAGATCATCGACTTGTGGACCCACGTGACCGACCAAATCGCGGACGTGATGTTCGACGACATGAAAAAAACCGAGCAAGCGGTTTACAATCCCAAAGAGGGCAAATTCAATTCAGTCTACATGATGGCCGACTCGGGGGCCCGAGGCAGCCGCCAGCAGATCCGTCAGTTGGCGGGTATGCGAGGACTCATGCAAAAACCCCAAAAGAAAATCACGGGGGCGGTGGGCGAAATTATCGAGTCGCCCATTATTTCGAATTTCCGCGAAGGGCTGACGGTGTTGGAATATTTTATCTCCACGCACGGCGGACGAAAAGGGTTGGCCGACACGGCTCTGAAGACGGCCGATGCCGGTTACTTGACACGTCGGTTGGTGGACGTGGCCCACGACATCGTGATTTACAGCGAAGATTGCGGCACGATCAACGGCATCCGCATCGGCACGATTCGGTCGGGCGACGACGTGATCGAACCCTTGGAAGAGCGGTTGGTGGGTCGGTTCACGCTGGACAACGTGGTGGACCCGACCACCGACGAGGTGTTGGTGAAAGCGGGCGATATGATCACGGCGGCCCAGGCGAAAAAAGTGGCGGCGTCGGGCATCGATCGAATTCGGATTCGGTCGGTGTTAACATGCGAAGCGGCGTTCGGTGTGTGCGCCAAATGTTACGGACTCAATTTGGCCACGGGCAAGCGGGTGGAAGTGGGCGAAGCGGTGGGGGTCATTGCCGCGCAGTCCATTGGCGAGCCGGGCACGCAGTTGACGTTGCGGACGTTCCACATCGGTGGAACGGCCAGCCGCGTGGTTCAAAAGTCCCAGGTAGCGGCCGAGAAGGGGGGGGCGGTCAAGTTCCTCAACATGCGCACCCTCAAGAATCGGGACGGTGTCTTAGTCTCTGTTTCGCGAAACGGAGTGTTGTCGTTGCGTGAAGCGGGTGGTCAGGAGAAAGAGCACCACGACATTCCTTACGGCGCGCGGTTGCGTGTGGCGGAGGGGCAAAAGGCCGAGGTGGGCGACGTGTTGGCGCAGTGGGATCCCTACTCGTTGCCGATCGTGACGGAGCAGGAAGGCACGGTGAAACTGCACGACGTGATGGACGGTATCACCATGCACGAAGAAAAAAACCGTATCACGGGTTTGATTGAACGCGTCATCATCGAGCACCGGGCCGAGCAGTTGCACCCGCAAGTGGTGATCAATGAGAGCGGAAAACGGAAAGCGGGTTATCCTCTTCCGGTGGACACCAACTTGGTGGTTCACGACGGCGACAAAGTGATGCCGGGCGACGTGCTGGCGAAGATTCCCCAAGAGGTATCGAAGAGCAAAGACATCACGGGCGGCTTGCCGCGGGTGGCGGAACTGTTTGAAGCTCGCAAACCGCGCAACTCGGCGATCACGTCGGAAATTGACGGTGTCGTCAAGTTGGGCCAAACAGCGCGGGGGACCATGAAAGTGACGGTGACCAACGAAGACACGGCGTTGGCGCGGGACTACAACGTTCCCCAGGGAAAACATTTGGTGGTGTACGAAGGCGACCGGGTGGGCGTGGGCGAACCGCTGACGGACGGGGCGGTCAATCCGCACGACATTCTTCGCGTGCGAGGCGCCAAAGAAGTCCAGGAATTTTTGGTCAACGAAATTCAGGAAGTGTACCGGTTGCAGGGCGTGGGCATGAACGACAAGCACATCGAAGTGATTGTGCGCCAGATGTTGTCGAACGTGCAAATCACGAAATCCGGCGGAACGGATTTCTTGATCGGTGAAACTGTCTCGAAGGTCCGTTTCAAAAAAGAAAATCGCCGGGTTCAAGAGGCGGGGGGCGAACCGGCGGAAGCTCTGCCGATTCTGTTGGGGATCACCAAAGCGTCTTTGTCGTCGGACTCGTTTATTTCGGCGGCGTCGTTCCAAGAGACAACGCGGGTGTTGACCGACGCGGCCTCGACGGGCCAGTTGGACCCCCTGCGGGGTCTTAAAGAAAATGTCATTATCGGACACCTGATACCGACCGGGTCCGGGTATTACGACCGCGAACGGCAGGCCCGTTTGCACGCAGTCGCCGCAAAGGCGTAGGAGAACGCAACAATGCCGACAACAACCCAATTGGTTCGATCCGGCCGGGAGCCGATGATTTTCAAAACGAAGGCGCCGGCGTTGCGCTCGTCGCCGCAACGGCGGGGCGTGTGCACCCGGGTCTATACGACCACGCCAAAAAAGCCGAACTCGGCGTTGCGCAAAGTGGCACGGGTGAAGCTGTCGACAGGGATGGAAGTAACGGCGTATATTCCCGGCGTGGGACACAATTTGCAGGAGCACTCGATTGTGTTGGTTCGTGGCGGTCGTGTGAAAGATTTGCCGGGGGTTCGGTATCACATCGTGCGGGGGCCCTTGGACGCGACGGGTGTCACCGATCGAAAGCAGGGGCGCTCGAAGTACGGCGCCAAGCGGCCGAAAGCCGCGGACAAAAAATAAGAGAAGGGATACCGGATGCCTCGTAAAGCGCTTAAACCTAGGGAAAAACGCGGAATTCCTGACCCGGACTTTAAGTTCGGATCGGTGTTGGCGGCTCGATTTATCGGCCGTGTGAATTTTATGGGAAAAAAGATGACGGCGGAAAAGATTTTTTACGGTGCCATGGACCAGGTCCGGGAAAAAAGCGGTGAAGACGCAATGACGGTGTTTAACCGGGCCATCGAAAATGCCCGTCCGCTACTGGAAGTTCGTCCCCGCCGCGTCGGCGGCGCGACGTACCAGGTCCCCAACGAAGTTCGGCCGGAACGGGGTCAAACCATCGCCTTCAAATGGATTTTGCAGGTGGCCCGGGGTAAGACAGGCAAGCCTATGTCCACGCGGTTGGCGGAAGAAATTTTGCTCTGCGCTAAAAAAGAAGGGCCCGTTATGAAAAAGCGGGAAGATTCCCATAAGATGGCCGAAGCCAACCAAGCCTTCGCCCATTACCGCTGGTGAGTGGGGACATTCGTCCCCTTTTTTCACACGGCATGTTCTTCGGGGGCGGGTTTTTTGGTTTTCGGGTGACTTGAAGGAAGATGTAGTTTTTCCCTCTCCTCTTGGGAGAGGGTAGGGTGAGGGATCTGAGCAGTTACTTTAAACGTTAAATAAAAGGGTAGACAAAGAATTTATGCCAAGGCAATTTCCGTTAAGTAAGGTTCGTAACATCGGTATCACGGCCCACATCGACGCGGGGAAGACGACCACGACCGAACGGGTCCTGTATTACACGGGGCGCATCCACAAGATCGGCGAGGTGCACGACGGGACCACGACCATGGACTGGATGGAACAGGAACGGGAACGGGGGATCACGATCACGTCGGCGGCGACCTATTGCCGGTGGCGGGATTGCCAGATCAACATCATTGATACGCCCGGCCACATCGATTTCACGGCGGAAGTGAACCGTTCGTTGCGGGTTCTGGACGGCGCGGTGGTGTTGTTGGACGGGTCCCAGGGTGTGGAACCCCAGTCGGAAACCAACTGGCGGTTGGCGGACCAGTACCATGTGCCTCGGATGATTTTCGCCAACAAAATGGATAAGGTGGGGGCGGACTTTTACGATTGCGTCAAATCGGTTCATGACAAGTTGGGGGTGCAGGGCGTGCCGATCCAACTGCCGATCGGCGCGGAAAGCTCGTTTAAAGGTATCGTGGATTTGGTGGAAATGAACGCGCATGTTTGGGACGGTGAAGAGTTGGGCGCGACGTTCGAGGTTGTCGAAATTCCGGCGGATTTGAAAGAGCGGGCGGCGGAGTACCGCGAAAAAATGATCGAAGCGTTGGCGGACCACGACGACACACTCGCCGCGGCCTTCTTGGAAGGAAAGCCTGTTTCTAAAGAAGAAATCAAGCGGGTCCTTCGGAAAGCCACAATGACTGGAGTGTTTTTCCCCATGATGTGCGGCTCGTCGTTTAAAAACAAGGGAGTTCAGCCCATGTTGGACGCGGTGTGCGACTATTTGCCGTCGCCCGTGGACGTGTTGCCCACGAAAGGCCATGAAGTGGGCGGCGAAGGCGAGCTGATTCGGGAAGCCAAAGACGACGCGCCTTTTTCGGCTTTGGCGTTTAAGATTCAAAGCGACCCGCACGTGGGAAAAGTGACCTATTTTCGAGTTTATTCGGGGTCCATCAAGTCGGGTTCCTATGTGTTCAACGCGAACACGAGCAACCGGGAACGGTTGGGCCGCATTTTGCGGATGCACGCGAATAAGCGGGAAGAAATCGATGAAGTGTTTGCCGGCGAAATTGCCGCGGGCGTCGGGCTTAAGTCGGTGATCACGGGTCAAACCCTGTGCGACGAAGATCATCCGATCATTTTAGAGTCCATGAAGTTTCCGGAACCGGTGATATCCGTGGCCATTGAGCCGAAATCGAAAGCCGACGAGGAAAAGATGGGGTTGGCGTTGAACCGGTTGGCGGAAGAAGATCCCACGTTCCGTGTTCGAACCGATAACGAAACCAACCAAACCATCATTGCCGGGATGGGCGAACTGCATCTGGACATTTTGGTGGACCGGATGAAACGGGAATTTAATGTGCAGGCCAACGTGGGTCAGCCCCAGGTGGCCTATCGAGAAACGTTCCGCAAGAAAGTGGAGTCCGAAGGCAAATACATCAAGCAGACGGGCGGGCGGGGTCAGTACGGGCATGTGTGGCTGGAGCTGGAACCGTTGCCGCCGGCGACAGGATTTGAGTTTGTGGACAAAATCAAAGGCGGTCGCGTGCCGCGGGAATACATTCCGGCTGTGGAAAAGGGGTTGCGGGAGTCTATGGAAGCGGGGCCGTTGGCGGGGTATCCCATGGTGGATTTCCGGGCGACGTTGTTCGACGGAAGTTTCCACGAGGTGGACTCCAACGAAATGGCGTTCAAAATCGCGGCGTCGTTGGCTTTAAAAGACGGTGTGCGCCGCGCCAGTCCCGTGTTGATGGAACCAATCATGCGCATCGACGTGACCACGCCGAAAGATTATTTGGGCGATGTGATGGGCGATTTGATGCGCCGTCGTGGCAAAATAGAGAGCCAGGAAAACAAAGGGAACGTGACGCTCATTCACGGCCATGTGCCGTTGAAAGAAATGTTTGGATACGCCACCACGTTGCGGTCCTTGTCCCAGGGTCGGGCCAGTTACAGCATGGAGCCCAGCCACTACGAAGAGGCTCCGCGAAATATTCAAGAAGAAATTGTCCAAAAGTTCCAAGGCGCCCAAGCCGCCGGCCGCTAGGGGGGGGACATTCGTCCCCTTTTTTCACACGGCTGGATTTTAGAGGGGTCTTTTTTGGATAGATAGGGGACGCGAGTGAAGGTGGGGCGAGGAGTTTAGTTTTTTTTGATTTTCCCTCTCCTCTTGGGAGAGGGCAGGGTGAGGGGCCTGAGTTGCCTCTGTTCTGTGTTTAGATTGATGTTTTAACAAGGAGAGAAAATATGGCGAAACCCAAGTTTGAGCGCACGAAACCTCACGTGAACGTGGGGACGATCGGACACGTGGACCACGGGAAGACGACGTTGACGGCGTCGATCCTGCAAGTTCTCTCCAAGCAGGGGAAAGCGCAGATTAAGTCCTACCAGGATATTGCGAAGGGCGGAACCGTTCGAGACGATTCAAAGATCGTGACGATCGCGGTGTCGCACGTGGAGTATGAGTCGGACAAGCGCCACTACGCGCACATCGACTGCCCGGGACACGCGGACTACATTAAAAACATGATCACGGGCGCGGCGCAGATGGACGGAGCGATTTTGGTGGTGTCGGCGGCGGACGGGCCTATGCCGCAGACGCGTGAACACGTGCTGTTGGCTCGGCAAGTGAACGTGCCGAACCTGGTGGTGTTCTTGAACAAGGTGGATTTGGTGGACGATCCGGAGCTGTTGGACCTGGTGGAAATTGAGGTTCGGGACCTGTTGAAGAAGTATGAGTTTCCGGGCGACACGATTCCTGTGATCCGTGGGTCCAGCATGAAGGCGATGCAAGGGGACACGGAGTCGGAGATTGGGGAGAAGGCGATTTTAAAGTTGGTTGCGGCATTGGACACGGCGATTCCGGACCCGAAGCGTGACCTGGACAAGCCGTTCTTGGTGTCTGTGGAAGATGTGTTTACGATCACGGGCCGTGGGACGGTGGCGACGGGACGAGTGGAACGGGGTCGCATCAAGGTGGGTGACACGGCGGAGATCGTGGGGTTGCAAGACACGAAGAAGAGCGTGGTGACGGGCATCGAGATGTTCCGCAAGGTGATGGACGAGTCGCAGGCGGGGGACAACGTGGGGATTTTGTTGCGGGGGATTGAGAAAGACCAGGTGGAGCGGGGTCAGGTGATCTGCGCGCCGGGGACGATCCAGCCGCACAAGAAGTTCAAGGGGCAGGTGTATATTTTGACGAAGGAAGAGGGCGGGCGTCACACACCGTTCTTTGCGGGGTATCGGCCGCAGTTCTATGTGCGGACGACGGACGTGACGGGGAGTTTGAAGTTGAAGCCCGGGGTGGAGATGGTGATGCCCGGGGACAACGTGGAAGTGGAAGTGGAGTTGATGGTGCCGGTGGCGTTGGAGAAAGGCGTGCGGTTCGCGATTCGGGAAGGCGGGC
>JADJZR010000015.1 GCA_016715645.1 Elusimicrobiota bacterium | reverse complement strand
AGTCCTCGCGTTCCATTGGCTCTTGGCGTTGACGGGAACCCTACGGAGATGTTCCTGTCCGGGGACATCACGGACACCTTCAAGGAGAAGTGGATCCCGTTCAAAGCCCTTCGGGAGGTTGTTCTTTCCCCCACCGAGGGAACCAAAACGGTGACCGCGATGTTTCGAAACGCGGTGGGGCGGACCAGCGATCCGATTTCGACAACGGTGGAGATTCGTGCGGAGAATTCGTCCGTAATCACTGGGACCAACCGACTCCGGCCGGGGGGAAAGGTGGCCTTTGATTGTCATGTCACCGCGTCGGGGTCCCTCCGGGCCCGAATATACAATTCCATGGGGACGGAGGTGTTGGAAATGGAGAACCGTCCGGTGGACCCCGGGATCTACCCCCTGTTTTGGGATGGCCGAAATGCGTTCGGGTCTCCCGTGGGACGAGGTGTTTATTTCCTGGTGATTGAGGCCTACGGCGGACGAATGCAAAAGGAAATTCTCGTTGAATAAATATTCCCTGGCGAACCGTTTTGTTTTCTTTCTCCTTTTGTTTTGCCCGGTTTCGGGCCTGGCGGTGATTAATATTCAACCGAACGAAGCCAACGGCACCCTCTTCAATGACTCTTTTCGCAACGAAGCCATCGCGAGCCGTGGGGAGGCCCTGTCCGTGGGAGACTTTAACGGCGATGGGCGCGACGACGTGGCGATCTTAATGGAGGTGTCTTCCACCACACGGTCCATTGAACTTTTTTTGGCTCCTTATGAAAAAGAAGCGGGTTTTTTGACGACCCCCCACTGCACAATGTTCCTGGACGGTTTAGGACGAGATCTCGGTCTTCCCTCAAAAAAAATGGCGGATCTCAACGGGGACGGGCGGGATGATCTGGCGGTGTACCGAAACGACGCGAATACCCATATTCCCCAAATCCAAATTGACTTCGGCGAAGAAAAGCCCTTGGCCATTAAGAACCTCGACCCAGGAGAGTCCGCCTTTAAAATCCTTGGTCTTCCCGGGACCCAGTTTGGAAAAAAAATGGCGGCGGGCGATTTTAACGGGGATACGGTAGGCGACTTCGCCGTCCTTTATTCCAGCGATACCTCGAGCGTCTATTTTGTGTTGGGAGAGATCGGTTTATCCTCCGCAACGGTGGATCTCTCTCTTCAGAATCTTTATGTCGAGCTGGAGATTCCCGGATGGGGAACGGACTTGGTGCCCGGATACTTTAATCAGGATGGAAATGAGGATGTGGCGGTCGGGGCTCAACATCCAACTCTCCCACCTCTCCCATCTGATGTCTCTGTGTTTTTTGGGCAGTCCCCATTCCCCGAAGCGGGTGGGGCCCCCCTCTCCAGAAATGTCCAGATCCTCGGACATTTTGTAGACAGGGTGGGCAATCAAAATGATATTGGTCCCGTTTCAGCCGGAGACCTCACAGGAGATCATCTGGATGAACTCGTCGTTTTTAATTATGCCTTTGGAGAGCCCCAATGGGTTGTGAGCGGTTCAGACATTGCGATGGGGAACCCGATTTTACGTCAACAAACAGGCACCCCCGAAAGCGTTATTTTTTATCGAGTTCCTAGCGATAGAGAAGTCAATGGTTGGAGGGCGGTTCTGGCCGATTTCGACGCGGACGGGGCGGATGACCTATTCTCCTTCCATGACGTGGGAATGGGGGGCATCCTGACAACAGATCTTCACCCGGGGGGAATTTCGTTGAACGATCTTGGGGCCGTTTCTTCCTTGGGTTGGGTGGGAGATTTTAGCGTGTTCAATGTGGGCGATTTTAATGGGGACGGGTTTCGCGATTTGGTCGCCTACGAAAACTTCAATTCCATCTATCCCCCGTATGGGGCGCTCCGCTTTTTATTTGGGTTCAAGCCCTTAAAGAACCCTCAGATCACCGTTCCTGACATTGCAGGAGACAGCCTGCGGGTCACCGTTTCGCTTTCCGTGGACGGGGCGCCTACGGAAATGCGGTTGTCCGGGGATATCACCTCGGACTTTAAGGATCAATGGATCCCCTTTCGATCGACGCAAGAGGTTGTCTTGAGCCCGGGGGGCGGGACGAAGACGATCAACGTTCGGTTTCGCAATTCGGTGGGACGGGAAAGTGAGACGGTGGACACCCAAAGGGGCGTGACAGTGGAAGAGACCCGCGTTGTCACGGACACGAACCGGTTGCGTGCGGGCGGGAGGGTCTCGTTTGACTGTCACCGGCATTCGCCGGGGGTGTTGCGGGGTATAGTGTATGGGCCCCGGGGAGAAGAGGTTGTGGAATTGGAAAACCGTTGGGTGGAAAGCGGGATATATCCCGTTCAATGGAACGGGACTAATTCCTATGGAAATCGTGTGGCACGGGGGGTATACTACCTTGTGATCGAGATGGGTGAAGAAAAATTGCAAAGGGAAATTCTCGTTGAGTAGCCCGTCCTCGTTTTGGAAAAGAATCGGGGTGCCAGGGTGTTTGTTAACGCTGTTGGCCGCCTCCGGCGCGGGGGGTGTCTTCTCGAAAGAGGATCGGCATGCCCGGGGTCCCGCTCTCTTAGAATGGGACCCAAGCGTGCGGGCGGAAGGAATGGGCGGCGCGTTTGTGGGGGTGGCCGACGATGGGGGGGCGTTGTTCTGGAACCCGGCGAGGTTGGGTCAGGTTCCGCGGACGGAATTGGCTTTGGGCTATGCGGAGGAGTTTGGTGAACAGACCCGGGGAGACCTTCGGTTTGTCCGGCCGGTGTGGTGGGGACAAGAACGGCGAACGTGGGGGGTCCGCATGGCCTATTCGTCCGTGAAACCGTTTGAGCTGACGGAAAACGGGTCGCCCGGCGGCACAGTGCATCCGCAGGATTTTGTGTTGGGCGCGTCGTACGAACAGCCGTTGGGGCCCGTTTTTGTGGGGGGAACCCTTAAGGGGATTCGGCAGGACATTTCGGTGGACGCGGCGTCCACCTGGGCCACCGATCTCGGGGTCATGGGGCGCGGGAAACGAATCCGGTGGGAGCCAGTATGCTTAACCTGGGACCGGCGCTTCAAACGAATACGGGGCCGTTGGAGTTGCCGATCCATTTACTTGGTGGGGGAAGTTGGTTAATGGTGGATCGCCAACGGGGCGGGGGGCGTGATTCCGTGTTGGCGGTGGCCCAACTCGATGCCCCGATGAATGACACGGTGGGGACTCAGATTGGGGTTGAAGTCTCTCGGGCCTGGGCGAACCGGATCGCGGTTTCGGCCCGGATGGGGTATCGTTCGTGGAGCGGAAACCTGACGATGCTGGAGAAAATGACGTTCGGTTTGGGATTTGTGCGTGAGGCGCTTGGCGTCAACTACGCGTATTTGCCTCAGGAAGAGTTGGGAGGCACTCACCGGTTTGAAATCTTTTTACGGTTTGGGGATCCCCTTGAGCCGGAGACGCGGCGAAACGCGTTTCTGCGCCAGGCGGAAACCCTGTTTGCCGAAAAGAGAATGGTGCGTGCGCGCTCGGCGGTGGAGGAGGTGTTGACTATTTCTCCGAAGAACGCGAAAGCGCGAACGTTGCAAAAAAAAATAGATTCGCGCATCGCCACCAGTTTGGACCCGGAAACGTTGTTTATTTTAGGGGATCGGGCCTTTGAAGAAAAACGATACGAACAGGCGGCGGACTTTTTCAAGCGGCTGGTCGAAGTATCCCCCGCCTATCCGGGCGGGCGCGAACGGTGGGAAAAGGCGGAAGAGAGGGCCGGGGCCGAACGGTTGAGGGCGGCGGAATCTCGTTTGAAAGAGGAGCGCCAGCGGGAAGGCCAGTCCCGGCGTCATCGGGCCGAACGGATGATGGCGCAAAAAAACTGGACGGCCGCGTGGACGGCCTGGGAAAACGTATTGGCCCTTTTCCCGAACGATCGCGCGGCGCAAGAAGGCATTCAACGGTGCCAGGAAGAGTTATACACGGGGGCTGTGGCGGCAGAGCGCAAAGGCGACTGGGCGACGGCCATCGATTTGTATCGCGCGGCTCAGTCAAAGGATAAGACGTTCAAAAACAGTGCCGAGCGGTTGGCTGTTCTGGGGCCCCGGGTGGCGGCCGAGGAGTCCGCCCTGGCACAACGGCGCCAAGAAGAGTCGAAAGTGTTGTATGAGAAAGGCATGGAGGCCTACTCCCTTAAACACTATGAAAAAGCCCAATCGCTTTTTGAGCAAGCGCTCCGGGCGAACCCCAACGACAAAAAAACAATCAAAGCGTTGGAACGGTTGAAGGAAGAAAGGGGGGGACATCGCCCATGAAAAAAAATAAAAAGTTTTTCTCGTCTTTTTCCCTTTCCAGGAGGAGGGGAAAATCTTTGTTTCCTTCCCCTCTTGGGGGAAGGTGCCCCGGAGGGGCGGATGAGGGACCTGAGTAGTTACCCCAATTTAACGAGGCGTGAGCCCAACACGGAGAGGAGGTCATCAGGTTTATGATATTGCGCGTTCGGCTCGCTCTTTTGAGCGTTTCGTTGGTGACCGGGACGTTGCTGGCGGCCGGTGTGGCTGTTTACGTCAGCGAAGGGGCCCATTTGGCGCGGGAGGCCCAGCGCGGTCGGTCGGCGTTGTTGGCGGGTTTTGCCCAAAGTTGCCGTGACGCCATTTTGGTTCAAGATGAAATGGCCGCCGTAAACGCCGCGGTGGCGGTGGCGAAAATCCCGGGAGTTCGGCGGGCGTACTGCCTCGACAAAAATCAGCGCGTGATCGCCCATTCCGACGGCCTTCGCGGGAAACTGAACCCGGATAAGGCCATCGGCGAGAGTGCCGGGACGAAGGGGCCCGGACGGAGCGAGCGATTGTTTCCCATGACCCGCGCGGTGGAAGGTGTGGCGGGAGCGAAGGCCACCCTGGTTTTTTCGGAAGACGTGTTAAAGCGCGACATTCGCGCCAACCTCCACAAACTGATGAAACGGCTTAGCCTCGTGTTGGGGGGGGCGCTTGTGTTCGGGATGTTGGGGGCGGTGGTGTTGGCACAAAGCTTGGCGCGACCGATTGTTCGAATACTCAAGGGAACCCAGGCCCTGGCCGAAGGGCGGCTGGATCATCGCATTCACATGCGTCGCAGAGATGAGCTGGGTCAGTTGGCGCAGGGGTTTGACACCATGGCGCTGAAATTGGGGGAGCTGGATAAACTGAAAGACGATTTTGTGTCCAACGTGACCCACGAATTGCGGTCCCCGTTGGGGGCCATCGAAAGTTACGCCAATGTGATCGCCGAAGATGTGCGGGCCGGGAACCTGGCGGAGGTCATGGAATCCGTGAACATCGTGCGAAATAACACCACGCGGTTGAGCCGGTTTATCAATAATATCCTGGACCTCGCCAAGATCGAAACCAAAGCCGATGGTCTTCGCCTGGCGCGGGTGCGGGGCCTAAGCCTGATTCAGGAAACCCAATCCCTCTTTGCCGCAAAGGCCCGGGAAAAAAATGTTCGTTTGGAGGCCCAGGGGGATCCCCACATCGAATTGTTGGTGGACTCCGACAAACTTCAGCAGGTGATGACCAATTTGGTCAGCAACGCGTTAAAGTTTACCCCCCCGGGGGGTCGGATTATGGTTTCGGTTCAGAGAGAGGGGGACCGGGTGCAATTGAACGTGGAAGATACCGGCCCCGGCATCGCGTCCAAAGATATGGGCCGGATCTTCAACCGGTTCGAGCAGGTTCGGGAACGAGTGGAACAACTGGAGGGGCCCAAGGGGACGGGGGTGGGGTTGGCCATTGCGAAAGGGTTGGTGGAAGCCCATGGGGGAAAGATCGAGGTGCGCAGTGTGGTCGGGCACGGGAGCGTTTTTTGCGTGTCGTTGCCGGCGAACACGGAGGTCTTATGCAGATCCTCGTGATCGACGATGAACCCGATTTCGTGAGGCTGGTCCAACGCCTGCTCGTGGCGGAGAATTTCCTTGTGGCCTCCGCCAAAGACGGGTTGACCGGATTAAAAATGGCCCAGGAACTCCATCCGGACGTTATTCTCCTGGACTGGAACCTTCCCGGCAAAGACGGTTTGGCTGTTCTGAAGGAATTGAAGGCTGAGCCGAAGACACGGGGGATCCCGGTGATCATGTTAACGGTTCGGGGAAAAGAAATGGACACGGTTCTGGCCCTGGAGATGGGGGCCGACGACTATATTTCAAAAAGGGCCCTTCGTCCCCGTGAACTGGTGGCCCGGGTCAACCTGGTGTTGCGAAAAAACCAAGCCCCCGACGCGGACGGGCGGGTGATCCACGCGGGCCCCATCGACCTGGACACATCCCATCGCCGAGTGACGTTAGAAGGCCAACCGGTTGACCTGCGGACCAAAGAGTTTGATCTCCTCCACACGTTCCTGACGCGCCCCGGCCGTGTTCTGACCCGACAATTTTTGATGGAAAACGTGTGGGGCATAGAAGACTACGGCACCAGCCGAACCATCGACAGCACGCTCGCCCGTCTTCGCACGAAACTGGGGGATTTCGGACAATCTTTCCAATCCATCAAAGGCATCGGCTACCAGTTTTCCATGCCGCCGGATTAAATGAGCGTATTCCCCCAGAGGGCTTCCATGAAATTTTTCCAGGGAAGGATTTCGATATTTCCAATGCGTCGGGGTTCTCTGTCCTGGGAAACCACAATGAGGCGACGGGGGGAATATTCTTCGGCAAACGCTTTCAAACCCCGACCATGCCGCTCGTCGGCCAGGTCGGTTGATTTCACTTCCACCGCGATTTCTCCTTCTCCAAGAACAAAGTCAACCTCATACCCGGACGTTGTCCGCCAATAGGCCAAGGGGTAGTGCCGCCCGGAATAGTGGGCGTGCGCACGCAGTTCCATGGCCACCCAGTGTTCGAAGGCTTTGCCGAACGATTCGCTTTTTTCCTCAATGACCCCGCGCCGTAAGAGCGTGTTCGCCAGCCCCACATCGAAATAATAAAATTTCGGTGATTCAACCGTCCGTCGTTTGGGTCGACGGAGATAGGCCGGCAGTTCCCACCCCAACAGGGTGTCGTAGAGGATCTGGAAATGACTTTTGACGGTGGGCGCGGAAACCCCGCAGTCGCGGGCGATGTTGGTGTATCTCACAACTTCGCCGTTGCTAAAGGCGGCCGCCTCAAGGAATCGACTAAACGCCGGCAAGTCTCGGGTCAAGGCTTCCGCCGCGATTTCTTCCTTTAGGTAGTTCCCCACATAGGCCCGCCACCGCTCCGAGGGATTTTCCCCAATATACAGTCGCGGGAGAAGTCCATGGTTCAACGCCCGTTTCAGATCAAATTCAGGGATTTCGGGAAAGACCAGAGGAAAAAGCTCATAGCCAAGAGCCCGTCCTCCTAAAAGGTTTCCAGCCCCCCGCTTTAATTTTCGCGCACTGGAACCACAAAGGATAAACCGAATCCCGTGGTTGACCATCATCCATTGGGCTTCATCCAATAACGCGGGAATCTTTTGAACCTCATCAATGACAACCACCCGGTCGGACCGTTTTGGGTCAGCGAGTATTTTTTCACGAAGAACGGAGGGACGCCGTTGGAGCTCTTCAAACGTTTCAGAAAGTAAAAGATCGACAAAGCGGGCATCAGGAACGATTTCTTGCAAAAGAGTGGTCTTTCCCGTTTGGCGGGGACCCCATAAAAAGCATGAATCTGAGGTTTTTCCAGAAATATCCTGAATCCTTTTGAAATTCATGAATAAACGATACAACGTTTTACTTATTCATGCAAATTTAATCCGGGGGGATGAACGGAGTCCGCTGGCCAGACCACAAAAACAACCCTCGTGGTTCAAAAATAACCCATCAAACGCTCTGTGGTGCCTGGCCACTCGGCCAAATGGCCCAATAACTGGTCCTCAACGGGCCCAAAAGCTCACGTAAGTCCGTCATCCCCGCATGATTTTGGCGGGGATCCAGGGTTGTTTTCCGTCTGGATCCCGGCCAGAACCATACCGGGAAGACGAATTTTCGGATTTCACAAAAAGGGTGAAAAATGCTCCGTCGAGCTCCGGGTGTTATCGGATTTTTTAGGCAACGGGGAGAGCATGGGCCATGTTTCCAATTCATCAAAGGCATCGGCTATCAATTTACCATGCCGCCGGATGAGGCATAGTGTCGGTTCTTTTCGGCAGACGGAATTGTCCGCCGCACCCCTGATCTCGCTTTTTTTTGTGCGTGGGGGATTGACAATAGGCCGAATGTCTGTTAAATATTGACTACCATGGCCCACACACATTCCCCGGTTCCACCCAAAAACGACGCGTTTCAGGCGCCGCGAATCAAGCGCCGCATTGTTCTTATTAAGCGCGGCATGCAGATGAAGTTTGTTCTTCTGGTCAGCGTTTTTGTTTTTATCGCCGTGACGGCCATCGGGTTGGATTTTTATTTTCATTTCGGCCGGGAAGTTCAAAATTTCATGGACCCGAGCCTCTACGAACTCTTTAAATCAGATAGTTATATTTTTCTTTTGAAGTTGGCGCTTTATATGGTGGGCGTTGTGATTTTCGCCGTGTTGGCGTCCCATAAGTTGGCGGGGCCCATATACCGCTTTGAGCGGTCCGCCCGGGCGGTGGGCTCGGGGGACCTCACCCACCGTGTGCGGCTTCGGGTGGGCGACGAGCTCGAAGATTTCCGCGACGAGTTTAATGGAATGATCGAATCCCTTCAACGGCTGGTTTCCCAAGATGCCCACGTGGCCATGCGGGTATCAAAGCAACTGGCAGACCTTGTGAACGAACACCACACCGGCGCCGATTTTCATCGTCGGCTCGAGCAAATCAAGTCCGATGTAGACCACCTCCATAAAGGCTTCAAACTTTAACCGGAATTACCCGGTTGTCTCCCCCCGGTGGTTCTTGTTCCCGATTTAACAGAAAATAGACCTTCCTTTATTTTGTCTTATCCGTTTCGCCGGCCCGTCATCTTAGCGGTGTTTTTGGGATCCTTGGCGTTAGCGGCCCTGTCGTTTTGGGAACCGTTCGCTTCCTCAAAAAAGTTCTTTGCGGGAGCCGTTGGGCGTCCCGCGTTGATGATCGGGCGGGTGCAAGGTTATCCTTCCTCGACCAAAGGTGGGGACACTTTTCTCTTGAACACGCGATGGGTGCGTTCATCCAATGGGAACGTGGAGCAGGCCCGCCATGTGGTTCGGGTGTTTCGCCAACGGCCCTCAACGCCGTGGACCTGGGGCGACGAGGTTTCGGTGTGGGGAATTGTGGGGGAGGCGGGGATCCGGTCGGGGCCCAACGTCGCCTCGACGTTGTTCGTGCCGGAAGGAAAAAGTTTTCTTTTAAAACGGTTGTCGTCCGCGCATCCGCTCCGATGGGCGGCGGGCTTGCGGGCGCAGTTTCATCGGGCGTTCGAAAAGCATTTGTCGCCTCTTCACGCCCAACTCATGAAGGGCGTTTTGCTGGGCGATCGACCGCGGGGTCTGGAAACTTTGGCCGACGATTTTCGTCGAAGTGGACTTTATCACCTCCTGGTGGCGTCGGGATCCAATGTGGGGTTTGCGGTGGGGGTGTGGTGGGTGTTCTCACGGTGGGTGATGTGGTGGCCGCGCAGGGCGGCGTTGGTGGGTGTGCCGGCCGCGGCGTTTTTGTATGCCGCCATGGCCGGCGGGGACCCCCCTGTGTTGCGGGCGGCGGTGATGGCGTCGTTTTTGGCCATGGGCGCGCTGTTTCGTCGTTGGGATCGGCCGGAACAGTCGTTGTTTTTTTCCGCGGGTTTATTATTGGTGTTGGATCCCACGCGGCTTTTCCAGGCCGGATTTCAAATGTCTTACGTGGCCACATGGGCCATCGTAACCGTTTGGAGAGGTCGCCGATCTTCGGACGAGGGGGACCGTTCCTTCGTTGGTGGCCGGACCCTCCTGTTTCGGGCGGTCCGTTACGTCAAAGAGCTGCTCACGACAAGTTTGGCGGCCCAGCTGGCGTTGGCGCCGCTCCTGCTTTATTACTTCGGGACATTTTCGTGGGTGGGGATTGGGGCCAACATGGTGGCTGTTCCCTTGTCAGGGATCTGTCTTTGGTCGGGAGCGGTGTTGGCATTTTTGGATGGCGCGTGGCCGTGGGCCGCGTCGATTTGGGCGGTGCCCACCGAATGGATCGCACAGGCCCTGATGGGATGGGCGCGCCTGTGGGCCAAAATTCCTTGCGCCCAGTTGCATGGTTCGATCCGTGGTGCCCAAACCGTGGCGCTTTTTGCTGGGATCGTGGCGGTGTTCATGGCGCTGACCTACAAAAGAAAACGATTGTCGGTCCCCCTTATTGGACTCATCACGGCCTCTGTTGCCTGGGGCCTGGCCGAACCGGAACCCCGAAACGCCTTGGACATTGTGTGGCGTGGCGGGCGCAATCCATCGGTTCAGGTTCAATCGGAAACAAAATCGACGGTGTTCGAAAAAAAACGGTCGATCGTCCTCCCCCGTCGAGAAACGAATCGAGTCTATTGGGACGAAGGGTCACCACCCCCGGCTTTGATCCCCAGTTCGCTGGGAACTGTCCAGTGTCAATACTTATCGCCGCAAGGAGGATCGGGCTTTGCGGTTTTATTGACGAACGAAACGGCCCGGGTGTTTCTTAACTTTGGGTTAACATCCCGACAACAATCGGATAGTTCGGTGCGATCCGTGGGCCCGGTGGACGGGTTGTCGTGGGCCAGTGGAAAAGGCGGGCCACCCACCGACGACCTATTGGCGGTCCTTCGCCCCCGCTGGATCGTGCCGTTGACCCGGTCGTCTCGGTCGGTTCGGCGGTGCGGAGCAAAAGTGATCTTTCCGGGCCGGGATGGGATTTTTTGGCGGGCCGACGAACGTGGGGCTGGGTTTGTGGCATCGAAAAATTGATAGGATGTCCTTCATGACGGGAATCTCTCTGGGCGTGGACATTGTGGAAGTGAGGCGCGTCGGACGGCTGGTCAAAAATCCGCGGTTTGTGGACCGGGTTTTTTCACTTCGGGAAGTGGCCTATTGCCGCGACAAAAAAAACGCGGCACAGCACTTCGCTGTCCGGTTCGCCGCCAAAGAAGCGGTGTATAAAGCTCTGGGCCAGCCGGGCGTGGCGCACAAAGATATTTCGGTAAAAAACGATCCGTCGGGAAAACCCCGGGTGGAACTGTCGTTGCGGCTCAAAAAGTTCGAGGGCCGTCTCAGCCTGACCCTTTCGCACACAGCGGAATACGCCGTGGCGGTGGCGCTGTTTCAGGGGGGAGCGGACCATCGGTCCCAACCCCGTATCGCCAAAAAATGAAAAAACCCAACCCCGTGCCGTTTTTTCTTGTCATTCCGGCCCGCTTTTGGCCGGAATCCAGATGGTAACTCATCGGCTCAATCTTAAAAAAATTGGATTCCGGCTAGGTCCATGCCGGAATGACGAGAAAATGATGTGTTCTTGGCTTCCCGCCCGTGCGCCCGACGCCCATAAATACGATTTCGGGCATGTTCTTGTTTTGGGCGGGTCCCGGGGCCTGATGGGCGCGCCCCGGTTGGCGGCTTTGGGGGCGTTGAGGGGCGGCGCTGGGTTAGTGACCCTGGGCGTGCCGGACTTTTTGGAGCCGATCGCCGCACAGGGGCCGTGGGAGGCCATGACCTTGGCGTTACCGGCGGGGCCCGGCGGCCTATCGTCGGTATCCTTGGCCACGGTGCGGGCGTATGTGGACAAAAAACGCGTCACGGCCGTGGCGTTGGGACCGGGACTGGGACAGGGTAAAGAAACGACATCTATTGTCCAAAATTATTTGGCAAGTGTGTCGACCCCCACGGTGATCGACGCCGATGGGCTCAACGCGTTAGCGAAACTGGGCCCTGTGGACTCTTCCTGCCCTTTGATTCTCACGCCCCACGCTGGGGAAATGGGTCGGTTGCTGGGCATCTCCGCGGAGGAAGTTCAAAAGGACCGCCCCAACGCCGTCCGAACAGCGGCGCGGCGGTACAAAGCCGTGGTGGCGCTTAAGGGCCACAGGACCCTGGTGTCCGACGGAGACCGTCTCTATGTGAACAAAACCGGAACCCCCGCCATGGCCACGGCGGGGATGGGCGACGTTTTGACAGGCCTGGTGGCCTCGTTGGTGGCCCAGGTCAACGCCGAAGGGATTGCAGAACGTCTTTGGCGCGCCGCGGTGCTGGGTGTGTTTCTTCACGGCCGAGCGGGTCAACAGTTCGCAATTCACCAAAAAACCATATCCGTGCTCGCCACCGACATCCTCACTGGAGGGGACGGAGTACACTAATTGACTTATTTCCCCTAAGGTTCTACGGTTCAAAAAAAGTTCACAGTGCCCACTTATTAAAAGCCAGCGCTAAAGCCTTAAAGATAAATCCTTGCAAGATCCGTGATCTCTTTAGTGGGCTATATTTATTGTTGTAATGCACAAATAAGGCCCTCATCATTACCGAAGACGCGGAAGTCGAAGAAACGTTGAATGATGTCGCGGTGAAAACCATCCCGCTCTGGAAATGGCTTCTGACAGAAGAGGGTGTCGCGATTTGAAAGGTGTTTTTCCCGGAGTTTCTACGAATGTAGTAGAATCTGTCCCACTTCATGGGCCCAAAAATTGAAAGATCAGCTGGGAATCTTTCGTTGACGGGGGGGTCCCGTCACCGGGTCCAGTTTTCCTTTTCGGTGGGCGGTTGCTCGCGATGACCGACCGCGAGGCGTTGGCCGCCGCCGTTGCTCTCCGGCGCGCCATCCACCAACATCCGGAACTGGGACATCTCGAATTTGAAACCACGGTCCGTGTGGCCCGGGCGCTGAAACAGGGCGGGGTCCCTTTTCGACGTCACAAGCCCACCGGTTTGGTGGCGCGGTTGAACCGGGGGCGGGGTCCCTGCGTCGCGTTGCGGGCCGACATGGACGCGCTTCCTCTCCAAGAAACCTCGGCATTGCCCTATGCGTCCCTCCGCCCGGGGGTGATGCACGCCTGCGGCCACGACGCGCACACGGCCATGCTGGCCGTGGCCGCGATTCAACTGAAAGAGCGCGGCCTAAACCATCCCGGGACAGTCAAATTTTTGTTTCAACCCAACGAAGAAGGGTCCGGGGGCGCGCGCCAGCTGTTGGCCCAGGGCGCGTTCCAATCGCCGACGGTGGACGCGGTGTTTGGCCTTCACGTAAACCCGCGGTTGCCGGCGGGGACGTTGGGAATTAAAACCGGCCCGTTGATGGCGGCGGTGGACCGGTTCACGCTCACGGTTCGCGGAGAGGGCGGACATGGCGCTTACCCCCACGAAGGGCGCGACGCCGTGGTGATGGCGGCGCAGATCGTTTCGTCTCTTCAATCCATTGTGTCCCGCCGGGTGGACCCGGTGGAACCCGCTGTTCTTACCGTTGGAACCATTCAGGGCGGTGAACGGTTTAACATCTTGGCGTCTTCGGTGACGTTAACGGGCACCGTCCGAACTTTATCAGAAAAATGGCACCGTCGTATGCCCCAACTGATCGCGGAAGTGGCCAACGGTGTGGCTCGGGCCCATGGGGGTCGTGTGCAATTGCGCTACGAGGCGCTCAACAACCCCGTTGTCAACGAGCCGGCCATGACGGCGTTGGCCCGGTCCGTGGCTGTGGATGTTGTGGGCGCTCGCCGGGTGCTGGATTTGGATCGGCCGTCGATGGGGGGGGAAGATTTTTCGGAATATCTCAGCCGGGCCCCGGGGTGTTTTGTTTATTTGGGAACCGGCGCGGGTCCGCGCACCCGTCGGCCGTGGCATCACGCGTCGTTTGTTCTGCACGAACCGTCCATGGGGGTGGGAATCCGATTTTTCGTGGCAATGGCGGACCGGGCCCTCGCCGACCTTACTCTCGGGAGACGCTGAGTTGCGCACGGGCGGTGCCCGCACGATGGGCGATGTGGGCGAATGGGGTTTGTTAGAGAAACTGTTGCCGCGGTTGTCCAGGGGACTTTCAAAAAGGGTCATTGTGGGGCCCGGCGACGACGCGGCGCTGGTTCGGTTGGGTGGGGACGTTCTGGCGATCACGACAGACATGTTGGTGGAAGGCGTCCATTTTCGGTTGGCTTGGGGAGGGGGGCAGGATCTGGGGCACAAGACGTTGGCGGTTAATTTGTCCGATCTGGCCGCCATGGGCGATGTGGAACCGGTGGCGGGGGTGTTGTCGGCGGGCCTTCCGGCGGCGACGCCGGTCAACTACGTGTCAGACTTTTATCGGGGATTTTCTCGGTTGGCCCAGCGGCACGGTTTCGAGCTGGTGGGCGGGGACACGGTTCGGTCGGATCGGATGACATTTTCTTTAACGGTGTTGGGGCGTGTGCGGGGCCGGGTGTTCAAACGGTCCGGGGCCCGAGCGGGGGACGCGCTGATGGTGACGGGCACCCTGGGTGACGCCGGGGCCGGATTGGCCCTTTTGGAAAAACCTTCGTTCAAGGTTCCGGGCCATGGCGGGAAGAGAGGGCTGTCTTCTCAGAACAGTCGGGCGATCCGGTTTCTGGTGAATCGATTGTTGCGCCCCACGCCACGGTTGGATTGGGCCCGCCGGCTGGCCAAAACCGGTGCGGTGACAGCGTGTCTGGACGCATCCGATGGGTTCTGGAAAAGCGTGACTCTTTTAAGCGACTCGTCGCGTGTCGGTGCCGAGGTGTGGACAGACCGGTTGCCTGTATCGCCGGCGTTGCGCCGTTGGGCGGGTGACCGGGCGGAGGGGATGGCGCTGGCGGGCGGAGAAGATTACGAACTGGTTTTCACGGCGCGACGAGAATCGGCGCGCCGAATCGAATCGATGGGTTTTGCCCGTGTGGTGGGATCGATTGTCCCTTCCGCGCGGGGAGTCAAGGCCTATCAGAACGGACGTCCCAGGGAGGTTCCTTCTGTCTTCGAACATTTTAACGGTTAAAAAAGCGCCGTCTCTCTCTCGAGAAACGGCGAGCGAGGCGGAAACGATGGCGTTGGCTCGATCGGTGGGAGCCCTGTTACGTCCGTCGGACTGGGTGGCTTTGATGGGCGAATTGGGCGCGGGCAAAACGGTGTTCGTCAAAGGGATGGCGGAAGTTCTTCATTTGGAAGGGGTTCCGCGCAGTCCCACCTTTGCCATTGTCCAGGTTCACCGGCCCAAGAAAGGGGGGATTCCGTTGCGGCACGTGGACCTCTACCGGTTGGCCCCCACTGAAATCCCCGCCCTGGAATGGGAGGAACTGCACGAAGACACCGGCGTAACGGTGGTGGAATGGGCGGAAAAGTGCCAATACCTTTGGCCGACTCAATGTTTGCCCATTCGAATTTCGCATCAGGGCAACGACGCCCGGCTTGTGGAATTTTACGTGGCAGGTTCCCGGTCGGAGGAAATCGTCCGGCGGCTGAAGGGGACAAAATGAAAATATTAGGGATAGAAACCACGGGTTCTCACATGGGGGCCTGTTTGTGGGACGATTTTCGTGTGCGGGCGGACAAATCATTTATTGACAAGGCGCCCAGGTCTCCGCGGTTGATGTCGGCGTTGGACGGGGTGTTCAGCAAAGCGTCGTTTGGTCCCCACGAGTTGGACGCGCTGGCGGTGGACATTGGTCCGGGCCGATTCACGGGGATTCGGCTGGGGGTCTCGGCGGCTCGGACGTTGGCCCAAACCCTGCAAAAGCCGTTGGTTGAAATGACCAGTCTGGAAGTGTTGGCCGCGGAAGGGTCGGGCTGGCAGACGGGCAAATCGTTCGTGTGGAACTTTTCCGAGGACATGGTGTGCGTGTTGATGGACGCGTTGCGCGGGGACGTGTATATGGCGGTCTGGCGGTTTCATAAACTCACGGAAAAAAGCCGTCGGGGCGTGCCGTCGGGTCGGTCGTATCACACGTTCAGCCACCACTTTAAACTGGTTCACGCGCCGACGTTGTTTGGGTTTGACCGGTTCCTTCACTTTTTTCAAAGTTGTTTCCAGGCCCAGTCGTTATTGTTTGTGGGATCGGCGGCGGCGCGGTACAAAAAAGAGTTGTCGAAAGCCTTCGGATCGAGGGCCCGGTTTCGGCCCGACGTCCTGGATCCGAAACCCCATTGGGTGGCGGCTTTAGGCTCGGAAAAGTTTTTCCGCCGGGAAATTAAGTCGTTCACGCAAGTTCGGCCGTTGTATCTTCGCCCGTCCTACGCTGAAGAGAACGCGGCCAAACTGCCGATTTACCCAAACCCTGTTCTGACGCGGGCGTAGGCTGGCCGAATGGACAGCCTTTTTGTCATCTGGTAAAATTCCATCGCCGACGATGGTGGAGCGAACGAACCCTGGTTTCGTTTTTGTGATACCCCTCCTTGGGCGCCCCCCCCGGGTTTCCCCCGGCCGGGGGGGATCTGAGAGGTGGCGCGTTGAACCTTAAGAAATTAGTGGCCAGCATTCTGTTGGCGGCGAGCCCGTTGGGGGCGGTGGACATTCCGATCAAGCGGGGCGGCGCCGTTGAATCCCCCGTCGGTTTTGTGGACATGGACCGGATTTATCGGGAATATCCTGAGACCAAGAAAGCCCGGGAAGATTATCGCAAAGAGGTTCTCCGCCACAAGGGAGAGCTGTCGGACCGAGAGCGTGCGTTGGAAGATTTAAAAGGCGAGATCGAGATGATCAAGTCCCGCCTAGCGGGCCCCTCCATTGCGACGGCCGAAACAACGGTGTCGACATCTCCACCGGTGTCAAGTTCAACCGGTGCCGAACCCGAAATGGCACCCGAAGACCTGTCGAGTTCCGAATCCAACCTTCCGGCGGGGGGAGGATCTTCGGATCCATCGTCCGGTTCATCGGGAACGAACGCTCTCCCTCTGGCGAATGTCTCCACCGGGACAGTTGTCCCCCCAGGGACGAATGTCCCTCCCGGGGATATTACTCACGTCCCTCATCCGCCCCCCCTCCCGGGGGACCCCCCCCGGGGGGGGGGGGCCCCGGGGACGAATGTCCCCTCGGGGACGAATGTCTCGAAGACGCCGGAGATGTTTTCTGTGCCGAAAGGGGCGCTGGAGAAGTCGGTGAATCCGGAAGAATTGGCCAAACGGGAATCGTTGTTGTTAAAACGTCAAACGGAACTGGAAGAAGCGAAAGCGAGTTCCGCCCAGGCGTTAAAAAAATTAGAAAGTGACATGTCGAAGAAGGTTTTGGGGCGGTTGTATAAGGCTCTGGTGGATTTGGCGCAGGAGAAAGGAATTCGGTTGGTGGTGGACAAATCGGCCATTTTGTATGGGCAAGACACGATCGATTTGACCGAGGATCTTTATCGGCGAGTGCGCGGCATGCCGACGGAAAGGAACTAACTCAATGAATAAAACATTAATGGAACTGGCTGAACGGGCGGGCGGGACATGCCGGGGAGACGGATCGATACGGTTGACCGGCGCCGCGGGGTTGGCGGAAGCGGGCCCCGGGGACATTTCTTTTTTGGCTAACAAAAAATACGCCAATCAACTGGCGTCGAGCCGGGCCGGCGCGGTGATCGTGAGCCCGGACGTGGAGACGGGGGCTCGACCGGCCCTGGTTCACGCCCAACCGTCGGTGGCGTGGGCGAAAGTGTTGGAACTGTTGGACGTTGAACGAACGCGGCGGCCGGCGGGGATTCATCCCACGGCGGTGATCGCGCCCACGGCCAAACTGGGTCGCAACGTGACGGTGGGGGCCCACACGGTGGTTGAGGATGGCGCGGTGATTGGGGACAATTGTATTTTGTATCCCCAGGTGTATGTGGGGTTTGACGTGACGATGGGGTCGGACTGTTTGGTTTATCCCCGGGTGACGATCCGCGAGAGGACGACCATCGGGTCCCGGTGCATTTTTCAGCCGGGGGTGGTGATTGGTGGCGACGGGTTCGGGTTCACGTTGGCCCAGGGGCGGCATTACAAAATCCCGCAAGTGGGCACGGTGGTGATTGAGGACGATGTGGAAATACAGGCCAACAGCACGATTGATCGGGGCGCAGTGGGCGTGACACGGATCGGGCGGGGGACAAAAATTGATAATTTGGTTCAAGTGGCTCACGGGGTCGAATTCGGGTCGGACGGCCTGGTGGCGGCGCTGACTGGAATAGCGGGGTCGACGAAAATCGGCCATCACGTCACCCTGGCGGCCCAAGTCGGTGTGGTGGGGCACATCGAGATCGGTGACCATGTGGTGGCGGCGGCGCGTAGCGGCATTTCGCACAGTCTTAAGCCCAACCAGGTGGTGTGGGGCACCCCGGCTCAACCGATCCAGGACGAAATCAAGTTATTGGCGGCTCTTCGGCGAGTGCCGAAACTGTTGGCCGAAATCAAGCAGTTAAGGAAAAATCCATCGTGAAAATTTTAACCACCGGGGAACCCCAGCGGACGTTGGCCAAAGAAGCGGTTTATAAGGGTGTGGGATTGCACACCGGCAACAAATGCCAGCTGGTGTTTAAGCCGGCTCCCGCGGACCACGGGGTCGTTTTTGTGCGGGTGGACTTGCCGGACCGGCCTCGCTTGCCGGCCCATCACAGCATCGTGTCCAGTGTGATTCGGGGCACCACGCTCAGTTTGGACGGCGAAAAAAATCACGAAGCGCGGGTTCACACGGTGGAACATGTGTTGTCGGCGTTGTATGGGTTGGGCATCGACAACATGGAAATCGAGGTCAACGCCAACGAGCCGCCGGTAGCGGACGGAAGCGCGGCCCCGTTTCTGGACGTTTTGGAGAAAGCGGGGGTTCAGGACTTGGACAAACCGCGCCGTTTTTTTCAGCCGGACGCGTTGGAGTATCGGGCGGGCGACACCTTTTATGAGGTGCAACCCGCGGACGAATTGACCTTGGAAACGATGATTTCGTTCAAACATCCGTTCATCGGCGATCAAAAGGTTGAATTTACGTTGGGACCGGGCCGATTTCGATCGGAGATATCACGGGCCCGGACATTTTGTTTTGATTACGAGGTGGAGGCGCTCAAGCGCCAGGGGTTGGCCCGCGGCGGGTCGTTGGACAACGCGGTGGTGGTGGGAATGGACCGGATCCACAACAAAGAAAAAGTGTTGCGGTATCCGGACGAATTTGTTCGGCACAAAACCCTGGACCTGCTGGGCGATTTGTTTTTGTTGGGCCTGCCTTTGAAGGCGCGGATCAAAGCCTATCGGGTGGGCCACGGCCACAACGTCAACCTGGTCAAACAGTTGGCCGCCCAGATGACGGGCGAAGTGCCCCCCGTGCCTTCTTCGGTTTCTTCCTCATACTGATTTCTTCAACTCACATTCGGAGGTATTTCCCATGAACGCATCGGTTTCCCGCAAATTAACCACTTTGGACGTGATGAAAGCCATCCCGCATCGGTATCCGATTCTTATGATTGATACGGCGGAAATTGTCGAGGCTGACAAAAAAATTACGGGATTTAAGTCCGTGTCCGGCAACGAACCTTTTTTCCAGGGTCACTTTCCGGGTCGGCCGATCATGCCCGGCGTGTTGATTGTGGAGGCTATGGCGCAAACGGCGTGCGTGCTTTTTCTGGAAAAACCCGAAAACAAAAACAAACTGGCGTTTTTTATGGGCATCGACAAAGTGAAATTCCGCAAACCGGTTGTTCCCGGCGATCGGTTGGAGCTGAAAGTGGAAATTCTTCGGCCGGGCCGAGTGGGCAAAGCGAAAGGCGAAGCGTTTGTGGACGGCGCGCTGGTGACGGAAGCGGAATTTATGTTTGCCATTGTGGACAAGGAACCCGAAGCGTGAGCGGTGAGGCGACGCGGGTCCATCCCACGGCCGTTGTTCATTCCACGGCGAAGTTGGGGGTGGGTGTGGAGATTGGTCCGTTTGCGGTGATCGGGCCGGAGGTGGAGTTAGGGGACCGGTGCTATGTGGGGCCCCACTCCATTGTGGAATACGCGACAGTCGGGGCGGACTGTCGATTTCCGGCCCACGCTTTTATTGGCACGGAACCCCAGGATCTCAAATTCAAAGGAGAAAAAACCCGGCTTGAAGTGGGATCGAAAACGACCGTCCGGGAATGCGCCACGTTGCATCGGGGACTTCGGCGTCGGGCGTGACGAAGGTGGGGTCGAACTGTTTGATCATGGCGTATGCGCACGTGGCCCACGACTGTGTGTTGGCGGACAACGTGATTTTGGCGAATGGGGCAACGTTGGCGGGGCACGTGGTGGTGGGGCCCGGGGCCTTTTTCGGCGGGTTGTCGGCCATTCATCAGTTCGCTCGAGTCGGCACCGGGGCCATGATCGGCGGGGGGGCCATGGTCCCCAATGACGTCGTGCCGTTTTGTTTGGTTCAAGGGGACCGTGCGAAAATCCGCGGGCTGAACCTTGTGGGGTTGAGACGGCGGGGGTTAAGCCGTGAAAATTTGGCGGCGCTCAAGGACGCGTATCAGACGTTGTTTTTTTCCGGGCTAGGGTTAGCCGAAGCCGTGGCGAAAATAGAAAAGAGCCCGCGGTTCGACGAATTGGATGTTTTCTTGGAATTCCTGCGCGCGTCGTCGGGCCGAGGTCTCTGCCGTCCTCCGGCCGATTTTGACCCCGACAGCACGGACGAATAAGGGCCCATGTCCACGTTGGGCCTGATTGCTGGCAACGGGCAGTTCCCGATTTTGGTGGCGCGGGAAGCCCGTCGTCAAGGTTGCGCGGTGGCGGCCCTTGGCATCGAAGGGGAAACCGATCCATCCTTGGCCCAAGAGGTTTCCGTCTTTCACTGGATGAAACTGGGCCAAATCAAGCGCGCCATAGAGCTGTTGAAAGAGGCCGGGGCCGACGAAGCGGTGATGGCCGGCCAGGTCAAGCACGTGTCCATTTTTGATCTGCGCCACCTGGACACCTTGGCGATAAAACTGATGGCCACGCTTCCCAATAAAAAAACCGACACGCTGTTGGGCGCGGTGGCGGACGCGTTCGGGAAAGAGGGCATTCGGTTTCAGTCGTCGGTGGCGTATTTGGCGGACCACTTGGCGCCGGAAGGGCCGATGACGCCGGCGCGGCCGACTCGGGACCAACGACGGGACATTGATTTCGGTTTTCGGACGGCCAAAGCCATCGCCGGTTTGGATTTAGGTCAGACGGTGTGCGTGAAAGACCAAGCGGTGTTGGCCATCGAAGCGATTGAAGGCACTGACGCGTGCATTTTACGGGCGGGCACATTTGCGACGGGTTTTACGGTGGCGAAAGTGGCCAAACCCCGGCAAGATCTGCGGTTCGACGTGCCGGTGGTGGGGTTAAAGACGTTGGAGGCCCTTCGGTCGGCGGGGGCCGGGGTTCTGGCGGTGGAAGCGAAGAAAACGCTGTTTTTCGATAAAGACGAATTTCTAAAAGGCGCCCGCGAGATGGGCTTGGTGGTGATGGGGGTATCCGAGTGAGTTTTTTACAACCAATCAGTCCCCCCGCTCCCTCGGGGGAACCCCCCCCTTCCCCCCCCCCGGGGGGGGGGGGGACAGGGGTTTCCCCCTCTCCTCTTGGGAGGCTGGTCGCAGAGCTCCCAGCACCGGGGGCGGCAGAGCCGCTTAAGCGAGGGCAGGGTGAGGGGCTTAATCCGTGAGTTTTTTTCGAAAAAGTCTGACGGTGGTCGAGGCCCCTTGCCCGGAATCGGAACGGGTTTCGGTCGGGGTCGTGGGAGTGGGCCAGATGGGGCGGCACCACGCGCGGATTTTGGCCGGGTTGGGGCATGCCCGGCTGGTGGGTATTGCCGATTTGAACCTGGAAAAAGCCCGTGCGTTGGGGGCGGAACATGGGGTTGGCGCGTTTCGCTCGGCGGACGAGTTTCCGTTGGACACAAAGGCGGTCGTGATCGCCGCGCCCACCCCGGCGCACCACGCGTTGGCCCGTTCGTTTTTGAACCGGGGGTGGCACTGTTTCGTTGAAAAACCGTTGACAGAACGGGTGGACGACGCCGAAGAGATCATCGCGTTGGCCCGGGAAAAAAACAGAATTTTGCAAGTGGGCCACATCGAACGGTTCAATCCCGCGGTGGTGGAAATGGCCCGTCAGGCCAAGGAACCGTTGTTTATTGAAGCGTCGCGGTTAGGCCCGTATGATCCTCGGGTGTCCAATGTGAGCGTGGTGTTGGACCTGATGATCCACGATATCGACATTGTGTTGGCGTTGGCCCAGGACAAGGTGGTGCGGTTGGACGCGGTGGGCGGGCGGGTGTTGTCGAGCCAGGAAGACATTGTGAAAGCCACGTTGTATTTTTCCCGGGGATGCCGGGCCGATTTGTCGGCGAGCCGGGTGAGTTTAAAAAAGTTCCGAAAAATCCGGGTGTTTCAAAAAGACGCCTACATGTCGTTGGACTATTCCGAGCGAAGCCTCAAAGTTTACCGAAAAAAAAGGGACCCGCTCACCAGTTTGTTGGACGTCAAAATTGAGCGGCCGCGATTGGAAAAAAACGATCCGTTGGAAACGGAACTGCGCCATTTTCTTCAGTGCGTGCGGGAAGGCAAACCGCCCTTGGTGGGCGGTTCGCACGGTCGGGACGCGTTGGAACTGGCGTTGGATATACGCAAATCCATGCGACTGCATTCCTTGTGACAAAACGGATTTTGTTTGTGGCGGGGGACCCCTCAGGCGACGAGCACGCGGCCCGGGTGGCCACGGAATCCAAGGCCGGGGGAGCGGAGATCCTGGCGGTGGGAGGGCCGGCCTTGCGGGCTGTGGCGGACCGGTGGTTGGGCGATGTGGTGTCCCAGGGGGTGATGGGTTTTTGGGAACCGCTGAAGAAAGTCCCGTACTTTTTAAACGTCCTCAACCGGGTGATTCGCCCGGCTCTTCGGGAATGGGAACCTCAGGTTGTGGTGCCCACGGATTTTTATGGGTTTAACCGTCATGTGGCCCGGTCGGCCAAAGAAGCGGGCCGCCGGGTCTGTTATTTTATAAGTCCGCAAGTGTGGGCCAGTCGGCCGGGTCGGATTCAGACGTTGAAGAGGTGCGTGGACCGAATGCTTGTGATTTTTCCGTTTGAAGAAAAACTTTATCGCGACGCGGGGGTTCCGGTGACGTTTGTGGGACACCCGCTGTTGGACGTATTGCCCGAGGTTTCCGCGTCCGCCCCGTCCAACGTGGAACCCCGGGTGGGTCTGTTGCCGGGAAGCCGGCCCAGCGAAGTGCGGCGACTTCTGCCGGTATTTTTAGAAACGGCGGACCGGATGCCGGTGGGGACACGGTTTGTGTTGTTTGCGGCGCGGACGTTGTCCAACGCTTTTTACGACGGATTGGTGGCGGGTCGCCGGCCCCGCCAACATCTGCTGGAAGTGGTTCGCGACGAACATTATTCGGTCCGCCGGGGACTGGACATGGCGTTGGCCTGTTCGGGCACGGCCACGCTGGAAAACGCTCTGCTGGGCATCCCCACGGTGGTGGCTTATAAAACCAGTTGGCCCACGTACCTATTGGCCCGGACGTTGGTGAACGTTCCGTTTATTGCGATGCCCAACATTTTAGCGAGGAAAAGTTTAATGCCCGAACACATTCAAACGAGAGCGAAGCCGGATTTGTTGGCGCAGGCGCTCGTGAGCCTCTGGAAAAATGGGTCTGCGCGCAAAGCGGTGCGCGGTGAATTGTTGGCGTTGCGCGGCCAACTGGGCGGACCGGGCGCGGCCCGGCGGGCCGCCGAGGCAATTGTGGGGGAGGCCGCGTGAGCGCGATCACTCAAATGCCGATGCGTTCGGGCTTGGTGCAAGAAAGCGGCCGGCCATCGGTTTCGTCCTGGGCGATCGCGCGGCGTTTGATCCCTTACTTTAAGCCGCACAAAGCTCGGCTGACCGTTTCGCTGCTGGCGATGGCAGGCACGGCGGTCTTGACGGCGGGCGCCATGTGGATTTTAAAGCAAGTCATCGACCGGGCCTTGATGTCGGGGGATTTGGGAACTTTGCGCGACGTTGTTTTTTACTGATCGCGATGTATTTCTTGAAAGCGGCGCTGTCCTACGTGCACGATTTTATGACCGCCTACATCGGCAACGCCATCGTGCGCCGTCTGCGCGACGAGGCTTACAGCAACATTCATTCGTTGTCCATGGACTTTTACACGGCGGTGGATTCCGCCCGGGTCATCGCCCGGTTGACCAACGACGGCCAGCTGGTTCAAAACGCGCTCACCAAGATTCCCGTCATGATCGTGCGCGACGGGCTGACGGTGATCGGTTTGACGGGATTTCTTTTTTATCTCCATTGGAAGTTCGCGCTCATCGCGTTCGCGTTGTTGCCGGTATCCGGGGTATTGATCGCCCGGTTCGGAAAAAGTTTGCGCAAAACGTCGCGATTGGGCCAGGCAAAAATGTCGGACTTATACACGCTCATTCAAGAAACCATCGTGGGCGCGCCGGTGGTCAAAGCGTTTCAGAGGGAAGACTACGAGCGCGACCGGTTTCGCCGGGAAAACGCCACGTATTTCGGCATCTACATGAAAAACGCCCGGGTGGAATCGTTGTCCAGCCCCGTCATGGAAATGGTGGGCGCGGTGGGGATGGGCGTTATCCTTTGGTTCGGGGGCAAAGATGTGGTGAACCACGTGTGGACCACGGGGGCTTTTTTCGCGTTCATCGGAAGCGCCTTGTCCCTATATCAGCCGGTCAAAAATTTTTCCCGGTCCAACGCCACGTTGCAACAGGCCTTTTCGGGAGCCGAACGGATTTTTCAATTGGTGGACGAGCGGCCCACGGTGAAGGAAAAAGTGGGGGCGGCGCAGTTGCCTCCGTTCAGTCGGACGATCGAGTTTGACAACATCTCGTTTGCTTACCGGCCCGATCGGCCGGTGCTTCAGGAGGTGGGGTTTCACGTGAACCGGGGAGAGGTGGTGGCGCTGGTGGGTCCGTCGGGGTCGGGGAAAACGACGCTGTCGTCGTTGTTGATGCGGTTTTACGACGTTCAGGGGGGAGCGGTTCGCATTGACGGGCATGATATTCGGGACGTGTCGTTTCACAGTTTGCGCGGCCAAATCGGGTTGGTGACCCAAGAGACACTGCTGTTTAACGACACGATCCGTGCCAACATCGGTTACGCGCGGGCGGGGGCGACGGACCAGGAAATCATGGCCGCGGCCCAAGCGGCCAACGCCTGGGAATTTATTCAAGACAAGCCCCAGGGGCTCGACACGATGATCGGCGAGCGGGGATTGCTTTTGTCCGGCGGCCAAAAACAGCGGTTGGCCATTGCCCGGGCGATTTTAAAGAATCCGCCCATTTTGGTGTTGGACGAAGCCACCAGTTCTTTGGACGCCCAGTCGGAGCGGTTGGTGCAAGAGGCGGTGGAACGGCTGATGAAAAACCGCACGGTGATCGTCATCGCCCACCGGCTGGCCACGGTGAAAAACGCGCACCGCATCGTGGTGATGGAACACGGCCGGGTGGCGGAGAGTGGCACCCACGCGGAGCTGTTGGCGGCCAACGGCATCTACCGGCACCTCTACGAACTTCAGATACTGGAGAAATGATGTCGTTTATCACCCTCAGTCGGTCTTTTGGACCACCTTCCCCGGGAGAAAAAATTTTTTTCCCTCTCCTCTTGGGGGGGGGGGGGGGGGGGGGGGGCCCCCCCCCCCGGGGGGCCGGCTGGGGCCTCGGGGAGGGTGAGGGATTTAAGCGTGTAATCGAATGGGACCCCTCTTTTTTTCTACGATGTCAGTTGTGGCCACGGCGATGGGCGGATTTCTGATCTTGCGCCGTCAGAAATGGGCCGAGCGCAACCTGTGGCGGGTGCTGGCGTTCGGAAGCGGCGTGTTGTTGGCCATGACGTTTCTTCATTTGCTTCCGGAAGCCTGGAGCATGAGCGCCCGGGTGACCGGCGTGGCGGTGGTGACGGCGATGGTCCTCTTGTTGGCGGCCGAACAGTTCACGGTGGTTCACGCCTGCGGCGAGGTGGGAGACCATTGCACGGTTCACCGGGTGGGGTATCCGGCGTTGGTGGCGTTGTTCGTTCATAGCTTGGCTGACGGGTTGGCCATCGCGTTTTCGTTTCGCTCATCGGAACCGTTGGGGACGGCCGTGGGCGTGGCGGTGATCGCGCACAAATGTTCGGATGGGATGACGTTGTCCACCTTGTTTTTGGATTCCGGCCACACTCGCACTAAAACCGCTGTTTTGGTGGGGGTGTTGGCTTTGGCGACGCCGTTGGGCGTGATGTTGGGATTGTCCACGGGTCCGTGGGCCAGCGGAACGGTGTTGGCGGCACTGTTGGGGTTGGCGGCGGGGGGATTTATTTATATCAGCATGGCGGACATTTTGCCGCGCATTCACAAAAGCCGGGATTTGTGGTGTTGGGTTTTAATCGTGGCGGGCGTGGCCGTGAGCGCGTTGTTACCACATCCATGACGATCACCGTGAACGGGGAAACCAAAACACTGGAGTCGGGCCTCACCTTGGCGCAACTGGTGACCCAGATGGGGTTAACGACGGGGCGGTTGGCCAGCGAGGTCAACGGCGACGTGGTTCGCCGGGCCGATTACGCCACCCGGGTCTTGGCCGATGGAGACCGCATTGAAATCGTGCAGATGATTGGCGGAGGATAAAAGGAGAACGGCGATGAACGATAAACCGCTTGTGATTGCGGGTAAAACATACGGTTCGCGATTGATTGTGGGAACCGGAAAATACAAGGCCATGGACGTGATGGAACAGGCCCTGTTGGCATCAGGGGCGGAGATGGTGACGGTGGCCATTCGACGGGTCAAACTGAACGACCGGGCGGGTGACGAGTTTTGGACGCATATTCCGAAAGGGATGGTGCTTTTGCCCAACACCGCGGGGTGTTACAACACGGCCGACGCGCTCCGGGTCGCGCGGCTGGCTCGGGAAGCGTTGGACACGCCTTTAATTAAGTTAGAGGTTCTGGGCGATCCCAAAACGCTGTTGCCCGACGTGTTCGCCTTGTTGGAGGCTACGAAGACGTTAGTCAACGAAGGGTTTAAGGTGTTGGCCTACACCAACGACGATCCGATCACCGCCAAACGGCTGGAAGAAGCGGGGGCCTCGGCGGTGATGCCCTTAGCGGCGCCGATCGGGTCTGGGCGCGGGGTCCAAAACCCCCTCAACATTCAGTTTATTCGCGACGTGGTGACGTCGGTCCCCGTGATTGTGGACGCCGGCGTGGGCACGGCGTCGGACGCGGCGGCGGCCATGGAGTTGGGGGTGGAGGGCGTTCTCATGAACACGGCGATTGCCGAAGCGCAAAATCCCGTGGAGATGGCGGAAGCCATGAAATGGGGTGTTCTGGCGGGGCGAAAGGCGTTTTTGGCCGGGCGGATGCCCCGACGGGACTACGCCGCGGCGTCGTCGCCCACGGCCGGACTGGTGGGAGCAGCCGTCAGTGGGTTGTAACCCGACTCACCCCATGCGGGGTGTCTTTCCCTTTCCCAAAAACGGGAGAGGGTGGGGGGTTCTTTTGGTTTTGTTTGGAATGACTGCAGTCGTGTCGGCCAAACCCCGCTCGGGGATTTCGCCGACGAAATTCTCCGGAAACCCTGTGGGCGCTCGGTTCATCGGGATGGGGGAAGTGGGGGCGGCTCTGTCCGGGGCGCCCCAATCGCCGGTGTACAATCCCGCGTCGTTGGGCGAAATGCCCGGAACGTCGTTCGCGGCGGATTTTCAGGTGGCTCAGCAGTCGGATCTTCCGGAAGAAGTATTGTTGAAAGCGTCTTCTTTAAGCGGGAAAAAGTTGTCGTATTTGGGGTTTGCTTCCCAAGGGCGGGCCGTTTTTTATCGGCCGCTGACAGATTACGACAACACGGTTATAACTGACGAAAACGATCCCGCCAACAATTATTCTCAAGATTCCTTAAGGGTCAGCCAGTTCGGGATCTCGGCGTCCCAGGAAGCGGAAAAGGGCTACTCGGTGGGGTTGGGTATTTCGTATATCGGCGCTCGACGGGGGACGGCGGTGGCTGAAACCGGTGTTCCGCCTGAACTGGAGTTGGCCAGCGGAAACGGGTTTGCGGTGGATGTGGGGTTTCGCGACCGCAAAGGCGACGTGGCCTATGGGTTGTCGGTTTTGAATGCGGTGGGTTTAATTTATTGGGATAAATACAAGACCGACCAATTGCCCTTGACGGTCCGGGCCGGGCTGGGGTTTCAGCCGGCGCCCATTTTCGGGTTCTATTCAGACTACGAAAAAAAGTTTTACACGGGGGACACGAAGGACACCGACTATTGGCATTTCGGTATCGAGATGGCGCCCGTTCAATGGCTCGTGTTGCGCACGGGCGCCATGAGCGAAAACTTTAACGACAAAAGCAAGACAGACTTTTCCTGGGGATTTTCGTTCGGCAACCCGAAAAAATATTTAATGGACGTTTCGACAAAAACCCGGAAGGTTGAAGGGGAGAGGGTGCACCAATTCGACATGTCGATCGTATTGCCGCTCCCCGCGTCCAGACAATAGGGGGGATCTTCCCTCACCTACCCTCTCCCAAGAGGAGTTGGTAGGATATTTAGTGATTTTCCTTCTCCGCTTGGGAGAAGGTGCCGCGAAGCGGCGGATGAGGGACAGCAACCGTTACGTTCGTTAACGCGTTTAGGCGGCTTTTTTAGCTTTGCCGGAGCGCAAACAGGACGTGCAGACGTACAATCGGCGCGGACCCGAATTGGTCATTACCTTTACCCGTTGAAGGTTCGCGGAAAAAAGGCGGTTGGTTTTGCGGTGCGAGTGGCTGACGGTTTTCCCGGAGCTGACACCTTTGGAACACACAGTGCATCGATAGGCCATACCCATCTCCTTACTAAATTTGAAAGATGCTACCACTTTAAACGAACGACCGCAAACCATCCCGCTGGATCGGCCCGTGCAGTTCTTGGCGGGGGTGGGACCCGCGCGGGCCAAACTGTTGGCCAAATTAAAATTGGCCACCGTCGGTGACCTTTTGCTTCATTATCCCCGCGCCCACGAAGACCGGCATCTTTCCCAGAGGGGTGCCTGGGGCGCGCCGGGATCGGCCGTGGCGGTGGAAGGGGAAATCCAAGATTTTCAGGTTTCCGGCGGCGGAAAAGATTTGTTGTTCGGTCGGGCGGTGTTGGCCACGGGGTCCAAAAGCGTGGAGGCCGTTTGGTTCCGTCGGCGATCGTTTCGGTATGATCCGTTTGAAACGCTTAAGAAAAAGTTTATTCCCGGGGTGAAACTTTTTGTCTATGGCCCGTGGCAGTTCGGCCCCCGGGGCCCGGAAATCCGCGTGGAGGACCACGAGTTGGTCACCGATGAGGCATCGCCCCACCGAAATCGATGGGTGCCGGTTTATGATTTAACGGAAGGTGTCGACGGTCGATGGCTTCGGGGCCTGGTGTGGTCGGTGCGCGGGGCGGTGGGGGGTGTGTCGGACCCGTTGCCGGAATCGGTGCGGACGGAACATGGACTTGTCCCGTTGGCCCGGGCTTTGGAGGATTTTCATTTTCCAACGGATTTGGCGGCCCGCGATCGGGCACGGCGCCGATTGGCCTTTGATGAATTTTTCACCTTGGAGACGGCCATGGCCCGGGTCCGGCGCGAGCGCCATGCAGGGCCGCCGGCGCCGTCCTGTCGTCCCACAAAACAATTGTTGTCGCCGTTTCGGCAGGCCATGGGGTTTGATTTTACCGGGGCCCAGAAACGGGTGATCATTGAAATTTTTGAAGACATGGGGTCGACGCGGCCCATGAACCGGTTGTTGATGGGGGAGGTGGGGTCCGGAAAAACCGTGGTGGCGGTGTCGGCCCTGTTGTTGGCGGTGGAATCCGGCCGGCAGGCGGCGCTGATGGCGCCAACGGAAATTTTGGCTGAACAACACGTCCGCCGGCTGGAACGGTTGTTGGAGGGGTTACCGGTTCGGTGGATGTTGTTGACGGGCGGGCGAAAATCCGCCGAAAGCCGTCGACAACGGGAGGCGTTGGCTCAAGGCGAGATTCAAATCGCGGTGGGTACCCACGCGTTGTTGGAATCCCAGGTGACCTTTAAGGATTTAGGGTTGGTGGTGATCGACGAACAACATCGGTTCGGGGTGGACCAGCGGGCGGTGTTGGGGTCGAAGGGCGTGTCGCCCCACATTCTGCTCATGACGGCAACGCCCATTCCGCGGACGTTGGCGTTGACGTATTACGGGGACTTGTCGGTGTCGGCGATCGACCAACTCCCCCCGGGCCGACCGCCCATCGTGAGCCGATGGACATCGGAGACCGAAGCCTTGTCCGGGGTTCGCCGGGCGGTTCAGGAGGGGCGCCAGGCCTATGTGGTGTTTCCGTTGGTGGAAGAATCGGAACGACTGGATTTAAAAGCGGTGTTGAAAGGGTGGGAGCATTTAAAGGAAGCGTTCCCGGACACGACGGTGGGATTGTTGCACGGACGGATGAAATCGGCGGAAAAAGAGGCGGTGATGGGATCGTTTGCCCGGGGTGAAACAAAAATTCTGGCCGCCACGCCGGTGATCGAGGTGGGCATCGACGTGGCCAACGCCACGGTTCTGGTGTTGATGAACGCGGAACGGTTTGGGTTGGCGCAACTGCACCAGTTGCGGGGGCGGGTGGGGCGGGGGGTCCACGCGTCGTCGTGCTACGTGGTGTCGGGGTCGCCGTCATTGGATGCGGTGGAACGGATCAAGATGTTTTGTCGAACCTCGGACGGGTTCCAATTGGCCGAAGAAGACCTGCGCCGCCGGGGCCCCGGCGAATTTTTGGGTTCGGCCCAACACGGCCTGCCGGAATTTCGGGTGGGCAACCTGGCCACCGACGGCGCGCTGATCGCCGAAGCCCGATCCGCCGCGTTTCGCCTGATCCAAGAGGACCCCGACCTGGCACAGCCAGACCACCGCGCCCTGGCCGCCGACGTCACCCGCCGCTACGCCCACCGCCTCCACTTTGCCCGGGTAGCGTAACCTATTTTTTTAAATTGGGGACGGATGCCACTCCCTAAGAAGGTCGTAGGCACAGCGCGGCTGGAGACCGCGTTATGCTATCATGTTACTTTACTATGGCTGAAAAATATTTGTTTAACACGGCGCATCACCCCAAAGGGATCCAGCGGATGCCCACGTTTGTGATTCGGGACGGTTGGGTGTTCACCACGCCCCACCATTCGGACGGGGAAGACCCCCGGGCGTGGTATGTGGTGAAAGATGACCGTTTGTACCCCACTGAACATCATCCCCAACGGGCGGCGTTAACCGTTCCGTGGTACGAAATCCGAGGCAACGCCGTCTATGTGTCCGATGGACACCCCCACGGACGTCAGCCGGTGGCCTGGTTTGAATTAAAAGATTTGCTTTAAGGGAGGTTTCCGGTGTCCGAAAAAAGTTCTGATGGTAAAAGAGATGTGCCAACTCCGAAGGATAGCTCTCCCAGGATCAATGCCCGCAAATTAGACAAACTGTTGTCGGCCATTTGCAAGGCCGGCGGAATGACGGGCGGTCCCCTTTCTGATTTTTTGCGGGGCGGCGGTGCGCCCGCCGGTTTTCGTTCCAATGCCGTTCCCCCGCCGTCCGGGAAAAGGCAACATCTGAGCTCACCCGGCCATTCTCCTTCCAGGGAGGGTGAACCCCGGTTTCAGTGCCAAGGGCCTTGTGTGGAAGCGGAATGGCGAGCCCATTTGGATATTCCGGAAGGACTTCTTTGCTTATCGGCGGCCTGGTCCCGAAATACCCGCTCCCATCGCCACCGGGATGTGACGATCGGCGTCAATTTTTTGGACAAGCGGGGCCGGCCTCGGTATGAGGAGATGACGTTTTGCGATTCCGAAATCCGCTGGATCATGGAAACGCTCTGGCACGCACCCATTTGGGATTAAACCAAGTCCGTCAGTGACATTTTCAACCGACCGGTTGCCGCCGACGGTGGGGTCTCTGACCGAGGCATACCAGGCCTGCGAACGGTTGACGCGGTCCCATTACGAAAACTTCCCCGTTGCATCCCTGTGGCTTCCCCGACCCCTGCGAACGTCGATTGGCGCGGTTTACGCGTTTTCTCGATGCGCGGATGATTTTGCCGACGAGCTTGGGCTAGAGCCAGCCGATCGACTGACCCGGTTGGCCGACTGGCGGCGGCGGTTGTTCGCCATGACCCGCGATCATGAAAAGCACCCGGTGTTTTGGGCGTTGTCCGATACGTTAGCCCGCCACGGGTTGCCCTTGGACCCCTTTGACCGGCTGGTGACCGCATTCGAGATGGACGTGAAAAAAAATCGCCATTCCGATTGGAACGATCTTTTGTTCTATTGTCGCCATTCCGCCAACCCCGTGGGTGAACTAGTATTGCGGCTGTTCGGATTATGGACGCCGGAACGGGGCCGTTGGTCGGACGCGATCTGCACGGCCCTGCAACTGGCCAATTTTTGGCAAGACGTGACGGTCGACGCCCTCAAAGATCGAATTTATATTCCTCAAAACGATATGGGCGAGTGCCGGGTCAGCGAGGCGTCGGTGTTGCGCGGGCCAGCCACGGACGCGCTCAAACAACTCATGGAGAGGCAAGTCACCCGGACTTGGACGTTGTTTAAGGAGGGGTTTCCCCTTCTGCGGTCGGTTCCGTTCCAGTTGGGCGTTGAACTGAAACTGGTTTGGTTGGGGGGAACGGAAATTTTAAGGAAAATTGAATCCCAATCCCATGACGTTTGGGCGCGTCGCCCCCATGTGTCAAAATCAGATTGGGCGCGGTTGTTTTTTAGGATGATTTTCGGCGCTCCCCGGTTGTCGTCCCTCGCACCATGCGGAGGCCGGGTGTGAAGGGATCTTCTGCGACAGGCACGTTTCGGTCGAGCAGTTTCGCACCGGCGTTTTGGTTGTTGGCGCCGCGCCGGCGCCGGGCGTTGGCGGCGGTGTACGGGTTTGCCCGGGCTGTGGACGACGCGGTGGACGAGGTGGGCCTCGACGGCCGGGACCCGGCGCGGGCCCGGTCCCTTTTGAACGATTGGCGAAACGCATTAAGCGGGTCATCCCCCGTCGGACCCGAAGGGTGGCCCCCTCTGAGACAAGCCATGGAGGACTTTTCCATTGACAAGCGATTTTTGTTGGACCTGGTGGACGGGGTGGAGCGGGATTTAACGCAAACCCGCTACGCTGATTGGGAGGACCTGAAACGGTATTGTTACGGTGTCGCGGGGACGGTGGGACTGGCCTGTTTGCCTGTTTTTGGAATGGGCCCGGCACGGCACAGGATCTTTGCGGAGGCATTGGGCCAAGCGGTGCAGTTGGTGAACGTGATCCGCGATGTTAAAGGCGACGCGTTGCGCGATCGCATCTATTTACCCCAAGAGGATTTGGCCCGATTTGGATTAAGCGATGGAGATATAGTGGCTCTGGTTTATAACGACAAGTTTCAAAAGCTCATGAAATTCGAAGCCGACCGTGCCCACGGTCTATTCGATTCTGCCCTGGCGGCTCTGCCCGACCCCGACCGTCGCGCGGCCCGCCCCGCGCTGGCCATGGGCCGCCTTTATCGAAAACTGCTGGAAAAAATCGAAACCCGACGTTTCGACGTCTACACCGCCCGCCCCCGCCTCACCCCCCTCGAAAAAATCGCCTGCCTTTTTTGATCTAAAGGGGACGGAGTACACTTATTCACTTGCGCGGACCAAAAAAATCACAATTGAGACGAATGGATCCCGAATACAGGTGTTCGGGAATGAAAATAGATGTTGAAGACGCCGGAGTGGTTACAAAATTTAATTTATCCAGCCAGGGCGCGCAGGAACGCGTCCAGTCGGGCCAGTTGGGCTTTGGTTTCGGTCCGGCGGGTTTCGATTTCAGCCACCTTGTCGGCGGGGGCCCGTTGGCGAAACTCCGGGTTGGTCAACCGTTCCTCGTCGCGCACCAACGAGGAGGCGGCGTCGGCCTTCCACTTTTCCAGCCGAACCCGTTCCTTGGCGAAATCGATGAGCCCTTCCAGTGGAATGAAGACCTCAAAATCCCCCACCACCGCTGAGGCCGACTGGGGTGGGCGGCTGCATTCGCCGCTCTCAACAACGCGCCAGTCGGCGATTTTGGCCAAATGGACAATGTGGGATGCCAATCGGGAAAGGCGCTGTTTTGTCGCGGACGAGGCCCCGGTTAAATTGACCAGCACGGCGATCCGTTTGCCCGGAGGTACGTTCATGTCAGACCGAACTGTCCGCAGGGCCGTCACCGCTTCCTGAACCAACGCCAATCCCCTCCGATCCTCGTCGTCCGATAGCGGGTCGGACCAGGGACATTCAAAGGGTCCATCCATCAACAAACCCGTGGGGCTGGTTCCCAAGGTCGACCACAGGGCGTGCCATAGCTCTTCGGTAATAAACGGCATGATGGGGTGCAGCGCTCGCAAAACGCCGTCGAGCACTTCGGACAAGGTTTGCCGCGCGGACCGCGCAGCGATCCCGGCGGGGTCTGTTTCGGCGCCGGTCAAGAGCGGTTTGACCAGCTCGATATACCAATCGCAAAAATCGTTCCAGAAAAAACCATACAACGCCCGGGCCGCTTGTGCCGGATCGAATTGGGTTAAATAGGCATTGACTTCGCTGAGTGTGTCCGCAAAGCGCTGAACAACCCAGCGGTCGACGGGAGATCGATCGGCCAATGGGATGGCTTCTGGACGATGCCCGTTGAGGTTCATCATCACGAACCGGCTGGCGTTCCAGATTTTGTTGGCGAAATTGCGCGCGCCCACAAAGTTGTCGTCGGCCATCTGCATGTCCCGGCCCGGGGACGCTTGGGAGACCAACGCAAAGCGAAGCGCGTCCGTGCCGAATTTTTTCATGATGTCCAACGGATCGATGACGTTGTTGAGCGACTTGGACATTTTGCGGCCCTGTTTGTCGCGGACAATGCCGTGAATGAAGACGTCCCGAAACGGAATATCGTTACGCAACGCCAATCCCATCATCACCATCCGCGCCACCCACAGGTAAAGAATTTCGTGTCCCGTGGCCAAAACCGACGTGGGGTAATGACGCCGCAGCGCCTCGGTCTCGTCAGGCCAACCCAGAGTGGTCAGCGGCCACAGGCCGGACGAAAACCAGGTGTCGAGCACGTCGGGATCGCGCACGACGTTTGTGCCGCCGCAGTGGGGACAGGCGGACAAAGGATCCGATTGGACGATGGGCCGACGGGCCCCTTCCCGCAAGATTGATTTGACGCTTTCGTTTTTGAACGCGGGATCTTCACGGATCCGACGAATTTTTTCGTCTGAATAGTCGCCGCAGTCCAAACAGTACCACACGGGGATTTGGTGGCCCCACCAAATTTGGCGAGACACACACCAATCGCGGTTGTTGCGCAACCACGCCACGTAGGGTTTGGCCCAGGAGGCCGGGTGGATTTGAACGCGGCCCTCTTCGGTAGCGCGGGCGGCGGCGTCGGCCATGGCGGAGGTTTTAAGAAACCATTGGCTGGATTCCAACGGCTCGATGGTCGTTGAACAGCGGTAACAGATGGACACCGCGTTCCGATGGGGTTCCACTTTAACCAGAAAACCCTGGGCCTCCAGCGCGGCCACTACTTTTTCCCGGCATTCTTTAATGGACAAGCCCGCGAAGGCGCCGGCCCGGGACGTCATTTTCCCGTCGAACCCAATCACGCGTTCGTGGGGCAGGCCGTGGCGGGCGCCGATTTCGAAATCGGTGGCGTCGTGGGCTGGCGTGACCTTGACGGCGCCGGTACCAAAGGCTGAGTCCACGGCGTCATCGGCCACCAAGGGAATAGGCCGGTCCATGAGGGGCAACCGAATCATCCGGCCCGCCTGACCCGCGTAACGTTCGTCCGACGAGTTGACCGCCACGGCGGTGTCGCCCAACATGGTTTCCGGCCGCGTGGTGGCCACCACCACGTCCCCGCGGCCGTCCGCAAAAGGGTATCGAATGTGCCACAGGAAACCGGACCGTTCTTCGTGTTCCACTTCGATGTCGGACAACGCCGTGGCGCAACGGGGGCACCAGTTGACCAGCCGCACCCCCTGATAAATCAAGCCTCTCTCAAAAAAGGCGGCGAAGGCCGCCGCCACCGCCCGGGAACTGGCCTCGTCCATGGTAAACCGGGTGCGGGTCCAGTCCAATGAACAGCCGAGCCGGCGGAGTTGATGCAGGATGGTGTCACCGGACTCTTTTCGCCAGGCCCACATGCGTTCCAGAAATTGATCGCGGGAAAAGTCGTGGCGGGTCTTGCCTTCTTTTTTCAATAGTTTTTCGACAACGTTTTGGGTGGCGATGCCTCCGTGATCGGTGCCCGGAACCCACAGAGCCGCGTCGCCTTTCATGCGCCGCCATCGAACCAACACGTCCTGAAGGGTGTTGTTGAGAGCGTGCCCCATGTGCAGAGACCCCGTCACGTTCGGCGGGGGGATCACGATCGTGAAGGCGGTTCGATCACCGTTGGGCCGGGGCTTAAAAGAGCCCCGGGATTCCCAAGCGGGGTACCATTTCGCCTCGGTTTCTTCGGGACTGTAAACGGATGGAATGTCCTGGGGACGTTGCATTTGGCGCATTATTGTTTATAATTGAGACAAAATCAACGTCCCCCCTCCATCGGGGAACGTTCCCAGGACGGACCCAACGCAATGGCCGACATTTTGGTTGTGGAAGACGATGAGGCGAACCGGGAATTTATTCGGTTCGTGCTTCAGCAAGCCGGGCATCGGGTGCGGACCGTTTGCGACGGGCAGAAAGCGCTTGACGCCGTGGCGGTTCAGGCGCCGGATCTGATTGTGTTGGACGTCATGTTGCCGGAAGTTCATGGCTACGAAGTCTGCCACCGATTGAAACAATCCGATAAAACCGCGGGCATCAAAATCCTGATTCTGTCGGCCAAAACGTTTTCCGCCGACCGTCACCAGGCCCTGGGGGTGGGCGCCGACGATTTTCTCTCGAAACCGGCGGACCCCAAGGTGTTGGTGGAACGGGTGCGGCTTTTGTTGAACGGAACGTCACCGCCTGTCCCGCCGACGGCGAATTGACGGTCGGCCCGGTTATTTCCTAAAATTCCGTTTCCGGCACATCCTTTTTTTAAATTCAGAAATTGTTAAGGAGGCATGACATGGCTGTTAAAGTGGCAATCAATGGTTTCGGACGAATTGGGCGGCTGGTGTTTCGCGCGCTCGTGGAACAGGGGCTTCTGGGCAAAAAGCTGGACGTGGTGGCCGTGGGCGACATCGTGCCGGCCGACAATTTGGCCTATTTGCTGAAATACGACTCGGTTCAAGGGCGTTTTAACGGCACCGTGACATCGAAAAAATCCTCCGCCGACAAACTGGAAGACGATGTGCTGGTTGTTAACGGCAACGACATCAAGGTGGTCAGCGCCAAGGACCCCTCCGGCCTGCCCTGGAAAGAGTTGGGTGTGGACATCGTGATCGAGTCCACGGGCTTGTTTACGGACGGCGAAAAAGCGAAAGGCCATTTGGCCGCCGGCGCCAAAAAAGTGATCATCACCGCTCCCGCCAAAAACGAGGACATCACCATCGTCATGGGCGTCAACGAAGGCAAATACGACCCGGCCAAGCACAATATTATTTCCAACGCCTCCTGCACCACCAACTGTTTGGCGCCGATCGTCCACGTTCTGTTAAAAGAGGGTTTCGGCATCGAGGAAGGGTTGATGACCACGGTGCACTCCTACACCGCCACACAAAAAACCGTGGACGGTCCTTCCAAGAAAGACTGGAAAGGCGGACGCACCGCGGCTCAAAACATCATTCCCTCCACCACGGGCGCGGCCAAAGCCGTGGGGTTGGCCATCCCCGAAGTGAAGGGAAAACTGACCGGCATGGCGTTTCGCGTGCCCACCCCCACCGTGTCGGTGGTCGACTTGACCGTCCGCACCGTGAAAGAAACGAGCTACAAAGAAATTGCCGCGGCCATGAAAAAAGCCAGCGAAACCTATCTCAAAGGCATTTTGGAAGTGACGTCCGACGAAGTGGTCAGCTCGGATTTCATCCACCACAAAGCCTCGTCGATTTTCGACGAAGGGTCGGGCATCGAGCTGAACAAGCGGTTCTTTAAGTTGGTCAGCTGGTATGACAACGAGTGGGGCTATTCCAACCGTGTGGTGGAACTGGTCACCTACATCTTGTCCAAATAAGGGAAAACGGGTTTGTTCACCCCCCCTTCCCCGCGGATCGGGAAGGGGGGGTGTTTTTTATAAAAAACCTTGACGAAACAAGGGGCAAGAACAATAATTAACGCGATGAATATTAAATTTTGGGGTACCCGGGGGTCGATTTCCGCTCCGGGCCCGGAAACCACCAAATACGGCGGGAACACGGCCTGCGTTGAAATTTCGAACAGCGATACGCTGGCGATTTTTGATGCGGGCACGGGCATTCGTTTGTTGGGCGAAGACCTTCTGCGTCGATCGTCCGGCCGCGTGGAAGGCCATCTGTTCATCAGTCATTTTCACTTCGATCACATTGTGGGATTTCCGTTCTTTCGTCCCCTGTACGGAAAAAACAACAAGTTCACCGTGTACGGGTGTGAAGGCACGGGCCGAAAACTGGAAAATATTTTCGTGGGCCAAATGAGCCCCGAATATTTTCCCGTCACCATGTCGGAAATGCCCGCCGAACTCCAGTTTGTCCAGGTCACCACGCGGCCGCTTAACTTGAACGGCTGGACCATCACGCCAGCCTACATCAACCATCCGGGGTTGGCCCTGGCCTACAAAATCGAAAACGGAAAAAGCAAAGTGGTTTACATGACCGACAACGAACCCTTTCGATACCTTTTGCGCCAGCAGGCACGAAAGGCGGAAATTTTTGATGATCTGAAAACCGGCAAAGTGGAGCTGGAACGGGAGGACCTGCTGTTGGTCGACTTTTTTGAGGGGGCCGACGTTCTGATTCACGACGGCCAGTACACCCAGGCGGAATACCCGTCCCGATTGGGTTGGGGGCACAGTTTTTTCGAGTTTGCCGTGGAAATGGCCGTCCAAGGCCATGTGAAAAAACTGATGTTGTTTCATCACGATCCGGATCGCACGGACGCGGCCCTGGATAAGGAAGTTGAAAAGGCCCAATCGTTGGTTCGGTCCCGAGGATTGTTCCTTGAGGTCGACGCGGCCCGGGAGGGCCTCGAGATCGCCCTGCCTTGAAAAAACCCCTTCTGGTCATTGCCACTCATAATTTGGATAAACTCCGCGAAATCCGCCGCCTGCTGGGACGGGGCGCCTACGCGGTGCGTGGGTTAGACGATTTTCCTCCTCCTTACACCGTCCGTGAATCCGGAAAAACATTGGAAGATAACGCATTGTTAAAGGCCCGTCGAGCTGTGAAAGAAACCGGATGCGCGGCTCTTTCAGACGACACCGGGTTAGAAATTGCGGCGTTGGGCGGTCGTCCGGGAGTGTATTCGGCCCGGTTTGCGGGGTCGGGGTGCTCCTATGCCGACAACACTCGAAAAGTTTTGCGGTTGATGGGCGGCATTAAGCGGGGCGAACGCCGGGCGGTGTTTCGGACGGTGGTGGCGTTTGTTACGCCGGGGGGGGACGAGAGGCTTTTCGAAGGACGGTGCGTGGGGCGAATCGCCGAAGGGCCCCGGGGATCCCAAGGGTTTGGTTACGATCCCGTTTTTGAACCGCGGGGGGAAGGGCGCACTTTCGCCGAAATGCCGCTGGCGCGAAAAAATAAAATCAGCCATCGGGCCAAGGCTTTCACCCGCGCCGCCGCTTATCTGCGCCGGATCCGGAAATGAAAACCGTTCTTGTGACCGGCGCGGCCGGTTTTATTGGCGCGTGGACGGCCCGCGCCTTGGTGGAGCGGGGCGATCGAGTCATCGGCCTGGACAATTTCAATTCGTATTACGACCCTCGACTGAAACGAGACCGGGTGAAAGCCTTAATTCCCGGCGTGCCGATCCGGACGGTGGACATGGCCAACGGGGCCGCCTTGCGCCGCGCGCTCCGTCGCGACCGGGTGGACAAAATCTGTCACTTGGGCGCCCAAGCCGGTGTTCGATACTCCATCACCCACCCCCTTGTCTATGAGAAATCCAACGCTTTGGGAACATTGAATATGCTCGAATGGGCCCGGGAACGGGGCGTGGGCACGTTTGTGTTTGCCTCCTCATCGTCGGTGTATGGAGACAATAAAAAGGTTCCTTTTTCCGTTGACGACCGGGTGGACCATCCCGTTTCCCTTTACGCGGCCACCAAACGGGCCAACGAGCTCACGGCCCACGTTTATCATCACCTGTATGGGATCCATTGCACGGGACTGCGATTCTTTACGGTGTATGGGCCCTGGGGCCGGCCGGACATGGCGTACTATTCATTCACAAAGGCCGTGTTGGAGGGCAAGCCCATCGACGTTTTTAACCACGGCCGGATGAAGCGGGATTTTACCTACATATCGGATATCGTGTCCGGCGTGTTGGCCGCTTTAGACCGAAACGATTCCTGGGGAATTTATAATTTGGGGAACAACCAACCGGTGACCCTGGACCGGTTCATCCGGGCCATCGAGGCGGCAACCGGAATAAAGGCTCGCCGACGGTTGCGACCCCACCAGCCGGGGGACGTGGTGGCCACCTGGGCGGACATTGAATCATCCACCCGCCGGTTGGACTATCGACCCACTGTCGACATTGAAACCGGCGTACGCCGGTTTGTGGATTGGTATTTGGATTATTGTTCTTGAGGAAACTGCTGTCGAGCCCGGGCCCGTTCGAGGCTTAATTTCAATTCCTTGTTTTCCTGTTGCATGGCCACGATTTCCAGGTGCATTTTGTTGAGGGAATACGATCCCAAAAACAACGACGCAATGGCCAACGCCCATCCTGAAAATGCGAAGATTTTCAAGATCAGAGTTTTGTGATTTTCCAGTTTTTCTTTGTCTTGAGGCATGGGTCCCTTTACACGTTGAACCGAAAATAGACCACGTCGCCATCTTTCATTTCATAGTCTTTCCCTTCGACCGAAACGAGGCCTTTTTCCTGTAAAGCTTTGTACGATCCCAACCGCACCAGGTCGTCGTATTTATACAGTTCCGCGCGGATAAATCCCCGTTCGATGTCCGTGTGAATTTTTCCGGCGGCTTTCACGGCCTTTGTTCCGCGGGGGATAACCCACGCTCGGGTTTCCTGGGGACCGGCCGTAAAAAAAGAAATAAGGCCCAGCAATTCTTTGCCTGCCCGAGCCAACCGAGCCAGTCCCGGCTCTTGAATTCCGGCGGACTCGTAATAAGAAACCCGTTCTTCAGATGGCAACTGAACAATTTCCGCTTCAATTTTCGCGCACAACGTGACCACGCGGGCATTTTCGGTTTTGGCCCGGGTTTCTAACGCGCTGAGCAACGCGGGGTCGGCGCCCTGTTCATCCGTGTTGGCCACATACAACACGGGTTTACCGGTTAAAAAGCCCTGTTCCAATTGAATGTCCGCCGGAACGTTTTGGGATCGGGCCGAACGTCCCTCTTTGAACCCTTTGATCAGCCCTTCGATGGTTTCAGCCCGTTCTTTGGCTTTTTTGTCGCCGGACCGGATCGGTCCTTGAAGTTTCTCGAGCGCTTTTTCGGCTTGTTGTAAATCGGCCAACAGCAGTTCGGTCTCGATGATGTCGGCGGCTTCGCCGGGGTTTAATGCACCGAGCACGTTGATGACGTTGGGGTCGCGAAAACAGCGGACCACGTGGGCCACCGCGTCCACGGCGCGGATGTGAGATAAAAACTTATTGCCCAACCCCTCGCCCTGGCTGGCCCCTTTAACCAAGCCGGCGATGTCCACGAACTTGATTCCGCCGGGGGTGACCTTTTCGCTGGAAAACATGTTGCCCAACACCGTCAGCCGATCGTCCGCCAAAGGAACAATCCCCACATTGGGGTCAATGGTGGTGAACGGAAAATTACTGGCGGCAGCGGCCGCCCCCGTTAAGGCGTTAAAGAGGGTGGATTTTCCAACGTTGGGAAGTCCGACAATGCCGATGTCCATGATTTTGATTAGCCTTTGTTGCGAGCCCAGGCTGAGTCGGGATCGGCCACGTTCAAGTGCTCCAATCCTTCCGGAAGGCGGGCCGCGATTTTTTTATACTCGTCAGCCACGGCAGGGTCCGGGTGTACCCAGGGATGCAAATAATAGACTTTGCGGATCTTGGCTTGGAGCATTTCTTTCACACATCCAAAACAGGGTTGTGTGGTGGTGTAAAGGGTTCCGCCCGCCACCGAGATACCGAACCGCGCCGCCGCCAGCAGGGCGTTTTGTTCGGCGTGAACGCAGATGCACAGGTCATATCCTGTGCCGGACGGGTAAGAGGCCCGGTTGGCGCACCGTTCGCACCCGCCGTCCAAACAGTTTGTCATGCCTTCGGGCGTGCCGTTGTATCCGGTGGACACGATGCGTTTGTCCACCACAATGATGGCGCCCACCCGACTGCCCCGGCAATTGGCGCGCCGGCGCACGGCCATGGCAATGCCCATAAAGTAATCGTCGGGGTCGGGACGGGTCACCATTAAAGTTAATCCTTTATGAATTTTAACGACGCGGAGTTGATGCAATATCTCCGGCCGGTCGGGGCCGGGCCGTCGTTGAACACATGGCCCAAGTGGGACCCGCACTTTTGGCAAACAACTTCCGTTCTCACCATTCCGTGCTCTGTGTCCACCGATTCCCGAATCACCTCATCGGAAACGGGCTGGAAAAAACTGGGCCAGCCGGTCCCCGAATCAAATTTGGCCGCCGACTTAAAAAGGGCGGTTCGACAACCCGCGCAGTAATAGGTGCCCTTTTCATGGTGGTTCCAATAAGCGTTTTTAAAGGGGGCTTCGGTGCCCTTCTGGCGCATGATACAAAACTGCGCGGGGGTTAGGGCCGATTTCCATTCCTCTTCGTTGGCAGGCAGGGTTGATTTGGTCATCGTATTATTCCTTTTCGCGGGTGTCACTTTGATTTCCACTGAGGCGGCGCGGGGGTGTCCAACCAAAAACAGACCCGTCCAAAGGGGGAGCGAGAAAAATAGCCGCGCTATTCGAAACTGCAAAGGTATTCCGCCTGACCCGACTCCACAACGATCTGGAACCCCGACTTGGCCGCAACGGTGAAATGGGTCCCGGCCGAAAATGTGGACCAGGCCGTTTCACCATCCTGTTGGATCCGGCAGGATCCGGCCAGGATGTCCATCCGTTCCGCGGCGTCTGTGTTGAAATGAAACGATCCGGGATAGATGAGGCCCACGGTTTTCTTTTTTCCGTCGGGAAAGAGGAGAGTGTGGCTGACCACTTTCCCATCAAAATACACATTGGCTTTGAGTTTAACCGTCACTCCGCTCAGTTGTTCAGGAACCGACATAACCGTCTCCTTGAGACATTATTTTTTCTTGAACAGTTCTTTCAAGTCCGGAATTTTTAGCTTTTTCGTTCCGGTTCCGGCCAAATCGTCCAGGGCTTTGTTTAATTTTTCTTGAATATCGCCCAACTGTTTATCGTTAAGGTTTAACTTGTCCAGAGCGATGGCGGCATTTTTTTCGACGAGGGCCGAAAGTTTTTCGGTTTCTTCACCCACCCGGTCGTTGATCGCTTTTTCCACATCGGCCCGGAGTTTGGCCGTTTCCTGGTCCATGGCTCCTTTGAGGGCGCCGCGCAACTGGTTGTCAATGGACGACGTTATGGCAAATCGGGGCTGGGTCATCGATCCGGACACGTTTAATTTTATTGTTGCTTCCGATAGGCCGGCCAGCACGTTCCCCAGTGCCGCGGAAACCCGGTCCGTTTTTTGGCTTGAGAGGGTCAGTTTGATCGGGGAGGCCTGAAGGTCGATGGTGCCGGACAGGTCGGGCCCGCGGGCCATCAGGTCGGCGCTCACCGACCCTTTTCCTTGGGCAATGGAGACGGCGTTGCCATTGACGGACCCCAACGAGGTCCCTTCCAAGGGAACGCCGGAATAAAGGGATCGCACGGACGTTTCGGCCGTTTTTTTAGACAAATCCAGAGATGCCCGGAGCGTGAGAGACCGTGCTCCGGTTTGGCCGGCCACATCAAGGACCGTGGGTTTGCCGACCAAAACGGGGTCGGTCCCCACATCGGTGAGCGTTCCCTTGTAGACAACCCCGCCGGGGGTTTCGCCGTCCAGGGTTGCTTGTTCCAAATGGAACGTGGGCCAACGATAGTGGAACGGGAACAATACATCCCGGCCTTTTCGGTTGGCCGAAGGAGGGGGGGGCGCTTTTTCGCCTGATGGACCACCCGCCAGTTTTCGGCCTTTTTCGATCCAGCCGAGTGCCTTTTGTAATTTCTCAAACCAAACCGGGCCGAGCAATCCTTTGGTCAAGCCTTCCGTTGAAAACCCGCTTTTTATCTGGCGGAGGGCGGCGTCGATGTCTTGGCGGCGAAGCCGGTCTATGTCTTTAAGGACGGTTTTGGCGGCGGCCATTTCATTTTTTAAATCAGCCCCTAAGCTTTTAACTTCTTTCTGAGCCGCGGCCAGGTCGGACTTGAGCGATTGCCCCTCTTTGATCAGGGCCTGGGCTTTGGCGACTCCTTCCAGGCCGGAAAACTTTTCATTTTTGACTTTCTCGATGAACGCTTGGCCTCGGGTGGAGATTCCTTTCACGTCCAGGGACTCTCCGCGGGCTTTCCATTGGTCGGCCATTGCGGTGAGGCGCTCTTTTTCGACCAGAGCTTTTTGATGCGAGGCGAGATTCTCCGGCAAGACGAGTTTTTCGGGATCGTAGGCGTCTTTGAGGTTTGCCACCGCCGAGGAGGCGATCTCCTTGGCGGTTTCTTCGACGGCCGAAGGGGCTTCTTTCGGTGTGTCGGAAACCGCTATCGCCCCGGACCTTTTGCGGGGCGTTCCTGTTCGAATCCCCACTATTTCCGCCCGTTCCACGATGACTTTTTTCCAAAAGAGGGGCTTCGCCCCGGCCTTCAAGCGGAGGGATTTAATTTCTACTGCGTTGGTCATTGGTTCGTCCGGGTCGGTCACGGCCAGGTCGGAAATTTTGGCCGACAGGCGCCAAAAACTTGTGTTCACGTTGCCCACATCCACTTTAGCGCCCACGGCTTTTGTGCCGACAGTTTCGATGGCGTTTTTAATGGTACTATCCAGGAAGAAGTGGGTCCCCACCCAAATAAGGACGATGGGTGTCAGGAGAACGGCCAGTCGGCCCCAGCGGATCATGAGAGGCTCTCGTAGAGGGCGTAAAATTTGGATACCCGGAGAACCTGGACTATTTTCCACTTGGACGAGACCGCCACGACCCGTTCCCGGTACACCGCCACAAACCGAACAGTTCCCCAAAACAGCGGGTAAAAAATGAACAAGGAAAAAAGAAGGCTTCCCAGGACCAGAGTGTTGTTAAACCGGGTCCAAGGGATCACCGGGGTGTTGTAAAGGGATGTCCACAGGGGGGATAGGGCCGACGCGGTCAACAGCGCCTCGCCGATGGCATTAAAAAGCGGGTCGCCCAGGTACGAGCATAATGTAAAAATCCCCGCCGAAACCAGCGACGCGCTCTTGTTCACAGGCAGGAGGAAAATAAGGATTACGACGACGGCGTTATGAAAACTGCCTTTTGGAGTTAATCCAATAATGGCACCCAAAGCCAACCCGCCCGCAATGGCGCGAGGGGAAGCCTTTTCGTTAAGGGCTTTGAAAAACGAGGCAAGAATTTTGAGGGCTAACACGTTGACAATTTTATTTCACCCAGCGCCCCCGGGCAGGTAAAACTAAAGACCATTTACGAGGACGTCTTTTGTTATATAATTTTAACAAAACGAGGGGGGATTTTTGTTTTTTTTGGGAAAAATATGATAATATTTGTCGGGATTTAAATCCATGGAGGTGTTCAATCGTATGGAACGACAATCAGCGGTGGTTTGGATCGGGGGAGCGGCGGGGGACGGCGTTGCGTCCACTGGCGATATTCTCGCTAAAACATGCAGTCGAAGCGGGCTCCATTATTTCGCCCAAAGTTCTTACCAGTCGGTTATTCGAGGGGGGCACGTGGTTTATCAGTTTCAAACCGCTTCGGCGCCGGTTTATACCCACGGGGACAATTTTGATCTTCTGATCGCTCTCAACCAGGATTCCGTGGATCTTCACATTAAATCCATCCAACCCGGTGTCGGACGGGGCATCGTGTTTAACAGCGACAAAGTTAAGTTGGACGCCGCCTCGCTTCCCGCGGGGACCGTGGCGTATGGCTTGCCGGTGGGCGACCTCACGGCCGAGTTTGGCCGCAACCCGGTGATGCAAAACACATTGGCTTCAGGCGTGTTTATTTATTTGATGGGGTTGTCCTGGGACATTTTTGAAAAAGCGGTTCGCGACCAGTTCGGCAAGAAAAAAGCTGAAATTGCCGATCTTAACGTAAAAGTCGCCCGCAAAGGGTTTGAATACGCCCAATCCAAATTCCAGCCCATCAAGGACATCGTTCTTAAAGGAGATGGAAAGGCTCGGATGTTGATGGGCGCCAACCAAGCTATTGCGTTGGGGGCGGTGGCTGGGGGATGCACCTTTTATTCAGCTTACCCCATGACGCCAGCGTCGGCCATCATGCACTGGCTCGCGCCCCGGGCGGCGAAATACGGCATTGTCATGAAACAATGCGAGGACGAAATCGCTTCCATTAACATGGCCATCGGCGCGGGCTATTCGGGCGTTCGGGCCATGACGGGAACCAGCGGCGGCGGGTTCGCTTTGATGACAGAAGCGTTGGGCCTTTCCGGAATAACCGAAATTCCTGTGGTGGCTGTGTTGGTCCAGCGGGGAGGTCCTTCCACCGGGTTGCCAACGAAAACCGAACAGGGGGACCTGTTTCAAGCTCTCGGGGCCGGCCAGGGGGAATATCCCAAAGCCGTGTTCGCCCCCATTTCGGTGGAAGACGCGTTTCACGCCACGGTTCAATCTTTAAATGTGGCGGAAAAATATCAGATCCCGGTGATTTTGCTGTCCGACTTGTTGTTGTCAGAGCATTTGGAAACGGTGGATCCCGAGGCCGTGACCAACAAAGTCCCCATCGAACGGGGGCCGGTGGTGGGTTCCGTTGGACCCGACTACAAGAGATACGCCGACACCCCTTCGGGTGTGTCGCCCCGGGTGTTTCCGGGCGTGGAAGGGGGCCAGCACGTGGCCGCTTCCGACGAACACGATGAGGACGGAGTGTTGATCTCCGATATTTTCACCAATCCCAGCACGCGCGTGAAAATGGTGAAAAAACGGTTCCGTAAAATGGATGGGTTGGCGCGGGAACTGGCGTTTCAGTCCATCGTCAAAGAGGGTCCCGCCGAGGCGGATTTGACCTTGGTGGGTTGGGGATCCACTTACAAAACCTTAAAGAACATCCGGTTGGCCCTCGAAAAAGAAGGGTTGAAAGTTAACCATCTTCAGTTCCGTGTGGCCTGGCCGTTTCCCACGGAAGCCGCCGCAAAAGAGTGGCGGTCCATCAAGAAAGCTGTATTGGTGGAAAACAATTATTCCGGTCTATTCGCCAAGTTGTTGCGCCAGGAAACCGGGTTGACGGTGGCCCATCACATCCGCAAGTTCGACGGGGAACCTTTTAATTTTTCCCCGTTGTTGGAGCGGGTGAAGGGGCTTTTAAAGCCGGGAGCCCCGGACATTCAGTACTTGGTGTCTTCAGAGTTGGACATTCCCATTAAACGCGTCGCGGTCACCGCGTAAAAATTCCTCGGAGGAAACGAATCATGATTGAATTAGCAACCCCTCAAGCGGCATCAAAATTCCGTTCCGAAATCAAGCCCACCTGGTGTCCTGGGTGCGGCGATTTCGGCGTATTAAACTCGCTCCAAACGGCCTGTGCCACGCTCAACATCAATCCCAAAGACCTGGTGGTGGTCAGCGGCATTGGCTGTTCGTCCAACCTGCCGGGTTTTATCCACTCGTATGGCATGCACACTCTTCACGGCCGGGGCGTGGCCGTGGCCCAGGGCGTGAAATTGGGCAACCACGCGTTGACAGTTGTGGCCACGGGCGGCGACGGAGACGGTTACGGCATCGGCGTGGGCCATTTTATCCATGCGGTTCGGCGGAACATCAACATGACCTATATCGTCATGAACAACCAAATCTACGGTCTCACCACCGGCCAGGCCTCGCCCACCACGAGCAGGTCGGTGAAAACCAAATCCACGCCCGGGGGCAACATTGAAAACGCCCTCAACCCGTTGGGTCTTGCGTTGATGGGGGGCGCGTCGTTTGTGGCCCGGGGTTTTTCCGGCGACGCAAACGGGTTGGCTGAGATCATGACCAAGGCCATCGCCCACAAGGGGTTTTCCCTGGTGGACGTGCTTAGCCCGTGCGTCACCTACAACAAAATGAACACGTATGCCTGGTTTCGGGAGCGGGTGTATCGCCTGGAAGAAAAGGGGCACGACGCGACCAGTATGGAAGCGGCGTTAAAGGCCAGCTTGGATTGGGATCAACGGATCGCGTTGGGGGTGCTCTATCAAGTGGAACGGCCCACTTACGAAGAGCAAGATCCCGCGACGGCGGAGTTCGGGCCTTTGGTCACGCATAAACTGGGTCTTTCGGACTCGGACTGGCAGGCGGCTCTTAAGGAGTTTATGTAGCCGGCATTCGCCGGTTGGAACAGAGTTGTCTAAATTTTGAAGTGGTTGAGGAGCTTGCCGATGTGGGCGCGCACGGTGTCCATGTGGGCGCGAACGTCGGGGGGAAGGTCTTTCTTTTCCATCTCTTCAATTTCCGCCAACGCTTTTTGGATGATTTCTTTGTCGCCGCGAACGACCGTGGTCAAAGAGTCCATTAAACCGTTGAGGTCGTTTTGAAGATCTTTAAGGGAGTCGGTTTTCCTTAAGTGGACCCGCTGGGAAAGGTCTCCGGCCGTCGCTTCTTTGGCCAACCGAGAAAATCGAAATACGGGGCCGGCAATGCGGTGGAAAAGAACGTAAAGGAACAAAGCCAACGAAGCAATGTAAAGGGAAAATCGAAGGTAAAACGTATGAGCCGCTTGCCGGAAAATATCAGCCAAGTCCGGGCGGGCGGGGTTGGCCATGACGTTGTCTTGGAGAAACATGTAGAGGTCCATGACGATTAAGAGGGTGACCAAGCCAAAGAACCCGACCGTTATGACAACATAACGGGTCTGAAACGAGCCATCAATGATTGTGGTTCGGCGGACGTATTTTTTTTCGGGAACAGGGTTCACTTTTTCCACGCCTTATTGTTCTGCCCCAACTGATTTTTGTCAAGGCCCGCTTTACGGTTCCGACGGAATGTGTTAACCTTAGCCCATGGATACCAATTTGAATCCGGAGAATGAACCGGTTTCCCCAAGGAGAGCTCCCGTGACGAGCGATGCCCCCGTTGTTGAAGAAATGAGCATGGAGGAACTTCTGAAAGAGGCCGAGGCGCCGCCTCTTCAGAGCGGAGGCCTCGTCAACGCCTACGTGGTGGACGTGGGAGCGGCGGGCGTTTTGGTGGATGTGGGCTTGAAAGTTGAAGCGCTTATTCCCTTGGCCGAGTTCCGTTCGTTGCCCAAACCGCCCGTGGCGGGGGATACGTTTCCCGTCCTGATTAAACGCGCGTCGGGACCGGAAGGACCGGTGGTTTCGTTTAAGGAAGCCCGGGAACGGGCCAGCTGGAACAAACTCACGGACGCCCGCGTCAAGGGGCTGGATTTGGAAGCCAACGTCGTTCGCGCGGTGAAAGGCGGCTTGGTGGTGGATGTGGGGATGGACGCTTTTCTGCCGGCCTCGCAAATCGATCGCCGACCCGTTAATGATGTTTCTCCTTGGGTGGGCAAAAAGGTTCGGGTGATGGTGATCGAAATGGACTCGCAAAAGGGCAACGTGGTGGTGTCTCGCCGACGGGTACTGGACAAGGAAGTCGCCGCCAAGCGTGAGGCCACCTTAAAAACGTTGGAAGTGGGCCAGGCGGTGAAAGGAACGGTGACCAGTTTAACGGCGTTTGGGGCCTTTGTGGACATCGGGGGTGTGGAAGGCCTGTTGCGAATCACTGATGTGTCCTGGGGGTGGGTGGGCAAACTGTCCGACGTTTTGAAGGTCGGGGATTCGATCGACGTCAAGATTTTGAAATTCGATTCAGCCACGGGCAAAATCGGGTTGGGGCGCAAACAGTTGTTACCCAAACCGTGGGACAGCATCGATACCGTTTGCCCTTTAGGGTCCATTCAAAAGGGCAAGGTGACGAGCGTCACCGATTTCGGCGCGTTTGTTGAAATGGCCCCCGGAATCGAGGGATTGATTCATCAATCCGAGTTTTCCTGGAAAGAGCGCGGGGTTAAACCCAAAAACGTGGTCAAGGTGGGCGACGAGGTGTGTGTGTATGTGCTCACCATCAACAAGGCTGAAGAAAAATTGGCTTTGAGCCTTAAACGGGCCGGCGAAAACCCGTGGGTGGAAACCGCCCGCCAGTTCCGGCCGGGCACCCGGGTCACCGGGGTGGTGACGCATATGTTGCCTGTGGGGGCTTTTGTCCGGTTGTCGTCGGGGATCGAGGGGCTGATTCGTGTTCAAGATTTGTCCTGGACCAAAACCTATTCTCACCCCAAAGAAGTGCTGTCCGTGGGCCAGGAAGTGGAGACCGTGGTTCTGGAGGTCAACCCGTCGGCGGAAAAAATGTCGTTGGGCCTCAAACAGCTCAAGGAAGATCCGTATGCCGCGTTCACCGTGGGCGCCGTTGTGGACGCAAAAGTCGTTCGTTTGTCTGACAGCGGTGTTTTTGTTGAGTTGGCTCCCGATATAGAAGGGTATGTTCATATCAGTGAAATCGGGGCCGAGACGCGGTTGGATCACCCGTCCCAGGCGCTCAGCGTGGGCGACACGGTGACGGCCCAGGTGATCAAAAACGACCGCAAAAAACGGCGGATCGATTTATCCATTAGCAAATACCAGCGTAAAGAAGAAAAGCGCTTGTTGAAACAATACAAGGCCACCGGGGAAGGCGTTTCGTTGGGCGACGTGATGGGCTGGGGATCGGAAGAACCCCCGACCGAATCGGCCCAATAACCTTAACCGCCCCACATGGGCGCCTCTACCATCGTAGCGAATAACGACGGCGGTTTCCGGGCTCGCGGGGGGCGTTGGGTGGTGGATGGTTTTTCGCTCCTGATCGTGGCCAGCGCGTTGGCGGGAGGTTGGGCTGTTCAGCGGTTATACCGTCCGGGGCCGCCACCGCCCCCGTTTCCGCGCCAACCGTCCGAATTTCGGTCCGCCTTGGTGTTGGCCGCCGACAAAGAGGCGGCGTTGTCGGCCCTGTCGGTTCGTGCCGACGACGCGCAGGCTCTCCTCAATTTAGCCATCATTTATTTCGAAGAAGGAGCCCCTGTGAAGGCTCTGGAATCTTTGGAACGGGCCCGGGATTTAGGGGTTCTGGACGAACGGCTTTTTTATTACGCGGGCGTGTTATACGAAGCCCAAGGCCTCCCGGATTACGCGGTGGTTGAATACGAAAAGTTTCTTCGCCACCGTCCCGACGATCTGGAAACCCGACTGCGATTGGCCAACACGCTTTATCGGTTGGACGAGGTGGACCGAAGCATCGAGCATTACCGTCTGGTTTTGAAATCCCGGCCGGGGGATCCCCTGGTTTCCTACAACTTGGCCATGGCCTACCGAGACAAAAAGAATTGGGCCGACGGTCTGGCGGCGCTCAACCCTTTTTTGGTTTCCGGAAAACCCATGCCGGCGGGCGGGCATCGATTATTGGGGGACCTTTATTTGGGATCGGGCAACGCCGCGAGGGCCTTGTCGGAATATGAAAAAGAGCGGGAATTGCAGGGAGAAACCCTGGACGTGTGCCTGGCCCTTGCGACAGCCGCCGAAACGCTCAAAAAAACAGATTTGGCCGTAAGCTATTGGACCAAGGCGCTGGCTTTAGACCCCACCCACCGCGACGCCCGGGCGCGCCTGCGCCGCCTTAAACAACCGGTTCCCGCTCGACGGCGATCGTCGTAGGAAGGGTAAACCAAAACCTGGCGCCTTGGTCGACGCCCGGGGATTCGGCGTGGATTTCGCCCCCGTGAGCATGAACAATTTCCCGGGCGATCGTTAGGCCCAAACCCAGACCGTCTTTTTTGGAGGCGTGGGCTTCGGCCTGAAAAAATTCGTCAAAAATGTGGGGCAACGCGTCCGAGGGGATTCCTTCTCCCGTATCGATCACATCCACTCGGAAGTGGTCGGAGTTTCGAATCAAAGACACCGTGACCCGCCCATCCGGGGGCGTGTGTTTGAAAGCGTTGCCGATGAGGTTGGTGAGCACCTGGTCGATCCGTTTTTTGTCGAGAGCAATGGGGGGAAACTCGGTTTTTTGGACCGCCGTTTCAAATCGAATTTTCCGGGGCGCCGCCAAGGCCACCATGCGCGATTCCACGGCCGACAAAATGTCGGTGATCACGGCGGGGACCTTTTCCACGCGGAGTTTTCCCGCTTCGATGCTGGCCACGTCCATCAGGTCGCTGATCAGCCCGCCCAAATGGTCGGACTGAGACACAATGATGTTAAGAAACTTCTGATTTTGCTCCGGCGCGCTCTCTTTCAATAAAAGAAGTTGGGCGTAGCCCCGAATGGATGTGAGCGGCGAGCGCAAATCGTGGGACACAATGGACAAAAATCGCGACTTGATGTCGCCCAAACGCACCAGTTCGGCGTTGGTTTTTTTTAGGGTTTCCAGGAGACGTTTGTTTTCGACGATCAGTCGATTTTTTTCCAACGCGTTGTCCAGGGACCGTTTCAGGTGGTTGGTGTCGATGGGTTTAATCAGATAATCATAGACGTCGGCTTGAATGGCCTTGACGGCCATGTCGAGGCTGGCGTGGGCGGTCATGAGAATGACGTTGATGTCTTCATTAACGTGGCGAAGTTCTTTGGCCAGGGTCAGGCCCGTCATGTCGCCCAACGAATAGTCCAGCAGAGCGACCTGGTAAGTGGCCAACCGGGCGGCTTGCAGGGCGGTTTCACCGCTGGACACGCCGTGAACTTCGTACCCGTCCTCGGCCAGCAAGTCGACCAGAAGATCGAGCAAAGGCGGTTCGTCATCCACCACCAGGATCTTTCCAGGGGAATCGGTGTCTCTCATATCCCATAGAGTAATGGGAAGAGAGCAAAAGATCAAGGGGAATTTGATTGAACTGGATCGGCCAAAGCCCAAACGGCCAATTTGGTCTTGACGGAACCCCGTTTGGGGTTTATAATATACCTTCTTCCCTTCGTCGGAAATTCCCGTTTTTGGCCGGGTCCGGCCGGGGCCAAAAATACTGAATTCTTATAAGGGGGCGGTATGGCTTCAAAAATACTGATTGCCGAGGATGACAACAACATTTTGGGACTTCTTTCGGTATTTTTGAGCGGGCTGGGTTACGAGGTCTCTTTGGCCCGGGACGGTCAGGAAGCCTTGGAGATGGCCGTGAAGGTCAAACCCGACCTGATGATTGTGGACATCATGATGCCCCGCATGAACGGGTTCAAGCTGGTCAACACCCTGGCCATGGACCGCCACGACATCCCCATGCCGAAGGTCATCATGTTGACGTCCTTGGCGGATAAAGAAAACGTGCAACGAGGTTTGTCGGTGGGGGCGGACGTGTATATTCCGAAACCCTTTAACTTGGAAGACGTGGCCGCGCGAATCAGCGAACTGTTGGGGGAAACGCCGGCCAAATAGAGAGAGTTTCTAACGGAGGGTTCCATGGGCCTGTTACGTCGATTTAAAATTTTTTGGATGAACCACTGGTTGGCCGTTGTTTTGATCGGGTCGTCTGTTCTTTTGGTGCTGGCGACAATTTACGGAATTTCCAAACTGGAAAGTTTTTATCGCACCATGACGTTGGCCACACTCCCTCTTCAACTGTTGATGACAGGGTTCAGCGCGATTATTTTCGTATTCCTCTATTCGACCGTCCTTCAAGGGCGGATGGGGAGACTCGGCAAGAAATCCCGAATATCTTTGTCGGACGTTAAAGTGACGTTCAAAGACGTCATTGGTTTGGAAAACGCGAAGAAAGAAGCCCTCGAAGTGGTCCAATTGCTAAAAGATCGGGCCAAACTGAAAGCCATCGGCGGAAACATCATCAAGGGGCTCCTGATGGTGGGACCTCCGGGAACAGGCAAAACGTTACTTGCCAAAGCGATTGCCACGGAAGCCGGAGTTCCGTTTCTTTCCATTTCCGGTTCGGAGTTTGTCGAAGTGTTTGTGGGCGTGGGGGCCAGCCGGGTCCGGCAATTGTTTAAACAGGCCCGCCAGTTGGCGTATGCCCACGGATCCTGCATCGTTTTCATCGATGAGCTGGACGTGATTGGGCGAGGTCGGCACTTTAATTCGTTTGGCGGCGGGGAAGAAACCAACAGCACCCAAAATCAGCTCTTGGTGGAAATGGACGGGTTGGGTGAAAAAACCCAAAACGTCGTGGTGGTCGGAGCCACCAACGCGGACGAGGGCGTCCTGGACAAAGCGCTTTTGCGACCCGGTCGGTTTGACCGTAAAATTTACATTGACCTGCCCAACCTGAACGAGCGGGTCGACCTGTTTCGATACTACCTTAAGAAGATCAAACACGACGCGCTCATGGACATCGGTCGGTTGGGCCGCCGGTGCGTGGGCAAATCCCCTGCGGACATCATGAACGTGACCAAAGAGGCGGCTCTCATTGCCACACGCAACAAGCGGGATCGGGTGACGTATACCGACATCACCGAAGCCATCGAACGAATTGATTTGGGAATCGCTCATCCCCTTTCCATGTCCCAGATTGAACGGGAAAACACCGCGTATCACGAGGCGGGTCACTTGGTTGTTCTTTATACTCTGCATCCGACCGATGACGTGTTCAAGGCGTCCATCATCCATCGCGGGGGCGCTCTGGGCGTTGTCTATCACAGTCCCCGTGAAGAACAGCACACCTCCAACCGGGAACGGATTCTGGCGGACATCAAAGTGTCTCTTGGTGGGTACATGGGGGAAAAAGTGAAATTCGGTGTCACAACCAACGGGGTATCGTCGGATTTCGCCCATGCCATGAAACTCGCCCACACCATGGTGTGGCGGTTGGGAATGGGTCGTAACGGGTTTGTGGGGGACTACAGCGTTATTCCTGAAAGCCAAATTTCGGATTCCATAAAGGACAAGCTGAACAACGAAACCTATGAAATCTTGAACGGGTGCGCCAAGGACGTGGAAGAGTTGCTCCGCGCCGATTGGCCCATCGTAGACCGGTTCGCTCAAGAGCTTTTAAAACGAAATGAGTTGGAGTTTGACGACATCCACGCGATATTCGCCGAATACGGCAAAGCCCGTGAGCAAGTCCCCATTCAAACGGTCACCCCCAGCGATCCTCCTCTTACTTCTGGCGCTTAGCGCGTGTGGGCCGGTGACGTTTCCGGCCGATCGGTTGCCGGAGACCGTGCGGGCTTTGTGCCTCAAAGAGCAAAAGGTCGATGTGCAAGCCCGCCTGGTGGGTCATACCCTTTATATGTCCTGCGCGGTGGACGGGTTAATTGGGGTGGATCTGGACTTCGACAAGAAAGCCCTGGAAACCTTGGAAGGGGTCATGATGTCGGGCACCCGGGCTTCCTTGTCCACGGACGCAAAAGTGGATTTTCTGTCTGTTCGAGTGGCGGACGCGCGGTTGGGGTCTTCCATCACTCTTCTTCGATACGTTCCCGACATCAAAGGGATTCTCTACATGAGGTATTCCCGAGACGAATTTGAATCCCGTCTGGTGATTGAAACCGACGGAGCCCCCGATCCCGACGTATCTCAAGAAGAACAGAAAGACATCACTCTCCCGGATTTTATGGCCCGTCTTGTCGCGTCGCGCCTGCACCGTCAGCTCACGGGCAATCCACTGGTCAGCGTGTTTTTGCGGGTAAGCCAGGTTCGCGGTCGTGCGGACGGGGGAGAGGTCGTGCTTGTTTGTGTGCGCGCCGAGGACGAACCCTTGAGCGAGTCTTCCCTGGATGTCTTGGACGCCGCGGTGGCGGAAGTGGCCCTGGACGTATTCAAAAAATACGACCCCAACGGCCTCTTGATCCACGGCCTCCTGAAGAAAGGCCCCCCTGGAAACCGGCCCCGCTAAATTTGGGCACCTGTCAAGTGGTTCGCCGGTCCGGTATCCTTAAAGTCGATAAAAATTCCGCGGTCCTTTCCGCCCCCACGTTTCTTTCCGCCCTGGCCTAATTTGGTATGACAAAGTCACCGGCAGAGAGCGGACCAAACATTTACTTGGAGTAGCGTAGATGAAAAAAATCGTAAGTCTTTGTTTTTCTGTCGTTTTGGGGTGCCTTTGTTTTTGTTTTGTGTCCATCGGAAGGACGGAGGCTCTCTTGCCTTCCACCGGGACTTTGACGTTGGACGTCTGTTACCGTTTGGCCCTGGAGCGCAACGAATCCGTGGCTCTTTCTGTGGAAGAGGTGCGGCGGCTGGAGGGCCAATACGCCCAGGTGCGCGCGCGCATTCTCCCGAGGGTCGGGTTTTTTGCCTCTGAACGATTTGAGGACACCTCCGGCGTGGCGGGCGATGCCCGCTCGGATGAACCTGAAGCGCGGGTGTACGCCCGTCAGCCGCTCTTTCATGGAATGCGCGAAATCTCCGCGCTCAAAGCCCAAGGGGAAAACCTGCGCGGTCGGCAGGAAGAAGTGGTTCAAGCGCGAATTCTTCTCTACGAAGATGTGGCGAAACTGTTTTATGGACTGGCTTTGGCCGACGAACGGATTAAGACCTTTCTTTCTCTTCGCCGGGTGAGCCAGGACCGGCTCATCGAACTGAATCGGCGGGTGGCGATCGGGCGATCGCGGGCCAGCGAAGTTCTGTCCAGCGAAACCCAGCTGGCGCGGTTGGAAGCGGATTTGGAGAACGCTCGCTGGGAACGGGCGTCTTTGGGGGAAATGTTGGATTCGCTGTTGGGGCAACGGGGTGTCGCGGTCGCCGACACGGCTACGGAAGCGGTATCACCGGCGCCGCTGGAGACCGTGTTGGTCCGCCAAACAGACCGCCCCGACGTTCGGTCCGCCCTCTACGATGTGAAAGCGTACCGCTATCTCGAAAAATCTGTCCGGCAATCTTATTGGCCCACCGTGGATCTGGGTGGAAACTACTATTTAAAACGCGCCGGCTCCAATGAGAATGTGAACTGGGATCTTTTACTGGCGTTGGATTTTCCGTTTTTCAGAGGGGGTGAATACCGGGGCCAAACCGAAACGGCCGCCGCGGATCGGCGATCGGCCCAGTGGCGGGAAGCCCTTGTTCGCCGGTTGGCCGAACAGGAAATTCGCAGTCGTCACCTCTACGCCGCGAGCGCGCTGTCACGGCGGGATCGGTTGGGCGAAGCCGCCCGGTTGGCCCTTAAAAATTATGCCGCGCAGAAAGAAGAGTATCGCCTGGGACTGGTCAGTAACCTCGATGTGTTGGCCGCCCTGAACACCATGGAAGAAACCAAGCTGGACCACGACCGCTCCCGGCTGGAGGCCAAGCTGGCTTTGATTCTTTTAGATCTGTCTGTGAACGCACTCCCCGAGGCTCACCCATGACCTTGTCTGATCTGTCTATCAAGAACCCTGTTTTCGCCTGGATGTTCATGATCGGGCTGATCGTGTTCGGCGCGCTCAGTTACCAAAAAATGGGTGTCAGCCAACTTCCCGACGTGGATTTTCCGGTTTTGACGGTGTCCATCGACTGGGAAGGCGCCGCTCCCGAAGTGATGGAAACCGAAGTCACCGACGTGGTGGAAGACGCGGTCATGAGCGTGCAAGGCATTCGGGAAGTGTCTTCCACGTCGCGCCAAGGCCGGTCCAGCGTGTCGTTGGAATTCGATCTGAACAAAGACGTGGACGTGGCCCTACAAGAAGTCCAAACCAAACTGGCCCAGGCCCAACGCTTATTACCGAAAGAAGTGGATCCTGCCGTTGTGTCCAAATCCAATCCGGAAGATCAGCCCATTATGTGGTTGGCCGTCAGTGGAAACCGGGATCGCCGGTTTCTTATGGAATACGTTCGTGACCAAATGAAAGATCGGTTCACGACCGTGCCCGGGGTGGCCGAGGTCACCTTGGGCGGCTACATCGAGCCGAACCTGCGCGTCTGGTTGGATACGGAAAAGTTGAGGCAACGGGAACTGGCGGCGGACGACGTTTTGCGCGCCATCACCGCCCAGCACGCCGAAGTTCCCGCGGGTCGTATCGAAGCGCCCCGCCAGGAATTGAACGTGCGGGTCATGGGCGAAGCGGGGACCGTCGAGGAGTTTCGCCGGATCATCCTTCCCGCCCGAAGCGGTTCGCCCATCTACAAAACCATCCGCATCGGCGACGTGGCCGAGGTGGAAGACGGTTTGGCGGATCTGCGTCGGATTTCCAGGTCCAATGGGGTGTCCGCCGTGGGGCTGGGGATCCGCAAACAGCGCGGGTCCAACGCCGTGGCCGTCGCCGACGAAGTGCTTCGCCGCATGGCGGAGGTCCGCGCGGATCTCCCCCAGGGGCTGGCCATCGACCTCAACTTCGACACCACCCGGTTTATTCGCGATTCCGTCCATGAGCTTGTCATGACCCTGGTTTTGGCCGCGGTCCTCACCTCTCTTGTCTGCTGGCTTTTCTTGGGGTCCTTCAGTTCCGCCTTAAACGTTATTTTGGCCATTCCCACGTCCATCGTGGGGGCCTTCACGTTCCTTTATTTTTTTGGGTTCACCCTGAACACCTTTACGCTCCTGGGGCTTTCGCTCTGCGTCGGCATCGTGGTGGACGACGCGATCATGGTGCTGGAGAATATTGTCCGTTATCGGGAAATGGGCCAGAGCCGCGTGCGGGCCGCCATCGTGGGGGCGCGGGAAATCTCTTTTGCCGCCATGGCGGCCACCGTGGCCATTCTGGCCATTTTCGTCCCGGTCATTTTCATGAAAGGGATTATTGGAAAATTCCTTTTTTCGTTCGGCGTGACGTTGTCGGTGGCCGTGACGCTTTCGCTTCTAGAGGCTCTCACGCTCGCCCCCATGCGCTGTTCCCAGTTTCTCGACATCGGGCATACCACGGGCTTGGGCCGTGGAATGGACCGGTTCATGACAGGGCTCTCCACCCTCTACCGCCGCTCGTTGGTCCATTGTTTGAACGCTCGGTGGGCCGTGATTATTCTGGCGATGGCGATCTTCGTCGGCTCTCTTTTCCTGGCCAAAGGGGTGAAGAAGGAATTCGTTCCGTCCCAAGACCAAAGCCGGTTTTTGGTGCGGCTCCAGACGCCCCTGGGATCCTCCATCGGGTTTACCGACGATGTGATGAAACAGGCGGAATCCATCGTTTCTCAACGGCCCGAAGTTCTGCGGACCTTCGCCGCCATCGGCGGGTTCGGCGGCGGCGATGTGAACTCCGGGATGATGTTCGTTTCCATGCAACCGCGGGGCGCTCGTCCCTTGGCGGATCCCTTTAAAAAACCCGCCACCCAGTCGGACTTGATCGGGCTTTTGCGAAAAAAATTAAACGGAATTCCGGGTGTCATGAAGGTGGGGGTTCAGGACCTTTCCCAACAGGGGTTCACGGCCCAGCGGGGCTATCCAGTGGAATTTACCGTACGCGGCCGGGATTGGGACACGCTGGCCACCGTCAGCGCCGACCTCATGAAAAAACTGGAAGGGTCCGGTCTGGTTCTGGACGTGGACACGGACTATCGGCTCGGCATGCCCGAGGTGCGCGTCACCCCCGATCGTGAAAAGGCCAACGAGCGGGGCGTCACCGTGGGGGCCATCGCCGATACCATTAACGCCATGATCGGCGGTGTTCGCGCCGGCAAGTTCACCCGGGGGGGGAAACGTTACGACATCCGGGTCCGCCTGGCCACGGGCGATCGGGAAAAACCCGCCGACATCGAGCGCGTTTATGTCCGAAACAACCGGGGGGAACTGGTGCGGCTCTCGGACGTGGTGGCCATTCGGGAAAAACCCACCCTTCTCACCATTACCCGGAAGAACCGGGAACGGGCCATTGGAATCTTCGCCAACATCGCGCCCAGCCATTCCCAGGGAGAAGTGTTGAGTTTCTTGGATAAAGCCGGCGCGGGTTTGCCGGAAGGGTACCATTTGGTCCTTTCGGGGAGCGCCCAAACCTTTAAGGAATCGTTCTCCTCCCTCACCTTTGCGCTGGTTCTGGGCCTGTTCGTCGCCTACATGGTGCTGGGGGCCTCAGTTTAATAGTTTCATTCATCCGTTCACCGTCCTCTTGGCCCTGCCCTTCAGCGTCACCGGGGCCCTTCTGGCCCTGCGACTGACGGGCATCACGCTGAACATTTACAGTATGATCGGTCTGCTCCTTTTGATGGGGCTCGTTAAAAAGAATTCCATCATGCTCGTGGAATTCACCAATGACCGGCGAAAACTCGGCCGCGACGTTCGGGACGCGCTGCTGGAGGCCTGCCCTGTCCGCCTCCGTCCTGTGGTGATGACGTCGGTCTCGACGGTTGCGGGCGCTTTGCCGGCCGCTTTTAGTTTTGGGGCCGGGGCGGAAACCATTCGCCCCATGGCGGTGGTCGTGATCGGGGGCGTAGCGGTCTCGACTTTCCTGACGCTTTTCGTCGTCCCGGCGGCCTACAGCTTGTTGGCGCGTCTCCAAAGCCATCGGCACGATCAAGACCTCAAAGAGGCCCTCGTGGAGTTGGGGGAAAGCCCCAAGGACGCCTGATTTGATGTGCTTCACGCGGGAATGTCTTTTCGGCTCGGCCCTTCTGTTTGCGGTTCCGTTGGCGTGGAGCCAGCCTCCTCTTTCTCTGATGGAGGGGGTTCGGGAAGCGGTGGAGAAATCGCCAGAGGTGGCCCGGGCCATGATCGCGGCTCGGCAGGCCGCGCTTCAAGAGCCGCTTCTCCTCTCCGAGACAGACCCGGATTTTTTTGGACTCTACAATTGGAAGAAGGATGAATCCCCCCGGGCCGCGCCGTTGGTGCAGGGGGAAGAGAGCGAGGAAACCGCTTTTGACCTGGGCATCACCCAGCGGACACTGCTGGGCACCACGGCCCGGCTGGCCTGGACGAACAACCGTCTGTCCAACCCCTCGGCTTTTCGCCCCCTGGATCCCAGTGTGGATTCCCGGTTAACCCTCACCGTTGATCAACCGCTCCTTCGCTATTTTTGGGGACGTCCCGACATCGCTCGGCGAAGCCTTTTGCGCGCCTCCACCCGGGCCGCCGAGGCCCAGGCCGCGACGGTGATCGAAAATACGGTGTTGGCCGCGGGCAAAGCCTACGTGACCTATTATTACGCCCGACTGAATTTAAACGTGGCTGTGGAGTCAAGAACTTCGTCAAAAAAATTGCTGGACGTTTATTTGGATCGGAAACGCTACGGCTTGGCGGACGAGTCGGATTTGGCCCAGGCCCAAGCGTCTTTGGAGGTGGACGAAGCGGAGGTTTTGCTATCGACGTCGCTCTTGGAGCGGGCGCGGTTGGGCCTTTTGGCCATTTTGCACCGCCAGGGCGAGTCCTCGGCCGGGGAAGTGGCGGTTTCAACGCCGACCCTGGATTTTGTTTTGCCGGCTTCCGATAACGAGGCCGTGGGTTTGGGATTGAGTGATCGCCCGGATCTCCAGTCCGCCCGCGCCCGGTTGGAAGCGGCCCAATGGGGCGAACGGGTGACGACCTTGGACACATTGCCCGAACTCTCTTTTTTGGGGTCCTACGGGATGGCGGGCCTGGACACGGGCTATCGCCCCGCCTGGAAAGATTTGGGCCAAATGGACAACCCCGTGATGAGCGCCGGGATGGCTTTCCGGGTTCCGTTCGCCGGGCGAAAAGAGAAGCTGGAACGAAAGAGCGGAACGCTGGTTTTGGAAGATGCCCGGCAGGAACTGGCCCGGGTCACGGAAGCGGCCCTGCGCGATATTCGCGACCAAATGGAAGCCCGTCGCCTGGCCCTCGAGCGGGTGGTGGTGCGCCGCCGGATTGTGGCCCTCGAACGGAAAAAACTGGAGGCGGAAAAAGCCAACTTTCGTCGCGGCCGGTCCAGCACGGACCTCTTGGTCCGCTTCCAAAAGGACTTGCAACGGGCCCAAACCCTCGCTCTGCTGGCCGAAGCCGACGAACTCATGACCCAGGTGGACCTGGCCCGGGCCACAGGGGGCCTCCTGGGGGCCTGGGGACCCCGCCGTGATTAATTTTTTTCTTCGCAGGCCGGTGCTCACCAACCTCATTACTCTATTCTTGTTGGTGGTGGGAGGCTATCAGTTTTTCCACGTCAGGCGGGAGGCGTTTCCGGAAATTGATTTTGACATTGTGGTCATCACCACTCTTTACCCCGGCGCCTCGCCGGAAGAAGTGGAACGCCTGGTCACCACTAAAATCGAGGAACAACTTCGACCGGTGGCCGGAATTGAAAAAGTGTTTTCGTCGTCTTTGGAAAACCGTTCCGTCATCACCGTCCGGCTGGACGAAGATTTGTCGAAACGTCAAATCGATCGGGCCATCAACGACATCGAACAGGGAGTCAATCGGGTCACTGATTTCCCAGCCGAGGTGGACCGGCCGGTGGTTCAGGAGTTGACCAGCGATCGGCCCCTGATCACCTTGTCGGTGGCGGGGGGAGACGAAGCGGTTCGCCGGCACTTTTCCGAGGAACTGGCGGACGTGGTGGAAGACCTTGCCGGGGTGTCCCGGGTGGAAAAGAGCGGATACAAAAAGCGCGAGATCTGGATCGAAGCAGACCGCCGTCGTTTAAATGAACACCGGTTGACCTTGGCCGAGGTGGCCGCGGCGGTGCGCGCCCGCAACACCGACGTTTCCGCCGGCACGGTGGAGGTGGGCACCCAAGAATTATGGGTTCGGGTCACCGGGTCGGTTTTGTCCGCCGCGGAGGTCGGGAACTTTATCTTGCGGGGCAACGACTCCCGGCAATATTTGCGCATCAAGGACGTGGCCGAAGTCACCGAACGGTTCGAGGAACCCCGGTTCCTTTACCGGGCCAATGGCCTTGCGAGCGTCGATTTGAACATCCGAAAACTTCGCTCGGGGGACACGATCCGATTGGCGAAAGCCGTGCGGGACGTTCAAGCCAAGTTCACCGCCCGCGCGCGAGCGCAGGGGTTAACCCTCGTGGCCTCCGACGATTGGTCCTTCTTCATCAAACGACGTCTGTCGGTGATGACCAATAATTTAGTCCAGGGCGGGATTCTCATCTTAGCCGCGCTTTTCCTTTTTTTGGATTGGCGATTGGCGTTGGTGGCGGCCCTGGGCGTCCCCCTTTCGTTTGCGGCGGCGTTCGCCTTGGCGGTGCCCTTGGGGTTCACCATCAACTTGATGTCGCTGTTGGCGTTCATCATTGTGTTGGGGATGCTTGACGACGATTCCGTGGTGGTGGCGGAAAATATTTACCGCCATCTGGAAATGGGCAAGGCCCCGATCCAGGCGGCGCTCGACGGTACACGAGAAGTGGTGGTGCCGGTGTTGGCGTCGGTGGCGTCCACGTCGGCGGCGTTTTTGCCGTTCGCGTTGGTCACGGGGATCATGGGCAAATTCTTGTTGATGATCCCGATCATCGTGGTGCTGGCCTTTCTGGCGAGCGCCTTTGAGGCGTTTTTTATTTTGCCCGGCCATGTGGCGGAATTGGTCCCTTTTGGAAAACCGATCACGGAGGAGTCCGAGGCCCGGGGTTGGTTTCGTCACGCGCAAAACGGCTTTCGGTTCGCGGTGTCCTGGGCGGTCCATCATCGTTTCAAATTTCTGCTTCTGATGTTTGCCGTGACGGGGGCCACCGTCTTGATCGCGCGTCATCGGCTTAAGTTTGTTCTTTTTCCGGCGGGTTTGGTCGATCAGTTCTTTGTTCAGCTCGACATGCCCGAGGGGACTCATCTGAAAGAAACGGAACGGGCCATGGCGCATATTGAACAGGCGGTGTTGAAGTCGGCGGGGGGTGATTTGGAGGCCCTGACTTCGAACGTGGGACTGAAAGGATTTGAGCAAGAGATGCGGGCCGGCACGTCCTACGCCCAAGCTCGGGTGTTTTTGACGCCGGAGGAAAAACGAAAACGGAAAACCAAAACCCTTATCGCGGATTTGCGCGAGCAACTGAAAGATATTCCGGGCGGCGGCCGGGTGGTGTTTGAAGAGCTTCGAACGGGTCCGCCCGTTGGAAAAGCTGTCCAGGTTTTGGTCCGTGGCCGAGACCCGGCCGTCATCGGCCGCATCGTTGACGAGGTCAAGCGAGATCTGGCGTCCTGGCCTGGAGTCCGCGATTTGCGGGATTCCCGGGAAGGCGGAAAGGTTCAAATGCGCGTGGTCCTGAATCCCCGGGAGGCGGCTTTCGCCGGATTGACGGTGGCCGGTGTGGCGCAGAATATTTTGTACGCGGTGGACGGCGGCGAGGCCAGCGTCGTCCGCCGAGAGAGCGAACAGGACGAAATCAAAATCCGCGTGCGGCTTCAGCCGGACCAGCGGACCCAGGCCCAGGAACTGTTGTCGTTGGACGTTCTTAACCCCCAAGGCCGCCCCGTTCGGTTAGGGGCCGTCGCTCGGGTGGAAAAGGTTCGAGGCCCACCCTCTTTGGAACGATACAACTTCCGTCCCGCGGTCACGGTTTCCGCGGACGTGGACACAACCGTCGCGACGTCCCGGGAAATCAACCTGCGATTGAAAAATGAATTCAAGAACCTTTCCGATGAGTTTCCGGGCTATGAATTGGTTTATGGCGGAGAAGAAGAGGAGACCAACAAATCACTTCGTTCGCTCTATCGGGCGTTCGGAGTGGCGATCTTTTTAGATTTCGTCGTCCTCGCCGCGATTTTTAAGTCTTATGTTCAGCCGTTCATGATCTTGTTGTCCATTCCGATCGGCATGTTGGGAGTCGTGTGGGCCCTGCTGTTGCACAACCAGCCGGTGAGTTTCATGGCGCTGTTGGGGGTCGTGGCCATGACCGGCGTCGTGGTCAATAACGGGATTGTTTTAGTGAGTTTTATCAATCAGCGGCGGGAAGAGGGGCAAGGCGTGAAAGAGGCCGCGGTGGAAGGCGCGGTGGTCCGGTTGCGGCCCATTTTCGCCAGTTCGGTGACGACGCTTTTGGGGCTTTTGCCGACGGCCTATGGAAAATTCATGCAAGACACTTTTGGCATGAACGGCTACGAGCCGTTCGTTTCGCCCATGGCGTTGGCCTTGGCCTGGGGTTTGATGATCGCCATGCCCATGACCCTGTTTCTGATGCCCACCGCCTACGTCCTGATCGAAGACGCCCGCTCGCTCAGCGATCGGGCGATGGCCCCCCTCGCCCGTTTCATCGACGGCATCGTCAAGCGAATCGCGGGCGCGACCTCAAAGGAGAAATAATGTCGACGACACTTGGCCTCTGGATTGCGGGAACCCTTATTCTTGTTCAGGGGGTGGAATGGATCGCAGATTATTTAAACCTGAGGGCTCTTAAAAAAGACCCTCCTCCAGGGTTTGAAGACGTTTATGACTCGGAGAAATACGCCCGGGCCCAGGAATACACTCGGGCCAAAACCCGCTTTGGATTTGTTGATTCGTCCGTGAAACTGGCGGGCCTGGTGGTTTTCTGGTTTTGGGGAGGGTTTGGGCTATTGGATCGGGTTGTTGGCACTCTGGGCTTTTCCCAGATCCCCACCGGCGTGATTTACTTGGGAAGCCTTTTTCTCCTGAACGAACTCTTCAGCCTGCCTTTTTCCATATACGCCACATTTGTCCTTGAGGAACGGTTCGGTTTTAATAAAACCACCCCGAGGACCTTCGTCCTGGATCGTCTCAAGGGTCTTTTTCTGGCGGCCGTGTTGGGCGGTCCGCTGTTGGCCCTTCTGTTTTTGTTTTTTGAGCGGTGGGGCGCTTCGGCGTGGATTTGGGCTTGGGGCGCGGTGACGGGTTTCACTCTCTTGCTTCAGTTCGTGGCGCCCAGCTGGATCCTCCCGCTCTTCAATAAGTTTACGCCGCTTCCCGAGGGGGATTTACGTCGGGCGATCTTCGCCTACGCCGACCGGGTGGGTTACCCCCTTGCGAATCTTTTTGTCATGGACGGGTCCAAACGTTCCGCTAAGGGCAACGCGTTCTTTACGGGGTTTGGAAAAAACAAACGGATTGCCCTGTTCGACACCTTGGTTGAAAAACATTCGGTGGACGAATTGGTGGGGGTTCTGGCCCACGAAATCGGCCACCACAAAAAGGGACATGTTTGGAAAGGGTTTGTCCTGAGCGCCGCCCAAACCGGGGCGACACTTTTCGTTTTATCTCTGGCACTGAATTGGCCGGCCCTTTTTGACGCGTTTAACGTGCCCCCGTCCATTTACGCGGGGTTCGCCGTGTTCGGGATATTGTTTAGTCCGGTGAATTTACTCTTGGCTCTTCCACTCCAGGCCCTCTCGCGGCGAAACGAGTTTGAGGCCGACCGTTATGCCGCCGAGACGATCGGAACCGGCCGCGCCTTGGCGACGGGCCTCAAAAAACTGTCTGCAAACAGTTTAGCCAACCTGACGCCGCATCCCTTTTACGTGGCCCTGCACCACACCCACCCGCCGCTGGTTGAGCGCGTGCGGGCTTTGACTTAAATTATTTTTTTTGGGTCGGAATCTCAGCATTTTCCAATTCATAGATGAGCCTGAAGCTTTACGACGGAGTGTCGACGGTAAGTCTGGGATTTTGCCTCCTTTTGGGGTATAAATCGGGTCTGCGGGGCGTGGAATCTCTGGTTTTTGCCTCCGGTTTTGATGGCATCAAATACGCCAAAGAGTCTGTCTTTGTCACGTTGCATGGCCGCCGCCGCCTGGGTGTCCGTTTGTTGGCCAGCCTCTTCGTCGAGCGCGGACAGAGTTACGCCGGCACGTCGAAACCGGGTAGCCTCCGGGATTGCGCGGAACCGTTCGTAAGGCGTCTGGTAGATCTCGTATTTCCGGCAACGTTTCCCACGACGGTCGACCGTGATAGTCGCAAAACCGCAAGGGCGGTGGAAATTGAGATACCCGTTGAAGTGCGTGCGGTAGAACTCGTTGATTGCCCTCGCATGGCGGGGTGCGATGTGGCCGTAGCCCATGTGCTTGCGGATCACACTCCCGTTCTTGCCTTCGACGAGGGCGTTGTCGTTGGTTCGTCCTGCGCGCGACTTGGTCTGCTCGATGAGGAGCTTGTTTAAGAGGGCGGCCACGATTCGGTTGATGTACTCGCTCCCGTTATCGGAATGAAATCCCAGGATGCGGAAGGAGAACATGCTCAGTGCACCTTCCAGGGCGGGGACGAGGAATCGTTCGGTGATTTGTTCGACGCACAGAACGATTTCCCACTGGGTAACGACATCGACCAGATTGATGTGATAAGCGCCCTTCTTTCGGCCGAGATCGCCTTGGTGAACGGTGTCCACGCGGATCCAACCCGGCCGACCTTCTGGGTCGGGGCGTCGACGGACGCCGATGGCGACGCGGACGGACTTGGTCCCGGCGAAGGTGTAGGCCAACCGCTGGTAGGCGGGTGTCGCACGCAGGTTGTAGATGTGGGCGGAGGAAATGTTTTGGCCGCTCAAAGCGTTTTGTCTCCATGGACGTCTGGCGCGCTCCAGCAGACGCCGCGTGGCGGGCCCCGAGAGACGCTGATGGGCGTTGTCGATCCGGGCCAGCAGTTGCCGATCCGCCGTCGTGTAAAGGACGGTGAATCGGTGCCGAGGCTGAGCCATCACGATCAAACGCCCCGTCGAGAGCCGTCGGTCGATCAGCCGGGTGATTTGCGCCCGTGAGAAGCCCGAAAGGCGTTGCAGGTAAACCCTCACAAGACCCTTGGCCTGTTTTTCAAGGAGGCGTAGTCGAATCGTTTGAGCGTTTGGGAGACCCAGCGGTATTTTCCTTCGCGAGTGACTCCCTTGAATGCAGGTTGTCGGATGATTTGGGGATCTCCTTTACTTGATCTATAGTCACTATTTTGAGTCGTCCTGTAATGGTCATAATCCCTGATTATGACGACTCTCCGCCGCCTCTTCAAGAGGCACCCTTCAGGCTCATTTTGCATTGGAAACGGCCATTTCTTCAGGCTCATCTTGTATTGGATAATTCTATCTCTTGTTTATTGAGGCGTTTTATACTACCATGGCCCCGTGAGCACTTAGGGCGTAGGTTGTTAATTTTCGTGTTTTAAGTGCGTGGTCTTCGTAAAAAAGATCATAAAGCAGGGGCCGGGGTGTTTGTGCAGGATTGGTTCCGGCATTCTGTCTTGAATCACCGCGCGGAAGTTGGGAGGGGAGTTCTGGAGATCGACGGTTGTCGCCTGCTCCAGGATTTTTTCGAGCGAAAAGGCGGTCCAAATGATATCCGATCAACGCGCCCATAACAGGGTCAGTTTTTTTGTCGGCGGAGACATCTATCGGCAGGTGGAAGGCGAAAAGGTGGGCCGGGCCATCATTCGAGACATTAGTTTTTCGGGGTTGCGTATTGAAACCCTGGAATCCTGGGAACCCGGCGAGGTGGTTTACCTGGACTTTGCCATTGCCGGCCGTTTCGAGTTCCGCCGCGTGCCGGTGGTCGTGGCCCGAAGCGAAGGGATTTGGGATCGTTTGTGACGGGTCTCAACTTCCGCCAGGGCGAAGACCGCCGCCGTGTGCGCCACGCTCTCACCTACGCCATCGAAAATTCCAACTAACATCGTCGATAAATGATAAAATGAACGGCAACGGCCTTGTGTGCGAGGCTCTCTATTAAGCTGTTGGCACTCCCGGCACGGTGCGGCTACGCACCGTCCCAGTCAGTAGGATGGGAGAGCGGGAGTGCGTGCGGCGGCCCAGATTACGGGGCTCTCTATTAAGCTGTTGGCACTCCCGGCAGAGCGGGAGTGCGTGCGGCGGGCGCATAGCGCCCGAATTCCCGCACGGGGGTGAACAGGGTTCGACGAGGGTGTTTGAGGTTCAGGTCGCAGGCCGAAGTCGTCCGCGCTTCGTTAAAAAACGGGCAAACCGTTAAACGCCAACACTGAGTTGGCTCTCGCGGCCTAAACAGCCGTGACGCTCGTCCCAGAACGCCGGCTACCGGGAACGAGCGCCATTAGCCGGCTGGTCGCCTCCCGCGCGTTTCGTCGGGACCGACGAGAAAACAACGGAGCTGGCGCCTGGGTCGTTCTGTCTAGGGACACCCCGGGCGCGAGACCAAGCCTAGGCTAAGCCTGTAGTGACCGAATCGATGCACTCCCGGACGCGGGTTCGATTAACAACGAGTCGCCCTGTGCGGAAACGCACAGTGGAAAATTCTCTCTGATTGACTTGGAAGCCCGGAGACGGGTGACAAGGCGGAAGGCGAAACAACGTCACCGTGAACGACTGAGCGAGAGAACATCCTTCGGGATGATGCGACAGTCTGATCTGCGCGCATAATGAAATGAAGGCGCAGCTAACACAATGTCCCGCCACCTCCACCATCTGGTGGGGTTCACTCCAAAAAGGCCTTTCCCTCGACGGGAAGGGCCTTTTTATTTTTTTCCCCTATTGACAACAGCTATTAAATAAGTATATATAGGGCCCGTAAGCTCCGCTGGAAATCACCCCGCGGGGCAGTGGCGATGGGCGTTGGGAGGCGTCCGGAGCACACCTACCCATACCCTGTCCGCCAGTGGTGGCTCATGCGGCCCGAGGGCGGCCCTCCGAATTTACGGCGAGCAAATAGTATAGGGTGACTTTTCATGCAAGCGGATGCGACCACGTTGCTTAACGCAAACGCCCAGCCTGCGGCACAATCCTTGCCTCCCCTCGCTCCATCCCCCGTTTCAGAACCCGTTCCCGTTGCGCCAACGTCCGAGCCTCTCCCCAACTCATCGGGCATCCCGGTCACCACGCTTCCCGCGGTGCAGGTGTTGTTGGCGTATTTGGAACAAGAAGGGGTGGATACCATCTTTGGTATTCCCGGCGGCCCGCTCATGCCATTTTTTGAGGGGATTTTCGACCGGGGAAAAATTCGTCCCATTATCGCCAAACACGAAGAGGGGGCCTCGTTTATGGCTGACGGGTACGCCCGGGTGTCGGGGCGGTTGGGGGTTTGTTGCGCCACCACGGGCCCCGGCGCCACCAACGCGTTGACAGGGGTGGCGTGCGCCTATCGGGATTCCGTCCCGATCTTGCTGGTCACAGCCCAGGTGGCTCTGTCGGCGTTCGGGAAGGGCGCCGCCCAAGAAAGCTCCCCGTTGGGGATCGACATCGTGGACATGTACCGCGACGTCACCAAAGCCAGCGTGATGCTCATGACGCCGGAAAAAATCGCCGACATCACCCGCCACCTTCTTCGCACCGGCCTCACCGGCCGCCCAGGCCCGATTCACCTCAGTCTCCCGGCGGACATGATGAAGAGAGAAGCGGTCGCCGATATCCGTCGTCCCTCCCAGTACCGATCTCCGTCCGAATTGTTTGATCGTCAATCTGTCAAGAACGCGGCCAAGCTTCTTTTTCGAGCGAAACGACCCGCGATCCTGGCGGGGTATGGGGTCCACATTTCTCGAGCGTATGACGAATTATTGGCCGTGGCCGAACGATTAAATATCCCGGTGGCCACAACCCCCAAAGGGAAAGGCGTCTTTCCGGAAAATCATGCTCTTTCGCTTGGTGTTTTTGGGATGGCTGGGTCTCCGCAAGCCGATGCGGTTATTTTGTCTAAAGAAGTGGATCTTCTCTTGGCCATTGGAACCAGTTTTGGCGAGGCTTCTTGCCATGCTTGGGATCCCCGCGTGGGCGAAGATCGCTGGATCCTTCAGATCGATGTGGATGAAAGGGAGATCGGGAAAAATTACCCTGTGGACGTTGCCTTGGTTGGAAACGCCAAGCCCGTATTGAAAGAACTGGATTTTGAATTACGTCGAGGGTCCGACTGGTTGCAGACTAAAGGCGGTCTTGTGGATCGATTGGATTTCGTTCAAAAAATCAAGGAGGAAAATCCGCGTTCGTTTGAGCGCAATTCCATGTACAGCCAAGAAGTTCCTATTCGTCCCCAACGCGTGATTGCCGAAATTCGGCGCGCCTTGCCTGCGAACGGCATTCTCTTTGTCGACATTGGAAACGTCATGGCGTGGGCTCTTCACTATTTCGAGGTGCAGGAACCCGGAACCTTTTTTATCAACATGGGGTTTGGATCCATGGGCCACGCGGTAGCTGGCGTCATTGGCGGAAAAATGGCCGCCCCGGAACGACCGGTTGTGGCGTTGGTGGGGGATGGCTCTTTTGCCATGAACGGATTGGAAGTTCATACGGCGGTCGAAAATAAAATTCCTGTTGTATGGGTTGTCATGAACAACGGCGGACATGGTATGGTCCATGTGGGGGAAAGCATCCAATTCAAAGGAAAATTTAACACCTCTTTATTTAATCACCGAGTGGATGCGGCGGGTATCGGCGAAGCGGTTGGCGCCCTCGCTTTTCGAGTGGAACGCCCCGGCGAAGTTGAAGAGGCTCTTCGCAAAGCCCTTTGCTCTGGAAGACCCTGTGTGATCGATGTCCGCGGAGACCCCCGCGACCGCCCGCCTTTGGGTATTCGGATTGCAACTTTGGAACGATTTTTTGGTGGGAGGTAACATTTATAATATATTTGCCGTAGGACTTTTTATTTTCTGTGGAACGACGGCGAATTTGGGAGCTTCGACCCCTATCGCGGGTGACAAAGGCTTGCGTCGAGTGGTTGTCTGCGACGACAGTCAAGACCCCGTCGGCCTGGACCCTTTTTTCGAACTTTCGGAAAAAAAACACACACTTATTCAGCAGATGTTAGAGGTTGGTCCGATTTAATGCTGAGGCGGAAATAATCCCAGCCTTGGCCGAGTCATGGGAACAAACGGATTCTCTCCATATTCGTTTTCATTTGCGCAAAGGGGTCTCGTTTCACAACGGGGAAGAATTTAACGCTGAAAGTGTTCGTTACACAATCCGGAAAATAATTGACCCAAACACGAAATCTCCCCTGGCGGGTTTTTTATTTTCCATTAGTGATGTCGAAATTATCGACCCTCACACGATTGACATCGTGACGAAGTTTCCGGACGGGCTGTTGTTGCGCCGTCTGGCCGGTTTGGTTCTATTCGTTCCTCCCGTGGACTATGAATTGCGTGGCTCGGCCGTATTCGCAAAAGAACCGATCGGTACGGGACCTTTTAAACTGAAACGATGGGATTCAGGAAAAGAGATCGTTATGGAAAAAAATCCCAACTATTGGGATCCCGGGCGACCCTTGATTGATGAGTTGGTCATGCGCTTTATTTCAAGTGTGGACGACCAACTGGCGGGTTTGTTGAAAGGCAGTGTCGACATCATGACGGAATTGCCAGGCACCTACACCCTGCGGGTTGCTGAAAATCCAAAAACTCAGGTCGTAAAAAAAGAGGCCCTTTACGCTGTGGGAGGACACTTCAATACGGGTATCCCTCCGTTCAACGATCGACGGGTCCGCCAAGCGGCCAATTACGCTTTGTTCAGAGACGACTACATTCGCTACGACCTCTTGGGCAATGGGACCATGGTTGCAACGTTGGGGACGCCGGGACAAATCGGATATAACGATGACCTTCATCCTTACCCGTATTCTTTGGAAAAGGCCAGAGAACTTCTTGGGGAGGCGGGGATCAAGACACCCCTTAAGATTGACGTTTTTCTTGTCCCGTTTGTGGAACGGCCAGCGAGGATTATCAAAAAACAACTGGAGTCCATTGGGTTCGATGTTCAATTGCACATATTTCCTGAAGGAAAGGCGGTGCGGGCTTTTAAAACCGGAACGTGGCACATGGGCATGGCCACGTTTCCTTCCCCGACAGCCCATGTTTCCTTTTCCCACGAGCTGTTGTTCCACTCTAAGTCGTATTTCAGCTTGCATCACGACCCGGCGTTTGATAAATCTTTGGAAGAAGCCACAATGATCCTGGATCCCCGGAAAAGCGAATTGGCCTTTAGGGAACTTGAAAAATTGGTTCATGAAGAAGCCTTGGGTTTGTTTCTCTACCAACGGATAAAGACCTACGGAGTTCGTCGCCGGGTTCGGTTTCGACCCTATTTGACGGGCATGCCTCACTTTTCGGACGCTCTTTCCATGGCGAGCGACCCTCGGTGAGCGGGCTCGCACTTTCCTCGTTAGGTTTCTTTCTTTTCGTGGCGGGGACCCTGCACTTTTTCCATGTGTGGATGACCCACATTTTTTTTCGTTCGGTAAAAAACTCTCCCGAATGGTCACCCCCGGGGCCGTTGTTTGATCCGGTTCTTAAAGGTCTCGGCCTTTTTGTCCTTGGGATGGGAATCGTCGTGATGGGGAACGCTCGAATCATCGCCGAGGGAGGGCGTTTGGCCGTTTCTTTGTGTTTGCTTATGTTCGCTTTTTTTCTCCAACGTTTTTATATGCAAGTCGTTGTGTTTCGTCGCCTTCTTGACTTTAAAGCCTCTCGGTGGACCCACAGAACCATTAGTTTTCTCACGGGGTATATTTTTCTCACCTACGGAGTGGCCTCAATTCTCTTATTAGTCCGCTAAAAATGGAGGGAACATGATTTCACGTCGAAGTCTTGGGAATCTTGTCCGTAAAGGGGTGGTTGTTATCGGACTGGGTACACACGCCATTTGCCTGTGGGCTTTCAATCAGCCACCCCTTAACATGAGCGCGACAACGTTTTTGGACGGGGGCGCGCCGCAGGGGGTCTACTACCTCAATTACTCCATTTTCGTTGATGGCAACGAGCCGCTGGACAAAGACGGCAACGTCATTCCCGGTGGGGCTCGTGTGAACGCCCTTACGAACATGCACCAGTTGTACTATCATTCCCCTCTAAGTTTGTTGGGGGGAGACGCGGGGTTTATGGTCGCGCTTCCTGTTGTGGGCTTAAGCGCAAAAGGATCCCTTGGCCCCAATCCCCTTGTGGCCGACACGGCGGGGGTGGGAGATTTTGTGTTTGGCCCGGCTCTCCATTGGGATGGAAAAACACTGTTTGGACAGCCTGTTTTTTACCGTGCCGAGTTGACAATAACGCTCCCCACAGGGCGTTACAGCAACGATGGCAAATTGGATGTGGGTTCAAATTTAACCACCTATGATCCCTACGCTTCCGTCGTGTGGTTCTTTCGGCCCAAATGGGAAACCAGCTGGCGGTTCTTCTACACCGCCCATTCGACGAATCACGACTACGGAGAGGGCACCCTGCGTCCGGGGCAGGCGTTCCACCTCAACTACGCCGTGTCGCGAGAGGTGATTCCCAAATGGCGGTTGGGAATGGCGGGATATTATCTACAACAGTTGACGGAAGATACGATTAATGGCGTTAAGCAAATGGATTCCAAAGAACGAGTGATGTCGGCTGGCCCAGGATTTGTTTACTTAGGCCAAGGCTTGACCGCCATTTTTAGTTATCCCATTGAATTTTCAGTTGAAAACCGATTTAAGGGTTCCCGCGCCACCCTCCAATTGATCCATAAATTCTAAGGTTGGGTGCTTAGGCCGCCGTCGCCAGCTTAAGGGGACGTTCTCAACTAATCAATTAATCTGAAATTATTGGCAAAGGATGCCTCGGTGGCACGTGTGTCGGGCGAACAGGAACCGGTCGCCAATGGGCTGAGGCTGATAGTTAATTTTGTAGCCCAAACGGATTCGGGTCTCTCAAGCTCCGAGCCAAAGGACATAGTTCATTAGTGTCCACAGGCGGCGGCTGTGGTCTCGATGTTTTGATCGATGCTCGGCAAGCCACACGCGGGGTGCTTCGGCATTAAGAAACTCCGTTCGCCGCAATTGAGCGGGAGAAAGAACAGATGCGGCCCAGGAATAGAGCGGTCCGGCCAACCACTCGGCCAGCGGCGGGGCGAACCCTTTTTTAGAGCCTCGCACGACGTTGGACGGGAGGCGATCTTTCATAAGACTTCGAAGAGATCGTTTGGTTGTAAACAGGCCCAATTGGTCGCTGTCGGGAATGCGGGCCGACCAGTCGACGACCTCGTTGTCGAGCATCGGAACGCGGACTTCCAGGGAATGGGCCATGCTGAGGCGGTCCACTTTTACTAGAAATCTGTCCATCAAGTGCGTGCGGCGATCCAACCACATCCAAGCTGTCAGATGATCGATCCCGCCCGATTCTTGATAGGCCCGATGAAAACTTTCCACCGGGTTTGCTCCGGGAATAAATGACCGATTGAAAAGGGTGTTCCCGGAATCGCCGGCGAAGGCGGGAGGCTTTCCGTCAACCGCCGAACGGGAATATTTTTCCTCCGCAGTAAATAGTTCCTGCCAACCCAAGTGGGCCAAAGGCTGGGGCCGTCCGGCGGCAGCCAAAAAACTTTTTAATTTAAAGTCCCAACTGATTCGTTGAAACGAAACCGGCAAAGCGGTGCCCATTCGGCGCAAAAGGTTTTGGGCCGCAACAGGCAACCGCCGGTACCACCGGGCCCAACGGTCAGCGAGATAGGTGGGATAGCCCGCGAAAATTTCGTCGCCGCCGTCGCCGGAAAGTGTGACGGTCACGTGTTCCCGCGTTTTTCTAAACAGAAATTCAGTCGGCAAAACCGAGGGGTCCGAAAGAGGTTCGTCGAACAATCCCACAACGCGTTCAACTTCGTCAGGGGGGGGCGTCGGCATTTCCCACTCGTGATGGCGCAGTCCCAACCGATTTGCCGTTCGACCCGCTTCTTCCCGTTCTGAATAACTGGGGGATGCGAAATATACATGAAAACTGTCCAGGGGTCTTCCAAGACGGTTAACGTAGGAGGCGATGGCACTGGAATCCAACCCTCCCGACAAGGACACTCCAATGGGGACGTCCGAAACCATTTGCCTCGCCACGGCCGCAGCCAAACGGTCGTCCAGTCCTTCCATCCATTCGGCCCGGCCCAACGGGGCCGACCGTGGTTCAAAGCCGGCAAACGGCATCAGTCGAGGAGACCGCGAGGCTACGTCGATCGATAAGGCCGATCCTGGGGGAAGTTTGGATATGGATTTATAAATGCTGAGGGGAGTGGGGACATAGCCTAGGGAAAAATAAGCATCCACCGCCGAGGGGTCTTTCTCGCGGGATAGGGCGGGATCGAGGAGAAGAGCCTTTATTTCCGAGGCGAAGCGAACACCATCCGGTCCGAGGTTGTAATACAACGGTTTAATGCCGTGCCGATCCCGTGCGAGAGTCAGGCGGTGCGCCCGTTCGTCGTACACGGCAACCGCAAACATCCCGTTCAATTTGTTCCAGGCGTTGTCGCCCCACTCCTCCAAAGCGTGGAGCAAAACTTCCGTGTCGGAGTGGGATTTGAATTTGTGGCCACGCGCGAGGAGCTCGGGTTTTAATGTTGGCGTGTTGTAGATTTCGCCGTTGAAGACAAGCCGGAGCGTTCCTCTCAATGAATGGCACGGACATTCCCGGTTGTCCATGGGTTGTTGACCACCCACCAAGTCCACCACTTTAAGACGCCGCATGGCCAACCCCACAGGCCCCTCGACCCAAAGGCCGCCTTCATCGGGACCGCGATGTAGCAGAGCGTCAGACTGGCGAATTAAGAGGGATCGGTCGATGGGTCCCGACCACGCCACGCGCCCAACGATTCCGCACATCCAGATTAAATCCTTCCAGCGGGGCCGACACTGCGCGCAATCCGGTAGGGGCGCTCGTTTTTATTTTCGTAGTAAATGCGGATCAAAATTTCGGCCAACAGGCCGAGAATGACGCTCTGAACACCCAAAATCCCAAGGAATACCGACAGGATGAGAGACGGAATCCTCAGAGGGCCCCACTGGTGCCACACGAATTTGTCGAGAAACGGAAAAACTCCCGCCACGAAACTTAATGCCAAAAGACTTAATCCGATGCCGCCCAAGACGTGGTTGGGACTCCCCAAATAGGAAGAGAAAAATTTAACCGTCATCAAATCCAGGATGACTCGCACGGTCCGACCCAGTCCGTATTTGGACCGTCCTTGTTTGCGTAGGTGATGGGTCACTTCCAGTTCGACGATCTTGGCGCCGTCCCAGGCGCACCAGACCGGAATGAACCGATGCATCTCGCCGTAGAGTCGAAGCCGCTGAAACACCTCCCGCCGATAGGCTTTGAGGGTGCACCCGTGATCGTGCAGTCGAACCTGGGTGACCCGTGAGATCAGCGCGTTGGCCAGGGCCGAGGGAAGATTCCTTGATAACCACGGGTCCTGCCGATGCCGGCGCCACCCGCTCGCCACGTCGGCCCCTTCCCGAATGGCTTGAACCAAACGCGGAATGTCGGCCGGGTCGTTTTGTCCATCGGCGTCCATGCACACCATGACTTCTCCCCGAGCCGCGGCCAACCCCGCCGCGAGGGCCGCCGTTTGCCCGAAGTTGCGAGAAAAATGCAGGACGGACACGCGGGGATCCTTTTTGGCCAACCCATCCAAAAATGCTCCAGACCCGTCCGTTGATCCGTCGTTAACCCAAATCAGTTCCGCGTTGAGGGATTGAAGCAAAGGGGCCAGTTGGTCGACCAAGAACGGCAAACATCCCTTTTCATTGAAAACAGGGATGACGAGGCTGACGGCAGGCGACGAATCATCGATTAAGTTTTCCAAGCGGCAAATATTTTAGCATACGGATGTGAAAGGATGGGAGTGTTGTATAATCTTTCTGAAATGAATTCTGTGCGAGGGGTCGACATCAATCGCTCGTATTACAACAGTTCCCAACCCGGGCGGGACGATTATTGGGAAAAAATGGCGGCACCACGGTTTCGGACCGAAACGTTTATTAAGTTGCTGGAGGGGATGGGGGAAGCGCGATTGGTTGATTTGGGATGCGGGGATGGTCGTTTTTTGCGGGTGCTCCAAGATCAGCGCAGGCCATGGACCCTGTGCGGAATCGACCTTTCTGACAGCCAAATTGAATTAAATAAACGAACGATGCCAGCAATGGAGTGGTTTGCCGCAGATCTCGGCGCGGAAAAGTTGTCCATCGATCCGGATTGGAAAACATTTGACGCGGTGATTGCTTCCGAAATCATTGAACATGTCGAGGATCCTGTTCGGTTTTTATCCAACGCTCGAGCCCTGGCAAACCCTCACGGGGGGCGTCTCTATTTGTCCACGCAAAGCGGTCGAATCGGAGAAACCGAACGTCGCGTGGGCCACATCCGCCATTTTTCAAAACGGGAGATGGTGGAACTTTTAAACCAAGCGGGCTGGAAACCGATCCGTGTCTGGACCTGTGGATTTCCATTTCATGATGCGGCCAAATGGGCGGCTAACTTGTCTCCCAACAGCGCTATGCGCCACTTTAGTGAGCGCCCCTATGGAACCTGGCAAACTCTGCTTTGCGCTCTCCTACGTCTCGCGTATCGATTCAATTCCTCCACCCGTGGAAGTCAACTGTTCGCCGTCGCTGAGCGGTTTGGCCCCCAACAATGACCAGCCTGCCTCCCTTGGATTTGGCAGGAACGGCTTCCCAGTTCGGGGAAGAATGGTGGCGATATCCGGAAATCTTGCCGATTCATGAGGATCAGTTTCTTGCGTGGGTACAACCCATAGCTCCTTCTTTCTTTTCCGGGAAATCTTTTCTCGATGCCGGGTGCGGGATGGGACGTAACAGCTATTGGCCATTGAAATACGGCGCCGCGTCGGGAGTCGCTTTTGATTTTGATTCACGAACCGTGGCCACGGCCCGAAAAAATTTGGCGCCGTTCTCCAACTGTCAGGTGGAACAGCTCTCTGTTTATGATATCCCGTATGAGAACCAGTTTGACATTGTTTTTTGTGTCGGGGTACTGCATCATCTGGCGCACCCCCCCCGAGCGGTCGCCCAATTGGTAAAAGCGCTGAAACCGGGAGGAACGTTGATCCTGTGGGTCTATGGGAAAGAGGGGAACTCTTTTGTTCTGTTGTTCGTAAATTTCTTCCGATGGATCACCCGTGGGTGGTCTGCACGATCGTTAATTCGGCTTTCGAAAGCGTTGACTTTTCTGATGCAACCCTTCTCGTACGCCCCATGGAAAAGCCCTTATCTGCGCTTTCTTCGCGGTCTAAGTTTCCGCCATCGGGAAGCCATCGTTTTCGATCAGTTACTTCCCTCAATCGCCCATTATTGGACAAGGGAAGAGGCTCTGGCTCTTGTGGCGGGTTTTCCTGTCCATGTAACGAATGTTACGCACACGCGCGGGATGTCGTGGACGTTGGTCGCGACCAAGGATGCGATTTCCACGAATGACAATTTCGGTCCAGAGCGGCCCAATTTAGTGAAAGGTGAATAGAGTCTCCTTGGATCACTGGTTCTACTCCTTGGGTGGCCCTGATTTTTTTGGGCGCACGTGAAGGACGAAAAGTTCTTTCCCTATTTCCTGGTCTTCAACCCTTGAGAGGAGTGAGAACTCGTGAAGCGCCCCTCGTTGAACGTAATGCTGCAATAGGCTGTTCAATTGGCCGTCGACAACAACGTATTCCGGGCGAAGCCTGTCCAAAGCCGGGCCCACATGGCGAGTGGAATGGGTTAACCACTTTTCGAAGGTCAAAAAATTTGAATCTCGCCAGTCTCTCCCCGGCAAACCAAGCCAAAACTGGCCAGGGCCTAAAACTCTAGAACCGACAGGGATGAACCGTTCCAGGTCCCCGCACGTTCGGACGTAGGGAAGCGGATCGGCGGCCTGGTCTGTCACGGCTTTCGTTCCGAAAAACAGCAAGGCACACCCGGCTGCTATCATCCCGCTTCGCCCGAGTCGACCCGTTCCGATACCATCACCAGAGATGGCTCTCCCCACTAAAAGTGCCATCCATGGCAGTGTGAGCAGAGAATATCCCGCGTATTTGCGGGCCACTAAAAGAGACATTCCGAAAAAGACAGTGAAAATGCCCGTCACGAGGACCGCTTCGACTCGCTGTCGCTTTGACCTCCAGAGAGCGAAACCAAGGGACAATGCAACAAGGGCGTATTCGACTTGGAGTGTCCCTGCGTAATAAGGTGTTGGCACAGATTGAGGGATAGAGGGAGGATGAATATAGCGGATGGCCTCGGCGCCTATGATACTTAAGAACGACCGTCGGGAAAGGATCGGCAAACCGTATCCCCAATACCCACCCCAAATTTTCCATCCCAATAAAAATTCGTCCCAAGGGCACGATATCACCCAAAGAGTGAGACCGCAAACCAATCCCAAACCAAGGCCGGCAACGGCACGCCTCCAGCCCTTGGAAGATTCGTGCATGATCAGAGTCATGGCACAGAGGGCGGGGGCCAAAAGAATTCCGTTTGTGTGTATCCCCGGAGTGAGACCCGCCACTCCCCCTGCCAAAAGAGAAATCCAAAACGAATTTTTAGTTATCGCATAAATCCAAAGTAACCCAACAATCGACTGAGCCGCAAGAAGAAGGGTTTCTTCTCGGCAAATGTGTAGACAGGATCCCAAAATCGGATCCGCCATTAATACGAATAGCGCCGCGAGTCCTCCGGTCGGGCCGCACAACCGGAGTGCGAGTATATACAAGAAAATTAACCCCGCGGCTCCGGCCAGCCAGGAGGCAAACCTTGCGACGGTGAGGCTGGGTCCAAAGAGTCGAATGAAAGATCCGTAGTAGTGAGAAACAAAAGGTCGGATGGCATAGGGAAACGCATTTGTGAGAAATTGAAAAGAAGGACTAAAAACGTCCCGGCCGGAGTAACTCCCGACCTGATCTGACTTTACAAGGGTCAAGGCAGTTTGCATTGCGGCCGGTTCATCTCCGTAAACATCTTGGATTGTTGTCAGAGTGATCAAATGGAAAGTCAAATAAACGACCAACAGTAACCATCCGAAAATGCCACCGGTGGATAAACAGGTCCTCCGTTGCCGATCAAAAAATAGTTTCATGATAAATGGGATTTTAGCATAGCACGCCCAAAAAATATTAGACTCGTTACAGTTTATGGGTGATCTAAACAACAACAGATGCCTGAAACAGGCAGGGCAATCGGCGTTTGGGTGGCACAACAGGTTTGAAATTGGACCAAAAAGCGGGATGTGTTTTAGAGGTTAATTCCATCGACAAGAAAAGAATTTGGCTCATGATCCTGGCCGGAGTATTGCTCATCCTGCATGGGACGATGGCCTGGATAGGGACCAAGCGGCAATCTCCCGTCTGGGACGAAATCGTTTATCCAGCGGCCGGGTTCGCTCAATGGAAAACGGGAAAAATCGGGATCAATCGTGAACATCCATTTTTAAGCAAGCTGATTTGTTCCGCGCCGCTCCTACTGATTAACCCCCGTCTTCCATTCGATGATCCCTCCTGGAGAGCTGAAAGTTCGTATCGGTTTGGCTATAAATTTGTGTTTGGAGGAGATCAACCTCCTCAGCGCTTGATTGAAGCAAGTCGTTGGCCGATGGTGTTTCTGTCTGTTGCCACGGTCCTCGTTCTTTTTGTTTGGCTTAATTCCCTCTGGGGGCTTGCTGGAGCGGTTGGGGGACTTCTTTGCTTCGTTTCCACACCCGTCATTGTGGCCCGCTCCAGTTTGGCGTTGCTCGAAATGCCTCAATTTTTTTTTATAACTCTTTGTTTGGCATTTTGGAGCGGATGGGTCCGAAGTTCACGCACCTCTTTTTATTGGGGGTCGTGCATCGCTGGGGGCCTTGCTGTTGCGTGCAAATTAACCGCATTCGTGATCGTCGGCACAATTGTCGTGGTTGAATTATTGCGCCCAGCGCCTAATAGTTCATATAAAAAGAGAATTGGGCGGGCCTTACTCTGGGGAATCGGAGTGGGGGCCGTTTATTTAGCACTCTATCTTCCGTGGAAAGATGGTTTGTCCTCATTGAAATTCGCCATTATATTTCCTTTCTCAATTGGCGACACCTATAACACTTTTTTTTGGGGGGCGGCCTTTATTCCGAGGCGCCTTCTTTGCTGACGTGGGGGGCGTTTTTCCTTAAGTCCCCTCCCTTTGTTCTTGCCATTGCAGGAATGGGCGCGTGGGCTTGGTTCAAGTCAGGTCAAGAGCGAGTCCTTTTGTGGTGCCTCGTGGTATTCGCGGGCGCCCCTTTTGTTTCTGTGTTATTTATGAAAACCGCTCTTTCGACAGTTCAAATTTCTGCTGTTTACTTGCCCCTGGCGGTGTTGGCGGGAGGAATTGGCGCCCGTCGCTGGGGACGGGCGGGACGTGTCGGGTTGATCCTCCTGGCGGTGGGCGCGGTTTCGGACATGGCATGGTGCCGGGCCAATCCCCTCGCCTATTTTAATTTCTTTGCTGGGGGAAAAAATCAAGGGTATCGGTGGTTGGCGGATTCCGATCAGGATTGGGGCCAGTGGTTACCCCAACTCAAATCATACTGGGACAAACAAGGGCGGCCGGGGCTGTTGTTGGCGTATTCCGGGGCGTCTGATCCCTCGGCGTACGGGCTGGTATTTCAAGATTTGGTTTCATCCGCTTTGTATGTTCGAGAACCTCGAGAAACTGTAATCCCCATCAAAGAAAAACGCGTCCTTCTGGCGGTGGGCACGAAAATGATTCAATCCGAACCCCGATTGTTCGCGTGGCTTCAAAACAATCTTAAACCCATCGCTCAGCCGGACCCTTGTTTTTTCGTTTACGACCTCACGGGCAATGCCGAGGCCTTTCGCTGGGCGGCAGCGTTGTATTCTATTACCAAGCGTCCCCACCGCGCTCAATGGGCTCTGGCCTATGCGCAAACGTTAAACTGAAGTTCCCCGACAATAAAAACGAATATGCTACGCACCCCCCGCGCCCACATAGCGGGATTCATCTCTATGACGTTTCAAGATCCCTCCTGGCTTGTCCCCCATTTTTTATTTTTGGAAGAAAAGAGGGATCCTTCGATTTGAGAGCGTAGCAACGAAAAGGGGACCTCGCGGCGATGGCGAGCGATTTCTTGGGCCGCTCTAGCCTGATCTTGCGCGTGAATTGACCCATTAATAAGCAAATAGGGCTTGAGCACAACAAACTCATTTTCTTTGATCGCCGGTTGGAACGGTTCGGTCCGACGACAAAAAACCAATGCCACATCGTCCCAATAAACCAACGCCCATTCGTGTGGAGGATAGAAACGGTCAAAAAACAGGGAATCGGGATGTCCGCTCTTTTTTTCCCAAAGGTCCCAAAAATCGCTCATGTAACCCGTCACGGCGAATTGGAATCCCCAACGATCTGACCGCCGCGTCCATGCCTGGGCGTCCTGATCGGAAGCCATTTGGACAAGCATTTGAGTTTCCTCTTCGGCCAATGGAAACGACAGATATCTCCCATCCAAAAAAGTTTTGAGTTCGGGGCCCAAAACCCATTGGATGTAACCGCCAAACCCATATTCGTTGTAGCCTCGCCCTTGAAAATGATGTCGCCGCATGAAGTCTACGGCCCCTTGAGGCAGGCGCGACCACGCCACCATTTTTGTTTTCAAAGGGGATTTAAAAAGTGGATAAGCGGTGGTGGCCGCCATAACCACTGTCAGCGCAACGGGGCCCCAAAACCGCACAGGGGCAAAAACCCTCACTTCCCGCAAGGCAAACGCAATCAACGCAAGGCCTGTCCAAGCGGCGAGTGCGGTGCTTCGCAGGTGTTGCGACCCGTAAACGATAAACACAAACGCCCCCGGAACCAACCACCGCCAGGAGGCCGTTTTTTCACGGACAGCCGCCACCGACAGATACCCCACTCCCACTAGAACAACCCAGAAATAGGGGGCATCGGTCAAGGTTGGGGGCTTCCATTCAGCGATGATTCCGATGTTGGTTTTTAATTGAGTCATCACCTCCAGGTAGAACCAAACCATTCGCCATCCGTGAGGATTGAGGAGGAGACAACAAAGAGCCAACCCGAGGGCCTGATCCAAACGACGGATAAACTCTTTGGGTTCCCTTCCCCAACGGGCGCCGAGGGATAAAAGAAAGATAAACCCAACACCATAAACCACACCGGGATGACAATTGACCCAAAAGGTGAAGAGGGGAACCACCCAGAAAAGAGTCCATGGCTTGTTGGGACAACACCGGACATTCAAAATCCACATCCAAAGACCACCCCAGCAAATCCAAGTAAAAAGCTCCGCCCGCTCGAATAGGCGCAGTTGCAGGATTGCATAACCGACCCAAACCAACGGGAGAAACCACCTTTTTTCCGCACCCAGCAACCTGGAGAGGGTTCCACCCAGCAAAGCAAGGCTTCCCAAGGCGAGCGCCATTTTAAAATAAAATATTGCGGCCCATCCACCAAGAGATTCCATGAAAAACACAAGAACCTGAAAAATCCATTCCGAGTTTTGCCATGGAGCGCTAAAAGTTGAAAACGAAAAAACATCCGACCGCAAAAAAGCCCGATGCTCAACAATCCAACGCCCGGTGGCCAAATGCCAAAAAAGGTCAGGATCAAATAGCGGGCTAGCGATCCTTTTCGCGACCACCGCCGCCAATATCGGCCACCCCAAATAATTTATTGCCTTCAAAAACCGCCGATGCCAAACTCGCTCACAACGGTTCGGGACCATCTGTTTAAGGGGAAACCCGTTGATGTATTTTTTGGAGAGAGGCCATCATGAGACACCGATTGATGACCGCCGATATAAACTGGGCAGTAACCCTCTTTCAATATCCATCGTTCCTCTCCTCAAATTAGGATGAAATTCATCATAACAAAAACCGAACGGCAGAACGGACCCCCGTTCGGCCCAACTAATTCAGCATAAAATCCAGCGGACGCTTGGAGTATATTTAAATCGATAAAAAATTGTCGCAACTTGACAGGGGGGTTTTGAGGGACTAGAATGGCGGTGTGAAAAATCCGCGCATCGTCGTATATCCAGGGAGTTTTGATCCCGTGACCAACGGGCATTTGGATATTATATGTCGGGCGTGCCAGATTTTTGAACACGTGATTGTGGCGGTGACTCAGAATTCGACTAAATCGTCGCTATTTACGATTAAAGAACGTTTGCGTATGTTGAATATCGTCTTAGCGCCCGTCGTGAAGTCCGGAAAAGTTCGGGTGGACTCGTTTAGCGGGTTGTTGGCCGATTATTGCCGTCAGCAAGGCGCCCAGACCGTCGCGCGGGGCCTTCGGGCCCTCTCCGATTTTGAATACGAATTCCAAATGGCGCTCATGAATCGCCATCTGGCGCCCGAACTGGAAACGGTTTTTCTTATGGCTGACGAAAAATACACCTATCTGTCTTCCTCCCTTCTGAAAGACGTGGTTCGTTTGGGCGGAGACGCGTCCCGGTTTGTGCCGCGGTCGTTGGTCGGCCTATTGAATAAAAAGCTTCACTCAAAAAAAAATCCTCGCCCCTAAGCCTTCCCTTGACATCCGACCATCCCGGGGTTATCCTTCGCACAGAGTCAAAAAAAATCGCGCCGGATGGATCCTTATGGGAATCCCTTCGTCAACAGGCGGCGCGACGGCCGGCCCGTGTGATTTTGGTTGAACCGGAAGATCCCCGGGTGTTGTCGGCAGCGTCTTATTTGCTGGAGCGCCGGTTGGCTGTTCCTGTTTTTGTGGGGAATTCAGAACGGGTCGAAGGGGCCTGCCGGGCGGAGGGACTGGACCTAAAAAGGATCGAATGTTTGGATCCTCAGACCCACGCACAACGGGGCGAGTTTGAGAATTTGCTCTTTGACCTGCGTAAAGCAAAAGGGTTAACGCGGGAGCAGGCACATGAGTTGATATCGGACCCGGTCTATTTTGGCGTTATGGCTCTGCGGGCCGGATTGGCGGACACCTTTGTGGGTGGCGCGGTGCGGACCACCGCGGATACGGTGCGCGCCGGATTTGCGGGGTTGGGCATTGCCCACGGGGCGGAAATAGCGTTCGGAGCCTTTTTAATGGATTGCCCTCACGGGGCTGGTGGACAACGGGCTTTATTGTTTGCGGACTGCGCCGTTTCTCCCCGGCCTTCCCCGCGCGCGTTGGCGGCCATCGGAATCGGGTCGGCCAAGGTTTTTGAGAAATGGACCGGTCAAAAGGCGTGCGTGGCCTTTTTAAGTTTTTCGACCCGAGCCAGCGCGGCTGACGAAAGTGTGGACGCGGTGCGCCACGCGGTTGATCTAGCTCGAAAAAGGGCTCCCGATTTGGATCTGGACGGCGAACTGCAAGGCGATGCCGCGTTGGAATCGTGGGTGGCGCGTCAAAAAGGCGCCGAACAGTCGACCGTAGAGGGACGGGCCAACGTGTTGATTTTTCCGGATCTCAATGCCGGAAATATTGCTTACAAATTGGTTCGGCATTTGGGCGGTGCCCGGGCGGTGGGCCCGGTGGTGGCGGGGTTATCGCGGCCGTTTTCGGACTTGTCCCGTGGGTGTACCGATGAAGATATCGTGGACGCGGCGGTTTTAACCGCGCTTCTATAAGGGGAGGCAAATGATGGCCGGTCCCGTGGAAAAAAAGAAGCGGTTGGGCGATATGTTGGTTCAAGAAGGCTTGTTGACGTCCAAACAGCTCGATCAGGCGGTGGAACACCAACGGGCCAAGGGGGGGCGGCTGGGTGATATTCTGGTTGAGCAAAATCATTGCACCGAAGATCAAATTCTCTCGGCGTTGGCCAAACGGGCCGGAATTCCTTTCGTGTCGTCGCTGTCGGCTTACGGCCGGGTTTCGGCCGACATTCTTTCCCTCATTTCCGGCGACTTGGCGCGGCAGTGGGGGGTCTATCCCCTGTCCCGGGAAGGGCACCGGTTGACGGTGGCGTTGGCGGACCCGTTTGTGGAACTCGACGCCGTCGACGATTTGAAAATCCACACCGGTTACGACATCGCCATGGTATTAACTTCGGGACGGGAAATCCAAAAAGCGGTGGAGTCCGCTTATCCGGCGGAAACAAAGGCCACGGACATTGAGGGCATTTCCCATTCCGATAGCGGTCCGGCTGATATTCAAATGGTGACCATCACCAACGCCCTGCTGGGTAACGCGGCCAAGATGGGAGCGACCTTTATCTATTTGGAACCCACCCCCTTGGCCGTTCAGGTCCGATACCGGATTCGAGGCCAACTTCAAAAAAAGCCTAATTTTCCGTTAGCGCAGTACGCCCCGCTGGTGAACCATCTCAAAGGGTTGGCCCGTATGGACACCGCTGACCGGTGGCTTCCCCAAGACGGCCGCGTTCAGGGCGTTTGGGGCGGTCGGGCGTTGGATGTTCGCGTGGCCACGTTGCCCACGTCCAATGGGGAAAAAATGGTTTTGTCGCTGTTTGATTCATCCCAGGCGTTGCCCATGGACTTGGCCAAGCTGGGTATGGATTCGGAGACATTGCTGTCTTATCAGGGTTTTTTGGGAGCCAGCAAAGGGTTGGTGTTGGTGGCGGGGCCCGCCGGGTCCGGGAAAACAGCTACGATATACGCCACCTTAGCGGGCCTTCAGTCGGCGGAGAAACATATTTTGTCCATCGAAGATCCCATCGAGCGTTATGTGGATGGAATTACCCAAGTCCAGGCTCGATCCGATTTGCGGCTGACGTTGGCCTCCGGTTTGCAGGTGTTTCGTCGGTTAGCGCCCGATGTGGTGATGGCTTCGGACATATTGGATGTGGGCACCGCCGACGCGGCCATGGAGACCGCCGGCGAATGTCTTGTTCTTTCGACGGTGACGGCCCCGGACGCGTTGGGCGCGGTTCAGAAACTTATCGAAATGGGAGTGCCGCCCTCTCTCCTGGCGGACCGCCTGATGGGGGTGTTGGGCCAACGATTGGTGCGCAAAATTTGCTCCAATTGTCGGGAAGGTCACACCCTCTCGCTTCGGGAGCTGATGTCGGCGGGGTTGGGGGAAAAAGAGATTCGTGGCGCCAAACGGGCGGCGTCTTTTTCGGTTTTTCGCGGACGGGGATGCGGCCAATGTATGGCCACGGGATACGACGGGGCCGCCGCGGTGTTTGAAACGTTTCCCATGACCGACAATGTCCGCCGGTTGGTGGCGGAAAAAGCCAGCCCGGCTTTGTTGGCACGGGAAACCGCCGAACGCGTGACCCTGCGGGAAGCGGCCATGAAAAAAGTGTTGGCGGGGGAAACGTCGGTGGACGAAGCGTTGCGGGTTCATTGAGCGATCAGCGCGGGGTCGCCACGGAGAAAGGTCAATGATCAACATGAACGACTTGTTGTTGATGATGGTCCAGAAAAAGGCCTCGGATTTACATATGACGGTGGGCGTCGCGCCCTGTCTGCGGATTGACGGTGTATTGATCCAAACCAATCTCGAGAAACTCACGTCGGATACGTCCCAACGGTTGATCTATTCCCTCTTGTCGGACGCCCAAAAACAGCGGTTTGAGTCCGATAACGAGCTGGACGTGTCTTTCGGGATCAAGGGGTTAGGCCGCGTGCGGATGAACGTGTTTCGCCAGCGGGGATCGGTGGGCGCGGCGTTGAGGTCGGTTCCGACGCGGTTTATGTCGTTCGATGAAATCGGACTGCCCTCCGCCATCGGTGATCTGGTGAATTTGCCTCGTGGGTTGGTTTTGGTCACTGGCCCGACCGGGTCCGGGAAAACGACCACCATCGCCAGTTTCTTGGATTACATCAACGAAAATCGACGGTGCCATATTGTGACCGTGGAAGATCCCATCGAGTATGTCCATTCCCACAAACAGTCGATTGTCAACCAGCGGGAACTGGGGGGAGACACGCCCAGTTTTTCTTCCGCGCTGAAGTATGTGTTGCGCCAAGACCCCGACGTTATTCTCGTGGGCGAAATGCGCGACCCGGAAACCATCTCCGCCGCCCTCACAATCGCGGAAACGGGGCACTTGGTGTTTTCGACGCTTCACACCAACGACGCCGCTTCCAGCGTCAACCGCCTTTTGGATTCGTTCGCTTCGGATCGGCAGGATCAAATCCGGAGCCAGCTGTCGTTGACTCTTCAGGCCATCATCAGCCAATCGCTCTTGCCTCACGCCTCCGGGGTGGGGCGCGTGATGGCATGCGAATTTTTGATGGTCACCGCCGGGGTACGCAACCTGATTCGCGAACAAAAACTCGAACAAATTTATATCCTTATGCAAACGGGATCCCGCGTGGGCATGCAAACCATGAACCAGTCGTTGTTGGGGCTTGTCCAAAAACAAAAAGTGGCGGCTGAAGAAGCCTTGGCCGTTTCGCCGGACCCGGACGAGTTGCGAAAAATTCTTCCCAAGGGGATTTCCACACAGTTCTAAAATATATGGGCGAAACCACGAAAATTGTCGATCTTAAAACCGAAACCAAGGCCAAAATCCTGGTTGTGGATGATGAGCAGGATATTGCTTCATTGATTGACGATTGGTTATCGGATCTGTTTGATGTGACCGTGGCGTTGAATGGAAAAACCGCCATGCAAAAAGCCGTTTGGACCCAACCCCAGGTGGTGTTGTTGGACGTGGTTCTCCCCGACATGGGGGGATACGATGTGGTTCGCCTTTTGCGGGGGGCTCCGCAAACCAAAGATGTGCCCGTCATTGTCATGACGGCTAAAAATTTTGACGATTCAACCATTAAATTGATCAAAGCCGAAGCCAACGTGTTCGGCTTTTTAAACAAACCGTTTAAACCCAGCGAGCTGGTGAAAATGATCGAAGCCGCGTTGAAAGGGTCCCAGTCCGATTCCACTGTGGAAGCCGAGGTGATCGTGCCACCTCCCCCAGCGACCAATTCTGTGGTCGAGGACGTTCCCGTTTCGGTTGTGGAAGAAACTAAATCCGCCTCGAATGATGAACCTCCTTCCACGCTTCCCGACAAGAATCTCAAGCCACCGGCGAAACCTAAAGCGACGGTTCGGCATCGGGCAGACGAAGATCGTCCGAGGGGGATCGGGCGGCTGGTGTATGGCGCCATAAAAATTGGGCTCGCTCTGGTGTTTGCGGGCGTTTTGTTTTTTGGAGCGGCGGAATGGGCGGCGCGCGAATCCGAAGAGGCTCTGGGAAAACGGTTCTTCGTTCCACCCGTATATCCGTCGAGCCGGTTTAACGCGTTTTTGCCTTACCAGTGGAACAACCCGAAAAATACCAGTCCCACCTATTGGGAAGATGGGAAAGCCATCTACCAGTTCAATCAATGGGGCCTGCGGGGCCAAGATTTCCCCCTGTTGCCTCCAGCGGGGGTGCGGCGAATTTTGTTGTTGGGGGGGAGCACGGTTTTTGGGTTGGGGGTTCGGGAATCGGACACTTTGTCCCATCGGTTGGAGAATCGATTGAACGAAAGCCGATGGGGACGCTTCCAAGTGATCAACGCCGGGCTGTGGGCGTTAACGCCCCAAGAGCAGTGGGACTATATGAAGGGGCAAGGGTTGAATTTTAAACCCGACGCCATTTTGTGGCTGTGTGAACCCCGTCAAGAGGGCGAGCCGTCATCGCAAGGACTTCGCTGGTTGGGCTCCCATCGTTGGTGGGTGGTGCCGCCGTTTTCAGAAAGCCGATGGATTCAGTTGATGGTCCATCGGAAAATCCGATCCCGTGAAAATACGTCGGATCCCAATAATGACGCATTATTTAAGGAGGCGGAAAAGCTGACGCGGGACCAGAAAATTATATTTCACCGTTGGATGTTGGACCGGGGGGATTTGAAAATTTCAGGGTCGGCCCGATTGAACGATCCTTATATGGTTCGCGATGCGGACCCGGTGGCCTCGTTTTTGGACCGGTTGGTTGATCGGTTGGCGCCGGTCGTTGTGCGGGAAAAAACCGACGGTCAACCTCGATGATTCACAAGGAGTTCTGGTATGCCCCTATTCGCCTATAAAGCCCGCGCAACAGGCGGAAACCCTGTGGCGGGTGTTTTGGAAGCAACCGACCAGCGGGCCGCGGTGGACCAACTGCGCCAACAACGCATGGTGGTTCTGGAAATAAACGAAAAAGAACCGTCGTTGTTGGACACGATAAAAAAGCTTCCTCTTTTTAAGCCCAGTATTCCCGCCAAGGAAATCGTGTTGTTTTCCCGTCAGCTCTCCACGCTGGTCAGCGCGGGCGTGGCGTTGGTGTCGGGGCTCAACATTTTGGCGGAACAAATTCAGTTTAAGCCGTTCAAGGCGATTGTTATCAAGGTCAAGGAAGACATTGAGGCCGGTCAACCCATCGCGGAAGCTTTGAAAAAACATCCGGATGCGTTCACAGACCTGTATGTGGCCATGGTTCGCGCCGGCGAGCTGGGGGGCATTCTGGACGTCATTTTGGAACGCTTGTCGGCTTACCTGGAATCCGCCGAAGCCCTGCGTTTGAAGGTGAAGGGCGCGATGATGTATCCGATCGTGGTCAGTTCCATCGCGGCCTTGGTGACGGTGTTTTTGTTGGTGGGGGTTATCCCCACGTTTAAGGAAATTTTTTCCAGTTTCGGGGCGGAACTTCCTTTGCCGACCCGCATCGTGATCGGGTTGTCGGAGGCGTTGCAACATCAATGGTATGCTTTTGTCGGTGTGCCCGTGGCGGCGTTTTTCCTGTTCAAGCGATGGTTGAAAACCGAGAGCGGGAGAAAAATATTTGACACGCGGATTTTGCAACTGCCGCTGTTTGGAATTATGCTTCGCAAAGTGGCCGTGGCCAAATTTACCCGGACCTTGGGAACCTTGGTGAAATCCGGCGTGCCCATTTTGCAAGCTATGGAAACTGTGGCCCAGACCGCCGGGAACAAAGTCATTGAGGCGGCCATCATGGACGCTCGGGAGTCCATCCGGGAAGGCGAACGGATTGCCGAACCTCTGAAACGGTCGGGTGTGTTTCCGCCCATGGTGATCCAAATGATTTCCGTTGGTGAAGAAACCGGAAACATGGACGTCATGCTCCACAAAATCGCCGATTTTTATGACCAGGAAGTGGAACAGTCAATCAAAGGTCTCACGTCCATGATCGAACCGATTGTCATCGTGTTCATGGGCATTCTGATCGGCGGCATTGTGGTCGCCATGTTCGTGCCCATGTTCGAGTTGGGGAACCTGGCCAGCAAGCAGGGCTAAAAAAAGCCCTTGCGCGAAAGGCGATGGGGGGGTAGACTTAAGGTGCTGGGAGGTTCGTGGTCCATTTGACAGGGATTTCCCAGTATGGTAATCATTCATCATCCAAAATAACCGGTGGAACCGATCGCCGGCAGGGAGGAACGCAATCATGAGTCAATTAATCAAACGCATCACCAAAAAAGGGTTCACGCTCATCGAGCTGATGATCGTGGTGGCCATCATCGGAATTCTGGCCGCCATCGCCATCCCGAAGTTCGCGGAACTGATTACAAAATCGAAAGAAAGTAGTGCGAAAGGAACCTTGGGGGCGGTGAGGTCTGCTATCACCATTTATTACTCCGATACGGAAGGTTACTTTCCACTGCAACTTCCGACCAACTTCATCGCGCGTGACAGCGGGGTCGAAGTTATCTGGACAATACGGTTCCTCGATCCAAGCAAAAAATGCGCCCACCTCGGCAATCCAGGGCACGGGGCTTGACCCTTGTGAACCAACGTTGAGGCCGCGCATGACGTGACGGGGTGGAAACTGGGTTACGACAGTTCACAACGGGGGTGTTTTGAGCATCGACTGTACTCACCCAGATACGAAAACGTCAATCGTGGGCAGTCTTGGTAGTTGAATTGTAATTTAGGTGTTGGAAAAGGGAGGGGTGTCTTTTCCCTCCTCCTTTTTTAGGGGGCATGGTTGGATTATTCCGGTTTTCAAGTTGATGGTTTTGCATAGGTGGGGGGGTTTGGGCAGGAGTTTCGCTAACGTGTGCATCCACCGCGTTCCGCGCGGGCGGTCGGTGGCGGTCCCCCGGTCTCGGTGTCCTCGGTGCCATGGAGAGATCTCTTGGTACGATAACATCCCTGTCTTGAGTTGGTGCTGGTTGGGTGGGAAGTGCCGTCATTGCAAAGAGAAAATATCGGTTCGGTATCCGCTGGTCGAACTTTTAATGGCGGCCCTTTTCCTCTCTGTCCATTTCCTTTCTTCTGATTCGTCCCATTTGGTGTTTGGACTTATTCTCACCTTTGTACTTGTGGTGATTTCAATCGTTGATTTGGATTGGCGGATTATTCCCGACATTTTTTCGCTGGGCCTGTTGGGCGTTGGAATTGTTTTGTCGCCGATGAACGAGGGTCTGGGCGACAACGGACCCGCGCGCGCGCTCGCCTCAGTTGTGGGGGCCGGGGTTGGGTTTGGGAGCGCGTGGATTATGGCTACGATCGGAAGGCGCGTTTTTAAGCGGGAAGCGTTGGGTGGCGGCGATGTGAAATTGTTGGCGGGGGTGGGGGCCATTTTGGGATGGTCGGGTGTTTTGACCAGCTGGTTTTTAGGGTCTGTTTTGGGAAGTGTCGTGTTTATCGGTCTCAAGTTCCGACGGAAAATGGACTGGGGAACCTATTTGCCGTTCGGCCCTTTTCTGGCGGCGGGCGCGTGGGCCCATTGGGCCTGGCCAAGTTTTTTTTTAAAGTGGTGGGGACTGGCGGGGGGGCCATAAAAAAAACCCTTGACAATAATCCTATCTAACCTATATAAATAGGGCCGTGGCAGTGCGACAACCATCCGCGTTTCCGGTTGCGAGAATTTGTGGCCGATGGCGCGGTTGATGACACCAAGTGAAAGGCACTGAATGAAACTTGAAGAGACATTAAAGAGCCTTCGGTTCGATAAGCTTCGCTTCAAGTCCAAGGACGCCATCGGCGTCGACCTTGGGGTCCACGTCCATTAAAGTCGTCCAGCTTAAAGGCGGCGGCGGTCGATGGAAACTGCATCGTTGCGCTCACCTTCCTCTGACCAACGCGGGCCCCGATGTGGCCGCTCCGGAACGACGGGCCCAGGCTGTGGGCCTGCTCAAAGACTACGTCAAAAAACAGAAAGGCGCCCTCGCCAAAAATGCCGTGTTGTCGGTGTCGGGAAACTCTGTCATCGTTCGGTTTGTCAAGTTTCCCAAGATGTCCCGGGACGACCTGAGCAAAATGATTTTGATCGAGGCGGAGCCCTACATCCCTTTTTCCATTCCCGAAGTTAATCTGGACTTTCAAATTTTGGGCGATGTGACGGAAGACGCCCAAAAAAAGATGGAAACTATTTTGGTTGCCGCCAAAAAAGACATCATCAACGCCCGTGTGGACATTACCACCCAGGCGGGATTGGCTCCGGTGTTGATCGATGTGGACGCGTTCGCGTTGCAAAATGCCTACGAGGCGTCGTTTGGGGCCTCTATGAAAGAAACGGCCTTGATTGTGCACATGGGCGCGTTCGTCACGTCCATGATCATTGTCGAAAACGGGGTTCCGAAAGTGGTTCGGGACGTGTTTATCGCCGGCAACGCGGTGACCAAGGCGCTCCAGCGGAACTTTCAGTGCGATGGGAAAGCCGCCGAAACCATGAAAGTCCGCGCTCAGCTACTCGTCACGCCCGAGGACCGGGAAAAAGCCCTGGCTGAATCCAATAAAGAAATTGTGCAGATGTCCACGGTCATCATGCCCGTCATGAAAGATCTTCTGGCCGAAATTCAACGATCGCTCGATTTTTATTTGTCCCAAGGTCAGGATCGACAGGTGGCGCGGGTGTTGTTGTCGGGGGGGGCGTCCCGGTTGGGCAACATCATGAACTATTTGGCTCAGGAGCTTCGCTTCCGGTGGAAGCGTTTGACCCGTTCCAGCGCATCGACGGGGCTCAATCCATCGCGCCGGAGTTAAGGCCTTTGTTCGCCGTGGCCGTGGGGTTGGCTCTCCGGCGGGAAGGAGACGCGGGCTAAGCCCCGCTCCCATGGTCCGCATTAACCTTCTTCCCCGTGAAATTTACGCCGCCAGGGCCCAGCAACAGCTTAAGGTGGTTGGGATTGCCGCGGGGGGGATCGCGTTTGTCGCCTTGATGGCTTTTTATGGTTCTCTGTTCGCCAAGTCTAAATCGTTGGCGAAAGAGTTGGTGGTGGCCCAAGCTGAGTTGCAGAAGTATGAAGCCATTGACGCCCAGGTCAAATCTTACCAGGCCCAAGAGAGCGCCTTAAGTTCCCGGTTTTCGGTGATTCAGCAGTTGTTAAAAGGAACGTTGACCTACCCCAAATTTTTTGAGGATTTCATGTCGCTTTTGCCCGGAGACATTTGGTTTACGCGCCTTACGACAACCACCGACGCGTCCTATGGGTTGACGGTGACGGCCGATGCCAAAGCGTTAAGCAGTTTCGCCATCGCCGACTGGCTGACGAACCTTCTTCAGGCGAATACCCTCTACTCTAACGTGAATTTGGGGGAAATCCGCGTGGAAGAGCAAAACGAAGGCACGAGCGCCATCTATTCGTTTACCATGAGTTTTACTTACCGACGGACGGACAACTGAAATGGCTCTTAATAAAGAACAACAAAAGCAGGTGGCGGTGGCGGTGGTGGCCGTTGTTCTGTTTGGATATGTTTACACCACGAAGCTTTTAAAACCTGTTCGGGCGCAAATACAGAATCGGGAAGCTGAACTGGCCAGCGTCAACGGTCGTATCCAGGGCCTTCGCGCCACCGCCAACCAATTAGACCAATTGTTGAAACGAGTGGAAGAATTGAAAGGTCAGGTGGCCGCGGTCGAAAAGCGTCTTCCCCGGGACAAAAACCTTCAAGATATTATCCGCACCGTTTCCACCCTGGCGGAAAAGAGCGGTGTGCGCTACACCACTTTTTCACCGCGCACGGACCAGGCCGTCAATCTTTTCACCGAGATCCCCATTGAAATGAGCATCAGCGGGTCCGTTTATTCCATTGGAAAATTTCTCGCGGCCATCGGACAACAAGAACGGATTATGAGCGCGCGAAATGTAGTTCTCAACGCCGGCGCCGACTCCAAGAAAAATCAAACGGTTACGGGCTCCTTCACTCTTTTGGCGTTCATTTATAACGGATGACTCTTATGGCGAAATTATCGACTTTCATGGTGGGGCTGGGGGTTACGTTTCTTGTCCCGAACGTGCGCGGGCAAGAGGTGTCGGACTCTCTGTTGACGCAACCCGTGGTTGTGTCCACCCCCGTCGTTCCAGCGGCTTATGTGTTTAAGGGGGACCGGTTTCGCGACCCGTTTATTCCGCTGGTGGGGGCTTCCCTGGGATACGAGGGACCCAGGGCGTCCGCCGAACCCATTTCTCCTTTTAACCCGCTAACGTGGAAGTCAAAGGGATTATCAAGACCACATCCGGGCGATGGGCCGTTTTGCGGACGTCGGAGGGAGTGACTTATTTGGTTCAAAATGGAAAGATTTTCGACCCCAAACGCAAGCCTGTGGAAGGGTACCAGTGCGTCGTAAAAGAGAAATCGGTGGTTGTGATGGGGCCGGGCAAACAAGAGTCTGAGTTGCTGTTGATAAAAGAGAAAGGAACCGCGCCGTAAAGAGCGAGCCTTTTGTTCGGGACGGAGTAGAAAGTGAGACGAGGAGGCGTAAATTCAATGGATAGATTTAATTGGACTGGAACCGTTGCCGAAATGACGCGGAATGGATTCCGGCTAACCCCCTGCCGGAATGACGGAAAAAAAAGGTTCACGCGAGTTGTTTTGGGAAAAAGCCTTCGGGTTCTCCTGTTGTTCTCCTTGGCTATTCCCCAATCGACGGTTTTCGGCGCGGCGGTACTAGACGGAGTTCACGGGAAAGCGTTGGCGACCCCCGTTAACACGAGCGGGGCTCAGGCCACTATTAAAAGCATTGCCTTTAAGGAAAATGCCCTGCGAATTCAGATGGACCGGGAAGTCCCTTATCGGGTTTTTTCTTTGACCAAACCGGATCGGGTGGTGGTGGAACTTTCCCAAACGCTTCACGGGCCAAAACCCTATTCCGCCAGCGTAAACGACGGGGCGTTGTTAAAGATACGAAGCGCCCAGTTTAAATCCGGTGCCGACATGGTCACACGGGTCGTTTTGGACGTCAAAGATCCCGTGCCCTACCAATCCCTCCGGGATGGAAACGGCATCGTTTTGAAATTCAGCGGAGCCGATTCCCTTGAAACCAGGGAAACCTCGGTGCTCTCCGGGGAAGAGACGGCTCGTGTGGAATCCACCGCCATCGAACGGGCTCTGGGTGGAAACCGGAAAGGCGTGAAAGATTTGTTGGCTTCTCTTCCGAAGAACCCCATTACCATCGACTTTGAGGACGCGGAAATTAAGGATGTCCTTCGTGTTCTTTCCGAGATGAGCGGGGTGAATATTATATACGCCGCGGATCTTAGGGGGTTCGTGACGATCCATCTGGACCAAGTCCCTTTTAATGAAGTTTTTAACACCATCCTTGCCATGCAGGGGTTGGTGGCCCAGCAAATGGGCAATAATGTGATTCGAATCCTAACCCCGGAAACGTTGAGTTTGGATCGAGGCCGTTCCGTGGTCAATTACAAAACCTACGTTCTCAATTACGGAAAAGCCGCTGAAATTGCCGCCCATTTGGGAGCGGTTCGAATTTCTCCCAACGCCAAGGTGAGCGTGGACGAGCGCAACAACGCCCTGGTGGTGACCGACACGCCGGAAGGGTTGGCCGCCGCGGAACGATTAATTGCAGAACTGGACAGCAAGCCACCCCAGGTGTTGATTGAAACGAAAGTGGTTCAGATCGACGTGAATAAAACGCTTCAACTGGGTGTTCAATGGGAGTATGCCAACCAAGCGACGAGCGGGTCACGCAAAGAGACATTGGTATAGATCGGAAAAAGCGGGGACAACGATAGATCCGACCGGTGGGCCTGGGTGGATGGGTGAGAAATAATTCGACGGGGACCTTGAGGAGTTTGTGACCCAAGCCCTTAAACCGTCAGCTCGAGGGACCGGCGTTGCCCTCCCTGGGCCTCAGGAGGCGGCCATTACGTTTGGTTTTATCAACAACTCGGACATTTTGACCATGACGCTCAATGCCCTCGAACGGGACGGGCAAACCAAGACTCTTACCAATCCTAAAGTGATCACCACCAACAATCAAGCGGCCCGCATCCAAATCGGGTCCCAGGTCCCTTACAAAACCAGCACGGTGTCGAATGGGGTGGTCAGCGAGAACATTACGTTCCTTTCCGTTGGGTTTATTATCGACGTAACGCCAACCATTAACGTCGACAATCGAATTCGTCTTAAGGTCAGGCCGGAGGTCAGTGAAATCGCCGATGCGCGTATTTCCCCGCCCACCATCGATACCACGGTTGCGGAAACCGAAGTGATGATTAAAGACGGAGAAACGTTGGTGATCGGCGGGCTCGTGAGCGAAAAAATGGTTGAGGTCGCCTCGAAAGTTCCTTTGCTGGGCGATTTGCCGGTGTTGGGCGTGTTTTTCCGAAGCACGACCAATGACAAACGGCGCAAAGAGATTTTGGTGTTCGTGACCGCTCGGGTCGTGCCCGACTGATCGTGCCAGGTCCTCATCGGTGACACAAAGTCCTTCCCCGAACGAAAACGATATCGTCGTGGAAGGATTTTTAAAGCAGGCCGACATCGCGCGTCAGCGCCAGTCCTGGGACGATGTTCTCAAAATATTCCAGATTGCTTTACGGCAGGTGCCCGACGATCGACGGTTGCGCCACGGGTTAGCGGCGGCCTATGTCTCCAAGGCCGATCGGGTTTCGTTCAAGCCGTTTTACCAACACGCCCTTGAAGAATATTGGCGGTTGGTGAATTCCGATCCGAAAGACCCACGGGCCCATGAAGGTCTCATGACGGCGGCGGTGAAAGCGGACCAATTGGCGGAGGTGATGGAAGAGTATCGCGCTCGCATCGCCCGAGGCGTGGAGGCGGAAAGTTACAAGGAAGCCTTTAAGAAAATCCAAACCCTCTATTTCTTAAAAGCCGAGCCTGTTCAAAGCTCGGCTCCTTCCGGCGGTTTTGTTCGAGCTGTATTTGGAAGAGCGGCGCCGATAGTGGCGTTGGTGTGTTTAATTGTCTGGGTCATCGTACGTCAGAAAATCGGTGTGCAACCCGACAGTGAGTCTCCGAAATTAGCCGCCTTTGCCGTGTTAATGGGCCGGACGGGCATTTTTTCTTTTGTCGCATCGCTCATTTTTTATTCCATCCGTTTTTTCCAATCCTCCAAATAATTTGTTATAGATGATCCATCTTGCGTCCACTAGCCGCGTTCAATGAAGAATCGGCTTTGGATAAGTTTTGAAGGGATCGGCGTGATTCGCGGTTTTTCGTGTGGGTTGTGGACGATGGGTCTGCGGATCGGACGGCTCAAGTGGCTGAATCGTGGCGGGGTAAAATTTCGTTGGAATTGATTCGGCATTTGAAAAATCAGGGTTTGGGGGCGGCACTTAGGACAGGGTTTTCGGCACTGGCCCCTTTCTTATCCGACACGGACATCGTGGTCACTTTGGATGCCGACAACACCCATTCGCCCGCTCAAATCCCGGCCATGGTCCGACTGATCGAAGAGAGTCGGGCCGAATTGGTGGTGGCTTCCCGGTTTGTACGTGGGGCCCAGGTGACGGGTGTTCCGGCCTATCGGCGATTTCTGAGTGACTGCGCCGCGCTCGTTTTTAGGATGTTGATCCCTATTCGCGGACTTAAAGACTACACCTGCGGGTTTCGTTGCTATAAAGGGTCTTTGGTTAAGCGAATGATGGATAAGTGGCCCTCACTGGTATCGGAAACCGGGTTTGCGGCTTCCGCTGAGCTGGTGGTGAAGGCTGGTGCATTTCACCCCCGGGTAATGGAGGTTCCTTTAGACCTTCGGTATGACCAAAAACCCACCGCCAGTAAAATGCGGGTAGGCACAACGATAGTCCGAAACTTAGCGGTTGTCATCCGGTTAAGGAAACTAATCAATTCATGAAAGGCGTTTCTTTAGGATCTTCAGTATTTGTGTCCTGGGTTTGCAAGATTGGGGTGCTTGGTCTGGCCCTTTATTTTCGGTTGCGGGCTTTGGACTGGGGGTTGCCGTTAAAATACGCCCACATTGATGAATCGGTGGTGATCCATTATTCCTTGCGCATTGTGGCCGGTGTCATTAATCCCGATTTTTACGATTATCCCGGGTTTTTTCTCTTTCTATTGGCGGGGACCATCCGATTGGTTTCCACCCTCTCTGGTTTGTTGGGTGGACCCGGACTGGAGGGTTTGGCAAAGATGTATGTGGATGGGAATGGAACCCCGTTTACACTCATGGCCCGGGGCCTGTCGGTGGGGTTTGCCCTCTTAACGGTGTGGTTGATCTACGATATCGGTCGGCGTCGGGCGGGAACGGTTGTCGGGCTCGCTTGCGCCGCCTGGGTGGCCGTCAATGTTCTGCACGTTCAGCAAAGCCACTACGGCACCGTTGACGTAACCGCTTGTTTTTTTACGTTGTTGGCGATAGACCGAATATTGGAATTTCAAGGTTCTGGGTCTGTCCGTCACGCCGCTGTGGCGGCTTTTTGCGTGGGATTAGCGGCCGCGACAAAATACTATCCGGGTGTGCTTTTGTTCCCGCTTATGGCCATCCCATTAATTAATAAATACCACAAACCCTTTCGGCTGATCGCGATCTTGCTCGCCTTCACCGCGATTGGATTTTTTGTCGGGTCGCCGTTTACCTTTTTAGCCGCAGGAGATTTTCTGTCGCGGTTAAATCACCTGGCGCCAAAAATTGTCGGTGTTCCAGGGACGCGGACGCCTTTTTTGCCCACGATCGGGCACCTGTGGAGCAATGTGGGTCCGCTGGGATGTGTTTTAGGTGGAATGGGTTTGGTGGTGGCGGTTCGTGACGAAGGCACCTGGCGGTGGATGGTGATTTTATGGGCCAGCTTGCTTTGTTTTGTTGGGCTGTGGCGGCTTCAAAATCCCCATTATGCTCTAGGGCTTTACCCCCCGTTGTTTTTATTAGCGGCCCGAGGGGCGGTCACCGTTTTTTCTCGGCGTCCCTGGGCGGGCGCGGGGTTGGGCGTTGCGGTCTTGCTGATGTCACTACCGCCGACCCACCGGGAAATCCGGTATCTGGAAAGAAAGGACACCCGACTTCAAATGGCGGATTGGGTCAGATCCCATGTCCCGCCCGGCAGTCGTATTCTGCGATTCTCCCACACCCCGAACTTTTCACCCTTGGACCCCCTTGAGGTTAAAGTTGATTTCACGGACCAACGGTTGGTTCAGGTCGATAAAGGGGCTCCGGCGTCTGGAGAATTGTTGAACGAATTAAATTCCTATGACTATTTGCTCGTCAGCTCCGCAACCCCGGATTCGGATCCTAAGTTTAAATTGTTTCGGGACCATTTTTCGTTGATCCATCAAATTTCCGATCCGCCTCCCCGGGGAGTCCACAATCCCTCGGTCGCCATTGTTTCCGGTCGAGGAAAAAAGTTGTGAGCGGGCCCCCCGGGGGACAGTGTGTCCTTTGCGGTTCAAATACCATTCAGAACGGGCCAGCTGGGACAAATCACCGCCTTTGGGAATGCGAAAACTGTGGAATGGCCCACATTCGGCCGTTGCCCTCCGAAGGGGACGATTCACATCAATCAACGGACGCCGGGGCCTATGCGTCGGCCATGGACCCGCTTCGAGAAGGATTTCGTTACCATCACCGCCGATTGGCGGATCTCCTGATCCGCCATCTCAAAAAACCGGGGCGATTGTTGGAGGTGGGGTGTAACCGGGGGGAATTTTTAAGAGTGGCCCAGTCCATGGGATTTGAGGTGACGGGAGTCGAACCGGCCCGGGGTTTAGCGATCGGTTCGGAGGGAATTCCTATTTTCAATGAACCAATCGAACGAGTCAGACTTCCCCAAAACCATTTTGACGCGGCCGTTGCCATCCAAGTGATTGAACATTTGCGGGACCCTTCTGTTCTGTTGGAACAAATGCTTAAATCCCTCAAACCGGGGGGGCTGATCTACATTGAAACCCCGAACTACGGCTCTTTGGCCCGTCGATGGGGGTCGCCCCGGTTTATGAACCTCAACGTGGCTCCTGGGCATTGGCATTTATTTAACAGGAAAAGTCTTCGGTTTTTGTTGGAAAGGCACGGTGTGAAACCGTTAAGAGGTTGGACTTTTTATAAAGCCCTGTCGGTTTATGGAAAGGGACTATTTCGTATCGCCCTAGTGGGTGGATTGAACAGAACCCTGGGAATGTGGGGTTTAGCCAACACGTTGGCCGTTCTGGCCCAAAAAAGGAGTTGAGAATGAAAGTGGTGGCTGTCCTCCCGGCCTACAACGCCGAAAAAACGTTGGAAAAAACCCTGAAAGACATTCCACCCGGGGCCGTGGACGAAATCATCCTGGTGGACGACGCGTCCCAGGACGGAACCGTCGCCTTAGCCGAACGGCTGGGGTTAACGGTTATTCGGCATCCCGAAAATAGGGGTTATGGGGCAAACCAAAAAACTTGTTATCGAGCGGCTCTGGACCGGGGCGCGGATATTGTCGTTATGATTCACCCCGACTATCAATATGACTCTCGGCTAACGCCTTTTTTAACTGGGCTGATCGAAAAAGATGTGGTGGATGTGGTGTTCGGATGCCGGATTCGCACCCGAAAAGAATCCATCTCGGGTGGAATGCCGGCTTATAAATATTTTTTTAACCGCGCTCTGACGGGGCTGGAAAATTTTGTTCTCGGCCAGAATTTGGGTGAAACCCACAGTGGTTACAGGGCATACCACCGGCGCGTTCTTGAGACGATTCCGTGGGAAAGAAATTCCAACAACTTTGTGTTTGACCAACAGTTTATTGTTCAGGCCGTCCATTTTGGGTTTCGGTTAGGGGACATCCCCGTTCCCACGCGGTATGAAAAAGTGTCTTCGTCCATCAGTTTCCGACGAAGCGTCTGGTATGGCCTGGGCACGCTGTGGGTGTTGGTGCGTTGGGTTCTGTTTCGATGGAAGGTGGCGCCGTGCGCTCTGTTCAATCCAAAATCGTAATTGGGCTTTATTCAATTGTTGCGGCTTCGATGACCGCCACCTATTTTCGGTACTATCCCATTCCGGGCATTTTCGGTCGTTTGTGGGAAGGTGCGTTGGCTGTGTTTTTGGTCGCTTTCTCGGCCGGATGCGGCCGGGCCTTTCTTCGGTGGACTGGAGCCGATCGGCGAACCCAAATCGAGGGGATGGGGTGGATCGAAACATTTCTTCTCTCTTTTGCGGTTGGTTTGGTTCCCTTTTCATTGGGTTTGTTGATTCTGGGAACCGCTGGTTTTTATTCACCGACACCGATTGCGCTCTTTACGTTAGCATGGGGCGCACTGGGTGCGGGCGAATGGCGCAGGGCCATCCGTGCTGTTGAGAAAAAGGAGTTAACGATACCCCCAACTTTGATGCTGGGGTGGGGGGTGAAAGCCACCGCCGTGGTGATCTTTATTATGGGGTTATTGGTGGCTCTGGCTCCGCCCACATACTACGACAGTCTTGTCTATCATCTCGCTCTTCCGCTACGCTATCTTCAGGAGGGGAAAATCGGTTTTGTTCCATTCAACCAATACGGGCATTTTCCTCAGAACATGGAGCTTATTTTTGGTTGGTTCCTCGCCGCGGGCAGTGATGTCTCTTCCCATTTATTTAATTTGCTCATGGGCGCGGCCACGGGCGGGCTGGTGTGGGTCATGGGCCGGGGCCAAGAGAAACGATGGGATTTACTGCTTTTTTTAACGGCCCCCTGCGTTCTGATGTTGTCAACGGAAACGTATGTGGAAATGCCCTTGGCGTTTTATACCGTGCTGGCTGTCTGGGCGGCCGATCGGGGGATACGGGATCGAAACCGAGCTTGGTTTGTGCTTGCGGGATGCGCCGGTGGATTTGCCTCAGGGATTAAATACACCGGGGTGATGACCCCGGCTCTTCTCACAGGCCTTCTCGTGTGTTGGCCCGGTCCCCGCTCATTGCGAGACCGATTGCTGGACGGGGCTTGCGTGGCTCTTCCGTCTTTTGCCCTGTTCGTGCCGTGGATGGTTAAAAACTATATTTTCACGGGCGGAAATCCGGTGTTTCCCTTTTTGCCGTCTCTCTTTCCGGCCAAAAATGTGTATATGTTTGAAGAATCGGCAAAGGCCTATTTTGAAGTGTTGGCAGAATACAAGGGTAAAAGCAATTTGTTAATTGAGTTGTTTCAGATGCCCTTCCGATTGATTAAAAACCCCCAATCGTTTGGAGGCGGATACG
>JADJZR010000014.1 GCA_016715645.1 Elusimicrobiota bacterium | reverse complement strand
TGAAAAGTTGCCGGTGTCTTCGCTTCGCCCGATCAAATACAAACCTCGGGTGGTTCTCTGTTCCTGGCCTCCGCCCAACAACCCGTTTGAGCGGGCGATTTTTTCATTTCCAACCGTGGAACTTTACATCGTTATCGGAAGTCGGCACTCGTTTGCGACTGGAAATTGGAAAGATTATGGGTTGCAAAAATACTTTCATTGGGCCCAAGATAACACTCTCAGCCGCACCGTCCTGCCCCCGGAAGTGGACCCTACCGTTCATATTTTCAAAAAAAAATAGGTTGAAATGGGCGAGCTAGTGAATAAGTATACTCCGTCCCCTTTGGGGGTATGTTACAAGAAATTTACAAGTTATTAAGGGGATCTTAATGTGGGATGGGTAATATATGGGTATGGAAAATAATAGTTGGCGGAGGATTTTGGGGGCGGGGGGGGCTGTTTTGTATTCGGCTACCAACGTTTTGTTTTGTCATTCGGCGGAGGCTCGGTTTTGGTCGGCTCGTCGGGAAGCGGCTCGGAAATTAAATAATAACGGGGGGGTGGTCGCCTCCGCTTCGCGGTCGGATGGTACTACGGATGCGTTGGTTTTAGCACAACTGCCGGGGGGGGCGCGGTTTGATGTGCACTCGCCGGCGCCGGCTTATGTGACGCCTGTTCCGGCCAAGGAACATTTGGTGGGCGGTAAAGTTCCTGTGTTTTCCTCCGACTTGCCCCGTTGGTTGGGCGATGTGGTGACTCCCTTCGGCAATATTCGCGACGTGCATTTGTCTAAACGGCCCGGCGCGCCCCTCGTGATTCACATCCAAGATTTGCATGATTCCACGGAAGCTCAACGCAATATCGCCGGGCTTGTGGAAGCTCTTCAAGATGAGCGAGGCGTCAGTTTGGTCGGGTTGGAAGGGGCTCAGGGGGCCTTTGCTACCGAGGCGTTTCGGGCGTTTCCTGACGCGGAAATCACAAAGGCCGTGGCCACCTATTTCATGGAAGAAGGTTATTTGGGTGGGCCCGAGTTTGCGGGCATTACGGCCAAACGCGTGCCCCTGTTGTGGGGTGTCGAAGACATGGCGGGTTACAATGCCAACGTCACCGCCGTTAAAGAGTCCGCCCAGAATCGGCCCGCCTTGGAACTGTTTCTTCGTGAGGCGCGGACGTTGTTGAACGAAATAAAAACCCGTCGGCTTTCCCCCGCTTTGTTGGAGTTTGACCGGAACTTCTCCGCTTACCAATCCCGTAAAATGCCGTTGGGTGCCTATGTTCGCTACCTGTTAAAATCGTCGCCCTCAGGGGCGACTCGGGCGCCCAACCTGGTGTTGTTGCGCGACGCGTTGACGTGGGAAGACTCTTTGGATTTCCCGCGCATTGAACGGGAACGGGCTACCCTGTTAGAGCGGATGGTGCAAGTGTTGCCCAAACCACAGCTCAAGAGCCTGGTGGACAAAAGCGCGTTGTATCGGTTGGGGCGGATTTCTTACGGCGACTATTACCGATTTTTCCGGACCTTGTGCGAAGAGAATGGAATTTCCCTCACCGAATACCGCCAACTGCACGCCTATGTGCGTTACGTGTTGTTGGCGGAACGCATTAACCGCAACGACCTTCTTAACGAACTGTCCTCCTTGGAACTGAGCGTGCAAGATCAGCTGGTCTCCCATCCCAGGGAACGGCGCGTGGTGAAGGCGGCCCGGCATTTGGGCCAGCTGGAACGGTTGGTTCGCCACTCGTACACGCCCATGGATTGGGGATACCACATTTTGCACGAAGACGAAATTCGTAACGTGGGGTTGACGGTTCGGGCGTTGGCGAAAGAAGAAGGGTTGCCGGAATCGTTGAGCCCGCCCTCGGTGGAGGAGCTGAAACCCTTTGAGAATTTCTGTTTGCAGGCCCTGGGCCGCAACGGCGCGATGGTCGGCAACTTGTTGGAAAAAATGGCCGCGGAAAAACGCCCGTCCGCCGTGTTGGTGGCCGGCGGGTTCCACACGGACGGAATGACTCAACTGTTTCGCCAAAAAGATGTGTCCTATGTGGTGGTCACTCCTAAAATAAACGGCGAGTTGCCTGAGGGGCACCGGTCCCTCGACATATTGGCCCGGGACCCGCTCCGCTGGAAAAACTGTTTGCGGGGGAAACAGTGAATATCCCAACCCTTCGGATTGTCAATCCGATTAACTCTCAAAACTCTCCTTTTGTAATTTGGTGTGTTAATCTTTTTGCCGGTCTTGTGTTGGCGTTGCAGGTGTTTTCGACACAGGCTCCTGCCCGGCTTGAAGTTCCACTCCCTTCCGTTGACACCGCTTCCGCTGTTATTGAGGGGGAAACGGCCAGGGTGACCCTGCCCCAAAGGACTCTTACGGTCACAGAGGGGCGCACTTCCCGCGCCGATACCGTCGCGACCATTAGCGGAAAAGATTACAGCATCCAGCGCGAACCGGAGGGGCGATTAAAGGTGTTTTTGGCCCTGGGCCTATCAACAATTATGGCGGGTCTAACATGGGCAAAAAAACATAAAAAGAAGTTGTTGGCTATTGGGCTGACAGTGGTCTCCCCGGTTGCTGGCGCGGCGACTATCGCAACGGCCGCTCTTTACCCGATTTTCCCTTCACTGGTATCCTTCTTACTCTTCATAGTAATTCCTTCCCTGTTGTGGTTCAAAAATCGGATCGTCAATGAAAACGAATTTAAAGTCCGTTATCTGGATCAAGGCTACCCCGCTGAAATCGTCAATGCCGTTATTGAATTTTCAAGATTTAAACCTGATGGAGTGGATAAGGAAATCCTCGATGTCTTGAAAGGGTTTGACGACGTGGGGGTAGTAAAAAAAGCTTTGGAAACGTTGGGTGAAACGAAGCGAGATGATTACAAATCTAAAGGCCGGTATTTAATTTCGGCGGCCTTGTGGGCGGCTCGAAACGGAAAAGACCTTGAGGCTGTTCCCGGTGGGTTAAACAACTACATTGAGCGGCTTAGCCAAGGCAAACCTAAAGATAGTCGCGACCAATGGGCGAAGGATACGGCCAAGCTCATTGGGGAAAATAAAGGAAACTTGAGCCGCGTTGGGGTGGCCAACGGGGATATGAACTTAATTAGTTCTCTAAACGACGCATACAAAACGATGGGGGGATTGGAACGGCCGGAAATACTAAGCGGCGACTTGTTGTTACAGCCCAACAACTTAGCTGTACCTCCTCCTTTCCGCGAGTTTTGGAACACCTTGGCCCTCATTGTGGCCCAGGAGGGGGGGTATCTTTACGCAGGAGCTGGAGGGGACGAATTTCGTGTCCCCATGGTTGGAGAAAATATTTCTCAACGTTACGAAAGAATTGTTTCCCGTTACAACCAAATGCTTGCCGAACGTTACGACTTCCACACCATCACTGCCTCCCAAAAAGATGAGGATAGTTTAAAGAGTAGCCTTGAACAATCGGGCATACCCCTTTGGCTTGTTCGGCACGGAAAAGGGTATGTGGTCATGGTGGACCGTCAATTTGCCGGTGACAATTATGATCAGTCTCTCAGGAAAATAATTAAAGAGAACAAGGAATGGCAAATTGAACAGCGATCCGTTTCTCGAACGGGTCTTGGGCCCACCTCGAATTCACTGGGGGGATTTGAATTCGACAAACTACTTTCCCTCCTTAAAAAAAGGCTAGATGTGGACTGGTTAGCGAAACCTTTGGCTATGGCCCGGGTAGCGGATTGGCTTGCCAACGATTCCCTGGCCGCAGCAAAAAATTTAAGCAGAAATTTATTCCGCATGGTCCAAACAACTAGTGAATTGGAATCTAATTCCCAGAATAATTCTCTGTCAGATAAAAACCTAAAAAAAATTTATGAAAATCCAGGCGTTTACGAGTCACAGTCTGCCCCTTGGCTATTGCCCTATCAACGGTTTAGGGAGCTAGTGAATGGGCAAAAGGGAACCATGGTTTTTGGCGACGTGACTCGCTACTACAAGGAAAAAGTGGGGAAATATTGGTGGTCCCGCCTTGGACTGGCCCTGATGGACAGAATGCTGACCTTGGTAGAAAAATATCCAAGCGTAGCCCGGTTTGTGCCACTTCATTGGTTCCGTCAGGCAGAAGTGCGTGCCGTTGTTCGGGCATTTCATAAACTTAAAGGATCCGACGATGCCCTGGGCGACGCGGTTCGGGATGCTTATCGAAAAGTGATGTTGGAATGGATGTTCGGTGAGGAAGTTCGCGATCTGTCAAATTTTACCCCACCTGATGGAGTTTTAATTACCAATTTCGGCCCAGACAATCTGCTTTTTTTCATTCCGGAAAACGCTTCTATGCCTCAATTTGATGAAGCGACATTCAAGGAATTAACCCGTAAGTTTAGAGAGGCGTTAGGAAGTATTTCTGGTATGAAAAACACAATGAAATTGCTAAAGGGCACACTCGATCCCCATTTGTCTATCCTGACTGTTCCTACAGAGGCCATTGAAACAGGTTCGAAGGCTGGAGACAAATCCCCGGACAAACGCCACCAAGAACTTGGAGAATTAATTGATTTGGAAGGATTTTTTGTTTCTTCATCCAGAATGGTTGGCAGTTCAGGGGCGAATATTGGGAACATGAAAACCGTCGTTGATGCGGATCTATTCGAAGAAGCCAACGTCTTGCTCTTGAAATACAGTAAAAATACAGAAAAATTAAGTGCTTTTGAAATTAAGAAACGCGAAATGGAAGAGGCAAAAGGGACGAAAGCGCTTGGTGTTTTGCGATCTCGTGTTCAGCCCTATTTCCCCAGCGCGCTTTGGAACGGGTTTACGCGGTTTGTTGGGAAATATTTTGGCGAAAAGGCGGGCCAATGGGCCAAGCGCACAATGAGCGGTGGGGCACTGTTCTACTCTGTTGTGGTCCCTTTTGTTGAGTTGGTCATTTTCCCCGGGTTCATCCTTTTCAATCCTCTTGGATTAAGTTTGGGCGTCTTAATCCCTTTTGCAGCATTGCTCGCCGCTTTAACCCACGGGATTCCTTATCTGGGTCGCGGCCCGCCAAAAAAGTGGTATCAGCAGTCCATTGACCAATTCGTTGTCCGTTTGTGCGCCTCATTGGCCTTGTTTACCTTCGCGGCTTTCGTCGGGACCTGGGGTTTTGACTTATCTACTCTTGATTGGAAGAACACCGCCCTTTCCGCCTACACCTTCCATGCCATTTATAACTTCTTCGCTCCGGAACAGTATCGGTTGAGTTTGGTAAATGGTCAATCGATTGATGAATTCGCTGAAACGGTTAAAGATGATGTGCAAACGTGGAGCGAAGTTAAGGAGAAGTATGCGGCGTGGCTTAAAGAAAATCATGGGCAAGAGAAGGCAGATCTGTTTCTGCACATACTTAACGACCTTAGATTTGAGGTGAATGGTGACCATGGACGGTGGAGGCCCGACCAACCTGAACTTTACATGAAAGCCGTTGTACAGGCTTTACGAGTTCCACCGTCTGTTACTGGCCGCAACGGCAAACATGTCCCGAGTAAAAGTACGACCAAAAAAGAGTCCCCTCTTGAAATTGATTTGGTTACGATGGAAGCGCTTTTTTATTATACGCGAAGTTCATTAGAGAAGATGTTGGAGGAAAAAAAGAACGCTTTTAATCGAGACGCGGGACAATTTTGGGAATTAAGCGAATTGGAAAAAAAAGAGGTGTTGCGTGGGGCGATTGGCTTTTCAACAATAGCCGCTCGGGTGATGTGGGGAAAAATTTCGACTGATGTTGCTATGGAATTGTACAAACCAGAGGAATACTACGATACAGCGAAAGCCTATCAGGAACGACTTGGACTTGATGAATCAGGACGGCAGGAATTGGCCAACAGAACCAACGATTCGATTCGCTACTCAATATACTTCTTTTTTCCAAATATTGAGACACGAGCGAAAGGTGTTTACTCCTTGGTAAATAAAACATTGCGGGAAAGAATTAAAAAACCCGAGTATGGTATTAACGATATTCAGGATTTATTTACGACTAAAATTATTTTACCCAATAGATCCGGAAACTTCAAGGAATGGAAAGAACATGTTCAAGCATGCCTCATGAAAATAACGGGAGAGCTTGGGACTTCTTATCCAGAAGAAAAAGATCTCGATCATAGAGAAGAGTATTGGGGAGGAGCAACCTATACAACGCTCATTGTTCCATTAACGGACCAAGAGGGGAATCAGAAATATGATGCCTCTGGAAAACCCTTAACCTTCCACCTCGAGTTACAGTTTTTTTCTGAAACTCGGTATGCATTGCTTAATTTGGGGGCAGGCAAGGACGGGTACAAATCAAAACCTTACTGGATGTATAAGGGGAATGACTTTATTAGAAATGTTTTCACTGAACGAAAAACAGCTCTTTTTACGTCAGATTCGTTTGAAAAAACTTCAGATTGGACCGAAAATATTTTTAATTTGGCCAATGAGTGGGGTCCGAATAATGTGGTGGGGGTTATTGGTCCTGGCGATCAAATGACTTACGTCGAACTTCCGGTAGGGGTTAAACAGGCTACATTTATAGACTTGGCTGGTGCGGCCGGTCAAATCGGATGGAGAGAAAATGATGAAACCTGCATCGTGGGGGGGCCCGAAATAGTTGGTTTTGAGAAGGGTCTGTTAGACACTGTCCCGAGTGGGGCCATTGTGAAATTTAAAAGGGATCGACACTTTTTTTACGATCGTGAAAGACTTAATTTAATTGGGAATGCTGGATTAGATCGGACAAAAGTGTTACTGCTACGCCCAAAAGAACGAATTACGAAAAGCAATGCCACCCAAGTTAAATTAGACGCTCTTATAACAGGATTGGGAAAAACGCTTCAATCCAGCCAAAAGCCAGGGGGCGCAGGATCTGTAAAACTGGATGAAAAATCGGTGCGTGCCAAAGTTAAAGGGATGTTGACAGACCGGGCCTTAGCCTTACGGATGAGTGAAAGTGAGCTTTTGGTTTTACTTTCTGAGAAACCCGAATTATTATTCAGTGAACCACCTGAATCTGGCGGTGCGAAAAACGCAACTGAATTATTTAAAAAACAAAGGGCTCTGTTGGCCGCTTACCTTAACGTGTCTCTTGAAACAATGAACCAGGAGGGTGATGGTCGTTTTATATATCGCTTGACGGAAATGGGGGCGGTGAGTGATGAGGATCTCAATCAATATACGGAGGATCTGAATAATTATAGGATGGATCAGGAAGGTGGATCTGCGCTCAGTTCAAGAAATCTTCCTAAGAATCATCACGAGGTTACAATTAACACAGACGATCGCCCAGGCCTTTTGCTTTTGTACATGAATATCCTAGTCGGAGCCAGGGCGAAGTTAATCTCTGCGTCCACCAGGTCTGTTAACCAAACCACTCTTATCTACACAGGAAATGAAAACGCCCATAACAAAGCATTAATCGCTTTCGGAAAGATTCCCAAAATAAAAAAAGGCAAGCAAACAAAAGGCACGCAGAATATCAATGTTGAATTTAACGTCACATTTAAGGATATTCCTGGAAATAATAACGAACTGGATCTGACAAATTTAACCCTTCAGTTCTCGAGATTTATTCTAGGGCATAGTGGCAACATTGAAAAGATTGAAATTGACTCAAAGCCAGGAGAAAGGAAATTCTGGCTTAAAGTTGGAATTTCAAAAAACAATTTACTTCAAATTGAAACGACACCACAACAAAGTAGTCCTTGGCATGAGGTCCAACAAGCAATTGATCAAGTTAATGGGGAATTGAGCGTCGTTCTTCCCCAATCAGGTAGTGGGAGTGAAATGGGCGGTTCAGTGGGGAGCTGGGTTTAAAAATGAAAAATATATCAGGTATGTCGCCTGGTGGTTGGAAACGCCGGTACTGTTGGTGTTTCTTTTGAATTTTCAGGAACCATTGATTTCTTTCTTTTGGGGAATGCCTGTTTTGGCTGGGCTGCTTTATCCGGTTTTGTTTTTGGGTGGCCACGTGTTTAACCCCAGTGCGATTAAGGGAAAAACTGTTCGGGAGTTAGCGGGGTGGAAAATGATTCTTGGCCCCCTCGCATTCATGGATCCGAGTGGGGTAGCGATGTTTGTTCTCTCTCTGGCCGTTGCGATCGTTTCTGTGAGACATAAAATGTTAAACATGAATCGGCATGACAAGGGTCTTGCGAAATATATTATTTCAGGAATGAAAAAGTTAGGTGGTCTCTTGACAGTTCGTTCTATTCTGGGGGGGCTTTTACTTCTGATGTGGTCCGGGACTGCGCTTGCTGCGGGAACCGGGGTGGCGGTGGGTGTGCCTGTTCTTTCATTATTGGTTGGATTGGCGTTGTTTGTTTACACTACTTGGAGATTATTCCAAATATACGGGGGAAATTGGTTGGGGTCCAAGGAAATAACTTATTCCGGGGTTGGGAGTGGGCTTGATGGAGCGGTGAGCGGCCGTGTTTTGCCAGTTGAGTCAGAACCATTTTCTGGAGTTATCTACCCGATCTATAAGATCGCTAGGAAAGAGGATCTAGAGGATAAAAAAAGACCCGCAATAACCGCCCATCAAAATTTGGTTAAAGAAGCGATGGAAACGATATCCAATGAAGAAGAATTAGAGGGGGAAATTCCTGAAAAATTTCATTTAGGCGCCCTTTTTGTTCTGATTTCGAACAAAATTGAATCGAAGTTGTTTAACGCCCAAGCGATGGTGGCTGAAGAGCTTGATTTGGCCATAGTTGCAGTAAATGATGAACTGGAAAAACAGAAATTGAGGAGATTAAAGAAAGAAATAATTGGATACCTTGCGGCCAATCATTCGTTGGAGCATACCCATGACAAGCAGGCGGTGATTCAAGACGAACTAAGGAAGATGCGCGATGTGGCGTTACCCCTATGGAAACTCCGTATGCAGGACGAGTCATTGACCGAATTTCCAGAGAAATTCACAAGTAATGGGACGCCAAATGGAGACCGACTGGAGGCAGCGCACAATACTATTAAGGACTGTTTGTTTAGTGAACAAGGGCAAGTAATCCCTGATGTGAAAAATGGAAATGCTGCAGTTGCAGTTCTTGGCAAGATTCGGAAGATATACTTGGATCAAATTATTCCGGGTCTAAAAAAACAAGTAGATGACGCTGCGAATGATGAAGCTAGACTGATCTCGGAGAAATTTCTTACTACACAGGAAGACGCTGCTGCCCTTATATTTCAAATGATCTGTCTTTTAAATGCCCACATAGTTGCCAGTGGTCCAACCGTTGAAATTGTTCGATTTAACGCCGCTACAAAGGCGGTGAAAGGGATCAGCCGGGTTGACAATGTGAGAAAGTTTGTTGAGGTTCTGATGGACCAGGTGCCTGAAATGATTGAGGGTGGAAGAACAGCACCAAGCGCCATCGAATTACTTAGTGAGAAATTTATTGAATCTCATCCGGATGACGTAGAAAATATAGAAATCGCTGCAAAAGCCATTGTTGATGCGTTGAGTGATCCTGAATTGAGATTGTACCCCGATTTGAAGGACCATCCCGTTGTGATCGTTTCAGAAGGCCCATTGACACCATACCAAATTGCGGAAATTCGGGGTTGGGGGCTTAACGTGCAAGGGTATGCAATGTTTAGTGGGACACAAGCCATGCATGGGCCCATATCAATTAAGGCGGCGGGTATTCTGTGTGTTGCTTTGAATCGGCCAAGAGAGTGGGCCGAGTTTCGGCGGAAGGTTGGAAGGGGCGAGAAGGTTTCCGTTTTTTCTAGGGAAGGGAGAGTCGTTTTTTTTCCTTCAAAAAAAACCCGGAAAGAAGTGGAACGGGTTAATAAACGGGCCGATCGCCTAAAAATGATATATGCCCGACACCGGCTGAAACCAAACGGGTTTGTCACCCTTCGTGGTAGCCCTGATAGCGTAGAAGGAATTGTTAAGTCCGTGGAGCTCGGTGCGGAAGGAGTGGGCCTTTACCGAACGGAAATTGCCTTTTATTCAATGGAGGGCGAGAGAGATGTTCCGTCCCTTATGGACAAAGGAAAAACAAATCAAGCCTTTGAAGAATATATGGTGACCAAACTTGTAGAACGTGGAAAATTGGTTCGGGAAAACCCCTTTACAATCCGCATGTTTGATAAAGATCCAAACTCTAAAGACAAACCTAGCCAATTACCTGATTCCGCTCTAAGAGGTGCACAATACATCCTTTCCGATGTGGGGACCCCCTTCGCAGAACAGGAAATCCATGCGGTAATGAGAGCTTATTTACAGTCGCCCAATATCCGGCTGAAATTTCCGATGGTCTCGAATTTAGGTGAGGCACGAGGAATTAAAGCAATGATCAGGAAAGTGATGTTAACTTTCGAGGAGGGTCAACAAAAAATATTAGAAAACATGAAGATTGGAATTATGGCTGAAACGGCGGAGGCGGTTCAAAATATATCCGAGTTGGTTGAGCTATTTGATTTTATCAGCATCGGAACAAAAGACCTTACTTTATCTGTTCATGGCATAAACTCCGAAAACCCTCAGGCCGATGTTCTTTTAAAGCAGTTGGATAGAAAAGTGATCAATTCAATTTTGACCATTGTTAAAGCGGCCAAGAACAGAAAGGCGGGGAAAATTCCCGTATCGGCATGCGGGGTTTTGGCGGGGAATGAAATCTTTATCCCCGTCGCCGTTCTTCTGAAGAAAGACTTGGAACTAAGCTTACCTCCAACAGAAGTGGACAAGTGGAATACTTTGATTCCGGTTATTGCGGAAATGAAGCCGGAACTTGACGAGCTTAGAAAACTTGTTGAAAAAACTGGCGAGGACAACAGCGCCGCCATGAATCAAAAGGCCCAAGAAATAGTTGATAAGGCATTGGATCAAATTGATAGTAGAGGGAAATGGCATCAAATAAAATGGCTGAGAACTTTACTGGATAATCCCGTGACGCTGTTGGTGATGGGTGTGGCGGGAATCATTCTTGTGCTCTTTTCAATATATGCTTTAGCGGATGTGCAAACTGCCTTGGGGGGTGTGACGACCTTCTTTACGAACGTGTCGGGGTTTAAGAACGGGTTGGAAATGGGTCTTGTTTTGGGTGCGTTTAAAATTCCAGAAAATCTCACGGTCAATAATTTCTTTCGTGAATTTAATAACGGATTTTCTGTCAAAAGTCTTAATGGGTGGGCTAATGAGCTCGTGGGTAATCGTGATGTTGAATGGAATGAAAAATTATTAAATCAATTCATCGCTGAATTAAATAGGCGTTTAAATCATAATGGTGAGTTTCGTGTTATTAAATCTAACAAGCTAGGTCTCCCACGAGTAAATGTTGGGTTGAATACTCCTGAAAAACAAAAAATAGCCAAGCAGTTGAAGGTTTGGGCAGAGGGGATGAAGGAGTTGATAAGGTTATTAAGTGCTAATGCAAGCGATAACAATAAATTGGAGAGCAGGGATGATGCCTTGGAGTCGGCGGGGTTGTCGCCTCTGGGGGTAAAAACGCTTGCGGATAAGGGGGTGTCTTCGAAAGAAATTGCTCGGATTCTTCAAAGGCGACTCGATACGCTTCGTGCGGTGCCTCTGGCAGTCAGCGTGGGTGATAACGCGTATGCTGATTTTTTACCGATAGGGCGGGTCTCATTCTCGTTAGGGGATTTCACAGTGGACAGCAGTAATGACCAATCGGTAGGGGAAATTGCGGGCCATATGACTGTTTTGGAGAGTGAAATCGGCGAAGGGACTAATAATTTAGAACCTCCGATAGATGGATTAACTGTTGGGGAAGCGATTGCGAATGTTCTGGGCACTAAACCTACAAATGTTGAAGATTATTCTCCGAACAGTCTGGCGATCGCTCTGAATGAGGTATTGGTTAAGTATAATGCAGATCCGGATAACGCAAAGAGGGCCGTTGCACATCATTTTGCTGGGCTTTTCACTAATGTCTCTAAGATAACAACTTTAACTAAACCTCTTGTTGTCAAATCTTGGGAATTGTTGGCTTTGCTCTTTAAGATGAGCGGAAGTGTGTCGGAAGGGATGCGGGATGGGACAACGAAGATACCGGGAAACGAAGCTTACTGGGCGAGGCCTGCATACCAAGCGATGGATATAGCGCAACTCGTTAACATAACCCTCTTAAAAAATGAAGAGCTTCAACAAAGGAACTCCCTGGGAGGTGGGACCGACGCCTTTAATCAGGTTTCTGCTCAGGCGGCCCCGTTGCGCAATCCCATTGAGGCAGTGGACAATGACCTTCGGGAGATGCAATCCATTGCGTTTTTTATTACTCCCGAGTTGGCCACAGGTAATTCAGATGAGCTTAAACCATCGGATCGAGCGGTTCTTGAAGCGATTGTGGAACTGGACCGCCGGTTGCAGGATCGCGCGGACGTGGTGGCACAAAAATGGCTGCGGAGAGAAAATGCTAATAAGTCAAAGAGGGGAGCAATAGCTGTTCTGTATAATAATGGTAAAAACAATTATAAACTTGATATAGTTTTAAATAATTTGGAAAAAATTTATGGGCAAAAATTGCCGGGGGTCAGAAAAGGCCTTACTAATTTTGCCGCTTTTCAAGCAGAGAGTGTTAAGGGTGAGAATCTTCCAGTTGTTGATGCGAAACAGTTGCTCACAAACCTTTCAATTAGGGCAGATTATAAGGTGAGCATTGTTGCGGGACACTTTGCCAACTTAAAAGTGGATTACAGCAACGTGCGCGAAGGTATTATCGTGTCTTTAATCCTGGCCATGTCCAGCGGGCTGATGTGCGAGGTCGGGTTGGTCGAATCCGTGAAAAAGGTTAGGCAGGTATTGAAACAAGCCTAATGATTCGGGGCATTGGTTCAAAAAGAGGGTGAGGGTCTGAACAAGGGGAAGTAATCAGATAATCAGTTTATGCGGTTGTTGTTGGTGACGATTGTGTGGGGTTATTTTTCCAGGATTTCTAAGAATCGCCGCACGGTGACAATGTTCGTTGATTGATGGCGCCGGAGATGAAGGAGGTCGTGTTTGTCTCCTGTGACCAGGTAATCCGCGGATCCGGATTGGGCCATTTCCAGCAAAAAATTGTCGGCGGGGTCTTTTGAAATTATGAGAGGCGGGCCCTTTTTACTGTTTCGGCCAGGGACTTGATTTCGTTCAGCATGGTCCCCGCCGCGGCTGGGGTAAGATAAGGACGCAGGCGGGGGGATCGGGTGACACGGCGAAATTCTTCCACCTGTTCTTCGCTGGTGACCAAATGAAACCGCCCGCCCCTCCAGGCTTGGTAGAGCCGGTCGGACGTTCCTCCCGGAGAGATCAGGGTGCTGATCAGGACGTTGGTGTCAAGGACGACGCGCATGGCGGGGGAAGCGATCCCGGCGGACCGAATGGACCTCTTCGGAAATAATTCCATCCAGCTCAGAGGGCGCGATCCCGGCATTGGCCGCTTTGGTTTCCGTCACCACTCGGTCCAATACGCGCCAACGGACAGCTTCTTCCACAAACTTGGAGAGTGACCCCTTCTTTAGGCCAAGGCGTGCAAGGTAGGTGCGCAAAGAAATATCCGTTTCTTTTGACACCACCAGGGACCATCGAACGACGTTTTCCATAAAACCTCCCTATGTGTAACTACTCAAAGCAAGGGTTTCCATTGTCGTCCGAGACGACAGGGGGCCTGAGTCGTTTCTTTTATGTGTATAAGTGTACAGGTGTTTGTGTGGTTTTGTCAAGGGTTCTTGTCAAAGGCCGGATAATCAGGTAACTGTCTCCTTTTAGGCGAAGGGACGTAATCGGGTGTCGGTTTACGGGTTTTTGTCGGGGAGGGGCGGTCCGCAAGTGGGCATTCGTGAGCACAGGGGGGCATTTCTCGTGAGCGCTGAAGGGGGCCCTCCAACTGGTCCTACTCGGCGTTTCAGCAGAACGAAGAGGCCAACGTTTTGGTTCGCTCCAAAGAGGTGGCCCGGGAGGCGTTGGATTCCTTGGGCGCGGTCCACCGGGCTCCGCCGGCGGGGGGCGATGAGGGGACTCTGGTTAACGTGTCCGGTCGGTGAATTATAGACGGGGATTAATGGTACAATCTTCAGCCGTATGGCGATAAATCAACCTCTTATTGTTCAAAGCGATCACGGCGTTTTGGCTGAAACCGACAACCCCTTGTACCCGGAGGTTCGGGAAATGTTGGGGCGGTTTGCGGAATTGGTGAAATCGCCGGAACATATTCATACTTACCGGATCACTTCCCTCTCCTTATGGAACGCGGCCGCGTTGGGAATGAAAGCCGAGGAGATTCGGTCTTTTCTGGCCGCTCATTCCAAATATCCGGTGCCCTCCAATGTCGCGTCCGAAATTGACCATGTGATGGGCCGTTACGGCAAGTTGGAACTGACCGCGGCTTCCGTCTCTGACCGGCTGGCCCTGACTGTTCTGGATCCGCTGATCGCTCAGCAAGTCAAGGCCAACTCCAAAGCCATGGCTGTTCTGGCGCCCACCGATACCCCCGGACGGTTTGAGTTGCCCGCTTATCAACGGGGTGCGGTTAAGCAAATGATGATCAAGCAAGGCTACCCCATCGTCGATATGGCTGGGTTTGCGGACGGCGATGAAATGCTCATTTCCCTGCGGCCCGTGACGCGGGGGGGAATGCCTTTTACCGTTCGGGATTATCAGCAGGACGCGGCCAACCATTTTTACCAGAGCGGGACGGTTCGCGGCGGCAACGGCGTCGTTGTTTTACCCTGCGGCGCGGGTAAAACCGTCGTGGGCATGGCGGTCATGGCTCAACTGAAACGCCGTACGCTCATCTTGTGCACGTCGGTTGCGGCTGTCCACCAATGGATTCGCGAAATTATTGATAAAACCGACATTGATCCGGATCAGGTGGGGGAATACAGCGGCATCAATAAGCAGGTCCGCCCCGTGACCGTGGCCACCTACAATATCCTCACCTATCATGGGGAGGAATTTGATTTAAAATATTTTGATTTGTTTAACGCCCAGAATTGGGGGCTCATTATCTACGACGAAGTTCACCTTCTTCCGGCCCCCGTTTTCCGGATCACCGCCGGGTTGCAGGCGCGCCGGCGGTTGGGGTTGACCGCCACGCTGGTCCGTGAAGACGGCAAGGAAGACGAGGTGTTTACCCTCATTGGGCCCAAACGCTACGAGGCCCCCTGGAAAGCCCTCGAAACAAAAGGCTGGATCGCTGAAGCCCACTGTTTTGAACTGAGAGTGGATTTGGATGAACCCCACAAGATCCTTTATTCCTCCTCGGAAGATCGCGTGCGGTTTCGGGTCGCGGCCACCTTTCCCGGCAAAACACGGGTGGTGCGTTCCCTCTTGGATCAGCATCCGGGCGAGCCCACCTTGATCATCGGCCAATATTTGGATCAGCTCAAAGGGTTGGCTCGGGAGTTGGGTCTTCCTCTTATCACGGGCCAGACGTCTCACAACCGGCGGGAAGAACTGTATGAGCAGTTCCGCGTGGGACAAATCAAAGCGCTTGTGGTTTCCCGGGTGGCCAATTTTTCAATCGATTTGCCGGAAGCGCGGGTGTTGATTCAGGTGTCGGGATCGTTTGGGTCTCGTCAGGAAGAGGCTCAACGGTTGGGGCGGATTTTGCGACCCAAGGCCGATGGCGCGGGGGCGTTCTTTTACACCCTGGTGGCCACGGATACCGTGGAACAGGATTTTGGGTTGCACCGGCAGATCTTTTTGGCCGAGCAGGGCTATCGGTACACGGTGGGAACCATGACCTCGGAAGCCAAATTGTGCACCGCCTAATCGATTTGGTTCAGGGGCTGACCTCCGACCGGATCGACCAATGGATTCGGGATTTGGGAGGGTCCAAAATCGGATTCATGGAACGGTTGGGATGGTCGCGCTTGCAGACTCTGGTCAACCGTTTGAGCGATCCGGCTCGTTTGGCTCAATTGTTTAAGGTTCTGGATCGAAAATCTTTGGACATTTTACGTTACGTTTATGCCCAGGGGGGCCATGCCCGCAAGGAAGAGTTGGAATCCCGTTTCCCAGGCCAGCAACGGGCCATCGATGAGTTGGGTCAGAACGGGGTCCTTTTTCTTAACGAATCCTTGAAAAAGAAAATGGGGTGGCTTGTTTATTCGTTCCCATTGGAAGTCGCTGTTCATCTGCCCAAAAAAGGGGTATCCCGGCGGACCTTGGGGGACTTGCTCCTTTCCCAAAAAGAGCAAGCCATTCGACTGATATCCACGTTTCACAAATTAAATCCAAACGGTGGATCTGTCGTGTCCCGAGTGCTTGCGCTCAGAGATAAATTGCTGGATCGCCAAAACTTGCCGGACCTGTTGGACCAGTTGCCGAGAGACGTGCGGGAGGTGTTTAAATCCGCCTTAAGCCACGGCGGTGTGTTGCGCTCGCAGGAGTTGCCCCGGGCTTTGCAAAAGGCCGCTATTTTTGATCCGGATATGCTGTCCCGTTGGGAAAAGACACCTCTTCACCATCTCTATCTGGCGGGATTCCTTTTTCCCGATCGTCCCTATCAGCCAACCCGCTTTGTTGTCCCCGTAGATCTGATGGACTTGATTCAAGACCCCGCGCCGGTTCCCACAGGACCTTTGACCGTCGCCGCCGAAGGACCGCTTCACTTGCGGAGTTTTGGTCTGCGGTTGTGGGGGGACCTTCGGTTGCTCTTTGCGTCCCTGGAAAGCCAAAAGATTCGCGTTACCCAAAAAGGGTTGCCGGAAAAAAAAGCTTTGAATCAGTTGATGGAAACACTGGGTGTCGTTGACCCCCATTACGGGGAATTCCTTTTTGTTGTGGGTTTGCCACATTTCAAACTCACCGGGTCCCCCACAGCCTACATGCGAAATATGGTGAAGGATTGGTTGGAGACCGACTTTTACCAGGAGAGTTCCGAGCACCGGGTTCAGCCGGGCGGGTACTTGGATGAGGCTCTTCCCACACAACGCCGTTTGGTGATGGACGCGCTGGGTTTTTTGCCGGTGGAACAGTGGGTGGCTTTGCCGAAGTTTATTCAAAGGGTCGAAACCTCCGAATGGAAACAAATCGATGAGCCGGATCAGGAGTTTGGGTATTACGGACAACCAAAGATCTCGAACCGGGAAGTGTTGCTCAATATCCTTGTGGAACCGTTGGCCTGGTTGGGATTAATCGAGATCGGACTGCGACGGGAGTTTAATATGAAACCCGAGATCACCCACGTTCGTTTGACGCGGTGGGGCCATTTCTTTTTGGAAAATGCTCCGGGCGAGTTCCCGGAACTGGTGAGCCCCGCCGCCGAGTCCCATTTTACCGTGATGCCTCAACTCGAGATTCATGCGCCGCCGGGGTTGGACATCAAATTACTCGTTGAACTGTTAAAGTTTTCGGCCCTGACGGGGCCCCAAACCGTGACGTTGTCCGCACTCACTGTGGCGGATTCGTTTGTCAAGGGCATGACGTCAGCTAAGATTGTGGAGTTCCTTAAAAAACATTCCCGCACGGGTGTGCCGGAACCTGTGACGCGGCTTTTTGACGACATGGACCGGCGCTATGGCCAGATTGAGGTGGGCTCCGCGAATACGTATGTCAGCCTAAAAGACCCGTCCCTCCTGGTCGGGTTGGCTAACGCGCGCAGTCTCGCTAAGTTTTCTCCCCGTCCCGTTGGCAACAACGTCATCCTCTTCGATAACACCGACCCCCTCACCCTACTCAGCGCCCTGCGAAAACTGGGCCATTTCCCCGTTGTCGGTGGGGTCAAGTCTTGAATTGGTAATTAAATATTTTTGCCGATAGAAGATTCATCTTTTTTGAGAACGGGGCATCCTTTTTTAGCTTGCTGAAGAACTGTTTGCCCGCTGAGGATACCGCCGAATAATTACACTGAAACGATTCCCCAATGGGCATGAGCTTGTGTCCGCCGGGGCGGCGACAAAGGGCCATCGCGACCATTCGGGCCAGGCTTCCTTCTCTTCGTCCTCGGCCATTTTTTACCAGGAGGTCTGGGTGGAGTCCAAACTCTTCCGCAACTTTTTCGGTGATCGTAGCGATCGGGATCTGGTTGTGGAGATGCTTTTTTTCTGGAACCTCGGAATCATTTTTTCCTTCCGTCGAATCTTTGGGGATCCGATTTCTGAAATTTTCATCCCCAAGGATCGGACCTCGCCTCTCTTTTTCGTAAAACTCTTTTGTTGTGGTGTCGACCCCCTCTGAAAGAAACTGGACATAGTTTTCTCGGGCCTTTTCCTTTACTCCAAATAATTGAAGGGTCGGTTTGATCGTCAACCACGGGGGCTCTTTTAATTCCTTAGAGAAAAATTGGCAACTTGACCAAGGATAATCAGCGGGGGTCGCGGCGATTTTTGCTTCAACAGGGTTTAGGTGGATGTAGCGAGTTACTTGGGCTAGGTAACAATCCGCGTCAACCAAAATGGCCTTGTATCTGCCTCGAAACAAAGGGCCATCTGTTCGATGGCAAAAGTTAAATCTTTGCGTGTATACACCGTTCAAATGCCGCATGGCTTGGCCGAGGTTCCCCTGGGGCGTTTTAACCAAGAGGTGGTAGTGATTACCCATGAGGCAATAGGCATGGATTTCAATGTGGAAAGTTTCGACGACGTCGCTCAGGATGTTAAGGAAAGCGGTTCGGTCGTTGTCGGTGTGATAGATGGGGGCCCGTTTGGCCCCGCGGTTCATGACATGATACCAGGCATTCGGAAATTCGATGCGGAGCGGGCGGGCCATGGGAGAAATCTACAATATGTTGATTGGAAAATCAAGACTTGACCCCATTTAATTTTACAAGTTTGTTACATGTTCTTAAGGGGGGCTTCGGGGGTGGGGTGGTATGATGGGGGTATGGGGAGATACCTTGCGGTGATGTTGGCTGGGGTTTTGGGGGGGCAATGTCTTTTTGCTTACCAGCCGGAAAAAACTATTTGGGCTGAACGGCGGGCGGCGGCTCGCTCCGCCCGGCCTGTTCTTGTCGCTTCACGGTCCGACGGAACACCTTCCTCATCGCCTTTGGCGGCTCAATTTCCTACTGTTCAATCTGTTCATGCGTCCCTTTCTCCGTCCATCTCTCGCTCTCTTCCCACTCCTTTTTGCGTCAACATGAAGCCCTTTTGGGCGCTTTATCGCCGGCTTATGGGACTGTTCGTAAAGTGGCTCTGGGCGGGCCGTCTGGGCGGGGGCGTCTTGTTGTTCACATTCAAGATGTTCATCAAAATTTTGAGGCTCAATGGAATATTCGATCGGCGGTCAGCGATCTTTTGAAGTCCGGTCGGGTGGGGCTCGTGGCGTTGGAAGGGTCGGCTGAACCGATCGAGCTTCAGCCGTTTGTGGATTTTCCTCATCGCAAAGCCATGGAAATGGTGGCGGACCTCTTTTTGAAAGAGAATCGAATTTCGGGGCCGATTCATGCGGCCATTACCGCGGAAGGCCGTCTTCCGCGAATGTTAGGAATCGAAGACCCTCTTCACTATGAGGCGAATGTGAAGGCGGTGCGCGATTCGGCTCCCCGGCAAGTGGAAATGCGTCGGTTAACTCGAACGATTCAAGCGGAAATTGACCAACAGAAGAAAACCGTTTTTTCCCCCGCCTTGTTGGATTTGGATCGGACCGTCACAGACTATCGTAACGAAAAAATTTCTTTGGGAATTTATTTGGAAACCCTGGCGGGGGGGGAGGCCAACGGGGTTGGTTTGGGAAAATTTCCTGCCGTTCGGGATTTCCTTCGCGCTCTTGGGATGGAGCGATCGTTGGATTTCGCTCGGGTGGAAACCGAACGGGGTCGGCTGATTGAAAAACTGACTCAGGCACTCTCCGCGGACGAAATCACATCGCTCATGAACGAAAGTATGGCTTACCGGGCGGGGCAACGGCGGTTTGCGGATTTTTATTCGGAGTTGAATGCCCTCTGTCAGAAAAAAAATATCCAATTGTCCGAATTTCCGGCCATGTCTTCCTACATTCGCTACGTCTTGTTGGCGGACCGGATTAACCCTGAACTGTTAATGAGTGAGATGGTTGAGTTGGAAAAATACGCGGTGGCCCAGATCGCTCGTACGGGGGAGGAAAAGGCGTTGGCCCAGCGGTCGCGTGTCGCGTGGTTGGCGGGTCGGTTGGCGGATTTTGCTCTTACCCCCGCGGAATGGGCCGAATGGGCCGCGGCAGGGGAAAATTCGGGGTTGGACCTTTCCACGTTTGAATCGTTTTATCGAGAGGCCCTGGCTCGGGATGGGGCCATGGCGGAAAACCTTTGGGCGGCGACGAATCCGGGCGACGTGGCTGTGTTGGTGACCGGCGGATTTCATGGGGACGGACTGGCGCGCGAATTGGGCCGCCGGGGTGTGACAGTGGTCTCTTACGTTCCCAAAATCGAAAAAGTGGACACGGCCCAGGGAGCCGCCTATTTGAGCGTTTTTAGCCAGGAAAAGACTCCGTTGGAAAAATTGTTTCGCGGAGAAAAATTGTTTTTGGGGGCGAATTCCATTGCGCCCGAGGTGAGGCGTATCGCTTTGCCCGCCGCCGCGGTGTTGGCCGCCATATCAGCCACAGCCATTGGAATTTTGGCGGGGTTCGATTTCCAACTGGCCTATGCGGGGTTGGGCGGGGTTGGCGCGATGCGGGATGTGACGTTGACTTTGGGTGCCGCCCAAGCGGTGGTGGGGGTTGGCGCGGGGGCTTTGCTGTTTAAGCTAATGGTGAATGGGAACGGTGGCGGGGCCTTGGAAATTTATCCAAACAGGGAAGGATCTTGGGCCGGAAGTGTCGGCAAGGTTCAACGTTATTGGGATAAGGTCAAAACCGTCGTCACGGAAGAAATGGTTGGGGTCGTAAAAAATGGGAAGACTCTAACGTTTTGGCGCGGTTTTTTTAAATCGTTTCAGGGACGGGTGCCGACTGTTGTCTTAGGCCTCTTCTTGCCGGCCATGGCCGGCGTGCCGTACAGTTGGCTGATTTTTGCTCCGGCCCTCTTTGTTGTCTTGGTGGGGCAAATTGTGTTTCTGGCGGACCATGGGAAAATGACACTACGCCAATGGGCCGTGAGAGCGGTTGGGATTCTGTTGTTGAACGGGGTTGCGTTTTTGGGGCCCGTTATGATGGGAGGGATGGCGTTGGGCGTCGCGCCGGAAACCGTGGGCGAATTGGTTGTGCGGGTTGGGGAAGGAATTGGATTGGCCGTGGCGGCCCACTTGGTTTGGAATGGGATCGCGGAATGGGGGAAGAATAAATTGTGGGAACAAGATTATCGGTTAGTAGGCGGTAAGAATGACAGTGGACTTCCCGAAAATATTCATGTTTTTTCGCTGAGGTTTCGGCACGTTTTTTTTAGATCGTTTCAGGGACGTGTGCCGACTGTTGTCTTAGGCCTCTTCTTGCCGGCCATGGCCGGCGTGCCATACATTTGGCTGATTTTTGGTCCGGCCCTCATTTGTGTCGCGGTGGGTCAAATTATGTTTCTGGCAGACCAAGGAGTAATGTCCCCATGGCAAAGGGTCGTGAGGGCGGTTGGGATTCTTTTGTTGAACGGGGTTGCGTTTTTCGGGCCCGTTATGATGGGAGGGATGGCGTTGGGCGTCGCGCCGGAAACCGTGGGCGAATTGGTTGTGCGGTTTGGGGAAGGAATTGGGTTGGCCGTGGCGGCCCACTTGGTTTGGAATGGGATCGCGGAGTGGGGGAAGAATAATAAATTATGGGCAAAAGATTATCGACTAGAGGGCGTTAAGGAAAATAGTGGACTTCCCGAAAATGTTCATGTTTTTCCACTTAAGAGTTCAGAAGAAATTACAAACGAACTTCAAAGGGTGAAGGATTTGTCCGACGAAAATAGGAAGCAGATGATTGTTGTTGTTGACCAAGGAGATGTGTTCAAAGACGAATTTTTAAGCGCTCTTTTAAGTGATGTGGATGACGATATACTCGATGTTCTCTTTGGCGAAAATTTAGATGGGTGGACAGATTTAACTGAGGCAATTGTGGTGGGAATGGATGGAGCCGAACTGAAACTCGACAAAGAAGTTGAAGGAATAAGTTCTTGGGTCAATCGCGCTCAGGGTGTCTCGTTTGTTATGAAGCCCGTTAACCTGTTATTTGAACGTCCTGTGTTTCAACGTTATTGGTTGTTGGCTCATGACCCATTTTATAAAAAATTTCAGAAAATGTTTGCCCCTGAATATTTAGGACATGTAGCTATTGCTCAAATCTTGTTGACCTACGAAGGGTTGGATCTTGCTAAAGGGGAGTTTTTGAAGGATACTTTTTTTCGCGCTTATCTTAAATCTATTGCGTCAGGTCAAAATCATCCGAATGTTTTGGCCCTAGTTCGCAAAGAACGAATTGACATGAGCGCAAATGATGGAACTAACCAAGAACCCGGGTCTAACGATATTTTGAGGTTTAAGAATTACACACCCGCAGATGACCCGTTTAAACAGCTGGTATTTTTATGCCTTGAATGGTTAAAAAGCCAACCTGCGGCACAAGTGGATCTTCTTAAAAATCCCCAGGCTCTTAACGCGTTTCTATCCCTATTCCCCGCAGGCATTACCCCCATGCACGATGCCGCCGCACGAACGTTTCTGCTCCGATGGGTTCTTGCTCAGTTTAAATCCCCGCCAGAGAGCGGTGACCAACTAAGAGTTGGGGCGGCTTTGGCCAAACTTGATCGTAACGACGTGCTGTTATTTGCAGAAGGAATTTGGAATGACGGTGAACCCCACCTGAATAATTTTTGGGCGGCATTGAATTTTGTCGATTCTAAATTTGTTGGTTGGTTAAAAAATAAATTGGGCGATTCATCATCGGATTCGGGGGGTGGGTCTCCTGGCTCGGTTTCGGGGACCCAGCTATTAGTGATGTTCCTTATTACGCTGAGTCTGGCGGTTCATTTACCGGGGGTGTTGGATGCTTTTTCCTTTTTGGAATTTATCAGACCGATGGGGTTGGAAATGGGCGGGCAGGCGGGGGCGTTGCTGTTCATTTTAAACAGCTATTCGATTTATCCTGATCGATCTCAAACCTTCGGTTTTTCAGTTCCAAATGATGTTCATAATGCCGTAACTGATGCTTTTCATCGTTTGGTCTATGATTACGGGCCCTGGGGGGAGTTTCCTGAGCGAAAATCGAGATCGGTCTTTGACACAATGGTGGCTGTTGTAAACAATGAACTTAGTGTGAGCGATGGAACAGATAAATTAAATGCTGAATTAAAGGCGAGTGCTTCGATTGGTTGGGGGATATATCTTCAGGAAGCTCTTGACAATAGGGCGAGGTATAATCCTAATTCGGAGCGAAAACCTGTGGACCTCACGGGTCATTCCCCAGGGTTACCCGCGCAATATTACGTTGATCAATATCTGGAGATTAATCCAGACAAAGGTTTCGAACTGGACTCTATAAAAAACGGGTTAAATGGAATTAATACAAGGTATCGCGCACAGATTCTGGTTTCGATCGTTAATTGCTTAAAAGCCGAAACCCTGACTATTGTTGCCCTAGATGATGAATTATCAAAAAGGACTAATTTCGATTTTAACGCGAGACTGAGAGCCCCTTTTTATTCCGCTGTTAAGGAGCTTTTAAATTTTACGGATAATGACACTTTACAAGGATCAGGGAATGATGACTTAACAACATTGAGGCACCCCAGTGCGGATGGGGGAGGGGGTAAGGGGAGTTTGAATTCTTCTCTCTTTGGAACTTTTGATATGTTACGGCCTTTCATGTTTCTTCTTCCCATTGTTTTTGTTCTCGCTTGGGCCAACGCTCCGATTATGTTTGTGGGTGGGGCAGTGTTAATCGTTGTCGGCTTGGGAAATAACTGGTTGGGTGGGATTTCTTCAATTTTGAAGAAATCTGTTGATATTTTTAAGAGGCTCTACAATAGAATAGCGTTCGATGCGGGGGAGAATATTTTATCCCCAACGCAATTGGCCGGAGGACTCGCTGACGTTCTGGATTTGGCTGATCAGGGGAATCACCAAGGCGCCGCTGAGCGGATCACGGAGCTCTTGAGGGGGGTGCCTGAAATCAGCGTTGAAAACATTTTTGGGCCGCAAGGGTTGGGAGAGTTAGAGGCGATAACAGAGTCCCGGACTTTTGGCGAATTGGAATTCCAAAATCAATTCCAATTGGCGATGCGGAAGAAATTTCCTAACGGAATTACTTTGCCGCGGGGGCGGCGCGCGGTGGCGGGATTGGCTTTTGATAAAAAGGCGCAGGTCAGCCCGTTGTCCCTGGGGACTGATGTGGACCTGAAAACAAAGAAGGGGCTTCTGGTGGTGGTCACTGAGGGAATGGTTAAGGATCTGGCCAAAAGGATGGATTCCTTTGAGAAAGCGGCCCGGGGCAAACCCGTTTATTGGGCGGCGGAGAATGTTTCTGTGGTTGAGGAACTTCAAAAAATACGGCCTTTGGGCCATGTCTTCCTTCGTCCTTCGTTGGTCGAGCGGGAGGGGGCCGTTGTCATCGTATCAGGTAGGACACTTGAGCAGGTTGTGAAGACTCAGCCGATCCTACAGGATTTTGCCATTGCCCTGCCTAGAGATTCACAAGTGGATATGGAGGGCGTTAGTAAGACCAGCGTTTTGCGGAATGTGATCTTCTATTTCTTAGACGATCTGTTAGTGGGAGTTAAATTGAAATTCACAACGCTTCATACCATTGACAAAATTGCCCGTCGGATTGCATTCTCCGCTTAGGACCCTCCGCATGCATTGTATTGATTGCAAACTCAAGACTTGACCCCAAGGACGATTTTGCCGAAGAGGTGGCGGGATTCCATTTTTTGGTGGGCTTTGGGGGCGTGGTGGAGGGGGTGGACTGAATCGATTACGGGGGTTAGGCGGGCGGTTTGGATATGGGGTAGCACTTCCTTTAGGGCGCTTTTGCGGCCCATGCGGGTGCCTATAACTGTGATGTTTCGGCTGAATAGGGGTCTTAGATCAAAATGGATTTGGCGTCCGCTGGTGGCGCCGCAGGTTAGGAGTTTTCCTCCTTTGGCTACGCTCATTAGCGATTTTTCGAAGGTTTCTTGGCCGATGTGGTCGATCGCCAGGTCGACGCCCCCTTTGTTGGTGATCCGCATAATCTCTTGTTGGAAATCCGTGTCCCGATACTGAATCGTTTCGTCGGCGCCAAGGGCAAGCGCCTTCTTTCCCTTTTCGGCGTTTCCCACCGTTGTGAGGACCCGGGCGCCTTTTAACTTGGCGATTTGGATGCAGGCGATGCCTAGGCCGCTTCCTCCCGCGTGGACCAGAACCGTTTGGCCCGGTTGGACGTTGCCGTTGGTGACCAGCAGTTGCCAGGCGGTCAGATACGTCAGTGGGATTGAGGCGGCTTCTTCAAAGCTGAGCCGGTCGGGCATGGGGAGGAGATTGTTGGCGGGAACTTTGACATATTCGGCGTATCCGCCGTTGCTTTGTTGGCCCAAGATGTCGTATTTGTCGCAGAGGTGGTCGTTGCCGGCAAGGCAGGGGGGGCAGGCGCCGCAGGAAATGCCGGGAGCTACCACTACTTTTTGGCGGGGTTTCCAATCTTTGACGTTTGATCCAACTGTGTCGATCACTCCGGCTACGTCGGCGCCTAAAATGTGGGGCAGGGGGACGGTGATGCCGGGAATGCCCGTTCGGATCCAGATGTCGAGATGATTGAGGGCGCAGGCTTTCACTTCCACGATAACTTCGTCCGGTCCGGGCGTTGGGGTCGGGACGTCCCCTTCCTGGAGGACATCGGGGCCGCCGTGGCGATCGAAGAAAACGGCTTTCATGTTTTGGGGGGCGGAAGGGGCCATTGATGCTCCAACGCGGCAAGGAATTCGTTGAAATCGTTGAGGTGGTCGCGCAAAACCAGTTGCAGTATCTCCGGCGTGACCGATTGATAATCGTGAACCGCGATGTTGCGAAAACCAACCATCTTTTTCAGCCGCTCGCCCAAGTCGTGGGTGAGAACCTTCGCGTCGGTCAAAATCCGGAACGCGTCCCGCGCGGTCTGAGGAAGCCCTAACTGATGGTGCGAAATGGCGTGGATGGCCACGTCGATGCTCATTTCACAGGCCCGTTGCAGATTCAACACCACCGCGTCCATTCGCGTCAAGTCGCGCAGGGGATCTTTTCCAGAGGCCATCTCCTCTTTAATTCGCGATAAACATCGCTCAATGGAACTTTTTTTGCCGAGGTAGATGTCACTGTCCATAGATCCTCCCGCTTTCGCGAATGCGGTTGATCGCGGGGCGTCTTTCTTCATTGAAGCGTGTATAATCGGAGATCGCGATCATTTCGAATACCGCTCGTTCGTGGGGCGAGGCCATATAAAGGGGGATCCCTTTTTGAATCACCTGGATTTTTAGGGGTTCGGAGGCTTCGCGCAAATCGATGAGGTCCACGTCTCGGTTCAGAAGAACGCCCAAATCTAGGCCGCATTGAAATCGGTCCTCGGGAGGAAAGGGTTTTCCAGTCAAAACGGCTAAATCGTAATCACTGTCTTTCGTCATCTCGCCACGGGCGGCGCTTCCGAAAAGGTAGAGAAGGCGGACGTCGTGTTCCTTTAACCGGGCGTGAATTTTATTTTGCTGGGATTCGGACAACACCTCCGTCACCCCACGAGGGTTAAGACGTCTTCGATGCCCCGGCGGACTCCGGTGAAAATGGGGGTGTCTCGGACGGTGTATCGGCTTGACTGGGTTTCCCGGAGCGCCATCACCAAATCCAAAAAGTCCGACGGTTGGTCCGACTCGAACGCCACCACGAAATCTTGATCGTCCAACCCGAACGAATACGTGGTGTTGAGTTTCACCGTCGGGAACTGGTTGCCCACCCGGATGTGTTCGTCCATCATCACCTGCCGTTCGGCCAAGGGGAGCAAGTACCATTCCCGCGTTTTGACGAACGGATAGATGAAAATATACTTGTACCGGCCCGGTTGGATTTTTGTCCGTTGGCCTTCGTGTTCCGGGTTGATTTTGTCCACGTACGTGGACCGTTTCGACTGGGCCAGGTATCCGTGAGGCGTCAGCAAATGCGCGCCCAGCCGCGTGCGGGCCAGGGCCGCGGACATGTTTTCGAAGTCTTCCAGGTTATAGCTGATGCGCCACAAAAAGAAGTCCACGTCGGGGCGGAAACCTAAACACGAATACGCGATCGTGATGACTGACGAGCTGAACGGCGAGAGAGCGGCCGCCGCTTCTTTTTGGCCGGCTTGCCGTTCCGCCTCCGGCAGGCGGCGCCAGGCGGGGTCTAGCTTATAAAATGCAAAGTTAATGAACTGACGCGGCGCCGACGGGGGGCGGGCGGTGGGTTGGGCTGTTGCGTGAGGTGCGGGTGCGTTCATGGGTGCCTCCTGAAGAAAATTTGAAGGGGGGTTGACTTATTTTGGGGGTATGCTACCATATCTTCACGGCACACGGTTGTGCCGTGGAAAATGACAATGGCGTCCCGCCGGGCTTGGGCCCCGCGGGACTTTTTGTTTTCAGACGAAGGCGTCTTGGTTGCGCACGGTGCGCGGCTGAGGCGCCTTTTTTGTTTGGCGGGGGGGAAAAGGAGAAATTGTATGAATACGCGCGTCCGAAAAAAGTCGTTGGCGTTTTGTGTTAATCAAGGGGTGGCGGTTGTTACGGCGGGGGCGTTTTTGTTTTCTTCCCTGGGCGCCAATGCCGCGGAGGCCACTTTTTGGGAAGAGCGGGCCAACGCTTCCTCCCGCCTTTTAAAACGAGGGCCGGCGGAACCGACTCTCCTCGCCCAACTTTCTTTGGCCCAGCCCACGGTCTTCAACGAGACAGGGCGGGTCTTACGTCCCATCGCGCCGTCCCTGTTATCCCTTTCCACTTCCTCATCGCCTCATTGGGCTCGCGCGGTTGTGAGCCCTTTTGCCGATGTTCGGGCGGTTTATGAGGGCCCGTCGGGGGGGGAACTTCGGGTCCTTCTGGTGATGGACGCGCATGGGATTTATTCCGCCCAGAAAAACGTGGCCCGGTTGTTGGATCAGGTGGGCGCACAGGGCAAAATGGTGGTGGGCGTTGAGGGGACCTCCGGAGCTTTTGATTTGGAGCGGCATCGGAACCTGTTGCCGGGTGCGGGGCAGGCTCAGTTGGTGGACCATCTTTTGAAAAAAGGGTTTTTAAACGGGCCTGAATCCTATGGGCTTACAACGGAAAAAATGCCGGATTTTTGGGGTGTGGAAGACGCCGCCCTTTATGACGCGAATGTTCAGGCTTATCGGGACACGTTGGCAATTGAGGTGGAAAGTCAGGCGGCTCTTCAAACATTGAAGAAAGAAACCTCCCAACGGCAAACACGTTTGTTTTCGACTGCTGTTAAGAACTTGGATCGTGAAGTTCAATCGCGCCATGAGGATCGGGGAGATTTGGCTAAGTATGTGAAAGTTGTTTGGGACGAGGCTGGGGCGAGTGGGCAGGGAAGTCAGGTGAGGCGGTTTATGGAGGCGAAGTCTAAAGAAGACCGCCTTTCGTTTTCGGACGTGGAACAGGCTCGGGCGGCTTTTATTGAACGGGTCTCGCCTCGGTTGTCGCCCTTTGAACTTAATTCTCTCGTGCGGGAAACCACCGCGTTTCGGGCGGGTTCTTTATCGGCCAAAGACTATTACAAAGAGTTGGTCAGTTTGGCTCTCGCGAAAGGGGTGCCGGTGTCGGCCTACCCCGCGTTCCAATCCTACATTGAATACGTCTCGGTGGCCGACGGAATTGATGTGGTGGCGCTGATGGATGAGATGGAGGTTTTGGAAGAACGCGCTTACGCGCGGTTGGCTGTTGGGGATTGCGCTCCGTTGGTGGAATGGACCAAAGATCTTCGGTTGGCCGAACGGGCTCTGCAACGGGCCATGACCCCGCGGGAATGGGCACTGTTTGAAATGCGTCGGGGGGAGCTGTCGCGGTTGGTTGAACGGGCGGTTACACTTGGAATTCCTCGGGAGCCGGCGGAGGTTTTGCAGTCGAATTTGCCTCGGTTTGCGGCGTTTTTTGAAGCGGCCACCGCGCGCAACAACACGTTGCTGGAAAATGCGTTGACCCACGCTCGGCAACGGGGGGCCACCACCGTCGTGTTGGTGACGGGCGGGTTTCATGGGCCGGCGTTGGAAAAACGGTTGGCTGATAAAAATATTTCTCACGTGGTTTTGACTCCCCGCATCGACGCGGTCCCAAATTCCGCGGCGGGGTATTTGGGGGCGTTCGCCCCTACGCGAACTCCATTGGAAAAACTTCTTTTGGGGGATCGCTTGTTTATGAACCCGCCGTCGGCGACGGCTGTGGCGGTGGCTGACCAAAACCATTCGTTTCACCCAGCCGCGAAAGCATTAGCGAATGGGGAAATTGTTTACGGATCGGCTTTGGCGGCCGCCAGCGGAAAGTTGGAAAGTTTTGTGGACTTGTGGAACGAACGGTTTGGGAGACTTGGCCGTGCGGTTGTTCATCGTGTGAAAGGGATTTTGGAAATACGGTTCTTTAACAGCCGCACCCTGCTTCTTTTGGATACGGGAGGAGCGGGGGCGGGAATTACGGAGCGGGGCGGAAAAGTTGTTGAGGAGGGCCAGGTCGGGGATGTCCGTTATGCGTTGGGAGGGAGGAATATCACTTCCATCATCCCGGAATTGATCACCGCCGTGGGATTTGTGGTTCTTTATTGGGGAAGCGCGCTTTCGCCGCCCGTTTTTGCGATGGGCCTTGTAGCGGGGATTGTGTTCGGCGGAATTTCGGTTCGGGGAATTATCTTGGGGTCCCTTCATTTGCACGAAATGGGCCATGCCCTCCTTCTCCAGTGGTTGGGCGGGCCTTCGGTTCGAGAAAGTTATGCCCGCTATTCTGAAAAAATTTCTTTAAAACAAATCATCCCTTTTTCCGACATTTTTATTCCGCTTCTTTCGCCCGCCGCTACTGCGCCTCAGATAAAAGTGGAAAATTTGACCGAAGGGTGGAAAACGCGGGTGACGGCCCTCGTGGGGCCTCTTGTAAACCTGGGGGCCATTGCGATGGTGGCGCCGCTCGCATTGGTGGCGGATGCGGGGAGCGTTCAATCCTTATTGTTGACCGTTGCGGGCGGTGTGAATCTGTGGGTGGCGATGGCGTCTGTTTCGGATTTTAGAATGGCCCTCTCCGGCATTGGCGATGCGCTTTATTGCGGGAACTTGGGTGTGTTGGGGAAAAGGTGGCCAACGGACCGAGGAATCTTGCCGATAAATGTCGATGCCATTTTGGCTCGCATGTGGAAACAAATTATTGTCCGTGGAGGGCAATCGGGCGGGCGTTCGATTTTGGGAACGAAGGGATTTGTTCGGGCACGGTTGTTGAATCCGAAACGGGCCAAAATGGACCAGGCGCTTCGGACGTCTTTTAGAGGAGAAATAGGGCGGCGGCGGGCGACAGGGGCTCGGCCGCTTGACAACTTTGTCGAGGAAATTGACCACGCTCGGTTTGCTACCGGTGGGCCGTCTAAAATGGGAAATGCCCACCCGTTCGTTTGGGGGTTGGTGGAGGGGTTTTGGAACGCTGTTTTTCCCCGGAAGGCCAGGGTGTGGACTGTGGGGGAAGGGGGGAAAACTGAAATTGTTCGGAAAGTCTCTCAGCAGATTATCTCGCACAACGGGGATTTTGATGCCTGGGTTCGTCGCAAAGGCGAAGCGCCTATTGCGAACAATGGACCTTTGGCTTGGTGGTTAACCAAAACGTTGGGGCGGGGAGATCCGTCCCAAGGGGATTCGCCAAAAATCGCCGGAATGCTTGAGCTTCTTTTGACTCAAGGCCAATGGGGGGCTTCTTTCCGGTTGGCCTATGCGGTGGATGTGGCCGACTCCATCGACGATGTGATGAGCCCATCGAACGTGCGAGAAATCGGACGTTCGGTGGATAAGGTTTTTGAAGAGTGGTTAAAGCGAGCCCACGTGGCGGGTTGTCGGACCCTTCAGGATGTGTATAACGAAAATAGTTCAAGCATTAATGACCTCAGGGATCAGGTGTTGAACGCGACCCGTTTGGATACGCTCGGAATGAGCCACGAAAAAAAAGAACTTTTGGTGGACCGGGCCCTGCATTACTTCTTTTTTAATGACTTGCAAGAGGCGGGGCGATTTTTCTCGGACCGGGCGGATGGGACCTTCGGCGTGGTTCTCGCGTCTTCCCTTTATCCGGGCGAAATTGTGTTTGGCTCGTTTAAACAACCGCTCTACATCGGTGTTGACCCGGAAACGGAAATGCTTGTTTATGCGTCTGAACTGGCTTCCGTTAAAGCGGCGGGAACCCCAGGGAACGATCAGATCACGGAACTTCTTCCCTACATTTATTTTTTGGAAAATGGGGAGGTGGCCCATTTTAAAATTGGGGAGGGGGATATCCCCAACTCGGTGGCGTTTCCAAATGGATTCGAGTTGCTTGGGTCGGCCCCGTTACCGGATCTGGGCGGGACAGAATTGGTTGGGCGGCACCCGTTGACGGCGGAAAATTTGGAACGGTGGGCGTCCCAGAGCATGGAAGAAGGAGGCCGGGGGTGGGTTGGGACGAAAGGGAATAAAAATTTGAGCGGCGGGGTGTCGGTGGCGCAGTCGTCTGACCTGGTGTTGGATACCCTAAACGATGTCCCGAAAGTGTTGGCCACCATTAATGCGGATTGGGGAGGTGAAAATCCCGGAAGTCCCAATCTTGGGGCGGCGGAGGATTTTGCCGGAGCGGTGTTGGAGCGGGCTCGGGTGCGCGCTTTGACTCGCTATCCGGGGGACCCCGCCTTTAAAAATCAGATTGACGTTTTGGTGTTGGGGGCGGAATACGGCCTTTTCGCGGCAGAGCATTTCACGACAGACCTGAAAAAGGTGTTTCCGGGGTTGAAGGTGGAGGCGGTTGATTCCAAGGCGTTTTCGGATGACCCCGAAGAGTTTGCCGTTGGGCCCAACACCATTGTCCTGGCTGTCAGTCATTCTGGGCAATATTTTCATACCGTCGACGATGTGTCATTCTTAAATGCTTTACACCAACAGGGACGGTGCGGACCTGTCTTTGGCATGGCGGGGCTGGTCGATTCTGTTCCCTTGGGCCAGGCCTTGGGGCAAAGTTATAAGGCTTCAGCAAAAAGCAACCGGCGTCTTTTTGTGACCCACGCCGGTTGGCGGTTGGATGAGCCAAAGCCCGTGGTCCCCTTGGCAACGGAAATGACACTCTCCCATTTATTAATCACAATCGCCGAAAAAGCCAAACATAAAAAGTTTGGGAGAGCGCCAGACGATGACACCATTCGTCGTCTTAAACAGGGGCAGGCGCATCTTCAAGAAAGGGCTGAATCCATTTTTGGAATCAATCGCAAAGGGCAGAAAGTAGATGCGCGGGAACACAAAGAGTTGGTGGCCGTGGGGCACCGCTACAGTCAGCGTTTGACGGAATTTTTGATTGCCACGCCCTTGGCCTTGGGCCACCTTTTTTTGGTTTTGTTCATCGGGGGAAATCCCATCCAAGGGGGGTTTGACGTTCTTTTCTCTCTCTCTCAATGGGCCCTGTTTTCGGATGCGACCACCCTGGGGCATTTTATTGTTACGTATTGGCAGGTTCCTTACTTTGCCATGGCCTATTTCGTCGCGGCGTTTCTGGTTCGGCTGGTTCAGCGGCGGCCTTTGTGGGGGCGTTATGTCTCAGCTCCCACTCTTTTCCTGGGCGACACTCGTTTCGTTCATCTCACCATACGGGCCTACCTTCGCAAATTGTTTTCGCTAAGTTATGGGTGGGCTTCCTGGGGTGAATTTATTACGGGGTCCAGCCGGGAAGGGTTTATCGATGAGGCAAACCCTGCTGTTAAACGGGGAGATGTCATATTCAAGGGAATGCCCATGCAGGCCAGGACGAGCGCTATGGCACAAATGATCTCCACTCAACTGCGGGGTTCTTTGAGCATCAATTCAACAGCCGAGGCTTTTGCCTTGGGCCATTTTCCGCCGGCGGACGGAAAATTCAATGCCTTTACTGTTCTCGCTCAAGAAGATGCGGAGGGTTTGGATAAGATCGCCGGGGGTGATTCGAACGGCGGGTACTAAGTCTATTGGAATCCCGCGTGTTTTCGATTGAGCGTTTGATGGCGTTTATTGTTATTTTCCACGCGAATGCCGCTCGAACGCGGGATATGACCAACGCGTTTATACGTGTTTTGAGATGGGTCGCTTGGCCTATTTTGTTTCTTGTTCGCGTTGTTTCGTTGGGGAAATTTCAGGTTCCGTTGTTCGCCTGGGATATTGCCGAGACCCACGGACGGGCCAATATCTTTACCACTCAGGTGGGCAAACCCATCTCCGTGTCCGTCGAGAAATTCAGCCCGCGGGCTTTTTATGTCAACGGCGTGCCGGCGGCCCCCCGTGCGACGTTGGCGGAAACCCGGGGGAACTTGGAACACTCATCCGAAGAGCCGTCGTCTTCTTTCGCAACTGCCCAGGTCCCTCAACCGTCCCTTCGGGCCACCATCCCCCAAGTATCGGACCAGAAGGGGGGGGATCAAGATGGAAATGGAATTGTTAACGTTATTGGACGAGTTATTCGACGACTCTTTCAATTTATGGTTGTCCTATGCGCTTCAATTATTTTGACTTCTTCTAACGGGAAGGAGGCCTTTATCTCTTCTGTCGAAAATGGAGTGCGTCAAACTTTTAACGTTGCGCTGGTTTCAGACGTCAGTTTTACGAGTTCCATTTTGGATGCCCAGCGGCCTGTTATTGAAGTTCCTGCAAATTCTCCGAGGGCTTTTGTGAATACGAAAAAGACCCCCCTCCTGTCATTTGATCGCAATCCTTCCGATATAAAGCAAGTGATCGGGCGGGTGGGGGCCCATTATTCAGTGAAAGTTGTTGGGCGAAAAGGGGCTTGGGTTTTGGTGTCGGCGGGGTCGGGCAAGCGGGGGTGGGTGAACAGTCGATATGTTCGGGAAGCGTCGGGGGGGCGGATGACGGTGGTTCGGAGTGTGCCGTTGCTTAAGACGCCGGTTTTTAGAATGCCGAACCTTTCCAGGGGAGCGGAGGTGGCGGTGCTCATGACTCAAGGGAAATGGGTCCGTGTGGCGCCTCTGGATAACCCAAAAACTTCAGTGTGGGTGAGCGCTCAATATCTCTCAGCAAACCCGCCGGTTGATGTGACCGATCCCGCGGAAAAAACCGGGAGCCACACAGAAACCATGACCGCAATGCAACCGCTGGCTGACCGCGTTCAAGGGCTCTTATCTTCAATGGGTCAACCTATTCCGGTTCTTGGGGACATGGCAGATCGGGTGATGAAAGAGGGGAAACCCCCCTATCGTCCGGGGGATGTTTTACATCGACGATTGATGGCGGGAGCGATCAATGAGTTTGGAGAGGGCTCGGCCCGCGACGCCGCTGTCGCGTTGACCGGGTTCATCGATCAGGCATCGCTTTCCGGTTTGGATCAGACCGATCAACAACTGGCCTTGGCTTTGGGGTATGGGGCGGTGGCGGGCGAAAAATGGGCTCAGAAAGGTCCCCCCCAAGACAGGGCGCTTTATGATGACTACCGGCGGACGCGGGCTCTTTTTCAACAAGATCCGCTCTCGGCGAGGGCGGGACGGGCCCTCACCCGGCTGGCCCGGCGGGCTTCGGGATGGAAGACAAGCCATGCGCCGGTTTTCGCCCCGGGCGCTTTGCCGGTAATCAATCTTTCTGAAGCGAACTTTGACTCGTCCCTTTTGGGAGATTGGGCGGAGGCGTTGGAGCGTGTGGCGCGGGGCGAGCCGGCCCCGGTCGTCGTGGTGCGCAATCCCGCACAGCAAACAAAATGGGAGGCTGCCCTGAAGGCATGGAGGCAGGCGCATCTGGAAATGGGGTCGACGTTGACCGACGAGACCATCCCTTTGTCTCGCTGGGTTTATCTGGACAACCTGGGGGCTGACGTGGTTGATCGAAATGAGGACGGAATCGTCCAGGTCGTTCGGATCGGGGCACTATTGGGTTCAGCCCAAGTGGATATGAGCGGCTTTGCGGGGGGGGTCGATGTGCTCACCGGAGTTGGAACTTCCCTTACCTGGGACCGATCGGATGTTCCGGCCTCCATTGCCGTGCGGATGATCATCGGCGTTTTTGAAGGTCTCTATCTTTCCGCTCCATTGGATGAAGCCCAAAAAAATATTCGGGCGGTGCGCCAAGCTTTGGCCGCGGCGTAACAGCAGGCCGCTTCTTTTCTCGCCCTCCCCTTGTTCCTCCAGTGGGGGAGGGCGAGTTATTTGCTAGAATCAATCCCCAATTTGATTTAATCGGAGTCCTTATGAAAAAACTCAAGCTCGGTATGCCCAAGGGCAGTTTGCAAGAGTCCACCATCGAACTTTTTAAAAAGGCCGGCATTCGGGTGAATGCGTCCGATCGGTCCTACTTCCCTACCTCCGACGACGATGAGTTGGAAATTATGTTGGTTCGTTCCCAGGAAATGGCGACCTACGTCGAGGACGGCGTGTTTGACGCGGGGCTGACCGGCAAAGACTGGATTATGGAATCGGGCGCTAAAGTCCGCGAAGTCTGCGAACTGCTTTACGCCAAGTCGGGGTTTCGGCCCGTTCGTTGGGTGTTGTGTGTGCCGGAATCTTCGCCCATCAAGTCCGTCAAGGATTTGCAGGGTAAGCGTATTGCCACCGAGGTCGTCAATATCGTCAAAAAATACTTGGCCAAAAATAAAGTTAAGGCCAAAGTCGAGTTTTCCTGGGGCGCCACCGAGGCCAAGGCGGGGCGATTTGTGGACGCGATCGTCGAACTAACGGAGACCGGGTCTTCCTTGCGGGCCAACCACTTGCGTATCGTGGAGGAATTGTTGACTTCTTCCACCCGGTTTATCTGCAATGAAAAGGCCTGGGCCGATCCGTGGAAACGGGAAAAAATTGAAAATATGGCGATCTTGTTGAAAGGCGCCCTCGCCGCCGAGGGGTTGGTCGGCATTAAAATGAATTTGAAAGAGGCCAACTTGGCCGCCGTGACCGCTCTTCTTCCGGCTCTTCGCAAGCCCACCGTTTCCCAGTTGACGGAAAAGGGCTGGGTGGCGTTGGAAGTGATCATGCCCGAAAAAGAAATTAAGAAAAATATCCCCGCGCTGAAACGCGCCGGAGCGGAAGGCATCATCGAATATCCGCTGAACAAAATCATTTACTAATGTCTCCCGTTCGCGTTCGGTTTGCCCCGTCTCCAACAGGGTTTTTGCACATCGGCGGCGCTCGCACCGCTTTGTTTAACTGGCTCTTCGCCCGCCACACCGGCGGCACCTTTATCCTCCGCATTGAAGACACCGACGAGACACGGTCCACCCAAGAGTCCGTGGACGCCATTTTTAATGGGATGAAGTGGTTGGGACTTGACTGGGACGAAGGCCCGACCTCGTCCTCCGACCCCAACGCCGTCAAGGGGGCCTTCGGCCCTTATTTCCAGATGCAGAGGTTGGTTCATTACAAAAAATACGCGGATGAACTGGTGGCCGCGGGAAAAGCCTTCTATTGTTTCGCCACTCCGGAAGAAGTCCAAAAATCCAAAGAGCGCGCGGCTCTTCTGAAAAAGGCCCCCAAGTTTGTCAGCCCCTATCGGGACCTCACACCCGCCCAGCGTGACGATCTCATCAAAGAGGGTCGTTCCTACACCATCCGTTTCAAAACCCCTTCGGTCGGATTGGTGGAGTTTTCGGATCTGATTCGCGGGCCGATGAAATGGGAAAACGATTTAATCGAAGACTTCATTATTCTCAAAACGTCCGGGATACCCACCTACAACTTCGCTTGTGTGGTGGATGATCACCTGATGGAAATCTCCCATGTGATTCGGGGGGATGATCACTTGTCCAACACGCCTCGGCAAGTGTTGTGCTACAACGCCTTGGGTTGGACGCCCCCGGTGTTTGCCCATCTCTCCATGATTTTGGGGCCCGATGGCCAGCGTTTGTCCAAACGCCACGGCGCTACCGCCGTCGAAGAATACCGCGACGCCGGGTACCTGCCGGAAGCCACGCGCAATTATTTGGCTTTGTTGGGATGGTCGACCGAAGACAGCCAGGATCTTTTTACGCAGGAAGAACTAACACGGAAATTTACCGTTGAGCGGTGCGGAAAAAGCCCCGCCATTTTTGATCCGAACAAGTTGATCTGGATGAACGGGGAATACATCCGCAAGATGTCGATCGGGGAACTGGTGGACCGGGCCATGCCGTTCATTCAGAAAGCGGGATTTTTAAACGGCCAAGAAGAATCTCGTCGATCAGAGATCGAGGCGGCCGTCGCGTTGGAGCATGAAAAGATCAAGCATTTGACGGACGTGCCGAACCTGATCGACTTTTTCTTTAAAGACGTGGTCTATGATCCGGCGTCGGTTGAGAAAGTTTTAAAGAAACCCGATGTGCCGGAGGTCTTAAAAGAGGCGGTCGAGACCTTCTCCGCGCTTCCGGCGTTTACGGCGATATCCACCGAGGAAGCCGCCAAGGCCGTGGCGCTTAAAAGGGGGATAAAAAATGCCGCTGTTTACCACCCGGTGCGCGTTTCGGTTTCTGGTCGAACCCAGGGACCCAGCTTGTTCCATATGCTGGAAGTTTTGGGGCGCGAACGCTCCCTCCAACGAATTCGCCAAACCGTCGAAAAACTGACCGCCGGAACCCTCTGATCGGCAAGGAAGACGACAAACCAGACAAAATATGTCATAATTCTGTTTGTTGAGAATCCACTCTAAGGAGAATACTATGTCAATTGAACGAAAAGGCGGTACCACGTTTAAAGGAAACGCGCTGACCTTGGTTGGGGAAGCCATTAAAGTCGGGGAAAAGGCACCCCCATTCAAAGCCGTTGCTGGTGATTTAAGCGAGGTGACCCTTTCTTCTTCCGCGGGGAAAACGCGGCTATTTATTGTTGTCCCGTCGTTGGATACGCCTGTGTGCGATCAGGAAACCCGAAAGTTCAATCAAGAAGTGTCGGGCATTTCGGGCGTTCAAACCTACGTGGTGAGCATGGATCTTCCTTTTGCCCAAGGGCGGTTTTGCCAGACGGCGGGGGTGAAAAATATCCAGGCGATATCGGACCACAAGGACGCGTCTTTTGGTCTCGCCTATGGAACGTTGATTAAAGAACTCCGGCTCTCTCTCGGGCCATCTTTGTGGTGAATGCCTCGGACGTGGTCACATATATTGAGTATGTGCCGGAAATGACCAACCATCCCAATTATCAAGCCGCCCTGAACGCGCTGAAAACGCCCGTCGGCGTTTAAATTCGTTCTCAGACGTTCAGCGATTTGCTAGAATCGCCCCCGTTCGGCGCTCGTTCAAGGCCGAACGGTTTTTTTGCCGGATGAGGTAACGGTAGCCTGCCAGGCTCTGAACCTGGTCGTCTAGGTTCGAATCCTAGTCCGGCAGCCAATTTGAGCTGTCCCCGAAACGAAAGGGCGCCCGGGGCCGGGGTGAGGCGCCGACCGGCCGGTCTAGCCGACTTTTAATTTGTATAATCTTTGTCTGAAATTGTTATAACTGGCGAGCCCTTCGCTAAATCGGGAGCGTCATCAGCGCTGGGATAGCTCAGTTGGTAGAGCACACCCTTGGTAAGGGTGAGGTCGCCGGTTCAATCCCGGTTCCCAGCTGATTTTTTAACGAATTGGACGAAATTTTAACGACACCACTGAAGGAGCGATAAAATGGCGAAACCCAAGTTTGAGCGCACGAAACCTCACGTGAACGTGGGGACGATCGGACACGTGGACCACGGGAAGACGACGTTGACCGCGGCAATCCTGCAAGTTCTCTCCAAGCAGGGGAAAGCGCAGATTAAGTCCTACCAGGATATTGCGAAGGGCGGAACCGTTCGAGACGATTCAAAGATCGTGACGATCGCGGTGTCGCACGTGGAGTATGAGTCGGACAAACGGCACTACGCGCACATCGACTGCCCGGGCCACGCGGACTACATTAAAAACATGATCACGGGCGCGGCGCAGATGGACGGAGCGATTTTGGTGGTGTCGGCGGCGGACGGGCCCATGCCTCAAACGCGAGAACACGTGCTCCTGGCGCGGCAAGTGAACGTGCCGAACCTGGTGGTGTTCTTGAACAAGGTGGATTTGGTGGACGATCCGGAACTGTTGGACCTGGTCGAAATCGAAGTGCGGGACCTGCTGAAGAAGTATGAGTTCCCGGGGGACACGATTCCCGTGATTCGCGGGTCGAGCATGAAAGCCATGCAAGGGGACACGGAGTCGGAGATTGGCGAGAAATCGATTCTAAAACTGATCGCGGCGTTGGACGCGTCGATTCCGGACCCGAAGCGCGAACTGGATAAACCGTTCTTGATTTCGGTGGAAGACGTGTTCACGATCACGGGCCGAGGGACGGTGGCGACGGGACGCGTGGAACGGGGGCGCATCAAGGTGGGTGACACGGCGGAGATCGTGGGGTTGCAAGACACGAAGAAGAGCGTGGTGACGGGCATTGAGATGTTCCGCAAGGTGATGGATGAGTCGCAGGCGGGGGACAACGTGGGGATTTTGTTGCGGGGGATAGAGAAAGACCAGGTGGAGCGGGGTCAAGTGATCTGCGCGCCGGGCACGATCCAGCCGCACAAGAAGTTTAAGGGGCAGGTGTATATCTTAACGAAGGAAGAGGGCGGACGGCACACGCCGTTTTTTGCGGGGTATCGACCTCAGTTCTATGTGCGAACGACGGACGTGACGGGGAGTTTGAAGTTGAAGCCCGGGGTGGAGATGGTGATGCCGGGAGACAACGTGGAAGTGGAAGTGGAGTTGATGGTGCCGGTGGCGTTGGAGAAAGGCGTGCGGTTCGCGATTCGGGAAGGCGGGCACACGGTCGGCGCCGGCGTTGTGACGGACATCCTGGCGTAAATTTTTAAAATCGAAGAGAGGGTAAGATCATGGCCGCTGATCGTTTCGTGTTTATGTTGGCTTGTTCCCAATGCGACAACCGCAATTATCATTACGTGCGGGGCCGTCGTCGGGAAAAGAAGCTCGAGTTGAAAAAGTTTTGTTCGACTTGCGGTAAACATACCCCGCACAAAGAAACAAAGTAAGAACTTCCTTTATCAGCGGTGTGGCCTCGACGAATAGTTGGGGTTTGCGTTGTTGGTTTTGTGAGGTTCTTTGTGTATTAAGGGGCGTCGGTTAACTGGTAAACCACTGGTCTCCAAAACCAGGACTGGGGGTTCGAGTCCCTCCGCCCCTGCCATATAGAAAAAAGATATAAGGACAGGGAACCGCGTCGGGACCCGGGGCCTGCTCGGCCCGTCGAAGGCGCCTGCCACTGGCAGGCTCGACCCTCCGCCCCTGCCATATAGAAAAAAAGATATAAGGACAGGGAACCGCGTCGGGACCCGGCCTCGCTAAAGCGAGGCGCACAAGTCGTGTGCCGAATGGCACACGGTGCCCTCCGCCCCTGCCATATAGAAAAAAAGATATAAGGACAGGGAACCGCGTCGGGACCCGGCCTCGCTAAAGCGAGGCGCACAAGTCGTGTGCCGAATGGCCCAGGGCCTATTCGGCCCGTTGCCATCGTGTGCCACTGGCACACGCAACCCGGGCGGATGAGGGAGTGGCTTTCTCAATCGACGGAAAGGCAGTTCCCTCACCCTGCCCTCTCCCAAGAGGAGAGGGAAAGACACCTGAGGTACTCGCGTTTTTTGTTTGAGAGCGATTGACGAGGGGCTTGAGATTAGTTAGTATAGTGGCGCCTTTCCGGAAATTTGTCTATCCCACCGACTCGATCCTCGGTTATGTCGTCGGAAAGTTTTGGTTAATGCGGAGATTGATTGTGGAAAAAATACGGCAGTTTTTGAAGTTTGTTCGGGAAGCGGTGGAAGAATTAAAAAAAGTTTCGTGGCTGACGCGGCCCCAGATGATCGCGTCAACCTGGTTCGTGATTTTGTTGGTGATCGTGTTCTCTGTTTTTGTCGGCGTTTTGGATTTTCTCATCATGAACAGTTTTCATTTCTTTATCTCCTAGCGAAAGGACAACCCCGTGGCTCGTGGATGGTATGTAATTCATACGTATTCTGGACATGAAGACAAGGTTAAATCCTTGGTCGAAAAAACGGCTGTTCAGCAGGGCCTCAAAGAACGTATTTTTCAATTGTTGATCCCGACCGAGGATGTCGTGGAGCTTCGACGGAACAAAAAGCAGGTTAAAAAACGCAAGTTTTTTCCCGGCTATGTTTTGGTGGATATGGACGTGGACAACCAAACGTATTGGATGATTCGTAACACACCCGGCGTGACGGGCTTTTTGGGAGGGGTTAACCCGACCTGCCTTCCGGAATCGGAAATGCAGTCATTGCTTCAATTGACGGTGGCCCCACCGGATCACAAGCCTCGTCCTGCGATTTTGTTTGATAAGGGCGAGAAGGTCCGTATCAAAGAAGGACCGTTCCGGCACTTTTTCGGCATGGTGGAAGAAGTTAATGAAGACCGGGCCAAGTTGCGGGTTACGGTCGATATTTTTGGGCGTTCCACGCCCGTTGAGTTGGACTATCTGCAAGTGGAGAAACTTTAATGGCCCCTGTCAAGAAAATAAAAACACAAATCAAACTTCAAATTCCGGCCGGGGGTGCAAACCCGGCTCCGCCGGTTGGACCCGCGTTGGGCCAGCACGGCGTCAATATCATGGACTTTTGCAAACAGTTTAACGATCGGACAAAAACCATGGAAGCCGGGATGACCATTCCGGCCGTCATCACGGTGTTTGAAGATCGAAGTTTTACCTTTATTACGAAAATGCCCCCTGTTTCGGCGCTGATTAAAAAATCAGCCGGTTTAGCGAAAGCCAGTTCCACCCCGAACAAGATAAAAGTGGCTAAACTGTCCCGGGCTCAACTTGAAGAGATTGCCAAAACAAAGATGCCCGATTTGAATGCGCCCAATATCGAAGCCGCTATCCAAATGGTGAAGGGTACGGCCCGAAGCATGGGCGTCGAAACGGCCTAACCGGGGTTTTCTCAAACCCATTCTTTATTGAGTGGGGATTATGTTTTCTCGTAAGGCAATCCAGAATGATTGTTTTTTTTTCGGCCCGGACCTGGGTCTTGTCGAAAGATTCTTGAACTTAAATTTCAGGATCGGTTGTTCCACTGCCTGGCTTTTAAAGGGATTTTAGTTTTCCGCCCAATTTCATTTGTCTTCCCATGACCTCGTCTCGGCTTGGCCAAAGAGGAGGGAGCCCGCTGGAGGCGATTCGGCCGACCCGGGCGCGAGGAAGAACGAGGTTAACCATGAGCCGACGCACTCAAGAACTCCAAAAAAAAGTTGAAGCCGGGAAGCGCTATTCAATCGAAGAAGCCATTTCTTTGGTGAAACAAACCGCGAAAGCGAAATTTGACGAGACGGTGGAAATTCATATACGTCTCGGTGTGGACCCCAAAAAGGGCGACCAGAACGTGCGGGGAACGGTTTCCCTTCCTCACGGTACTGGAAAATCGAAACGGGTCGTCGTTGTGGCAAAAGGGGAAAAAGTGAAGGAAGCTCAGGCGGCTGGGGCCGACGAAGCCGGGGACGCTGATGTGATTGAAAAGATTTCTAAAGGCTGGATGGATTTTGACGTCTTGGTGGCCACACCCGACGCCATGCGCGATTTAACCAAACTGGCCAAAACGCTCGGCCCCAAAGGGCTCATGCCCAATCCAAAATCCGGCACGGTTACTTTTGACATCGGCCGCACCGTCAAAGAATTGAAAGCCGGCCGTATTGAATACAAAATGGATGCCACGGCCATTGTTCATTCCATTTTGGGTAAGGCTTCTTTCCCTGAAGACAAGTTGGCCGCAAACGCCCGGGCTTTTTTGGAAGCTATTGAACATGCCAAACCGTCTACGGCCAAGGGCGTTTTTATTCGGAGTGTCACGCTCACATCTACCATGGGGCCTGGCGTGTCCGTGGTAACCGATTCCGTTATCAAATAACCCAAACAGCGAACCGGGATTCCCCGATTGGAACACGGTTACTGTCGATAAAGTGTTGGACGGAGTTTGGTAGTTCTTGTCGACGAAAAAGACCGGTTGACTTGATTTTTAGGTCGAATCGGCTAGGTCTAAATGTCTGTTCACCTGCCGTCCCTGGCCGGTTTTCCGATCTGGAGCATGGCGATCTGTTGCTATATCACTCAGCGAGAATGGCTCGGATGAACCGCCATCGGCTTTTGGATTTTCGGAACACAAATAGTCCGATCTGAATTTCCCCAGAGGGTTCGGTGGCGATTTCTTCAACGTTGGGTTCTTCCCGCCGTTCGATCAGTTCCCGCATGGAATCCCGGATGGGCCCCCACAATTTTGGATCCGCTTCCAGTAGCCGAGGCCAAATGAGATCAAATTCTCGGGCTGGGTATTTTTTTACTTTGTCGTCTTCCAAAGGACCTTTCATTTCGAATGGAAATCGGGTCAGACTCCGTAATTTTTCGAAATCGTTCGAAAGAGCTGCCCGCCGAAATTCAACCCAATAGAATCGGAACACCGATTCGGTGCGGGGATCGATGTTTTCCTGAGTCGATTGCGGTTTCTCCGCTTGTTGGAGAGAGGATGGCGCTAAAGCCGGATTATCCTCAATCGGTTTCCCTGGAGTCTTCACAGGCGGTTTGGCAGAGGCCGCCGCTGGTTTTTCCGCGAGAGGTGTCGCCGGCAAAGAGGTCTTTGCTTGTTGACTCTTCGTTTCGATCGATCCTACCCAATAACACTTTTCTTTTATGGTTTTGAACCGGAAAACCCCCATTGTCAATTCGCCGCTTATGAGCGCGGCCCGTTCCTCAGGGGTTAGGTCTTCCTTACGTTCGATCACAGCGCGCATGGTCCGGCCGGTTCCGTCGGATCGATCCAGTAAGCTTGGAATCTTTTCTTTAAACATTCCCTTCGCCAGGCGGGTTGTTGCCCCTTCGGCGGTGGTCTGCTCAAAGGGAAACCAAGTCAATAGTTCTATTTTTTGAAACTGGTTGGCCATGACCGCCGTCCGAAAGTGATACCAAAAATAAACGGCGGGATCCTGTTTTTTAACCCTGGGCCCTTCGGCCTGTAAGGGACACAAGAGGGCCAGCCCGGATAGAAGTGAAAGTGTCAACCTCCAGCATCGGATCGATTTTAATCGTGTCATGAATGGGGTCTCCCTCTATAGGTTTCATATCGTCGTCGTTCGGCGCACTTGTTGCAGGCGTTGCAAGGGCGAATTCCGATCGGATTTATACAGGAAAAGGCCAACGACATCGGCAAAAATTGAAAACGGTCCAACGCCTCTTTTTTAGACATTTTCCGAAATGGCGCGCGTATGCGAAGGGTTTTTCCAAGGGCCATTCGCAACGATTTTTCCATGGAGTTAAAAAAAACCGGTGTGGCGTCAGAAAAAGGGTTTCCTTTAAGGGTCCCGATTAAAATGTCCGTGACCTTATGTCGAGCGGCATAAACACCCGCCTGGACCAACAGCAAGGCGTTTCGGCCCGGCAAGTACACCGCATTGTCGACACTTTCCCAACCCGGCACTTTTTTCCCCGACGTGCTCCAATGTCCTTCATACAGGCCGCTGTTTTCCAGGTTTAACTCGGCCAAAGGCCGCAGGCCGCGAGTTGAGACCGCTTTTAAAAAACGTCTGAGCCAATGTCGTTCGGCCCGTTCCCATTTTAGTCCGAAACGGCAATAGAGAGGTTGGACCGTTGAATAGCGAGACAAAGCCCAGCTGACTAAGGCGGTGCTGTCGAGCCCGCCGCTGGCCAACACCACCGCTGACCCCTTTTTCATGAACACAATTTACCAAACCGCCACAAAAGGCGAAACTGCTATTATTGAACTATGGTAACTGCTCAGTTCCCTCACCCTGCCCTCTCCCAAGTGGAGAGGGAAAGTCTTTGTTTCCTTCCCCTCTTGGGGGAAGGCCCTTCGGGCCCAGGGCCTATTCGGCCCGTTGCAATCGTGTGCCACTGGCACACGCAACCCCCGAAGGGGCGGATGAGGGACCTGGGTAGTTACGAATTATGACAGAGATCGCGCTGGACCCCATCGCTCGCAAACGGGGCGAAGAATTGGTGTTGGATGAATTGTTGGACTTGCGTTTGTATGAACGTTTACGTGCCGTGTCCCGGGGCGGTCTGGCCGACATGTTGGACCGCTTGGTGGCGGTTGAGGCCAAGCATTATAAATTTTGGCTGGATTTATTTCCCATTCAACGACCTCGGTTGGACTGGGCCCGGCGAATCAAACTTGACCTTTTAACGGTTGTCTGTCGACTGACGGGGCCATCGGCGGTGATGTTGGTGCTGGAAGGAATTGAAATTTATGGGATTCGAAAATATCTCAATTTGTGGGATATCTATCAAAACACGCCTTTTGGAAAAGCCATCAAAGATGTCTTGATGGATGAATTTGAACATGAAGACGAAATTGTTTCGAGTTTTTCCGGCGGCAAAATCAGTCCCGAACGGGTGCGGGGAATTTTTCTGGGATTTAACGACGGCTTGGTCGAAATATTGGGAGCCGTCGGCGGTTTTTTTACCGCCTTGCGAGAGCCCCGCCTGGTGATCGGTGCCAGTATCGCCGTGGCGGTGGCCGGCGCCCTCAGTATGGGCGCGGGCGCTTTTGCCTCGACCAGCTCGGAACGGGAGATTCGCCGTATTCAGCGGGGAAAAGCCCGTTTTTTGGGTCGACACGAGGGCGATCCCATGTTATCCGGATCGTTGGAAACCGGCCTGATGGTGGGGGTCAGTTACATCGTCGGCGCTCTGGTGCCGGTCCTTCCTGTTTTGTTTGGGTCTGAAAATGTGGTCCTGTCGGTCGTCTGCGGGGGAGTGGCCACGGTGGTGGTCTCGTCGATTTTGGCGTTTCTGTCGGGGATGGACGTCCGCCGAAGAATCCTTTTAAACCTCGCGGTCATCGCTTTGGCGGTGGGGGTGACCAGCGCCATCGGGGGGTTGGTGCACACGTTATGGGGGGTGTCGTTGTGAACGAGTCAAGCCGCATCGATGATTTTATCGCTTCCGTTTCTCGTGTTCGAGCCGAGCTGAGAAAAGCCATCGTAGGCCAAGAAGCCGTGGTGGAACAATTATTGATCGGGTTATTCGCTCGGGGACACATCCTGTTGGTGGGCGTTCCGGGTTTAGCGAAAACGTTGTTGGTGTCGTCGATGGCCCGTGTGTTGGATTTAACATTTCAGCGAATTCAATTCACCCCGGACTTGATGCCTTCGGACATCACCGGCACCGACGTGTTGCAGGAGGACCTCGCCACCCGACAACGCACCTTTCAGTTTGCTCCGGGTCCCGTTTTTACCCATTTGTTGTTGGCCGACGAAATAAACCGAACTCCTCCGAAAACTCAAGCCGCCCTTTTGCAGGCCATGCAAGAGCGGGCGGTGACGGTTTTAGGAAAAACGTTTCCGCTACCCGATCCGTTCTTTGTCATGGCCACCCAAAATCCCATTGAACAAGAGGGCACCTATCCTTTACCGGAAGCACAACTGGACCGCTTTCTGTTTCAAATCAACATGGATTACCCATCGGAAGCCGAAGAACGCCAAATTCTCATGGATACCACGGGCCCGGTTCGGCCGGATTTAAATCCGGTTCTGTCCGCTGAAAAAATTGTCGAGTTTCAGGATTTGATTCGCCGCGTTCCCGTCGCGCCCAGCGTGGTTGAAAAAACACTTCGCTTGGTTCGTCAAACCCGCCCTCAATCTTTTGATGCGGAAGAGAGCCCCCGATCTATGTTGGCATGGGGAGCGGGTCCTCGGGCGGGTCAAGCGTTGTTGTTGGGAGCGAAAGTTCGCTGTCTCATTAACGGCCGATTCACGGTGTCGTGGGACGATGTGGCCGCGTTGGCGGCGCCGGTTTTGCGTCATCGGCTCATCGTTTCGTTTCGAGGCCAAGCTGAGGGGCGTCGACCCGACGAACTCATCCAACAATTTTTAAAGGAAGGGAGTTAGATCGTCGTGACTGAGCTCGGGCGAGAATCGAAATCGCTCGACCTTTCTTGGTTGGCGCGTCTGGGACCGGCGCGTTTTTTCCCGCGGGGATCGGCCGAGGGACCCTCGTCGGGGCGTTACACCGGTTCGCGTCGGGGCCAAGCGGGAGAATTTGTTGATCGACGGGCTTATTCTCCCGGTGACGATCACCGTCGTATCGATTGGAAGTTTTACGCCCGATCCGACCGCTGGACTGTCCGGGAAGAACGGGAAGAGTCCCACCTTCGCGCTGTGTTGCTGATTGACGTCTCCCGGTCTATGACCTTTAGCGGGGCCCATCGCAACCCCAAATCCCATTTTGCCATGCATCTGTCCGCCGGGTTGGCCCACGTCTTTAGGCGATGCCAGGAATCGTTTGGGTGGGGCTTTTTTGAGCAAACTTTACTGTCCTATCAGCCCCCGCGAAGGGGTGACGAGATGTGGTCGCGTTTTTTGTTCTCCCTTCAGAATATTCCGATTGGTCATAAAACTTCTTTCGCTCATGCGTTGGGATCTTTTGTTCAAAGAGCCCGAGGCCGGGGGGCGGTGATCGTTGTGTCGGATTTTTTAGGGCCCCTGGAGGATGTGTTTGGCGGATTTCGCCTGTTGACGACGGCGTGGCGTGACGTTTGCGCATTGCAAATTTTGGATCCGGTGGAGCTGGACCTTTCGTTGGGTGGAGGGGCCGGGCGAATCGAAGATTTGGAATCGTCTGATTCTCTTAACGTTGATCTGGATACTGTTCATGAAGCTTACCGATCCAAAATGGAGAACAGGCAACTTTCGTTAACACGAGGGTTGGCCGCACTGTCAGTGGATTATCATCTCTGCCGTACCGATCGGCCCGTGGACGCGGAGTTGTCGGCGTTTTTACGCCGGCGTGCCGGACGGAGATAATTTGGTCCCATGAACTTTATTCGCCCTTTATTTTTGTGGGGACTTCCCTTAGCGGCTCTCCCGCTCGTCCTTCATTTTTGGGGTCGACGGCGGGCTCCTCTCACACTCTTTTCAAATGTGGACGTGTTGCGCGAATCGCTCCGGGATCATTTTTTGCCGGCCCAATTGCGTCGATGGCTGTTGCTGATCGTTCGAACAGCGTTGATCGCGATGATTATCATTTCTTTGGCGCGCCCGGTTTTTCAAGGCGCCTTGGGGTCTACGGGGAGGCGGGGTGTGGTGCTTTTGGATGCATCTTATTCCATGCGCGCCGCACAATACGGCCAATCGGCGTTTGATCGAGCTCGGTCGCTGGCCCGACTATTATTGGAGTCCCGTCGAGACGAGGATACATGGGGACTGGTTGTTTTTTCCGACCGGGTGGAACGGTCTGTTCCAGTGACCCAAGACGTTCGGTCCCTTTTAACCACGCTCCAGTCCGTGGAGCCTACGCATCGCACCACCCGTTATTCCGTGGGTTTAGACCAAGCCCGTTCTTTGTTGGGGCGCAGTGGAACGGTGGTCGTGTTGTCGGATATGGCGGCTCACGGGGGGCCGGTTCGTTTGACCGAGAACGATGAGAATTTTTTTATCGTGGCTGTTCAAGTAACCGATCCTTTCCCTAACGGCGCCATAACGGGCCTGGAACCGTCTTTGCCGGGTTTTCCTTTGCGCGTCAAGGCTCATCGTTGGGGGTCCTCCTCAAGTCGGACGTGGTCGGTGGCTCAAAAAGGCCGCTTTTCGGCTAGGGGTATTGTGGCTTGGGACGGCGAAACGGGTGTAGCGGCCATTCCCTTTGTCAAAGGGCCAACCGAAATTATGCTGGACAACGATTCTCTACCTACGGACGACCGGTGGTACTACGCCCCGCCCGAAACACGTTCGGGGGCGGTGTTGGTGGTTAACGGCGCACCCAGCCTTTCCCCGGTGGGGGACGAAACATACTTTGTTCGACCGGTGTTGAACCGGTTACGCACGGACGCGTTGGCAGTGGGAAATTCGTCTCCCGACAACCTTCTTTCGGTCCTAGGGGGCGGGGAAGAAAAACCTGCCTATTCGGTTGTCCTCCTTTTTAATCCGCCCCCCCTTTCCGGGGATCTTGTGATGGCTTTAACAACCTTTGTTCAAAATGGAGGAGGGGTTTGGGTCACGGCGGGGGACCGCGGCGGGTGGCGGACACTTGGTGACCTCTTGCCACTGGGATCCTTTGATGTCGTGGACACGGACGAAACCATGCGGTTTGTGGAAGGGCCCCTTCTTTCTTCGCTCAAGGGGTTCTCTTGGAACTCAACCTCGTTGGATAGGATGGTGACAGGTTCTCTTCGTCCTGACTCTTTCGTCGTATTGGAAACGAATCGTACCCGTCAGCCTGTGCTTAGTCTTCGGTCGGTGGGAGCGGGGCGAGTGGCATTCTGGGGAACCAGCATTGACCGTGATTGGACGTCGTTTCCCGCACGGGCGGCCTATCCAATTATGGTCAACGAACTGATCCATTGGTTGTCGGAAAATAATAAGGACAAGACGATGCCCGCTTTCTTTGTTGGCGATACTCTCGAACAGGCGGGGCCGGAGGACCAACCTCTTTCGTTGATTCGGCCGGATGGAAAAAGAGGGACGTTCTCCTGGGAGAAGGGGCGTTGGCATTACGCCGAAACCGATCTCCCCGGTTTTTATGAGATTCAGGGGACTACGGGACATCGATTTGCGGTGAACGTGAGAGGGGATCACGAAGGCAATCCCATTCGTCTGACCCTATCGGAATTCACCTCGGGGTTGGGACCTGTTCCGGGACGGCTGTTGTCCGCGGAGGGGGCCCAACCGACGAAACTCTTGAACGTGTTGAGGGGATGGGACCTGACGCCCCTGTTGGCGAAAATCATCTTGGTCTTGGCGGCGTTGGAGACGGTGTTCTTGGTCCTGTTTCGAAGGAGACGTTCGTGAAAAAAACAACGGCTCTCTTGTTCGGATTAGTGGGGGGGTGTCTGGCGTTACAGGCGGCGGAAGCGGACCGATTTGTGTTTGCCCAGCTCGAACGGCCGGGCCGGTGGGATCCATACCCCGATTTTTGGGAAGGGAACGTCCTGACTTTGCGGAATCTGACCCGGCTGGACCCCGACCCCCGGCGACGCGTGGTGCGGCTTGAAGATCCGGCGATTTTTGAATCCCCTTTTCTGGTGGTCGGCGGTCAAGGTCCGGTTAATTTATCGGAGAATGATTTGGAGATCGCCCGCCGATATCTTTCGGCGGGCGGGTTCTTTTTCTTCGATGACGCTCAGGCGTCCTTGGAGTCGGCGTTTTCCAGATCCGTTCGCCGTTTGCCCGACACGTTGTTTCCGGGAAGCCGCTGGCGTCCGATCCCTGCGGATCACGCCCTCCATCGGGCCTTTTTTCTGACCCAGGGCGCCGCCGGCCGAAAACGAGCCGATGGTGACCTCCAGGGGCTTTGGCTGGCGGATCGGCTGGTGGCTGTGTGGTGCGCCAACGACCTCATGGGCGCTCTTGCACGGGATCGGAAAGGGGATCCATTACTGCCCTGTGTCCCGGGCGGCGAAGCCCAGCGTGAGAAGAGTCTGCGTCAGTGGGTCAATATCGTTGTTTTTAGCGTCACCGGAACCTATAAAACAGATGCGGTTCATCAACCGTTCATTGAACGGAAAGTTCAACGCATGCAAACAAAATGACAAAGACTTCGTGGATTGTTCGAGGTGTCACGTTGGGGCTGATCGCCCTGGGGATATTATTAATGGGTGTCCCGTTCCCGGGCCGGGGCCGGACCGTGTCGTGGGCCGTGGTGTGGGACGCGTCCGCCAGCATGGGGGAACCTGACGGGCCCGTTTCCCGATGGGCTCGGGCCCGGTCAGCCTGGAAAAAAGTCCAATCCAGGAACCAACAGATCCCCCACTATCTGCTCGGTCTAGATTGGGAAAAGGCGGACGACTTGACACTGGACACTGTTCGCCCGATTAAACCCGGTTGTTCAGGACGGGTGTTGATGCAAGCGCTTGGGTCGAACCCGCCCGATGCCGTCCTCTTGTTTTCCGACGGAAAATGGTCCGATAACGCCGATGGACTGGGGGTTCCCCTTTTTGTGGTCGGAGTGGGCAGTGAGGAAACCGCGGCGGATCTGGCGGTGGAATCAATTCAAAGTCCTCCCGTGGCCTTTTCGGGCGCGCCGGCGACCGTTTCCGCAAGACTGATCGCTCGGGGGCCGGTTCGCACCGCTTCCGTTTCCCTGTTCGTGGGGGGGCGTCGTGTCGATGGTCGGGTCGTCGAGGTGTCCGATGGGGCCGCACCCGTGTCGTTTCAATGGACACCCGCCCGGGAGGGCGGGGTATCGGGAGAGATCCGTATCGATCCGGCTGCGGGCGAAACGCGTCTGGGCAACAACATCCGTCGGTTTGTTGTGGATGTGCAACGAGACCGAGTGCGGACCCTTTATATATCTGGGCGCCCCGGGGCTCACACTAATTTTTTAAGGGCGCAACTGAAAAATGACCCGGCGGTGGAACTGGTGTCATTTGTGGTCCTTCGTGACCCCGAAGACGCTTTGGGTTACGGTGATCGGGATTTGTCGCTCATTCCATTTCCAACCTCCCAGGAGTTAGTGGCCCAACTTCCCACGTTTTCGGCTGTGATCTTAGAGGATTGGACCGCATTAAGGTTTGCGTTAGGCACTTCTTTTATGGGGGCTTTGGAGGAGTGGGTTCGCCGGGGAGGAGGAGTCTTGTTTGTTGAAGACCCCCCTTCTCCTCTGCCCTTGTCGCCCTGGATGGGGGAAAGCACCGTTTCCGGTCCGGAGCGGTTTACGCTCATTGCCAACGATGGGAGTCACCCCCTCCTGTCATTGGGGGACGCCAAGGAGAATCGGTGGGATCGAATGGGCGTTTTGGAAGGGTCCGGTTTCTTCCCGGAAAAACTTAAACCCGGCGCCCGTATTTTGGCGACCGAACCGGGCGGTCGACCTGTTTTAGCCGAACTCTCTTTGGATCGCGGTCGGTCCCTTGGTTTGGCCAACCGAACCAGTTGGCGATGGGCGATGGAAGGAGGACGCCGAGGGGAGGGGCCCGGCGATTATCAGCGGTTTTGGGAAAATGTGATTCGTTGGCTCGCCTCTTCACCCGGAGCTGGAACCGTTCGAATGGATCGACCCACCGGCGTATTGTCAGCGGGAGAAACGGTTCTCCTAACCGTTCATGTTCCCGTCAAAGGAAGGCCCTCACTGCGCCTTTACGCGCGCGCCCTGGGGGGGAGTCGGGTTTCTGTGCCGATTCGTGCGGGGGATCGGCCAGGTCGATACGTTGGTTCATTCACTCCGCCCGCTCCCGGTCCCTACGAATTCAGTGTGTGGGTGGAAAAATCCGAAGCTGATCACTTTTGGGGGGACATTTCTTCAGGATGGGACGAGCAGATCGATTTGCGGCCGGATCCGGCTCGTTTGGCCGATCGGGCCCGGACCTCGGGCGGAGAGTTTGTGTCCGCGGCGGATTTTAACCGTTGGGTTTGGTCAAGATGGAACCGACAGATGAGAAAAAACGTCTCAACGTCCTCTTTATCAACACTCTTCCTTTTGCCGGGCCTGATTGCGCTTGTGGCGGAATGGGTGTGGCGCCGTCGCCGGGGGCTCGTATGAGCTCGTTCAATCCGTTTCTTTTACGTGTCCGGTATGCGGCGATGGTTTTAGCTCTGGCCCCGGTGGCGGCCCGATGGGTGGGAATTGGCGCGGTGGCTGTTTTGGCGGTGACCCTGTTTTTCAGGTGGACATCTCTGGGCGGAGAATATGTGGTAACCGCCTGCGTGTTCGTTTTGGTCTTGTTTCTTCTGGCCAAAAACTTATGGTCCGCGGCTCGAACGGCTGGTTGGGAAACCCTGGCGGTAAAATGGGGGGTGAATCCAACGGACGTGTTTCACACCGCATACCAGCTGGCTGAAAGTGAAACTAAATCGATTTTTCATGAGCGCGCGCTGGATCAAGCCCAATCAATTTTTCCCGTGGCATGGATTCGCCGGATGTGGGAACCCCGTTGGGGATGGGACTACGCTTTATTGATCGGCGGGGTGGGATTGTGGGGAGCGGCCTTTTTGGCAGGGGGACTATCGCCGCGTCGGGATTTGGAGGTGGTACCGGGCAACGCCAGGTTTGCCCGGGGGGCCGATGTGTTGATCCAAGTCCGTTCCTTTCGGGAGAATGCGCGAACACCCCAATTGGAGGTTAAGGGCCTTGGCGGCCAATGGGAGAATCGACCGCTGGCGTTGAGTCCCGACGGACGATATGGCGCAATCTTGACTTCGTTGCGAGACCCTTTATCTTACCGTGTTCGCGAAGGCCTTTTTCAAACGAGGTCATTCAAGCTAACCCCCTTCGATCCGCCCCATTTGGTACGGTTGACGGCCCAGGTGACTCCTCCTCCTTACATGGGTAAAAAAACCGAAACCATCCACGATCTTTTGTCGATTAAAGTGTGGGCCGGTAGTTTTGTTCAATGGCGATTAACGTTAAACCCAGCCGGCAGCCTGCCCCGTCTTTCAGAGGGCCCCCCCTTGAAAAAAGCCGGCGGGGAATGGACTTGGGAAGAAAGAATTGATCGATCGTTTCGTCGGCAGTTATGGGCTGTTCGGGATCGAGAGGCCGAAACCGCCGTCGCGGAACTTGTTGTTGACGTCGATGTGGATCAGCCCCCCACGGTGACAATGTTGGGGCCATCGGAAAACGTTAATGCCGATGTTCAAGACCAAATACAGATCACAGTTGAGGTCAGCGATGACACGGGATTGCGCTGGTTGGATTTTGTTTGGCGGATCAACGAAGGCTCGTGGCGTCGGAACAGATGGGAAGAATTGACCCGGGGGACTTTGGACAAGTGGGTTGAACGCCCCTGGGATTTGGCGCCATTCCTATTAAACCATGGGGATCGAGTCGATTTCTATTTGGAAGCTCAGGATTGGTGCGTCCCTCCGGGGCGCGGCCAGACGCTGACGCGGTCTGTGAACGTGCTGGACTCACGGTTGGATCAACTCAAATTGCAGGACGAATTGGCTGACTTTCAGCGGTCTCTTCTCGAACGGGTGAATGAACAGCGCGCTGTTTTGGCGGATCTTCGCGGGCCAACAAACCCGGAAGGCCTGGCGGTATCCACTCCCAACTGGTCCTCGTTGTTGACGGAACAACGTCAGATGGCTCGACGGCTCTCATCGGATATTCAACGCCTGGAAGAACTGTTGGACCGCATGGAAAACTCTGAGAGCGTCGACCCTGACACGCTGATGGATTATCACACGCTGGCCGAAGGGCTCGGCGACGTGGCTCAGTATGATGTTCCGGAAACCGACCGTGCTCTCAGCGCCGCGGACAAAACCAAGGCCGAAAAGGCCATGAACCAGTTGGTTTCCCGTCTGGAGGCAATGCAAAGGATCGGGGAGGCTTCTCTGCGTGAACAACAAACACGAGGCCTTGTGCGTGATCACGGAGACCTTAAGATCAGGGCCGAACATTTGGTCCAGTCCTTATCGAGCGTTGATGCGTTAAGCCGAGACCAACGGGAACAGTTTCAAAAAACAGTTCAGGCCTTGGAAGCCGCCGTTAAACGAATCCAAGAAAAACTGGAGAAACTGCAATCCGCGCATGAAGAGAGTGAAAGAGGCTACCGAAAAGAAACGCTGCGGTTTGACAGGGTGTCCGATGCGCTGGAACGATTGGGCGCGGCGCTGGATCGATCCGACGGCGCCGACGCCCTTTCGGCAGCGAAAGAGGCGTTGGACGAGCTCAAGGAAATTGAACGCCAGTTGGCTCAGTCGGGGGCGGGGGGCGATGGGTTGCAAAGCGGGGGTGATGACGACCAAGACGACGAAACAATTCGCATGGCCCTTGAAACGGTGAAGCGGTTGGCGGATCGGCAGGAACATCTTCAGAGTGGAACGATGGCGGTGGTCGATACAGTTCGGTCGCGCCGAGGAATGCGTCAACAGGAAGCGTTGAATTCTTTGAGAACGGCGGTGACTCGGTGGCAATCCGAAATGGACGGGAGGGATAACCCCTTTCTGAGAATGGCAGTGTCCGATATCCAACGGGCGTTGCGGGCGGGTGATGGCGCGTCCACCTACAAAGCGCTCTTGCGGGTGTACGATCTGGCCGCCGCCAATGCCGCGGGAGATCCTAAAGAAACCGACCTGGTTTATTCGGAAATCGCGGCCGAATCAAAAAGGATTGGCGATGAGTTGGGGCAAAAGGAAATTTCGATATCGGACCAAGAAAAAGTTTCTTTGTCGAGCCAATCAAAGGAACAGGGCACGCTGGCCGGCGATACCCGCCGGACATCGGACGACTTGAGAGCATCGGCCTTCGAAAGTGGAGTGATTTCGCCGCGGGCCGCTCGATTTTTAGACGATGCGGTGGAGGCCATGGGCCTGGCCGGAGAACATCTGGTTCGGTCCGATCCGGAACCGGCGGCGGAGTATCAAACGACGGCACTCGACCATTTACGGAATGCGGAATCCAAATTAAACGAAGCCTTAAGCAACAGAAGGTCCCCATCGTTGAAAGGCGGTCGGGGACGATTAAAAAAGCGGTCAATTCGTATCAAAGGGCAACGGGTTGGCGGGCCTGTTTCGCTTCCGAAAAAAGAAGATTTTCGTTCTCCCGGAACGTTTCGCCAAGACATCATCGACGCAATGAAAGAGCCGGTTCCTCCCGATCAGCAACCGGCCGTTCAAGACTATTACCGCCATTGGGTAAAATGAGGGAAATTAAATTACTAGGGTGCGCGGGGGCTCGATTCAGGTTATAATTCCAGCCTATGAAAAGACGACTTCTGGCAGGGTGGGTGGGGATCGGATGTACCGTCTGCGCGTGGGGACTTTCTCCGTCTGATTTGGGCGATCCAACAATGGCTTTACGCCAATCCAAATCGCCGTTGGTCTTGGCGGAACAATTTTTAGTGATTCAAGAAACAGCCCCCGTCGCCGCCCATCGGGAGTGGCTCCTGCGAAAAGGCAAAAACGAATGGGCCCATCAAATGGCCTGTTTGGAATTTCTTTACGGGAACGACACGGCCCGAGCCATTCAGGAGTTGGCTCTCGTTAAGAATAAAGATCCCTGGACCCTTGAGCGCGAAAATTATCTCACCGGCCTGGCCCACGTCCAGAAATCGTTGGTCGAAACAAAATCCGACCATTTTATTGTCCGCACCAACGAAGACCAGGCCTTTTTGGCGCCCCAGGCCTTATCGGCCTTGGAAACGGCTTACGTTCAGTCGGCCCCTTTTTTAGGATTACCCTCCCGCACACCCCTGCTGGTGGAAATTTATTCTTCTGTCGAAGACTACGTTACAGCCGCGCATACTTCCCGGTTCGACGTGGAAACAACCGGCGGGGTGACCTGTTTTCGGTTTGGGCGAATTCTCGCGCTTTCGCCGGGCGCGACCGCGTTTGGGTATCGTTGGATCGATAGGCTGGTGCACGAATATGTTCACGGACAAGTGACCCGATTGACGGGCGCCAACGCGCCGTTATGGCTTCAGGAAGGGACCGCACGTCACTTGGAAGGGAGGGGGCGTTTGTCGGGCGATTATTCGTTGTCCTCCTATGATCGGACTCTGTTGACCCGGGCGGCGCTGGAAGGCCGGGTGTCGTTGTCATCGGGGTCCCTTTCGGACGGCGATTGGATCGCGTTGTTTCCGGCGGTGTCATGCCATGCGGTGGAATTTCTAGCCGACGAATTTGGGGAAGACAAAGGACGAGACTTGCTTTCGGCTTTTCGGCGCGTTCCGGATCCTTTTGTCACGGTGTTGGGGATAAATGAAACCGAATTTGAAAAGAGGTGGTTGGATTCCCTCTCGGATTTGACTGAAACGCCCACCGGCGGCGACCGAGGTGCCATGGGCCCCTCGATTTTTCTTACTCCGGCTGGCGACTTGGAATTAACGAAAGACCCATTGCGTTCTCTTTTGGTCAAAGGCGACCAACTCTTAAAACAAGGCGCCGTGCCCGCCGCTGTCATGGAATACAAAAAAGCCGTGGATCTTCAGCCCGACAATGGCGTTGCGTTGGTCCGGTTGGCCCAGGTCTATGTGAAGGAATCAAAAACAGATGCGGCGCGGGACCTGTTTATCCGGGCCATCACCCATAACCTCTCCTACGCGACACCTTTTGTTCGGTTGGGAGAACTGCATTACGATGAAGGCCGATACGAGGAAGCCCAAACCGTTTTGCAGGAAGCCCTTGAAATTAACCCGTTCGATCCAAAAATTCACGAAACACTGGGTTTAATTGCCGTGGACGTGGGTCATTTTGTTTTGGCGCGTCAATCCCTGGGTTTGGCCCTGAAGTTTGATCCGACCAACGGGCTCCTTCGGGAGTCTATAGAAAACATGCCCAAACCCCGATGAAACGTTTAACCATAAATGAGTGGCCGCGGATGTGGCGACTGCGCCTGGAAACCCTGGGCCGGGCCGCGGTACGCCACAGTTGTCCCAGCGCCATTGTGGGCGGCTGCGTGCGGGACTTGGTTTTGGGCCTTGAGCCCAAGGATTGGGACGTGGTGGTTGAGGGCCAACCGTCTGTTTGGATTTCGGATGTGGCCTCGTCTTTGGCGGCGCGGGTGGTTGAACATCCCCGCTTTATGACGTTGACCCTGCATTTTTCGGACGGCACCCATTTGGATATTGCCACCGCTCGAAAGGAAACGTACGTCAAACCGGGGTCTTTGCCAACGGTTCAACCGTCGTCCTTGTCGGTCGACGCTCTCCGGCGCGATTTTAGCGCGAACGCGCTTTATTTCCTTTTGTCCGAGGGAACTCTGTTTGATCCCACCGGCGGTGTGGCCGACATGGGACAGAAACGGTTGCGGGTCTTGCACGACATCAGTTTCATCGATGATCCCACCCGGCTGTTTCGCGCGGCCCGTTACGCCGCTCGATACGGCTGGACCGTTGACAAACACACCCTGGACCTTATCCAATCGGCGGTGGCGGCTCGTGTTCCTCAAACGGTGAGTTTGGTCAGACTTCGGCACGAACTGTTTCGCCTTTTGGAAGAAGAGGATCCGATCGGGGGTTTGCGGTTGGCCTGGCAGTGGGGGCTGTGGACCTATTGGGATCCCCGGTGGGAATTTACAGAAGAGTTGGGCGCAAGGCTGAAGTCTTTGCCTCGCCAATCGCCCCCGGCCCATCGGTTGGCCGTCCTCTTGAGCGACCATCCGAATAGGGCCGAAGAGATCCTGACTCGCTTTTCAACACCGGTGGACTTAAAAAAACAAGTTTCTGCGCATTTGGCCAACTTCATTCGCAAATTTAACGGCCCGATTTATTGACAGGCAGGGGGGGATAGGCTAGAATTTACGTCGATCGGACAAAGCCAAAACATCTATGACTTCCCCTCTTCCAGTTCTTTCGGGCATGCGGCCCACCGGCAAGCTCCATTTGGGTAACTATTGGGGGGCTTTGGTGCCGTGGATCAAGCTTCAAAACAGCGGTGAGCACCGGTGTTTTTTCATGGTGGCCGACCTTCACGCCTTAACAACCGGTTACGAAGACACCAAGGATCTTCAACAAAATATCCACGACATGGTCTTGGACTGGCTGGCCGCTGGAATTGATCCGGAAAAAAGCACGCTGTTTGTTCAGTCTCAGATTCCCGAGCACTCCGAGCTATCTCTTATTCTGTCCATGATCACGCCCTTGGGCTGGCTGGAACGCATTCCCACTTATAAGGAACAATTGCGGGAAATTTCCGGCCGTGAAATTGCTACCCACGGATTTTTGGGTTACCCGGTGCTTCAAGCGGCGGATATCCTCATGTACAAAGCCCGGGCGGTCCCTGTGGGGGAGGACCAACTGTCCCACTTGGAACTGACCCAAGAAATTGCCCGGCGATTCAACCGTCTTTACGGAGACATTTTTCCGGAACCCAAAGCCCTTTTGGGTTTGGCTCCGCGTGTGCCGGGCCTCGATGGCCGGAAAATGTCGAAATCCTACGGCAACGCCGTGGAACTCAGCGATACGCCCGAGGTCCTTTGGCCAAAAATTCAACGGATGTTCACTGACCCCGCCAAACTTCGGGCCAACGACCCGGGCCATCCCGAGGGATGCGTCGTGTATGCGCTCCATAAAATTTATAACGCCGAGGCGTCTGTTCGAGAACAGGAATGCCGGGACGGCCGAATCGGATGTGTTGCCTGTAAAAAACATTTGTTGAGCCTGATGGAACCGTTAAAAGATATTCAGGAAAGGCGCGCCCAACTGGCTCAGAATCCCGCCCGGGTTCGGGAGATCCTTGATGAGGGAACCCGGCGGGCCCGCTCGGTCGCGCAACAAACCTTGGCGGAAGTTCAAACGGCGCTTCATCTACGCCCCCTTCACCCATGACCGCCGCCATCAACGACGTGAAACTGGATGTGTTCGAAGGCCCGTTGGACCTCCTCTTGTTTTTAATCAAGAGAAGCGACCTGGATATTTACGACATCCCTATTTCCAAAATCACCTCTGAATATTTGGCCCTGTTGGATTTAATGAAGGATTTGGATCTGAATTTGGCCGGGGACTATTTGGTCATGGCGGCCACGTTGATGCAGATCAAAGCCAAAACACTGTTGCCCCGGCCGGCGTCGGGTGCCGACGAAGAGGAAGATCCCCGCGCCGACTTGGTCACCCGTCTTTTGGAATACCAGCGGTTCAAAGAAGCGTCCCGTCACTTGGAACAAAAAATGATCGCCGCCAAAGATGTCCATTTCCGCGGCGCGCCGGTCCTTAACGAGGACGATTGCACGTTGGAGGCCTCCCTGTTTGACTTGCTGGACGCCTTCCGCGATGTCCTTAAAAACATGAAACCGCGGGTTCGGGAAATCGAAAGCGACGATGTTCCGATCGAAGTTAAGATCAAAGACGTGTTGGCCTTTTTAACGTCTCGGCCCTTTGCCACGTTTAAGGAAATATTAACCCGGGAAACCTCCCGCCGGGGTTTGATCATCACTTTTTTGGCGATCCTGGAACTGATTCGCCTGAGGCAGATCGCGGCGCGCCAAACGGAATCGTTCGGCGACATCCGGGTGTACCACGTTAACGCGCTTCCGGTGGAGTTAGCGGTGGAACCCGTAACGGTCGAACTCGATGTGCGGCCCGCCGTGGCCCTGCCGGATCCCACCCCGGTCCCGGTCGAACCCACACTTTCTGCGGAGGTCTTTTAATGGAACGAGACGAACGAAAAAAAGTGTTAGAACTGTTGTTGTGGATGACCGATCGCCCTCTTAAGATCAACGACATCCTTCATGTTTTAGGGGATCCGGCCTACACAGAGCTGGAATTGCGCGACGATCTGGCGTCTCTGGGCCGCGATCTGGACGAACGTCAAGCGCCTTTCCATGTGGTGGAGGTGGCTCACGGATTTCAATTGGCGTCGCGCCCGGCGTTCAGCCAATGGGTACGAAAGCTGTACAAAGATAAAACCGCCCTTCGCTTGTCTCCGTCGGCGTTGGAGACGTTGTCCATCATTGCCTACAAGCAACCGCTGACTCGGGGCGAGGTGGAAGACATTCGCGGAGTGGACGTGTCGGGCACATTGGAAACCTTGCTGGACCGCAAACTGGTAAAAATTGTAGGCCGCAAAGAAGCTCTCGGACGCCCGTTGCTTTACGGCACCACGTTGGATTTTATGAAACAGTTCGGATTACGCTCTTTGGACGAATTGCCTCGTCTCGAAGAGCTGTTGCCCGCCGAAACGGCTGATTTGTCCGCCGGTTCGCCTGTGGACATGGCGGCCCCGCCGCAACCGGCGCAGGCCACCGACGCGCCCAACGATGCTCCCGCCACCGAACTGACCTTGGAGGACACCCGTGCCTGAACTTCGTCGAGATCCTGTCATTGGCCGTTGGGTTATCATTTCAACGGAACGCAGTCGCCGTCCCGGAGGATTACGCACTCAGAACGAAAGCCAGGGGTCGGTCCCGTGCCCTTTTTGTCCGGGCAACGAATCCAAAACGCCTCCCGAAATTTTGGCTTACGGCCCCCGCGGTCGGTCGCCCAACACGCCGGGCTGGTCCACGAGGGTGGTGCCCAACAAATTTCCCGCGCTCCAAATTGAGGGCGACCTCCACCGCGGCGGTGAAGACCTGTTCGATCGCATGGACGGTCTGGGGGCTCATGAGGTGATCGTTGAGACCGATGATCACACCAAACAATTGGAAGATTTGAACGAAAACCAGGTCACCGACGTTCTTTTTAGTTGGCGCGATCGGATCATGGACCTCAAAAGAGACCCTCGGTTCGAGTATATCCTGGTTTTTAAAAATCGGGGCACCGCCGCCGGCGCGTCTTTGGCCCACGCCCATTCGCAGCTTATTGCGACGCCGATGGTCCCCATTCGGGTGAAACAGGAACTGCGGGGTTCCGATGAGTATTATGAAAAGAAGGGACGGTGCATCTTTTGCGAAATCATGCGTGCCGAGATTGAAAAGAAAGAACGCGTGGTGGAAGTGAACGACGATTTTGCCGTCATCACGCCGTTCGCCAGTCGGTTCCCGTTTGAAATGTGGATTATGCCCCGTCGTCATTCCTCCAGTTTCGAGACCAGCACCGATGCCCAGTTTCGCGCGCTGAGCCGTACTCTCAAGAGCGTGTTGGCCCGGTTGAACAATGTTTTGGACAACCCTCCCTACAACTTTATTGTGCATACCGGTCCCTTGAAGGCCAACCAATTGGCCCATTTTCATTGGCACATTGAGTTGATGCCAAAAATTGTCCACACCGCGGGGTTCGAGTGGGGAGCGGGTTTTTACATCAACCCCACTCCTCCGGAACAAGCGGCCCTTTACCTGCGCGAAGTGAACAACGGGCCCACCGCCTAACCCCTTGGGATGAAAATCGTTTTCGCCGCCAGCGAGGCGGTCCCGTTCATCAAAACCGGCGGATTGGGCGAAGTGGTGGGGGCCCTGTCGGCGGCATTGGCCCGATCGGGGCACGACGTTCGGGTTGTGATTCCCAAATATCGGAGTCTTTCTTTGTCGGCTCCCGCGGGCGTTGCCGTGGGAACGGTCCGGATTCCCTTGGGGGCCGCCGAAATCCCGGTCACGATGGAAGAGGTGGCGCTGTCTCCTCGATGCCGGGCGTGGTTGGTGGACAGCCCGGCCCATTTCGATCGGGAGGGTGTTTACGTTGATTCGGAGGGCCGCGAGTTCGGTGACAACGATGCGCGCTTCGTTCTCTTGGCGCGAGCGGTCTTGGAATTTCCAAAGACCATGGGGTTTCGCCCCGACATCATTCACGCACACGATTGGCAAACCGGGTTGGTGCCCGCCTACCTGCATTTGGCCGCTCGTCATGACCCTTTTTTTTCCAAAACCGCGTCGGTGTTCAGCATCCACAACATCGCTTTTCAGGGCGTGTTTCCAAAAGAGACCCTGGCCTGCGCCCGATTGCCCTGGACCGAGTTTACAGCGGAAAAAATTGAATTTTACGATCGTGTCAATTTTTTAAAAGCCGGGCTGGCCTATGCCCAGGTTTTGTCAACCGTCAGTCCCACGTATGCCCTTGAAACACAACGGGAGGAATTCGGCGTGGGCCTTGACGGCTTTTTGAAGCGGCGGGCGGATCACTATTTCGGCATTCTGAACGGCATCGATCTCCGGCTTTGGAACCCCGCCCAGGACCCTCACTTGGCCCAAAAATTTTCAGCCAAATCGTTGGCCGGTCGGACCGTGTGCCGGGCGGATTTGCAACGGGCCGCGGGTTTGCAGGAAGATCCCCGCGCGCCCCTGTTGGGGATGGTGTCTCGCCTGGACAGTCAAAAGGGTTTGATATTTTGTTGGACATCCTGGTCGAGTTTTTTCAGGACGGATGCCAAGCTGTTTTTCTCGGGCAGGGGAGCGTGGTGTTTCAGGGGGCGTTGCGGACGTTTCAGCGAAAATATCCGGGCCGGGTGTCTTTCTCTTCGGATTTTAACGAACCTTTGGCCCACAAAATTTACGGCGGGGCCGACCTGTTTTTAATGCCGTCCCGGTTCGAACCGTGCGGGCTTGGTCAAATGATCGCTCTTCGATACGGAGCGGTGCCTGTGGTGACGCCCACCGGTGGGTTGAAAGACACGGTGTCTCCGGTTTCCACTGACGGCCATGGAGGGGTGGGATTTGTGGCCGACCGCACCGAAACATGGGCTTTCCGTTCGGCTTTGGAACGGGCGGTTAAATTGTTCCGGTCGGATCCGGACGCCTGGCGGGCCCTTCAACGGCGTGGAATGGCCCTTTCATTTGACTGGAAAGAGTCGGTCCGGCGTTATTTGGATTTGTATCGATTGGCCCAATCCAAAAAAAGAGTGGAAGCGTTCGCGGCCAAAGGGCGGGCCCATTGAACAATCTCTTTCGCCGGGAGGTGGTGACGATCCCCTGGTCCCGTCGGCGGGTCGCGGCGGGGTTGGCCGTGATGTTTGTGGGACTGTTTGTGTTCCATTCCCTGCTGGCCCGTTGGATTTGGGAAAAGGATCCGACCGTTGAATTGTGCGTGGATGGCGCCGAGGTTCAGCAGTTGGCCGACCAAGACGATAACGCCACGTGGCGTATTCTTGAATCCCTTCGGGAAAAGGGAGTGAGTTCGGTGGCGGTCTATTGGGATCCCCACCGGCCTCTCTTGGACGTGATGGAAGAATGGGCGCCTTGCCTCCCGAGCGAAATGAGTTTGACTCTTCGGCCTGAACCTGTGCCGTTTTCCGATTGGTTGAAGGGCTGGCCGCGCAACGCCCGTCCCCGACGGGACGGGCCTGTGATCCGCCATGTTCTCTTTTCAGGCCCGACCGTGATGGGGTATCCGGACTTGGGGCCTGTGCAAGAATGGTTGAATGAAACCCCATACCATTTGCCCGTTATGGAATTCGGACGGCAACGGGGGCAGGGGGCCTTGCAAAAATTTATCCCGGTCGGATTGTTCGCGGCCACGCGCTCACCGAAGAAGAAATGGCTTTGGCGTCTCCCTCGCGGTGGTGGGCCGGTTTCGGCGGGCGGTTCGGGAACGGGGCGCGCGGTTTTTGTACGTGCGGCTACTGCCGGGAATTCCCAAAGAGGCCAATATGGATTTTGTGGGTCGCTTGGCGGGGGCGTTGCGGGCCGATGGGTGGAAGCTGTCGCCGGCCAGTCCTCGTTACGATCGGTGGGACGTTCCGTTCATCCCGTTGACAACGGGGGCCCGGACCGGTTTGGCGTTTACGGTGTCGATCTTCGCTCCGTTAGGGGCGTTTTTTTGGTCCCTTCGACGCAAATCTCCGTCGGTGGCGCCTCTGGAATTGGCGGGGACCGCCTTGGGGACGGGCCTTGTGGTCGCGGCGTTGTTGGCGACCCCGTCGTTCGCCCTGGGTTTTTCCGCTTACCGGGGGGTCAAAGCGTCCTTGTTGATCCCGTTGGCGGTGGGCCTGTTTGCACTGTATCGGAGCGACGAACTTCGCCGGGTTTTGGACGAGTCCGTCACTGTGGGACGTTTAATTTTGGGAGCCGTTGTTTTGGGGGCCGTGGCGTATTTTGTGTTAAGAAGCGGTCATGGAACTTTGGCGGATGCGTCGAGCTTGGAGCTTTCCGTTCGAGGGCGTTTGGAATCGTGGTTGGGAATCCGGCCGCGCTTTAAAGAATTTTTGGTCGGGCATCCGTGTTTGTGGTTGGGATTTTTTTTGCGTTGGCGTTTGGGACACGGCGACCTCTATTTGCCCATGGGCAAGGGCATCTTGCCCCAGGCGCTACGTTTTATATTTCACGATGCCCGACCGTTTCTGTTGGTTGGACTGATCGGACCTCTTTCCATCATTAACACCTTTTGCCACGCCCACACGCCCCTTTGGGTGTCGATGGTTCGAACGTTTCACGGTGTGTGGTTGGGCGCGCTGATCGGGTTAGCGGCTGTCGGATTGTTGGGTTGGATGGAAAATCGTTGGAAATCCCTCCCGTAACGTTGGCGGGGTTTTTTGGGTACGGCAACGCCGGCGACGAAATGATTTTGTCTTTGTTGCGCCGGCGGTTGGATCCGATTCTTTTTTTGTCAGGACCGCGCCCCGTTGGGCCCGGTTCGGTTCGGCGGTTTCATCTTCCGTCGGTGTGGCGGGCCTTGGGTCGGTCGCGGGCCTTGGTTGTTGGCGGGGGGGAACTGTTCCAAACCCGCACCAGCGTGCGCAGTCTGGCCTACTACGTGACCTTGCCGTGGTTGGCGCGGCGGCGCGGTCGGCCTGTGATGGTTTTCGGCGCGGCGCTGGACCCGTCTCTCGGGAAACTTGGGCAAAGGTTCGTGGCGATGGCTTTGCGCGGGGCCCAATGCCTTTGGGTTCGAGACGAGACCTCCGCGCGATTTTTGGCTGCGAACGGTGTCACCGCCTGGCTTATGCCGGACGTGGTGTGGGCTTGGCCGAGGCCAACAGGAACCGTTCCGAAAGACCTTCGTCGGATTTTATGGGTGTTGCGGTTTCCGCGGACGGGAGGAGACGGTTTTTTTCCTCTCGGTGGCACTTCCTGGCCCGGGGTCTGGGACCACGGAATCCTGGCTTTGGACCCAACAGAAGACGCCGAGGGAGTGGGTCGCTTTCGTTCGATGACCCCTTTTTTCACCCGTTTGGAGCGATGGTCGCAACCGGACGACCTATTAAGTGTTATGGGGCGGTACGATCTTGTTGTCACGATGCGTTACCACGGTCTGGTGTGCGCGGCGTTGGCTGGTCGGCCGGCTTTAGCGATTCCCAGCCATGGAAAAGTTCAGGATTTGGCCGACGAGTTGGGGGTGTCGACCGTATGCCCATGGGTCGGTGTTGTGAATTGGGCATCCGTTCTATACAACGCTTTTTTGAAGGGCCCGCCCGAAGTGGGGGAGCGACCGAACCAGGCCCGGCTGGCCTTGGACGACTTGGCTCATCAGATTGAAAACGCCTGCACGGTCAGAAGCGCGAAATGATAAAATAAGGGAATAGGTCATTGCCGAAAATGATGGAGATATTTTGTGCCCACACAGGCCATTAAAGAACGGTTGGAAACCTTGATTCCCCAAATTCGTCGACGACAATCGGCGTCGGTGGGGGGAGGGCTGTTGCGCTCTTTTCAAGCGGGGTTTTTGATCCTGGCGGTGGGCGTGGGGTTCGCTTTTTCACTGGCCGAACACACCCACAGACTGGCGTCGACTTTTTTGGATCGGGAAATCGACGGGTTTAAATTTGATGTTTTTCTGGCGGAATCGGCCGACCGGCCTTTTATCGAGGAACGTCTTCTGACTACGGGGGGCGTGCGGTCGGTTCGGTTCGTTCCGAAAGAAGAGGCTTTGGGGCGCGCCCAATCAAATCCAGTTTTGGCCGAAAGCCTGAAATGGGTTGTTCGCAACCCCCTTCCCGAATCTTTTGATGTGGATTGGACCCCCTCGTTTCTGCTATCGGGTCTTGTCCCGGTTACGGCCGAAGCCTGGGTGGAGTTGCCGGGGATACTGTCTCTGGCTTATGACCGAAACCGTGCGGACCGGTTGGCCCTTCTGGGCCGAATCGTCAACCAGTGGGACCTTCTTTTTTCCGTTTTGTTTTGGGTGGGGATGACGTTGTGTTTGTTCGGTATCGGCCGACTTGTTCGTCGGGGCGCGGTCCGGTCCCTTAAACAGATGGTGGTGTCCGTCGGAGGGGGCGGTCTGGGCGGATTGGTTGGGGCGGGGGGAGTGTGGCTGTGGTTGGGGGGGTGGGCCGCTACCGGTGTCATTGCGGGGTTTTTGGTGGGGGCTTTAGCCTTTCTGGGGCGGGACGTGGCGCACGGATGATGGGGCGGGTGAGCGCGGTTTTGGTGTTTGGATTGGCGGTGTCCTTGATGTCGGTCCGGGCGGCCACGGATCCTGTGAAGTCAAAACAAGAAAGTCTGAAAAAAATTCAATCGGAAATAAAAGTAAAAAACAAGGAAAAGGAATTGGCCGCCCGCAAAGCCGGTGAATTACGGCGGGAAGTGGAACAGGCTTCCAAAGAGCTCCAAGCGGCCCGCCGAGCCTTGCGGGAAACCGGGTCCCGATTGGATGAGGCGGAAAAAAATCGAGCCGACGCGGAAGCACGGTTGCTGTCTTCTTACCAGGATTTGCGCGAATGGCGGGTTCGGTTGTCCAGTGGAATTCAAAATTACTATGTTCGCTGGAGCCTGTCGGGCGAAGGATCTTTGCCTTCTCTAATGTACGAGGGGGCTTTATTGAGGGAACGGACGGCCCAGTTGAAATTTGCCCAGGAAAACCACAAAAACGTGGAGGTTTTGCGCGACGAGTTGTCCGAGGCCGAGCAACACTTGCGGCGTGTCCAGGCGAAAAAACAGGGAGAGGAGTTGCAGGCGGAGGTCGCCCGCAATCGCCTGAAACAATTGCAAAAAACCGAAGATGGCCGTCGAATGGTGTTGGAACGCCAAATTGAAGAATTAAACGCGTCCGCCAAAAAGTTCGAGAAATGGATCGCGGATTTAATTTTGAAAGAAAAGCGGGAACAAGCCCGTCGGGCCAAAGCTCGGAAAACCAACGTCGCCCGGGCAAAAGAGCCGCGAGGCCTCGGACAAAAATGGCGAGGTCAATTGCATTGGCCGGTGGCGGGGCCCGTGGTGGAAAAATTCGGGCGAAAAGTTGACCGGGACATGGGGGTGCCCACGGTTGTTAACGGGATCACGTTGAGGCCCGACGCCCAATCGGTGGTTGGCGCCGCCCAGGCGGGCGATGTGTTGTTTGCGGGGCCCTTTATGAACTACGGTTTGATGGCCCTTGTGAGCCACCTCGACGGAATTCATACCATTTACGCCCATTTGGGCGGACTTCAGGTGACACGGGGGCAACCGGTGGCCGCGGGCCAAACCGTGGGCGTGCCCGGCCGGGACGATGAAGGGCGGCCGACGGTCTATTTCGAAGTGCGGATGGACGGCGAGCCCGTTAACCCCGAGGGTTGGTTAAAGCCTGAAATGACGAGGAGAGTGACCCCATGAAGAAAAAGGTGATCGTTGCGGCAATGGTGGCGGGCCTGGTGGCCACGGGTTTGTTTCGTCCGGTTCGGTCGGCGGTGGACGACACGTACCGACAGATCCGTCTGTTGGTGGACATTTTGCAGTTGGTTCGGGAACAATACGTGGAAGAAGTGGACCAAAAAAACCTGGTGTACGGCGCCGCCGCCGGCATGGCGCGGACATTAGACCCGTTCAGCCAGTTTATGGAACCGGAAGATCACAAGGAAATGAAAACCGAAACCCAAGGTCAGTTCGGAGGCTTGGGCATTCGCATCGGTTTGCGGGATGGTTGGTTGACTGTCATAACTCCCATGCCGGAAACCCCGGCTTACCGGTTGGGCATTTTGCCAGGGGACAAAATCGTCAAAATTGAAGGTGAAATCACTCAGGGCCTGGGTGTGGAAGACGCCGTTCAAAAATTGAGGGGAAAACCGGGCACGAAAGTGACCATTTCGATTGTCCGGGAGGGAGACAAAGATCCCCGGGATTTCACCATCACGCGCGAAATCATAAAAATTCAAAGTGTCCGGTCGACTCTGCTTGATGGAAAGATTGGATACGTGAAGCTGAATGAATTTATTGAAACAAGCGAAGGCGATATGCGCAAAGCACTTAAAGGGCTGGAGCAACAAGGCATGGTGTCTTTGATTTTGGATCTGCGAAACGACCCGGGGGGATTATTAAGCTCGGCGGTGGAGGTGTCGAAATTGTTCTTGGGAGACTCAAAAATTATCACCTACACCCAGGGCCGGTCTCAGCCGCGCCAGGATTTTTTTGCGGACGGAAAAGCGCCGTATTCATCCATTCCCATGGCGGTTTTGGTCAACGGCGGGTCCGCGTCGGGGTCGGAAATTGTGACGGGGGCGTTGCAAGACCATAAGCGGGCGGTGATCATCGGGTCGGAAACGTTCGGAAAGGGCAGTGTTCAGTCGGTGATTCCGCTGGATGACGGGTCGGCCTTGCGATTAACCGTGGCCAAGTATTATACGCCCAGCGGGCGGTCCATCCACCGGGACGAAAAAACCAAGAAGGGGGGCATCACCCCGGACATTGTCATCGACGTCAGCAAAGAAACCGAGGCCAAATTGTACGCCCAAGGTGACGAACTTTACGCCAAAGACAAAGCGCCCCAATCGCCGGTCAAAGAAACCGATCGCGTCAAAGACGAAGTGTTGGAGCGGGCTACTCAAATTCTCAAGGCCGAAGCCGTGTTCCAACAGATGAAGAAATAATCCCATGCGCCGTTGTCAACGGGGCGGGGTGGTTTGGGATGTGTTTTTGATTGTTGTGGTGTGCGGGGTGGGATTTATCGCTTGGACAACCCGGGACCGGTGGGGCGGACCTGTTGGGGAGGCGGTTCGGCGATGGGTGCCCTCCGGTGCGTCAGTGGATGTCCCGATGAAGGCGGACTTGAAGAGCGTGAGCGCTTTGGCCCAATCGCGTTTGCGGGAAATATTGGCGGACAGCGGCGTCAAAGAGAAAGACATCACAAGCTCCTTTAACGAAGAGCGGCGTGACGGCGGCACGGTGTGGTTGGAATCCACCATCGAGTTGGACCGGCCCAAAAAGTTCAACGAGGGTTTCTTTTTACGTCGGGTGTTGATCGACGGGGCTGAAAACGGGATCGCCCTGATGAAAGACTATCGGGAAAAGGGCGCCTGGACGGTGGAGTTCGGCGACCGGGTTCGCGTGTATCAACGGTTCCGTTTTCGCGGACCGTCACATTCTTAAAGGCGGCGTGGCCCTATGAGTAAGATCATTCGAGTTCTGGGCGTTGAAACATCCTGTGACGAGACCGCCGCGGCGGTGGTGGAAAACGGCCGACATATTTTGTCCAACGTGGTCTCCAGCCAAATTCCGATCCACCAGCCTTACGGGGGTGTCGTGCCCGAACTGGCCAGCCGAGCCCATGTGGAAAGCGTCCAAGGTGTCATTGAGGCGGCTCTTAAAGGCCAATCTCCGCGGGGGACCGCTCCGTTTCCGAAATCTCTTCCGGTGGACATTGTGGCGGTGACCGTGGGCCCGGGATTGGTGGGATCTTTGCTGGTTGGAAAAGTCGCGGCGGAAATGGTGGCTTGGGTGTACAAAAAGCCTATCGTGGGCGTTAACCATTTGGAAGGACACCTTTTATCCATATTGCCGGGTCATCCGGATTTGGAACCGCCCTATTTGGCCTTGGTGGTCTCAGGCGGTCACACCGAACTCGTTCATGTGCGCGATTATGGAAAATATCACGTGGTCGGGCGAACACGGGACGATGCGGCCGGGGAAGCGTTCGACAAGGTTTCTCGGGTCTTGGGTTTGGGATACCCAGGGGGGCCGGCCATCGATCGGGCGGCCGGGCGGGGGAACTCGACGGCGGTGGCGTTTCCTCGAGCGCTGATGGGAGAGGGGTTTGATTTTTCTTTTTCAGGGCTAAAAACATCTGTGGTTTATTATGTTCGCGATCACCCGGACGTCCTGGCGTCGAAAAAGAAAATTGCCGACGTGTGCGCCAGTTTTCAAGCGGCGGTGGTGGATGTTTTGGTGGCAAAAACCTTGGCCGCGGCCGATTCGTTGGACCTCAAACACATCGCGGTGTGCGGCGGGGTGGCCGCCAACACGGCCTTGCGGCAAGGATTTTTTCACCGGGCCAAAAAACAAAAAATGCACATGGCCTCGCCGTTGCTGTGCACCGACAACGGGGTTATGATTGCGGTGGCGGGCTACTATAAATATTGCCGCGGACCCAAACTTAAATCCGGTCCCGAACCTCTGTGCGTGGATTCCACCCTGGCTATCGAAAATTGGGGGTAAAGCAGTGCCGCGGATCGGGTCAGTCTCTCTTGAAAATCCTTTTATACTAGCGCCCATGGCCGGAATCGGTGATCCGCCCTACCGTCGGTTGTGTCGGCGGGGCGGGGCGGCGATGGTGTGCGCCGAAATGGTGTCGGCCAACGCTCTCCACTACAACGACGAACGCTCCCGCCGGATGCTGGCCACTTTCCCGGACGAACATCCCATCAGCCTGCAGGTGTTCGGGAACGATCCTGACCGTTTGGCGGCGGCGGCCCGTGCCGCGGCCGACGCCGGCGCAGACGTGGTGGACCTCAATTGCGGATGTCCGGTTCCCAAAATTACGAAGAGTGGCGGCGGCATTTCACTGATGCGCGACGAATCGTTGTTTGCGCGTTGCGTGAGCGCCATGGTCAAAGCCGTGCGGGTTCCCGTCACCGTGAAAATGCGGCTGGGGTTTCGGGGCGAAGACAACCAGGCCATTCGATTTGCGCAGGTGGCCGAGACTGAAGGCGCGACGGCGGTGGCCGTTCACGCCCGGTCCCGGGAAGATCGTCACCAGGGGGCTCCCCAACTGGACGAACTGCGCCGAGTGGTGAATGCGGTTCGGATTCCGGTGTTCGGCAACGGGGGTGTTCAGACATACGACGATGCCCGGGCCATGATGGACAAGGGGGGGGTGGCCGGCGTATTGGTCGGGCAGGCGGCCATCGGGAACCCGTTTCTGTTTATGGAATTTCTGGCTCGGGAAAAGGGTCGCGCGGAGCCGATTTCGCTTCGCCAACGATTTGACCTTTTTCGAGAACATCTGTCGATGATTGTCGAATACTACGGCGAAACCGTGGGTGTTCGGCGTCTGCGCAAATACATTCCTTCGTATGTCAAAGGCCTTCCCGGATCCGCGCCGTTTCGCGGGCGCGTTAACCTTCTAAACAAAAAAGATGAGGTCCTGGACGCGCTCTCCGAGTTCCAAAATTCCCTGATTTAGGGAAAGGGGACGTTGCGGCGACACGCGGGGGTGGAGCAGGACTTTTGGAACCTTGCTGTCCGGGGATCCGGACGGTAAGCGCTGTGGCAATAGGCGCATCGTTCCTTTATTTCGATCATGGCAGGATCCTCCCGTGGCACACGCAACCCCCGAAGGGGCGGATGAGGGGCTGAGTTGTTACGTAAAATTTCGTACAATTTGGTCTTTCTTTTTGGGAGGGCTCGAAAATCCTGTGCCAGCCACTATCGACATGTACGATACTGTCATTCAGAGGAGAGAAATGAGACAAAAACCAGCAAACATCAGTTTGCCGGAAAACTTGGCTCAGGAAACGGGACGGTTTTGGGGGCCCATTCTGTGACGCGTTCCCATATTTTTCCGTTTTTCGATCCCCTGCGTGGGATCTTATCCCGCAGGAATAATGGGACGAGGTCTGTCAATAATTGAAGGATATCAATCGTTACGCGCGGCAATTGATTTTGCCGGAGGTGGGGGGGGCGGGGCAGAAAAAACTGGCGAAGGCGCGGGTGCTTCTTGTCGGGGCGGGGGGGCTGGGGTCGCCGGCGGCGCTTTATTTGGCGGCGGCGGGGGTGGGGACGTTGGTCCTGGCGGACGGCGACACAGTGGACCTCTCTAATCTTCAGCGCCAGATTCTTCATTTCACTCAGGACGTGGGAAAAGCCAAAGTCCAGTCGGCCCGGAATAAGCTTTTGGCACTCAATCCCGGCGTAAAAATATTGGCCCAAAAAACCCGTTTCACCTCCGCCAATGCCGCTCGGTTGATGGCCGGGTGCGACCTGGCTCTCGATGGGTCCGACAATTTTGAAACCCGCTATGCCGTTAACGCCGCCTGTTTGGCCCAGGGCGTTCCTTTGGTCTGGGGGGCGGTACTTCGTTGGGAAGGGCAAATAATGACGGTTTTCCCTGGTCAAACGGCCTGTTACGAGTGTTTGTTTCCGGAACCCCCCGACCCGGCGGTGGCCCAGTCGTGTGCCAACGCGGGAATTGTCGGGGCTGTGGCGGGCGCGGTGGGTTGTTTAATGGCCACGGAAGGCCTGAAGGTCCTTTTGGGAAAAGGAGTCCCTTTGGCGGGCCGGTTTTGGAGTCTGGACTTTTTAAAAATGCAGGTGCGAGAACGGGCGGTTTATCGTCGAAAAGACTGTCCTCACGGGGCCGTCCGTCCCGCGTGGAAAAAGCGCCCCCTGCATTGACAACGGACCCATAAATTCGTTTAATTCGCTTTCTTTCAAGACCTCATCGAAGGGGATATCTATGGCAGAAGTCTATGTTGTGGTCAGCAAAATCAAAAAAGCAGTGAAAGAGAAAGGCCTGCGGACCGGTGGTGACTACATCGACGCGCTTTCGAAAAAAATCGAAGATTTGGTGAACGCCTCCGTCACGAAAGTGACCACCGAAGGAAAAAAGAAAACCCTGGGCGCGGAAGATCTCTAAAAACAAGCCGGCCCTTTCCATTGGGCCGATGTTTTCGGGTCTCGCTGGCCGTTATCGGGTTTTTAACCGGTTATCCAGCTTGGGCCTTGATCGTCAGTGGAGACGGACGCTTGTTGAAAATCTGGGCCCGCACAAGCGGGTCTTGGATGTGGGCACCGGCACAGGCGACTTGGCCCGGGAGATGCTTGAACGTTATCCCGCCGTTCAGGTGGTTGGCGTTGACGTTAGTTCTGGGATGATTGCGGAAGGAGGGCGGATTAAGGGTCCTTCTCCCCAGTGGGTCCAGGCCAGCGCCGAACGGCTTCCTTTTGTTAATGGGTCTTTTGGGGCGGTTGTTTCGGCCTTTGTTTTAAGAAACCTGTTTATGGGCGGTATTTTGAAGGTGGCCCTTCAGGAACTTTCCCGCGTATTGGAACCGGGGGGGCGGTTGGTGTTTCTGGATCTTACACGCCCCTCCAACGTTTTCGTTCGTTGGGGTCGCGGACTTTATGGGCGAACGATTCTTCCCATGATCGGACGATCTTTGTTTGGAAAAAACTGGCCGGGTTCTTATTTGGAAAGCTCTATTCGCTCCTTGCCTTCTCCTCAGGAATTGAGTGAACTGTTTCTCGCAAACGGTTTTATACAGTTCGAGTGTCAGCCCCTTTGGGGTGGCGTGGTCTCTCTTTTTATAGGTAAAAAATAATGGCCTTCGATTATTTCCATATACTGGTATTCGCCGGGATCGCGGCGGTGTTCTTTCCCGTTTTGCTCACGGTGGCGTCTTTGGTTCGGGAGCGAGGCGTTAAAAAAGACCTCTCCGCCTATGAATGCGGTATGGAACCCGTGGGCGGCGCTTGGGTTTCTCCCAACATCCGGTTCTATGTGTTCGCTCTCCTGTTCGTGCTATTTGACGTGGAAGCGTTGTTCGTTTTTCCATGGGCGGTGCAGTTTTATTCCCTGGGAGTTGAGGGGTTTATAGCGGTGATGTTATTCGTGGCCCTGTTGTTTGTCGGGCTTATCTATGCTTGGCGCAACGGAGCGTTGACATGGGAGTAATTCAAGACAAGGTCCTTCCTTCCACCCTTTATAAAGTTGGCGGCCTTGGCGAGATCAGCATGACCACCGTGGACTTTTTTATTGATTGGGCTCGCAAATCCAGCATTTGGCCGTTGACGTTCGGGCTGGCCTGTTGTGCCATTGAAATGATGGCGGCTTACGCCACCCGATTCGACGTTAACCGGCTGGGCGTGATCCCGCGCCCGTCTCCCCGTCAAGCCGATCTGATGATCATCGCCGGAACCGTGACCAAAAAAATGGCTCCCGCCATTGAGAAACTTTACAACCAGATGCCGGACCCCCGTTTTGTCATTTCCATGGGCGCCTGTTCCAACTGCGGTGGCCCTTATTATGACTCCTATTCGGTGGTGAAAGGAGTCGATCGGATTATCCCCGTGGACGTTTATATCCCCGGCTGTCCGCCCCGCCCCGAGGCCTTGCTCAATGCCATTTTGGCGTTGCAAAACAAGATCGATAAAATCTCCGCACAAAAACGCGCCCTGGCGTTTAAGGCGGGATGATGGACAAAGTCGCCCTCTTACAAAAAATTAAGGAACGGTTTCCCGACGCGGCTGAGGTTGTTTCGGCGGATCCCAAGTTTGTTCGGGCCATTGACGATTTGCAGGTGAAGGTCCCCGGGGCCCAGGTTAAAGAGTTGGCGGGCCATTTAAAACAAAATTTGGGTTTTGATTTCTTGAACTTTCTGACCGCCGTCGACTACGTGAAAGAAAACCGCTTTGAAGTGGTTTATCATTTTCTTCGATCTTCCCAACCCGCTCTCCAACTGGTGGTCAAAGTGGACCTTCCCCGGGACGGCGGGCCCACGCTTCCTTCTTTGTCCGGACTTTTTTCCGCCGCCGATTGGCAAGAACGGGAGACCTTTGACCTGTTCGGCATTGGGTTTGACGGCCATCCGAACCCCAAACGGATCTTGTTGTGGGAGGGGTATCCCGGTTGGCCCTTGCGGAAAGATTATGTCCACACAGCTGACAAATACGATAATGGCAGTGAGATTGGGACGCCGAAACTTCCGGGAGTCAAATAATGTCAGAGAATAGCATGACTCCCTCATCCGCCCCTTCGGGGCACCTTCCCATGAGCGGCTCTGCCGCCCCCAGTGACCGGAGCTCTGCCGGTCCTCAAGAGGAGAAGGAAAGTCAGTTGTTGGTGTTGTGAATGAGAGGGCGGATTCGTTGTTGTCGGGCCCTTCTTTTGAGACCAAGATGGAGCGGGTCTCGGAGACAGAAATGTTGCTCAACATGGGACCCCAACATCCGTCGACTCACGGGGTGTTGCGGGTGGTCCTGAAACTGGACGGCGAGGTCGTGACCGGCGCAGCCATGGATTTGGGATACCTTCACCGGGGCGTCGAAAAGTTGGCGGAAAATCGCACGTACGGCCAATTCACCATTCTGACCGACCGCGACGACTATTTGTGCGCCATGCTCAATAACTGGTCCTACGCGTTGGCTGTGGAAAAATTGTTGAAGGTCGAAATACCCCAACGGGCGGAATATCTTCGGGTCATTGTGGGGGAACTGAACCGGATCGCGTCCCACCTATTGTTCATCGGAACTTTTGGGATCGATATCGGCGCGTTTACGCCGTTCCTTTACGCTTTTGGGCGGGAACGGGAAATGATTTTGGACCTGTTTGAGCAATTGTGCGGGGCCCGTATCACCTACAACTATGTCCGTATCGGCGGCGTGTCCAACGATGTGCCTGACGGATGGGTCGAAAAGGCCCGGAAGTTTGTGGCCCATATGAGAAATTGTTTAAAGGAATACGACGATCTTTTGAGCTACAACCCCATCTTCATGGACCGGACCAAAGGGATTGGTGTTTTGAAAAAAGAAATGGCGATTTCTTATGGGGTGACAGGACCCAACCTGCGAGCCAGCGGTGTTCCCATGGACTTGCGCAAAGACGCTCCCTATGGGATCTACTCCAAGTTTCAATTTACTGCGGCCGTCCGTCAAAACGGTGACTGTTGGGACCGTTACATGGTTCGCCGGGACGAAATCGCCGAGTCCTGCTCCATTTTAGACCAGGCCCTGGAGGGGTTGGTCGCTGGCGAAATTATGGGCAAGGTTCCCAAAGCCAACTTACGTCCACCGGCGGGAGAATCATATGCTCAGTTGGAAGGGGCCCGGGGTGTGTTGGGTGTCTACATCGTCTCCGATGGCGGGTTAAGCCCCTATCGGTTGCATCTGCGCGCGCCTTCCTTTATCAATTTGGCTATGTTGCAGGATATGCTGAAAGGTTGGAAAGTGGCCGACGTCGTGGCCATTTTAGGATCCATCGACATCGTGTTGGGCGAGGTGGACCGCTAATGGCTCGGGGACCGTGGACAGTGACCGGGCCCTGGGCCCCTTCCCAATCGGCCGAATCCATTCGGCGTCGTTACATTTCGTCCGCGCTGGTTTTGGCGGCGTTTCTGTTACCCCTATTCGTTTTAACCATTTTAGTGGGGGAACCGGATAAATATTTTCACCAGGCCCACGGGTTCGTGACCCAATGGGTCGCTAACAAAGGCGGGCCCGACTGGATTGGATCGGCGATATTGATCGCGGTTCCTTGCATGGTGGTTTTGACTTTAATCCAAGTTTTGCCGATTTTTTTGGTGTGGTGGGAAATGAAAATTGCCGCTCACATCCAAGTGCGTCTGGGTCCCATGCGGGTGGGCCGGTTTCACGGTGTTCTTCAAACCATTGCCGACGGTATTAAGTTGTTGTTGAAAGAAGATTTGGTCCCCGCCGGGGCGGACCGATGGGTGCATTTTGTGGCGCCGATCGTGGCGGTGGCTCCGGCGTTGGTGTGTTTTGCTCCCATTCCGCTCGGTCACGCGGGGCTGGCGCCGGTGGGGCTGGATGTGGGCTTATTGTTTGTCTTGGGCGTGTCGGGCCTTTCGGTGATCGGCCTTCTAATGGCCGGGTGGGGGTCCAACAACAAATATTCCATGTTGGGCGGGTTGCGGGCCGCGGCCCAGGTGGTTTCATACGAAATTCCTCGGGTGATATCCTTGCTCCCTGTGGTGATGTGGGCGGGGTCGTTGCAGTTGGGCGAAATCATGATGAAACAGTCCGGCGCATGGGCCGGGTTCCTGCCTAAATGGTTTATTTTTTATCCGATCGTGGGTCAAATTTCTTTTATTATCTACTTGATTTCGTCTATCGCCGAAACCAACCGCACGCCCTTTGATATCGCTGAGGCCGAGTCGGAGTTAACCTCGGGGTTCCATACAGAGTATTCCGGCATGAAATGGGCCATGTTCTTCATGGCGGAATACGCCTACATGTTCTTGGCCTGCGCCCTGGGTGCCGTTTTGTTTTTGGGAGGGGGAAACCCCTTGCACAGTTCTTTAGGCTTTATTCCCTCGTATGTGTGGTTCTTCGGAAAAACATTCTTTTTGGCGTTCCTTTTCATTTGGATTCGGTGGACTTACCCCCGCTTGAGGGTCGATCGGCTTATGGAATTCTGCTGGAAATTTCTTCTTCCCTGGTCCTTGGCCAACGTAGCGGTGGCCGGTTTTCTATTTTTGTTGAGGATGCGTTAATGGGCGCGTACTTTAAAAAAGTTTATGACGTGGCTCGGGGCCTGGTCACGGGATTGGGCGTTACTCTTCGCCACCTGTTTTTGCCCTCCATCACGGTCCAATACCCCCACGAAAAACTTTCTTTATCCGACCGGTTTCGGGGCGCGTTGGCGTTTCATCCGGAAATTTGCATTTCCTGCGAAATGTGCGTTCGGGCCTGCCCATCCGCTTGCATTTCACTTGAATCGAAACGCAACGAAGAAACAAAGAAGAAAGATTTGTCCTGGTACAAAATCGATTTTGGGAAATGCAATTACTGCCGGTTGTGCGAAGAGGTGTGTCCCACGAAACCCAAATCCGTCCATCACACAAAAGAATATGAGCTTTCATTTACGAACCGGAACGATTTTGTCATGGATTGGCGGCCGGATGTGGCGCAACCGGCCGGTTCTGATTTCGGCCAAATTTGGGCTCGGTTTATGGCCCAAGGCCAAAAAGCCGGGATCAATATCAAATCCAATGGGTCGTCCACCCCATCCGACCCGGTGGCCTTTTGAACGAATTTTGTAACTGCTCCGGCCCTCATCCGCCCCTTCGGGGCACCTTCCCCCAAGAGGGGAAGGAAAACAAAGATTTTCCCTCTCCTCTCGGGAGAGGGTAGGGTGAGGGGCCTGAGTAGTTACCGAATTTTGTAGTTGCCCGATTTATCGGGCGTTTTTTGGACGGGATTGAAAGTCGCCCCATAAATGGGGCAACTACAACGGAAGAGGAGTTCGTGTGATTGAGTCGGCTGTGTTCGGGTTGTTGTCGGCCATGATATTGGTCCCGGCGATATTGGCTGTGACCTTGAAAAATATTTTCCATTGCGCCCTGTGGCTCGTGGTGTCGCTCACCGGCGTGGGGGGAATGTTTGCTTTGTTGGGAGCGGACTTCCTTTTTGTTTCTCAAATACTGGTTTATGCGGGGGGGATCACCGTGCTGTTGTTGTTTGTCGTTCTTTTGTCTGGAAGTCCGAAAGATTGGGTCGTGAAACAGGTGAACGCTCAGTGGGGATGGGGGCTGATTCTGACTGGGATTTTTGTGGGGCTCTTGGCGGCGCTTTTTCGCAAGCTCCCGGCGGCTCCTGTTCCAAACCCATCGGAACCAACCACGGCCCGTTTAGGCCTCCTGTTGATCCGCGACTGGGTGTTTCCTTTTGAAGCCATCTCCCTGGTACTGTTAGCTGCCTTAATCGGCGCGGTCCACTTTTCCAAAAGGGACAAAACTTCATGTTAGGTCTCACCGGGTACCTGTTGGTTTCGGCGATCTTGTTTTCTGTGGGGATGTTCGGGGCCTTGGCCCGGCGCAATGTTCTGGGAATTTTAATCGGCATAGAGCTCATGTTTAACGCCGCCAACATCAATTTTGTTGCGTTCAATCGCTATCTTCACCCGGGCCAACCTTGGGGGCAAGGGTTCGCGCTTTTTATCATCGCTTTGGCGGCCGCCGAGGCGGTGGTCGGACTGGCGCTGGTGTTGGCCATCCACCGCAACTTTAAAACCGTTCTGTCAGAAAATCTGACGATGTTAAAGGGCTGATATGTTGGACTACGCGTACCTCATCCCGCTGTTGCCCCTGGCCGCTTCGGTCTTGATTTTGTTTTTTGGCAAAAAGTTGCCGTTGGGCGGGGCTTGGATTGGCATTTTGGCGGCGGGGTGGGGGGTGGTTCAATCCTTCGGTATTTTGGCCAATGTCTATTTGCGACCGGACCTGTTGCCCTTCGAAGGCGTGTCGGGCCGTTTCTTTGAACGGACCTGGGACTGGTTTACCATCGGGCCCGTTCGGGTTGAAACCGGGGTTATGATTGACGGGATGGCCGCCATGATGCTTGTGGTGGTCACCGTGGTGTCTTTCCTGGTTCAGGTCTATTCCCTGGGGTACCAACACGGCAAACCCCGCTTTTCCCGCTATTACGCCTACCTCTCCTTTTTCACTTCGGCCATGCTCCTGTTGGTTGTGGCCAACAACCTTTTGCAGTTTTTCATGGGATGGGAATTGATGGGGTTGTCCTCTTACCTGTTGATCGGTTTCGAATTTGAACGCCCCGCGGCGGCCTACGCCAGCCGCAAAGCGTTTATCACAACCCGTATCGGGGACGTGGGGTTTTATTTGGGACTGCTCCTTTTGTTCACTTCGTTGGGGACTCTTAATTTCGGCCTGATCGGAAACGAATACAAAAGTTTGACGCCGGCACTGGCCACGGTGATTTCTTTGTTGTTGTTTGCCGGCGCGGTCGGTAAGTCCGCCCAGGTTCCCTTGCATGTGTGGCTTCCGGACGCCATGGAAGGTCCCACTCCTGTTTCTGCGTTGATCCATGCGGCGACCATGGTGGCCGCGGGGGTGTTCTTGTTGGCCCGGTTCCATTTTCTGTTCGCTCTTTCGCCTTTCGCCCTAACCCTTGTGGCCTGGACCGGCGGTATTACCGCCCTCGGGGCCGCCTTGAGCGCCCTCACGGCCACAGATATTAAGAAGGTGTTGGCCTATTCCACCATCAGCCAGCTGGGTTTCATGGTGATGTCCATGGGAGTGGGCGATCCGCAGTCGGGTATGTTCCACCTCACCACCCACGCCTTTTTCAAGGCCCTGTTGTTCTTGGGAGCGGGCAGTGTGATTCATGCTGTTCACACCAACGAAATGCCACTGATGGGTGGGCTGGCAAAAAAGCTTCCCATCACCGCCATCGCCATGTTTTGCGCGTGGTTGGCCATTATCGGGTTCCCCTACGTGGGGTCTGGGTTCTACAGCAAAGAAGCCATCTTGGGGGCGGTTTTGGCCGCGCACCATCCGGCTCTGTTCGCTGTGGCGGCTTTCGCCGCTTTTTTAACCACTTTTTACATGACCCGACTGATGATCCTGACATTCTGGGGAACGCCCCGGGATGGGGAACGGTTCGGCCATGCCCACGAAAGCGGTCCGGCCATGGCGATTCCCTTGGCGATATTGGCGGTTTTCTCCATCGGGGCCGGGTTCCTCTTGCACTTTGTTTTTCCTTTCGATAAATGGGTCGTCATTAACGCCCTTCATCACGGCGCCCACGATGGTCATGGGGTGGTGTTGGGGGTTTCCCTCGTGGCCTTGGCCGCCGGTCTTTCGTTGGCCGTGGCCATGTATGTGTTCAAGAAACCTGACCCCGTTTGGGTCGCGGGGCGGTTCCCCGCCCTTTATCAGCTGGTGACCGTCCGATATTTTGATAAGGCCTATCTTTATTTGTCCGACGTCCTCTGTTTTAAGCCCGCCCGGATTTTGGCGGAATTCGATTACAATTTTTTGGACCAGTTTGTGGTGGACGGCGTGGGTGCCGTCGGGCAGTGGTTGGGGCGGGTACATAAATGGGTTGACGACGTGATCGTTGACGGTGTTTGCGTGAACGGGTGGGGATGGCTGGCCGATCGTCTGGGGTCCGGCGTTCGTGCCGTTCAGTCCGGTTTCGTTCAAAATTATTTGTTGGCCGCGGCCTTGGGCGTGGGGGTGTTGTTGCTTTGGATCGCGGGCGTGTTGGGATAACCTTTTTTTCTGACGGACCGTTATGAAATTATTAATGAGGAGTGATCGTTCATGTTGAGCCTAATAACCTTTTTACCGTTGATCGGGGCCTTGGTGATTTTGGCCCTTCCCAAAGACAACAAAGCGACTATTCGGTTGACCGCGGTGGGGTCGGCCTTGGCTTCGTTGGCCGTGTCTTTGCTCGCCTGGGCCCGTTTCGACGGGGCCGCGGGCGGTTGGGACACCATGCAGTTGGTGGAACGGGTTGCCTGGATTCCCGCCTTTAACGTTCAATACATCGTCGGCGTCGACGGTTTATCACTGCCTTTGGTCCTGCTCACCACGGGTTTGTCCGTCATCGCCTTGATCGCCTCGTTTGGGATTGAGAATCGCCTGAAAGAATATTTTTTCTGGTTTTTGCTTTTGGAAACAGGGATGCTGGGCGTGTTTGTTTCTTTGGACATGTTTTTGTTTTACGTGTTTTGGGAAATCACGTTGGTCCCGATGTACTTCCTGATCGGTGTGTGGGGCGGGCCCAAGCGCGAATACGCGGCTGTTAAGTTTTTCCTGTACACCTTGGCGGGAAGCGTGTTGATGCTGTTGGGAATTTTGGCCCTTTACTTTTCCAGCGAGCCGCGGACGTTCGATATGGTGGAGTTGGCCAAACAGTCCAGCGCTTTTGTGGGCACGCGGTTTATTTGGGTGTTTCTGGCCTTGTTCGTTGGATTTGCGGTCAAGGTCCCGGCGTTTCCGTTTCACACCTGGTTGCCGTTGGCCCACGTGGAGGCTCCCACCGCCGTGTCGGTGATTCTGGCGGGCGTCCTCTTGAAAATGGGGACCTATGGCTTGTTACGGGTCTCGTATTCCATCTTGCCCGAGGCCACCCGGTGGTTCGCCCCTTATTTGCTGTTTATCGCGTTCGTGAACATTGTTTACGGCGCTTTCTGCGCCATGAACCAGCGCGACATGAAACGGATGGTGGCCTATTCCTCCGTTAACCACATGGGTTACTGTTTGCTGGGTATGGCGGCCATTACCGGAACCAACGCGGCGGCGGGGCTCTCCGGAGCGATGGTTCAAATGGTGACCCACGGGATCATCACCGGGAGCCTGTTTTTGTTGGTGGGGGTTATTTACGACCAAGCCCATACCCGCAACATTGACGAGTTCGGCGGGTTGGGGGCGCGGTTGCCCATTTTTGCGGGAATCATGACGGTTCAGGCCATGGCGTCACTCGGACTGCCGGGCTTGGCGGGTTTTGTGGGCGAGTTCCTTTGTTTCTTGGGTGGTTTCGGCCAGAAAGACATGTTGCTGTGGGTGGGCTTGTCGGTGATCGGCATCGTGGTGACCGCGGCTTTCTTTTTGAAACTCATTAAAGATGTTTTTTTGGGAACGTTTAATTCCAAATGGGAAGGAAAATTGTCGGAAATGAAGGGCCGAGAGTTGCTAACCGTCGTTCCTCTGGTTGTGTTGACGATTTGGATTGGGGTGTACCCCACCTCTCTTTTAAATAAAATGGCTCCCTCCATCGAAAAACTGATTGAACACGTGGTCGGAAAATGATGTCGTCTGTTTTCCTCCTGTTGCCTGAACTGGCTTTGACCGCGGGGGCGTTGGCGCTCTTTCTGGGCGACAACGGTCGCGGGGACCAAAAGAAATGGGCTTTTTCGATCGCCGTCTTTTCCTTGGTCGTGGCCGGGATTTTGGCCCTGGTCTCGCCCAACTCCTCCGCTTTCGGCGTGCTCACGTTGGATCCCTTGGCGCGTTTTCTCAAAGGCGTTTTGTCCGTGTCGGTTCTGTCGGTGATGGGTTTTTGTTCGGGGTTCAGCGCGTTTCGATCGGGCGAGGGGGGGAAACCCTTTTCCTGGGGAACGTTTTTGGGGATGATGTTGTTGTCCACCGTGGGACTGTTTTTGCTCGTGTCCGCGTCTGACTTTTTGACCATTTTAATTTCCATCGAATTGGTCAGCCTCACCTCGTTTGTCCTCACGGGATATTGCCGTGAAGACAAACGGGCCAGCGAGGCGGCTATTAAATATTTCTTGGTGGGCGGTTTTTCCACCGGGTTCATGGTGTTCGGCATGTCCCTCCTTTATGGGGTTACGGGCTCCACACAATTGAGCTCTTTTGTCGGATCCACCGGAGCTTCGTTGCCGGCTTTGCCCTTGGCGGGGGCACTCGTGTTTGTCCTGGCGGGGTTTGGATTTAAACTGGCCATGGCCCCGTTTCATCTGTGGGCTCCGGACGTTTACGAAGGCGCTCCCACGCCCATCACGGCGTTCTTGTCGGTGGCGCCCAAGATGGCCGCGTTCGGCATGTTGATTCGCTTTTTTCAAGGGGCGGAAGGTTCGATTATTTTGACTGTTGTGGCCTTACTGTCGGCCCTTACCATGACAGTCGGAAATTTGGGCGCGCTGCGCCAAACCAATCTAAAACGGTTATTGGCTTACTCGTCCATCGCCCAAATGGGCTATGTCATGATGGGTCTCGTGGCCGGCGGGGCGGCGGGAGGACAATCGGTTTTGATTTACTTAGCGGTCTATGTGGTCATGAACCTGGGCGCTTTCGCCTGCGTGATCGCTGTGACGGAAGACGCCCGCTCAGAAACCATGGAGTCCTTTTCAGGGACGGCGGCTCGGTCTCTTCCTTTGGCTTTAGTGACGGCGGTGTTTCTCCTGTCGCTGACCGGATTGCCGCCCTTGGCGGGGTTTATCGGCAAATTTTCCCTTTTCTCCGCGGCCTTGCAGGTTCCGGGGTTGGTCTGGTTGGCCGTGGTGGGGGCTTTAAACAGCGTGGTGTCGCTGGTGTATTACTTTTCCATCGTGCGCCATATGTTTTTTGGGACCCCCCGTCAGCAAAGCAAGCCCCATCTGCCGGCTCCTGTCTTGGCCGTGGTCGCGGCCGCCGGAGCGTTCACTTTAATCGTCGGGGTGTTTCCCAACCTGTTGGTGACGGTGGTCCGGTCGGTATGGCCTTAGCGCTTCGGTTGCTGGAGCCGGTTCTTCGGTCAGGGGAATCCAAACCGCTCACCGATTTTTTGGCTGAAACGGAATCCGCCTTGGCCCTGGCGGCGGGCGAAAAAACGGGTTTTTTGGGACGGTTGGCGGATTACGTTTTGACGGGTTCGGGCAAGCGGGTGCGCCCGGCCTTGGTTTTTTTGGGCTCCCAGTTCGGGAAAGCGGAATCGTCCGCGGTGGCCCAAACCGCGCTCGCGGTGGAAATGATCCACATCGCCACTTTGGCCCATGACGATTTGGTGGACGAAGCGGTTATTCGTCGCCAGCGCCCCACCGTGGGTGTGAAATTCGGCGAGGGCGCCGCCGTGTTGTTGGGCGACTATGTGTATGCCGAAGCGTTTCGGCGATTGAGCGCCCTGGGCCGTCCGGATGTCATGTCCCTCTTTGCCGAATGCACCATGACCATGTGTGAAGGCGAAATCGGCCAGTACGAAAGCCGCTACCGGTTTGATCTGTCTGTTCAGGATTACCTTTCTTTCTTGCAAAAGAAGACCGCCTCGTTGATGGCGGCCGCGTGCCGGGCGGGGGGGCTGTTGGGGGGAATTGCGCCGGACCGGATTCGGGCCTTGGACACGTTCGGAGACCGGTTGGGTGTGGCGTTTCAAATCGTTGATGACATCCTTGATATCGAAGGGGACGAAGCTGTCGTCGGAAAAACCCTTCACACCGACTTGATTCACGGCAAGATGACGTTGCCCCTCATCGATTACGCGGCCGGTTTGTCGACCGACAAAGAGCGAGCCGCTTTCCAAGATTTTCTTCGCAGTCCCAACGGACGGGTGGACGCGTTTATCGCGGATCTGCGCCGTTCGGGGGTTCTCGAAAAATCTAAGGAAATGGCACGATCCCTGTTGAGGGAAGCCGAAGGATTGTTGGCGACGCTTCCCGATGTCCCCGCCCGGACTTTGCTGGCGGAAGTATCCCGACGGTTGTCGGACAGGAAGGTGTAACCATGTTCGGAATGGGCTGGCAGGAGCTGTTTCTGGTGTTGTTGATCGGGGTGTTGTTTTTTGGGCCCAACAAGTTGCCGGAGTTGGGGAAAAGTTTGGGCAAGGCCATTACGGGATTTAAAAAAGGGCTCAAAGACGGGGACGGGGAAAACGGACCGTCGTCGGATAAAAAAGAGTAGCGGCGCTTTTTCAAAAGCTCCCTGCACTACCCTCCCCTTTCCTCAGCGACTCTTTCGCCTGAGTCGCAATCGAAATAAGGTTCGGTGGGTGAGTATCGCGCTGGGTAAAGGAGAATTGACAATGATATTTCGTGGTCTTTTGTTAACGGTCTTGGGAATTTTACTTTTGACCCCCCTTATGGAACGGGACGTTCATGGCGAGCAAGGCCGAACCCCCGTGCCCTGGGATCGTGTGGCCGCAGACGCACGTGCGGCGGTAAGCAAAGACGCGAAAACTTCAGTGGACAAAATCGAACCGGTGGACCTCGGTCAACTTTACAATGAGACTGTTGGTGAAACTGTTGTTCCGCGTTATGCGCGGGGAGTGAAGGCCTTCTACAAGGGCCCGCTGGGTCAGACATTTATGCAACCGATCGTTATTATCTACGAGAAGGTCGATAACGTCTGGACGCTGGCGGGCGCCCAATGGTTAACGATCCAAGAAGTTGCGCCTCCCCCCAATGTCCCGTCAGCGCCGATCCCTCCCAGCGAGCAGGCGATCAGGGAGGGCCTTGGAAAATACATACAGTCCTCCTGGAGAGGTTTGCGCACTCAGGATGTCGTTTTTCAGGGCAAACCCACCTTTGAATGGCGGGAAGATTATCAACGGACAGTTTACACCTACCCGGTCCGGGTCACCCTGTTGGACGAAAAGAATGGGGCCTTTGGAAAGAAATGGGTTCCGCGTTTTGTCTGCGATATTACGGCACAGGCATCGCGCCGCGTGGACGAGGATGAAGACTGGTTCATTGGCACCGGTCCCTGCAAAAACGAAAATCCCGAGGACAACAACTGTTACTATAACGGGATTTATTGTACGACGTTTTGGTAGGATCTTCAGCCTAAGTTCATTTCGGTTGCGTGATTTGTTTGACGTTCTGGACTTGCTTCAATGCACCCCGGATCATCCACAGCGCCGATTGATTTCACTAGGAGCCTTCCCGCATAAGGCTTTCAACAGGATAAAAGCTACCGTTCCAAGGTTCTCAACTTCCAGGATTTGATTCTCTCGTAAAAAGGGGTGTCATTAACAAAATACGCAATATAATCAACATTCTGATTCGTTATATGCGTTCTTTTTGTCGCGAGGTGGTTTTTTACGGGAGAATCAGGATTTGTAAACCCCGGCCCGAAAATATACAAAATTTCTCGGTCAAGAAATGTACAGGGTCTTGGTAAGTTTCACCGTCTTCGGAAACGTCATCTTGAAAAGCGAAGGGGGGTGAAGCCGGTCTTCTTGGGCGTTCTGTGCCAAGCCCCTCAAAAGCATCGTGCCACCGATCCAGCTTCTGGATAACGCTCCTTTCGAAGCAGGTTGCTTCCTGCAGGAGGATTTATCGAAACAATAAACCCCATTTTCCATTAGCCCAACTTCCGCAGATGATGTAGACAAACTGTTGATTATCAACAACCGGACCTAAAAAGTCGGCACTACATTCTCAAAAACCTTCATCCGCCGGGGCAGATCGATCCCCAGCCGTTGCAGAATCATCCGCTGGGCTTTTTCCGGCCGGGCAATGCAACGCAAGCGCAAGATCTCCCCGGTCAGGGTGGGCAACACCACGTCCCCACTTTGAATCTGGGCCAGCTCTTCCAACATCGTTCGCGGGGAATTTCCAAGACCAGCTCTCGACTGCCACTGCTCCAACACCTTCCACAAAACGTATCCCAGAAAACAGACGAATAGGTGCGCCCTCACCCGCTCCGCTTTATGATGCCACACCGGACGAATGCTCAAATCCGATTTCTGAATTCGGAACGCCGCCTCCGCTTGCGTCAGCTGGATGTAGGTCGTCCACGCCGCTTCTTCCGTCCAGTCACCGCCATCCGTCTGAAGAACATAGCATCCGTCGCTCAATGCGCGTCGCTCACGCTCCGCCTCATCCTTCGTCCACGTTATCCGAATTCCCGATGGATGATCCGGCCTCTCTTCAAACACAATGCGAAACAGCCGTCCCGATCGCTGGTTGCGTTCCAGCAAACGCCCCACCTGGCGTTCCACCGCGGAGCGATCAACGGGTTTCTTCGCCCGTTCCAAACGACGATTCAACCGTTCCAGCGCGGCCTCGATCCGCTTCTCAAAAAGGGCGTGAATCGCCGACTCTTTTTGCCGTCGATCTTCGCTCCGACAAATCAAATATCGTTCGCCGTTTTCCCCTGGCGCGGCCCAACGAACCTCCACCCCGTTCGGAAGTTTTTTCCAGCCCGCGATCCATCACCCACACCCGCCCCATCTTGCCGTATCGCTTTTCCAATGTCTCGACAATCTCCCGCACCGTCGTTGAATCAGCTGTGTTCCCCGGGAACACTTCGTAGCCCAGCGGCAACCCTTCCCGCGTCACCACTAACCCAATACACACCTGTTTGCAATCGCTTCGATGGTCCCGACTGTGGCCGCGTCGCGCCTCCGGGTTCGATTCCATCTGTCCCTCGAAATACGTCGAGGTGATGTCGTAGAGCATCAAGTCACATTCTGCCCCGAAGAGTCCCGCCCACAAACTTTTCAGGTGATCCTCCAGCGCCGTTTTCGTCGGAATCAATGCGTCCAACGCTCGATACAACCGGTCGTCGTTGATCGACGTTTCCACCACCCCCAACATGTCCGCCAGCGCTGTTTTCCTCAGCCAGTCTTCCGCCACATGCAAGTCGCTCGACGGTTCGCACAGTCGCGCGATTGTCATCAGCTCCGCCATTTCTCCCCAGCGAATATCCTCTTTTCCTGCTGGAATCGCCCTCGCAAAAAACTCATCGAGCTTTGCCATCCGCCACAGTTTCTGCCCCAGCCACACATCCCCAAACCGTCGCACCCGCTCCATCCGCACGCCGTTCAATCGGATCTCCGCCACCTCTTTATCCAGCGGCGCGTCAAAGAGCCCCGGTGTCTCTTGTTGTCCGCCAAGACGTGTGTGTCTTCCCATCTTTCCGTCGAATGCTGTGTCGTAAGTACATGCCAATAGAAAACCATTTTCTCTGACGATAGCGCAAGGGGGTAGGTCGGCACTACATTCCCTTTTTGCGACACACAGAACCAACGGAGCAATCCATGCGGCCTATTCCCAATTTTTAGGCCAAAAATCCTTTGGAATCCCAAACATCTGCGGAAGTTGGGCTAGTTTGCCCCAGTTAGGCCAAGGGAGGTGTGCGCCCCAATTGCGCCCGGGGACCCCCACTTGTACAGTCACGACCGAGGAAATCGGTACAGTTTATGACCAAGGTTTACAAAAACCGGGGCTTCAACCTAAAAACGTAAGTTGAAATATCTTCCTGGGGGGATAAAGTATTGCTAATCTAGTGTTTTCATTAAAATCTGGAGACAGAAAGGACTCCCCCAATGGGTGAAGCGAAACGGAAGGCAATGTTGTGTCAGCAAGGAGGCGTAGCCTTGGATACTTTCGGGGGACGCGTTCATGTGGAATGGGACCCTCAAGCGGCAGTAACGCCCCTGGGCCAGTTGCCATTTTTTATTGAATTTCTGAAAGTGAGCGGTCTCTTAGACTCCTGGGTGGCGGATTGTCCATTAAAATACAAAAGCAACAACGCCTCCGAAAAACGGGACATTCTGGTGACACTTCTTCTCTCGATTCTGGCGGGGCACCATCGGTATGCACACATCACCGCGATCCGCCAAGATGGGATCAATCCGGCGCTCTTTGGCGTGTCCCAGCTTGTCTCGGAAGACACGGCGCGCCGGGCTCTTCTGAAAATAGAGAAATCGGCTGGCATCGAATGGATGGAACGACACTTGGGCAACACGAAAAAAGACTTATTGTCGACGCCCTGGATCCTCGATCTGGACACGACGGTTAAGTGTCTCTACGGCAAACAAGAGGGGGCGGTGGTGGGATACAATCCACGCAAACGTGGCCATCCCTCCCACAGTTACCACAGCGGATTGATGGCGAACACGCTATTGGCATTGCGTGTGGATGTCCTGCCCGGCAATGAATCCGCCCCGATTCACAGCAGGCGAACTTTTTGGTCGTGGTTCGACGCATTACCAAAGGAGCATCGTCCGACGCTTATCCGTGGGGATATCGCCTACGGCAGCGAGTCTTTTTTGAAAGAAGCCGAGCAACGCAATCAGCCGTATCTGACAAAGGTGAAACGGTCCCCCATGGTGAAGCGTCTGGTCCGAGAATTGTTTGGTGAAAGTGAATCAGAGGTCTTAGCAAACCGCCAGCTTTTTCTGAATTTTCTAAAAAATATCTTGTGGGTTCTTTTAGGCCACCTCATAGATAATTGGTAGCTGGTATTTGTCTAAAGTGCGAGGGGCCATCTGATTCAACTCTTCACACAGTCGTTTCGCGGCAAAGTCCACGGCCCGATCCCGAAATCCCTTTAATCGAACCTTAAGCCTGTTTCCCTCCAACCGGATTTCGCCTCCTCTTTTGACGATCATAGAGAGCGTCACGTAGATGTCTTTGGGATCGTCCCAATATGGGGACAAAATTGAACACATCTTTTTTTCCATCATACGTGAATATCTTGATGCAATCCAAGAAGCGCTTTTTCTCATAATTCAACTCCATCAGCTGCCTGCCGTCATGCGCTTCGTCAAAACGGACCTCTCTTGATTTCTTTGCAATCTCCAGTTCCAGTAGGGTGATTTGCGCTTCAAGGCTCACCATGTCCGCGCAAAGATCTTTGTTCCGTTCTTTCATCTCTTTCCACGAGGCCTCTTCTTTCTCTTCTGCCAGAGCTTTCTTTGCGAACCGAACCCGGAGCTCGTTGAGTTTGCCCATAAGACTTGATTTCTCTTTCTTGAGTTCCCTGGGCGCGGGGTTTTCGACGAGTGGCTGATCTTCCAATTCCTCCTCCACGTAACCTGGGAAATAATCCATCTTGTGGTCCCACTTCTGCGTCTTGTTTAACGTCTCATGTCCCCACCGTCGGCACAAAGCTGAATGACGCGTCCTCCCTCACTCCCCGTGTCATTCGTGAAGAGAGCGGAACGCTGTTCCCGATGATCGCTTTCGATCACCACGGTTCGTATCTTTCCGAATTTGTTCATCTCCCTTTGCGTCTCGAAATACCGGATCTCCTTCTCGTCTTGAATCTCATAGCGGACCGTCACGCTCTTATCAAATTGCGATCCCTTATATTCATTTACCCAACGATCCATATACTTGGCCCAGGTAATGAATTTCACGGGAGGTTGCATTTCCGTGAGGGTCCTGAACAATTCCGCGCTGTAGCCTTCTCGGTCAAAGACCACCGTCAAATCACTTACATCCACTCCCGCCTCGCGCCCTATTTTCCGCGCCTTCTCTATGAGCTCGGGAATTTTCTTAAGTAAATCCTCAGACGAAGGTCTCAACAAAAATACAAACGGATTGAATGTCTCGTCGATCGCCAGAAACTGGTAGCTCCCCTTGAGTGGTTTGTCTCGAACCCCGCACCAGCCCTTCGTGATCACGCGCATCCCATAGTAGGGCAGAAAATGACTATCGATGTAGAGGACTCCCCAACGCACCAGCCCCGATCTTAAATACTCTTTCCCAAATTCGTCTGCAAGATCTTCGCCTTTCTTCAGTTCCCTTATCCGGTGCAAAAATCGCCGCAGTGTGGAGAGGCTGGGACTCACTTCCCGCCCGATCAGTGGACCATATTCTTCCGGGTAAACTGTCTTAAAATCTTCAATCGATCGAAACTCGAAAACGTCAAAATAAAAAAACGTCAAGCTCAACTGTTCCAGACTGTATCCCTCTGAGGTGGGAAGCGTGACGACGCTTTTGATCACGTCAAAAAAATGGTGTTCCCGAATCAAAGGAGCGAACAGCAATCCTCCCGCATACGCACTCCAGACTCCTCGCTCCAACTCATCCAAATATTTTCGTTCCCCGAGCGAATAGTGAGATCTGTTTTTTCGACAGTCCCAACCCGGAAGAGCCTCTTCTCTTCCGTTTCGATTCTCCCCTCGTCGATGACAAGAATTTTCATTGGGGCGGTCACTGTGCAACTTCAACCCCAATTCCCCGGGCCCCGTCCCGAAAAATAAATCGCCCTGTTCCTGCGGCTCTCCTTTGATCTTTTCCTCAACAAGACCGTTGTCCAAAAGAACTTGCCGAATGCTTTCAATACTCACTTTCTGATTCCACTGCCTTTCCAGCCGTTCTTGAATCGCCGCATACTCGAACCCCTTCTTTCATCACAATCCACAAAATCTTTCCGCGCACGTCCGCAACAAGTTTCCAACTTTGTTTGGGCCCCCGTGGCTCACTCCTTAATCCATCGCTTCCTTCCAACTTAAAAACAGAAACATAGTTCGCCACGCTGTTCACATGCACCATGAACGCTTTTGCTATTTCTTCTTGCGTTCCCACACCCAACCCGTAGAGTTGGGATATGGCCATGCGCTCGGCTGTGTCATCGCCAACACGCCAGCTCATATACGCCTGGCCCTTGACCAATACACTCTTGGTTCCCTCGGCCTCGATAACTTGAATCCGTTTTTCTATTAACCACCCGTTTGTCCCATCCGCGTTTCCCAATTCCATCGTGACACCCTCCTCAAAAGGGTATCGTATAAAAATCAACGCGATTGGAAATCCACACGAAATTATTAGAAACCCTCTCCGTCGAGAACCTCAGGGGGTTGGCGGTTTGCTAAGACCTCTGTGAATGGGAAAATGCGGGACAAGGATGGGAAGGCAAGGAGAGTATTCTGCGGCGAAGGGGACGTTCTCAACTAATCAATTAACTTCCATCCCACGGGGACGTCGGGCGGTTTGACTCTTGAAAGCACCTACGGGCGGTTTGGGAAACACGGATAGGGAAATGGGTGGAAGGAAAATTTGGGAAAGATGTGTTCCGGCGGGTGACCCAGATTGTTGCCGCCCGGCGGCTGACGACCGAAAATAAGTTAGTTGATAAGTTGAGAACGTCCCCTCTTTGAAAAAAGCACCCGGCCAAGTGGCACAGTTATTTTCTGGCAGGCCCTTAGATCAATAAAAATATTTCGTAGCGACAGTTTTTCCTGTTCTGTTCTCGCCGAACAGGGCTTTTAATTGAGGTGATGATAAAGTTGGGGTTAGAAACAATGCCAGTAACTTAAGCCTCAAAGTGCCCGTCATACCGGCGAAAGCCGGTATCCAGTCGGTAAAATGGTCTCTAAAAATGCGGTTTTACACACTGGGCCCCGGCCGCTCCCACGCGGCATTTCCTGCTAGCGCGGTCAGCTTTCGCCGGGGTGGCGATTCTTAAGTGACTGGCATTGGGGTAAGAAACGTGTAGAATGTGGGCAAGGCTATTTGAGCCTGAGGAGATTGAATATGTTCGGAATGGGCTGGCAGGAGCTGTTTCTGGTGTTGTTGATCGGGGTGTTGTTTTTTGGGCCTAACAAGTTGCCGGAGTTGGGGAAAAGTTTGGGCAAGGCGATCACCGGGTTTAAGAAAGGGCTCAAAGACGGCGACGAGCCAAGCGGCTCCTCCCCCGACAAAAAAGAGTAACATCGGACCCTTTCTGTTGGTGCCGCGGGCGCGAACGCCTTGACAGACGGGGCTTGGTTGTAGTAGATTCTGTTTTCAAATTACATTCCACAAGGGAGAACTTGAATGGCCGCGATTGACCCGGATTTTCAGAAGAACCAAAAGGTTGTCAAAAAAGACGAAAAGTTTGGGTATGACATTTGGAGTCCCTACGAGCCGCCGGCTAAATTGGGGATTCACGGGACGTGGGTGGCTGTGGATTTTGATTTGTGCATCGCCGACGGAGCTTGTTTGGACGCGTGTCCGGAAAATGTGTTCGCTTGGGTGGACACACCGGGCCATCCCGCGTCGGCTAAGAAGGCCGCTCCCGCAAAAGAAGACGCCTGCATTTTCTGCATGGCCTGCGAAAGCGTTTGCCCTGTGGTGGCGATTAAAATCACACCGAAATAAAATTTGTTAGGGCGGCTTCGTCATCGCCGCCCGTTCACACATCCTTGGATCGTCGGCGGGGTCCCTTTTAAAAGGGCCGCGGGCGAAATGAAGAGGGTGGAGGCCGTCGAAGAGGACGGAAAAAACCGCGCGCTGATTGAAACGGAACCGTTTCAGTCCCTCGTTTGCATCGCAAGGAGAGCGGTCCTCAACGGGACCGCTTTTTTTTTCGATCACAGCGCGACATTCAGGAGGAACCATGGCAACTGTCTCAATGAAGGCCCTGTTGGAAGCCGGCGTCCATTTCGGACACCAAACCCGGCGTTGGAACCCAAAAATGGCAAAGTACATTTTTGGAAGCCGCAACAACATCCACATCATCGACCTGCAAAAAACTGTCAAAGAACTCAAAAAAGCCTTGACTTACGTCAAGGACGCCGCCGCCGAGGGAAAAGTGTTTATGTTCGTGGGCACTAAAAAACAGGCTCGGGAAGCCATTGCTCAGGAAGCGGCCCGTTGCGAGATGCCCTTCGTCCGCGATCGATGGTTGGGGGGAACGTTAACCAACTTTGAAACCGTCCGAAAGTCGGCCCAACGGCTCCAAGAACAGGAACGCATGAAACAAAGCGGTGTCTTCAGCTCGTTGTCAAAAAAAGAAGCTCTCTACCGGGAGAAAGATATTAAACGGCTGGCCAAGTCTTTGGACGGCATTAAAAACATGTCCCGGTTGCCCGACGCCCTTTTCGTGGTGGATCCGGTTCAAGAACTGACCGCGGTGACGGAAGCGCGTCGGATGGAAATTCCCATCGTCTCCATTTGCGACACCAACTGCGATCCGGACTTGATCGATTATCCCATGCCCGGAAACGACGACGCGATTCGATCGGTGCGGTTGTTTTGCAAGCTCATCGCTGACACCATTCTGGAGGGGAAAGCGGCGTCCAAAGCCGCCCTTCAGCCGGCCGAAGCCGATGTCCAGGCTGAACAGGAAATCAATTTGACGGACGAAGCGGAACCGGCGGCGCAAACCGCTCCGGCCGCTCACTAAGAGGAGGACCGTTTTCTATGGCGGATATTTCCAGCGAGAGTGTAGCGAAACTCCGGGCCAAAACAGGCGCCGGACTGATGGATTGCAAACGCGCGTTGACCCAAACCGGCGGAGATTTCGAGAAAGCTGTGGTGGTCCTGCGCGAGCAGGGAGCGGCGTCGGCGGCCAAGCGGGCCGATCGGGTGACTGGCGACGGGTTGGTCACGTCTTATGTGGACCCGTGTGGCAAAACGGCGGTGTTGTTGGAGCTGAATTGCGAGACCGATTTTGTGGCTCGGACAGAAGACTTCCAGGGCTTTTTGGGGGAATTGACTCGTTTGGCGGCGACCGCCAACCCGCCCTGGAAATCCTCCGCGGAGGCCCCGGCCGATCGTATCCAAGAAATGGCCGCCAAACTCAAAGAAAACATTCAACTGCGCAAGGGCCGGTTCGCCCGGTTTGACCGGGTTTCGCCGGGAATCTTCTCCGTGTATATTCACCCATCGGGCAACGTCGGCAAGGTGGGCGTGTTGGTGGAGTTGGGTGTGGCCGGGGACGGCGCCGCCGCGCTCGAAAAAGAAGAGGCGAAAACCTTGGCCCGGGATCTGGCCATGCAGATCGCGGCCGCCAGCCCGAAGTTTGTCCGCAAAGAAGACGTGTCTCCCGATGTGATTGAACAGGAATCCAACATCGCCCGCGAACAAGCTCGCCGGGAAAATAAACCCGAAAAAATTTGGGACAAAATTGTGAACGGAAAAGTTCAGCAGTATTACGGGCAATTTTGTCTCATGGAACAACCGTTCGTTAAACCCGTGGACGGCGGTAAAAACGCTACGGTCGCGCAGGTGGTTGAATCGGTGTCCAAAAAAGTCGGGGCCACCTTGATCCCCCGTCGGTTTATTCGTTTGAAGGTGGGAGAAGAGGACTAAACCGTGCCCCGAACCCCGCGGGTGAGACGGGTCGTTTTAAAGTTGTCCGGAGAAGCCCTGTTGGGCCGGGGCCAGGGCGGCATTGATGTGGACGCTCTGTTCGAGATCGCACGGGAACTGAGTTCGGCTCGAAAAGCTCAACATCAAATCGCCGTGGTGGTGGGCGGCGGTAACATTTGGCGCGGGGGACGCGGGCAGGGAAAAGAGTTGGATCGGGTGATTTCCGACCAGATGGGGATGTTGGCCACGCTGGTCAACGCCTTGGCGTTGCAAGACGCGTTGGAAAAAACCGGCGCGCCCACCCGGGTGATGTCGGCCATGGAAGTGGCCAAAGTGGCCGAACCGTACATTCGTCGGCGGGCCATTCGGCATTTGGAAAAGGGCCGCATCGTGGTGTTTGCCGCGGGCACGGGCAACCCGTTTTTTTCCACCGACACGGCGGCGGCCCTGCGGGCGTCGGAAATCGAAGCGTCGGCGGTTTTGAAAGCCACCCAAGTGGACGGCGTCTACAACGCGGATCCCCATCGAGATCCGTCGGCCAAAAAATACGCCAGTTTGACTTTGTTGCAGGCTCTGCGCGACCAGTTGGGCGTCATGGACGCGACAGCGTTGTCCCTTTGTTTGGAAAACAAAATCCCCGTGCGCGTTTTTAGCTTGAAAGAGCCCGGCAATATTCGTCGGGCGATTGCGGGCGAAAACGTCGGAACCCTGGTCACACCGTAAAGGAGTCCCTCTATGTCAAACATCCCTCCCCCGCTCCAACCGGCTTTTAAAGAGGCCGAGGATAAAATGGCGAAATCTTTGGAAAAGCTGGGCCAAGAGCTGAGTTCGATTCGTTCCGGCCGGGCCACAGGCAACCTCCTGGATCACATCAAAGTGGAATATTATGGCACGATGACCCCCATGAAACAGGTGGCCGCCGTAAGCGTTCCCGACGGTCGAACCATCGAGATCAAACCCTGGGACGCCGGCGCGTTGCAGGCCATCGAAAAGGCCATTCAACTGTCGGATCTCAAGCTGACACCCAACAACGACGGAAAACTGATTCGTTTGGTGATCCCCATGCTCACCGAAGAACGCCGGAAGGAAATGGTGAAAGTGGTCCGCAAATTAGCGGAAGATTTTCGCGTGGCCATCCGCAACGATCGGCGTGACGCCATGGAAAAAATTAAAAAAGCCGAGAAAGACAAAGTCCTCACCGAAGACCAAAAAAAATTGGCCGAGGGAGCCCTTCAGGGGGTGACCGACCTTTATGTTAAAAAAGTGGACGACACCTTGGCCGCCAAAGAAAAGGAGATTTTGACGGTTTGACATCACCGTCTGTTCCCCCCGGTCTGGATCCGTCTCGAATGCCGCGGCACGTGGCCGTCATTATGGACGGCAACGGCCGTTGGGCGAAACAGCAAGGGTTGCCGCGATTGTTGGGCCATCGGGCCGGGGCCGACAGCGTGCGGGAAACAGTTCGGTTGTCGGGCGAATGGGGGGTCGAGGCGCTCACCTTGTTCGCGTTTTCAACGGAAAATTGGGCTCGGTCCTCCGATGAAGTGCGAGGTTTAATGGCCCTTTTGGCTCGGACCCTGCGCCGCGAAGCGGATGAACTCGACAAAAATGGCGTTCGGTTGCGCACCATCGAACGCATCGAGACCTTGCCGACCTCGGTTCAAAAGACGCTTCAACAAACCATTGATCGGTTGAACGGCAATCGGGGTGTGGTTTTAACGTTGGCTCTCAATTACGGCGGTCGCCAAGAAATCGTGGACGCCGTGAAATCCCTGCTTGTCTCGGGCGAGGCCGTGACGGAAGAATCCCTTTCCCGCCATATGCAAACCGCGCCGTTTCCCGACCCGGATTTGTTGATTCGGACCTCGGGAGAATACCGGTTGTCCAACTTTCTGTTGTGGCAGTGCGCATACACGGAGATTTACGTGACCCCCACCTATTGGCCCGATTTTCGGCGAGAGGCTTATCTGGCCGCCTTGCACGATTACCAGCGGCGCGACCGCCGGTTCGGAAAAGCCTGACATGCTGCTCCCGCGGGTGCTGACGGCGTTGGTGATGGCGCCTGTTTTTCTTTGGGTGCTGTATTTGGGATCCCTTCCATTTTTTGTTTTTATGTTTCTCCTGATTCTATTGGCCCTCTGGGAATTCCATCAAATTGCGGATGAAGGCGGGTATGCCACTCAGGGGTGGTGGGGAATCGCCGCTGGGGCGGCGGTGGCCCTCTCACTGGTTATTCCGGGTGTTCGGCCTGGGGTCGCGTTTGCGGCCCAGGCTCCGGCTTTTACGGTCATGACGGCGATGTTGGTGTTGGTCGTGCGCGAAATGGCACGAAAAGAGAAAGGCCTTGCGATTTTGCGGTTGGCCATGTCCCTCACGGGAATTTTGTTGATCGTTTGGCCGTTGGGCTATTTTGCCCTTTTGCGGGATTTGCGCGGGTCCAACGCGGCGTTGATGAACGGCGGTGCGTGGGCGGCGTTGTTTTTAGTGGTCTTGATTTGGACTCAGGACTCCGCCGCTTACGGGGTCGGTTTGGCCCTGGGCAAACATCGAATGGCCCCCGCCATCAGCCCGAAAAAGTCCTGGGAAGGCGCGGCGGGCGGTTGGGCGGCGGGAATCCTGATTTCCCTTGCGTTGCGTGAACTGTTCATGAAAGATCTTTTTGGGCGGTGGGAAATAGTGGTCTTGGCGGCGGTGTTGGGGGGTTTGGCCCAGGTGTCGGATTTAATGGAATCACTGCTGAAACGATGTTTTGGGGTTAAAGATTCGTCGGCTCTTTTGCCCGGCCACGGCGGTGTTTTGGACCGGTTCGATTCATTTTTGCTCACGTCTCCGTTTTTGTACTTTTACATGATTTCCGTCGGTAAAGTGGGATGAAACGGGTTTTGGCGGTGTGGGGATCCACCGGATCAATCGGCGTGAACGCGTTGGATGTGGTGCGGCGGCTCAACCGGGCGGGGGCGTCGGTGCGCGTGGACGTTTTGTCGGCCCATTCCAACGTGGAGCTCCTTAAAAAACAATTGGCGGAATTTCGTCCGTCAAGGGCGGTGGTGGGGGATCCCTCCGTTGTGGACCCGTTGTCTCGTTGGTCGCGCAACCGGAAACTTCGTGTTCGAATTGGCGTTGGGGTGGAGGGCCTTTTGGAATCCGCCGTGGCGCCTCGGGTTGACCTGGTGGTCTCGGCGGTTGTGGGAGCGGTGGGACTCAGGCCCCTGTTGGCCGCGTTGCGGGCTGGGAAAAATGTGGCCTTGGCCAACAAAGAGGCGCTCATTGTGGCGGGTGAGCTGGTGATGGATACCGCCCGTCGGTCCGGAGCCCAGGTGATCCCCGTGGACAGCGAGCATTCCGCCCTCTTCCAATGTTTGGGCGGGCGCACGGGGCCGGGTCCAGGAGTTCGACGACTTATTTTGACGGCGTCGGGGGGGGCTTTTTATCGGCACCAGGGATCGTTGGCCAACGTGGGCGTGGCCCAGGCTCTCAACCATCCGACCTGGAAAATGGGAAAAAAAATTACCGTCGATTGCGCCACCTTGACCAACAAGGGGTTGGAAGCCATCGAAGCCCACCATTTGTTCGGCGTGCCCATGGACCGGATCGACATTGTGATTCATCCCCAGTCCATCGTCCATTCGTTGGTGGAGTTTGACGATGGGTCCATGCTGGCCCAGTTGTCCCATCCGGACATGCGCTTGCCGATTCAATACGCCCTCACGTTCCCTGACCGGCGGCCCACACCGGTGAAACCGTTGGCGTTGGATGAAATCCGCACCCTGGAATTTCATCGGCCCCGCTTTAAACGGTTTCCGTCGTTGTCCGTTGCGTTGGACGCGGGTCGGCGGGGCGGTTTGTGGCCGGCGGTTTTCAACGCGGCCAACGAAGTGGCGGTGCAGGCGTTTATTCAGGGTCGAACGGGTTTTATGGATATCCCGAAAATTTGTCGGCGGGTGATGGGCGATTACCGCGCCCAAGGGAACCCCTTGTCCCTCGACGATGTGTTGGCCGCCGACCAATGGGCGCGCCGGGCCGCCCAGGTCGCGTTGTCTCGCGCCGCGTAGTTCCCTTTTCCCCAGGAGAGGTCCCGTGGTCGATTCACCAAACAATGGTCTTTTAAAGAATCCGGGCGCGGGATTTTCCTGGTACGGGGTCGATGTCGGTGCCGTGGCCCGCCAATTGGACACCGATCCGGTGGCCGGTCTTTCCAACGTACAGGCGTCCAACCGATTGGCGGAGTTCGGTCCCAACACCCTTCGGGAAAAGAAGAAAAAGATCCCCCTGGTCATGTTCCTCGAGCAATTCAAAGATTTCATGATCCTCGTTCTCATTGCCTCCGCCATCGTGGCGGGCGTTATCGGAGAAATGGCCGATACCATCGCCATCGCCGTGATCGTTGTGCTCAACGCCTTGATCGGGTTTGTCCAGGAATACAGGGCGGAAAAGGCCATGGCCGCCCTTAAGAAGATGGCGGCGCCATCCACCACAACCCTGCGAAACGGGACCGCCGCGACCATCCCGGCCCACGCGATCGTGCCGGGCGATGTTGTTCTCCTGGAAGCCGGCAATGTCATTGCCGCCGATATGCGACTCATCCAATCGGCCCGATTGAAAATCGACGAGTCCGCTTTGACGGGTGAATCCGTGCCCGTTGAAAAAGAGGTCGAGCCGATCCCGGACGCCACGGCCTCCTTGGGCGACAGGAAAAATATGGCCTACAAGGGGACTTTCGTCACCTACGGGCGCGGTGCGGGAGTGGTTGTCTCGACTGGTATGGAAACGGAATTGGGTCGGATCGCCACGATGTTGCAAGAGGGCGAAGAGGAAAAAACACCCCTCCAAAAGAGGCTGGCCCGGTTTGGAACAAAACTTGCGTTGGTGGTGTTGGCCATCTGCGCTGTGGTTTTCACCGTCGGTCTGGTTCAAGGAGAGCCCCCCTTAACGATGCTTCTCACGGCCATTTCGCTGGCCGTGGCGGCGATACCGGAGGCGCTTCCCGCGGTGGTGACGATTTCCCTGGCGTTGGGGGCGCGAAAGATGGTCAAGCAAAACGCCCTTATTCGGAAGTTGCCGGCGGTGGAAACGCTGGGGTCGGTCACGTACATCTGCTCTGACAAAACGGGCACGCTCACTCTCAACAAAATGACCGTGGAAGAATATTTTGTGGATGCAACGAGCGCCTCCCTGACGTCCATGCGAATGACGCCCCTGTCTCCCGTCGACCCGTTGCGCCACCCGTCGGCCTTGCTCATGACGGCGTTGGCTTTAAACAACGATGTGCGCGAAGACGCCTCCGGCAACCCCCTGGGGGACCCCTCTGAGACAGCCCCCTTTCTCGCGGCCAAAAGCGCCGGGTTTGATAAAGCGCGGCTGGAGAAAGATTTCCCTCGCGTGGCCGAAATCCCTTTTGACTCCGCACGAAAATGCATGACCACTCTTCATCGGGTCGAAAAAGGCCACGGCGACGGGGGCTACATCTCTTTTACGAAAGGGGCTCCGGATGTGCTTTTGGCCAACGCGAAAGACTGCCTGATGTCCCAGGGCTTGGTGAGTGTGGATCATGAGCGTATCTTCAAGGCCAACGAGGCCATGGCGTCCCGAGGCTTGCGGGTGCTGGCCGTTGCCATGCGTCGATGGCAGGGCCACCCAAGGGACGTTACGCCTGAAAACGTGGAATCCGGCCTGACCTTTGTGGGATTGGTGGGCATGATGGACCCGCCCCGGGAAGAGGCGAAGGAGGCCATCCGGCTTTGCAAAAGCGCCGGCATCGCTCCCGTGATGATCACCGGCGACCACCCTCTCACCGCGGGGGCGGTCGCCCGTCGGTTGGGCATTATTGAGGACGCTCACGGGGCCGTTATGACGGGCCGCGACCTGGCGAAACTAACCGTTGAGGAGTTCGAGGATCGCGTGGAACACATCCGGGTTTACGCGCGCGTTGCTCCGGAACAGAAGCTCGACATTGTTAAAGCGCTCCAGGATAAGGGGCATTTTGTGGCCATGACCGGCGACGGCGTCAACGATGCGCCGGCCCTTCGACGGGCTGACATCGGCGTGGCGATGGGTATCACCGGCACGGATGTTTCGAAAGAGGCTGGTCACATGATCCTCCTGGACGATAACTTTGCGACCATCGTCAAATCCATCAAAGAGGGCCGGCGAATCTTTGACAATATCCGCAAGTTCATCAAATACGCGATGACCGGAAATTCCGGAGAGATATGGGCCATTTTTCTGGCGCCTTTCCTGGGCCTGCCGATTCCGCTCTTGCCGATCCATATCTTGTGGATCAATTTGGTGACGGACGGTCTTCCCGGCCTGGCTCTGTCGGCCGAACCGGCGGAGAAGGGCCTCATGGACAGGCCGCCCCGCCATCCCCAGGAAAGCATCTTCGCTCAGGGTCTCGGCGCTCATACCCTGTGGGTTGGCCTACTCATGGGGTTTGCCACCATTTTCACGCAGGCCTGGTCCATTCACACGGGCCATGCCCACTGGCAAACCATGGCGTTTACGGTCCTTTGTTTGAGCCAGATGGGGCATGTGCTCGCCATACGGTCCAACACCCAGTCGATCTTCACCCAAGGGTTCTTCTCCAAAGGTCCCTCCTCCGCCCCTTCGGGGCCCCCCTCCCCCCCCAGAGGGGAGGAAACAGACCCCTCCTCTTGGGAGAGGGTAGGGTGAGGGAGCTGAGTAGTGACCTAAAATTATAGAATGGGGTATCTCGGCGGGCCCGAATTCGGCGCGGATTTTTTTCATTTGTCAATTGAAAGACTAAAGGGGAATTGATATGGATTTTTTGATGGGGGCGTTGGGGGTTGTGTTCGCGTTTGGGATCGTGGTGTTTGTCCATGAGTTCGGGCATTTTATTGTGGCCAAAAAAACTGGCGTGCGCGTGGACCGGTTTTCGTTTGGCCTAGGGCCCGAACTGTGGGGGTTTCAGTGGGGGGAGACCCGCTACTGCATCGCGTGGATCCCCTTGGGCGGCGAAGTGCGTATGGCCGGTGAAATGGAACCGGGCGCGGACCCCACGGTTGTGCGTGACTCCCGGGATTTTTACGCGAAACCCTGGTACCGTCGAATCCCCATCGTCTTGGCGGGGCCGGCCATGAACTATGTTTTGGCCTATGTGGTTTTCTTTTTCGTTTTCTTGTTCTGGGGCCAACCGAAACCCTCCACGGAACCCGTGGTGGGGGAACTGGTGGATTCTTACCCGGCCCAAAAAGCGGGGATCCTTTCCGGGGACCGTATTTTGACCGTGAACGGCGAGTCCGTTTCGAGCTGGACGGATGTGGCCGAGCGAATTCATAAAAATCCGGAAACCTCCGTTACCCTGGGCGTTCGCCGGGGACTGGAAGATCGATCCATTACGGTGGTTCCTGTTCGGGGCGCCGGAAATCAGGGGTTGATCGGAATTTCACCCACGGTACTCTTGACTCCTTTGCCGGTAGGGGCGGCTCTTCAGGCGGGCGGGCAACAGACCGTTTACTGGACGGTTCACACGTTGTCTTATCTCAAAGACAAAATAGTGAATCGTGAAAAACCCGATTTGGCTGGACCCATCGGCATCGCCAGCGTTATCAGCAAGTCGACCCGAAGCGGCGTTCAAGATTATCTGTTCTTGATCGCGTTGATTTCGTTGGGGATCGGGTTGTTTAACTTGTTTCCGATCCCCATGTTGGACGGGGGGCATTTCATGTTTTTTCTTTGGGAAGGGATCACCCGCCGGCCGGTGAGCCGCCGGGCCGCCCAGGTGGCCAATGTGGCGGGTTTATCGGTGTTGTTGGGCATCTTGTTTTACGCCACCGTGTCCGATGTTCAACGGTTGCGAACCAAACCGGCGACCGAAACCGTCGAGACGTCGAGATAACCCCATGCGCCTGTCTCGCTTTTTGTTGCCTACCTTAAAAGATTTGCCTTCCGACGCCGATACGGTGTCGGCGCGCCTGATGTTGCGGGCCGGGATGATCCGCAAAGTGGCCAGCGGCCTTTATGAATGGTTGCCCGTGGGGTTGCGGGTTCTGCGCCGGGTTGAACGGATTGTGCGGGAAGAAATGGACCGCATCGGCGGCCAAGAGGTGTGGTTGCCCGTGGTTCAACCCAAGAATTTGTGGGAGGAAACCGGCCGTTGGCAACAGTACGGCAAAGAAATGTTGCGTCTGCGCGATCGCAAAGACACCGAATTTTGTTTGGCCCCCACGGCGGAGGAAGTGATCACCGACTTGGTGCGCCGGGAAGTGCGGTCGTACCGGGAGTTGCCGTTGTTGTTGTACCAATTCGGAACGAAGTTTCGCGACGAAATCCGTCCGCGGTTTGGTGTCATGCGCTCCCGTGAATTTTACATGAAAGACGCCTATTCCTTTCACGCCGACGACGCCAGCGCCGAGGCCACCTACCGGGACGCTTTGGATGCCTACACGCGTATTTTTCAGCGGTGCGGGCTGAAATTCCGTCCCGTGGAAGCGGACACCGGAACCATCGGGGGAAACTTTTCCCATGAGTTTATGGTCCTGGCCGACACGGGTGAAGAAACCATCGCCGCCTGTTCGTCTTGCGGCTACGCGGCCAATGTGGAACGGGCCGAATGCGGCCCTTCGGCCGACGGGGGCCTTCGCCCCGAGGGTCAAAAAGAGGGTCATTTGCCGATGGACGAAGTGGCCACGCCCGGGGTTGGGGCGGTGGAGGCCGTGTCGCGATTATTAAACGTGCCTGCGTCGAAAATTATCAAGACCGTGTTTTATGTTGCCGACGGAAAACCTGTAGTGGCCTTGGTGCGCGGCGATCACGAGCTTAATGAGCACAAATTAAAACGCCTGTTGGGAGCGAAATTGCTTTTTAAGGCGGGCGACGAGGTTTACCGGCAGACGGCCTCCTGTGAGCCGGGGTTTGCGGGACCGGTGGGACTGAACGCCGATGTGGTGGCCGATCACAGCGTCATGGCCGTCACCAACGGGGTGACCGGAGCTAATAAAACGGATTTTCATCGACGAAACGTTAATCCGGGCCGGGACTTTACCCCCGCCCGAGTGGGCGACCTGCGGCAGGTGATTGAAAAAGACCCTTGCCCAAAATGCAAATCTCCACTATGCTTCTTTAAAGGCATCGAGGTGGGGCACGCGTTCAAGTTGGGAACCAAATATTCCGGCTCGATGGACGCGGGTTTTTTGAACGAAAAGGGGACCAAGTCCCCGTTCATTATGGGGTGTTACGGCATCGGTGTCAGTCGTGTGGTGGCCGCGGCCATCGAACAATCGAACGACGCCGACGGCATTGTGTGGCCCCCCTCGTTGGCGCCCTTTGACGCGCTGATATTGCCGTTAAACACCGCCGAACCCGCCGTCATGGCCGCGGCCGAACGGTTGGAAAAAGAGTTGGCGGCCGCCGGGCTCGACGTGTTGGTCGATGACCGGGACCAACGGGCCGGTGTGAAATTTAAAGACGCGGATCTGCTGGGTATTCCCTGGCGGGTCACCGTTGGTGAAAAGAAATTGGCGCTGGGCCAAGTGGAAATTAAGGCCCGAAACGCCAAAGATTCCATGGATGTGCCACTGGACCAGGCGGCCGGGATCCTCTTGAAAAAAAGGGGATGATCCACCCCCGCCTGATCCCACACGGGAGGGCGGTATGCCGTTCGACGACACGCTGTTCATCAAGAGAAACGTCAACATCCTGTCGTATTTCAACGACGACAAGATACGTCAAATTACGTCCGAGCTGACCCACCAAACCTTCAAAAAAGACCAAACGGTCGTTTTTCAAGGTGAAATCAACCACAACTTCTTCATTCTCAAAAGCGGGAGCGCTCAAGTGTTCGCCAAATCGGGAATGGGAAAGGCCTGTTTGGGAGAACTGAAAGCCGGCGATTTCTTCGGGGAAATATCCTTATTGGACTCGACCACCTGCGATGTGACCATTCGCTCAGCGGCCGACGATACCGAAGTCCTGATGCTTCCCCATGATACCTTCAAGCGGTTTTTGCGGGAAAACCCGGGGTTGGAACTGTCCCTGCGGGAAAAAATCGCCGAACGCAAACGTCTGAAGGCCCAAGCGTTCGGAGCGGGACCGCGTCCGGCTTAAAGAAATGGACGCTTCCTTTCGCCATCGGTTGGGGTGGGACGCGGTGGTGGGCGCGGTGTTGACCGCGGCCGCCGTGACCGCTATGGGAACGTCGTTTGGTGTGACGGAAAATATCGAGAAAAAACTTTACGATCTCCGGTTGCGGACCCTCCCTGAAACGATCGCGTCGGACGACATCCGGTTGGTGGCCATCGACGCGCCGTCCATTGAAGCCATCGGACGTTGGCCGTGGCCTCGGGGCGTGATGGCGGACTTGTTGTCGCGCATCGCGGCCGGGGAACCCAAGGCCTTGGGATGCGCCGTCATTTTTTCCGAACCGGATGACAATCCCGGCCTGATGGCTCTCAAGGATTTGAAAGAAGAGTATCAGTCGGTTCTGGAGACCGAATCCGAATCGTTTGCGCCCTTGTTGGAGCGGTTGCGAAAGGACGGGAGATATAAAAAGGTAGTGGCCACCCATCCGTTTGGGGATCTCAGGGGGTTCGGCCAGACCATTGATGAAACCGCCCGGGAATTGGACAACGACGCGCGGTTTAAGTCCGTGTTGGCAAAAGCCAAACGGTTGGTGTTCGCTTTTTATTTTCGGTCCCTCGGGTCCTCCGGGGACGATTCGTCGGAACACATCGACCGGTTGAAAAATGCCGGGTTTCTCCAGTCTCAAGTGGAGGGATCTCTCGAAAGCATTCCGGAAGGCTCGGCCCCTCTTTTGCCGTTGGCCGACGTGTCCAAGCGCTCGGAAGGGCTTGGACACGTGACGGTCATTCAAGACGCGGACGGCGCGGTGCGCCGGGAAGCTCCTGTGATGCACTGCCGCGGCCAGGTGGTCCCTTCGTTGGCCCTGCAAATGGCCCGGGTGGCCATGAACTTAAAAATGAGCGATGTGCGCGTTCGGCCCGGCAAGGAAATCGTCTTGGGAAAAAAAGTCATTCCTCTGGATGAGGAATCAAAACTGTTGATTCGTTACAGCGGCGACTTCGCGAGCATCAAAAAAGATTCAGCCGTGGACGTGTTGCGCGATAGCGGCGGCATCCCTTCTAAAACCTACAAAAATAAGTTGGTGTTGGTGGGAATTACCGACACGGCTTTGGGAAGCTCGTTCGTCACCCCGGTGGACCCTTCGTTTCAATACAACGGCGTCGTGTTGTCGGTGTTGAGAAATATTTGGGAAGGGACCCATCTGTCCCGGCCACCCTGGGCTCGACAGGTGGAATTCGCATGGCTGGGGATGGTGGGCTTGTTTGTCACGTTCGGGCTTCCTTTATTGAAGGCGAAACGGGCTTTGGCTGTCACGGCGGGCCTGTTGGTCGTCACGCTGGGCGCCGGCTGGTATTGGTTTGTGGCCCAAAACGGGTGGATCAAAATATTCTATCCGATGGCGGTGTTGGTCGCGGCGTATGCGGTGGTGACGGTGCGCCGTTTCTTCTTCACCGAAATGCACAAGGACTGGGTGGAAGCCCAAAGCATCGAGACCAACAAAAGTTTGGGTCTTTCGTATCAAACCCAGGGCCTTTTGGACATGGCCTTTGAAAAACTTCGAAAATGCCCGGTGGACGATGACATGAAAGGCGTCTTGTATAACCTGGCCTTGGATTTTGAGCGCAAACGCCAATTCGGGAAAGCGGGCGTTGTTTACGATCACATCGCTCTCTCCGATCCAAATTATAAAGATGTGAAAGATCGTTCGAGATCCGCCAAGCAAGCCGGTGAAACCGGCGCGTTGGGATCCGCCGGAAAGGCCGGGGGGACGGTGGTCATGGGCGCCGGGGCCGCCAAACCCACGTTGGGTCGATACGAAATTGAAAAAGAGCTGGGGCGGGGAGCCATGGGCGTTGTGTACTTGGGGCGGGATCCCAAAATCAATCGATCGGTGGCCATTAAAACATTGCGGTTTGAAGACGATAACGACGCCGAGACGGCGAAAATGGTGCGGGACCGGTTTTTCCGTGAAGCCGAGTCCGCGGGGACGTTGAACCATCCCCACATCATTCGAATCTTTGACGCGGGGGAAGACGGCGACATTTCGTATATCGCCATGGAACTGTTGGAGGGGGAAGATCTCAAAAAGTATGCGGAAAAGGCCAACCTGTTGCCAGTCTCCGTTGTGGTGGACTATGTGGCCACGATTGCCGAGGCGCTGGATTACGCCCACGCTCACGGGGTGGTGCACCGCGACATTAAACCGGCGAACATCATGCGGCTTAAAGACGGGTCGCTTCGTGTGACGGATTTCGGTATCGCGCGGATCGCCGCGTCTTCAAAGACCGCCACAGGGACGGTGATGGGAACCCCGAGCTATATGTCGCCGGAACAATTGTCGGGTAAAAAGATTGACGGTCGGTCGGACCTGTTTTCATTGGGTGTGATGTTGTACGAATTGTTGACAGGGGAAAAACCCTTTGAAGGGGAAAGCATCGCCACGCTACTGTTTAAGATCGCCAGCGAAGAGGCCCCCGACGTCCTTCGCCTACGGCCCGATCGCGTGAGTCCGTCCCTCAAAGCCGTGATCGACCGGGCGCTCCTGAAAGACCCCGACCAACGCTACCAGCGAGGCGCCGATATGGCTCGGGACCTTCGGGCCATCGGCGGTGGAGGGGGGGGGGCCGCGCCTGTCTTGGAAACCCCACGGCTAACGGCTGAGCCGTCGAATTCCGAAAAGGTAACTGCTCAGGTCCCTCATCCGCCCCTTCGGGGGTCGCGTGTGCCAGTGGCACACTTAAGCGACGGGCCGAACAGGCCCCGGCAGCGGGCCTTCCCCCAAGAGGGGAAGGAAAACAATGATTTCCCCTCTCCTCTCGGGAGAGGGCAGGGTGAGGGGCCTGAGCTGTTACCCGAAAAGACCATAAACCTGGGCGTCGTCCCTCCGGAGGCGAAATGATGAAAATCATCGGCACCGTGGTGACCGACACCGGGCACGTTCGGAAAAATAATGAGGATTCTTGTTTGATCGACGATGAGTTGGGCTTGTTCATCGTGGCGGACGGCATGGGCGGCCACGCGGCCGGTGAAATCGCCAGCCGGCTGGCGGTGGATGTGTTACGCCAGCAGGTGGCCCAGGGATTAAAGTCGGGGACCATCCCTTCGGTGGGGCATTTGCCCATTCACTGGACTGGACCCACGCGCCTGTTGGCGGCGGCTGTTCATGTGGCCAACGATATCGTTTTTCGCGCATCCCAGGAGAGAATTGAACGGCACGGGATGGGAACCACACTGACCGCGGCCTTGATCAACGGCTCACGGCTCTCCATTGTGCATGTGGGGGACAGTCGGTTGTATTTGTTTCGCAAAGGGGTCCTGACGGCGTTAACACGGGACCATTCGTTGGTGTCCGAACAACTGACCCAAGGGCTGATCACCCCGGCCCAAGCGGATGCCTCCGAGTCAAAAAATATTTTAACCCGGGCGGTGGGGGTGGGCCAAACGGTGGACGTGGACGCGGCTGAACCTCTGTTGCACAATGGCGATAAAATCCTCTTGTGCACGGATGGTTTGACCAAAATGCTGGACGAAAAAGACATCGCCCGCGTTCTGGAGGACGGAAGCGATCCGCTGAAATCAAGCAAACGCCTGGTGGATTTGGCGTTGGAACGCGGCGGTCTCGATAATGTGACCGTGGCGGTGGGACAGGTGGTTCGCGAAGGGGTCTTCGAACGGTTTGGGATGCTTTTTAAAAAATGGAAAAGCCACTTCAGGAGACAACCATGATCAAACTTTTGTTGAAGTTTAACGGAGCGATCGTTAAAGAACTGGATATTGAAAAACAAGAAGTGTTTTTGGGTCGAAAGTCCGATAACGATTTGGTGATCGACAATCCGGCCGTGTCGGGAAAACATTGCCGCGTCTACTGCCAGGGGAATTCGTATTTCGTGGAAGACCTTAACAGCACGAACGGAACATTTTTGCGTGAACGGCGGATTTCCAGTGAACCCCTCCATCACCGCGATGAACTGGCGATCGCCAAACACACCGTGGAATTTTACAACGACGAAGAAGCGCCGGAGAGGAAGAAAATCAATCCGTCCCCTGTGTCGTCCGATGCGACGGTGGTGATGGCCGCCCCGCCGCCGGCTCCTACCGCCTCATCGCGGGTAGGGCATTTGCGAATCTTGGCGGGGTCCAAGGCCGACCCTTACCCGTTGACACAATTGACCACTTACATCGGCAAATCGGAGCAAGCCCTCGTGAAACTCAAAGGATTGTTTGCCCCGGACCTAGCGGCCTGCGTGGCCAAAAAGGTGGACGGCTATTATTTAACCGCCCTGAAAGATAAAACCGTAAAGCTAAACGGCGACAATCTCATGGATCAAGCCCAAGTCCCGCTCAAAGAGGGGGACCTATTGGACGTCGGGAACCTCAAGCTGATGTTCTTTCTCCAGGAAACCATTCAATAATCCGAGGAAGTTGGGTCCTGGTTCGAGTTGCCGCTCCGTCACATACTCCCGCCTGATCGCCTTTGTTCCTTCAACGGGTGTCGCTCTGTGTCTCTGGCCCGTTGCGATTTTTTTCTTTCTCACGGTAGTCCCTCAATAAGTCAAACCGTATTCTCCATCCCCGAGCATTTTCCAATTCACAAATGAGCCTGAAGCTTTACGACGGAGTGTCGACGGTAAGTCTGGGATTTTGCCTCCTTTTGGGGTATAAATCGGGTCTGCGGGGCGTGAAATCTCCTGTTTTTGCCTCCGGTTTTGATGGCATAAAATACGCCAAAGAGTCTCTTTTTCACGTTGCATGCCTCCGCCGCCTGGGTGTCCGTTTGTTGGCCAGCCTTCGTCGATGCGGACAGAGCCGGGACGTATAAACCGGGTAGCCTCTGGATTGCGCGGAACCGTTCGTAAGGCGTCTGGTAGGTCTTGCATTTCCGGCAACGTTTCCCGCACGACGGTCGACCGTGATAGTCGCAAAACCGCAGTGGCGGTGAACTGAGATACCCGTTGAAGTGCGTGCGGTAAAACTCTGTTGATTGCCCCCCGCATGGCGGGGTGCGATGTGGCCGTAGCCCATGTGCTTGCGGATCACACTGCCGTTCTTGCCTTCGACGAGGGCGTTGTCGTTGGTTCGTCCTGCGCGCGACTTGGTCTGCTCGATAAGGAGCTTGTTTAAGAGGGGAGGCCACGATTCGGTTGATTTATCGCTCCCGTTATCGGGAATGAAATCCCAGGATGCGGAAGGGGAACATGCTCAGTGCACCTTCCAGGGCGGGGACGAGGAAGCGTTCGAGCGATTTGTTCGACGCACAGAACGATTTCCCACTGGGTAACGACATCGACCAGATTGATGATAAGCGCCCTTCTTTCGGTCGATCGCCTCGAACGGTGTCCACGCGGATCCAACCCGGTTGGCCCTGGGGGTCTGGACGTCGACGGATGCCGATGGCGACGCGGACGGACTTGGTCCTGGCGAAGGTGTAGGCCAATCGCTGGTAGGCGGGCGTCGCACGCAGGTTGTAGATGTGGGCGGAGGAGATGCTTTGAGCCGCTCAAAGCGTTTGTCTCCATGGACGTCATAGGCGCGCTCCAGCAGACGCCGCGTGGCGGGCCCTGAGACGCTGTGGGCGTTGTCGACCCGGCCAGCAGTTGCCGGTCCGCCGTCGTA